>NZ_KZ304963.1:0-70903 GCF_002723615.1 Limimaricola cinnabarinus
AGGCCCCTACCGGCGCGACATACAGACGTTGATCCATCGAAATGAACCGAAGCCGCCCGCATATCTCTTCAGATATCATCAATGTCAAAGAGCGTGAAGAAAACCAAACCAGAGCGCCCCCAACTTGTGGCGCCCCGCCCAGTTCCTTTCGGAATGTGTCCCCGACGCTGCATCTCTGCGCCGCCGGTGAGGGGCTATTTAGGGATGGGGCCTGCGAGTCGCAACAGCAAAAACGCATGGGAGGGCAAAAAAGTTCATCTTCTTCGACAAAGCGTTTGCCCGTGCCTCCCGCGCCACCGCTAGAGGCTGGCGCGCAGGACCCCTTCCAGCGTCTCGGTCGGCAGCGTGACAGGGTTGCCGCGCATGGATGAGGAGGCGCGCGACGCTTCTGCGAGGTCCGCCAGCTCCGCGGCATCGACGCCCATCGGGCCGAGCCGGGGCAGGCCATGATCGTCCATCCAGGCCTCCAGCGCGTCGAGCGGATCGTCCTTGGCGCCGAGTGCCGCGCCGATCCAGCCCGCGACCTCACGGTGGCGCGTCATGTCGCCCCCCTGCCCCGCCACCGCGTCGGCATTGGCGCGCAGCACGCCCGGCAGCAGACGCCCGCACAGCGCGCCATGCGGCGCCCCGGTCCGGCCGCCGAGCACGCCGGCGAAGCCGTGCACCGCGCCGAGCCCGGCATTGGCAAGCGCCAGACCGCCGAACAGGCTCGTCAGCGCCAGATCGTCGCGCGCGCCCGGGTCTTCGCCCTGCATCAGCCGCACCAGCGCCGCCAGCCCACGCGGGATCGCGTCGCGGCACAGCGCGTCGGTGAAGGGCGTGGCGCGGCACGACAGGTAGGGCTCGATCACCTGCGTCACCGCGTCGAGCCCGGAGGCCAGCGTCACGGCGCGCGGCGCGCCGTCGGTCAGCGCCGGGTCGATGATGGCGCGATCGGCCAGCATCCGGTCGTCGCGCAAGGAGACCTTGCGGCCATGCGACGGCACGCCGATCACCGCGTTCTTGGTGACCTCCGCGCCGGTGCCCGCCGTGGTCGGAAGCGCCACGAAGGGCAAGGGCGCGGCTTCGAGCGGACGCCCCTCTCCCACCACTTCGAGATGGTGCATCGCCCCGCCCGGCGCGGGGATCAGCGCCGCCGCCGCCTTGCCCATGTCGATCACCGAGCCGCCGCCCAGCGCCGCCACGACCTCGGCCCGCATGTCGCGGCCCCGCGCGACCACGGCGTCGAGATCATCAAGCAGCGGCTCGCCCTTCTGCCGGATTTCCTCGACCTCGGCGCCAAGGCCCCGCAGATCGGCGGCGAGGCGGTCGGCGCCCGGATGCGAGCCGCGCAGCAGGAGCACCCGCGCGCCATGGGCACGGATCGCCCCGGCGGCCTCACCGGCCCGGCCCCGGCCGAAGGTGACGCGGCCTGCCGTCAGGATCTCGAAGCCGCTCATGCCGAACGGGTCGCGGCAACGGCGCGGCCCCATGCGGCGTAGCCCGCCTCGCGCGTGGCTTCGTCCATCTCGGGCGCGAAGCTGCGGTCGAGCTTCCAGCGCGCGGCGAAGCCGTCCATGTCGGGATAGACCCCGGCCCGCATCCCGGCGAGCCAGGCCACGCCCAGCGCCGTGGTCTCGGTGATCTCGGGGCGGTCCACCGGCGCGCCGGTGATGTCGGCGAGGAACTGCATGGTCCAGTCGCTGGCGCTCATGCCGCCATCAACCCGGAGTGTCGCGCGCTCGCCCTCGCCCTGCCAGTCGGCGCGCATCGCCTCCAGGAGGTCGCGGGTCTGGTAGCCGACGCTTTCGAGCGCGGCGCGGGCCATCTCCTTCGGGCCGGTGTTGCGGGTGATCCCGAACACCGCGCCGCGGCAGTCCGGGTCCCAGTAGGGCGCGCCCAGACCGGTGAAGGCGGGGACCATGATCACCCGCTGCTGCGGGTCCGAGGCCTCGGCCATCCCCTGCGTCTCGGAGGCCTGTTCGATCAGGCCGAGCCCGTCGCGCAGCCATTGCACCACCGCCCCCGCGATGAAGATCGAACCTTCGAGCGCATAGGTCGGCCTGCCATCCAGCTGGTAGGCCACGGTGGTCAAGAGCCGGTGGGTCGAGCGCACCGGCGTCTCGCCGGTGTTGAGAAGCGCAAAGCACCCCGTCCCATAGGTCGATTTCAGCATGCCCGGCGCAAAGCAGGCCTGGCCCAGCGTCGCGGCCTGCTGGTCGCCCGCCACGCCGAGGATCGGGATGTCGCCGCCCAGGACGTCGGTCGTGCCGAAATCATCGGCGCAGTCGCGCAGCTCGGGCAGCATCTCCATGGGCACGTCGAGCATGCCGCAGATGGTGCTGCTCCAGCGCCCCTCATGGATGTCGTAGAGCATGGTGCGGCAGGCATTGGTGGCGTCGGTGGCGTGGACCTTGCCGCCGGTCAGGTTCCAGATCAGCCATGTATCGACGGTGCCGAACAGAAGCTCGCCCTTGCGCGCCCGCTCGCGCGCGCCGTCGACATGATCGAGAATCCATTTGAGCTTGGTGCCCGAGAAATAGGGGTCGATGATCAGCCCGGTCTTGGCGGTGACGGTCTCTTCCTCGCCCCGCTCGCGCCAGTCGCGGCAGAAGGCGGCGGTGCGGCGGTCCTGCCAGACGATGGCGTTATGGATCGGGCGTCCCGTCTCGCGCTCCCAGACCAGCGTCGTCTCGCGCTGATTGGTGATGCCGATCCCGGCGATCCCGGTGGCCGGGACGCCGGTCTTGTCGAGCACCGCGCGGCAGACGCGCAGCGTGCTTTGCCACAGGTCTTCGGGGTCATGCTCCACCCAGCCGCTGTCGGGGTAGTGCTGCGGGAATTCCTCCTGCGCCATGCCGACGATCTTCATCCCGGCGTCGAAGAGGATGGCGCGGCTCGAGGTGGTGCCCTGGTCGATGGCGAGGATGTGGGTCATCGGATGCTCGTGTCTGGAATGGGGGCGCCGCGGGCGGGACGGACCCGCCCGCGGCGCGAAGGGCCGGGGCCATCGGCCCCGGCGGTTCAGGCGATCACTGCCAGGACTGGATCAGCTCCTCATAGGCGATGGTCTCGGGCTCCTCGTCCTCGTTCTCGAGCTCGGGCTTGGGCGCGCCCGGCTGATCGAGCCAGTATTGCGGATCCCGCTCCTCGTTCATGACCGGGCCGAGATCGCCCTGGATGCCCGCGCGCTCGAGCCGCTCGAGCACCTGCTCTTGCTGCTCGCACAGGCTGTCGAGCGCTTCCTGCGCCGATTTCGCGCCCGAGGAGGCATCGCCGATGTTCTGCCACCACAGCTGCGCCAGCTTGGGGTAGTCGGGGATGTTGGTGCCGGTGGGCGACCAGCGCACCCGGTCGGGCGAGCGGTAGAACTCGACGAGACCGCCCAGGCTCGGGGCGCGCTCGGTGAAGCTTTCATGCTGGATCGTGCTCTCGCGGATGAAGGTCAGACCGGCATGGGCCTTTTCGACATCGACGGTCTGCGAGGTGACGAACTGCGCATAGAGCCAGGCCGCCTTGGCCTCGTCCACCGGGGTGCTGTCGAGAATGGTCCAGGAGCCCACATCCTGATAGCCGACCTTCATGCCGTCTTCCCAGTAGACGCCATGCGGGCTGGGGGCGAGACGCCATTTGGGCGAGCCGTCCTCGTTCACGACCGGGATGCCCTCCTCGACCAGCGACGGCACGAAGGTGGTGTACATGAACATCTGCTGGGCGATCTCGCCCTGCGCCGGGATCGGGCCGGATTCCGAGAAGGTCATGCCCGCCGCGGCCGGCGGCGCATAGGCCTTCAGCCAGTCGACGTATTTCTCGATCGCATAGACCGCCGCAGGCGAGTTGGTCGCACCGCCACGATCGACGCAGGAGCCGACCGGCTGGCTGTTCTCGTTGACGCGCACGCCCCATTCATCGACCGGCAGGCCGTTGGGCTCGCCCTTGTCGCCCATGCCCGCCATCGACATCCACGCATCGGTGAAGCGCCAGCCGAGCGAGGGGTCCTTCTTGCCGTAATCCATGTGGCCATAGACATCGCCATCGACGCCCATATGGCTCAGGTCGCGGCCGGTGAAGAACTCGGCGATGTCCTCATAGGCCGACCAGTTGACCGGCACGCCGAGCGGATAGCCGTATTCGGCCTCGAAATCCGCCATGTTCTTCTCGTCGGTGAACCAGTCGTGGCGGAACCAGTAGAGATTGGCGAATTGCTGGTCGGGCAGCTGGTAGAGCTCGCCATCCGGGCCGGTGGTGAATTGCAGCCCGATGAAATCGTCGAGGTTGAGGTTGGGGTTGGTGACCTCCGCGCCCTCATTCGCCATCCAGTCGGTCAGGCTGCGCGCCTGCTGGTAGCGCCAATGCGTGCCGATCAGGTCGCTGTCATTGACATAGGCGTCGTAGATGTTCTCGCCCGACTGCATCTGCGTCTGCAGCTTCTCGACCACGTCGCCCTCGCCGATCAGGTCGTGGGTGACCTCGATGCCGGTGATCGCGGTGAAGGCCGGGGCCAGCACGGTGGCTTCGTATTCATGGGTCGGGATGGTCTCGGAGACCACGTTGATCGACATGCCCGAGAACGGCGCGGCGGCGTCGATGAACCACTGCATCTCCTCTTCCTGCTCTTCGCGGCTGAGAGCGGAGCGTTCGATCTCCTCGTCGAGGAACTGGCGGGCGGCCTCCATGTCGGCCATGGCGGGGCCCGCCATGAGGCCGAGCGCGAGGCCCAGCGCGGTGGTGGATTTCAAGAGCGGGTTCATATGGTTTCCTCCCATTTGTCGAACCATGCAAAAGGCGCCGCCTCCCGAGCCGGCGCCATACCTTCCCGTCAGACCCAGCGGAACACCGCCGCGGCGTAGACGAGACAGACCAGCATCGCCCAGGGCTGCGCCGCCTCGGTGAGGCCGAGCCAGGCGAGATTGATGAAGGCGGAGCCCAGAAGCGTGATGAAGAGCCGGTCGCCGCGCGTCGTCTCGATCCCCAGAATGCCGCTGCGCGGCGTCTCGGGCCAGCGCGCCGCCAGCACCGTGAAGATCACCAGAAGCGCCGCGATGGTGCTAAAGAAGATCGCCGTCGGAACGGTCCATGCCATCCATGCCATGTCGTCTCTCCCTCTCTCAGACGCGGCCCAGGGCAAAGCCCTTGGCGATGTAGTTGCGCACGAACCAGATCACGAGTGCGCCCGGCACGATGGTCAAGACCCCCGCCGCCGCCAGAACGCCCCAGTCGAGCCCCGAGGCCGAGACCGTCCGCGTCATGGTGGCCGCGATCGGCTTGGCATCCACGGAGGTGAGCGTGCGCGACAGCAGCAGCTCCACCCACGAGAACATGAAGCAGAAGAAGGCGGCAACGCCGATTCCGCTCGCGATCAGCGGCATGAAGATCTTCACGAAGAACTTCGGGAAGGAATAGCCGTCGATATAGGCGGTCTCGTCGATCTCGCGCGGCACGCCGCGCATGAAGCCTTCGAGAATCCACACCGCCAGCGGCACGTTGAAGAGCGTATGCGCCAGCGCCACCGCGATATGCGTGTCGAACAGCCCCACGGAGGAGTAGAGCTGGAAGAAGGGCAGCGCGAAGACCGCGGGCGGCGCCATGCGGTTGGTGAGCAGCCAGAAGAACAGGTGCTTGTCGCCCATGAAGCTGTAGCGCGAAAAGGCATAGGCCGCGGGCAGCGCCACCGCGATCGAGATCACCGTGTTCATCGTCACGTAGATGATCGAATTGACATAGCCCATGTACCACGACGGATCGGTGAGGATCTTGGCGTAGTTGGCAAAGGTCAGGTCGCGCGGCCAGAGCGAGAAGGCCCCGAGGATCTCGGTGTTGGTCTTCAGGCTCATGTTGATGAGCCAGTAGATCGGCAGCATCAGGAAGACGAGGTAGAGCGTCATCACGATCACCGAGCCGTTCGGCCGGAACCGGCGGCGGGTGCGGGCGCGCGGCCTCGCGGCGGTGACGTCGCCGGGGATCGAGGCGGCGCCGGGGGCGGAAGTCGCGTCGCTCATCACCGGCCCTCCCTTTTGTCGAGATTGGTCATCACGGTGTAGAACACCCAGGAAATCAGCAGGATGACGAGGAAGTACATCAGGCTGAACGCCGCCGCGGGGCCAAGGTCGAACTGCCCCAGCGCCATCTTCACGAGGTCGATCGAAAGAAAGGTGGTGGCGTTACCCGGTCCGCCGCCTGTGACGACGAAGGGCTCGGTGTAGATCATGAAGCTGTCCATGAAGCGCAGAAGGATCGCGATCATCAGAACCCCCGCCATCTTCGGCAGCTCGATGAAGCGGAACACCTTCCAGCGCGAGGCCTGGTCGATCTTGGCGGCCTGGTAATAGGCGTCGGGGATCGATTGCAGCCCGGCATAGGCCAGAAGTGCCACCAGCGAGGTCCAGTGCCAGACATCCATGACGATGACGGTGGCCCAGGCGGCGATGAAATCCTGCGTGTAGTTGTAGGAGATGCCGAGCTTGGCGAGCGTGTAGCCCAGAAGGCCGATATCGACCCGGCCGAAGATCTGCCAGATCGTGCCGACCACGTTCCACGGGATCAAGAGCGGCAGCGACATCAGAACGAGGCAGAAGGAGGCCCAGAAGCCTTTCTTCGGCATGTTGAGCGCCACGAAGATGCCCAGCGGCACCTCGATCGCGAGGATGATGCCGGAAAAGACGAGCTGGCGGCCCAGCGCGTTCCACATCCGCTCGCTCTCCAACATGTCGCGGAACCAGTCGAGCCCGGCCCAGAAGAAGACGTTGTTGCCGAAGGTGTCCTGCACGGAATAGTTCACCACGGTCATCAGCGGGATCACCGCCGAGAAGCCGACGAGGATCAGCACCGGCAGGACGAGAAACCAGGCCTTCTGGTTGACGGTCTTGTTCATCACGCGGCCCTCCCCTGCGCGCCCTGCGGCGCGACTCGCCAGTCATCGGCATAGACATTGATCGCATGCGCATCGAAGACGATCCGGTCCGCGCCCGCCGGCACGGGCTCGCCCTCGTCGAGGATGGCGTTGGCCGCCGTGCCGCCGACATCGAGCCGGACGATCTTGTGGCGGCCCACATCCTCGACGCGGGTGATCCGCGCGGGCAGCCCCTCGCCGCCCGCCCGCAGCCGCACGAATTCGGGCCGCACGCCGATCTGCGCATGGCCCCCGACCGGCGCATAGGCCGCCCCGAGCGGCACCGCCGCGCCCTGCACGGTCGCGGTCGCGCCCGAGACCTCGGCGTCGAACAGGTTCATGCCGGGCGAGCCGATGAAGAAGCCGACGAAGGTATGTTCGGGCCGCTCGAACAGCTCCTGCGGCGTGCCGATCTGCACCACGCGCCCGTCATACATCACCACCACCTTGTCGGCGAAGGTCAGCGCCTCGGTCTGGTCGTGGGTGACGTAGATCATGGTGTGGCCGAAATCATGGTGCAGCTGCTTGAGCTGGGTCCGAAGCTCCCACTTCATGTGCGGGTCGATCACGGTCAGCGGCTCGTCGAACAAGAGCGCGTTGACGTCCTCTCGCACCATGCCGCGGCCCAGAGAGATCTTCTGCTTGGCGTCGGCGGTCAGCCCGCGCGCCTTGCGCCTGAGCTGGTCTTCCATGCCGATCATCGCGGCGATCGCGTTCACGCGCTCGGCGATGTATTTCGGATCGGCGCCGCGGTTCTTCAGCGGAAAGGCGAGGTTCTCGCCAACGCTCATCGTGTCGTAGACCACCGGGAACTGGAACACCTGCGCGATGTTGCGCTCGGCCGTGGGCGCGTCGGTCACGTCATGCCCGTCGAACAGGATGCGCCCGCGCGAAGGCCGCAGCAGCCCCGAGATGATGTTGAGCAGCGTGGACTTGCCGCAGCCCGAGGAGCCCAGCAGCGCATAGGCCTCGCCATCGACCCAGTCGTGGTTGAGCTCCTTGAGCGCCCAGTCGTCGTCGCTGGAGGGGTTCTTCAGGTAGGAATGGGCGAGGTTGTCGAGCGTGATCTTGGCCATGTCAGGCGGCCTCCACGTAAGAAGCAGGGGCGACGAGCGCGCCGTCCTCGGCGAAGACATAGACATGCGCCGGGTCGAGATAGGCGGTGAGCGGCTGGCCGGGGCGCAGGTTGCGCACCCCGTGGATCAGGCCGACCCAGCGTTCGCCGTGATGATCGAGATGCACGAAGGTCTCCGAGCCGGTGATCTCGGTCACCGCGAGACGCGTCTCGAAGGCGATGTCGGCCTCGCCGCGCTGGTCGAGCTCCATGTGGTTGGGCCGAAAGCCGCCCATGTAGCGCCCGTCGCGAAGCGCGCCCAGCGCGCCGGCGACCGGCACCTCGCGCCCGCCATCGAGATGCAGCGTGGCCCCGCGCTTCTCGAAGGGCAGGAAGTTCATCGGCGGATCGGAAAAGACCCGCGCCGTGGTCGCATCCACCGGGTGGCGGTAGACCTCCGGCGTCGGGCCGAACTGCGTCACCCGCCCCTCCCAGAGCGTCGCGACATGGCCGCCCAGCAGCAGCGCCTCCTCGGGCTCGGTGGTGGCATAGACGAAGATCGAGCCCGCCTCCTCGAAGATCCTGGGGATCTCGGCGCGCAGCTCCTCGCGCAGCTTGTAGTCGAGATTGGCCAGCGGCTCGTCCAGAAGCACCAGCCCCGCATCCTTCACCAGCGCCCGCGCCAGCGCGCAGCGCTGCTGCTGGCCGCCCGAAAGCTCCAGCGGCTTGCGGTCGAGCATGGGCGTGAGCTTCATCATCTCGGCCGACTTGCGCACCGCCGCGTCGACCTCGTCTTTCGACTTGCCCGAGATCCGCATCGGCGAGGCGATGTTGTCATAGACCGTCATCGACGGGTAGTTGATGAACTGCTGGTAGACCATCGCCACCTTGCGGTCCTGCACGCGCATGCCGGTCACGTCCTCGCCGTTCCACAGGATGCGGCCCGTGGAGGGCGCGTCGAGCCCGGCCATCAGCCGCATCAACGAGGTCTTGCCCGACAGGGTCGGGCCCAAGAGCACGTTCATCGTGCCGTTTTGCAACGTGAGGTCGGTGCGGTGGATATGGGTCTGCCCCTCCACCCGCTTCGACACGCCCTCCAGCGTCAGCGTCATGTCATTCCTCCCGGGTCGCCCGGCCTCAGCCGTGCCGCGCGGCCCTCTCTCCCTGCATCCAGTCCTCGAGGGCGGCGGCCTGGTCTTCCGACAGGCGCAGCCCCAGCTTCGATCGCCGCCACAGCACGTCATCCGCGTGCCGAGCGTATTCCTTTTCCACCAGCCACGCGACCTCCGCCTCGCGCAGCGTCGCGCCGAAATCGCGGCCCAGATCCTCGGGCGACCTCGCCGCCCCCAGAATGCCGCGCGCCTCGGTGCCGTAAGCGCGCACCAGCCGTCGCGCCCATGCGGCGTCGAGGAAGGGGTAATCCTCCATCAGCCCCGCAATCAGCGGCTCCACCCCGTCGACCGGGAAATCCCCGCCCGGCAACGGCGCGCCGGCGGTCCAGTCGCCCCTCTCCGTGGCCAGAAAGGGCGCGATCTTCTCCATCGCGCTCTCGGCGAGGCGGCGATAGGTGGTGATCTTGCCGCCAAAGACGTTGAGCACCGGCGCGCCGCCCGTGGCATCCACCGTCAGCGTGTAGTCGCGCGTCGCCGCCGTGGCCGAGGAGGCGCCGTCGTCATAAAGCGGGCGCACGCCGGAATAGGTCCAGACGATGTCCTCGCGCGTCACCTCGCGCTCGAAATAGCGACTGGCGAAGCGACAGAGATAGTCCTGCTCCTCGGGCGTGCATTCGGCGGGCTGCGACGGGTCGGGGTGATCGGCATCGGTGGTGCCGATCAGGGTGAAATCACTCTCGTAGGGGATGGCGAAGATGATCCGCCCGTCCGTGCCCTGAAAGAAATAGCACCTGTCGTGGTCATAGAGCCGCTTGGTGACGATGTGGCTGCCGCGCACGAGGCGCACGCCCTCGCGCGTCTCCACCTCGATCGCGCCCTTCAGAAGCTTGCCGACCCAAGGCCCGCCCGCATTGACCAGCATCTTTGCCCGATGCATGCGCCGCGCCCCGGTCTCGCGGTCCTCGACCTCGACGGCCCAGAGGTCGCCCTCGCGCGCGGCATGCAGCACGCGGGTCCGCGTCATGATCTTCGCCCCATGCGCCTGCGCGTCGCGGGCATTGAGCACGACGAGCCGCGAATCCTCGACCCAGCAGTCGGAATACTCGTAGGCGGTCTCGAAATCGGGGCGGAGCGGCGCCCCCGCCGGGTCGCTCTTCAGGTCCACCGTGCGGGTGCCGGGCAGGATCTTCCGACCGCCCAGATGGTCATACATGAAGAGCCCCAGCCGGATCAGCCAGGCCGGGCGGCGCCCCTTCATCCACGGCATCACCGTGCTCAGCAGCTTCGAGGTCGGCGTCTCGCTCTCGAAGCGCATCGAGGGGTGATAGGGCAGCACGAAGCGCATCGGCCAGGAGATGTGCGGCATGGCGCGCAAAAGCGTCTCGCGCTCGATCAGCGCCTCGCGCACCAGCCGGAACTCGAAATATTCGAGGTAGCGCAACCCGCCATGAAACAGCTTGGTCGAGGATGACGAGGTCGCCTGCGCGAGATCGTCCATCTCGGCCAGCGTGACCGACAGGCCGCGCCCCGCCGCGTCGCGGGCGATGCCGCAGCCATTGATGCCGCCGCCGATGACGAAAAGGTCGCTCACGCCTTCGGTTGACTGGATCGCAGACAAGTGGACCTCCCCGCCCCGCGTTCGGTTGCAGCATGATCCTGCCCCCTTCGAGACGCGTTTGGCAAGATGGATTTTTCGTTTTCGTTCGTTTTGAAGGCCACGCCGGAGCGGCAAAGCGGCTTCATTGGCCCGGAAAGCACCGGGAAAAGGCGGGCAACAGCGCCGTTTCAGCGCATTCGCCCCCTGCCCCAGGGCAATTCCGCGCCCATGCGCCACGCGGCCGCGTTGCATAGCGCGCATTTTCGCGCATTATGGAACACGGCCAAGGGAAGAGAGATGATGTCGCAAAGCTTCAGGCAGCCGGAAATCCTCGAGATCGCGCGCCGCGAGGGGCGGGTGACGGTGGAGGGGCTGGCCGAACATTTCGGCGTCACGCTGCAGACCATCCGCCGCGATCTCAGCGATCTGGCCGAGGCCGGGCGGCTCGACCGGGTGCATGGCGGCGCGGTGCTGCCCTCGGGCACCGCCAATATCGGCTACGAGCATCGCCGCGGCCTCAACCCCGAGGCCAAGGCCGCCATCGCCGCCGCCTGCGCCGCCGAAATCTCGGACGACGCCTCGATCTTCCTCAACATCGGCACCTCGACCGAGGCGGTGGCGCGGGCGCTGTTGCGCCATCGCGGGCTGATGGTGGTCACCAACAACATGAACGTCGCCACGATCCTCGCCGAGAACGCCGAGGCGCAGGTGATCGTCACCGGCGGCGCGCTCAGGCGCTCGGATGGCGGGCTGGTGGGCGCGCTCACCACCCGCACCATCCAGCAATTCAAGTTCGACCTCGCGGTGATCGGCTGCTCGGCGCTCGACGAGACCGGCGACCTTCTCGATTTCGATCTCGAGGAGGTCGGCGTGAACCAGAACCTTCTGGGCCGCTCGCGCCGCACCGTACTGGTGGCCGATCATTCCAAGTTCTCGCGCACCGCGCCCGCGCGGATCGCCTCGCTGCGCGAGATCGACGCCTTCTACACCGATGCGCCCCCGCCCGCGGCGCTGGCCCAGCGCTGCGCCGAATGGGGCACGCGGATCGTCGTCGCCGCAGGCTAGGCGGACACTGGCGATTCATCTTCCGAGCGCATAGAGGAAGCCGCGCCCCCCTCGCGGCGCCCGGAGAGCCCATGCGTGCCACCCTGCCCCGACTGGCCCTGCGCCTCGCGCTGGTCGTGATCCTCGTCGCGGCCAATCTCTGGCTCGCCCTCTGGCTGCGCGATTTCGCCGCCGAAATGGCGGCGCAGGGGCGGATGGACCTGCTCGGCGCCACCTTGGCCGGGCTGCTGCTGCTCTATGCCGTCGTGCTGGCGATCCCCTTCGTGCCCGGCGCCGAGATCGGGCTGGCGCTTTTGATGGCGCATGGCGCCACCGCCGCGCCCTTCGTCTGGGGCGCGACGGCGCTGGGCCTGATTCTGGCCTATGCCGCCGGGCGCGCATTGGCCGCGCCCCGCACCTGCCGGACGATCGATCGCATGGGGTTCGACCGGGCCGCCGCGGCGCTGGGCCGGCTGCGCGAGACCGATCCCGACACCCGGCTGCGCCGGCTGGAGGACAGCGTGCCGCGCTGGGCGCGGGGCTGGGTGCTGCGGCGGCGCTACCTGCTGCTGGCGCTGCTGATCAACCTGCCGGGCAATTCGCTGATCGGCGGCGGCGGCGGCATCCTGATCGCCGCCGGGCTGAGCCGCCTGTTCCGCTCCGCCCCGGTGCTGCTCACCCTCGTGCTCGCCACCGCGCCCGTGCCGCTGCTCTTGATGATCCTCGGGCCGGGCATCCTGCCCTGAGTTCGTCCCCGCCCCGGCTCTGGCCCCCTCGGGCGTGGCGCGATAACAGGGCGGGGCCGCAATGACGGGGGTTCCGTGGCCTATCTCGACAATATCCGCACCTTCGTAAGGGTCTACGAGCTGGGCTCGATGTCTGCGGCGGGCCGCGACATGCGGATCTCGGCCGCCGTCGCCTCGGCCCGGATCGGCCAGCTCGAAGCGCATCTGGGCGTGCGCCTGTTCCAGCGCACCACGCGCAGCCTCTCGCCCACCGAGCAGGGGCGCAGCTTCTACGAGGGCGCGCGCGAGGTGCTCGACAAGGTCGACGAGGCCGAGGCGCGGGTCTCCGAGATCACCGAGACGCCGCGCGGCACGATCCATGTCGCCGCGCCGCTCGGGGTCGGGCGGCGGCTGATCGCGCCGCAGCTGCCCGGCTTCGCGCAGGCCTATCCAAAGATCGATCTCAGGCTCCGGCTTTCGGACCGCAGGATCGACCTCGCCGCCGAGGCGATCGATCTGCGCTTCTTTCTCGGCCATCCCGCCGACAGCGATCTCACGATCAGGCCGATCGCCAGCTGCGCCCGCGTGCTCTGCGCCGCCCCCGATTATGTCGCGCGCCGCGGCGCACCCCGCGACGGCGCGGCGCTGGTCTCTGACAACCATGCCTGCCTCAACCTGCGCTTTCCCGGCGCGACCGAGTTTCGCTGGACCCTGCAGACGCCCGAGGGGCCGCGCCCCTACCCCGTCTCCGGGCGGCTCGAATGCGATGATGGCGACGTGCTGACGGCCTGGGCGCTCGACGGCGCGGGAATCGCCATGAAGCCGGTCTTCGAGGTGGCCGAGCATCTCGCCGCCGGGCGGCTCGTCGCGCTGTGCCACGAGACGCCGCCCCTGCCGGTGCAGATGGCCTGCCTCTACACCCATCGCCGGCTGCAGGACCCCAAGATCCGCATCTTCATGGATCACGTCTGCGGCCGCGTGGCCTCTGCCGTGGCACAGGCCGAGGCACAGGCCGGGTCGCAGGCCGGGTCGCAGGCCGCACCGGGCTGATCGGCAGATATCTGCTGATCGCGCCCCATACGGGGAACCGTTTCTGATCGCGCAACGCGACTCGGCTATACCCGGGGTAAGAGCCAAAGGAGATCGCCCTTGTTCGCAGCCGCCCAGCCCATCGAGGCCCCCGAACGTTCCGTCAGCCAGGCCGAAGCCGGCCCCCTCGTGCGCACGACCGTCCTGCTGGCCCGCGTCTGGGAGCTGCGCGATGCGCAGATGGTGGCGATCCTCGGCGGCATGCAGCCCGAAAGCTGGCGGCGCTGGCGCGCGGGCCGGGTCGAGATCGTCGATCGCGAGCGGCTGCGCCGCATGGCGCTCTTGCGCGACATCCATGTCACCACCCGCACCGAGGCCGCACGCCTCGGCGCCGCCGACTGGATTCGCGCGCGCCAGCCCCGGCTCGACCGGCGCAGCCCGCTGGAGATGATGGCCTCGGGCCGGATCGCGGATCTCATCCGGCTGCGCGACGCCTACGCCCCCCTCGCCGCCTGAGCGCGCCGAAGCGGCACGAGGCGGCGCAGCCCGGGGGCGCGCGGCGCCCCGGTTGACAGACCCGCGCCGATGGGTAGGAGGGCGCCTTTCGCCCTTCCCGCCGGAGCCCGCCCCCCATGGATCTGCCCATTGCCCAGCTGCTGGTGGCGCTCGACGTCGTCGCCGCCGTCTCCTTTGCCGCCACCGGCGCGCTGGTCGCCTCGCGCAAGGAGCTCGACATCCTCGGCTTCGTCTGGTTCGGGGTGATCACCGGCGTCGGCGGCGGCACGCTGCGCGACCTGCTGCTCGGCCTGCCGGTGTTCTGGGTCGAAGAGCCCGCCACGGTGCTGGTCTGCCTCGCCACCGCGATCGCGGTGCATTTCACCGCCCATCTGATCGAATACCGCTACCGCTACATCCTGTGGCTCGATGCCTTCGGCATGGCGCTGGTCAGCGTGGTCGGCACGCTCAAGGCCCTCGACGCGGGCGCGGGCGTCACCGTGGCCATCGCCATGGGCGTGATCACCGCCAATGTCGGCGGCATCATCCGCGACACGCTGGGTCAGGAGCCTTCGGTGATCCTGCGCCGCGAGATCTATGTCGCCGCCTCGATGCTGGGGGCGGCGGCCTGCGCGGCGCTGGTGGTGGCGGGCGCGGGGCGCGAGGCGGCGGCACTGGCGGGCTTCATCGCCGCCTTCGCCCTGCGGATGCTGGCGCTCTGGCGCGGCTGGTCGCTGCCGGCCTACCGCTCGCGCCCCGGCCGCAAGAACCCGCCCACCGGTTTCGAAACCAAGCCGTGACATGAAAAAGGGGGGCCGCCGGCCCCCCTTTCCCGTCTTGCATGCCGTGCGGCGCTCAGCCGAGCGGCCGGGTCCGGGCCGGCGTGGCCCAGGCGGTGGGGTCGATGTCGAGATCCTTGTAATCCGCGATCTCCAGCACCGGCTCCACCGCGCCCGCGCGCAGCTGGCGGCGGTAATCGGCCAGAAGCCGCAAGCCCACCGGGAACAGCATCGCCAGCGCCAAGAGGTTGACCAGCGCCAGAAGCCCCATCAGCGGGTCGGAGAAGAAGAACACTTCCGTCGCCCCGGGCGCCGCCGCGCCGAGGAACACCACCACCGGCACCGCGATGCGCAGCGCCACGCGCGCGATGGTCGTGTCCGACAGCACCGTCAGCGCGGTCTCGCCGAGATAGTAGTTGTAGATGATCGAGCTGAAGGCGAAGAGCAGCACCGCGCCTGTCAGGAAATACTGCGCCCATGTGCCCAGGTGATCGACGAGGCTCTGCTGGGTGAGCGCCACGCCGTCCACCTCGGTCGCGCCGGGCACGTAGACATCGCCCAGAAGGATGACCATCGCCGTGCAGGTGCAGATGATGATGGTGTCGATGAAGACCGAGAGCGACTGCACGATGCCCTGGCTGACCGGGTGCGGCACCGCCGCCGCCGCCGCGACGTTGGGGGCCGAGCCGAGGCCCGCCTCGTTGGAGAAGAGACCGCGCCGCATGCCTTGCGCCACCGCCGCGCCGACGCCGCCGCCGACCGCTTCCTCAAGGCCCACTGCGTTAGCCACGATGGTCCACAGCGCCGCAGGCACCTCGGTGATGTTGAGCACGATCACCGCGAGCGCCAGCACGATGTAGCCCAGCGCCATCACCGGGATCACCACGTCCGAGACGCGGGCGATGCGGCGGATGCCGCCGAAGACGATGACCATCGTCACCAGCGCGAGACCCACGCCGACCCAGATCGGATCGAGCCCGAGGCTGTCATTCGCGGCCACGGCCACGGTGTTGCCCTGAAAGGCCGAGAAGCCGAGGCCGAAGGAGGCCAGGAGGCAGGCGGCATAGAGCATGGCAAGCCAGGTGAAGCGCTTGCCCAGCCCGTGGATGATGTATTGCGCCGGCCCGCCGCGGAAGGTGCCGTCGGGCTCGGTGCGCTTGTAGAGCTGCGCCAGCGCGCATTCGAACAGCGAGGTCGCCATGCCGATCAGCGCCACGACCCACATCCAGAACACGGCGCCCGGCCCACCGAGCGTGATCGCCACCGCGACGCCCGCGATGTTGCCGCCGCCGACGCGCCCGCCGATCGACACCAGCAGCGCCTCGCGCGAGGAGACGCCGCCGTCGCGGTTGCCGCGCTCCGAGAGCACGCCCCACATGCGCCCGAAGAAGCGCAGCTGGACAAAGCCCGACATCAGGGTGAAGGCCCCGCCGAGCACGATCAGGAACGGGATGAGCGCCCACCCCCATGTGGCGTCTCCGATCCAGCCGAAGAGCGTCTGCAATTGTGTCATCTGGTCCTGTCTCCCCTAACGCGCGCAATATCCAAGGTGCGGCTCTGTGGCGCGTTTGCGCAAGCGGCGCAACGCATTGTTCACGAGAACCGCGTCAGAGAAGCACCAGCACCACGGAGCCGACATAGAGCCCCAGCACCAGCACGCTTTCGAATCCGATCCGCACCGGCCCCGCCTTCTGCCGCCGCAAGAGGCCCAAAAGCAGCACCCCCGTCATCAGCATGGCGATGAGCGCGGTGGAGCGGTCGCCCGCGGTCATCGCGCCGTAGATCGAGCCCTCGTCGAAGAAATCCGCCGCCGAGAGGAACATCACCTCGAAGGCATTGCCGCCGATGATGTCGCCCACGGCAAGGCTGACCGCGCCGATCCGCACCGCCGCGATGGCGGTGACCAGCTCGGGCAGCGAATTGGCGACGCCGGCAAAGATCGTGCCCACAGCGCTTTCGCCCATGCCGGTGATCTCGACGAGCGCGAGGCTCGCCTCGCCGATCACCCAGCCCGCCACCGCCGTCACCCCGGCATAGAGGGCAAAGCGCAGCCACAGGCCGCTGTCGGACTTGCCGTCCTCGCGCTCGGGCTCGGAGACCTCCTCGCGCGTCTCGTCGGTCTGGACCGGCTGCCACATCGGGTCGTCATGGATCTGGCTCAGGAGATGCAGGCCGAAGCCGTAGCCCACCGGGATCAGCACCGAGGCGGGATGCACGCCCCAAACGGTGATCTGCGGCTCGGCCGAGGCGATGAGCGGGATCGAGAGCAGCACCACCAGCAGCACGCCCTGCGCGAGGCCGGTGACCGAGGCCGCGGCATGTTCGAGATTGGCGCGGCGGTAGAACAGGTCGGCCACGGCGATGAAGGCGGTCTGCGCCGTCAGCCCGCCCAGCGCGTTGCCCACGGCGAGGCCCGAGGCCCCCTGCGCCGCGGTCGAGATCGAGGTGATGGCGCCGGGCAGCGAGGTCGCGGCACCGACGAAAAGCGCGCCCGCGACGACCTCTCCCATGCCGGTGCGGTCGGCCAGCGCATCGGCCACATGGGCAAGCCGCACCCCGGCCAGCGCGATGGCCGCCGCCGCCATCGCGAAGATGCCGGCGACGGCCCAGAGCGAAAGTCCCGCGAGGTCCATCTAACGCGCGGATCCGGCCGTCATTCGGCGGCCGTGAACTCGCGGCCTTCGAACAGCGCGCAGGAGCCGTCGCTGTCGCCGATGGCAAAGCCCGTCGGGCTCTGGCTGATGTCGCAGCGCATCGGGAAGATCGCCGTACCCGTGTCGCCCTGCGCCTCGTCGAGCGTCAGCACGCCGTTCTCGACGCTGTAGAGGCCATTGACGCGGCCCAGCTGGTTGCTGCCGGCCATGCTGAAGCGCCCGTCTTGCGAAAACTTCACCGCGATCGGCCCGAGCCGGTAGAGACCGGGCGCGATGGTCGCTGCGGGCTGCGCGGCTTCGGTGGCATCGGTGTCGGCCGGCGCGGCGGCGGGGCCTGCGGGCGCGTCCTTGGGGCCGTCGGGCGCGTTCTGCGCCGGCGCGATCGCCTGCTCCTGCTCTGCGGCCGGCGCCTGCGCGGGCGTTTCGGCGGCAGCGGCCTCCTCATCCGGCAGGTCGCTGATCTGCGGGCGCGCGGGGGCTTCGGTTTGGGTCGCGCGCGGCACGACGGGCGCGGGCGTGCCGCTCTCGCCCTCGGGGGCCGCCGCGTCCTCGGTCCCGGTCTCCATGCCGGTCTCGGCGGGCAGGTCGGTGATCATCGGACGCGCGCCTTGCGGCGCGCTGGCAGTGCCGCCCCGCGTCGCGGCAGCGGCGATGCGGCTTTCGACCTGCGACAGCTCCTCGGCCCGCATGGCGAGGTTCTGCGCCAGCCGCGCGACCTCTTCCTGCAGCAGCTGCTGCTGATCGCGCGCGGCCTCGACCTCGCCGCTCAGCGCCTCGCGCTCCTCGGACAGCCGCGCCACCTCGGTCTGCAGCCCGTCGCGGCGCTCGGTCAGCTCGGCCATACGCGCTTCGGCTTCGGAGACCTGCTGTTCGAGCGTGTCGTTGCGGTCGCGCAGCTCGCCCAGCTCGGTCTCGGCCTGCGAGACCTGCTCGGTCAGCTCGGCGGCCTCGGTGCTCAGCGTTGCGAGAAGCTGGCGCAGCTCGGCCTCTTCGGCACGCGCCTGTTCGAGCCGGTCGGTGACATCGCGCAGCTCGGCCATCGCCGTTTCGGTCTGAGCCTGCGCGTCGGCGCGGCGGGTCTCGATGCTGTCGAGCTCGCTGCGCAGCGGCGCGAGCCGCTCCTCGAGCGCCTGCGTCTCCGCCTGCGCCTGGCCGAGATCGGTCTCGGCGGTGGCGATCTGCCCCGAAAGCTCCTGCAGCCGCGCCTCGGCGGGGGCGATCTCGGCCTCGATCGTGGCGCGGCGGCTCTCGAGCTCCTGCTCCTCGACCCGAAGCTGATCGAGCTCGCCGCGCAGCGCCTCGATGCTGCCCATGGTCTCGGTCTGCACCGCGATCTGGTCTTCGAGCTCGACCACGCGCGTCTGCGTCTCCTCCAGATCGCCGCCGATCGAGGAACGGGCGATGAGCAGCCACAGCACCAGGATCCAGCCGATCACCGCGGCGGCCACCGCGATCCAGAATTTCGACGAGTTGGGCCGCTTGGCGGGTTCGGCAGTATCGGTCATGTCGTAAGATCTCCCCTCGTGGCACGCCTGGGCGCCGCATTCTTGTCGCGATGGGCCAACCGGGGCGAGCGCGGCGGGTTCCGCCGGAGGCACGAAAAATCCGCGGCCCGGCCGTCAGCGCGGCGGCCAGACCCGCGCCACCGCCTCGCCTATCTCGCGCAGCGGATGGGCCACCGTGCGGGTCCGCAGCGGCAGCACCGCCCCGCCCGGCCCGTAGCCCAGCGCCGCCATCGGCGCTTTCGCCGCCTCCGGCAGCGGCATCCGCTCGCGCAGGTCGTAATCGAGATTGCCGTCGCGCACCGGTTCGGGCGCCTGGCCCGCATCGGGCCGCGCGCAGAACGCCGCCAGGGCCCGCCGCGCCGCGCCGGGGTCGGCGACGAGATCCTCGTAGCGCAGGATCAGCCGCGCATGCAGCCGCGCGGCGTCGTCGAGCGCCAGCGCATGGGCCCGGCCCCAATGCGCCACCAGCTCGGCCTCGGTCAGATCGCTCCATTTCCCGGTCGCCCGCGCCACCGCCACCGGGTGCCGGGTGACGATCACGAATTGCGACAGCGGAAAGAGCTGCTGGTAGAGCCGGCTGCGCAGCAGGTTCACCGGCGATTTCTCGGCCCGCCACGGCGTGTCGGGGAACCACGGCGCCCAATCGGCCTCCAGCCGCTCGCGCACCTCGCGCCGGTCGAAGCGGCAGCCTTCGACAAGGTGCTGCGCGGGATCATGGGCAAAGCGGCCCGGCGCCCCGGACAGCGCGTCATGCGGAATAGCCCCCTGAAGATAGACCCCTTCATTCTCCGGCACCGGCGCGTCCGTTATCGTACCGATCCCCGCGATCGAACCCGCGATCCGCGCCGCGAGCGAGGTGCCCGAGCGGTGCACCCCCCCAATGAACAGGTAACGATGACGCATGGTTTGGCTCTCCGCTTCGTTCGGCTGTGCCGCAGCTAGGGCGGGCTTGCCCGAAATCCGCAACTGTACGCGACGGAACAGGGGGGGAACCGAAGCGGGCGACGCGGCATTGGGCCGCGAAACCGAGAGTTTGGCGAAAGTTTTCCCGATGTACGTGATGCAGATCGCGCTCGGCGGCTGCCTCAAGGCGCCGCCCATTCCCTATGGGCTGACCGACGATACCGGCGGTCACATCGCCTATGTGCTGGCCGCCACGCGGGCGCTCGAGGCACGGCCCGACATCGAGCGGGTCGAGGTCGTCACCCGGCGTTTCGACCGGCCCGATCTCGGCGCGATCCACGCCCGGCGCCACGAGCGGCTGGGGCCGAAATCCTCGATCCTGCGGATCGATGACGGCGCGGCGGACTACCTCTCCAAGGAGGCGCTGGAGGCGCGGCTCGACGCCTTCACCGAAGCCTTCCTGCGCCATCTCGACGGCCTGCCGCGCAAGCCCGACGCGATCCACGCCCATTTCGCCGACGCCGCGCGCGTCGCCCTCGCCGCGCGCGAGCGGTTCGGCATCCCCGTGCTCTACACGCCCCATTCCCTCGGTCTCGACAAGGCGCAGGCCATGGCAGGCAATGCAAGCGCCGCCTCGGGCATGGAGCGCCGCATTGCCGAGGAAACCCGCGCCATCACGGGGGTTTGCGCCACCGTCGTCTCCTCGCGCGAAGAGGCCGAGCGGCAGGTCTGCGCCTACCGGGGCGCCGATCCGGCCCGCGTCCACTGCATCGCCCCCGGTGCCACCCTGCCCGCCGCGCCCGACCGGGCGGCGGCCCGCGCGCTCATCGCGCCATGGCTCGATGATGCGGACAAGCCGATGATTCTCGCCGTGGCGCGCCCGGTCGAAAAGAAGAACCTCGCCGGGCTGGTCGAGGCCTATGCCAAGACGCCCGGCCTGCGCGAGCGGGCCAATCTGGTGATCCTCGCCGGTCTGCGCGGCCCCACCCGACAGGGCAGCGACGAGCAGCGCCGGGTGATCGCCGGGATCGAGGGGGCGTTGCGCCGTCACAAGCTCGAAGGACGGGTGGCCCTGCCGCCCGAGCATGACGCGGCGAGCCTGGCCGGGCTCTACGCCCTCGCCGCCGAAGGGCGCGGCGTCTTCGCCAACCCGGCGCTGACCGAGCCCTTCGGCCTGACCCTCCTCGAAGCGGCCGCGTCCGGCCTGCCGGTGGTGGCGACCTGCCGGGGCGGGCCGTCGGACATCGTCGCCCGCATCGGCCACGGCCTGCTCGCGGAGCCGACCGATGCGCAGGCCTTCGGAGCGGCGCTGTCGCGGCTGCTGACCGATGCCGATCTGCACGCGCGCTGCCGCGCCGCGGCCGCCGGTCATGGCGCGGCCTATTCCTGGGAGGGCTGGGCCGAGCGGGTGACGCAGCTCATGGCCCGCCTCGCCCGTCCGCGCCCCCTCGCGGCGCCATCGCGCATCCTCGCCAGCGACATCGACAACACGCTGACCGGCGATGCCGCGGCCCTGCCCGAATTCGCCCGCTGGCGCGCCGGGGGCCATGCGCTCTTTGCCGTGGCCACGGGGCGCAGCATCACCGAGGCGCGGCGCATCCTCGCGGAATGGGAGATCGACGAGCCCGATGCCTTCATCACCTCCGTGGGCTCCGAGATCTACCGCCGCGACGCCCAAGGGCGGCTCGGCTTCGATGCGACATGGGCGTGCGAGATCGAGCGGGACTGGCGCCGCGAGGCGATCCGCGCCACGCTCGACAACCCCTCGATCCGGCCCCAGCCCGCGATCGAGCAGCGCCCCTGGAAGCTGAGCTATTTCGGCGATGCGCGGCAGGCGATGCGGATTCGCAACCGGCTCGACATGGCCGGCCTCGCGGCGCGGGTCATCGCCTCGCATGGGCGGCTGATCGACGTGCTGCCGGTGCGCGCGGGCAAGGGCGCGGCCATCGCGCATCTGGCCAAGGCCCATGGGCTGACGCTCGACCACTGCGTCGCGGCGGGCGATTCGGGCAATGACGAATGCATGCTGCGCGCCGCCGGGCGGGCCATCGTGGTCGGCAATGCCGATGCCGATCTGGCCCGCCTGCCGCGCCGCCCCGGCCTCTTTCGCAGCCGCGAGGCCCATGCCGCGGGGCTGCTCGACGGTCTGGCCTGGGCCGGGCTGCACCAGCGGGCGGAGGCTCCGGCATGGCGGATGGCGGCGGAATGAGACCGATCGGCTACTTCGTCCACCACCAGGGCCGCGGCCATGCCGAGCGCTGCGCCGCCATCGCCCATGCGCTGCCGCCCGAGCGGCCATTGGTGATCTTCTGCGCCCGCGACGACATCTTTCCGCCCCTGCCCGCCCAGGCGCGGATCGTCACCATCCCCTCGCTGTTCGAGGCCACGGGGGCGGAGGCGCCGGGCCTTGCCGATCTCGACACGCCCGACACGCTGCATTGCGCGCCCGCCGGCTGGCCCGGCATCCGCGAGGCGATGGGCATCATCGCCGGCTGGTTTCGCGAGGCCGACCCGGCGCTGATGATCTGCGACGTCTCGGCCGAGATCGCGCAGCTTGCGCGGATCTGCTCGGTGCCGCATGTGAAGGTGGTCCAGCATGGCGACCGCAGCGATCCGGGCCATGTCGCGGCCTATCGCGGCGCGCTGGGGTTGCTCGCGCCCTGCCACGCCGATCTGGCGCAGCCGGACTGGCCCGACTGGATGATCGGCAGGATGCATTTCGCCGGCGGCCTCGGCATCGCACCGATGCCCGATCGCGCCGAGGCCCGCGCGCGGCTTGGGCATGCGCCCGATGACAGGATCGCCCTTGTCGTTTCGGGCGGTGGCGGTTCGGGCTTTGCGCAGGCCCCCATCGGGGTCGGCGCGCGCACGCTCTCCGACTGGCGCTGGCACACGATAGGCCATGTGGAGCGCGACTGGCACGCCACCGAGCCCGGCAACCTCGTCCATCACGGCTGGGTCGATGACGCGGCCGACCGGATCGCCGCCGCCGATCTGGTGATCGCCTCGACCGGCAACACCACCTGCCATCAGGTGATGGCGGCGGGCGTGCCGTGGATCGCGGTGCCCGAATGGCGCTATTTCGACGAGCAGCACGAAAAGGCCCGCGCGCTCGACGCCGCCGCCATTGCCCATGTCGCGCCGCACCTGCCCTCATCGGCCCATGCCTGGCGCGCGGCGTTCGACACCGCGCAGGCCCGGCACGACGCCGGGCGCATGCGCGCCCTCGTCGATGCCGATGCCGCGCACGCCACCGCCCACTGGCTCGAAGAGCTGATTCACCGCGCCTGGGGGGCCGAGGCCCCGCTCGCCCTCGTTGCCGAATGACATATCGGAGACCCCGGATGACCGCTTCCGTCCTGACCATCGCCCGCGGGCGCGCCGCCCATCTCGCCAATCTCGTGCGCGGCCTCGCCCGCCAGACCGAGCTGCCATCCGAGCTGGTGATCGTGCGGATGCAGCCCGAGGCCTACGAGCTGCCCGACGCCCCCTTCCCGGTGCGGCAGATCGAGCTGATCCGCGACAGCCTGCCGCTGGCCGAGGCGCGCAACCTCGCGGTGCGCGAGGCCAGGGGCGACGAGCTTTTGTTCCTCGACGTGGATTGCATCCCCGACCCCGGTTTCGTCGCCGAGTACCGCCGCCACCTCGCCGGTTTCGACGGGCTGGTGATGGGCGAGGTCATGTATCTGCCCGACGGGGTGAACCGCGACGGCTGGGACTACGCCGATTTCGAAGCGGTGGCCGAGCGCCATTCCGACCGGCAGGGCCCGCCGCCCGAAGGCATCCGGCCCTGCCACGACTACCGCTGCTTCTGGTCGCTCAACTTCGCGATCCGCCGCGCCGATTTCGAGCGCGCCGGCGGCTTTGACGAGCGGTTTCACGGCTATGGTGGCGAGGATACCGATTTCGGCCGCCTGCTCGACGAGGCCGGGGTGAAGATCGGCTGGGCCAGGGGCGCGCGCGCCTATCACCAGTATCACCCGCATCACATGCCGCCCGTGCATCACCTCGAAAGCGTCGTGCGCAACGCCGAGCTGTTTCGCGAGAAATGGGGCCATCGCACCATGGGCCACTGGCTCCATGCCTTCGAGCTGATGGGGCTGATCGCGCAGGACGAGGAGGAGATCCGCATCCTGCGCGCGCCCTCCGAGGCGGATCTGGAGCTGACGCGCCACCAGAGCCACCGCCCCTATTGCAACTCGGCCGAGGTGATCCGCGAGATCGAACGCCGCCGCGCGCAGGCCATCGCCGCGCAGTAGCGCTCAAGCGATCGCCGCGCAGCAGCGCTCAGGCCCCGGTGGCGGCGACCTCCGGGGCCAGCCAGAGCTCGTGCGGCGCGTAGGCGATGCCGGGCCACTCCGCATCGCGCGCCGCGATCGCCTCGCCATAGAGCGCCTCGTAGCCATCGACCATCGCCCGCACCGAAAACCGCCCCTCCACCCGCGCCCGCGCCGCCTTGCGCGGCAGCGCCATCGCCTCGCGCAAGGCACGCGCGAGCGCCGCGGCGTCATCGGGGGGCGCATAGGCGCCGCACTCGCCGATCACCTCGCGCACCGCTCCCATCTCGATCGCCGCGACCGGCAGGCCGCAGGCCATCGCCTCGATCGCGGCGAGGCCGAAGGGCTCGTCCCATAGCGGCGTGAAAAGCAGCGCCGAGGCGCGGCCGAAGGCGGCGGCGAGATCGGCCCCCTCAAAATGCCCGCCATAGCGGATATCGCCGCCCAGATGCGGCCTGACCTCGTTCTCGAAGTAATCGCGGTGCTCGACCACGCCGTAGAGCGTCAGCGGCACGCCCGCGATCCGTGCCGCCTGCGCCGCGAGATGCGCGCCCTTGGTCGGGGTGATCCGCCCGGCCCAGACCGCCGAGCCGTCGCCCGCTGCGCAATAGGGCCAGTCGGCCAGGGCGATGCCGTTGCCGACCACCCGCGCCGAGGGCGGCGTGTCGTCCCACCAGCGGCCGAGCTGGCGGCGCGAGCAGGTGGTGACGAGATGCCATGGCGCGAGGCTGTCATTCATCGCCCGGCGCAGCGCCGCGAAGGGCGGCACATGCATCGACGACACCATGGGCAGGCGTTTCGCGCGCGACACACGCGGCACGAAGCGGTGCAGCGTGTTGTTGTGCACCACGTCGAAGCCCCCCGCCGCCACGTCGCGGCAGGCGCCCGCGAAGGCCGTGTCGAGATGGTCGTTGAGCGTGTCGGTGCCGTGAAAGTCGTGCCACGGGTAGCGGCGGTCGTAATGCTCGGCCACCACCGGATGCAGCGTCACGCCCGGAGGCGGCGCGCTGTCGCCGCTGGCGAACATCGTCACCGCGTGGCCGCGCGCGGCAAGCTCGCGCGCAAGATACCAGCCATGCGCCTCCATGCCGCCCATGAAGGGCGGGCGCACGGGGTGACGGATATGGGTCATCAGGGCGATCTTCACGGCGGGCGGCTCCGGGCGGTGGGGTTCGGGCGGTGGGGTTCGGGCTGCAAGCTGCGCCGCGCGGGCGACGGGTCAAGCGCGGATGCGGTGGCGCAGCGCCCGGCCCGCAAAGCCGCCCCCCGGAGGAACGAAGCCGCCCTGCTCGTCGTTTCTTCGGCGGACACAGGGCGGAAAGGACACTTCCATGAGCCTCAAACGTATTCTCGGCGTCATGCTGGCCTCGCGCATGGCCGGTCGCGGCCGTCGCCGCGGCTCGCTCGGCAATGCCGCGCTTCTGGGCGGCCTCGGCAGCCGCGGCCTGCGCGGCAAGGCGGGCGTCGCGGCACTCGGATACATGGCCTACAAGGCCTATAACGATCACCAGGCGCGCCAGCGCGCCAGCGGCTCGACCGCGCATGCCGGCGCCTCCACGGGCACCGCCTCAAAGGCGAGCGCCAGCTCCGGTCTGAGCGGCATCTTCGACCAGATCGCAGGCGCGCTGGGCGGCGAGGCGCAGTCTTCCGAAACACCCGATCCGCGCCACGCCGAGGCCGCCGAGCGGATGAGCGACGACCGCGCGCTCCTGCTGATCCGCGGCATGATCGCGGCGGCCCATGCCGACGGCACGCTGTCGATGGACGAGCGCCAGCGCATCAGCGGCCAGCTCGACGAGGCCGAGGCCACGGCCGATGAGCGGCGGCTGATCTCGACCGAGATCGAGAACCCCAAGCCGCTCGATACGCTTCTGACCCAGATCAACGACCACGACACGGCGATCGAGTTCTACCTCGCCTCCCGCGCGGCGGTGGATTCGGAGACCGAGGCGAACCGGGCCTATCTGACGCTGCTGCGCCACCGGCTCGACATCACCGAGGAGGAGGCGCGCGAGGCCGAGGAGCTGGCCCCCTGAAGCCGCGCCCTGCCCCGGCTTTCGGACATGCGAAAGGCCGCTCCGTCATGGAGCGGCCTTCTGTCTGTTTGGCGAGGCCTGCACCCGCGGGGGGCGTCACTCCGTCTTGCTCGGCCCCTTGGCATAGGCGTCGGCGCTCTTTTCGGGGCCGGAGCGCACCGCGCGGCGCGAAACCTTCTTTTTCCCCGCATCCGTCGTGTTGCCGCCGGGTGCTGCGCCAAGCTTGCCCGGATCGGCCTCCGCGACCGGCTTGGCCTTCTTGGGGCGGCCCCGCTTGGGCGCGGCGCCCGGCTCGCGCGTCTTGGCCGCGGCCTTGCGGCGCCCGCCCGTCGCGGGCGTGGTATCGGCGACCTGTTCGCCCGGGGCCTCGCCCATGTTGGCATGGGCCTGGTCGAGCCCCTGCTCGTCGAGACCGCCGGCGCCTTTTGGCCCGTCATCGGCCCGTCCGGCGAGCCCCGCGGCCGCCGAGCTTTCGATCGCGACCTCCGAGTCGCGCGTTTCTTCGGCATCGATCTGCGCCGCGGCTTCGTGCCAGTGATCCTGATCGCGCCCCTCGGGCGCGCCTTCGCGCTGCCACAGGTCGTAGGCGCGCTGCCGGATCCGTTCTTCCCTGTCGTCGGCCATCTGGCCCTCCCGATTGAAAACCATGTTCTTTCCGGGAGGTATCGCTGATCGGCGCGATTTCGAGTCTCCGCTTCAAAAAGAAGGCAGGGCCCAAACGACGAAAGCCCCCGGAGGGGCTTCATCGGTCTCTCGTGTCTTTCCGGGAGGGAAGTGGCGGACTGGGGAGGATTCGAACCCCCGACCCCTTGATTCGTAGTCAAGTACTCTATCCAACTGAGCTACCAGTCCGCTGTAGAGTGAGGCCGATCTACCGTTCGCTGCCGGGACATGCAAGGGCCGTTTTCACGAATTTCGCGCTTTTCCTTCTCCTGCCCGCCTGCCGTCGCGGCACTCTCAGCCGGAGACGGCGAGATCCGGCGCGCTGCGCGGCAGGTGGATCTCGAAGGCGGTGCCGGTCTCGTCCGAGCGCGCCAGCTCCAGCTGCCCGCCATGGCCGCGCACCAGCTCGGCGGCGATGGCGAGGCCGAGGCCGGTGCCGCCCTTGGTGACCCCGCCGCGAAAGGCGCTGAACAAATGTTCGCGCGCGCGCGGCGGCAGGCCGGGGCCGGTATCCTCGATGCGGATCGACCAGGCTTCGTCCTCCTCATGCGCCGAAACGGTGACGCGCCCCGCGGCCCCCGTCGCGGCGATCGCCTGCCGGGCGTTGCGCACGAGGTTCGACAGCACCCGGAACAGCTGCTCGGAATCGGCGCGCAGCACGAGGCCGGGCGGGACCTGCGCGGCAAAGGCGATCGCGTCATCGCCGGCGGCGAGGCGTTCGGCCTCGATCACCTCGCTCACCAGCGGCGCCAGCTCGAACCGGGCAAGCCGGGGCGGCGGCTCTTCGGCCCGGCCAAAGGCCAGCGTCGATTCGCACAGGCTCACCGCGCGGCTGATCGAGCCGACGAGCTTGGGCGCCATGCGCTTGACCAGCGGGTCCTCGGAGCTGTCGAGCCGGTCGGCGAAGAGCTGGGCCGAGGTGAGGATGTTGCGCAGATCATGGCTGACCTTGGCGACGCCCGAGCCGAGCTGCGCCAGCCTGTCCTTCTGCCGGAGCGCGCCGGTGAGCTGGGTCTCCATCGCCTGCAGCGCGGTTTCCGCCTCGCGCAGCTCGCGCAGGCTGGCGCGCGGCGAGATGATCCGCCGCGCATCCTCGGGCGCGTCGGCATAGCTGCGGATCTGGCCCACCACCCGCTTGATCGGCACCACCAGAAAGGCCTGCACCGCGGCAAAGAGCAGCGCCGCCGTCACCACCGAGATCACCGCCGAGAGCAACAGGATGCGCAGCCCGTACTCGACCATCTCCTCGCGCAGCGGCTTTTCGTCCATCGTCACCTCGATCAGGAGCCCGCCTTGCTGCACCGGGTCGCCGATCACGCGGATGATCCGCTCATCGGCATCGAGCAAGGTCCCCATCGCGTCGCGGATCAGCGTCAGGGCCGAGACATCGCGCAGATCGTAGGTGGCGTGGATCGGCTCGGGCAGCGGCGAGGACAGCGCGAGCTGGCGCACCTCGTCGCGCCGGAGCACCACGTTGTAGACGCCCGCATTCTCCAGAAGCTCGGCCTCCAGCTCGGCATCGAGCGTCTCGCTCGCCAGCAGCGCCAGCGAGGCGATCTGCGCCCGTTCCAGCCGCAGCTGCAGGTAATCTTCGCGGAATCGCGCCACGGAAGGCACGAAGATCAACACCTCGGCCAGCATGACGAAGACCGTGGTCAGAGCGAGGAATCGTCCGGAAAGGGTATTGAACATCTGGTCCCTTCTGCGCCGCCGGACGACCGGGGCCTCAGGGCACCCAGCGTTGGACCGCCCGGACGGCTGTCTTCACCCACTCGTTACCAAACAGTCTGCTGCTGAAATAGTTGCCTGCCGCGCGTTTGTTGATTTCGCCCAGGGAGGGATAGGGCAGCACCGCGCCCGCGATCTTCGACAGCTTGGTGCCGCTGGCGATGGCGATGGCCCAGACGCCGATCAGCTCGTCGGCATGGGCGCCGAGGATCGTCGCCCCCACCGGCCGCCCCCTGACCGCCATCAGCTTGAGCATGCCCTCGGTGCGCCCTTCGGCAATGGCGCGGTCGTTCTCGTCGTAATCGGCGCGGATCACCTCCAGCGCGTCGCCATGCGCCTTACGCGCCTGTGCCTCGGTCAGCCCGACCTGCGCGAGGCCCGGATCGGTATAGGTGACCCACGGGATATGCGCGGTCTTCGCCTTGGAGGGCAGGCCGAACAGCATGGAGCGGATGATGACGCCCGCATGGTAGCCCGCCACATGGGTGAACATCAGCCCGCCCGCCGCATCGCCCACCGCATAGACCCGGCGATTCGTCTCGGAGCGCAAATCGTCGCCCACGGCGATGCCCTTTGGCCCATGTTTCACGTGTGCCATGTCGAGCCCGAGCCCCTCGGTCACCACCTCGCGGCCCACGGCCATCAAGAGATGCGTGCCCTCGAACCGGCCCTTCTCCGTCTCGACCGCGACCGCGCCATTGCTGCCCGAAACGGCGGTGACCTTGGCCCCCTCCTCGATGCGGATGCCCTCGCCGCGCAGCATGTCCAAGAGCCGCCCGGCAAGCTCGGGGTCGTCCTTGCCCAGCGCCTTCGCCCCCTCGATCACCGTGACCTCAGAGCCCAGCCTGCGATGCGCCTGCGCCATCTCCACGCCGATCGGCCCGCCGCCGATGATCAGCAGGTGATCGGGCCTCTCGCGCAGATCGAAGATGGTCTCGTTGGTGAGATAGGGCGTGTCCTCGATCCCGTCGATCGGCGGCACCATGGGGCGCGAGCCGGTGGCCAGCACGAAGCGGCGCGCCCTGATCGTGGTGTCGCCCGCCTGCATCTCCTCGGGCGAGGTGAAGCGCGCATGCTCGCGGATCACGGTGACGCCGAAGCCCTCGTAGCGCTCCTGCGAATCGACCGGCGCGATGGTGGCGATGGCGCGCGCGACATGGTCCTTCACGGCGGCGAAGTCGATCTCGGGCGTGACGGGGGTGATGCCCATCTCGGCCCCCTTGGTCATCGCGTGCGCCTGCCTGGCCGCCGCCAGGAGCGCCTTGGAGGGCACGCAGCCGCGATTGAGGCAATCGCCGCCCATCTCGCCCTTTTCCACGAGGACGACCCTGGCCCCCATCTGCGCCGCCCCGGCGGCGACCGAAAGCCCGCCCGATCCGGCGCCGATGATGCAGATGTCGCAGTCGATATGGCTCATGCGAGACCTTTCCGGCCCTTCACGGCCTTGATCACGAGGGGAAGCGCCGAAAGCGCGGCGAGGCCGAGCAGCGGCAGGAGGATATGCGGCTCGAAGATGAGGCCGAGATCGGGCGTCTCCCCGGCGGCAAAGACAGCGCCGAGCCCCGCGCCCACCGAGGTGAAGACCAGCGCGCCCGGCGCGATGCCCAGAAGCGTGGTGAGCGCGAAGGGGACAAGCCCCACGCCGATCAGCGCCGGCAGCAGGTTGGCCACGAAGAACGGCACCACCGGCAGCAGCCGCAGCAAAAGCAGCATCGACCACTGATTCTCGCGGATGCCCTCCTTGATCTTCTTCAGCCGCCCTTCGGAAGTATCCATCCCCTTGGAAAGCCGCCGCCCCAGCCCTGCGCGCGCGGCAAGAAAGATCAGCACCGCGCCGATCGTCGCGGCAATGACGTTGTAGGCCACGCCCGGAAAGGTGCCGAAGAGAAACCCGCCGGTCAGCGTCGCCACCGTGGCGCCGGGCAGCGAGAAGGCGACGATGGCGACATAGGCGGCCATGAAGCCCGCCACGGCGAGCGCGTAATTGGCGTCGCGCCAGGCGATCAGCGCCTCGCGGTTGTCGCGCAGCGTCTCGAAGCTCAGCAGGTCGCGCAGGAAGAAGGCGCCCGCCAGCGCCACGATCCCGATCACCGCGAGCGGCAGGTAGCGCAGCCAGCCGGGCCGCGCGGGCGCTGAATCATCCGTGGTTTCGCTGGCCATCTGGTCCTCCGGGGCTGCCCGCCCGACCAGACATGCACCGCGAGCGGGGGCGCGCCCAGCCCCCTCGCGCCCTGTTGATCCAGACCCATCGCCTGTAACATTGCGCGGGCTTGCGGGAATCCGGCCCGGCCGCGTTGACAGGCCGCGGATCGCTCTTTATGGCACGGGCTTCGAATATGGCAGGCCCCGAATCCGGCATGGACGGCGGACGGCGCGGCCCCTTGAGACGGAGAAAGCGCAATGAAACGCACGTTCCAACCCTCGAACCGTGTGCGCAAGTCGCGTCACGGCTTCCGCGCCCGCATGGCCACCAAGGCCGGCCGGAAGATCATCAACGCCCGCCGCGCGCAGGGCCGCAAGGTCCTGAGCGCCTGATTTCCGATCAGGTGACAGCGGAAAAGACCCCCGTGGCCGGCAGCGATGCCGCCGCGCAGGGGTCTTTCGGCGTTGGCGTGGACAAGATGCGCAAGCGCCCCGATTTCCTGCGCGCCGCCCGGGCGCTGCGGCAGGGCACGACCGGCTTCCACCTTCAGGGCAATCCGCGCCGCGACGGCTCGGAAGCCATGCGCGTGGGCTTCACCTGCTCCAAGAAGGTCGGCAATGCCGTCGCGCGCAACCGCGCCAAGCGCCGCCTGCGCGAGGTGGCGCGCCGGGTGCTGCCCGATCAGGGCCGCGCGGGCTGGGACTACGTGCTGATCGGCCGGGCCGAGATCACCTCCACCCATGATTTCGAGCAGATGTGCCGCGATCTCGAATGGGCGCTGGGCCGCGTCCACGCGCGGGCATGAGCCCGCTGGCGCGGCTCGTGGCGCTGCCGGTGCGCGCCTACCGCCTCACCTTTTCGCCCATGGTCGGCCATGGCTGCCGCTTTCACCCGACCTGCTCGGCCTATGCGCTGGAGGCGCTGGAAAAGCATGGCGGGCTCAGGGGCGGCTGGCTGACGCTGCGGCGGCTGGCCCGCTGCCACCCCTGGGGCGGCAGCGGCATAGACAACGTCCCCGACTGATCACTGCCTGAGCGTGATGACGCCGCAGGCGATGCGGTCGCCCGCCCCGGCCTCGGCCTGGTAGGTGTCGGGGTTCACATGGATGATGACCGCCGAGCCGTCCTCGTCGAACAGGCTGTTCTCGGCCCCTTCCTGCATCGAGAGCCGGTCGGTGAACATGTCGGCGTTCACCTCCTGCTCGGCATCGGCATAGATGTTGGGCATGTCGCCCGCATGCGGCCCCGCCTCGTTCTGGAAGCCATGCTCGGCGCCGTCGGGGTTGAAGTGATCGCCCGCCGCCGAGAAATCGGGCTCGCAGGCGCCGGTCTCGTGAATGTGAAAGCTGTGGCCGCCCTCGGGCAGGTTGGTGATGCCGAGCGTCAGCAGCACGCCGTTCGGGGTCTGGGTGAAGGCCACGGTGCCCATCTCCATGCCGTCGACGCCGACCATGTCGGCCACGGCGTCCTGCGCGGTTGCGGCGGCAGGCAGCGCCATCAGCGCCGTGCAGGCCGCAAAGAATGTCGTCCGTGTCGTCATCGGGTCTCTCCCTTGCCATCGGGCGGCTTTGCCGCCCCGTGAAACCCAACCGGAACGGGCAGGCCCGCGTTCCCGGACCTTTCCTCGCCGCGCCGCACGTGGCATATCCCCGCCGATCCCTGAGGAGCCCCCGCCATGCTCGACGATGCCCGAGACGACAGCCCCGACGACGCGAATGACGACATCCACCCGCTTTTCGCCGGGGCGCCCAAGACCACCGAGTTCCGCAAGCTGCGCAAGCGGATCATCCGCGACACCCGCGAGGCGATCGAGACATACGGCATGGTCGAGCGCGGCGCGCGCTGGCTGGTTTGCCTGTCGGGCGGCAAGGACAGCTACACGCTGCTCGCCGCGCTGACCGAACTGCAATGGCGCGGGCTGCTGCCCGTGGAGATCCTCGCCTGCAATCTCGACCAGGGCCAGCCGGGCTTTCCGGCGACCGTGCTGCCCGAGTTTCTCGAGCGCATGAAGGTGCCGCACCGGATCGAGTATCAGGACACCTATTCCATCGTCATGGACAAGGTGCCGCAGGGCCGGACCATGTGCGCGCTGTGCTCGCGGCTGCGCCGGGCCAATCTCTACCGCGTCGCGCGCGAGGAGGGCTGCTCGGCCGTGGTTCTGGGCCATCACCGCGACGACATGCTCGAGACCTTCTTTCTCAATCTCTTCCATGGCGGCAAGATCGCGACCATGCCGCCCAAGCTGCTCAATGACGAGGGCGACCTCTTCCTCTACCGCCCGCTCGCCCATGTGGCCGAGGCCGATTGCGAGAAATTTGCAAGCGCGATGAACTACCCCATCATCCCCTGCGACCTGTGCGGCAGCCAGGACGGGCTGCAGCGCCAGCAGATCAAGCAGATGATCGACCAGTGGGAAAGGAACGCGCCGGGCCGGCGGCAGAAGATGTTCACCGCGCTGAGCCAGGTGCGCCCGAGCCACATGCTCGACCCTTCCCTGTTCGACTTCATGGCGCTCGCGCGCGAGGCCGAGACAGGCGGGGCCGAGACCGGCGAGGACAATTTTAGAGATCAGGCGGCCCCGCGTTAACAGACCGCTTAGAATGGCTTTCTAGGGTGTCCCCCTGTCGGCCCGGCCGCATTCGCGGCAGGGGTCCAAGGGCAGGAAAGGACACCATGCGCAGCTCGGCCGGTCTCACGTCGCATCGCACTTCCCTCCCCTCCCGGCGGCAGCTCGGCCGGCTGGGGCGGCTGCTGATGCTGGGGCTGGCGCCCGCGCTCCTGCTCGGGGCGCTGGCGCTGGGCGGCGCATGGGCGGTGGTGCTCGTGGTCATCGCGTTGCCGCTGACCGTATCGAGCGCGCTGGGCCGGCCGATCCTGTCGCGCAACCTGACGCGCGATGCGCTGACCGGGCTGGGCGACCGCGCCGCGATCACCGGCCGCCTCGACAGGATGCTCGCCCACCCCGGCGGGATGCCCCCCTCGGTCGCGGCCATGGTGCTCGAGATCGACGGCTTCAAGCAGCTCGAACAGCGCCATGACCGCGCGCTGATCGAACATCTGCTGCGGGTGGTGGGCGAAAGGCTCCAGATCGGGCTGCGGCACGACGACATGCTCGCCCGCCTCGACGGGGCCTGCTTCGGGCTCGCGCTTTCCTCCTCGCACCGGCTCGACCTCGAGGCCGCGCTCCAGCTTGGCCAGAGGTTGCAGGAAAGCGTGGCCGATCCGGTCGAACGCGGCGGCACGAAGGTCCGCGTCAGCCTCTCGCTCGGCTTCGCGCTCGCGGCCCGGCTGAACCGGCCGGGCGGGGCCGAGCTGCTGCACGCCGCCACGCTGGCGCTGATCGAGGCGCAGCGCGGCGATCCCGGCTCCATCCGCTGCTATTCCGAGGCGATGCGCCACCGCGTCCGCATCCGCAACGCCCTCGTGGACGAGGCCGCCGCCGCGCTCGACAGGGGCGACGTGGCCGCGCATTTCCAGCCGCAGGTCTCGCTGAGTGATGGCCGGCTCACCGGGGTCGAGGCGCTCGCCCGCTGGAACCACCCCCGGCGCGGCCTGATCTCGCCGGCCGAATTCCTGCCGGTGATGGAGCAGGCCGGGCTGATGGGGCGGCTCGGCGAGGTGATGGTGCAGGACGGGCTCAACGCGCTGCGCCTGTGGGACGCGGCGGGGATCGAGGTGCCGCAGGTCGCGATCAACTTCTCGCAGGTGGAGCTGGCGGATCCGCGCCTCGTCGATCGCCTCGCCTGGGAGCTCGACCGCTTCGACCTGCGCCCCGAGCGGCTGGCGGTCGAGGTGCTGGAGACGGTGGTGGCGCATCGTCTCGAAGACGTGGTGGTCCGCAATCTTTCGGGCCTTTCGGGGCTGGGCTGCCAGCTCGATCTCGACGATTTCGGCACCGGCCACGCCGCCATCACCTCGATCCGGCGCTTCTCGATCCAGCGGATCAAGATCGACCGCTCCTTCGTCAGCCGAATCGACGCGGATGCCGACCAGCAGAAGATGGTCTCGGCGATCCTGACCATGGCCGAAAGGCTCGGTCTCGAAACCCTGGCCGAAGGGGTCGAGACGCAGGCCGAGCGCGACATGCTCAGATCGCTCGGCTGCGGCCATGCGCAGGGGTTCGGCATCGGCCGGCCGATGCCGCGCCCGGAGGCCGAGGCCTGGATGCGCGCGCGCCCGGTCGCGCGGCCCGCGCCCGCCACATCCGCCACATCCACCGCGCGGCACGCGGTCTGACGCCATCGGCGGCCCGCCGCCCATCCGCCCTGCCCATCCCCCCTGCCCGTCTGCCCGTCCACCCTTCCCCTCCGCCCCGCCCGCATGGCGCCCGGGGCGAAAGAGCTTGACCTTCCGACCCTCGCCCTGTTGAACCGCCACTGACCTTTTCCGGCGATCGAGGGCGGCTTTTCATGGATGATCAGAACAAGAACCTGATCCTGGCGACGGTGCTCAGCCTGGTGGTGATCCTCGGCTGGTTCCTGATCTTCCCGCCCGAGGAGCAGGCGCCCTCGCCCGAGATCGACGAGATCTCGACCGCGCCGACCGAGAGCCTCGGCCCCGGCACCGCCAATGATTCCGTTCCCGGCAGCGCGCTGGAGCAGGCCGCGCCCGTGGCGCAGGAGGCCCCGCGCATCGCCGTCGAGACGCCCGAGCTGACCGGTTCGCTGTCGCTGCGCGGCGGCCGGATCGACGACCTGTCGCTGGTCGACTACAACGAGACGCTCGACCCCGAGAGCCCGCTGGTGCGGCTCTTGTCGCCGGTGGGCACCGACACGCCCTATTACGCCGTCTGGGGCTGGGCCCCGGTCGGCGGCACGGCGACCGCCCTGCCCGGCCCCGACACCGTCTGGTCGCTCGAAAGCGGCGAGACGCTGACCCCCGAAAGCCCCGTCACCCTGTCTTGGGACAATGGCGAGGGGCTGATCTTCCGCCGCACCATCTCGGTCGACGACAAGTTCATGTTCGACGTCGAGCAGACCGTCGAGAACACCACCGACACCGCCGTCACCCTCGCCCCCTACGGCTTCGTGGCGCGGCATGGCGAGCCCGACACGCAGGGCTTCTTCATCCTGCATGAGGGCGTGGTGCGGATGACCGACGGCACGCTCGAGGAGATCGACTACTCCGACATGCCCGATCTCGAGCCCGACGCGCGCGGCGCGGGCCGGGTCGATGTCTCCGAGGTCACCGGCAATGGCTGGACCGGCTTCACCGACAAATACTGGATGACCACGCTGATCCCCGAGCCCGGCACGCCGTTCCGCTCGGTGGTGCGCTATTCCGACCGCTCGGAGGTCTACCAGACCGATGCCGTTCTGCCCGCGCTCGAAGTGGCGCCCGGCGCCACCGCCTCCTCCGACACCCGCCTCTTCGCGGGCGCCAAGGAATGGGAAGCGATCCAGGGCTACCAGAACGAGGGCGGCATCGAGGGCTTCGTCGACAGCATCGACTGGGGCTGGTTCTTCTTCCTGACCAAGCCGATCTTCATGCTGCTGCATTTCCTCAACGGCCTGATCGGCAACATGGGCTGGGCCATCGTCGCGCTGACGCTGATCCTCAAGGCGATCGTCTTCCCGCTGGCCTACCGCTCCTACGTCTCCATGGCCAAGATGAAGGAGCTGCAGCCCGAGATGGAGGCGCTCAAGGAGCGCGCGGGCGACGACCGGCAGGAAATGCAGAAGGGCATGATGAAGCTCTACAAGGAGAACAAGGTGAACCCGGCTTCGGGCTGCCTTCCGATCCTTTTGCAGATCCCGATCTTCTTCTCGCTCTACAAGGTGATCTTCGTCACCATCGAACTGCGGCACGCGCCCTGGTTCGGCTGGATCCGCGACCTGTCGGCCCCCGACCCGTCCTCGATCCTGAACCTGTTCGGCCTGCTGCCCTTCGCGGCACCCGATCCGTCGAGCTTCCTCGCGATCATCTCGCTCGGCGTGCTGCCGATCCTGCTGGGCGTCTCGATGTGGCTGCAGCAGAAGCTGAACCCGGCCCCCTCCGACCCGACCCAGAAGATGGTCTTCGCCTGGATGCCCTGGGTCTTCATGTTCATGCTGGGCAATTTCGCCAGCGGCCTCGTGCTCTACTGGATCACCAACAACGTGGTCACCTTCGTCCAGCAATACGCGATCATGCGCAGCCATGGCGCCAAGCCCGACATCTTCGGCAACATCAAGCAGGGCTTCAAGCGCAAGCCCAAGCCCGCCGAGGCCAAGGCCGCCAACACGCCCGGGAAGCCGAAGAAGTGAGCGGCATGAAGATGACCTTTCCCGAGGCCGCCCCGCCCGAGCCGCATGAGGCCGAGGCGGGGCGGCTTCTCTTCGCCGGCGAGGTCGAGTTCCTCAAGGGCGTGGTCGCCATGTCGGGCCTGCCGCCGGCCGACCGGATCGAGGTCTGCTTCGCGGGCCGCTCCAATGTCGGCAAGTCGTCGCTGATCAACGCGCTGACCGGCCGCAAGGCGATCGCGCGGGCCTCCAACACGCCGGGCCGGACGCAGGAGATCAACTTCTTCACCGCCGCAGACAGCCACTACATCGTCGACCTGCCGGGCTACGGCTTTGCCAACGCCCCCGTCGCCGTGGTCGAGAAATGGCAGCGCCTCCTCAAGCAGTATCTCTCGGGCCGCCCGACCCTGCGCCGCGCCTTCGTGCTGATCGACGCGCGCCACGGCGCCAAGAAGGTCGACGAGGAGATCATGACCCTGCTCGACCGCTCCGCCGTGCCGTTCCAGGTGGTGATGACCAAGATCGACAAGGTGAAGAAGAGCGATCTGGAGCAGAGCCTCGGCCTGACCCGCGCGGCGCTTGCCAAGCACCCCGCCGCCTATCCCGAGCTGGTGCTGACCAGCTCCGAGAAGGGCGACGGGATCGAGACGCTCCGCGCCATCGTCGCGGGGCTTTCCTGACGCATTGAACAGGGGCCTCTGATGAGGACGCAGAAGATGGACCGAGACTGGATCGCCACCGCCAAGACCCTCTCCGAGGCCCTGCCCTACCTGCAGCGCTATTCCGGCGCCATCGTGGTGGTGAAGTTCGGCGGCAATGCCATGGGCGATGCCGAGGCCATGGCCGAGTTCGCCCGCGACATCGTGCTGATGCGCCAGGTCGGCGTGAACCCGGTCGTCGTGCATGGCGGCGGCCCGATGATCAACGAGATGCTGGCCAAGCTCGGCATCGAATCCTCGTTCGTGCGCGGCAAGCGCGTCACCGACAAGGCCACGGTCGAGGTGGTCGAAATGGTGCTCACCGGTCTCGTCAACAAGCGCATCGTGCAGGCGATCATGGATGAGGGCGGCCGCGCCGTGGGCCTTTCGGGCAAGGATGACGACCTGATGGTCGCGGTGGCCGACGATCCCGAGCTGGGCTTCGTGGGCCGCCCGGTGGAGATGAACGTGCAGGTGCTGCGCGACATGTTCGCCGCCGGCATCATCCCCGTCGTCGCCCCCGTCGCCACCGGCATGGACGCCAACGAGACCTTCAACGTCAATGGCGACACCGCCGCCGGCGCCATCGCGGGCGCATTGGAGGCCGACCGCCTGCTGCTGCTCACCGACGTCTCGGGCGTCAAGGACGCGTCGGGCGAGGTCGTCACCCAGCTCTCCCCCGAACAGGTGCGCCAGCTGACCGCCGACGGCGTGATCGCGGGCGGCATGATCCCCAAGACCGAGACCGCGCTCGCCGCGCTCGAACAGGGCGTGCGCGCGGTGGTGATCCTCGACGGGCGGCTGCCCAACGCCGCGCTGTTGGAGCTCTTCACCGAGCATGGCGCGGGCTCGATCATCCGCTCGACCGAGAGCAGCATGAAGCCGCGCGGCGCGGCATGAGCCTCACGCTCATCCTGATCCGCCACGCGAAATCCGATTGGGCCGATCCCGGCCAGCCCGACCATGCGCGCCCGCTCGCCCCGCGCGGCCGGCGCGATGCGCCGCGCATGGGCGCGTGGCTGGCCCGGGGCGGCCATCTTCCCGAACTGGTGCTCTGCTCCGACGCGGCCCGCACGCGCGAAACGCTCGCGCTGATGCAGTCCGAATGGCCCACCACCCCCGAAATCCGCCACGCGCCCGCGCTTTACGCCGCCCCGCCGCGCAAGCTGCGCGGCGCGCTGGAGGGCATGGGCGCGCGCAGCATCGCCCTCGTCGCCCACAATCCCGGCATCGGCCAGCTTGCCGCCGATCTCGCGGCCGAGGCCCCGGCGCATCCGCGCTTTGCCGATTACCCGACCTGCGCCGTCACGGTGCTGAAGTTCGAAGCGAAGGACTGGTCTTCCATCTCGAAAGGCCACATCGCCGCCTTCGCCATCCCCGCCGATCTCTGACGCGCGAAAGGGGCCGCCTTTGCGCGCCCCCTTCCCTTTCATCTTTCTTCAAATACGCAAATCCGACGGTCAGTGACCGAGGATCTGGCTGAGGAACAGCTTGGTCCGGTCGGACTGGGGGCTGTTGAAGAAGGCTTCCGGCTCGTTCTGCTCGACGATCTGGCCCTGATCCATGAAGATCACCCGGTTGGCGACCTGCCGCGCGAAGCCCATCTCGTGGGTCACGCAGAGCATGGTCATGCCCTCCTCGGCGAGCTCGATCATGGTGTCGAGCACCTCCTTGATCATCTCGGGATCGAGCGCGGAGGTCGGCTCGTCGAAGAGCATGATCCGCGGCTTCATGCACAGCGAGCGCGCGATGGCCACGCGCTGCTGCTGCCCGCCCGAGAGCTGGCCGGGATATTTGAGCGCCTGATCGGGGATCTTCACCTTTTCGAGGAAATGCATCGCGATCTCCTCGGCCTCGCGCTTGGGCGTCTTGCGGACCCAGATCGGCGCGAGGGTGCAGTTCTCGAGGATGGTCAGATGCGGAAACAGGTTGAAGTGCTGAAAGCACATGCCGACCTCGGAGCGGATCTTGTCGATGTTCTTCAGATCCGAGGTCAGCTCGATCCCGTCGACGACGATCCGGCCCGACTGGTGCTCCTCCAGCCGGTTGATGCAGCGGATCAGCGTCGACTTGCCCGAGCCCGAGGGCCCGCAGATCACGATGCGTTCGCCGCGATAGACGGTGAGGTCGATGTCGCGCAGCACGTGGAACGCGCCGTACCACTTGTTCATGTTCGAGATTTCGATCGCGACCTCGTCCGAGATCTGCATCTGGCTGCGGTCGATGGTGCGGGCGGCGGTGGTGTCGGTCATCACACCCTCCTCAGTTGTGGCCGCGCTGGAGCTTCTTCTCCAGATACAGCGAATAGCGGGACATGCTGAAGCAGCAGATGAAGAACAGCAGGCCGATGAAGACGAAAAGCTCCCAGTAGATGCCGTTCCATTCGGTCGAGGCGCGGATCGCGTTCGACAGGCCGATCGGGTCCAGAAGGCCGATGAACACCACCAGCGTCGTGTCCTTGAACAGGCCGATGAAGGTGTTGACGATGCCGGGGATCGAGATCTTGAGCGCCTGCGGCAGGATGATCAGCCGCATCGACTGCCAGTAGGAGAGGCCGAGGCTGTCGGCCCCCTCATACTGGCCCTTGGGCAGCGCCGCGAGACCGCCGCGCACCACTTCGGCGATATAGGCCGCGGCGAAGAGCGTCACCATGATGATGACCCGCAGCATAAGGTCGAAATTGGTCCCCGGCGGCAAAAAGTAGTTCAGCAGCAAGGAGGCGGTGAACAGCCAGACGATCAGCGGCACGCCGCGGATGATCTCGATGAAGCCCACGGAGATCTTGTTGATGATGAAGAGGTCCGACTGCCGGCCCAGCGCCAAGAGGATGCCCAAGGGAAGCGACAGGATGATGCCCGCGATGCCGATGATGAAGGACAGCATGAAGCCGCCGAAATCCTGGCTCGGCACGTATTCGATGCCGAGCGCCAGCACCTGCTCCAGCTCGCGCGCCAGCGGCCCGGCGGTGTAGAGCCAGTAGACGATCGGCAGCAATGCGGCGACGATGGAGGCGACGAGCGTGCCCGCCGGCCCCGAAAGCGCCCGCCACGCGGCCCAGCCCAGCACGAAGCCGAAGGCGATGGAGACCGGGAACCAGACCGAGCCGCCCCAGAGCAGCCAGAACATGACGAAGGGCGACAGGGCCGTGAACCACAGCGCCCGGCGCGGCACATGGGCAAAGAGCACCGGCGCGATGGCCGCGAGGAAGATCACCAGCGCCAGCACCGGGCGCCAGTAAAGCTCGCGCGGGTAGAAGCCGAACATCAGCTGCTGCCAGCGGTCGCCCAGCACCGCCCAACAGGCGGCGGAAATGCCCTCGGGCAGGGTGGCGTCGCGGATCTCGCGGCATTCCGAGAGCGAGCCCGCGTTCCAGATGCCGCGGAAGACCCATGGCATGGTATGCGCCAGCGCCCACCAGATCACGTAGAGCGAGACGAGGGTGAGCAGGATGTTGAGCCAGCCCGAGAACAGGTTCTCGCGCATCCAGAGCAGCGCGTCGCGGTTGCCGACCGGCGGCTCGGCCTGTGGCAGCATGGTCTCGCGCACATAGGAGACGGTCTGCGCATGCGTATCCGACATCTCAGCGCTCCTTCAGCTTCACGCGGGAATTGTAGAGGTTCATGGCGCTGGAGATCACGAGGCTGGTGACGAGGTAGAACAGCCCCAGAAGCAGCATCCCCTCCAGCTCCTTGCCGGTCTGGTTGATGGTGATGCCCCCCAGCGTCGAGCGCACATCCATGTAGCCCACCGCGATCGCCAGCGACGAGTTCTTGGTGAGGTTCAGATATTGCGAGATCATCGGCGGGATGATGACGCGCAGCGCCTGCGGCAGGATGACGAGGCGCATGGTGCGCGAGGGCTTGATGCCCAGCGCGTAGGCCGCCTCGGTCTGGCCCTTGGAGACCGCGAGGATGCCGCCGCGCACGTTCTCGGCGATGAAGGCGCCGGTGTAGAGCGACAGCGCCAGCCACAGCGCGATCAGCGAATTGCGAAGCTGCAACCCGCCCTCGAAGTTGAAGCCGCCCAGCACCGGGCGCTCGAACTCGACCGGCAGGCCGCGCGCGATGTCGTCCGACAGCGCCAGCGCGCCGGCGGGCAGCGTCGCGGGATCGACCGAGCCCGGCAGCGACATGATGTTGCAGCGCCCCGCTTCGGCGGCGGCGATGGCGGCGGCGTTGTCTTCCACGGCGACGAGGTTGAAGCGCGCCTCATTGCTTCGCATCAGGCGGCGCAGGTTCAAGGCCTCGGTCGAGCCGGGCACGGCGCAGACATTCATGCCCTGCGCGCCCGGCCCGGCGGCATAATCGGCGAGGCTCATCTGCGCCTCGGCCCCGGTGACATAGACCGGCTGACGCTCGCGGCCCATGGTGGCCGACAGCACGAGAAAGGCCAGCGCCGTGGGCAGGATCAGGAGCCCCAGCGTGCCCCAGCCGATCGGCAGGATGCGGCCCGTCTGCTCCTGCACCTTGTGGGCGTGGCGGCGCCAGGCCCAGATCGCCACCAGCGACAGCAGGAAGACGGCAAGCAGGATGCCCGCCCCCGCGCCCCAATGCGGCGCCGGGATGAAGACGCCGCGATTGGTGATCGCGACGCTGTCGCCGAAGATCATCGAGGCACCGCCGCCCTCGCGGAAATCGCGCGGCTGCGGGGTCGATTCGGTCATCAGCGCGAAGATCAGCAGGATCCACAGCAGCAGCGGGATGTTGCGGAAGCCCTCGACATAGACCGCCATCAGCTTGGCGACGATCCAGTTCTTGGACAGGCGCAGCACGCCCGCCAGAACGCCGAGGATGGTCGCAAGCGTGCAGCCCAGCACCGCGACGAGCAGCGTGTTGAGGATGCCCACGAGGGCGGCGCGGCCATGGGTCGAGCCGCTGTCATAGTCGATCAGGCGCTGGTTGATGTCATATCCCGCGCGCTGGCCGAGAAAGCCGAAATCGAAATCCTTGCCGAGCGCGGAGAGGTTGGCGATCGTGTTCGACACCAGCCAGCTCAGCCCCAGCATGAGGGCGATGAAGGCGATCACCTGAATGGTCAGGGAGCGGTAGCGGGTGTCGTAGATGAGCTGGCTAGGCCGAAACCCGGCCTTCGGAACATCCGAGGTCGTTGTCATGAAATGGTCCCCGTTGGTCCCCCGTGCCGGCTTCGCGCCGGTTGCTCCGGCTGCGCCCTGAAAACGGGAGAAAGGCGGCGCTGCGCGCCATGTCCTTCATTGGTGGGGAGGGGCGCGCACGCCCCTCCCGATCAGCTTAGCGGAAGGGCGGCGCGTAGATCAGGCCGCCATTGGTCCACTGCGCGTTGAGACCGCGCGCGAGGCCGATGGGGGTGTTCTCGCCGATGTTCTTCTCGAAGATCTCGCCGTAATTGCCGCCGGCGGCGATCGCCCTCTTGGCCCAGTCGTTCTCGAGGCCGATCATCGCGCCAAGCTCGCCCTCGGTGCCCAGAAGGCGGTTCACTTCGGGGTTGGTGCCCGGGGCGGAGGCCAGCTCGTTGACATTGGCCGAGGTCACGCCGAACTCCTCGGCGGCGATCAGCGCGTTGAGCGTCCAGCGCACGATGTCGCCCCACTCGTTGTCGCCATGGCGCACCAGCGGGCCGAGCGGCTCCTTGGAGATGATCTCGGGCAGGATCACGTGATCGCCCGGGTTCTCGAAGGTGGCGCGGGTCGCGGCGAGGCCGGAGGCGTCGGTGGTGTAGGCGTCGCAGGCCCCGGCGAGGTATTGCTGCTGGGCCTCGGCGTTGGTCTCGACCGGCACGGGCTCGTAGCTGATGTTGTTGTTGCGGAAGAAGTCCGCGAGGTTCAGCTCGGTGGTGGTGCCGGTCTGGATGCAGACGGTCGCGCCGTCGAGATCCTTGGCCGAGGAGACGCCCAGCTCGGTCGGCACGATGAAGCCCTGGCCGTCATAATAGTTGACGCCGGCGAAATCGAACTTGAGGTCGGTGTCGCGCGAGAAGGTCCAGGTGGTGTTGCGCGCCAGCATGTCGATCTCGCCCGAGGCGAGCGCGGTAAAGCGGGTCTGGCCGGTGGTGGGCACGAAGTTGACGGCCGTGGGATCGCCCAGCACGGCGGCGGCGACGGCGCGGCAGACGGAGACGTCGAAGCCCTCCCAGACGCCATTGGCATCGGGGGCGCCGAAGCCGGCCAGGCCGGTCACCACGCCGCAGTTCAGCTCGCCGCGCTCCTTGACGTCGTCGAGCGTGGCGGCTTGCGTCGCTCCGGCGGCGAGACCGGTGACGGTCAGGGCGCCGAAGAGTACGGATTTCTTCATGAACAACCTCTTCCTGTGTAGCGGCCCCTCTTGGCGGGGGCGGCTTTCCTTGTGCCGGGCGCGGTCCGGCCCGGCGGGATGCTGGAGCCAAGAGGCCCCCACCGGGGCAGTTGGGCAATGATTTGCCGACAGGTCAAGTCCCAGCCCCCGTCACGTCACGGAGCGAACGCGGGGTAAAGCGGCACCCATGCACGAAAAACGGGCGGCCCCGAAGGGACCGCCCGCATGCCTTGCACCGCTGTTTCGCGGCCTCAGCCGAGCAGCGTCCAGAACCGCGCCGCATCGTGAAACGCCGTGCGTTTCACCTGTGCGAGCGCCTCGGCCTCCTCGTCCTCGCCCCATTGCTCGATCTGCCATTCCTCGTCGAGCCGCGACAGCCGCCAGGCCTCGGCGGCGTCGAGCCGCGCCTCGGTGACGGCATGGGCCAGCACGAGCGAGCCCGAAAGCGCCACGAGATCGTGAAACGCCGCGAGCGCGAAGGGGTCCATCTCGCGCAGCGGCGCGGCCAGCCGCTCCAGTGCCGCCGCGTCCTGCGCCACCGGCATGACGCCCGCCGTCACCGCAAGCCGCGCGCCAAAGCGCGTCTCGGCCCAGTCGAGCAGCGGGTCCCAGTCCGCCGATTGCCGCGCCACCAGCTCGGCCGGCCCATCGGCGCGGTAGCACAGCATGTCCGAGCCGCCGTAAGCCGCCAGCATCGCGGCCACCTCCTCGTGCTGCACCGCCACCTTGTCGATGGCCGAGTTTGCGGTGCGGGTGGCGGGCATGGCGCGCGGGTCGATCTTTTCGCCCTGCGCCTGCCATTCGGCGGCGATGGCCTGCGCCAGCCGCTCGGAGGGCAGCACCAGCGCCGCCTTGGCCGGGGTGCGCACGGGGCGCCCGTCGAGCAGCACCTGCCAGCCGCTCTCCGCCGGCTCGAAGGTGGCTTCCTTCCAGAACCGCTTGGCCTTCCATTCGCTCATGAAATCGTCTCCGTCAGCTCGTCGAGCGCGGGCATGAGCCCGGCCCAGTCATGGATGATGCGGTCGGCGCCAAGCCCCGCCGCCGGCTGATAGCCCCAGCCCACCCCGATCGAGGCGACGCCCGCGGCGCGCGCCATGTCGGTGTCAAAGCGCGTGTCGCCCACCATCACCGCGCGATGCGCCGCCACCCCCGTCTCGCCCAAGGCGGCGCGGATCATCGCCGGGTTGGGCTTCGAGGGGTGATCGTCGGCGGTCTGGCGGCTGTGAAACAGCCCCTCAAGCCCATGCGCCTCGACCAGCCCATCAAGCCCGCGCCGCGACTTGCCGGTGGCCACGGCGAGCAGCGTGAAGGGCTCCCCCGCCAGCCGCTCCAGCATCTCCCGCGCACCGGGATAAAAGGGACTGCTCCCGGCCCCGTTCGCCTGCCGCAGCCCGGCATAGGCGCTGCAATAGCTGGCGATCATGCGCGCGCGGGTGTCCGGCCCCTGCTCGCCCGCGAGGCGCAGGAAGGTTTCGGGCAGCGACAGCCCCACCCCCGACAGCACCCGCTCGCGCGGCGGCATGGCGAGGCCCTCGGCCCCGAAGGCCGCCGCCATCGCCGCGAGGATGTCGCGCTGGCTGTCGACCAGCGTGCCGTCGACATCGAAGATCACCAGCCGCGTCTCGGTCATCCGGCGACGTCGTCCGGGTCGAACGGGTCCATCGGCGCGTCGCGCGCATCCCAGCCGAGGAAATCCCATGTCCGTTCCATGTGATCGGGCAGCGGCGCCACGAGCTGCAGGATCGCCTTGGTCACCGGATGCTCGATCTTGAGCGAACGCGCATGCAGGTGCAGCTTGCGGTCGATCTCGGCGCCGAGCCCCGCGCCCCAGCCATCGCCGAGGTTCTCCTGCCCCGAGCCGCCATATTTGCCGTCGCCCACCACCGGGTGGCCAAGCTCGGCCATATGCGCGCGCAGCTGGTGGGTCCGCCCCGTCACCGGCACCAGCGCCATCCACGACACGCGCTGGCCCAGCGCGCTGATGGTGGCGAATTCGGTGGTGGCGCGCTTGGCGCCCGGCGTCCTGTCGACCTCCGCGGGATGGATGCACTGCATCTTCTCCCCCTCGCCGCCCTTCCCGTGGCCCATCGCCTTGACGAGGCCATACTTGATGATGCCCGCGCGCGGCTGCGGCGCGCCGGCGACGGCGGCCCAGTAGATCTTGCGCGTCTCGCGGTGCTTGAGGTTCTCGGTCAGCCCCTTGGCGGCCATGCGGGTGCGCGCCAGCAGCAGCACGCCCGAAGTGTCGCGGTCGAGCCGATGCACGAGGCGCGGCTTGTCGTCATAGCCGTCGCGCAGCGCCTCGGCGAGCCCGTCGACATGCTTGGAGACCCCCGATCCGCCCTGCGTCGGCAGGCCCGCGGGCTTGTTGATGGCGATGATGTGCTCGTCGCGGAAGATCACGCAGCCGCGGATCATCTCCGCGTCCTTCTTGGAGATCTGGGAGCGATCGACGGGCCGGCTTTCGACCTCGTGCGCCTCGGGGATCGGCGGCACGCGCACGCTTTGCCCGACCTCCAGCCTCGTGGCGGGCTTCACGCGCCCGCCCTCGACCCGCAGCTCGCCCTTGCGGCACATCTTCTCGATCCGGGTCTGGACGAGGTGGGGAAAGCGCCGCTTGAGCCAGCGGTCGAGCCGCTGGTCGCCTTCGTCGGCGCCTACGGTGATGGTCTGCACGCCGCTCATGAGAGGCTCCTTGCGATCCAGAGGCCCGAAGCACAGGCCATGATTGAGAGAATGACCGATCCCGCCACATAGGCCAACGCCGCGCTCGCGCGCCCCGCCTCCATGAGCCGCAGCGCATCGAGCGAGAAGGCCGAAAAGGTGGTGAACCCGCCCAGAAGCCCGGTGATCAGCAGCGGCGCGAGATGCGCCGCGCGGGTTTCGAGCAGCACCCACAGCACCCCGATGGCCAGGCTGCCCGCGACATTGACCGCGAGGGTGCCCATCGGGAAGGCCAGCGCCTGCCCGACGAGAAACCGCAGGCTCGCGCCCGTGGCGCCGCCCATGGCCACCAATGCAAGGGATGTCATCATCCGCGCGGTGTCGCGGCGCCGCCCCCGCTTGTCAAGCGCCGCCCCTTTCATCTTTCCCCAAATACGCCGGGGGAGGCCGCAGGCCGGGGGCAGCGCCCCCCGCCCACGGTAAAACACAAGAACGATCGGCCCCAAACCCCCTCCCCCGCACACCCCGAAAGAGAAGACGCACGAGCCACCGATGCCCCCATCTTCGCGCCCCGCCGCGCGCCAACAATGCGTGCCGAGCGGCGCTTGCGGGACCGGAGAACATGAAGCCGGGGGTTGACGTAGCGTCACTTTGCAGGCGGAATTGGTTCCATCCGCGATTGAATGGAGCTGGCCGATGAAGTGCGCCCATCTTGTCATCCTTGCCGGCCTCCTGCTCTCATCCCCCGCCCTGGCCGATCGGCATTCCGTGGTCGTCGCGACGCTCAACTGGCCGCCCTATGTCTCCGAGGAGCTGCCGAAGGGAGGGGCCACCGCGGAGGTCGTGCGCCGGGCCTTCGCCGCCGCCAGGACCGAGGTCGAGATCCGCACCCTGCCGTGGAAACGGGCGATCTCGATGACCCGCGACACCGAAGAGGTCGTGGCCTATTTTCCGGGCTATCATTGCCGGCATGTCGAGGGCTTCGTGCCCTCGGACCCGATCGGGGACGGCCCGCTCGGCTTCGTCGAGCATGTCGCAGCGCCGATCACCTGGGAGCGCGTCGACGATCTCGGCGAGCAGAAGCTGAAGATCGGCACGGTTCTCGGCTATGCCAATACCGACGAGTTCGACGAGAAGGCCGGGACGGGCTGGATTCATGCCATTCCGGCCGCGGACGACGTCACCAACCTGCGCAAGCTGTCGTTGCAGCGCATCGATGTCGCGGTCATCGACAAGCTGGTGCTGGCCTACCTGCTGGCGACGGAGCCCTCGCTCGAAGGGCTGGAGACGGTGCTGCGCTTCAACCCGAGGCCGCTCGAGCACAAGACGCTCTACCTGTGCTTCAACGATGACGCGGCGGGCCGCGCCCTGCGCGACCACTTCAATGCCGGGCTCGCGCAGATCGACGTGCCCGCCCTCGTCGAAAGCTACTTCGCGGACGAGTTCTGATGCTGGGGAGCGCCCGCCTCAAGGCCGGCCCCGGCCCGCCGGTGCCGGGGCTGCGGTGGCTGACCGGTTCGGTTCAGGGCAAGCTGCTGGCCTATCTGCTGCCGCTGGTCATGATCTCGACCATCATCGTCTTCGGCCTTTTCGAATGGAATGCCCGCCGCTCGGCCGAGGCGCAGCTTCATGCCAAGCTCGACAAGATGGCGGAAATCCAGAGCGCCGTGGTGGCGGAGGCCCTGTGGAACGTCGCCGACGAGCAGATCAAGCTGATCCTTGCCGCGGTGATGACCGACGAGGACGTCCTGGCGGTCTCGGTTCTCGACGAGCAGGACCGGATCGTCGCCGCGCTCGGCGCGCCCGATGCCTTCGAGCGCAGCGCCTTCACCGCCCGGCGCGACATCCTCTACGACACGGGCGAGAGCGCCTTGCGGATCGGCACGCTCGAGATCGCGCTTTCGGAGGCACGGCTGACCGAGCTGGCGCGCGAGCGCCTCACGCTGGCCCTGATCCTCGCGGGGATCCTGATGGCCGCCGTGGTGACCGCGACGCTCATCGTCAACCGCCGGATCATCGGCCGGCCGCTCTCGCTGCTCATGGCCTCGATCAGCCGGGTCGCCTCCAGCGCGCCGCGCGCCCGCGTCGACTGGGACAGCGGCGACGAGATCGGCCGCGTCGTGGCCGCCTTCAACGAGATGCAGGCGCGGCAGGACGCCTATGAGGCGCAGCTGCGCGCCACCAATGACGAGTTGGAGCGCCGGGTGGAGGAGCGCACCGCCGAGCTGGCAGGCGCCGAAGCCACGGCGCGACAGGCGCGTGGCCAGCTCGCGGATGCGATCGGCAGCATCTCTGAGGGTTTCGCCCTCTTCGACGAGGCCGATCGGCTGGTCGTCGCCAACCGCCGCTACCGCGAGATCATGCTGGGCGACGGCGATGACGCCGACGCGCTCGGGCCCGGCCTGTCCTTCGAGGCGCTGCTGCGCGGATCGGTCGAAACCGGCGCCTTTCCGAATGCGCACCCGGACCCGGAGAGCTGGATCCAGCGCCAGCTTTCGCGTCATCGCCAGCCCGGCGCGCCCTATGTCCAGGAGATGAGGGGCAATCGCTGGCTGCAGGTCAGCAACCGGCGCACCTCCGAGGGCGGGACCGTCGCCGTCCATTCCGACATCACCGAGATCAAGCGCATCTCGGACGAGCTGAAACACGCCAAGGAGGCCGCGGAGGCCGCCAACGAGGCCAAGAGCGCCTTCCTCGCCACGATGAGCCACGAGATCCGCACGCCGCTGAACGGCATCATCGGGATGAGCACGCTGCTGGCCGGCACCGATCTCGACGAGGAGCAGCGCGATTTCAGCGATACGATCGTCACCGCGGCGGACAGCCTGCTGACCATCATCAGCGACATCCTCGATTTCTCCAAGGTCGAGGCCGGCGCGCTGGAGCTGGAGCAGACGCCGATGGATCTGGGCGAGACCATCGAGGCGGCGGTGGAGATCGTCGCGCCCAAGGCCGCCGAGAAGGATGTCGAGCTGGCCTGCCGGATCAATCCCGACGTGCCCGCCGGGATGATCGGCGATCAGGTCAGGCTCAAGCAGATCCTGATGAACCTGCTCAACAACGCGGTGAAGTTCACCGCGAAGGGGGAGGTGGTGCTGACGGTCTCCACGATGATGCCCGATGCGGGCCGGATACCGGGCGAGACGGTGCTCCTGACATTCGAGGTGCGCGACACCGGGATCGGCATTCCCGAGGAACGGATGAACCGGCTCTTCAAATCCTTCAGCCAGGTCGATGCCTCGACCACGCGGCGCTATGGCGGCACGGGTCTCGGCCTCGTCATCACCAAGCGGCTGGTCGAGCTGATGGGCGGGGAGATCAGCGTCACGAGCACGCCCGGCCGGGGCACGACCTTTTCCTTCACCCTGCCGGGCGAGGTCGCCGCCATTCCCGACCGCGCCAGCCGCGAAAGGCAGCTGGCGGCGCTCCGGGGCGCGCGCATCCTCGTCGTCGACGACAACCGCACCAACCGCATCATTCTCAGCGAGAGGTTCCGCGCCTGGGACCTCGTGCCCCACGGCTGCGGCGACCCGCAGGAGGCGCTCGACCTGCTGGCGGAGGGGCGCGTCTTCGATGTCGTCGTGGTGGACTACAAGATGCCGCACATGAACGGCTTCGAATTCACCACCGCCGTGCGCGAACGGCTGAAGGCGGCGGCACCCCCCATGATCCTCTTCAGCTCGATCTCGCCGATGGAGGGGCGCTTTCGCGAGGCGGTGGCGGAAATGGGCTATGCCGCGGCGCTGACCAAACCGGCCAAGTCCGGCCAGCTGCTCCAGGCGCTGGTGCGCATCCTCGCCCCCGCGCAGATGCCGGCATCGCGCGGCACCCCTCCGGGGCAGGCCGAAGGCGCGGAGCAGAATGATCTGCGGGTGCTGCTGGTGGATGACAACGCCATCAACCGGAAGGTCGGGAGCAAGATCCTCAAGCGGCTCGGCATCGCGCCGGTCGTCACCGGCAGCGGCGCGGGCGCGATCGAGGCCTGCCGCGGCGATGCGTTCGACATCGTGCTGATGGATATCGAGATGCCGGAGATGGACGGGGTGACGGCGACGCAGAAGATCCGCGAAAGCCTGCCCGAAGACGAGACCCCCTATATCGTCGCGCTGACGGCCAATGCGATGCATTCCGAGCGCGAGACCTATCTGCGCTCCGGCTTCGACGATTACCTCAGCAAGCCGATCGACGTCGAGGCGCTGGTCGCGAGCCTCGATGCGGCCCGGCGGCTGCGCGAGACGCGCCTTGGCGCGGCGGCGGCAGGCCCATGAGCGGCGAGGTGATCGATCCGGCCGCGCTGGAGCGGCTGCTGGCCGCGATCGGCGGCGACCCCGAGGACCTTCGGGAATTGCTGGATGATTTCCAGCAGGAAGGGCCCCGCGCCCTTTCGCAGATGCAAAGCGCCGCCCATGCGGGCGATCGCGACGCGCTGCGCATTTCGGCCCACAGCCTCAAATCCAACGCGCGCGATTTCGGCGCCACCGCGCTCGCGGCCGAATGCGCGCGAACCGAACAGGCCGCCGCCACCGATGATCTCGAGGCGCTGCACGCGCGGATCGGCGTGATCGCCGCCGAGCTGGAGCGTGCCCGGACCGCCCTCGCCGAATTGGCGCGACGCGATGAATGACGCCACCGCCCCCGCCGCCCCCGCTGCCCATGCCGCCCCGGGCGCGCCCCTCCCGGCCAGGGTTCTCGTCGTCGACGACAACGCCATCAACCGCAAGAAGCTGCGCATCGCGGTGACCCGTCTCGGGCATGATGCCGAAACCGCCACGGATGGCCGCGAGGCGCTAAGGATGCTGGCGGAGCGGAGCTTCGACGCGGTGCTGCTCGACATCGTGATGCCGCAGATGGACGGCTTCGACGTGCTCGACCGGATGCGGGCGAGCCCTGCGATGCGCGACGTGCCGGTGATCGTGGTGTCCGCCCTCGACGACGAGACCGAGAGCGTCGTCCGCGCGATCGAGCTGGGCGCCGAGGATTTCCTGCCCAAGAGCTTCGATCCGGTGATCCTGAAGGCGCGGCTCGAAGCCTCTCTCACCCGCAAGCGCTTTCGCGATCAGGAGAAGGAGTATTTCGGGCGCATCGAACGGCTGACCGAGGCGGCCGAAAAGCTCGAACGCGGGCGCTTCGATCCCGACAGCCTGGCGCTCGACGATCTGGTCCGGCACAGCGATCCGCTGGGCCGGCTCGCGGCGGTCTTTCGCGGCATGGCCAACGAGATCTACGAGCGCGAGCTGAAGCTGCACCGCGCCGTGGCGACGCTTCAGGGCAGCTTTCTGGTGCTGGCCGTGGGCCTCGTCTGGGGGCTCACCCCCGCCCTGTCGCGCATGGCTGCCGGCCTCGGCTCCAATCCGCTGGGGCTCGCCGTCTGGGTGAACGGCATCGCGGCGCTGCTCTGCCTCGGCATCGCGTGCTACCGGCGGCGCCTGCCGCGGCTGGGCTGGCGGGAGCTGCGCTTTTATGCCTACTGGGCCCTCATCGCCGGCATCCTGCAACGCATGACCACCTTCGTCGCCGCGGCCCATGTCGAGGCGGCGATGCTGTCGCTGATCGTGACCTTGCAGGGCTTCATCGTCTTTGCCGTCGCCGCGATGACCGGCATGGAGAGAGCCGACGCGAAGCGCCTCGCGGGGCTGCTGGTCGGTCTTGCCGGTGTCTCGCTGGTGCTGTTCACCCGCTTCGACATCGCGGCCGGGGCGCAGAACGCCTGGCTGATCTTCGCGATGCTCCTGCCGCTTCTCTTTGCCGTCGAGGCGCTGGTTCTCGCGGGCAAGCGCCCCGCGCAGGTGGATATCTTCGCCTCGGTCGGCCTGATGATGGGCCTCTCCGCCGCCTTTCTCGCCCCTGTCGCCTGGGCCACGGACAGCCTCCTGCCGCTGGGCCCCGATATCGGCAGGCTGGAGCTGCTGGTTCTGCTGATGGGCATCGTCGGCGCCTCCTCCCTGCTCCTGGCGTTCCGCCTCGTCGCCACGGCGGGGGCGGTCTTCTACAGCCAGAGCGCCTATGCCATGACCATCGCGGGCGTCGTCTGGGGCATGCTGCTGCTGAGCGAGGAGCTTTCGCCGCTGGCATGGCTGGCCTTCGCGGTCATCGTTCTGGGCATGTATCTCGTGGAGCCCAAGCGAAACGACAAGGAGTTGGTGATCAAGCGGTCCTTCGTCCGGTAAGCACGGCTTCCCGCACGCCCTTGCGCATGGATCAGCTGCCCGGCCCGCCTAGCGCCCCTCGCCGCGCCTGCGTTTCTCGCGCAGCCCCGAAAAGAACTCGACCCGCTTCCTGAGCTCGCGCTCATGCCCGCGATCGACCGGCGTGTAATAGACCGGCCGCTTCATCGTCTCGGGGAAGTAGTTCTGCCCCGAAAACGCATCCTCCGCGTCGTGGTCGTAATCATAGCCCTTGCCATAGCCCTGCTCCTTCATCAGCCGGGTCGGCGCGTTGAGGATGTGCTTGGGCGGCGGCTCGGAGCCGGTCTTGCGCGCCTCGGCCAAGGCCGCCTTGAAGGCGGCGTAGCCCGCGTTGGATTTCGGCGCGAGCGCGAGGTAGATCACCGCCTGCCCGAGTGCGAGATCGCCCTCGGGGCTGCCCAGCCGCTCATAGGTCTCCCAGGCATGCAGGCAGATCGTCTGCGCCTGCGGATCGGCGAGGCCGATATCCTCGACCGCCATGCGGGTGATGCGCCGCGCGAGGTAGCGCGGGTCCTCCCCCCCGACCAGCATCCGCCCGAGCCAGTACAGCGCGGCGTCGGGGTCCGAGCCGCGCACCGATTTGTGCAGCGCCGAGATGAGGTTGAAATGCTCCTCGCCCGACTTGTCGTATTTCGCCGCCCGCTTCATCAGCCGCGCGGTCAGCGCCTCGACCCCGAGCCGGGTGTCGGTCTTCCACGCCGCGACCTGCTCGATCAGGTTGAGCAGCGCCCGCCCGTCGCCATCGGCCATCTCCAGCAGCGTCTCGCGCGCCGCCCCGTCGAGCGGCAGCGCCCGGCCCAGCTCCTTCTCGGCCCGCTGGGCGAGCCGTTCGAGATCCGACAGGTCGAGCCGCTCCAGCACCAGCACCTGCGCCCGGCTCAAAAGCGCGGCGTTCAGCTCGAAGGAGGGGTTCTCGGTGGTGGCCCCCACCAGCAGGATCGTCCCGTCCTCCATATGCGGCAGGAAGCCGTCCTGCTGCGCCTTGTTGAAGCGGTGGATCTCGTCGACGAAAAGCAGCGTCGCCCGCCCCTGCCCGCGCCTGAGCTTGGCCGCCTCGAACACCTTCTTGAGGTCGGCGACGCCGGTGAAGATCGCGCTGACCTGCACGAAGGCGAGATCGGCGGCATCGGCCAGAAGCCGCGCGATGGTGGTCTTGCCCACCCCCGGCGGCCCCCACAGGATCAGCGAGGAGAGCGACCCCGCCTCGAGCATCGCCCCGAGCGGCGCATCCCGCCCCAGCACCTGCTCCTGCCCGATGACCTCGCCGAGCCTTTGCGGGCGCAGCCGGTCGGCCAGCGGCCGATGCGCGGCCTGCGCCTCGGGCGGCGCGGGCCGGGGCGCGGATGCGGGTTCGGTGAGATGATCGAACAGGTCAGCCATGCCCCAAATCTAGTGTATCTGTGGATAACTTCCAAGAGATTTGGTATTGCTGCCGAAATCTGGGGCGCAGCCCCCCGACCCCTGCCCGCGTCGCCCCGATTTGCCCCGCCTCTTCAGAGCATCCGCTGGTCGCGGGCCCTCTGGATCGCCTCGGTGGTGGTGCGCGCCAGCAGCGCGCTGCGCGCCGAGGCGAGCCGCGCCTTGAGCGCACTTTCGGAGATCCCCAGCCGCGCCGCCGCGGCGGTGTGCCGATCGCCTTCCGCGATGCAGCGCAAGGCTTCGATCTGCGCCTTGGTCAGCCCGCGCGGCGGCTCGGTGAGCTCGTGCAGATGCGCGATGCGCTCCGCGAAGCGCTCGATCTCGGCATCGGTGAATTCGCGATCCGGGCGGCAGGCCGAGGCGATGCTGCGCGATTGCAGCGGGCCGCAGGAGACCGACACGCCGAAATTCATCCCGAACTCGCGCGCCTGCCCGAGGATGTCGAAGGGATCGGGGATCTCGATCTCGCTCCAGCGGCAGCTTCCGGTGGTGCTGAAGCCCCAGGCGATGATCGGATCGCGCAGCGCATAGGCCTCCTCGGCATAGCGCTCGACCCAGCCCTCCGGGAAGGCCTGGTGGCTCAGGGAGGGCACGGCGGAGCGGATGTGCAGCGCAACGCAGAACCCCGCCGGGGCGAGAGCCGAAAGCTTGGCGAGATACAGGTCGATGCCGGCGCTGCGTGACATGGCTTTCCCATTCTCCAAAGGATCAGGCACGTCACGTTTCTACGTCGTCAAACCCCCGGTCCCCAAGGGCTAAGCCCTTGACGTTGGGGCATTAACCAAAAAAGCCCCACCCTTTGGGGGTGAGGCTCTATCCTTAGGGATTAGCTCCCTATCACTCCGCGGCGGCGTCTTCCGCTTCGAGCCGGGCGCGGTCGGCGGCGCCCTTGGCGTCGACGTCGCGATCGACGAATTCGATGATCGCCATCGGCGCCATGTCGCCATAGCGGAAGCCGGCCTTCAGCACGCGGACATAGCCGCCCTGACGCTCGGCGTAGCGCGGCCCGAGGATCTCGAACAGCTTGGCGACATGCGCGTCCTGCTTGAGCTGCGAGGCGGCCTGGCGGCGGGCATGCAGGTCACCGCGCTTGCCGAGCGTGACGAGCTTCTCGATCACGCGGCGCAGGTCTTTCGCCTTGGGCAGCGTGGTCTTGATCTGCTCGTGCTCGATCAGCGAGCCGGCGAGGTTCGAAAACAGCGCCTTGCGGTGCTCGTGGGTGCGGTTCAGGCGGCGGTAGCCACTTCCATGACGCATTGGGTGTCTCCTTCAGCGTTTTGCTTTGTCCGGCGGCCGATGCGTGTCGACCGCTCTCCTTGGGGCGGAATGCCCGGGTCGTGCGGGGGCGGTGGCCCGCCCCCGTGAACCTCAGAACTGGTCTTCGAACTTCTTGGCCAGGTCCTCGATGTTGTCCGGCGGCCAGTCCTCGACATCCATGCCGAGATGCAGGCCCATGCCCGAAAGCACTTCCTTGATCTCGTTGAGGGACTTGCGGCCGAAGTTCGGGGTGCGGAGCATCTCGGCTTCGGTCTTCTGGATCAGGTCGCCGATATAGACGATGTTGTCGTTCTTCAGGCAGTTGGCCGAACGCACCGACAGCTCCAGCTCGTCGACCTTCTTGAGAAGCAGCGGGTTGAACTCCAGCCCGTCGTCGAGCGCGCCGGCGGAGGCCGATTCCGGCTCGTCGAAATTGACGAAGATCGACAGCTGGTCCTGCAGGATGCGCGCGGCATAGGCCACGGCGTCGTCGGGGGTCAGCGAGCCGTCGGTCTCGACCTTCATGGTCAGCTTGTCATAGTCGAGCACCTGCCCCTCGCGGGTCGGCTGCACGTCGTAGGAGACCTTCTTGACCGGCGAGTAGATGGCGTCGATGGCGATCATGCCGATCGGCGCGTCCTCGGGCTTGTTGCGGTCGGCCGCGACATAGCCTTTGCCGGTGTTGACGGTCAGCTCCATGTAGAGATTTGCGCCGTCGTCGAGATGGCAGATCACGTGATCCTTGTTGAGGATCTCGATGCCCGCGGTCTCGGAGATGTCACCGGCGGTGACGACGCCCGGGCCGGTCGCCTGGACGGAGAGCCGCTTGGGGCCTTCGACTTCCATGCGGATCGCCACGCCCTTGAGGTTCAGCACCACGTCGGTCACGTCTTCGCGGACGCCCGAGATCGAGGAGAACTCGTGCAGCACGTTGTCGATCTGGACGGAGGTGATGGCCGCACCCTGGAGCGAGGACATCAGCACGCGGCGCAGCGCGTTGCCCAGCGTCAGGCCGAAGCCGCGCTCGAGCGGCTCGGCGACCACGGTCGCCTGACGCGACGGATCGTTGCCCGGCTTGACGTCGAGCTGCGTCGGCTTGATCAGCTCGGCCCAATTCTTGTGGATCATGCGTCCCTCCATTCCTGTCCGTGCTCCATGGTCCCGAAGAGCCGGACGCCCGAGGTTTCAAAATGACGGTTCGGGGCCGCGCGAAAAGGCGCGGCCCCGAACGGGTAGTGCTGGCTCAGACGCGGCGGCGCTTCGGCGGGCGGCAGCCGTTATGGGCGATCGGCGTCACGTCGCGGATCGACGTGATGTTGAAGCCGACGGCAGCCAGGGCGCGCAGCGCGCTCTCGCGGCCCGAACCGGGGCCCTGCACTTCGACTTCCAGCGTCTTGACGCCGTGGTCCTGCGCCTTCTTGCCGGCGTCTTCGGCGGCGAGCTGGGCGGCGTAGGGGGTCGACTTGCGCGAGCCCTTGAAGCCCATGGTGCCGGCGGACGACCAGGAGATCGCGTTGCCCTGCACGTCCGAGATCAGGATCTTGGTGTTGTTGAACGAGGAGTTCACATGCGCCACGCCTGCGGCGATGTTCTTGGAGACCTTCTTCTTGCCTCCGCGACGGGTATCACGTGCCATTGATGCGTCCCCTTATTTCTTCTTGCCGGCAATGGCCTTCGCGGGGCCTTTGCGGGTGCGAGCATTGGTGTGGGTACGCTGGCCGCGGACCGGCAGGTTGCGACGGTGGCGCAGGCCACGGTAGCAGCCGAGGTCCATCAGGCGCTTGATGTTCATCGTGGTCTCGCGACGCAGGTCGCCTTCCACGGTGAGGTTGGCGTCGATGTGCTCGCGGATCGCCAGCACTTCGGCATCCGACAGGTCGTTGACCCGGCGGGTGACGTCGATGCCGACGGCTTCGCAGATCTGGCGGGCGGTGGTGTCACCGATACCGGTGATGTAGGTGAGGGCGATCGGAACCCGCTTCGCGGTCGGGATGTTCACGCCGGCAATACGTGCCACGTTTAGCGTCCTTTCGTTGCGGCTCCGTGATTCCGGAGCCTTTTTTCACAACTGAGGCCCGGAACGATCCGGGCCGCATCCTGCGAGGTGATCCGCGCGAGGCCGGGGGCGACCCGGGGCATTCGCGCGAAATGATTCCCTTTCGGGATGGGGCTGTCTATGGGCTGCCGGGCAGAGGGTCAAGCCCCCTGCCCCGGCGGGCCGTCGCCGGCTCAGGCGTCCTGGGTCTGCTGGCCCAGAAGCCCCGCGATCTCGGCCGAAACCTCCTCGATCGCGGCAAGCCCGTTGACGCTCTCAAGCTGGTCCTTGGCGTGGTAGTAGCCGATCAAGGGCGAGGTCTGCTTGTAATAGGCCAGAAGCCGCGTGCGCAGCGCGTCCTCGTTGTCGTCGGCGCGGCGCGTGATCTCGGTCGAGCCGCAATTGGCGCATTTGCCATCCGCCGGGATCGGGCGGGTCACGTCGTGATAGACCTCGCCGCAATTGGCGCAGGAGGCCCGCCCGGTGATCCGCGCGACCAGCACCTCGTCATCGACCCGCATCTCGATCACGTGGTCGAGGCTCTGGCCCAGCTCGTCGAGCAGCGCCGCCAGCGCGTCGGCCTGGGCCAGCGTGCGCGGAAAGCCGTCGAAGATGTAGCCGCCCGAGGCCGCGCCCGAGGTCAGCTTCTCGCGGATGAGCCCGATGACGATCTCGTCGGTCACCAGCTCGCCGCGGTCCATGACGGCGGCGACGCGCTTGCCCATCTCGGTGCCCGAGGAGCGCGCCTCGCGCAGCATGTCGCCGGTCGAGAGCTGGACCATGCCGCGCTCCTCGACCAGCCGCTTGGCCTGCGTGCCCTTGCCCGCTCCCGGCGGCCCCAGAAGAATGATGTTCGTGCTCATCGCCGCGCAGGCCCCCTCGCCTTGGTCTTGTTGGTCTTGCCGCCGCGTTTGCCGCGCAGCTGCGATTTCTCGATCAGCCCCTCGTATTGATGCGCGAGCAGATGGCTCTGCACCTGCTGGATCGTGTCCATCCCGACCGAGACGATGATCAGGATCGAGGTGCCGCCGAAGTAGAACGGGATCGCCAGCTGGCTGCGCAGGATCTCGGGCAGCAGCGCCACCAGCGCCAGATAGGCCGAGCCGAGCACGAGCACGCGGTTGAGCACGTAGTCGAGATACTCGGCGGTGCGCTTGCCGGGGCGGATGCCGGGGATGAAGCCGTTCTGGTTCTTCAGGTTGTCGGCCACGTCATCGGTCTTGAACGCCACTTCGCGGGTGTAGAAGTAGGTGAAGAAGACGATCATCGCCGCGAAGAAGATCAGGTAGAGCGGCTGGCCCGGCCCGAAATAGGCGAGGATCGTCGACAGCACCGGGCCGCCCTGCCCGCCCGAGAAGGTCGAGAGCGTGGTCGGCAAAAGCAGCAGCGCCGAGGCGAAGATCGCCGGGATCACGCCCGCCGGGTTGACCTTGATCGGCAGGTGCGAGGAGCCGCCATCATAGACCTTCATGCCGACCTGGCGGCGCGGGTACTGGATGTGGATCTTCCTCAGGGAGCGCTCCATGAACACCACGAAGGTCAGCACGCCGACCACCATGGCGATCACCAGAAGGATCACGGCGGGGCTGATCGCGCCCGAACGGCCCTGGCTCAGGAACTGCGCGAGGGCGGCGGGGATCTCGGCGATGATGCCGACGAAGATGATCAGCGAGATGCCGTTGCCGATGCCGCGGGCGGTGATCTGCTCGCCCAGCCACATCAGGAACATGGTGCCGCCCACCAGGGTGATCATGGTCGAGGCGCGGAAGAACAGCCCCGGATCGGTGACGAGATCGCCCGCTTCGAGCGACACGGCGAGGCCGTAGGCCTGGAAGGTCGCCAGCACCACGGTGAAGTAGCGGGTGTACTGGTTGATCTTCTTGCGGCCCTGCTCGCCCTCTTTCTTGAGCTGCTTGAGGGGCTCGTACATCGAGGCCATGAGCTGCACGATGATCGAGGCGGAGATGTAGGGCATGATGCCGAGGGCGAAGATGCCCATCCGGCTCAGCGCGCCGCCGGTGAACATCGACAGGATGCCGCCGATGCCGGAGGCCGCGCCCTCCATGAAGTTGCGCAGCGCGGCGCCGTCGATCCCGGGAACCGGGATGAAGGTGCCGAGCCGGTAGACGATCAGGAGACCGATCGTGAAGAGGATCCGCTGACGGAGCTCGGTGGCCTTGCCGAAGGCCCCCCAGCTCATGTTGGCGGCCATCTGTTCTGCTGCTGATGCCATCGGGGCTCTCTTGTCATGTCAGCGCCGCCGGACCGGGGTCTTCCGGTCGGCGGCGCGGGAACAGTCGGTGACGGGGGCGGGGAGCGCAAGGCCCCCCGGCCACCGATTATTCGGCGGCGGCCGCCGGCGCGGTGGTGGTGAGCTTGCCGCCCGCCTTCTCCACCGCCTCGATCGCGCCCTTGGAGGCGCCGGTGACGGCGATGTTGGCCTTGGCGGTGAACTCGCCCTTCGACAGCACGCGGATGCCGTCGCGCTTGCGGCGGATCAGGCCGGAAGCGACCAGCGCGTCCTCGGTGATGTCCTGGCCCGCGTCGATCTTGCCGGCGTCGATGAACTTCTGGATCAGGCCCAGGTTGACGACGGCGTATTCCATGCGGTTGGGCTTGTTGAAGCCGCGCTTGGGCAGACGCTGGTAGAGCGGCATCTGGCCGCCCTCGTAGCCCTTGATGGCCACGCCCGAGCGGGATTTCTGACCCTTGATGCCGCGGCCGCCCATCTTGCCGGTGCCGGAGCCCGGACCGCGGCCGACGCGCTTGGCCTTCTTGGCCGCACCCGGGTTGTCGCGCAGTTCGTTGAGTTTCATGTCGCTTCTCCTGTGCCGGAACTGCCCCCCAGCGACGGATGGGGCAAACGCGGCTTGCTGAATTGGATTCGCGGCCCCGAAAGAGGCCACCGGCGGCGTATACGCCCGATGGCCCCGCCGTGCAAGCCGCGCGCCGCGACCCCGCGTCAGCACGGGCGTCAGGACCGGCGCAAAGGGCACGGATGCTGACCGTTTCGCGCGCGAAACACGGCGCAGCGGCACGCGAAAGGGGCGCCGCGGTTGCCCGCGACGCCCCTTCCCTTGGCCGAGCCGGTGGCTCAGGCCTTTTCTTCGACGATCTGCACCAGGTGCGGGATCGAGTTCACCATGCCGCGCACCGAGGGGGTGTCCTCGAGCTCGCGGGTGCGGTGCATCTTGTTCAGGCCCAGGCCCTTCAGCGTGGCACGCTGCGAGGCGGGGCGACGGATCGGCGAGCCGATCTGCTTGACGACGATGGTTGCCATGTCCGCTCTCCTCAGGCTTCGGCGACTTCGGCGCTGGCCTCTTCGGGCTTGCGCAGAATGTCGGCGACCTTCTTGCCGCGACGCTGGGCGACCGCACGCGGCGACTGCTCGGCGCGCAGGCCGTCCAGCGTGGCGCGGATCATGTTGTAGGGGTTCTGCGAACCGAGCGACTTCGAGACGACGTCCTGAAGGCCCAGCATCTCGAACACCGCACGCATCGGGCCGCCGGCGATGATGCCGGTACCGGCGGGCGCCGAGCGCATGACGACACGGCCGGCGCCGTGGCGGCCTTCCATGTCGTGATGCAGGGTCCGACCCTCGCGCAGCGGCACGCGGATCAGGTTGCGGCGCGCCTGCTCGGTGGCCTTGCGGATGGCCTCGGGGACCTCCTTGGCCTTGCCCTTGCCAAAGCCGACACGGCCCTTCTGGTCGCCCACGACGACGAGCGCCGCGAAGCCGAAGCGCTTGCCGCCCTTGACCGTCTTGGACACCCGGTTGATCGCCACGAGACGATCGGCGAATTCCGGGTTCTCGTCGCGGTCGCGGCGACGGTTGTCACGTTCTGCCATGTTACGTCTCCTCAGATCTTCAGGCCGGCGTCACGCGCCGCGTCAGCGAGCGCCTTGACCTTGCCGTGGAACAGGAAGCCGCCGCGGTCGAAATAGGCTTCGGACACGCCGGCCTTCTTCGCACGCTCCGCGATCGCCGCACCGACCTTGGCGGCCGCCTCGACGTTGTTCTTCCCGACGATGCCCAGATCCTTCTCGAGCGAGGAGGCCGAGGCGAGAGTGACGCCGTTCACGTCGTCGATCAGCTGCACGCTGATGTTCTTGTTGCTGCGGTGCACGGAGAGACGCGGACGATCCGCGTTCACCTTGCGCAGCTTGCTCCGGACGCGCTGACGGCGCTTCAGGAACAGATCCCGTTTGCTGTTTGCCATTTTTTCGCGTCCTTACTTCTTCTTGCCTTCCTTGCGGAAGATGAACTCGCCTTTGTAGCGGATGCCCTTGCCCTTGTAGGGCTCCGGGGCGCGCCACTCGCGAATGTTCGCCGCAACCTGACCCACGAGCTGCTGGTCGATGCCCTCGACAACAATCTCGGTCTGCTTGGGGGCCGTGACGGTCACGCCCTCCGGCACCTCGAAGTTGACGTCGTGGCTGTAGCCGAGCGCCAGCTTCAGGGTGTTGCCCTGCATCTGCGCGCGGTAGCCGACGCCCTGGATCTCGAGCTCTTTCTTGAAGCCGGTCGAGACCCCGGTGACGAGGTTCTGCACCATCGAGCGGGACATGCCCCACTGCTGACGGGCACGCTTGGACAGGCCGCGCGGCGCGATGTTGATCGCGTCGTTCTCGACCGTCAGGGTGACGTCGTCGGTGGCGGTGAAGCTGCGGGTGCCCTTGGGGCCCTTCACTTCGACCGACTGGCCGGAGACGCTGGCGGTCACGCCGCTGGGCAGGGCGACCGGGCGTTTACCAATACGAGACATTACCGGACCCTCCTTAGAATACGGTGCAAAGCACTTCGCCGCCGACATTGGCTGCGCGTGCGTTTGCATCCGACATCACGCCGCGGGGCGTGGAGACGATCGAGACGCCGAGACCCTGGCGCGGAGCCGGCAGGTCGGAGACGCTCATGTAGACGCGGCGGCCGGGCTTGGAGACCCGCTTGAGCTCACGGATCACCGGGGCGCCTTCGTAGTAGCGCAGGCTGATCTCGAGAGCGGGGTGCCCGTCCTTGCCGGTGGTCGACTCGTAGCCACGGATGTAGCCTTCGTCGGCGAGGACATCGAGCACCCAGCCGCGCAGCTTGGAGGCGGGGGTGATGACGGTGGACTTGTGACGCATCTGCGCGTTGCGGATGCGGGTCAGCATATCACCGATGGGATCGTTCATCTGTGGACCCTCCTTACCAGCTCGACTTGACCATGCCGGGGATTTCCCCGTTCGAGCCGAGCTCGCGCAGCATGATCCGGCTGAGTTTCAGCTTGCGGTAATAGGCGTGCGGACGCCCCGTCAGCTGGCAGCGGTTGTGAAGACGGGTGGGCGAGCTGTTGCGCGGCAGTTGCGCGAGCTTCAGGTTCGCCTTGAAGCGCTCTTCCACGGGCTTGTCTTTGTCGTTCGCGATCGCCTTGAGCTCGGCGCGCTTGGCGGCATACTGAGCCACCAGACGCTCGCGCTTCTTCTCGCGTTCGATCATGGATTTCTTGGCCATATCTCTCTTTTCCTCCCGCGGATCAGCTGTTGAACGGCATGTTGAAATGCTTCAACAGCGCCTTCGCTTCCGCGTCGGTCTTCGCGGTGGTGCAGATGACGATGTCCATGCCCCAGACCTCGTCGACCTTGTCGAAGTTGATCTCCGGGAACACGATGTGCTCCTTGAGGCCCATGGCGTAGTTGCCGCGGCCGTCGAAGCTCTTGCCCGACACGCCGCGGAAGTCGCGGATGCGCGGCATGGCCACGGTGATCAGGCGGTCGAGGAATTCGTACATCCGGTCGCCACGCAGGGTCACCTTCGCACCGAGCGGCATGTCCTCGCGGACGCGGAAGCCGGCGATCGACTTCTTGGCCTTGGTGACGACGGCGCGCTGACCGGCGATGGTCGAAAGATCGTCCTGGGCGGACTTGGCTTTCTTGCTGTCGCGGACGGCCTCGGCCCCGGCGCCGATGTTCAGGACGATCTTGTCCAGGCGCGGGATCTGCATGTCGTTCTTGTAGCCGAACTCTTCCTTGAGCTTGGCCTTGATCTCGTCGGCGAAGGTCGCCTTGAGACGCGGGGTGTAGTTCGCGGTGTCGAGCATCAGATCACGTCCCCGGTTGTCTTGGCGAAGCGGACCTTCTTGCCGTCTTCCTCGCGGAAGCCGACGCGGGCCGGTTTGCCGTTGGCATCGACGATGGCCAGGTTCGACAGCTGGATCGGCATCGCCTTGGGCTGGCGGCCGCCCTGGTCGGTCTGGCTTTGCTTGACGTGGCGGATCGCGACGTTGATGCCCTCGACCACGGCCTTGCCGGCCTTGGGATCGACGGACTGGATCTCGCCGGTCTTGCCCTTGTCCTTGCCGGTCAGGACGACGACCTTGTCACCTTTGCGGAGTTTCGCAGCCATTACAGCACCTCCGGCGCGAGCGAGATGATCTTCATGAAGTTCTTCGCGCGCAGCTCGCGAACCACCGGCCCGAAGATACGGGTGCCGACCGGCTCGTTGTTGTTGTTGAGAATGACGGCCGCGTTGCGGTCGAAGCGGATCGAGGTGCCGTCTTCGCGGCGAACTTCCTTGGCGGTGCGCACGACGACGGCCTTGCGGACGTCACCTTTCTTCACGCGGCCACGGGGGATCGCTTCCTTGACGGACACCACGATGATGTCGCCGACCGACGCATAACGGCGGTGGGACCCGCCGAGGACCTTGATGCACTGCACCCGGCGTGCGCCGGAGTTGTCAGCGACATCCAGATTGGTCTGCATCTGGATCATGGGTTTCTCCCGACCTTTGGGGGGCTCGCGATGGCCTTCTCCCCAGGGTTTCGTACAAGCTGGAAGATGGGCGCCTTATTCGGCGATCACTTCCCAGCGCTTGGTCTTGGATTTCGGGGCGCACTCCTGGATGCGGACATTGTCGCCCACATTGAAGGTGTTCGCCTCGTCGTGAGCCCGGTACTTCTTGGACTTACGGATCGTCTTCTTCAGAACCGGATGCGTGAAGCGGCGCTCGACCGAGACGGTGACGGTCTGCGCGTTCTGGTTCGAGGTCACGACGCCTTGCAGGATGCGTTTGGGCATGGGCTCAGGCCTCCGTGCCGGCGGCTTCGGCCGCCTTCTGGTTCAGGATGGTGTGGATGCGGGCGACGTCGCGCTTGACGACGCGCATCCGCGCGGTGTTCTCGAGCTGGCCGGTGGCCTGCTGGAAGCGCAGGTTGAACGCTTCTTTCTTCAGATCGACGAGGGTCTCGCGGAGCTGGTCCGCGGACTTGTCGCGGAGTTCCTTGGCATGCAGCGCCATGGGCCTGTCCTTTCGACATCACCGGAAGGCCCCTTTCATCATCGAGAGGGTCACCCTGATTCCGGTGGATAGGTGAATGAGCGCTGTCCCTAGACGGAATGGGCCGGGGATGCAAACCCTTTCTCGGACGGGGCACCGTGTCGTGCCTGTAGGGTCGCGCTACCCCCGACGCGCTTCGGCTCGCTCAGCTCCAAGGTAGAACTTCATCCGGGGTCATAGATACTTGCCCGAACACGTTCTCTCTATGCCAGCGCAGGTTTTCTGGGTGGGGCCAGTCATGCCGGTCGTTCGGCTTACGGAGGCGTCCATCCGGGACGATGAGACGGTCCACGACCCCACCGGGGACTTTGTTCCGTGACACCAGGATCGTCCAGTCCTCAGCAACGGAGATGAGACCGCGATCGAACATCCAATGCAACGTTCCTGACAATGCCAGGCCATTACGGACCGAGTCGCTTCCCTGTTTATCAACCGGACGGATATGCGCTGCTTGCACTTCCGGGCAGCCGCCGCCATTTCTGAGCCGAAGTCCTGAAATCGCACAGCGATAGTCGTAAGCTTCCCTGACCCGGCGCCGAAACGCGACATCTCGGTAGGCACGTCTGGTCAACCGTTCGAGAATGGGGCGCTCGAATGTAAGTGCTTCCTCTGCCATGGCCGAAGAGGGACTTCCATATCTCCTGGCTTCCATCTCTTCGAGATGCTGCGGCAGTCCGATGTTCACGATCCTAGCAAAGTCAGCCTCAGGCAACCTGCGGACAGCCTGTTGCTGAGCGCCCCCCTTTTTAGGGGTTCCATCCGGATGTGAGAGCACTGTTTCGAGCGGGCGGCCCTCAATTAAACGAGCGACATTTTCATCGAATGGCAGGAAGCTGCCGGGTTCGATCAACGCCAAATAGCGATCGGCGACTCCCGGCTTGGGAATGATCGCCGCAATCTTGGCGACCGCAAAATATGCGCGCGGACCGGCTTTCACCGGTTCATAATACACAACCCAATCGCCGACGCCTTCGCGCATAGCCTTCAAGTAGGCTTTCGGAAAATCATACCGGGTATCCAGCTCGTCCTCATAGATGGAGTCGGATCGATGCAGGAGAACAAGTTTGGTCATAGGCCCACCGAATAGATAGCCGCAGGTTGTGGCAAGAGGTTGCACACAACCCGAACCCATTAAAGACAAGCTGTCGGCAAGGCAAAAGCCCCCGCCGATCGCTCGGCGGGGGCCTTCATCTCGTGAGCGGCCCGAAGGCCCTGCCCTTACCAGTCCTCGCGGACCACGGTGCGGGTCTTGATCGGCAGCTTCATCGCGGCGAGGCGCAGCGCCTCGCGGGCGACGCCTTCGCTGACGCCGTCGATCTCGAACATCACCCGGCCCGGCTTGACCTTGGCGGCCCAGAAATCGACCGAGCCCTTGCCCTTACCCATCCGGACTTCGGTGGGCTTGGAGGTCACGGGCGTGTCCGGGAAGATCCGGATCCAGACCCGGCCCTGACGCTTCATGTGACGCGTCATGGCACGACGGGCGGCCTCGATCTGGCGCGCGGTGATGCGCTCGGGCTGCACGGCCTTGAGACCGTAGGTGCCGAAATCGAGGTTGAAGCCGCCCTTGGCCTCACCGTGGATCCGGCCCTTGTGCTGCTTGCGGAACTTGGTGCGCTTCGGTTGAAGCATGTCTCAGCCCTCCCTTACCGGCGGCCGCCGGCGCCGCGAGGCACGGGGCCTTCCTGCAGCTCGGCCTGTTTGCGGTCACGCGCCTGCGGATCATGCTCCATGATCTCGCCCTTGAAGATCCAGACCTTGATCCCGATGATGCCATAGGGGGTCTCGGCTTCGGAGAGCGCGTAGTCGATGTCGGCGCGCAGCGTGTGCAGCGGCACCCGGCCCTCGCGGTACCATTCGGTCCGCGCGATCTCGGCGCCGCCGAGGCGGCCCGCGACGTTGACGCGGATGCCGAGCGCACCCATGCGCATCGCGTTCTGCACCGCGCGCTTCATGGCGCGACGGAACGAGACGCGGCGCTCGAGCTGCTGGGCGATGCTTTCGCCGACCAGGGCAGCGTCGAGCTCGGGCTTGCGGACCTCGACGATGTTGAGGTGCAGCTCCGAGGAGGTCAGGTTCGACAGCTTCTTGCGCAGGACCTCGATGTCCGCGCCTTTCTTGCCGATGATGACGCCCGGACGCGCGGCGTGGATCGTGACCCGGCACTTGCGGTGCGGGCGCTCGATGATCACGCGGCTGATGCCGGCCTGCTTGGCTTCCTTCTTGATGAAGTCCTTGATCTTGAGGTCTTCGAGAAGAAGATCGCCGTAGTCCTTGGTGTCGGCGTACCAGCGGCTGTCCCAGGTCCGGTTGACCTGGAGCCGCATGCCGACGGGATTGACCTTGTTACCCATTAGGCTTGCTCCTCGACCTGGCGGACCGTGATGGTGAGTTCCGAGAACGGCTTGACGATCTTGCCGAACCGGCCACGGGCGCGCGGACGGCCACGCTTCATGATCAGGTTCTTGCCGACCCAGGCCTCGGCGACGACCAGCTCGTCGACGTCGAGATTGTGGTTGTTCTCGGCGTTCGCGATCGCGGATTGCAGGCACTTCTTGACGTCGCCGGCGATGCGCTTCTTCGAGAAGGTCAGGTCCGTGAGGGCCTTCTCCACCTTCTTGCCGCGGATCATCGCGGCGACGAGGTTGAGCTTCTGCGGGCTGGTGCGCAGCATCCGGGTCTTGGCCATCGCCTCGTTGTCGGCGACGCGGCGGGGATTCTTGTCCTTGCTCATGGCTTACTTCCGCTTCGCTTTCTTGTCAGCGGCGTGACCGTGATAGGTGCGGCTCGGCGAATACTCACCGAACTTCTGACCGATCATGTCCTCGCTGACGTTGACGGGGATGTGCTTGCGACCGTTGTACACACCGAAGGTCAGCCCCACGAACTGGGGCAGGATCGTCGAACGGCGCGACCAGATCTTGATCACTTCGTTGCGGCCGGACTCGCGCGACGCTTCGGCTTTCTTCAGCACGTAAGCATCGACGAAAGGGCCTTTCCAAACAGAACGAGCCATGTGTTAACGGCCTTTCTTGCGAGCGTGGCGCGAGCGAAGGATGAGCTTCGACGACGCCTTGTTCTTGTCACGGGTGCGCGCACCCTTGGTCGGCTTGCCCCAGGGCGTCACCGGGTGACGGCCACCCGAGGTCCGGCCTTCACCACCACCATGCGGGTGGTCGATCGGGTTCATCGCGACGCCGCGGACGGCGGGACGCTTGCCGAAGTGACGGTTGCGACCGGCCTTGCCGAGGTTCTGGTTCGAGTGGTCCGCGTTCGAGACCGCGCCGACCGTCGCCATGCACTCCTGGCGCACGAGACGCAGCTCGCCCGAGGAGAGACGGATCTGGGCGTAGCCGCCGTCACGACCGACGAACTGGGCATAGGTCCCCGCCGAACGCGCGATCTGGCCGCCCTTGCCGGGCTTCATCTCGATGTTGTGGACGATCGTGCCGATCGGCATGCCCGAGAAGGGCATCGCGTTGCCGGGCTTGACGTCGACCTTGGAGCCCGCGACGACCTTGTCACCGATCGAGACGCGCTGCGGCGCCAGGATGTAGGCCTGCTCGCCGTCCTCGTACTGAACCAGCGCGATGAAGGCGGTGCGGTTGGGGTCGTATTCGATGCGGGCGATGACGGCCTGCATGTCGAACTTGTTGCGCTTGAAATCGACGATCCGGTAGAGGCGCTTGGCGCCACCACCACGACGACGCATCGTGATCCGTCCGGTGTTGTTCCGGCCGCCCGACTTGGTCAGACCCTCGGTGAGGGCCTTGACGGGGCGTCCTTTCCAAAGCTCCGAACGGTCGATCAGCACCAGCCCGCGCTGGCCCGGCGTCGTCGGCTTGTACGACTTGAGTGCCATGCTTTGTGTCTTCCGTTGCTTTGCGGGCGATCCCGAATGGATGGCCCGGTTGTGTTTAGGGCCCCGAAGGTCCCCGGCGTGTCGTAAAAGGAGCGGCCCCGGACGAATCCGGGGCCGCGCCGATGGGGTCACCTATTAGAGACCGGTCGAGACGTCAATGCTGTTGCCCTCTTCGAGCGTCACATAGGCCTTCTTGACGTCCTTGCGGGTGCCGGTCACGCCGCGGAAGCGCTTGACCTTGCCCTTGGTGACGACGGTGTTGACCGCCTTCACCTTGACCGAGAACAGCGCCTCGACGGCTTCCTTGATCTGCGGCTTGTTGGCGTCGATCGCCACCTCGAAGACCACCGCGTTGGCCTCGGAGGCCAGGGTCGCCTTCTCGGTGATGACCGGCTTGCGGATCACGTCGTAGTGTTCGGGTTTCGCGCTCATTTCAGGCGAGCCTCCAGGGCTTCGACAGCCGCCTTGGTGAGCACCAGCGTGTCACTGCGGAGGATGTCGTAGACGTTGGCGCCCATCGAGGGGAGCACGTCCAGGTTGGCGATGTTGCGCGCGGCCTGGGCGAAGCCCTCATTGACCTGCGCGCCGTCGATGACCAGCGCCCGCTTCCAGCCGAGGCTGGCGACCTGCTTTGCCAGGGCCGAGGTCTTGCCCTCGGTCTCGGCGGTCTCGATCACCACCAGCTCGCCGGCCTTGAGCTTCGCCGAGAGGGCGTGCTTGAGGCCGAGCTTGCGGAACTTCTTGGTCAGCTCGTGCTCGTGGCTGCGGGGCGTCGGGCCCTTGTAGGTGCCGCCGTGACGGAAGATCGGCGCGCCCTTGGAGCCGTGACGTGCGCCGCCCGTGCCCTTCTGGCGATAGATCTTCTTGGTCGAGTAGCTGACCTCGGAGCGGCCCAGCGTCGAGTGGGTGCCCTGCTGGGCGCGCGCGCGCTGCCACCGCACGACGCGGTGCAGGATGTCGGTGCGCGGCTCGAGACCGAAGATGGTCTCGTCGAGATCGACGGAACCGGCGGAGCCGCCGTCCAGCTTGATCGCATCAGCCTTCATTGTTCTCATCCTTCTCAGCGGATTCGATCGCGGCCTGCTCGGCCTCGGCGGCAGCCTTCGCGGCGGCTTCCTCCTCGGCGGCGGCCTGGGCCGCGGCTTCGTCGGCAAGACGCTTGGCTTCGTCGGCATGGCTCTTCAGCCCGGCCGGGAAGACCACGGTGTCGAGCAGCGGCTTCTTCACGGCGTCCTTGACCGTGACCCAGCCGCCCTTGCCGCCCGGCACCGCGCCCTTGACCATGATCAGGCCACGGTCGGCGTCGGTCTTGACGACCTGGAGGTTCTGGGTGGTCACGCGGGCGGCGCCCATGTGGCCGGCCATCTTCTTGCCCTTGAACACCTTGCCCGGGTCCTGACACTGGCCGGTGGAGCCGTGCGAACGGTGGCTGATCGACACGCCGTGCGTGGCGCGCAGGCCGCCGAAGTTGTGCCGCTTCATGGCACCGGCAAAGCCCTTGCCGATCGAGGTGCCCGAGACGTCCACATACTGGCCTTCGAAGTAATGCGCGGCGATGATCTCCTCGCCCACTTCGATCAGGTTCTCGGGCGCGACGCGGAACTCGGCGACCTTGCGCTTGGGCTCGACCTTGGCGGCGGCGAAATGGCCGCGCATCGGCGCGCTCACGCGCTTGGCCTTGGCGGTGCCGGCACCGAGCTGAACGGCGGTGTAGCCGTCACGCTCGACCGTGCGCTGCGCCACGACCTGCAGGTTGTCGAGTTGCAGCACGGTCACCGGGACCTGCTTGCCATCCTCGAGGAACAGGCGGGTCATGCCCACCTTCTTGGCGATGATTCCGGAACGCAACATCGTCACCCCCCTCACACCTTGATTTCGACGTCGACGCCGGCGGCGAGGTCGAGCTTCATCAGCGCGTCCACGGTCTGCGGGGTCGGGTCGACGATGTCGAGAAGACGCTTATGCGTGCGGATCTCGAACTGGTCGCGGGATTTCTTGTCGATGTGCGGGCCACGGAGAACCGTGAAGCGCTCGATCTTGTTCGGCAGCGGGATCGGCCCGCGGACCGAGGCGCCGGTGCGCTTGGCGGTGCTGACGATCTCCGCGGTGCTGGCATCCAGCACGCGGTAGTCGAAAGCCTTGAGCCGGATGCGGATATTCTGGCTTTGGGCGGCCATGACATTCCCCTTCAAGGGTTCGGGTTGAGAGGTCGGCCGGGCAGGATTGCCGGTCCACATCGAACCCGTCGTAAAAGTGGTGCGGGGCGGGCATTACACCCGCCCCGCGGCGACGTCCACTAGGGGGCGTCGTTACTCGACGATTTTCGACACCACGCCGGCGCCGACGGTGCGGCCGCCTTCGCGGATG
>NZ_KZ304963.1:71402-72394 GCF_002723615.1 Limimaricola cinnabarinus
GCGAAGCGCAGGCCGTCTTCCATCGCGATCGGGGCGATCAGCTCGACGTTGAACTTCAGGTTGTCGCCGGGCATCACCATCTCGGTGCCCTCGGGCAGGACGACCGTGCCGGTGACGTCGGTGGTGCGGAAGTAGAACTGCGGGCGGTAGTTCGCGAAGAACGGCGTGTGACGGCCACCCTCTTCCTTGGTCAGGATGTAGGCCTCGGCCTCGAACTTGGTGTGCGGCGAAACCGACTTGGGCTTGCACAGCACCTGGCCACGCTCGACGCCGTCACGGTCGATGCCGCGCAGCAGCACGCCGACGTTGTCGCCCGCCTCGCCGCGGTCGAGCAGCTTGCGGAACATCTCGACGCCGGTGCAGGTCGACTTCTTGGTGTCGCGGATGCCGACGATCTCAATCTCGTCACCGACATTGATCACGCCACGCTCGACACGGCCCGTGACCACGGTGCCGCGGCCGGAGATCGAGAACACGTCCTCGATCGGCATCAGGAAGGGCAGGTCCACGGCGCGCGCGGGCGTCGGGATGTACTCGTCGACGGCCTTCAGCAGCTCGACGATGGAGTTCTTGCCGATCTCCTCGTCGCGCTCTTCCATGGCGGCCAGCGCCGAGCCCTTGACGATCGGGATGTCGTCGCCCGGGTAGTCGTAGGACGACAGCAGCTCGCGGATTTCCATCTCGACGAGCTCCAGGAGCTCCTCGTCATCCACCTGGTCGACCTTGTTCATGTAGACGACCATGTAGGGGATGCCCACCTGGCGGCCGAGCAGGATGTGCTCGCGGGTCTGCGGCATCGGGCCGTCGGCGGCGTTCACCACGAGGATCGCGCCGTCCATCTGGGCGGCACCGGTGATCATGTTCTTGACGTAGTCGGCGTGGCCGGGGCAGTCGACATGCGCGTAGTGACGGGTCTCGGTCTCGTATTCCACGTGGGCGGTCGAGATCGTGATGCCGCGGGCCTTCTCTTCGGGCGCGCCGTCGATCTGGTC
>NZ_KZ304963.1:73147-94203 GCF_002723615.1 Limimaricola cinnabarinus
ATAGGCCTGGAAATCACCGAAATACTTGGTGATCGCCGCGGTCAGGGTGGTCTTGCCGTGGTCCACGTGACCGATGGTCCCGATGTTCACGTGCGGTTTGGTGCGTTCGAACTTTGCCTTCGCCATGATTGGCTCCTTCAAATGTGTCTGGCGTCGTGAGGGCGGGGCCCGAAGGCCCCGCCGACCGTCACGCGTATTTCTTCTGGATCTCGTCCGAGATGTTCTGCGGCACGGGCTCGTAATGATCGAACTGCATCGAGAACTGGGCGCGACCGGAGGTCATCGACCGCAGCGTGTTGATGTAGCCGAACATGTTGGCGAGCGGCACGAAGGCGTCGATCACGTTGGCGTTGCCGCGCGTGTCCTGACCCTGCACCTGGCCCCGACGCGAGGTCAGGTCGCCGATGACGCCACCGGTATACTCCTCGGGCGTCAGCACCTCGACCTTCATCATCGGCTCGAGCAGCTTGGCGCCGGCCTTGCGCAGACCTTCACGCATGCACATCCGCGAAGCGATCTCGAAGGCGAGAACCGAGGAGTCCACGTCGTGGAACTTGCCGTCCAGGAGCTCGACCTTGAAGTCGATCACCGGGAAGCCCGCCAGCGGACCGGAGTCCATCACCGACTTGATGCCCTTTTCGACGCCCGGGATGTATTCCTTGGGCACCGCGCCGCCGACGATCTTCGATTCGAACGAGTAGCCCTCGCCCGGCTCGGTCGGCATGATCGACAGCTTCACCTCGGCGAACTGGCCCGAACCACCCGACTGCTTCTTGTGGGTGTAGGTGTGCTCCACGGCGTGACCGATGGTCTCGCGGTAGGCCACCTGCGGCGCGCCGATATTCGCCTCGACCTTGAACTCCCGCTTGAGGCGGTCGACCAGGATGTCGAGATGAAGTTCGCCCATGCCCTTCATGATCGTCTGGCCCGATTCGAGATCGGTCTCGACGCGGAAGGAGGGGTCCTCGGCCGCGAGACGCTGCAGGCCGGCGGACATCTTCTCCTGGTCGGCCTTGGTCTTGGGCTCGACCGCGATCTCGATCACCGGATCGGGGAAGGTCATCGTTTCGAGCACGACCTGCTTGTTGGGGTCGCACAGCGTGTCGCCGGTGGTGGTCTCTTTCAGACCGGCCAGCGCGATGATGTCGCCCGCATAGGCGTTCTCGATCTCTTCGCGGCTGATGGCGTGCATCATCATCATCCGACCGACGCGCTCGCGCTTGCCCTTGGTCGAGTTCATCATGGTGTCGCCCTTGCTCACCACGCCCGAATAGATCCGGGTGAAGGTCAGCGAGCCCACGAAGGGGTCGTTCATGATCTTGAACGCCAGGCCCGAGAAGGGCTCGGAGTCGTCGGCATGACGCGGGATGTTGCGGGTCTCGGTCTCGTCGTCCGGCGAGAAGCCCATATAGGCGGGCACGTCGAGCGGCGAGGGCAGGAAGTCGATGACCGCGTTCAGCAGGGGCTGCACGCCCTTGTTCTTGAACGCGGAGCCCGCGGCGACCGGCACGAAGGAGAGCGACAGCGTGCCCTTGCGGATCAGCTCGCGCAGCTTCGGCTCGTCGGGCTCCTGGCCTTCGAGATAGGCCTCCATCGCGTCATCGTCCTGCTCGACGGCATTCTCGATGAGCGTGGCGCGCCACTCGTCGGCGACGTCCTGAAGCTCGGCACGGATCGGCTGACGGACCCAGGACGCGCCCAGATCTTCACCCTTCCAGACCCACTCTTCCATCTTGATCAGGTCGACGATGCCCTCGAGCTTGTCCTCGGCGCCGATCGGCAGGGCGATCGGAACCGGGGTCGCCCCGGTGCGGTCCTTGATCATCTTCACGCAGTTGAAGAAGTCGGCGCCGATCTTGTCCATCTTGTTGACGAAGACGATGCGCGGAACCTTGTAGCGGTCGGCCTGGCGCCAGACGGTCTCGGTCTGCGGCTCGACGCCGGCATTGGCGTCGAGCAGGCAGATCGCGCCGTCGAGCACGGCGAGCGAACGCTCGACCTCGATGGTGAAGTCGACGTGGCCGGGGGTGTCGATGATGTTGAAGCGGAACTTCGTGTCGGACGTGCCCTCGGCGGTCGGGTCTTCCTGGCGCTGCCAGAAGGTGGTGGTGGCGGCGGAGGTGATCGTGATGCCACGCTCCTGCTCCTGCTCCATCCAGTCCATGGTGGCGGCGCCGTCATGGACTTCGCCGAGCTTGTGGGACTTGCCGGTGTAGAACAGGATCCGCTCGGTCGTGGTGGTCTTGCCGGCATCGATGTGGGCCATGATGCCGAAGTTGCGGTAACGCTGCAGAGGATAGTCGCGAGGCATATCGGTGCTCCTTCCGCTTACCAGCGGTAGTGGCTGAACGCTTTGTTGGCGTCGGCCATCTTGTGGGTGTCTTCGCGCTTCTTCACCGCGGTGCCGCGGCCGTTGACCGCATCGAGCAGCTCGCCGGCGAGACGCTCTTCCATGGTGTTCTCGTTGCGCTTGGCGCTGGCATCGATCAGCCAGCGGATCGCCAGCGCCTCGCGGCGCTCGGGGCGGACCTCGACGGGGACCTGGTAGGTCGCACCGCCGACGCGGCGCGAACGCACCTCGACCGACGGCTTGATGTTGTCGAGCGCCTCGTGGAACACCTCGACGGGCTCCTTCTTGAGGCGGCTCTCGACCCGGTCGAACGCGTTGTAGACGATGCGCTCGGCGACGGCTTTCTTGCCGTCGATCATCAGGTTGTTCATGAACTTGGTGAGAACCCGGTCGCCGAACTTGGCATCGGGCAGGATCTCACGTTTCTCGGCGGCGTGACGACGCGACATGGCGCTCTCTCTCCTTACTTCGGACGCTTCGCGCCGTACTTCGAGCGGCGCTGCTTGCGGTTCTTGACCCCTTGGGTGTCAAGCACGCCGCGGAGGATGTGGTAACGGACGCCCGGAAGGTCTTTGACCCGGCCGCCACGGATCAGGACCACGGAGTGCTCCTGAAGGTTGTGGCTTTCGCCCGGGATGTAGCTGATGACCTCGAAGCCATTGGTCAGGCGCACCTTGGCGACCTTCCGCATGGCCGAGTTCGGCTTCTTCGGCGTCGTGGTATACACCCGGGTGCACACGCCACGCTTTTGCGGGCAGGACTCGAGGTGCTGCGACTTGGACTTGGTGACTTTCGGCTGCCGCGGCTTGCGGATCAGCTGCTGGATCGTTGGCATTGGGCGTCTTTCCCCGTTTCCTGCACATGTGTCACGGACCGGACGGCCCGCCGATTTCGATTCCTCGCACTTCACGCGTCCGTAAAGCACAAAAACCCGCGAACGCGCCCCTCTTCCGGACACGATGCGGTGGGTCTCCAGAGGATCGGGGCACTTGGCCCGGATCGTGACCACTTCAGCTCTGATATCAGGGCGGAAAGCGGACTGCCCCCTGCCCAAGTGGTGGCCGTATAGGGGGAGTCGCGCGAGGTGTCAACTGCGCCTGCCCGGCCCCGCGCGGCAAGCCCTGCTGACACCGCCCCTGCCCCGTGATAGCCCTGTCGCCATGACCGTTACGCAGGATCCGAAAGGGGCCGCGCGGAGGCTGTGCGTGGTGCTGGGGCGACGCCCGGGCCATCCCTTCGCCAAGGCCTATGACTGGTGGCCGCCGCCCCGGCGCGCCGCGCCGTCCCTTTCTGCCTGACATAACGGAGATTTCCATGACCGACATGGCCACACCGCGCCTCGAAGCGCGGCAACTTCTGCTCGACTGGGCCGATGGCGAAAGCCACGCCTTCCCCTATATCTGGCTGCGCGACACCGACCCGGCGGGGTTTCACCCGGCCACCGGAGAGCGGGTCTTCGACCTGACCTCGGTGCCGCTCGAGCTTGCGCCCGAGGCGGCGCGGATCGAGGGCGCGTCCCTCGTGATCGACTGGCAGGGCGGCGCCGGGACCAGCCGCTTCGACCTCGGCTGGCTGCGCGAGAATCGCCCCGGCGCGGCGCGGCCCGACCCGGCGGCCGTGCCCGCCATGCCGTGGCGCGGCGATCTCGGGGCGGGCGGCGTGCCGCGCGCCCGCGCGGCCGATGTGATGCGCGACGACGCGGCGTTCGCGGACTGGCTGCGCCGCAGCAAGGCCTATGGCCTGTCGATCGTCGAGGGGCTCGATGACGACACGGAGGCGGGCTGCGCGGTCGCGCGCCGGATCGGCTTCCTGCGCGAGACCAATTTCGGCCTGACCTTCGAGGTCGTCTCCAAGCCCGATCCCAACAACCTCGCCTATACCTCCGAGGCGCTGCCGCTGCACACCGACCTCACCAACCAGGAGCTGCCGCCGGGCTGGCAGTTCCTGCATTGCCTGGCCAACGAGGCCGAGGGCGGCGGTTCGGTCTTTTGCGACGGGGTCGCGGTGGCCGAGGATCTCGCCCGCGAGAACCCCGACGCCTTCGAGCTTCTGGCCACGGTCGACATCCCGTTCCGCTTCCACGACGCCGGAACCGACATCCGCGCGCGCAAGACGGTGATCCGGCGCGGGCGCGACGGCCGGGTGGAGGAGATCTGCTTCAACGCCCATCTCGCCGACATCCTCGACATCGACCCGGCGATCATGCCGGACTACTACGCCGCCTATCGCCGGCTGATGCAGATGACGCGCGATCCGGCCTATCTCGTGACGCTGAAGCTGAAGGCGGGCGAGATGGTGGTGTTCGACAACCGCCGCGTGCTGCATGGCCGCGCCGCCTTCGACCCCTCCACCGGCTTTCGCCACCTGCGCGGCTGCTATGTCGATCGCGGCGAGCTCGACAGCCGCCTGCGGGTGCTGGCGCGTGCCGCCGCGCGGCCCGACGCCGCCTGAGACGACGCCGCCCGAGACCATGGCGGGAGGGCGCAGTGCGCCCTCCCCCCCGGCGCGGGATGGACGATGCCCGGCAATGCCTGCATCATCGCCCCATGACAGACCACGCCGAACGCTTTCTCGTCTTCGCCGGCATGCGCAACGAGGGCGCGTTCCTGGTCGAATGGATCTCGTGGTACCGGATGATGGGCTTCGAGATCCTGGTGGGCGTCAATGACTGCACCGACCGCTCCCCCGCCCTGCTCGACGCCTTTGCCAAGGCCGGCTGGCTCGAATGGTTCGAGCATCGCCCGCCCGACGGCATGCCGCCCAAGCAATCGGCCCATGCCCATGCGCGCCGCCATCCCGCCACCGCGCGCACCGACTGGCTGCTGATCTGCGATGTCGACGAGTTTCTCGTGCTGCACCGGGGCGACGGGACGATCTCCTCCTATCTCGACGATCTGGGCCGCGGTTTCCTCGGCGTGGCGTTCCACTGGCAATGCTTCGGCACCGGCGGCTGGAAGCGCTACCAGCCCGGGCTGGTGCATCGGCAGTTCCGCCGCAGGGGGCCGTCGGCCCGGCCCGTCAATGTCATGGTCAAGACGCTGTTTCGCACGCCGCACCGCTTCGGGCGCTGGAGCGACCACATGCCATGGGAGTTCGACGGCACGTGGGACCGCGGCGCCAACCGCATCGTCGACAGCGAGGGGCGGATCGTCGAGGAGCTGCTCACCGAACCGCATCCGGTGCGCTACACCGATGTCGGGCAGGTGACGCATCGCTACGCGCAGATGAACCACTACGTGCTGCGCTCGCACGAGCAATACGACATGAAGCGCGGCACGCTCTCGGCCACCGCCGCCAAGGACCGCTACACCCAGACCTTCTTCGAGCGGCGCGACCGCAACGGGCGGCGCGACCTCGCCGCGCTCGCCCATGCCGCGGCCTTCGACCGGGTCCATGCAGAGGCGATGGCGCTGCCCGGTGTCGCGCGGCTGCACCATCTGTGCTGCGCCGATCTGGTGGCGCGGCTCTGCGCGCATCAGGGGCGCGCGCCGCGCGAGGATCCGCGCTGGCAGGCCGCGATCGAGGCGGCGGAGGCGGCGGGCTGAGGCTTCAGGGAATGTGGTTGCCCAGCCAGTTGCCATGCGCCCAGCCGAGCCGGTCGCCGGGGCCGAAGGAAATGGCGTACCAGCCGCCGACGCCCCCATAGGTGCCGACGCGGTCGCCATTATGGATCCTGGCGATCATCGGATACTGCGTCCCCGGCCCGGTGCGCACGGCGAGAAAGCCGTCGCCGTTGGGATCGAGCCCCATCACGGTCGCCGCGCCGAAGCAGGCAGCCTGGGCGTCGGGCGGGCAATAGGTGTCGAAGGGGACGTCGAGCGGCTGGGCGGCGGCGGGCGCGGCGGCCCCGAGGGTGCAGAGCGCGGCCATGCGCAGCGCGGTGGCGAGATGTGAACGTGTCATGCGGCGATCCTCGTCTGACAGCGTCGTTCTCCTTGCGTCAGGCTACAGCATCGCGGGGGCGGAGGCGAGCCCGCGCAACGCAAGCGGGGCCCCCGGTTTCCCGGGGGCCCCGCCCTCTTTGCCCCGAAAGAGCGAAGGATCAGTCGCGGCTGTCCTCGTCGCGGGCCGTGATCGTGTCGAACTGATCGTCCGACATCGGCGCCTCGGAGGGCGCGGCCAGCGCCGCGGCCTGCTCGGCCGCCTCGCGCTTCTGCTCGATCACCGAATGGTCGCGGTCATGGGCGACCTTGCGCACGCGGGTGGTCGCGCCGCCGGTGCCGGCCGGGATCAGGCGGCCGACGATGACGTTCTCCTTGAGACCCACCAGCTTGTCGCGCTTGCCCTGCACCGAGGCTTCGGTGAGCACGCGGGTGGTCTCCTGGAACGAGGCCGCCGAGATGAAGCTGCGGGTCTGCAGCGACGCCTTGGTGATGCCGAGCAGCACCGGGCTGCCCTGCGCGGGACGCCCGCCCTTGGAGATGGCCTTCTCGTTGGCCTCGTCGAACTCCGCCTTGTCGACGTGTTCGCCCTTCAGCAGCGTGCTCTCGCCCGAGTCCGAGATCTCGATCTTCTGCAGCATCTGGCGAACGATCACCTCGATGTGCTTGTCGTTGATCTTCACGCCCTGCAGTCGATAGACGTCCTGCACCTCGTCGATCATGTAATCGGCGAGCGCCTCGACGCCCATGATGGCGAGGATGTCGTGCGGCGCGGGGTTGCCGTCCATGATGTAGTCACCCTTCTGCACGAAGTCGCCTTCCTGCACCGGGATGTGCTTGCCCTTGGGCACCATGTACTCGACCTTGTCGCGCCCTTCCTCGGCGGGCTCGATGGCGATGCGGCGCTTGTTCTTGTAGTCCTTTCCGAAGCGCACATAGCCGTCGATCTCGGCGATGATGGCGTGGTCCTTGGGACGACGGGCCTCGAACAGTTCCGCCACCCGCGGCAGACCGCCGGTGATGTCCTTGGTCTTGGCACCCTCGCGCGGGATCCGCGCCACCACGTCGCCGGCCTGGACCTGCTGGCCGTCCTCGATCGACAGGATCGCGTCCACCGACATCGGGTAGGTCACCGGGTTGCCGCTGTCGGTGCGGACCGGCTCGCCATCCTCGCCCACGATCAGGATCTCGGGCTTGAGCTCGTTGCCCTTGGGCACCGAACGCCAATCCGTGACGATCCGCTGGGTCATGCCGGTGGCGTCGTCGGTGTCCTCGCGCACGGCGATGCCGTTGACGAGATCCACGAACTTGGCGGTACCGGCCTTCTCGGCGATGATCGGCAAGGTGTAGGGATCCCATTCGAACATCTTCTCGCCGCGCGTGACATCCGCGCCTTCCTTGAGGAAGACCTTGGTGCCGTAGCCGATCTTGTGGCTGGCGCGCTCCTCGCCATCCTCGCCCATGATCGCGATGACCATGTTGCGGCCCATGACGATCTGCTCGCCCGCCGCGTTCTCGAGAAGGTTGGCGTTGCGGAACTCGACCTTGCCCGACTGGCTCGCCTCGAGGAAGGACTGCTGGCCACCCTGCGCCACGCCGCCGATGTGGAAGGTCCGCATGGTGAGCTGGGTGCCCGGCTCACCGATCGACTGCGCCGCGATGATGCCCACGGCCTCGCCCTGGTTGACCATGGTGCCGCGCGCGAGGTCACGCCCGTAGCACATGGCGCAGACGCCGTCCTCGGCCTCGCAGGTGAGCGGGCTGCGGATGCGCATCTTCTGCACCGCCGCCTGCTCGATCATGTCGGCCTTGCGCTCGTCGATCAGCTCGCCCGCCTTGACCAGCACCTCGTCGGAGCCCGGCACCAGCACCTCGTCGGCCGAAACCCGGCCCAGCACGCGCTCGGAGAGCGGCGAGACGACCTCGCCGTCATTGACCGCCGCTTCCGCGGTGATCGCGCGCTCGGTGCCGCAGTCATGCTCGCGCACGATGCAGTCCTGTGCCACGTCGACGAGACGACGGGTCAGGTAGCCCGAGTTCGCGGTCTTCAGGGCGGTGTCCGACAGGCCTTTCCGCGCGCCGTGGGTCGAGTTGAAGTACTCGAGCACGGTCAGGCCTTCCTTGAAGTTCGAGATGATCGGCGTCTCGATGATCTCGCCCGAGGGCTTGGCCATCAGGCCACGCATCCCGCCCAGCTGCTTCATCTGGGTGACCGAGCCACGCGCACCGGAATGGGCCATCATGTAGACCGAGTTCGGCTCGGCTTCGGCGCCGTTCTCGTCGCGCTTGTTGGCCGAGATGGTGGTCATCATGGCCTCGGTGACCTTGTCGTTGCACTTCGACCAGGCGTCCACGACCTTGTTGTACTTCTCGCCCTGGGTGATCAGGCCGTCCATGTACTGCTGCTCGAAATCCTTGACCTGCTCGCGGGTCTCGTCGACCAGCGACCACTTGGAGTCCGGGATGACCATGTCGTCCTTGCCGAAGGAGATGCCCGCCTTGAAGGCCTCCTTGAAGCCCGCGGACATGATCTGGTCGCAGAAGATGACCGATTCCTTCTGGCCGCAATAGCGGTAGACGGTGTCGATGACCTGCTGGACTTCCTTCTTGCGCAGAAGACGGTTCAGAAGCTCGAACGGCGCCTTGGCGTTGAGCGGCAGCAGCGCGCCGAGGCGCAGGCGGCCCGGCGTGGTCTCGAAGCGCTTGACGACCTCGTTGCCCTCTTCGTCGATCTGCTTGATCCGCGCGGTGATGCGCGCATGCAGATGCACCTCGCCCGCGGTGAGCGCGTGCTCGACTTCCTCGATCGAGTTGAAGGACATGCCCTCGCCCTTCATGCCTTCACGCATGATGGTCGTGTAGTAGAGACCCAAGACCATGTCCTGCGACGGCACGATGATCGGCGCGCCGTTGGCGGGCGACAGCACGTTGTTCGTGGACATCATCAGAACGCGCGCTTCGAGCTGCGCTTCGAGCGAGAGCGGCACGTGGACGGCCATCTGGTCGCCGTCGAAGTCGGCGTTGAAAGCCGAGCAGACCAGCGGGTGAAGCTGGATCGCCTTGCCCTCGATCAGCTGCGGCTCGAAGGCCTGGATGCCGAGACGGTGCAGGGTGGGCGCGCGGTTGAGCATGACGGGATGCTCGCGGATCACCTCGTCGAGGATGTCCCAGACCTCGGGACGCTCCTTTTCCACCAGCTTCTTGGCCTGCTTCACGGTCGACGACAGGCCCTTGGCCTCAAGCCGCGAGTAGATGAAGGGCTTGAACAGCTCGAGCGCCATCTTCTTCGGCAGGCCGCACTGGTGCAGCTTCAGCTCCGGGCCGGTCACGATGACCGAGCGGCCCGAGAAGTCGACGCGCTTGCCCAGAAGGTTCTGGCGGAAGCGGCCCTGCTTGCCCTTGAGCATGTCCGACAGCGACTTCAGCGGGCGCTTGTTGGCGCCGGTGATGACGCGGCCGCGGCGGCCGTTGTCGAACAGCGCGTCGACCGATTCCTGCAGCATCCGCTTTTCGTTGCGCACGATGATGTCCGGCGCGCGCAGCTCGATCAGCCGCTTGAGGCGGTTGTTGCGGTTGATCACCCGGCGATAGAGGTCGTTGAGGTCCGAGGTCGCGAAGCGGCCGCCATCGAGCGGCACCAGCGGGCGCAGCTCGGGCGGGATCACCGGGATCACGGTCAGGACCATCCACTCGGGACGGTTGCCGCTCTCAATGAAGCTTTCGACGATCTTCAGGCGCTTGATGATCTTCTTGGGCTTGAGCTCGCCGGTGGCCTCCTTGAGGTCGGCGCGCAGCTGCTCGGCCTCGCCTTCGAGGTCGATCTGGGCCAGCATCTCGCGGATCGCCTCGGCGCCGATATTGGCGGAGAAGGCGTCGGCGCCGTACTGGTCCTGCGCGTCGAGGAACTGCTCCTCGCTCATCAGCTGGCCATAGGTCAGGTCGGTCAGGCCCGGCTCGATGACGATGTAGTTCTCGAAGTAGAGAATACGCTCCAGATCGCGCAGGGTCATATCCAGCATGAGGCCGATCCGGGAGGGAAGCGACTTCAGGAACCAGATATGGGCCACGGGGGCTGCCAGCTCGATATGGCCCATGCGCTCGCGGCGGACCTTCTGCAGCGTCACCTCGACGCCGCATTTCTCGCAGACGACGCCGCGATACTTCATGCGCTTGTACTTGCCGCACAGGCATTCGTAGTCCTTGATCGGACCGAAGATGCGCGCGCAGAACAGGCCGTCACGCTCGGGCTTGAACGTGCGGTAGTTGATGGTTTCGGGCTTCTTGATCTCGCCGAAGGACCAGCTGAGGATCCTTTCCGGGGACGCGAGGCTCACCTTGATCTCGTCGAAGGTCTTGGCCGGGGTCAGCGGATTGAACGGGTTGTTCGTGAGTTCCTGGTTCATTTCAAATCCTTGAATCTAGGCAGAGGGCGACGGCGTGCCGCCCCGGTGTCCCGGGGCGGCTGAAAGACGCCGTTACTCGTCCTCCGCGTCCAGGAGTTCCATGTTGAGGCCGAGGCCCCGGACTTCCTTCACGAGGACGTTGAACGATTCCGGCACGCCGGCCTCGAAGTTGTCCTCGCCCTTGACGATGCTCTCATAGACCTTGGTCCGGCCCGCCACGTCGTCCGACTTCACGGTCAGCATCTCCTGCAGCGTGTAGGCGGCGCCGTAGGCTTCGAGCGCCCAGACCTCCATCTCGCCGAAGCGCTGGCCGCCGAACTGCGCCTTGCCGCCCAGCGGCTGCTGGGTGACGAGGGAGTACGGCCCGGTCGACCGCGCGTGGATCTTGTCGTCCACGAGGTGGTGCAGCTTGAGCAGGTACTTCACGCCCACCGTCACCTTGCGCGAGAACTTCTCGCCGGTGCGGCCGTCGAACAGGTCCGACTGGCCCGAATGGTCGAAGCCGGCGCGGGTCAGCGCGTCGTTGACATCGGGCTCCTTGGCGCCGTCGAAGACCGGCGTGGCGATCGGCACGCCGCGCTGCACGTTGGACGCGATCTCGGTGACGCGCGCCTCGTCCATGCCTTCGATGCCCTCTTCGTAGACATCGTCGCCATAAGCGATGCGCAGCGCCTCGCGCACGGGGGTGAGATCACCCGAGCGGCGATACTCCTGCAGCGCCTCGTCGACCTGGATGCCGAGGCCGCGCGCGGCCCAGCCCATATGGGTCTCGAGGATCTGGCCGACGTTCATGCGCGAGGGCACGCCCAGCGGGTTGAGGCAGAAGTCGACCGGCGTGCCATCGGCGAGGAACGGCATGTCCTCCATCGGCACGACGCGGGAGATGACGCCCTTGTTGCCGTGACGGCCGGCCATCTTGTCGCCCGGCTGAAGCTTGCGCTTCACCGCGACGAAGACCTTGACCATCTTCATCACGCCCGGCGGCAGGTCGTCGCCGCGGCGGACCTTCTCGACCTTGTCCTCGAAGCGCGCGTCGAGCGTGCGCTTCTGGATCTCGTACTGCTCGTTCAGCGCCTCGACGATCTTGGCGTCGTCCTCGTCCTCGAGGGCGAGCTGCCACCACTGGCCACGGCTCAGCGTGCCCAGAAGCTCGTCGTCGATCACCGAGCCGGACTTGACCCCGCGCGGGCCCTTCACGGCCGTCTTGCCCGAGATCAGGTCCTTGAGACGCGCATAGATGTTGCGGTCGAGGATCGCCAGCTCGTCGTCGCGGTCGCGCGCCAGACGGTCGACTTCCTCGCGCTCGATCTGCAGTGCGCGCTCGTCCTTCTCGACGCCGTGGCGGTTGAACACCCGGACCTCGACGATGGTGCCGAAATCACCCGGCGGCAGGCGCAGCGAGGTGTCGCGCACGTCGGAGGCCTTTTCGCCGAAGATGGCGCGGAGAAGCTTCTCCTCCGGCGTCATCGGGCTTTCGCCCTTGGGGGTGATCTTGCCCACGAGGATGTCGCCCGGCCCCACTTCGGCGCCGATATAGACGATGCCCGCCTCGTCGAGGTTGCGCAGGGCCTCCTCGCCGACATTGGGGATGTCGCGGGTGATCTCTTCCGGCCCGAGCTTGGTGTCGCGGGCGGCGACCTCGAATTCCTCGATGTGGATCGAGGTGAAGACGTCGTCGCGCACGATGCGCTCGGAGATCAGGATCGAGTCCTCGTAGTTGTAGCCGTTCCACGGCATGAAGGCGACGACCACGTTCTTGCCGAGCGCCAGCTCGCCGATATCGGTCGAGGGGCCGTCGGCGACGACCTCGCCCTTCTGGACCCGGTCACCCACCTTCACCAGCGGGCGCTGGTTGATGCAGGTGTTCTGGTTCGACCGCTGGAACTTGCGCATCCGGTAGATGTCGACCCCGGCATCGCCGAGCTCGAGATCCTCGGTGGCGCGGATCACGATCCGGGTGGCGTCCACCTGGTCGATGATGCCGCCGCGGCGCGCCATGATGGCGGCGCCGGAATCGCGCGCGACCACCTCCTCGATGCCGGTGCCGACCAGCGGCGCCTCGGCCTGCAGCAGCGGCACGGCCTGACGCTGCATGTTCGAGCCCATCAGCGCGCGGTTCGCGTCGTCGTTCTCGAGGAACGGGATCAGCGAGGCCGCGACCGAGACGAGCTGCTTCGGCGACACGTCGATCAGGTCGACGCTTTCCGAGGGCGCGAGCATGTAGTCGCCCGACTGGCGGGTGTTGACCAGATCATTGGTGAACTTGCCGTTCTCGTCGAGCGAGGCGTTGGCCTGCGCCACGGTGTGGCGCATTTCCTCGGTGGCCGAGAGGTAGTTCACCTCGTCAGTCACCTGCCCCTCGACCACCTTGCGGTAGGGGGTCTCGATGAAGCCGTACTTGTTCACCCGCGCGAAGGTGGCGAGCGAGTTGATCAGGCCGATGTTCGGGCCTTCCGGCGTTTCGATCGGGCACATCCGGCCATAATGGGTCGGGTGCACGTCGCGCACCTCGAAGCCCGCGCGCTCGCGCGTCAGACCGCCCGGCCCGAGCGCCGAGAGACGGCGCTTGTGGGTGACTTCCGACAGCGGGTTGGTCTGGTCCATGAACTGCGACAGCTGCGACGAGCCGAAGAACTCGCGCACCGCGGCGGCCGCGGGCTTGGCGTTGATCAGGTCCTGCGGCATGACCGTGTCGATCTCGACCGAGGACATGCGCTCCTTGATCGCGCGCTCCATGCGAAGGAGGCCCACGCGGTACTGGTTTTCCATCAGCTCGCCGACCGAGCGCACCCGGCGGTTGCCGAGGTGGTCGATGTCGTCGATCTCGCCCTTGCCGTCGCGCAGCTCGACCAGCGCCTTGATGCAGGCGATGATGTCCTCGCGGCGCAGCGTGCGCTGGGTGTCCTCGGCATCGAGGTCGAGGCGCATGTTCATCTTCACCCGGCCCACGGCCGAGAGATCGTAGCGCTCGGCATCGAAGAACAGCGTGTCGAACAGCGCCGAGGCGGCGTCGACGGTCGGCGGCTCGCCCGGACGCATGACCTTGTAGATCTCCATGAGAGCGGTCTCACGGTTCCAGGCCTTGTTGTCGGCGGCGACGGTGTTGCGGATGTAGGGGCCGACATTGACGTTGTCGATGTCGAGCACCGGGATCTCGGTGAAGCCCGCATCCATCAGCTCCTTGAGGGAGCCGCCGGTGACGTCGCCGTTCTTGTCGGTCTCGAGGGTCAGCTCGTCGCCGGCCTCGACATAGATCGCGCCGGTGTCCTCGTCGATGATGTCACGGGCGACGAACTTGCCGACGATGCTGCCGAAGGGGACGAGCAGGTCGGTCACGCGGCCCTCGTCGATCAGCTTCTTGACGGCGCGCGGCGTGACCTTGTCGCCGGCCTTGGCGATCACCTCGCCGGTGGCGGCGTCCACGAGGTCATGCGCCGGGCGGGTGCCGCGCACGCGCTCGGGGAAGAACTTCGTGACCCAGGCCTGCGCCTTCTTGTCGAAGCTGTAATCGACCGTGTTGTAATAGGCATCCATGATGCCTTCCTGGTCGAGACCCAGCGCGTAGAGAAGCGTGGTCACCGGCAGCTTGCGGCGGCGGTCGATGCGCGCGAAGACGAGATCCTTGGCGTCGAATTCGAAATCGAGCCAGGAGCCGCGATAGGGGATGATCCGGCAGGCGAAGAGCAGCTTGCCCGAGGAATGGGTCTTGCCCTTGTCGTGATCGAAGAACACGCCCGGGGAGCGGTGCATCTGGGAGACGATGACCCGCTCGGTGCCGTTGACGATGAAGGTGCCGTTCTGGGTCATCAGGGGCATGTCGCCCATGAAGACGTCCTGCTCCTTGATGTCCTTGACGGATTTGGCGCCGGTGTCCTCGTCGACATCGAACACGATCAGCCGCAGCGTCACCTTGAGCGGCGCGCTGTAGGTCATGTCGCGGGCCTGGCATTCCTCGACGTCGTATTTCGGGCGCTCGAGCTCGTATTTCACGAATTCGAGCGTCGCCGTCTCGTTGAAGTCCTTGACCGGGAAGACCGACTGGAAGACGCCCTTGATGCCCTCGCCGTCGGTCGGCTCGGGCTGGTCGCCCGATTTCAGGAACAGGTCATAGGAGGATTTCTGCACCTCGATGAGGTTCGGCATCTCCAGCACTTCGCGGATCTTGCCGTAATATTTGCGCAAACGCTTCTGGCCGAGGAAGGACTGAGCCATGGGTGTCGTCACCTTTCAGGTCTCTGCGGATCACCGGGCCGGCGGGGAAGGCCACGGCATCCTTGCGAGAGGGGAGTTCCGGTCCATTCGCGATCTTCGTCCCACCGAAGACCTCCCGACCGTGGAACCTGCCCGAGACGGGGGCCGCGCGCGGCCCCCTTCCAAGACGGGTTCGGCTGGACCCGCGAAAGCGCGGATCCAGCCAATTCATGGGGCGTGGCGCGCCGGGCGCGCCCGCCGAAATCAGGCCAGCTCGACCTTGGCGCCGGCTGCTTCCAGCTTCGACTTGATCTCTTCGGCTTCCGCCTTGGGCGCGCCTTCCTTGATCTTGCCGCCGGACTCGACGAGGTCCTTGGCTTCCTTCAGGCCGAGGCCGGTGATGCCGCGGACTTCCTTGATCACGTTGATCTTCTGAGCGCCGGCGTCCTTCAGGACGACGTCGAACTCGGTCTTCTCTTCTTCGGCAGCGCCGGCATCGCCAGCCGGGCCAGCCATCATCACGGCGCCGCCGGCGGCGGGCTCGATGCCATACTCGTCCTTGAGGATGGTTTTCAGTTCCTGCGCCTCGAGGAGGGTCAGACCAACGATCTCTTCGGCGAGTTTCTTCAGATCAGCCATTTTACTTTTCCGTTCGTTCAAGTGTGTTCCAACGCGGGGGCTTTCAACCCCCGAGGTGTACGGGATGCCTCAGCCAGCCTTCTCTTCGACAGTCGAGAGAATGCTTGCGATGTTGCTTGCGGGCGCGCCAATGGCACCGGCGATGTTCGATGCCGGGGCACCGATGCAGCCGACGATCGAAGCGATGAGCTCCTCACGCGACGGCATCTGGGCCACGGCCTTCACACCGGCCGGATCCAGAGCCGAGTCTCCCATCGCGCCGCCGAGGATGACCAGCTTGTCGTTGGTCTTCGCATAGGCGTCGACCACCTTGGCAGCTGCCACGGGGTCTTCGGAATAGGAGAGCACGGTCATGCCCGTGAGGTAGTCGGCGATGCTTGCGCAGGGCTTCCCCTCAAGGGCGATCTTGGCGAGCTTGTTCTTGGCAACGCGCACGGACCCGCCAGCTTCGCGCATCTTCGCGCGCAGGTCCTGCATATTGGCAACCGTCATGCCTTCGTAGTGGGCAACCACCACGACGCCAGAGCTTTCGAAGATCTGGCCGAGTTCCTCGACCACTTTCTCTTTCTGGGCTCTATCCACGGTTTACTCCAAGTTTGGGGGTTTCCCCCCGGCTCTGTCTGACCCCCTGATCGTCCGGGGGCCGTTCGGGTCCGCTTCAGGGTCCCGAGGCCGTGATCGCCCGAAGGAAAGCGCGATGCTTCCGAACGGAAATCCAACTCTCGTTTCCCATCTCGGGAAGGCCTTAGCGGGGTTTCCCCCTGCCCTCCGTCTCGGACAGGACGGGGCGCGAACGCCCCGCCATTCGCCCCGACCCGAAGGCCGGGGGAAATCTCTCAGGCCGCGCCGGTGGCCGAGGCCAGATCGACGGTGACGCCCGGGCCCATGGTCGAGGACAGCGCCACCTTCTTGAGGTAGGTGCCCTTGGCGCCCGCGGGCTTCGCCTTGGAGACGGCATCCACGAAGGCGCGGATGTTCTCTTCGAGCTTGGCTTCGTCGAAGGAGGCCTTGCCGATGCCGGCATGGATCACGCCGGCCTTCTCGACGCGGAACTGCACCTGGCCGCCCTTGGCCGCGTTCACGGCCTCGGTTACGTCCATGGTGACGGTGCCGATCTTGGGGTTCGGCATCAGGTTGCGGGGCCCGAGGATCTTGCCCAGGCGGCCGACGATCGGCATCATGTCCGGCGTCGCGATGCAACGGTCGAACTCGATCTTGCCGGACTGCACGGTCTCCATCAGGTCTTCGGCGCCGACGATGTCGGCCCCGGCCTTCTTGGCCTCTTCCGCCTTTTCGCCACGGGCGAAGACGGCGACGCGCACGGTCTTGCCGGTGCCGTTGGGCAGGGTGACCGAGCCGCGGACCATCTGGTCGGCGTGGCGCGGATCGACGCCGAGATTCATCGCGATCTCGACGGTCTCGTCGAATTTCGCGGAGGCGTTCGACTTGATCAGCGAGACGGCCTCGGAGAGCTGGACGTTCTCCTTGCCGGCGAAGGCCTCGCGGGCGGCGCGGGTGCGTTTACCGAGTTTTGCCATGATATTAGCCCTTCACCTCGATACCCATCGACTTGGCGGAGCCAAGGACGGTCTGCATCGCACCCTCGACGCTCGTGGCGTTGAGGTCCTTCATCTTCGCTTCGGCGATCTCGCGCACCTGGGCGAGCGTCACGGTGCCGGCGGTCTCCTTGCCGGGCGCGGTCGCACCCTTGGCGCGGTTGCGCTTGCCGACGGGCTTCAGGCCGGCGGCCTTCTTGAGGAAGAACGACGCCGGCGGCGACTTGATCTCCATCGTGAAGGACTTGTCCTGGTAGTAGGTGATCACGGTCGGGCAGGGCGAACCCTTTTCCATGTCCGCGGTCTTCGCGTTGAAGGCCTTGCAGAACTCCATGATGTTGATGCCGCGCTGACCCAGCGCCGGGCCGACCGGCGGGGAGGGGTTGGCTTCGCCTGCCTTCACCTGGAGCTTCAGCTGCCCCATCACTTTCTTGGCCATCGGGCCTCTCCTTATCGCAACACCGCCGGAACGCGTTCCTACGGTCATCGGTTGGTGCGGTGCGGCGTGAAGGGCGCGCCCTTCCTGCCTCCCGCATGCGGCGCGAATCATCTTCGATCCGGTCGCCACCAAGGGTCCGGCCCGCGGGCCGGCGCAATGGAAGGTCGTCGCATAGACCCCTCGCGGGGGGACGTCAAGCCCGCTGCGCTTCCGCCCCCTGCCCCTTCGGGGCCGCTGGCGCAAGGCAGGCCGTTTCCCGCTCAACCGCCGCCCCGGGCCGGGCGGCCTCGGGATAATGGGCGGCCCATGAGGCCGCGACCGTCTCCCAGCCGAATCGCTCTTCGGCGATGGCGCGGGCCCGGCGCGAGATCGTTTCGGCCAGAAGCGGCTCGCGGATCAGCCGGTCCATGCCCGCGGCCAGCCCCTCGATCACCGCCCTCTCGCTCGTCGGCGCGACATAAAGCGCCGATTGCTCGTCGGCGAGCCGCCCCGGCCCGCCCCAGCGCAGCGCCAGCACCGGCACGCCGAGCATCATCGCCTCCTGCATCACGATGCCGTTGGCCTCGGCCAGAGAGGGAAAGACATAGCCCCGCGCCGCGGCGATGCCGGCCAGAACCTCGCCATGCGGCCGCCAACCGGCGAAGCGCACCCGGTCGGCCACGCCCAGATCGCGCGCCAGCGCCTCCAGCCCGGGCCGCGCCGCACCATCGCCATAGACGGTCAACCGCGCGCCCTCCCGGCTTTCGGCCACGGCGCGAATCGCCAGATCGGTGCCCTTGTGATCGACCTGCCGGCCCGAGCAGGCGAAGCTGTCGCAGCGGCCCGCATGCCGCGCCCGCGGCCGCGCCGCGATCGCCTCGGAGACGCCCGAATCGACCACGTCGCTCATCCGCCCGGGCGAAACCCCGGCCCAGCCGAGCGAGGCGCGGGTCCGCTCGTAGCCCGAGACCAGCACGTGGCGCGCGCGCCGCTTGTCGGGGGCGATGCGCGACAAAAGCCGCTGCGCCGGGCGGTGCAGCCATGCGCCGAGCCTGCGGCGCGGCGCCTCGCGCGCGGCGAAGGCGGGGGGGTAGTGGATATTGCCGGTGAAGGGCCCCATCAGCACCTCGAAGCCGCGCGGCGGAAAGCGCGGCTCGACCGGGGAGACGGGGCAGAGATAATGCAGGAGCGTGGTCTCGGGATCGAAGCGCGCCCGGATCTCGCGCGCGGCGAGAAGGTGAAAGCAGGTCGAGACCAGCGGCGCGCCGATCCGGCTGTGCCAGAGCGCCTTCTGCCACGGGCCGTCCTCGACGAAGACGAGGCGTTCGGCGGGAAAATCGCGCAAGAGACCGGCGCGGCCCCGCGCATGGGTCAGCAGCACGGCGTCGAAGCCCTGCCGCAGCAGGTAGTCGAAATACTGATGCGCCTTGATCGCCTCGCCGCCCATCTCGGTGCCGGCATTGGAGGAGACGAGGACGATCTTCATGGGGCGGTCTCCGGGCAGCGCTCAGGCCCGGGAACCGTGACCGCCCGCGCGCGGGCGGTCAAGCCGGGGCTCAGCCCTGTTTCGCGACCTGCGTGAATTCGAGCTCCACCGGGGTGGCGCGGCCGAAGATGGAAACGGTGACCTTGAGCCGCTGGTTGTCCTCGTCGACCTCCTCGACCATGCCGTCGAAATCCTCGAAGGGGCCGTCCTTGACCTTCACCTTCTCGCCGATCTCGAAGCGGATCAGGGTGCGCGGGCTTTCCTCGCCCTCCTGCACGCGGCCCAGGATCGCCTCGACCTCGGCGTCGCGCATCGGCATCGGGCGGCCCTGGGGCCCCAGAAAGCCGGTGACGCGGTTGATCGAGGTGACGAGGTGATAGCCCTTGTCGGACATCTCCATGTGCACCAGCACGTAGCCGGGCATGAAGCGGCGCTCGGTCGAGACCTTCTTGCCGCGGCGGACCTCGATCACTTCCTCGGTGGGGACCAGCACCTCGTCGATGACGTCCTCGAGCCCCTGCTCTGCCACCTTGGTCCTGATCTGCTCGGCGATCTTCTTCTCGAAGTTCGAGAGCACGGAAACCGAATACCAGCGTTTCGCCATGTTGCCCGACACCTTCCGTCGCAGCCGGCGAAACGCCGGAGCCTCGTTGAAATTCCCCGGCCCCGATCGGGGCCGCTCAAACGGCAAAGCGGCGCGCACCCGCGCGCCGTTCGGCCAAGTCCGCCGGTCAGTAGCGCCCGGCGCGCCGCAGTTCAAGCCCCGCGCATCCCATGCCCCGGGCCAAGCCCCGGGCCGCGCGGATCAGCCCGCGAAGCCCTCGAGCACCGCCTGGAGCCCCGAGCGGATGCCCAGATCCACGAGGCTGAAGAACAGCGCGGCGACGGCGGCGAGGATGAAGATCATCACCGTGGTCAAAACCACCTCGCGGCGCGTGGGCCAGACCACCTTGGCGATCTCGGCGCGGGTCTGCTGCGCGAACTGGAGCGGGTTGGTTCTGGCCATCATCTTCACCTTTCGAGGGATCGATGCGGGACATACGCGGACGCCGCGCGATCTGCAAGCGGGCGCGCCGCGGTGGTCCTGGCAGGGGCAGGGGGACTCGAACCCACGACCCTCGGTTTTGGAGACCGATGCTCTACCAACTGAGCTATACCCCTAGGACCGCCCCCCGACTAATCCCAATCCGCGGCGGGATCAAGAGGCCCCGAGAGGCATTCTCGCACCCCCTGCCCTTGCCCTCGCGGCGGGCGCTTGCAAGATGCGCGGCGCAAGCCCCGGAGGAGAGCCCATGTCGCTCGGCAAGAGACTGGCCAAGAGCCGCGCCGTGACCCGTGGCATGGGAGGCCTCGCCCATGGCTGGCTGGCCCGCGTGCAGCGGCGCACGGAGTGGGAAACGCGCGGCGAGGAGGACTTGCGCGCGGCGCTGGCCGAGGGGCCGATCCTTCTGGTGCTGCGCCATTCGCGGCTGATGCTCGGGCCGTTCCACTGGCCGGCCTGGGCGGGCGATCTCTCGACCTTGCACGACACCTCCCCGATCGCGCGAATCGCCGGCGACACGCATCGCCGCCGCGGGCTGACGCCGGTGGCGATGTCGCGCCGATTGTCGAATCTCGCCATGTCGCGGATGGTGATGGAGCGGCTGCGCGCGGGCGCCAGCATCGGCATCACCGCCGACGGCCCGCTCGGCCCCGCGGGCGAGGTGAACGACCCGCCGCTCGACTGGGCGCGAATCTCCGGGCGGCCCGTCTTCTTCTATGCCTTCTCCACCGAGCGGCAGAGCCGCGCGCAAAGCTGGGACCGGCTCCTGCTGCCGCGGCCGGGCGGGCGCGGCGCGGTGGTGTTCCGGGCCTGGGAGGGGGCGATGCCGCGCAAGGCGGACGCGGCGGCGCGCGAGGCGGCGCGGGCCTCGATGAAGGCCGGGCTCGATGCCGCGACCGCCGAGGCCGACGCGATGCTCGGCCTGCCGCCGGGTCCCTGATCTTTCGCCTTGGGCAACGAAAAGGGCCGCCCCGGGGGGGCGGCCCTTGGATGATGGTCGCTTCGGGCGGCACGGGGCCGCCCGGGATCGCATCACTCGACGATTTTCGACACCACGCCGGCGCCGACGGTGCGGCCGCCTTCGCGGATC
>NZ_KZ304964.1 GCF_002723615.1 Limimaricola cinnabarinus
TGCGGAGCTGCTGCGGCTTTGCGCCGGTCATCCGCTGCAGAGCCATGCGGCGGCGGACGGCTTCATGGCCGCCTTCGAGCTCTTGCAGCACGAGGCCTTGGGCAGCGAGGCCGTGCTGGACCTCGTGGCGGCGTGCAGGCAGGCGCCTGTGTCGTCCAGGCCTATCTCGCCGTTCGGGGGTCAGGCCGATCCGGGCGGCGCGGCTGAAGCGAATGCGGTACGGGATGCCGAAGGCGAGGCGTCAGGCAGTGACGCTGCGCCGCCTGCCCTCCCGGAGCCAGGGTTCTGATCGGAGCCATCTAGGCTCCATGGCCGAGGAAGGACAGATGGGAGGGGCACGGCAATCACGCCCTTCGCCGCAGGCAGGGTCGAGCTGGAGCGGGATTGGTCCGAACGCGACATCGTGCGTTCCGAACATTGCAGATATCGCGGTGGTATTACATCTGGCGCGTCGGGACGATCCTGCCATGGACGCCTGTTCATCAGCCGCGAAATGCCCATTGCTGCCGAAGCAGGCAGAAAGGTCGACCGGAGGCCACGCAGGTCGAGGCCTTGTGTCCTGACGCGGCCTTCGCCACCAGCGACCGGCCAGGTCTTCTTTGTGCCAGCTTGGTAGCACGTAACCGCAGGCCGGGACCGGCATCAGACGTGTCCCGGCCTGCATTGATGCTGTTCGGTCGATCACCCGGACTTGGCGGCCAAGGGTTCGGAGTCCCAACCCGCAAATCCCGCAGGCAGCGCGGCCGGCGGCAGATCGTCGAGGGCAATATCAAGGTAGTCGCGCAGGGTGGTCCCGCTGGCCAGGCAGTGGTCGGCGAGTTCTGCGAGCACGCCGGACAAGGCTTGGACATTCTTTCCAGCCAAGATATCCACCTTCGAGACCAGATCACTCATCCGGAAATCACGGGCGCGTCCCTCGAGTTCGCCGGGGCTCCAGATCCTGGTCATGTCCGGGTGGCTCATGGCCGTGCGCAATCGCGCTGCGAGCGTTGGGCAGGTCGCCGCGATCTCGTCCATGCAGGGGCAAAGCTCCGCCTCGTCCTGCGCCTCCTGCAGCGCCACGACGATGGTCCGGTCGGAAATGCCGTATCCGGCTGCTTCCGAAATCAGCTCGCCATGTGAGATGCACACGTGGCTCCAGAACCGGATGACGGGCCGAAGGTCGAGATGGGCCGGGTCGATCGAGAGGCGTTCGAGCACGAGGTCGATGTTGGCCTGCTCGAGGCGGCCCATCTGCTCGATGTCCAACCGCTCCATGGCGGGGTCGGCATCCTGCCCGTCAGACGCGGCGGCGGGCAGGGTCGTCGCCTGACCTGGTATGGCGGTGCTTGACGTGAGCTCGGTGCGGTCGCTACCGCAAGGGTGGGTCTTGTCGTTCATGACACGGTCCTTCTTTCGCTGATCTTGCCCGCGGGGATGCGGTATGAGACCGTGCGTATGGAAACGAGAGCCGGGTGGTCGTGATTGCCGTCGTCGTCACCCGGCTCGCTGTCCAGCCGCAGTCGGCCAAGATCGACAATCCCATGCGGTGCCGCGACCCGACAATGGGTTCTGGGCCTGCCCGTCTTCTGTTCATGTGGATAACCGGCTTCCGGGCTTTGAAGCGGTATGCATCAGGCATGCTACATGCCGATCGCCAGACGCTCACTTGGGGTAGCCTCCAAAGGCGCCGGCAGCGGTACTGGATAGCATCGCCGATTTCTTTGGACTGGCTTTGCCAGTCAGCGCGCCATCCGCCCAGCCCACCGACACCCGTCTGGCCATAAGATCCATACCGCGTCTGAGGAGATGATCCAAATGGGGTGGTTCAGCGAGGGCCTCGCTCGGTCGGCGGACTCCCTTCAGATGCCGCCTTGTCGACTTCAGGGCTTGAATCATCCACCCCAAACGAAGAGATCGCACTGAACTCGTCTGGCGTGCGCTTGCGAACCGATGCACCGGATTGTGCCCCTCTTGCCGGGGTCGCCGCCCGGCTCGCTACGATCCATGCCGGATCGATCCCGCCGCCCGTCTTGGCGTGTTCCCGAGCCGCCTGCGCGAGAGGATCGCTGCGCGCACGTTCTATGCATTGCACCGCCCCGGTGACCGCGGCTGAGTGATCCCGGCGTTTCAGTTCGCCAGCGCGACGGAGTTGGCCGGTTTCGCGCAGGTGCTGCCTGCGCTCCGTGCCGATATCCATCCGGTGGAGCTCGAACGCTTTCTGATGCTGCCGCAGCCCGACCTCGAAGATGCGTCCGAACCGGAAGACGAGCCCGTCATCGCCTGATCAAGGCCTGACCGACACCGGATCCGCGTTACAGATGGCCCGCCCCCCACGGCGCCGGAGGGGGGCGGCTGCGCATGCCGAGGCCTCGGCGCGCCTGATCAGACCATCCGAACCGTTACACTCGAGCCTTGCCGAGCCCTCCGAAGAGGCGTGCGACCCCGCGATCGGTGGCGATGGAGGCGGGTCTACGGGACCAGATCATCCCGCAGAAGGGAGAGTGGCGCGCCCGGAGCGAGGCCGTGCCCGCACATGACGATCTGTGAAGGATTCCATAAAAACGTATAAATATCAGGAGGTAACAGCGCGTTGTTAAAGCTGGGAGCACTGTAACGCGTAACACTCCTGTAACGCTTTTTGTAACGCTCCGTGTTACGGTCCAACCCACTGATTCCTATGCCATTTCTTATATATTTATCTATATGTAACAGTAAAAATAGATATATATATATATATATAGAAGAAGAGAGAGGAGGAGAGAGAGTAATAGAGAGGTATATATATATATATTCCCCGGGGAGCCGTAACACCGTTACGCTTTGGGTTAAGGCCATGATCTTGCTGGGAAAAAACCGTAACAGACGCCGTTACCATCCGTTTTGGCTGTCACACTCCGGTTCCGGACCCTCGCTTCGCCCGGTTGGCGACCAGCCCGACCAGTATGGCGAGGGCGGCGAAGGCGTAGGCGGGCCAGGCCTCGCTGTGGCGCGCCACGTAGTTGGCGAAGGCCAGCCCGCGGGCTTGGTCGACAGCATGGAAGATCGGGTTCCAGGTGACCCATGCGAGGAAGCCGCCGGGCAGGGCGTTGGCGACGAACATCGCGCCCGAGGTGACCATGCCCACCCGCATCCAGCCCATCGCCGCCATCGAGGCGAGCCCGGGCGCGCGCGCCTTGATCCGCAGGAGCACCAGCCCGATCCCGAGACCCGAGACCCGAGATCCAGCTTGCCGCGAGCAGCGGCAGCGGCGCGGTCATCGCGGCCTCGATCGACGAGACCAGCGCGTGGTAGGCGAGGATGAGCCCGGCGGCCGAGACCAGCTGCAGGTAGGCCGCGCCGATCGAGCCGCCGGTGGCCTGGATCAGCGGGTCGGTGCGGTAGAGCCGCCCGGCGGACAGGACGTCGGCGCTCGACATCGCCGCGCTCATCGCCTTGGCGTGGAGGTTGAACAGGAAGACCCCGGTCAGCAGGTAGGCCAGCAGGTCGCCGCGCAGCCCGACGCCGCCGAGCCCGGTCAGGCGCGCCAGCACCAGGAAGCCCCCGACCAGCATCGCGTTCTGCACCGCGGCCTCGATCAGCGCGCGACCGAGGGTCCTGCCTGCCGGGCGATCTCGCGAACCGCGGCCTCGCGCAGCGTCCAGCCGATCTCGCGCATCGCCCCGAGCCTGCCTGCCGTGATCTCCCGCGATGCCTTCCGAATCCGAACCGGCCTTACCGTTGCGGCCGCGCTTCCAGGGGAGGTCCCGCACGGGCTGTGTCTTCTGCGAGCTGGCCGACGACCAAGGCCACCAGAGCCTGCTGCACGTCGTTGCGAACGAGACCGTGCAGGCCTCCGAGCGATCGTTCAGGTGGTCGGCATGGAGATGCTCGCCGAGTATTGTGCAGCGCCGGTGTCGGTGGAGTTCGGTCTCGAACCTGGTTGGGCTCGGAAGATCCTGACCGTGTGCCACGACGCAGTACGAGGCGAATGGCGGTCGGAATGCCATAAGCTCCTGAAGGAGATCACCATCGACGGGAAGTCGGTCGCCTGCGATCGCCGTCAGGGCCGAAAAGAGAGGCCAGGAGTGGGCAAGGATGCGCACATAGCGGAAGGGGACACGGAAAGCCGGAGTTGCGCCTCCAGCACCCCTCTCCGTGGCTCAGCGGGCCATGCGCAGACAAGGGCGCAGTAACGGGACGAACCGGCTCGACACTTTTCCTCGCAACCCGACCCTTTTCCGCCAAGGATAAGCTCGGCTCGCTCCCGCTCAGTCTCGAGGTCTGCGACGGCGTGATCCATCGCCTGGTGATCCGCCTCGCTCTCGGCTCACACCTGGCCTCCGGCGCATCGTGGCGGCCGATCCACGAGGCGTCCATCTACGCCCGGCCCCGCCCAGATCCACGCCGTCTTGCGGCGGGTGATCCCCTGCGAAAGCCCCAGCGACGTCATTTCACCCAGAATTGCCAGCGTCGTTTTCACGGTGATCCTCATCAAGTCCGCAAGCAGCGTCGAGGAAAGGACCGGCGCGTTGCCTGCCCGGCAGTTTACGAAACTTTTCCCAGATCCGGCGATCCGGTTTCACGGAAGCAGGTCAGCAAGGCCCGGCCCCATTCCAGTGCCGCGCATTCCGGTGCCGCACGGTCGCGACCGGCTCGTCTGACGCCCTCAGGGCGCGAATGAGGCTCAGCACCAATTCGGAACCGGTCGGGTCGACGTCCTGGCTTCCATTCAGTGCAACGCGTGGAAGCAGTTCGTCCTTGAAGGTCCAGATGCCCTTGCCTGTACCCGCCATGGCCTTTGCCAGCCCGAGTTCCGGACGCCGAGGGTTGCCGAGCTCGGGCTCACCCCAAGCCATCGCCTTCAGCCGCGCAGCAAGGACTTCAGGCCGCAGGGAGGTCAAGACCGTGCTTGGGGTATTTCACTGCCCCTGAACACCATATAACAAGTCATTGTTATATATAATATATTACATTCTCATGAGGATGCAGATGATCATTTTCAATTGCTTGAGTGGGTTGCCGACGTGTTTCATCCGATCGTTTGAAAATGGTTCTGAAGGAGGGGCCCCCTCCAATCCGATGATGCACTACAGATGGAATCGGGGTCTCGGTTTCGTTCCGCACCCTTGGATGCAAGGCGACTGGCACACGTCGCCTCTCTTCCCCTGCCGTTTCGGCCCGAGTTGCACGTTCCCTACAGGCGCTTTCAAACGACCGGTTTCTTCAGTATAGTTGAATTGGATGGGCCATGTTCTGGCAGCCGCAAGAGGGCTCGATCGATGGTAACGTCCATCTCGCCTGCATTCGCAGGCCGAACCAAAGGATTCAGCATGACCACGTTCCCAAGCCATCGGACCAAGATCAATCGCGCCATGCGGCTGGCCAAGGTTGGCGAGCACAGGACTACCGCTGAGGCCTTACTTCGTGCCCTCCCCGAGAGCGTGATAGCACGCGTCACCGGGCATGAGCTCGCCGAGCTTCTCGATGCCGTGTGGAAGCTCTCCCAAAACTCCATAGCGAGTGCGGAAACCGAGATCGATAGCGACGGCGGGGTCTGCGACGAGGACAAGCAGGCATTCCGGGAGCTGGCTTAATGACCGCAGTCGCTGCGGTGCAGATCTAGCGAGAAAGAGATCATCATGGACCTCCCTTCCCCTGCCCTCGAGCCGATGCCGCGCGAGGGGTTCGCCCGGATCGCCGAACATCTGAGCGAGGTGCCGAGCGGCTCGCCATTCCAGGAGATGGTTGAGGTCGTGTTGTGCGATGAGATGGCGCGCTGATGGCACTCATAGGCTACGCCCGCGTCTCGACCGACCTTCAAGACACTGCGGCACAGCGCCGCGAACTGAAATCGGCAGGCTGCACCGAGATCCACGAGGAGTTCGCCTCGGGCGCCGCGCGCGCCCGGCCGGTCCTCGCGAAGCTCGTGGCGAACCTCGGCCGCAGTGATGTGCTGGTCGTGGTGCGCATCGACCGCCTAGCACGCTCGCTGTCGCACCTGCTCGAGGTCATCGAGACGCTGGAAGCCCGCGGGGCGCATTTCCGATCTCTGGGCGATCCGATCGACACGACCTCGCCGCAGGGCAAGTTCACGCTGCAGATCCTCGGCGCGACGGCCGAGTTCGAGCGGGCACTGATCCGCGAGAGGACGATGGCGGGGCTGGCATCGGCACGGGAGAAGGGCCGCGTCGGCGGCAATCCGGGCCTGCGGGACCGCGACCCGGAGGCGATCGCCAAGGTCAGCCGGGCGCGCGACCGCAGCTACTTCGACAAGCTTAACGAGGAAGCCCAGCAGTGGCTGCCCGCCGTCCGGCAGTTCCGGCCGCGGCTCCCTTGGGAGGACGTCGTGCGGATCATCAACAGCCGGCATCCAAGCGCGAAGCCTTGGACCGTCGAGCGGCTGCGGCGCGCCGCCGGACGATTCGTGAAAGACGGGCTGCTGGATCGTGCCGTGCTCGGCCGCGCCCCGCCCGCGCAGAAGGACGACCGACTGCTCGCGATCATAGCGGGCATCAAGAGCTCGGCGCCAGAGATCACGCTGCAGCAGATCGCGGCGCGGCTCGAGGCGATGCGGGAGCCGACGCCGCGGGGGCGCTCGAAGTGGGCGACGTCGTCGGTGGCGCACCTGCTGGAACGGGCGCGGCTGGTGGGGCTGATAGAGTGAGCACCCACCGGTGGCACCGGCGGAGCGGTCGCTTCTGGTGACGTAGAAGCTTTGATCCTCTGCGCGAAGGCCCATAGCTGAAGTAGCCTTGCAATTGAGCCGCCAGAACGAAACCCAATTCCAGAACTGCAGGCTGCTCGAAGATCGGCCCGGCCTCGACCGATGGCACGAACAGCCCGCCCTTGCGCTCGAAAAGGCGCAGCCCGAGCGACTCCTCGGTGTGCTTGACCAGCCGGCTGATGCCGGGCGCCGAGACACCCAGCAGCGTGGCCGCGCCGTTGATGGTGCCGGTCATCATCACGGCACGCACCACTTCGACCTGACGCAGGGTCATGTCCCGCATGTCGTACTCCTCCCCGTCCGCCGCACAGGGTTAGACAACACGGCGGCGGGGCAATTGCGAAATTCGGCCGCTCTCAGGCTGGTCGGGCCGCCCCGCCGCGCACGGCGGCGAAGTCGAACAGCCCGTAACCCATCACGATCAGAAAGGCCGCGGCCGGCACCACATATGAGAAGGTCGCGCCGGCGACATCGATCACCGCGCCTTGCACCAATGGCAGCAGCGCGCCACCCAGGATCGCCATCACCAGTCCGGCCGAACCGAACTTGGTATCCTCGCCCAGCCCCTCGAGGGCGATGCCGTAGATGGTCGGGAACATCAGCGACAGGCAGGCCGAGATCATCACCACGGCCCACAGGCCCGACAGGCCCGGCACCAGCGCGGCATAGAGCGCAAGCCCTGCCCCCGCCAGCGCCAAGCCGGCCAGCAGCAGCGCAGGTCGGACGAAACCCATCACCCAGACCATCGCGAAGCGCGATACAAGGAACACCAGCAGGCTGGCTTGCAGATACCAGCCGGCCCCGGCCTCGTCGGTGCCGATCGCCGCCATCGCGTACTGCAGGGTGAAGGTCCAGACGCAGGTCTGGGCCGCGACGTTGAAGAACTGTGCCACCACGCCGAAGCTGTAATGGCGGTTCTTGAGGAGCCGCTTCAGCGTCGCCCCGAAATGCAGCTCGTGTCCGGCCTCGAGTTCGCGCTCGCTTGGCGTGGGCATGCGGCTGAGCGCGATCGCGATCCAGATCGCGACCAGCACCACGGCAAATCCGACATAGGGGACCATCACCGCCTGCAACTCCTCGGCGCGCAGCGCCCGCAGCGCGTCCGCTCCCATCGCGGCGCGCGCGTCCGCGTCGGCGGTGTTCAGATTGGGCAGGATCAGCGCCGCCGAGAGAAACACGCCAATATTGGTGCCGACCGGATTGAAAGCCTGGGCGAGGTTGAGTCGGCGCGTGGCGTTGCCCTCCGGTCCCATGGCGATGACGAAGGGGTTGGCCGACGTCTCCAAGATCGACAGCCCGCCCGCCAGCAAGAACAGCGCTACCAGAAAGAAGCCATAGGTCATGGCGATGCTGGCCGGATAGAACAGGAAGGCGCCTGCGATGGCGCAGCCCAGCCCGACCAGGATGCCGGTCTTGTAGGAGTAACGTCGATTGATGAAGGCTGCCGGCAGGGCCAGACAGAAATAGGCGCCGTAGTAGGCGAACTGCACCAGCGAGGACTGCAAGGCGCTCATCGAGAAGATCTTGGAAAAGACTTGCACAAGCGGGTCGGTCATGTTGGCCGCGATGCCCCAAGCGGCAAAACAGGTGACGATGAGCATGAAGGGCAGCTTCATGCCGGCATGCAGGAATCGTGTCGGCTGGTTCATGTGTTCTCCCTCTCTAGCCTCCGGGCACCGCGGCCACACGTGGGACCGCGGTTGCGCGGCGCCTTTTGGAAGCGTCCGCCGGGACATGCCAGTGCCGAAGGGCCCGAGCCGTCGACTGCGGGCATAATATTTCTCGCGGAATGACGAATTAGGGACAGTGTTCCGCCTATACTGCCTTCGATGCGCTTTTTAGGCGATCGCTTACGCGCCCCATTACTACGGATGAGAGAGCGCTGATTCACAGTGTGGAGTGCGTCGGGCCAATGCAGATCGGCGCCAGTTGGACCAGCCTACTCGAGTGCTGCACGAACCTACTTCCGGAGAGCTGGACCGCCGGATCTGGGAGGGTTCTCGTAAGCTGCCGGGTATGCAACGCGAGGAAGACCGATGCGGACATCTCGGTTCGGCAAACAGCAGATCGCCTTCATCTTGAAGCAGGCGGACAACCTTCGGCACTGCGAGATCGCGCCAAGTGGATGTCGAGCGCGGGCGTTGCCCAGACTGACATGTCCCGTGACTTCGAGCGCGAAGGGCTTCGAGACCAAGGGTGGGCGGCCCGATCTGATGCTGCAAACGGTCTCTGCGCTACCGCAACGCAGGCGCATATGGCAGTCGAGCCACGTGCAGGGGCACTGGGTTGCATGAATGGCAATCGACGTGCCATCGCCCATGACTACAGTAGGGTGGCTCGCCAACGACATCGAGCTTGTCGCACCCGGTCTCAACCGGTGGTAAACCCCGAATGGGTGTTGAGCAGGAACTGCGCGAAGATCGGTGCGCAGGCGGCGCCGAGACCGCGCGCATTGCCACCCACCGCGCCAGCCTCGATCCGTGGTGGGATCAAGCCGCGCAGATCGACCCGGTCGAGCCCCGCCCTGACCCGTTCCACCAAGGATGCGCGCACCTGCTCGGGAAAGCCGCCATCGATCAGCACCGCCTCGAAGTCGATGACCGCGCAGACCGTGGCGGCGGCGCGCGCCAGCTCTTCGCCCGCCTCGTCGAGCCAGGGCTCGATCACGTCGCTCATGCCGGACCAGTCCTGCGGCAGGCTCCACAGCCGCGCCGGGTCGTGGCCGGCCGCCTCGAGCCGCCGCTCGAGCATGTGCAACGAGGCCGTGTCGATAAGCTGCGCCGGCCGGCCCGCGGCGTCGCGCGTCGGCAACGACCCCATGGCCCCGGCATTGCCGCGCGCGCCCTCGAACACCGAATGGTTCAGCACCACGCCGCCGCCGATGAAGGAGCCCACGAAGAAATAGGCGTAGTCGCGAAACGCCCGCCCCCTTCCATAGACATGCTCTGCGCGACAGGCGGCGGTGGTGTCGTTGTCGACGAAGACGGGAAAGGCCGAGAACCGGCCGATCTCGGCGGCGAAATCGAAACCGCGCCAGCCGTCGAGCGCCGCTGGCGGCGCGCCGATCGTCTCGGGCCAGATCCAGAGCTCATGCGGCCGGGCGACGCCGATCCCGGCGACCCGGTCGCGCAGCCGCGCCGGCAGCCGTGCCAACAGATCCTCGATGCCCGCTTCGAGAAACCGCATGATGCCGGCGGGATCGGGATAACGGTAGGTGTCGTGCAGCTGGCCACGTGGCTGGCCCAGCAAGTCGACGATCAGCAGATCGGCGCTGCGACGCCCGATCTTGAGCCCGATCGAGAAGGCCCCGTCCGGATCGAGCCCCACTGGGACGCGCGGCTTGCCGACGCGCCCACGCTGCGGCGTGCCGCGCAACACCATGCCATCCTCGTCGAGACGGCGCAGGATCACCGAGACGGTCTGGGGAGAGAGGCCCGAAAGCCGCGCCAGATCGCTGCCGGGCATGGGACCATGTCGTTGCATCAGGCTGAGCAGCAGCCGCTCGTTGTGATCGCGCAATCCGCGCTGGTTCGCCCCGCCCGCGAGACTGCGCACTTCGGATCCGTTCATCCGATATCCTCCCTGCCCCAATCATGCAGCACATTCAATTAGTAAATCAACTGGATTTATTTATTGACTGGCCGGCAGAATCGACGCTAACGTTCGGTCAATCCGGTGTTGAGGAGCGCCGGTGTCATCTGGGAGGATATTGACGATGAAACGACTTTTCGCGGGGACCGCGCTTGCCTTGATCGCTGCGGGTGCGGCGCAGGCCGAAAGCCACATGCAGGACGTCTCGGCCTGCCTGATCACCAAGACCGACACCAACCCGTTCTTCGTGAAGATGCGCGAGGGCGCGCAGCAGGCCGCCGACGAACTCGGCATCACCCTGAACAGCTATGCCGGCACCATCGACGGTGACCACGAAGCGCAGGTCGACGCGATCGAAACCTGCATCGCCAACGGCGCCTCCGGCATTCTGATCACGCCGTCAGATACTTCGGCGATCGTCAGTTCGGTACAACAAGCGCGGGACGCGGGCCTTCTGGTGATCGCGCTTGATACGCCGCTCGACCCAATCGACGCCGCCGACGCCACCTTTGCCACCGACAACTTCCTCGCAGGCGAACTGATCGGCAAATGGGCCGCCGCCAAGCTGGGCGATGAGGCCGCGAACGCCAAGATCGCGATGCTCGACCTCGGCGTCAGCCAGCCTTCGGTCGACGTGCTGCGCGATCAGGGATTCCTGACCGGCTTCGGCATCGATACCAAGGATCCGAACAAGTGGGGCGATGAGGACGACCCGCGCATCGTCGGCAACGACGTGACCGCCGGCAACGAGGAAGGCGGTCGCACGGCGATGGAGAACCTTCTCGCCAAGGACCCCGAGATCAACGTCGTCTACACCATCAACGAGCCCGCCGCCGCGGGGGCCTACGAGGCGCTCAAGGCGATCGGCCGCGAGAACGACGTGCTGATCGTCTCGGTCGATGGCGGCTGCCCCGGCGTCCAGAACGTCGCTGACGGCGTCATCGGCGCCACCTCGCAGCAATACCCGCTCGAGATGGCCAGGCTCGGCATCGAGGCGATCGCCCAATATGCCGAGGACGGCACCTTGCCCGAGAACACCGAAGGCAAGGACTTCTACGACACCGGCGTGAAGCTCGTCACCGACGAGCCGGTCGAGGGTGTCGAGTCGATCTCGGTCGAGGAAGGCCAGGAGCTCTGCTGGGGCTGAGCCCCGCCGGGATCATTCCATCCTGCGCGTCTTCGGGCGGCGCAGGATGTCCCTGACGGGGCGGGCCCCGCGCCCGCCCCGATGACGAGGGGCCGCGCGAGGGGGCGTGCCCTGCCACACGCCACGGGAGGGGCGCGCCATGACAGATAGCGATCACTACGAAACCTCGGTGCGCGAGAAACGCGCCGAGACGGTGGCAGAGTTTCAGGATCACCGCAGAAGTCCGCTGCACCGCATTCAGCACCTGCTGCACGTCACGCCGGCGCTGGTGCCGCTGATCGTGCTGCTGGTCTCGATCATCGTCTTCGGGCTGCTGCTGGGCTCGCGTTTCTTCTCGCCCTTCGCGCTGACGCTGATCCTGCAACAGGTGCAGATCGTCGGCATTGTCGCCGCCGCGCAGAGCCTCGTGATCCTGACCGCGGGCATCGACCTGTCGGTCGGCGCGATCATGGTGCTGAGCTCGGTGGTGATGGGCCAGTTCACCTTTCGCTACGGCATCCCCGCCCCCGTTGCCGTCGCCTGCGGCCTTGCCGTCGGCACGGCCTGCGGCTTCCTCAACGGCTGGCTCGTTTCGGTGATGCGGCTGCCGCCCTTCATCGTGACGCTGGGCAGCTGGCAGATCTTCCTCGCCACCAACTACCTCTATTCGGCCAACGAGACGATCCGCGCGCAGGAGATCGAGGCCGAGGCACCGATCTTGCAGTTTTTCGGCGCCAAGTTCGAGATCGGCGGCGCGGTCTTTACCGTCGGCGTGGTGTTCATGATCGCGCTGATCGTGTTGCTGGGCTGGGTGCTGCGCCATACCGCCTGGGGCCGGCATGTCTATGCGGTGGGCGACGACGCCGAGGCGGCGCAGCTATCGGGCGTCAACGTCAAGCGCACCCTCGTCTCCGTCTACATGCTGTCGGGGCTGATCTGCGCCTTCGCCGGCTGGGCGCTGATCGGGCGCATCGGCTCGGTCTCGCCCACGTCCGGCTACGATGCCAACATCGAGAGCATCACCGCCGTGGTGATCGGGGGCATCTCGCTCTTCGGCGGACGCGGCTCGATCATGGGTTCGCTGTTCGGCGCGCTGATCGTGGGGGTGTTCTCGCTCGGGCTGCGCCTGCTCGGGGCCGACGCGCAGTGGACCTATTTCTTCATCGGCGTGCTGATCATCGCCGCCGTGGCCGTGGACCAATGGATCAGGAAGGTGTCGGCATGAACATCGAACAGAAACGCGAACCCATCCTCAAGGGCCGAAATCTCGTCAAGCGTTACGGCAAGGTGGTCGCCCTCGATCACTGCGACTTCGACCTCTACCCGGGCGAGATCCTCGCGGTGATCGGCGATAACGGCGCCGGCAAATCGACGCTGATCAAGGCGCTTTCGGGCGCGGTACAGCCCGACGAGGGCGAGGTCACGCTGGAAGGCCGGCAGGTCCATTTCCACTCGCCCAACGACGCGCGCCATGCCGGCATCGAGACGGTCTACCAGCAGCTGGCGATGTCGCCCGCCCTGTCGATCGCCGACAACATGTTCATGGGGCGCGAGCTGCGCAAACCGGGATTCCGGGGCAAGTGGCTGCGCCAGCTCGATCGCCCGGCGATGGAGAAGTTCGCCCGCCAGAAGCTGAACGACCTCGGGCTGATGACGATCCAGAACATCAACCAGGCGGTCGAGACGCTGTCGGGCGGGCAACGGCAGGGCGTGGCAGTGGCGCGCGCGGCGGCCTTCGGCTCCAAGGTGATCATCCTCGACGAACCCACCGCCGCGCTTGGCGTCAAGGAGAGCCGGCGGGTGCTGGAGTTGATCCTCGACGTAAAGTCGCGCGGCATCCCGATCATCCTGATCTCGCACAACATGCCGCACGTGTTCGAACTGGCGGACCGGATCCACGTGCATCGCCTGGGCCAGCGGCTTTGCGTCATCGACCCAAAGAAGCATTCGATGTCCGACGCCGTTGCTTATATGACGGGCGCGAAGGAACCAGAAGACGAGTTCGAGGCCGCGTGACGAATGGCGTTGCGGACCGCCCAGATGCACCGACCGCGCAATTCGATCCAGCGTGACGGGAAAGCTGATCGGGCCGTGACACCCCAAAACCGACGAAGATGCGGTAGTAAAGGCCCGTCCCCCCGGCAGTTCGAGGCGAACTCGGCTGCGTACATCCGTGGCGGCCTGGGCCTTCCACCACCGCCCAACATGGCTGGCCATACTTCCGAGTGGGGTGGTCGCTGCCAGCGCGAAACCAGTAGCCGTGCTGGCAATCAGCAAATATAGCTACTGCCTGACGCACGATGTGCGAAGATAAGAAAATCGGCTGTAATGGGAGGGTAAGCTGGCTGCGGACGGCATAAGGGTCATCTAAGTATTCCCGATCGTAAGTATTTCCGCTCAGTGAGCTGCACGACTGCGTCCTGCTTGAACTCGTCGTTGAATCTGTTGCTGCTCAGCAATTGCCTCTTTGTCTCCAGATTGGCGAAGAATACGCCCACGAACCAAGGGGCCTTTTAGTTCCGAGGCAGCCCCTTACCCGGCCGTTCCGCGCTGCATCGGAAACGCCCCAGTTGGAATTGCTGGCCCCGGGGCATGGAACTCCCGGCGATAGCTGGTCGGCGTGCGACCGGTGGTGGCGCGGAATGTCCGCGCGAAGTGGGCGGCGTCGTGAAAGCCGCATCTCTCGGCGATGGAGGCCATCGGCAGGTCGGTGCGGTTGAGCATCGCCGAGGCCCGACCGACCCGCAGGCGGGTGACGTATTCGCTAATCGACAGCCCGGTGCTGCGCTTGAAGATGCGCTGAAGCTGGCTTTCGGACAGATGTGCGGTCTCGCAGAGCGGCGCGAGACGGATCGGCTGGTCGAAGCGCGCATGGAGATCGGCCAGCACCCGCTCCATCCGGCGGCGGTCGCGGGACATCTCGGCCGCGTCCATGGCACCCGGCGAAAGCGTGCGGCGGTCGGGGGCGGCGGCGAGATTTAGCAGTAGGCCGGTCAGTTCAAGCGCGCGCTCGGCCTGCGGCCGGTCGCAGAGCCGGAGCATCCGGCTCCGCAGCGCCGCTGCCGTCGCCGGGCCGAAATGCACGCCCTGCGAGGCCTCGCCCAGTAGCGCGCCGATGGCGCCGAGCTCGGGCATCAGCGCGAGCAGGCCGCGCGCCCAGTCGACGGTGAACCAGCATATGATGGCGCGGTGTTCCGTGGCGCCCTCGGCCAAGTGATGCGACTGCCAGGCATGCGGCAGATCGGGACCGATCAGTGCCAGGTCGCCATCGGCATAGGGCGCCACGTCGCCGCCCACGAAGCGCGTGCCGTGCCCGCCGAGGGTCAGCGTCAGCTCGTATTCCGGGTGGTGATGCCAGTTGAAGGCGAACTCCGGCAGCCGCCGGTCGTAGACCAGGCAGGACTGGCCCGCCGGAATCGTCACTTTTTCGAACCACGGCCGCATGATGCCCTCCTCGATGATGCGGTGATCCTACAAAAAGCTGCCGGAGTCGGGAATGGTACGGTCCCGGGCGCCCCGGTAGTCTGGCGCTTGCAAGGGGAGCGAGGGGTATCGGACATGCCGAGCCGGATGGACAATCCCGATGTCGTGGTGATCGGCAGCGGCGTCGGCGGCGGATCCGTGGCGCTCAAGCTGGCCGAGGCGGGGCTGCGGGTGCTGATCCTCGAACGCGGCGGGCCGCTTCCCAACGAGCCCGCGTTGAACGACGCCGAGGCGGTCTTCGTGCAAAACCGATATCGCACCACCGAGGAATGGCAGGACGGTACGGGCCGCCGCTACCGCCCCGGTCAGTACTACTTCCTGGGCGGGCACACCAAGTTCTACGGCACCGCCATGTTCCGCTTCCGCGAATGCGATTTCGACGCGGTGCCGCATGAGGACGCGATCTCCCCGGCCTGGCCTATCAGCTATGCCGACCTCGAGCCGCATTACGCCGAGGCCGAGCGGCTGTTCGGCGTGCGCGGGCAGGCCGGGGCCGATCCGACCGAGCCGCCCCGCAGCGGCGGCTACGCGCACGCGCCGGTGCCGCACGAACCGCTGATCCGGCGCATGGCCGACCGGCTCGAGCGGGCCGGCCTGACACCGTTCCCGATGCCGTCCGCGATCGATTACGGCCCCGGCGGCGCCTGCCGGCGCTGCGGCACCTGCGATGCGTTCGGCTGCCGCTTCGGCGCCAAGGGGGATGCCGAGACCCGGCTGCTGGGACGGCTGCGCGGCCGCGCCAATGTCGAGATCCGCACCGAGGTCAGGGTGACCCGGCTGATCCACGACGCCGAGGGCCGCCGGATCGTCGCCGCCGAGGTCGAGGAGCACGGCGCGCCCGACCGGATCAAGGCGCCGCTTTTCGTGCTCAGCGCCGGCGCGATCAATTCGGCGCTGATCCTGCTGCGCTCGGCCAGCGCGCGCTGTCCCGACGGGCTGGCCAACCGCTCGGGCGTGGTCGGGCGCTACCTGATGAACCACCACCTGACCGGGCTGATGGGCGTGCTGCCCTGGACGGTGAACGACACGAGGTTTCCCAAGACCCTGTCGGTGAACGACTTCTACCACGGCATCGCGGGCGATCCGCTGGCGCGCGGCAACATCCAGATGCTGGGCAACATCAGGGGGCCGATGATCCGCGCCGCCTATCCGCGCACGCCGCGCGCCGCGGCCGACTGGCTGGGCCGCCACAGCGTCGACTGGTTGGTGATGTCCGAGGACCCGCCGCGGGCGTCGAGCCGGGTGCGGCTGTTGGCCGACGGCACGCCGGAGGTGACCTGGCACCCGGCCGACCGAAAGGCGCATGACCGGTTCGTGCGCCACGCCCGCGGGCTGCTGCGCCGGATCGGCTTCCCGCTCGTGCTGCGCCACAGCTTCGGCATCGAGGCGCCGTCGCATCAATGCGGCACCGTCCGGATGGGCGCCGATCCCGCCAGCTCGGCGCTCGACCCGTTCTGCCGTGCGCATGATCATCCGAACCTCTACGTCGTCGATGCCGGCTGCTTCCCGTCCTCGGCAGCCGTTAACCCCGCGCTGACCGTGGCCGCCCAGGCGCTGCGGGTCGGTGCGCATCTGTCCTCGAGCTTCGCCGCCATCGCGGCCGCCTGACACGGAGACCTCCCCATGCCGCATGATTTCCTGCAACCCTTGGTCGGCTCCTTCGCCATGCCCGCGGGCGAGAACCCCACCGTGGCGATGATCGAGGCCGCGTTCCGGCATCACGGACTGAACTGGCGCTACATCAACTGCGAGGTGGCGCCACGGGACCTCGGCGACGCCGTCAGGGGGGCGCGGGCGATGGGCTGGCGCGGCTTCAACTGCTCGATCCCGCACAAGGTGACGGTCATCGAGCATCTCGACGGCCTCGGCCGCTCAGCGGAGATCATCGGGGCGGTGAACACAGTCGTGCGGCACGAGGACGGGCGGCTGATCGGCGAGAATACCGACGGCAAGGGATTTGTCCGGGCGTTGTCCGAGGTGACCGAGCCGTCGGGCCAGCGCGCGGTACTGTTCGGCGCCGGCGGCGCGGCCCGGGCCGTCGCGGTCGAGATGGCACTGGCGGGCGTCTCCCACATCACCGTGGTCAACCGCAGCCCCGCCCGCGGCGAGGCCGTGGCTCGACTGATCGACGACCGGACCCCCGCCTCGGCGGAGTACCGGCCCTGGGAGGGCAGCTTCCGTGTCCCGCAGGGCACCAGGCTTGTCGTCAACGCCACGTCGGTTGGTCTCTACCCCGATGTCGATGCCACGCCGGACATCGATCACGACAGCCTGACGCCGGACATGGTCGTGGCCGACGGCATCCACAACCCGCCGCTGACGAAACTCTTGAGGGCGGCGCAGGCGCGCGGCTGCAAGACCGCGGACGGTCTGGGCATGCTCGTCGGTCAGGGGGTGATCGGCCTGAAACACTGGACCGGCATCGATGCCGATGCCGGTGTCATGCGGCGGGCGCTTCGGGATCTTGGCCTATAGGCGGTCAGGTTCAAGAACTATCGCCGGACAATAACTTCGGCCCCACGGCGGACCCGCATCCTGAGGGACAGAGCCAACGCAAAGCTTCGCCGGGGGCACTATCTGCCCCCGGGCACTGGTGGGTCCGGGCCGTGCCAATTGCGACGCCGCGATGTCGCCAGCGGAGTGGGCCCAAGCGGATACAAAGCTCTCGGAAGCTGAAAGTACGGACGTGCGTCGAGCGCAACCGCCGCACTGTGCGGACGCTCATGATGTCCGATAATCTTGCCTTATCGGACACGACGATGATACATGCTTCGGCATGCGCGGATCTTCTGAGAGCCCCGATATGCGGCTCGCCCTGCCCCATCAAATTGCAGGCTCGGCCAGCCTTGACCGCATCGTCGACACGGCCTGCGGCTATGCCGACCACGCGGTCGTCGAGAACACCCGAACCGCCTACACGCGCGATTGGGCGGCCTTTGCCCGTTGGTGCCGGATGAAGGGTGCGAAAGCCCCGCCTGCTGGTCAGAGGGCCACACGGTCCGTGGTCCGCGGCCTCGAGGGAAGCTGTCGCTACAGTCGCACGGTTCGTGGATTCCGCAACGACAATGTCGAGATGTCGCGGACCTCTCGAACCACGTTGCCAAACATGGCATCAGCCGATGTTCGGGGCATCCGCCGCGCTACGGATCCTGTCCGGGCGCGCCGACCGGATCGAACGGATCTTCGTCGCCCCCCTGGATTTCGATCGCGCCGGCCAGCATCGGCGCGGCCTTCCCGAAATCCGGCACAAGCGTCTGGTGTAGCAGTGAGCGGCATTCGCTCGCCAGCTGCGCCGGGAGATTGCCGAGCTCTTCGCTTCTGGTGACCATGTAGATCTGCCGCGCGAGGCTGGCGAAGGGCAAGGGCGCGATGTCGATGCCCGAAACCAGCGAGCCCGCATCCAGCAGGCTCAGCGGCGTCGACAGCGTCCAGCCGCCGTTCTGCGCCACCGTGGCGATGACGGAGCGGGTGGATTCGAACGAAAACCGCCGCTGCGCATGAAATCCGACCCGCTTGAGATGCGCCGAGACCAGCCGCCCCATCGGCATGGCCTCGGAATATTGCACCAGCGGCAACCGGGTCAGCGTCTCGCGCCAATCCGCCTTGCGGTCATACTGGCCCTTGGCCGAGATCAGCACGAACTGCTCGCGTAGGAGCGGCAGGATGGTGAACCTGTGCATGGTGGTGGGCAGGATGCCCGTCACCGCGATATCGACATCCCGCGCCAGCAGCTTTTCCGTCACCTGATCCGAACGGCCCGAGAAGGTGGAGATGAAGCATTGCGGCAGCTGGCGTTGCAGCGACGAGGCGAGGACCGGGGTCAGCGAGGCGTCGAGATCGTCGATGATGCCGAGGTTCAAGACCGGCAGGCTGCGCAGGTTGAACTCCGCGAGATTGGCCTCCGCCGCCGAGACGGTCGACATGATACGGTGCGCATGGGTGCTCAGCACTTGCCCCGCGGGGGTGAGAAGGATCGGCCTGCCGTCGCGGTCGAAGAGCTTCGCGCCGACGTTCTGCTCCAGCGCGGTGATCTGCTGCGACACGTTCGATTTGCTCACCCCGAGCTTTTGCGCGGCACCCGCGACCGAGCGCGCTTCCTCCAGCGCGATGAAGGCGCGCAGCCCGCGCAGCGTCAGCCGCGTGATCGGCCTGTCCGGAATGGGAGGGGGTGTCGGTGTTTTTGCCATCGTCGTGCCTTGGGGGGTCCGTTGCGCGGGACTGTGCCTTCGCATCAAGCGCCGGTCGACCTCGAATCGTGCCGCGCGTCGCGGTGGCGGCGGCGTGGGGTGGTGCGATGCCGCCCTGGGGCGGCGATTCCGGCTTTGATCGCGGCGCAGGCAGCCTGATCGAAATTCCCTCGCTCGGAGAGCGCGGCGGTACCGGGTTCGCCCGCAAGGCCCGCCGGAGGGCCGCTTCGTTCAGGATATTTCCCGGTAGTGTTCTGTTTGCCTGAACATAGCATCGCCGCGATTGACCCAGCGACACATCGCCGCGCTACTTGTCACAAATCCGAAATGGTCAGAGGGCAAAATGAAAAATCAGACTCGTGTCGTCGTCATTGGCGGCGGTATCGCCGGATGCTCCACCCTTTACCATCTGACCCAGGAGGGATGGACAGATGTGGTGCTCGTCGAGAGAAACGAGCTGACATCCGGTACCACGTGGCATTCGGCGGCGCAGGTCACCAATTTCGGTGCGACGCAGACCATGGTCGGGCTCAAGACCCATTCCATCAAGCTTTACAAGGAACTGGCCGACGACCCTGAATATCCGATCAATTACCATCATGCAGATGGCGGCATTCGACTGGCCAATACCGAACGGCAAATGGAAGGCTATCGCCATTTCGCCAGCGTCGCGAAAGGCATGGGCGTCGATTTCGAAATCATCGATGCCGAGGAATGCGCGAAACGACACCCGCTCATTTCCACCGACAACCTTCTTGGCGGCCTTTGGGACCCGCTCGACGGCGACATCGACCCCGCGCAGCTGTGCCAGGCATTGGCGCGCCGCGCCCGCCTCGCCGGAGCCGAGGTCTACCGCAACACCCCGGTCACCGGGCTGACCCAGCACAAGGACGACAGCTGGACCGTGCACACCGAGCATGGCGACATCAATTGCGAGATCGTCGTCAACGCCTGCGGCTACCGGGTGAACGAGGTCGGCGCGATGATGGGCGTGCACCATCCCGTCGCCTCGATGGAGCACCAGTATTTCCTGACCGAGCCGATCAAGGCGATCGAGGAGGCGGGCTTCCGCATGCCGCTGCTGCGCTGCCCGATCAGCGATTACTACTGCCGCCAGGAGAAGAACGGCCTGCTGGTCGGCTTCTACGAGCAGGACTGCAAGACCTGGGGAATGGACGGGATCGACCCGAACTTCGTCAACGCGCTGTGCCCCGACGATCTCGACCGGGTGATGGACGTGCTCGAAGGCGCCTTCGAGCGAATGCCGGCGCTGATGGATGTGGGCATCCACTCCGTCGTCAACGGCCCGATCACCTACACCATCGACGGCGCGCCGCTGGTCGGCCCGATCCCCGGCAAACGCAACGCGTTTTGCATCATCGGCCTGCGCGCCGGTCTTGGCGAAGGCGGCGGCCATGGCTGGCTGCTGGCGCAGCAGATCGTGCATGGCGAGGCCTGCTACGACACCTGGGTCATCGACCCGCGCCGCTTCACCGGCCATGCCAACGTCGAGCTGACCGCATTGAAGGCGATCGAGGACTACCAGAACGAGTTCCGCTTCCACTTCCCGCATGAGCACCGCCCCGCGGGCCGCCCGGCCAAGACCACGCCGCTGACCCCGATCCTCGCCGCCGAGGGCGCCGAGTTCGGCACCGTCAATGGCTGGGAGCGCGTGGCCTATATCAAGCCGAGCCCCGATTTCGAGGAAACCCACAGCTTCAGGTTCAACGAGACCTTCCCCGTCGTGGCCAAGGAGATCGAAGCGGTGCGCACGGGCGTCGGCATGGCGGAGGTCAACGGCTTCAACCGCTTCGAGATCACCGGCCCCGGCGCGCGCGACTGGCTCGACACCATGGTCTGCGGCCGCATCCCGCGCAAGGATGGCAAGGTCGGCCTGACCTACCTCTTGAACCACCAAGGCAACGTGAAGGCCGAGGCGACGCTCGCCAATCTCGACGCTGATACCGTCTGGTACGGCTCCGCCGCGGCTTCCGAATACCATGACATGGACTGGCTGGAGGCGCATCTGCCCAAAGACGGCTCGGTGCAGATCCACTCGCTCACCAACGACTGGACGATCCTCGTGATCGCGGGACCCAAAGCGCGCGATGTTCTGTCCGGCGTGTCGCGTGGCGACTGGTCCAAGGCGGCCTTCCCGTGGCTCTCGGTGCGCCGCGCCTTCGTCGGCATCGCGCCCGCCGTGGTCATGTCGGTCAGCTTCTCGGGCGAGCTTGCCTACGAGATCCACGTGCCCAACAACCAGCTCTATGCCGCCTATCTGGCGCTGCGGGCCGAGGGTGAAAAGCACGGGATGACGCTGTTCGGCGGCCACGCGGTGGAATCGATGCGGCTAGAGAAGGGCTATCGCCACTGGAAGGCGGACCTGATCACCGAGTTCAACCCGATCGAAAGCGGGCTCGACCGTTTCGTGAAGATCGACAAGCCGGAGTTCATCGGCAAGGCGGCGCTCGAAGAGCAGCTCGCGGGCGGGCTGAAGCAACGCTTCGTCACCTTGGCGCTCGACTGCGACCATGCGCCTGCGCATGGCGGCGACGCCATCCTCGCCAATGGCAAGCCCATCGGGACCATCACCTCCGCCGGATGGGGCCACCGGATCGGCAAGAACCTCGCCATGGGGTTCCTGCACCCGGAATACGCCGAAGTGGGCACGGAGTTGCAGGTCGAGGTGATCGGCGAACCGGTCGCGGCGACCGTGATGGATCCGGGGCTCTACGACCCCGAGAACATCCGCATCAAGGGCTGATCCGAACGCGGCATTGACGCGAGCCGAGGCCTGGCCCGGCTCGCCCTCCCCCAAGACAGTAGGAAACGAAATGAAGATACTCGTGCCGGTAAAACGGGTGATGGACTACAACGTGCAGCCCCGCGTGAAGGCGGATGGCAGCGGCGTCGACCTCGCCAACGTGAAGATGTCAATGAACCCCTTCGACGAGATCGCGGTCGAGGAAGCGATCCGGCTCAAGGAGGCGGGCACGGCGACGGAGGTGATCGTCGTCTCGATCGGCGTGAAGCAGGCGCAGGACGCGCTGCGCACGGCTCTGGCCATGGGGGCGGATCGCGCGATCCTCGTGACTGCTGCCGACGACGTGCACAACGATATCGAGCCGCTCGCCGTGGCCCGGATCCTCGCCAAGGTCGCTGAGGCCGAAGGGGCCGATCTGGTCGTCACCGGCAAGCAGGCGATCGACAACGACATGAACGCCACCGGCCAGATGCTGGCCGCACGGCTCGGCTGGGGTCAGGCGATGTTCGCCTCCAAGCTTGAAGTCGAAGGCGGCGTCGCCAAGGTGACGCGAGAGGTCGATGGCGGTCTGCAGACCATCGAGGTGCCGCTCCCGGCCATCGTCAGCGCGGACCTGCGCCTCAACGAGCCGCGCTACGCCTCGCTGCCCAACATCATGAAAGCCAAGAAGAAGCCGCTCGTGGAGGCGACCGCCGCCGATTACGGCGTCGACGTGAGCCCGCGGCTCGAAGTCGTCTCGGTGCGCGAGCCGCAGGGCCGGCAGGCCGGGATCAAGCTCGGCTCGGTCAACGAGCTGGTCGGTCAACTCAAGGAAGCGGGGATCATCTGATGGCGGTTCTACTTGTTGCGGACATCACCAAGGGCGAATTGAACCGCGACGCCACGGCCAAGGCCGTGAGCGCGGTGCGGGATCTGGGCGCTGTGACGCTGCTTTGCGCCGGGGCCACGCCCGAGGCGGCAGCCGTGGCCGCGAAGATCGACGGCATCGCCCGCGTGCTGCTGGCCGAGGGCGCGCCATACGAGCGCCAGATGGCCGAGCCGCTGGCGGCACTGATCGCGGTGCTCGCGGGTGATTTCGAGCACATTGCCGCGCCCGCCACCTCCGGCGCCAAGAACGCGATGCCGCGTGTCGCGGGGCTTCTCGACGTGATGGTGATCCCCGACGTGCTCAAGGTGATCGACGCCGAAACTTTCGAGCGGCCGATCTACGCCGGCAATGCGATCCAGACCGTGCGTTCCAAGGACGCGACCAAGGTGCTGACCATCCGCACCACCGGCTTCGACGCCGCGGGCGATGGCGGCGCGGCGCAGGTCGAGACCCTGGCCGAGGTCGCCGATCCCGGCCTCGCGCGCTGGCTCTCAGACGAGGTCTCGAAGAGCGACCGGCTGGAGCTGACCTCGGCGGGCCGCGTGGTCTCGGGTGGGCGCGGCGTCGGTTCGGAGGAGAACTTCGCGCTGGTCGAGGGGCTGGCCGACAGTCTCGGCGCCGCCGTCGGTGCGAGCCGCGCCGCCGTCGATGCGGGCTATGCGCCGAACGACTGGCAGGTCGGGCAGACCGGCAAGGTCGTCGCCCCCGATCTCTACGTCGCGGTGGGCATCTCGGGCGCGATCCAGCACCTCGCGGGGATGAAGGACAGCAAGATCATCGTCGCCATCAACAAGGACGAGGAGGCGCCGATCTTCCAGGTCGCCGATTACGGCCTCGTCGGCGATCTGTTCGATCTCGTGCCCGAGCTGACGGGGGCGCTGAAATGAACATCCGCGAGACCACGCTTAGCGCCCGCATCGACGGCAAGGCCTTTGCCGCCGATGTGCGGACCCATGTCGCCGATCACGTGGCGGAGCTGAACTCCGAGCATGGGATCACGCCCGGCCTCGCGGTGGTGCTGGTGGGCGAGGACCCGGCCTCGGAGGTCTATGTGCGCAACAAGGCGCGCCAGACCCGCGAGACCGGCATGACCGGCTTCGAGCACAAGCTTTCGGCCGAGACGAGCCAGGCGGATCTGCTGGCGCTGCTGGCGCGGCTCAACGCCGATCCCGCCGTGCACGGCATCCTCGTGCAGCTGCCGCTGCCGCGCCATATCGACACAGAGGCGGTGCTGGCGGCGATCGACCCGGCCAAGGACGTCGACGGCTTCCACATCTCCAACGTGGGCCTTCTGGGCACCGGGCAGAAGGCGCTGGTCCCCTGCACGCCGCTGGGTTGTCTGATGATGCTGCGCGACCGGCTGGGCAGCCTCAAGGGGCTGAACGCGGTGGTGGTCGGGCGCTCGAACATCGTCGGCCGCCCCATGGCGCAGCTTCTTTTGCGCGATGATTGCACCGTGACCGTGGCGCACCGCCATTCGCGCGATCTCGCCGAGATCTGCCGCGGCGCGGACATCCTCGTAGTCGCCGTCGGCCGGCCCGGGATGATCAAGGGCGACTGGATCAAGCCCGGGGCCACGGTGATCGACGTCGGCATCAACCGGATCGAGGCCGAGGGCGGCAAGACCCGGCTGGTTGGCGATGTCGATTTCGACGCGGCGGCGCGGGTCGCGGGCGCGATCACGCCCGTGCCCGGCGGCGTCGGCCCGATGACCATCGCCTGCCTGTTGTCCAACACGCTGACCGCCTGCTGCCGCGCGCACGGCCTGCCCGAGCCGGACGGCCTGACCGCCTGACCGCCCGATCGCCCCCCCCAATTCCCGGAGAGAGACGCACATGTCCAAGTTCTGCCTGACCGTGACCTGCCAATCGGCCCGCGGCGTCGTCGCGGCGATCGCCGGCTACCTGTCCGAACAGGGCTGCAACATCACCGACAGCTCGCAATTCGACGACCCTGAGACCGGCGGCTTCTTCATGCGCGTGAGCTTCGTGTCGGAGACCGGCGCGACGCGCGATGAGCTCGAACAGGGCTTTGCCAAGGCCGCGCAGGGCTTTGGCATGGAGTACATGTTCCACGACGAGGCCCGCAAGATGCGGGTCGTCGTCATGGTCTCGCGCTTTGGCCATTGCCTAAACGACCTGCTCTATCGCTGGAAGATCGGCGCGCTGCCGATCGACATCGTCGCGGTGGTCTCGAACCACATGGACTACCAGAAACTCGTGGTGAACCACGACATCCCGTTCCACTGCATCAAGGTGACCAAGGCCAACAAGCCCGACGCCGAGGCGCGGATCATGGCGGTGGTGGAGGAGGCCGAGGCCGATCTGATCGTGCTGGCGCGCTACATGCAGATCCTGTCCGACGACATGTGCCGAGCGATGTCGGGGCGGATCATCAACATCCACCACTCCTTCCTGCCCAGCTTCAAGGGCGCCAATCCCTACAAGCAGGCGTTCCAGCGCGGGGTGAAGCTGATCGGCGCGACCTCGCATTACGTCACCGCCGATCTCGACGAAGGCCCGATCATCGAGCAGGACATCGTCCGCGTCACCCATGCGCAATCGGCCGAGGATTACGTTTCGCTTGGTCGCGACGTCGAGGCGCAGGTTCTGGCCCGCGCGGTCCATTCCCATGCCAACCGCCGGGTCTTTCTTAACGGCGACAAGACCGTCGTCTTTCCGGCCTCCCCTGGCTCCTATTGCAGCGAGCGGATGGGCTGAGAGCTCTATCGTCCGGCAGGGCCCCGCCGTGCCGGATCCCCACGACAGAAATCGGACAAACCGATCGTCATCCCCCGTGGCCTCCAACCGGCCGCACCCAGACCCAACACGGAGAGAGCCATGACACGTATTTTCAGCCTGCCGATCCTCGCCCTATCCGGCCTCATCACCGGGACCGCCGCCTCCGCGCAGGACGGGCTCACAGTCGCCTATTTCACCGAATGGCCGATGCCGTTCCAATACGCCAAGGCCGAAGGGATCTATGACGAGACGCTCGGCTTGCCGGTGAACTGGGTCCGCTTCGATTCCGGCACCGCCATGTCCGCCGCCATGGCCGCGGGCAACGTGCAGATCGCGATCAGCCAGGGCGTGCTGCCCTTCATCGGCGCGGCCTCGGCGGGCCAGGACCTGCGCATTGTCGACATCGCCGCCTCCTATGCCGATAACGAGAACTGCGTCGTCGCCGCCGCGCTTGAGATCGACGCCGAGAACGCGGCGGAGCTTGAGGGCACGCGCGTCGCCGTGCCGGTCGGCACCGGGGCGCAATACACCTTTTTGCAGCTGATGGAGCATCTGGAGGTCGACACCTCGACCATGTCGATCGTCGACATGGCCCCCGCCGAGGGCGCCGCCGCCTTCTCGCGCGGCGATGTCGACATGGCCTGCGGCTGGGGCGGCGCGCTGGGGCGGATGATGGAATACGGCAACGTGCTGCTGACCGGCGCCGAAAAGGAGGAGGTCGGCATTCTCTCCTTCGACCTGACCACCACCATGGCCGGGTTCGCCACCTCCCAGCCCGGGCTGCTTGAAGAGTTCCTCGCCGTCACCGCCGAGATGAACGCCAAGTGGAACGCGGGCGAGGACCGGGCCGAAATGCTGCCGGTCATCGCACAAGACGCCGGCATGGAAGACGCCACCGCGGGCGAGGTGATCGACGATTTCACCTTCATCCCGGTCGATGCGCTGCTGTCCGAAAAGTGGCTGGGCGGGCGCGTCGGCAGCTATATCGACGGTGCTGCGGCCTTCTTCCACGAGCATGGCTCCGTGCCTACGCTTCTGCCCAGCTACGGCGATCTGATCATCACGGCGCCGCTGCAGGACATCGCCACCAACTGAACCGGCGGAGGCGCGAAAGCGCCTCCCTCCCCCCTGCCTCACCGACAAGGGAATGCCCGGATGTCCGGATTGACGCTGAACAATATCTCCATGCGCTTCGATTTGCCCAATGGAAGCCACGTGCAGGCCCTGCAGGACGTGTCCTTGCATCTCGCCAAGGGCGAGCTGCTGTCGGTCCTCGGGCCGTCGGGCTGCGGCAAGACCACGCTTCTCAACATCGTGGCGGGCTTTCTCGCTCCCACCGCGGGCGAGATCACGCTCAATGGCCACGCCGTGCGCGGCCCCGATGCCGAGCGCGGCATGGTGTTTCAGGAAGGCGCGCTGTTCGAATGGATGAACGTGCGCGACAACGTCTCCTTCGGGCCGCGCATGGCCGGACGCCGCAAAGCCGACTACCTGCCCGAGGTCGACCGCCTGCTCGAGATCGTCGGGCTCAAGGATTTCCGCGACAAGGCGATCTACGAGCTGTCGGGCGGCATGCAGCAGCGCGTGGCGCTGGCCCGCTGCCTTGCCAACGACCCGGACGTGATCTTGATGGACGAGCCTTTGGGCGCGCTCGACGCGCTCACCCGCGAAAAGATGCAGGCGCTGGTCCTCAAGCTGTGGAAGGAGACAGGCAAGACCGTGATGCTCATCACCCATTCGGTCGAGGAGGCGCTGCTTCTGGGCGAGCGGCTGATCGTCATGGCCCCGCGCCCGGGCCGCATCCACAAGGAATACCGCCTGCCCTTTGCCGAGCTGGGGGCCGGGATGGACCTGAGGGAGGTGAAGAAACATCCTGATTTCGGCACGACGCGGGAGGATATCCTATCGATGATCTGGAACATGGAAGAAGAAATCATGGGTCACATGGAGCCCGCATCATGACCGGTATCGCGATCCTCCTCGTTTACGTGCTGGCCTTCGTGCTGGCCGCCGCCGCCGCCGGGCTGCTGCGGCGCGGCCGCGCCCGGCGCGCCGATTTCAGCAGCCTCAAGACCGTGACCTTCGGCGACGAGAGCGCGATCCGCCCCGATCGCCTCGCCTCCATCGCCTCGGTCGTGGTGATCTTTCTGCTCTGGGGCGCCTTCACCGGCTCCAAGCTGGTGCCGCTGCACGTGTCCGGCCCTTTCGCGGGCGAGACCTCCTTCACCTACCAGTCCGAAGGCACGGGCGGGCAGCTCAGCGACGGCCGGGTGCGGATCACCGTCGGCCCGGACGGCACGCTTCCCGCCGGGGCCGAGACCTCCGACGATGTCGCCGTCGCGGTGCAGAGCGGGCGCAACAAGCTGATCCAGCTGCCGGGCGACGCGCGCGTGGTCTCTGTCAACGGCACCGAGATCGCGCCGGGCGGGGCTGTGCCGGTCGAAGACGGCACCGTGTCGATGACCTCCAAGGGCACGCTGAGCTTCGCCGCCGAAAGGGGCCTGCAGATGGAGCCGATCTGGCTGCCCTCGCCCGAAGCCGTGGTCGGCCGCTTCATCGAGATCATGGCCAATGGCTACCAGAACTATTCGCTGTGGGAGCATATCGGCGCTTCGCTGCTGCGGGTGCTCGCGGGCTTTACCCTAGGCGCGCTGGTGGGGATTCCGCTGGGCTACGCGATGGGCCTGTCGGGCTGGTTTCGCGGATGGTTCGACCCGATCGTGGAGTTCATGCGCCCGGTGCCGCCGCTGGCGCTGATCCCGCTCGTCATCATCTGGTTCGGGATCTGGGAGACCGGCAAGGTGGTGCTGCTGTTCCTCGCCGCATTGTGGGTGATGGCCATCGCGGCGCGGGCGGGGGTGTCTGGCGTCAGGATCTCCAAGATCCACGCCGCCTATTCGCTCGGCGCGTCGAAATGGCAGATCCTGCGCCACGTGATCGTGCCCAACTCCCTGCCCGAGATCTTCACCGGGGCGCGGGTGGCGATGGGCGTGTGCTGGGGCACCGTCGTCGCCGCAGAACTGGTCGCAGCACAGATGGGCGCCGGCATGATGATCATCGCCGCCGCGAAGTTCCAGCTGACCGACATCGTGATGATGGGCATCATCCTGATCGGCCTGATCGGCTTTGGCATCGACCTGCTGATGCGCCAGGCCGAGACCCGGCTGGTGCCCTGGAAAGGTCGCAGCTAGGCCACCCGCCACCGAAATGTGCGAAGGCCCGCGCGTAACACGAGCGGGCCTTCGCACATTTGCGAGGGGGCGCGGTTCGATGCCAGCCTGCGCCTTGCCTCAGCGACGCGATACCTGCGCGGCGGACGCGCCTTGCGCTGTTCCTCGACGCTGATCACGCCGTCGCCGTTCTCGTCAGCCGCGTCGAACCGTTCGGCCTCGCGCTTCAGCATATCGGCGCGCGAGACGGGCTCGGATGTGCCTTGGCGCTCGGGCGCCGGGCGCTGATCACGTCCCTGCCCCCGCGCGTCGTTCGGGCGGCCTTCGGGCCGGGCCTCTTCGGGCGTCATCTGGCCATCATGGTTCTTGTCGGCGGCATCGAACCGCTCGCCCGCCATCTTGAGCGCCTCGGCACGCGACAGTGGCTTCATCTCGCGCGGCGGCGGCTGCGCGAAGGCCGCGCTGGCGGCCATGCCCGTCAGGGTGGCGATTGTGGCGATGATGCCGATCTTGCTTGCGAATTTCATTCTCGTCGTCCTTGCGAATGGAACGTCCACCCCCGGTCTTCGCGGCGCTGCGCCGCGCCGGGATTGCCCCTCGGATGGCGCAGTTCGGGCGCGGAAAACAGCACGGTATTGTCGCGAGATGTATGCGCCGCGACATCGCGCCCATGGCCCGATCCGCGTGGCGCGCGCCGCTCATCCCCCTGCCGGACAAGGCGCGAAGCCCCGGCGCGGAGTGCGGTCGAACGAGGCGTTCAGCCCCTGCGCCGGATACAATTGAGATGCCCCTCACCGCCCTATCCGCCGACCAATTCGGTCCAGACCGCCTCCTCGGAGCTGCTTTTGGACCCGGCGAGCCGCATCGCGGTGATCGCCAGATCGCAGCTTGGCAGATCGTCCGAAAAATCGATCAGCCCGCCATCGGCGATCCGGTCGCGGGCGAGGCTTTCGGGGATCCAGGCGGTGCCGATGCCGACCTGCGCCATTTCCTGCGCCGCCAGCGTCAGCGCCGTTTCCACACGCTGCACCGCCTGCAGCGGCGGCGGCAGCTTTGGCAGGATCAGCAGGTTCATCACCTGCCCCAGAAACACCGCGTCGGGGTAGGAGACGATCGGCAAGAGCCCCATCGCCCGGTCGCGCAGATGATCCGCCCGCCGCGCCGCCGCATGAACCGGGATCAGCCGGTCCTGTCCGAGCTCGAACGTCTCGAGGTAGTCGGCCTCGACCTCGGGCGCGATCCCCTCGATCCGGTAGACCAGCGCGATATCGGCCTTGCGCGCGAGAAGCTGGCCGTAGCAGTCGTCGAAATTGGCCGAGCGCAGGCGGATCGTGATCGAGGCGTCGCGTGCCAGCACGCCCTGCAGCAGCCGCGGCGTGCGCGAGGTGGTCAGCGCGTGCTGGCTGGCCAGCACCACGTGGCTGTCAGCTATCTGGCTGCCGCTGCGCAGATCGGCGACTAGCTGGCGCAGCGTGCGGATGATCTGAAGAATTCGGTCGCGCTGTGCCTCGGTGGTGCGTTGCAGCTGCACCGGCTTGCGGCTGCGGTCGAACAACTCGACCCCGACATGGTCCTCGATCTGCCGGATGCGGCGAGAAAAGGCAGATTGCGTTAAAAGGCGGCGTTCGGCGGCCTCCGAGAAGGATCCGGTCTCCGCCACGGCGATCAGATCTTCCAACCATTCCAAGCGCATGCAAGGGTCCCCCCTAAGTTGCACATCATGCATATTATAATGCGGATTTCGCATTTGCATAGCGGATTTTGAAGGCGCAACATCCATTTAACGAATTTTTCAGAACGGGAGCGTCTCATGCATCTGGCCCGGTTTCCCCGCGTCCATCTCGCCCACCTGCCCACCCCGCTGGAGCGGCTCGACCGCCTGAGCGCCGAGCTCGGCGGACCCGAGATCTGGATCAAGCGCGACGACTGCACCGGCCTGTCGAGCGGCGGCAACAAGACCCGCAAGCTCGAATTCCTGATGGCCGAGGCGCAGGCCATGGGCGCCGAGATGGTGATGACCCAAGGCGCCACCCAGTCGAACCACGCGCGCCAGACGGCGGCCTTCGCCTCCAAGCTCGGGATGCGCTGCCACCTGCTGCTCGAGGACCGCACCGGCTCCAAGGACCACAACTACAACCGCAACGGCAACGTGCTGCTCGACCATCTGCACGGCGCCACCACCGAGACCCGCGGCCCCGATCTCGACATGCATGCCGAGATGGAAGCGGTGGCCGAGAATTTCCGCAAGGACGGCGCCAAGGTCTACACCATCCCCGGCGGCGGCTCGAACGCCACCGGCGCGCTCGGCTATGTCAACTGCGCCTTCGAGCTGGTGGGCCAGGCCAATGACGCCGGCATGGTGATCGACCACATCGTCACCGCCACCGGCTCCGCCGGCACCCAGGCCGGGCTGATCACCGGGCTCAAGGCGATCAACGCGCAGATCCCGCTTCTGGGCATCGGCGTGCGTGCGCCGCGGGAAAAGCAGGAGGAGAACGTCTACAAGCTGGCCCGCCTGACCGCCGAAAAGCTCGGCTGCGAGGGCATCGTCGCTCGCGAGGACGTCGTCGCCAATTGCGACTATGTCGGCGAAGGCTACGGCATCCCGCGCGAGGACACGATCGAGGCGATCCGCATGTTCGCCGAGCTCGAAGGCATCCTGCTCGACCCGGTCTATTCCGGCAAGGGCGCGGCCGGGCTGATCGACCAGATCCGCAAGGGCCGCTTCAAGAAGGGCGAGCGGGTGGTGTTCCTGCACACCGGCGGGGCGGCGGCGCTGTTCGGCTACGACGCGGTGTTCGAGCGCGCCCCCGGCGACAAGATGGCGGCGGAGTAAACCCATGGCCGAGACGCGTTTCACCGGCAGCTTCACCCAGCAGGAGCCGATCCCGGAGGAGGGCATCTCGGCGGCGCTGGAGCTGCTTCGCACGGGGCGGCTGCACCGCTACAACACCATGCCGGGCGAGACGTCGCTCGCCGCCCGGCTGGAGGCGGCCTATGCCGCGTGGCAGGGCGCGCGCTACTGTCTCGCGCTGGCCTCGGGCGGGCAGGCGATGCAGATCGCGCTGCGCGCCTGCGGCGTGCGGCCCGGCGACAAGGTTCTCTCGAACGCCTTCACCCTCGCCCCCGTGCCCGGCGCCGTGGCCGCCGTGGGTGCCGAGACGGTGCTGGTCGAGATCACCGAGGATCTGGTGATCGACCTCGACGATCTCGCCGTCAAGGCCCGAGCTTCCGGCGCGCGGCATCTCTTGTTGTCGAACATGCGCGGCCATCTGTGCGACATGGATCGGCTGATGCGGGTTGCCGAAGGCTGCGGCCTCACCGTGATCGAGGATTGCGCCCACACCATGGGGGCCAAGTGGAACGGCCGCCGCTCGGGCAATTTCGGCGCCATGGGCTGCTTCAGCACCCAGACCTACAAGCACATGAATTCCGGCGAAGGCGGGTTTCTCACCACCGACGACCCCGAGCTGATGGCCCGCGCGATCATCATGTCGGGCTCCTACATGCTCTACGAGCGCCACGGTGCCGCGCCGCCGCCCGAGGTGTTCGAGAGGATCCGGCTGGAGACGCCGAACATGTCGGCGCGGATGGACAATCTGCGCGCCGCGATCCTGCTGCCGCAGCTCGACCGGCTCGACGATGCCATCGCCCGCTGGAACGCGCTGCACGACCGGATGGCCGAGCGGCTCGCCGCCCTGCCCGGCGTGGCGCTGCCAGAGCGGCCCGCGCCCGAGTTCCATGTCGGCTCCTCGATCCAGTTCCGCCTGCCGGGGCTGGGGGCGGAAGGGGCGCGGCAGTTACTGTCCGAGACGGCGGCGCGCGGGGTCGAGCTGAAATGGTTCGGCGCGGACGAGCCCATGGGCTTCACCTCGAACCACGCGAGCTGGCGCTACCTGCGCGCGCAATCCCTGCCCCGTACCGACGCGATCCTCGCGGAGCTGTTCGACATGCGGTTGCCGCTGACCTTCGCCCCGTCCGATTGCGACGCGATCGCCCAGCATCTCGGCGCGGCCCTCGCAGCGCTGCGCAGCCCGGAGGGCGCGGCATGAGCCCGAAGCGGATCGGCATATTGGGGGGCATGGGGCCCGAGGCGACGGTGCTGCTGATGCAGAGACTGATCGCCGCGACACCGGCGCGCGACGACGCGGACCACATCCCGCTTCTCGTCGACATGAACCCGCAGGTGCCCTCGCGCATCGCCCGGCTGATCGAGGGACGCGGCGAAGATCCCGGCCCGGTGCTCGCCGCGATGGCGCGCGGGCTGGAGGCGGGCGGCGCGACCGCCCTGGCCATGCCCTGCAACACCGCGCATCACTACGCGCCGGAGATCCGCGCCGCCGTCTCGGTCCCCTTCATCGACATGATCGCCCTCTCGGTCGGTCACGCGGCGCGGCTGGCCGGGCCAAGCGGCAAGGTGGGGCTTCTGGGTTCGCCCGCGCTGCGCCGGATCGGGATCTTCGACCGCGCTTGCGCCGAGGCCGGGCTGATCCTGCTGCACCCGGCGGACGAGGAGGCGCTCCTGGCCGCGATCCGCGCGATCAAGGCGCACGGTCCGGACGAGGAGAGCCGGGCGGCGCTGCACGCAGCCTCGGCCGACCTCGCGGAACGTGGGGCCGCGCTGCAGCTTGTCGCCTGCACCGAGTTTTCGCTCATCGCCGAGGCGCTCGTGCCCGGGGCCGAAGGCATCGATACGCTCGACCGCCTGGTTGATGGCATCCGCGCCGCCGCGACGGGAGCGCGAAACAAGGCCGAAACCGCGGCCTGACACCCATGCAGAACGGCGCGGGACAGCGTCGATGCATCCAACAGAGGAGTAGACCATGAAGAAGACGATGCGCGTGGCGCTTGCACTCACCACCAGTCTCACCGCCGGATCGGCGCTGGCCGAGACGGTCACCATCGGCCATTTCGGCAACCCCACCCCGATGCAGGTCGCCCGCGCGGAAGGTAAGTTCGAAGAGGCCACCGGTTGGGACATCGAATGGCGCAAGTTCGCCTCCGGCTCCGAGGTGATCGCCGCCATGGCCTCGGGCGACATCAAGCTCGCCGAACTCGGTTCCTCGCCCCTGGCCATCGCCACCAGCCAGGGTGTCGATCTCGAGATGTTCATGCTGGCGCAGGTGCTGGGCTCGGCCGAGAGCCTGATCGCCCGCGACGGTAGCGAGATCGAGACGCTTGAGGATCTCTCGGGCAAGCGGGTCGCGGTGCCGGTCGGCTCGACCGCGCATTTCTCGCTGATGGGCGCGCTCGATCACGCCGGGGTCGAAGCCTCGGATCTGACGCTTCTCAACATGCCGCCCGACCAGATCGCCGCCGCTTGGGAGCAGGGCGCGATCGACGCGGCCTTTATCTGGCAGCCCGTGCAGAACCAGATCGCCGAGACCGGCACCCGGCTTGCCACCTCGGCCGATACCGCCGAATGGGGCTATCCGACCTTCGACGGCTGGGTGGTGAACGCCGCGTTCGCCGCCGAGAACGCCGAGGCCGTGACCGCCTTCGCCAAGACCATGGACGAGGCCAACGCCGCCTATCTCGCCGATCCCGCCGCCTGGACGCCCGAAAGCGAGCCGGTGCAGACCATCGCCGCCGAGACCGGCGCCGATGCCGCGCAGATCCCCACCATCCTCGAAGGCTTCACCTTCGTGCCGCTCTCCGAGCAGCTGGGCGAGACCTGGCTCGGCGGCGCGCCCGAGACGATGCGTTCGACCGCGCAGTTCCTCAAGGATGCGGGCCGCATCGACCGGGTGGCCGAGGATTACTCGGGTTTCGTCAATACCGAGATCGGCACCGCCGCCACGCAATGACGCCCCGCCTTCCGGCCCCCGCGCGGGGCCGGGACGCTCAGACCCCGACGAGGAGTGGTCCAATGGGACTCAACATCAATTCCGCCTCCGTGGTGTTTCCCGCGGCCGAGGGAAGGCCGCCGGTCGAGGCGCTGCGCGGCATCGACCTGGCCATCGCCGAGGGCGATTTCGTGGTGGCGCTCGGCGCCTCCGGCTGCGGCAAATCCACGCTTCTGAACCTGATCGCGGGCTTTCTCGCCCCCAGCTCGGGCGAGATCCTGCTCGACGGCAACCCGGTCACCGGGCCGGGCGCCGACCGCTCGGTCGTGTTCCAGAAACACGCTCTGCTGCCTTGGCTCAACGTGATCGAGAACGTCGCCTTCGGGCTCAAGATGCAGGGCGTGGCCGAGGCCAAGCGCCGCGCCGTCGCCGAAGAGTTCGTGAAGCTTCTGGGTCTCGACGGCTTCCAGAAATCCCCGGTCTACCGGCTTTCGGGCGGCATGCAGCAGCGCGTCGGCATCGCCCGCGCGCTGACCTGCGACCCCAAGGTGCTCTTGATGGACGAGCCCTTGGGCGCGCTTGATGCGCTGACCCGCGAAAAGGCACAGGAGCTGATCCTCAGGATCTGGAACGATACCGGCAAGTCGGTCTTCTTCATTACCCACAGCGTCGAGGAGGCGCTGTTCATGGGGACCAAGCTGATCGTGATGTCGCCCCGCCCGGGCCGCATCTCGCACCGCTTCGACCTGCCGTTTTCGCGCCGCGTGCTCGCGGGCGAGCCGGCGCGGCAGGTCAAGGCCTCCCCCGAATTCATCCGGCTGCGCGAGGAGGTGCTCGGCATCATCTTCGCCGACGAGGAGGAAGCGGCATGATCGAGACCGTGAAACACCGCCCCCACGTCGCCGAAAAGGCCCGCATCAACCCGCGCAGCGGCGTCTTCGCCTGGCTCGCGCGCAGCCGTCCCACCAAGCCCGGCGAAACCTATGGCGTGCCGGGTCAAGGCGACACGATGTGGCTTTCGGTGGCCTCCATCCTGTTTTTGCTCTTCGTCTGGTGGGCGGTGACCGCTCTGGGGCTGGTCAAGCCGCTCTTCGTGCCGAGCCCGCAGGCTATCGTCGCCAAGTTCGTCGATGTCTGGCAGAACGGCTTCACCAACACCTCCTTCCTCGAACATGCCGCGGTCTCGACCGCCCGCGTCTTCGGCGCCTTCCTTCTGGCCTGCGCAATCGGCATTCCGCTCGGCCTCGCCATGGGGATGAGCCCGGTGATGCGCGGGCTGTTCGATCCGCCGATCGAGTTCTACCGCCCGATCCCGCCGCTGGCCTACCTGCCGCTGATGATCATCTGGTTCGGCATCGGCGAGACCTCCAAGGTGCTGCTGATCTTCCTGTCGGTCTTCGCGCCCGTGGCGCTTGGCGCCCGCGCCGGCGTCCGCTCCGCCGCGATCGAGCAGATCCACGCCGCCTACAGCTTCGGTGCCTCGCGCTGGCAGGTGCTGCGCCACGTGATCCTGCCCTCGGCCCTGCCCGAGATCCTGACCGCGATGCGCATCGGCGTCGGCTTCGGCTGGACCACGCTGGTCGCCGCCGAGATGGTCGCCGCGACAAAGGGGCTTGGCTACATGGTGCTCTCGGCCAGCCAGTTCCTGCAGACCCCCACCGTCATCATGGGGATCATCGTGATCGCCGCGATCGCCTATGCCTTCGACCTGCTGATGCGCTGGATCGAACGCAAGGTCGTCCCCTGGAAAGGCAAGATGTGAGAGACGACATGACCGTGACCCATCTCAAGGCCGCGAAACACCGCCCCGAAAGCGACCAGGCCGACACCCGCGCCACCGTCGAGGCCATGCTGGCCGAGATCCGCGCGGGCGGCGAGGCCCGCGTCGCCAGCTATGCCAGCGAGCTCGATCGTTGGGACGGCCCGCTGCTGGTGGACCACGACACCCGCCGCGCCGCCGCCGCCCGGCTGCCCGAAAGCCTCAAGGAGGACATCCGCTTCGCCCATGCCAATATCCGCCGTTTCGCCGAGGCGCAGATGCGGACGGTGCAGGGCTGCGAGGTCGAAATCCTGCCCGGGCTCATCGCCGGGCAGCGGCAGATCCCGGTTTCGGCGGCGGGCTGCTACGTGCCCGGCGGGCGCTACAGCCACATCGCCTCGGCGCTGATGACCATCACCACCGCCAAGGTGGCGGGGGTGGGCCACATCACCGCCTGCTCGCCGCCGCGACCGGGCGAAGGCATCCCGGCGGCGATCCTCTACGCCATGGATCTGTGCGGCGCCGACGCGATCCTGAACCTGGGCGGCGTGCAGGGCGTGGCGGCGATGGCGGAGGGGCTCTACGGCCTGCCGCGCGTCGACATTCTCGTCGGCCCCGGCAACCAATACGTGGCCGAGGCCAAGCGCATCCTCTTCGGCGAGATCGGCATCGACATGTTCGCCGGCCCCACCGACAGCATGGTGCTGGCCGACGCGACCGCCGATCCGGAGATCGTCGCCGTCGATCTCGTCAGCCAGGCCGAGCATGGCTGGAACTCGCCGGTCTGGCTCGCCACCACCGACCGCGCCCTGGCCGAAAAGGTGATGCAGATCGTACCCGGGCTGATCGACGCGTTGCCCGAGCCCAACGCCTCGAGCGCCCGCGCCGCATGGGCCGATTTCGCAGAGGTGATACTCTGCGAGGATCGCGAGGCGATGGCGCGCGTCGCCGATGACTATGCGCCGGAGCACTTGCATGTGCAGGCCGCGGATCTCGACTGGTGGCTCGAGCGGCTGCGCGCCTATGGCTCGCTGTTCCTCGGCGAGGAGACCACCGTCGCCTATGGCGACAAGGCCTCGGGTCCGAACCACGTGCTGCCGACGTCGGGGGCGGCGCGCTACACCGGCGGGCTGTCGGTGCACAAGTTCATGAAGACGGTGACCTGGCAGCGCGCCGACCGCGCCGCCTCGCGCCAACTTGGCGGGGCGACCGCCCGGATCAGCCGGGTCGAGGGGATGGAGGGCCATGCCCGCGCCGCTGACATCAGGCTCGAGCGCTACGCCGCGACCGAGCCCGGCCCCGCCGCTGCCAAAACGGCGGTCTGACCCGATCGGGCGTCCGGGCTAGGGCCCGGGCGCGCCCCGATCCGACGGAGACAAGATGATGAACGTGACCGCCCTCGCGCCCGCAGCCCTGCGGGCGCCCGTCCTGCGCCTGCCTGTCCTGCTGCCCGGCTTCACCATTGCCGCCGTGGTTGCTATCGCAGCCAAGTTCATCTCCGAGCATTACGGCGCGCCCGCGATGCTGATGGCGCTGCTCTTGGGCATGACGTTGCAATTCCTGTCGCTCGAAGGGCGCTGTGTCGAGGGGATCGGTTTTACCGCCCGGCAGGTGCTGCGCTTTGGCGTGGCGCTCTTGGGGGCGCGGATTTCGGTGGAGCTGCTGCTTGATCTCGGGGCGGGGCTGATCGGGCTGATCGTGGCAGCGGTGGCCGCGACGATCCTGTTCGGCTTTCTAGCGGGCAAGGCCTTGGGCAAGGGCTGGCGCTTCGGCCTGCTCACAGGGGGCGCGGTGGCGATCTGCGGCGCCTCGGCCGCCATGGCCATCGCCGCGGTGCTGCCGCGCGATGAGAATTCGGAAACGGATCTGAGCTTCACCGTGCTCGGCGTCACCGTGCTGTCGACGATGGCGATGATCGCCTATCCGCTGCTGACCGGCTGGTTCGGCTTCGACACACGCACCACCGGCGTTTTCCTCGGCGCGACGATCCACGACGTGGCGCAGGTCGTCGGCGCGGGTTTTTCGATCTCGTCCGAGGCGGGCGAGACCGCCACGCTGGTCAAGCTCATTCGCGTCACCCTGCTCGCGCCCGTCGTGCTGCTGTTTTCGCTGGCGATCCGCGCCCGCGGCCTGGGCGACAGCGTCTCGGGCCGCAGGCCGCCGCTGATGCCGGGCTTCGTAGTCGGCTTTCTGGCGCTGGCGGCGCTGAACTCGCTGGGTCTCGTGCCCGCCGCGCTGGCGGATCTGCTGGCGGACGCATCGGGCTGGGCGCTGCTGATCGCCATTGCGGCGGTGGGGATGAAGACCTCGCTGGCCACGGTGCTTCAGGTGGGCGGAGCCGCCATCGCGCTCATTGCCGCCGAGACGGTCTTCCTCGCGGTGATCTTCGTCGCAGCCCTTTGAGACCCCGATGCGGCGGACCGCGCCGGGACCTTCGGGGCCCGACCGATCACGGGCCTGCACTGCCGGATGCGTTTGAGGCGCGGGCTTCCGACCCCACTTCATGGCGAGACGCCCCCCTGCCCTGCCAGGCAAGGCGAATGGCATACGAGGTCGGATCGGCGGAGGCGCAGGTCTTCACCGGATCAATCACGTCCGTCGCCATGCGCGACGGGGCGGGCCTACGAGCCGTGGCCCAAGGCCGCGGAGTCTGTGACCTCCCGGTTCGTGGCGCTGGCCCGCAGGCCATGAACATCGCTGCGAAGCCGGGCGATTCTCCCAAACCGCGCGATCAGGCAAGCCACGCTCGATCGAATCAGTCCTCCGCCACCTGGCTTCCAGTGGAACTTCACATCCATACAAAGAAGGAAATTCCTTATAAACAGTGCCTTAAACAAGAACACTCGTGCAACGCACGGTCTAACCACGACTTCAATACATTTTTGTGATTGCTTAAATGGGGGCAATTGTGCATCCCTGCTTACAGCATTGCCTATAGAGAGGCTGGACGACGATGCCGTTGTAGACGCCGATACCAAACAAGACGAGAGCCCGATCAGTTGGCGCTGATCGAGCTCTCTATAAGTCTTGGCTGCTAAAAGCCCTATACACCCCCTTTTTAGCAGCCGCTCCGATCCCTTTGCAAGCCTTTGTAGCTTGCGAGATTGCGAAAGTGCGCGAAATGCTTGGATTCAACCCCGCAGCCACCGGCTTTACCGCCCTCCCCCAGGAGCTACTGGCCCTTCCGATGAGCGACGGCGCCTTTCGGACGCTGGTGCTGCTTTGCTCGCACGCCTCGTCCGAGACCGGCGAATGCTACCCCTCGCAGGCGCAGCTCGCCGCGATGATGGGCAAGAGCAAGGGCAGCGTTTCGGCCCATGTGAAGGAGCTGCGCGGTCTCGGTCTGGTTCGGACCGAAACGCAGACCTGTCGCCATGGCGGCAATTACCGCCTGCGCTACCTCGTCACCTTCTGGCGCGATTGGCGGGCCGCGTTGCGGCGTCGAAAGGGGGCACCTTCGGTTCAGCCCGTTGAACGCCCCGTTCAGCCCGCCGAACGCCATAAGAAGAAAAACCATATCCAAGTAAACCACACCCCCGCACGACATCCTGCCCCCGCCGCGACACAGGCGACCGATCGCCCGGCCGATGCGGCTGTCGTATCGGTGGTGGATGATCTTGTTCGGGATTGGCGCGCCGCCAAGGGGAGCGCACCGTTTCCACGGTTCGAGACGGAGGTTCCACAGAAGCTGATCGACGCGACTCGACGCATGGTCCGAAGCATGACGGCACCGCAGAGCCGCCCTACCCTGCCTGAGATCCGTGTGTCACTGCGCAGGATCTGGCAGGACAAGGGCATCGCAATCGAAGAACCACTGCTCGAAGGCCAGTCGCATCTGCTGGAGCGTGCCGCCGATCCGCGCGGCCTGCTGCAACGGCTTCGCGCGCATCTCGCCGCGCAATGGCCGCGCCACTGGCGCCGCATGTCGACGCCGACGCAGTTCGAGGCAATGATCGCCAGCCTGCCGCCACCACCGGTGGATATCGAAGCCAAGCTACGGCTATTGGCGAGCGATCTCCGACGGCATGCCGCGCTGCAGGCGAGGTCTGCCGCGTGATTACCACGGTAATCACACGGGCCCCACGGGCCAGCCGAGCGGCCGGACCGCAGCGCGAAGGCAACGGTTTCTCGCCCGGTGCCCATTCAATGCGAATATCTCGTCAGCTTGAGCTGACGCGGCTACATGAATGGCACAGGATCGAACTCGACATTTCGCGTGATTACCGCGGTAATCACCCCATACAAAAAGGCGCCAACCCGAATGCTGCGAACATTCATAGGTGAACTCTCTGGCACGATGCAGGTCGTCAACAGCCGGTTGAGGCGAGATCTGACGATGCGTTCGCGGGTCGAAAAGAAATTCTCGATGCGCGAGGTGGGCGACCTGCTCGGACTCACCAAGAACTACTACGAAAGCATCCTGCCCAAGAGCGCCGAGGAGGAGGAGAGCTTTCCCACGGGTGTCCGCGATGGCCGCGAGCGTCATTATACGCTCGACGAGCTGATGCTGATCCGCGCGCATCTGCAAAGCCTGCCGAACCGGCGCCGCCCCTACCTGCATTGGCGTCAGCCGGGCGACCCGCTGAAGATCGTGACCTTCGGAGCGCAGAAAGGCGGTACCGGCAAGAGCCTGTCCGCCGCACATTTCGCGCAGTATCTGACTATGAATTACGGGCTGCGCGTCGGCCTCATCGATTGCGATCCGCAGGCGACCGCCAGCCTCTATTTCGCCGATGACGAGTCGCATCTCTTCGACCCCGAGATAGCCACCGTCGCCGCCTTCATGGGCGTGTCGGAGCCCGGCGAGACCGATCTCGTGACCCGGCCCACCGCCGAACTCGACGCGATGTGGCAGCCGACGCCATGGGCCGGCATCCGGCTGATCCCCGGCGGCAGCGATATCCAAAACGGTGACATCAGCCTGTTCCTGCTAGCACAGCGCGCGCAGATCCCAGTGCATTCGGTGCTGAAGAACGCCATCGAGCGGTGGGATGAGGAGTATGGCCCCAAAACGCGTTTTGCCGACCTGCGTCGTGCCGATGGCAGCTTCAACCTCGATCGCTACACGAAGGCGCTGCGCGAAACGGTCGATGTGATCGTTATCGACCAGCAGCCCAGCCTGACGCTGATGCAGCTCAACGGCCTTGTCGCCGCAACATCGGTGATCGTGCCGCAGACGATGAAAGGCTTTGATCTCAGCACGCTCAGCACCTATTCGCAGAACATCGCCGAGTATCTCGACTATATTGAGGAGACCTCGGCCGAGGCGATCGGGATCGGCCGCCACGTGGTGCTGCCGACGATCGTACAGGAGGCGAACGACAAGGATGTCGACCAGATCGTCGATCTGTACCAGCGGGCGCCGGAGCTGTTTCTGCAGGTCTGGTATCCACGCTCCGACGCGGTGGCCAACGCCGCTGAAGAGTACAAGAGCATCTACGAATACGACCCGCCCCGGTCGCGCCGGGCCTCGACCAAGACCTTCATCGACAGCGCCAACGCGGTGAATGACGCGCTAGTAGATGTGGTCTGGGGTAGCGCCCTGCCAAGCCGTGGCTATGCGAGAGACTTCATCAAGGCGAGGTGGCAGGAATGAGAAAGCGCAAGCTGAACGCGAAACCTTTGGCCTCCGACGAGATCGAGAAACGACAGTCCACGGCGCCCACGGCCAAGGCGGTGCCGCTCGGCGGCCAGTGGGGCGGCGCCATCAAGGGGCAGATCGCCGTGACCCGGCGCGAGCTCGACGCCGCCCGCGAGCGGCTGGCGACGGTGCGCGAGGGTGTGCTGCGCGGCGTGATCGCGCTGGAGATCGACCCGGACGCGATCGTGGATGCGGTTGGCACCGACAGGGTCGGCGATTGGAGCGACGACGCCGATTTCGACGCGCTGGTGCGCAACATCCGCGAGCGCGGCCAGACCCAGCCGATCCGGGTGCGGCCCGAGGATCCGGCTTGGCGACCGGCCGAGGCCAATCCGCTTGCCATCGATGAGGCCGCGCGCTTCGTGCTGCAATCGGGGCGGCGGCGGCTCGCCGCCTGCCGCAAGCTCGGCCTGCCGGTGCGCGCCCTGATCGCCACGGATATCGCCCAGGCCCTCGGCCAAGGTGCCGACGCGCTGACCGCCGCAGGCGGCAGCGTCGAGGCGTTGGCCGATCTCGAGGAGCGCTTTGCCGAAAACACGATGCGACAGGCGCTGTCGCCGATCGAGCAGCTGCTGTCGGTGGGCGAGATCGCGGCGCTATTGCCCCAGATGAGCCAGCGCGCTATCGCCAGCCGGCTCAACGTGCCGCAGGCCACGGTCTCGATCGGGCTGACCTGCTTTCGCAACCGCGATGAGCTGCTGCAGCGGGCGCCGACGGATGCCACGCATCGCGATCTGCGGATACTCGCACCGACGCTGGGGCAGGGGGGGCAGGCCGTGGCAGCCATGCCCGACGATGCCAGACCGAAGCCTACCCGACCCCGTGCGAGGGGGCGCAAGCTGCATCTGCCGCAGGGCGGGTCCGTCGCGGTGAAGGAGACGGCGCGCGGCATGACGCTGGCCGTCCGCAACATCAGCGTTCCCGAGCAGCGGCGTGCCGAGTTCGAGCGTGATCTTCTGGCGCTGCTCGGTCGCTATGAGCGGGAGTAGCGATCGCCGGTGAGGCGCTCGCGCTGGGGCCTAACATCGTTTCCCGGACCTGAAGCAACACTGGCAGCGTGACAACTTTGTCCGAGGCACAGTTGGCCCCCGGCCAACTGGCGCAGCAGCAGCGCCGCCGCCTGCGCACCGAGCCGCAGCCGGTCCTGTCGCACGGTGGTAAGCGGTGGGAACACGAAGTCGGCGGTCTGGATGTCGTTGAAGCCGATCAGCGACACGTCGTCGGGCACTCGCAGCCCGCGCGCATCCAGCGTCGAAGCAAGGGCGATGGCAAGCTGGTCCGAGGCGCTGATCACCGCCGTGGGGTAGGGGCGAGCGCCACGAACTCCGCTGCCGCGCGCCCGGCCTCGAGCGAGAAATCCCGAGATCCGAACCGCGCCCCAGGAAGCGCCAACCCATGCGAGGCCAGCGCCTCGACCACCCCGGCGCGGAGCTCGGTGTCGAGCACCTTGCCCTTGAGGTCCGAGAGAAAGGTGATGTCGCGATGCCTGAGAGCGGCGAGGTGATCGACCGCCAGCCGCATGCCCGCGCGGTTGTCGCTGCGCACCGAGGGAAAGCCGCCCGCGGCCGGCCATTAGTAAGCAAAGACGACGCGGGATGCGATGTCGGGCGCTTTGAGTTCGGCCCGCGTCGCTTGCGGCAGCAAGCCGTCGAAGCAGACCAGCCCATCGACCCGCGCCTCGCGCAGATGCGGCAGCAGCGACTGGCCGCCGCGCAGGACAGAGCGGCTGTCAGCGACGAGCAGGTCGGTGCCCTGCGCCGAAAGCGTCTCCTGCAACCCGGCGAAGATCGCCGAGAAGAACGGGTTGCCTAGATCCGGCATAATGGCGCGCATCGAATTGGCGCGTTGACGCCGCAGGTTGCGGACTATGGAGTTCACCCGATAGCCGTGCCGGTCGACCACCGCCATCACGCGCCTGGCGTGTGGTCTCCAACACTCGTTCGGGATGCGACAGGGTGCGGCTGACCGTGGCGGTCGATACGCTGCTGAGGCGGGCGATATGCTTGATGCTGAGCGATTTCTCCCTTGGCGCGGCCTGGCGTGGTTCCGCACCGTCCATGTAATCCATTACATTTCTGTTGACAGGTATTTCACGCCGTATTTCTCGACGAAGACGTCCAGCGCGGCCTCGGCGGCGACATGGGTCTCGGCCTGCCAGATCTCGCGCAGGTCGGTTTTGACGGCAGGCTGGAGAGACTTGGGGGCCTTGTTCAGCACGTTCGACGTCTTGTGAACCCAGCACCTCTGTTGCCTGGTGCTGGGGAAGACCTCATTGAGCGCCTTCCAGAACCCGAGCGCGCCGTCGCCGACAGCAAGTTCGGGCGCGCAGGTCAGGCCGCGCGCCTTGAGGTCGACCAGCAGTTCGCGCTAGCTCTGCGCGTTCTCGCGCAGGCCGACTTGAAAGCCCACGAGCTCTTTCTTTCTTTCCTTCCGGCGTCGCGCCAATGAGAACCAGCATGCATTCGGCTTGCGGCTCCATCCGGACCTGGAGATAGAGGACCGGCAGCAATGCATCGAGGCTGCGGGAGCGTCGTGCCCATCGGGGCAGGATCGCGGAGGTGAACCGGATCTTGTCTGCTTCGTTCTCCGCGGACCGATCCCGGACCTTCGGCCGCCTCACCCCGAGCCCGCCGATCCCGGTCTGGATCTCACGCTCGGGGCCGTAGCCATGCCGAACCACGCGCTGGCGCCCATCCGGCAGGCGGGTCTCGGCAAGCTCTGCGACAAAGGCATCCGCCTCCGCCCGCAAGGCCGCAGCCAGCATCCGGCGCGCCCCCTCGCGGGCAATCTCGGTCAGGGGATCGTCCAGCGAATGGGGCTGACGAAGCGGGATGATGTCGGTATCGTTCTTCATGGCGTATCGCTCCTTCGGGAGGTTCTGACAGGCTTCAGCACCCGCCACGATACGCCGCCTTCTCAGACCGCATCACCCATTTTCAGCCATAGCTCGGACATGACCGCCTCAAGCTTGAACTCGCGGCTGAACGTTCGTCTCTTCATCTGAGGTCTCTAATCCCATGGTCACGATCTTATCATCGTGTCCACGAGACCGGCAGCAGCCCATTGATATTGACGTCGCTTCCCGCATGACCTTTCGGGGCGAGGACGGATCACCCCTGCTCCAAGCTTCGATCAGGTTGGGATGATAGCATGGGAAGGCTTGCGGAGCGCTGGGAAAGCGCTCTCCGCTCTCTCGGTTAAGCAGTTGCGCCGGGTTTCCAGAAGACAGGTTGAAACGCGCCCCTTTACGCAGACTTACGTTCGCATTACGCAGATTACGTATAGATAACGTATGGGCGCGTAATGACCAGTTCTCTCCATGTACCCCGTGCGGAGGATGCCGCCCGCGTCGCCTCACTGCTGACGCCCGATCCGCTTACAGGCTCGCTCGCCGGACTGTTCCTCGCGGCCCCGCGCCGGACCGGGAAAACCACCTTCCTGCGGTCGGACCTCCTTCCGCACCTTGAAAACGAGAACTATGCCGTCATCTACGTCGACCTGTGGTCCGATCGGTCCGCCGACCCGGCCGACCTCATCATCTCGCGGATCAAGACCGCGCTGGAGCAGCATGACGGCCTGATCTCGCGCATGCGCAAGACCAGCCCCGTCGATCGGGTTGGCATGCTGGGGTTTTCAGTCGGGCTGAAGGACAGCGGTCCATGGTCCGGCACCATCTCCGATGCCCTTGAGGATCTGATCAAGGCGACCGACAAGGATCTGGTGGTCATCATCGACGAGGCGCAGCAGGCGGTCGAGACCGATGCCGGGCTCAACGCCATGTTCGCGTTGAAGGCCGCGCGCGACGCGATCAACCAGGCGCCGGGTGACCAGCACCTCTACCTCCTGATGACGGGCTCGCACCGCGACAAGCTGTCGACCCTTGTGCAGAACCGGCAGGCCCCGTTCTTCGGTGGCACCGTCAGGCCCTTCCCCCCGCTCGGGTCGTCTTACATCGCCAGCATGGCCGCGCGCGTGAACGAGGCCCTTGCCGAGACCGCGAAGCTTTCTCCGGAGGATCTCGAAGCGGCCTTCAAGGTCGTCGGACGGCGGCCGGAATTGCTGACCGACTGCCTGCGGGATCTGATCTTTGCGCCCGAAGGCGCCGGGCCGGAAGCGCTGAAACGCATCGCGTCGGAACGAAAGGCGCAAGCCGAAATCGACACGCTCTCGGAGATTGCCTCGATGACCCCGCTCCAGCAAGGGATCCTGCGGATCATGGCCAGGAAGGGACTGGCGTTCCAGCCCTTCTCGGAGGAAACGCGCGAAGCCCTGAAGGATGTCCACCGCGGTCGAGTGCCGGCCGTGACGACGGTCCAGACGGCTCTCATAGCGCTGCGGGAAAAGGGTTTCGTCTGGCGCCGGGAGTATGGCCAATACATTCTCGACAATGCGGACATCGCGGTCGCCTTGGCCCGATCGGACGACGCCTGACGAGGCATGGCCGTTTCAGGCAAAGCCGAAGCGACTGGAGCGGACGAAGACGTCATCTCTCGAAGCAGGATCTGTCCGACAGAAGCACCGTGTCCATCTGCACATCCCAAGGCATTGGAAAGATGGCCGGCATGAGGCAGCCCACAAAACCCACCCCGATGGCGCGTGGACGCGGTTCTAGCGCAGCCAGGGTGCGGTCATAGTAGCCGCCGCCATTCCCGAGGCGGTAAAGCGCCTTGTCCACTCCGACGAGCGAGGCGACAACGATGTCGGGCCGCACGGGTTGACCCTCGGCAGGCACGGGTATGCTCTAAAACCGCGTGTCATTCGGCAACCGGGCGACCAGGCGTGAAATTCGAGCGGTGCGTGTTTCTTAACGACCACCGGCATCGCGATCCGCGCGCCTGCGGAGTGGCTGGCCGTCATCCATGGACGAAGGTCGGGCTCTCCCCGGATCGGCCAGTATCCCGCGATCGTCATGCCCGGCTCCGCCGTGACCACGCGGTGTAGGCCCTCCATCAATGCGACGGTTGCCGGAGCTCGGTCCTCTGAGGCCAAGGCTCGGGCTGCCATGAGCCGTGCCCTCTCTGCGCGCCGAAACCGCGCCACGTCACACGCCGTCTCGGGTTCGACGGAATGCCCACCAACGAGCAGATGGGCAAAACAGGGCGCGCTGCCGCCATCTGGCTCATCTTCCGTCATCATCGTGACCGTGCGCCTCCCTGCTGCAGCATCAGCATATCGTCGCCTCGGATGAAACCGAATGAGGCTCAAGAGAGCCAGCCATCATTCATATTGCAACCGGCAGGTCGACCGACTGCCGCCCCTGAAGAACAGGACCAGAACCACTTTGCGTAGATCAAGGCACTCCTGACCGGGGAATGTCGAGGGTGGGTTCGATATGTAGCGCCGGGCACTGCCAGCGTCGGGTCGATTGCAGCAAAACAGAACGACTAAGCCGCCGCTCGCTCTTCAGCGTCACTTAGCAGTAGCCGGATCATGTCGGAGCGGGGCACGATGCCGACGAGCCGCCCGTTCTTCTCGACCGGTATGACCTCGCTTCCCTGAACGGCCAGCCGGTTCAACAGAACCCCGGCCGCCAGATCATGCGGGATGGCGCAATCGGCTGCGCGCATGACGTCGGCGACGGTGCATGGGGCAACGTTCTGCTGTTGCGCTTCAAAGCCGCTCCCGGCTGCCATCGGGCCAAGGAGATCGGATTGAAACACGAGGCCGCGCAACCGCTGTCAGTTATAGAGGATCTCGTGTTTTCTGATGGCGGCCCTCACACCAAGAGACGTGACCAGCTGCCATAGGAATGCCGGATCGGCCCGCGCGGGACGCTCGCAGCGATCAGCACCAGCCCGGCCAGGATGTCGGCGCCCTTCTGCAGCCAGCTGCCATCCATGACCAGCGCCGCGATCACCAGCGCCGCGCCGAGGCAGATGTTGAGAAAGCGAACCGGTCGCGCGCTCTCGGCCATCGCGGTCACCGCCACGGTCAGGGCGAGCGCGCCGATCAGATGATCGGTATCGGCGAGGCTCCCTTCGGTGCCGAGTGTCAGTCGCGTGAACATCAGCCACAGCCCAACCGCCGCGCTCACGGCAAGGCCCGGGGTTACGCCGATCCCGCCGCCCAGCATCTCGCCGATCACCGCGCCGGGCGGGCGCTCGAAGCTTTCGACTCGCTGCCCGTCATCCGCGCCCTCATCCGTGTCGCCCGTCAGGAACACCCGCAGCATCGGCCGGCCCGCGCGCTTGCGCCGGACCAAGAACTGGCAGGTCGCGATCAGCTCATCGACCGAATAGGGGATCTGGATCAGCATCGCGGCCGCGGTGATCAGGCACAGGCTGCACCAGGTGCCGAGGAGGATCGGCTGGATGATGATGAAGGTGATCGACACCACGCCGAGCGGCACGATCATGATGCCGAAGACCAGCACCAGCCAGGGCATGGTGCGCCAGCGGCTGGCCGATCCGATCAGCCCGATCAGGATCTCGAGCTGGTAAGTCAGCGCGCCGAGGCCCGCATCTGGCACCGGCCATGCCCGCGAGACATCAGAGGTGATGATCTCCTCAGTGCCGTTCTTCGGATCCTCGGGGGCGCCGGCGAAGAACGGCTCCCACACGCCGTCGACATGGCCGAGCTGATAGGCCGCGAGATAGCGCGACACCAGATAGCCGAAGATGGCGAGGGCGATGATCGGGATCCTCTGGGTCCAGTCCGACGGCGAGTAATCCCAGCCCTTGGGCACCGCCGGCCCGCGGCTCGCGGCGATCCGGCCTACGCCGGGCGGGGGCCGCATGCAGACGGCGAGGGCGAAGACGAACATGCCGGAAAGCGATCCGTTGAGATAGGCGGCCGCGCTCTCGGTCCAGAACAGCAGCGGCGCCGCCATGCCCCACAGCCCCACCGCCGCCACCGCCCAGCGGAGCAGCGCCAGGCGCCAGGACAGGACGAGAAGGCTGCCCGCCATCACCAGGAGCCCCGAGACGACATCGCTGATCGTCATTCCGAGGCCGCCATAGCCGACCACCATCGGCGAGGCCAGAAGCCACGCCCCCATGCCGGCATTGAGGAAATGCGCCCAGAGATTGCGCGCATGCACGGCGCGGAACCGATCCTCGTGACAGGCGCGAAGCTCCTCGGCATCGCGGCCCTCCTCGGCCACGGCCTGAAGCCAGGGGGGCGGCGTCAGCCCGTTCGCCGCGTACCAGCCAGCCGGGTCGACCTTGAGGCGTTCGACCATCTTCGGCAGCGTCTCGCGCAGCGCGTGACGCGGCTCCCAGCCGAGAAGCGACTTGGCGCGCGAGATGTCGAGCTCGTAATGGTCATCGGCCATCCGCACCATGAACGGCTTGATGAACGGCTCCTCGCCCTGGTCGATGTCGTCCGGGATGACGGGCTCGGCCTTGGTCTCGAGCCAGGCACCCGCCGCCGCGAGCGGCTTGGGCACCGAAAGCGTGGTCCAGTCCTCCTCGCCATGGATGAGGCGGGCCAGAATGTGCTGCAATTCGTCATAGGGCACCGCCTCGGGCTCGCCGACCAGGATCACCGCATCGTCCGGCAGCTCCGCGCGCCGGTCCACCGCGCGGGCGAAGGCGTCGAGCATGTCCTCGCGATGCAGGAAGGATTGGCCCGTGTGCAGGTCGCCCGAATAGGCATGGGATTTCGGATCCCGCTCGTAGATCCGGCGGACCTGTTCGGCCAGCGTCGGAACCGCCGTCTCCTCGTCGTAGAGCCCGGCGAGATGCAACAGCAGATAGGGCATTGCGCCATGGCGGTCGCGAATGACCTCCTCGGCCTTCGCCTTGGAGGCCGGGTAGGCCCATTTCGGATCGATGGCGGTCGCCTCGTTGATCGGCAGGCCCGGGGCGCCGGGACGGTGCACCAGCATCGTCCCGGAGTAGATGAACCGCTCCACCTCGTAGTCCTGCAGCGCGTCGAGCAGCTTCGCCGTGCCCTCGACATTGACCTTGTCGTAGAGCGGGTTGTCCTCGCCGGAGAAATCGAAATAGGCCGCGAGATGGATCACGGCCGCGAAGCGCCGCCCGTGCCGGTCGGCGATCCGTTCGAGGACCCGCTCGATCGAGGCGCTGTCGGTGATGTCGAGGGCAAAGACCCCCGGGCCATCCTCGCGATCGAGCCCGACCACCTCGTAATCCACAAGACGCTCGCGCAGCGCCGATCCAATGCTGCCGGCTGCTCCGGTGATGAGAACGCGGGGCTTCTCGGTCATAAGGCCTCCCCTCGCGCAACGTGTGCTGACTCGACGCGGTTCCACCGAGGCCCGCAACGCTGCGCCGGGACGGGCCTTGCGTTGCGCGTTGCAGGGTATCCCGGGATCACCCAAGATAGCTCGGGATGAATGGCACATCCCACCCGCTGCGCCTTCGGAAAGGTCCACGGGGAACCTGCAGCCGCAGGGTCAAGTTGCACCTGAAGGGAGCAATCTGCCGGAGACGTTCGTAATCGGCATTCACGCCATGCTTGCGGATGCCCCCCCGAGGAAGGGGAAGCATTTGCCGGTAAGTGAAAACGGTCTTTTCCGATTGGTAGCGCTTCCGCCGAACGGGGTCATCTGCTGATGGGTGTTCTTGAAGAGCTGCCGCTGGCTGCGAACCTTGCTGTCTTCATCGTCGCCGCGATCATCGTCTGGATCGCGGGCACCCGACTGTCCGCCTACGCCGATGCCATCGCGCGCCGAACCGGCATCGGGCAAGCGGCCTTGGGCGTGCTCCTTCTCGGGGGCGTAACCTCACTGCCGGAGATCGCGGTGGCTGGCAGCGCCGCCATTTCCGGGGCGGGCGCGCTCGCGGTCAACAACCTCCTAGGCGGTTTCACCATGCAGGTCGCGATCCTGGCTGTCGCCGATGCCATCTATCGCCGCGGCGCGCTGACCACCGCCGTGCCGGACCCGACGGTGATCCTGCAAGGCACCCTAGGCATCGTGCTGATGGCCTTCGTGATCATCGGCATTGCCGTGGGCGACGTGCCGGTGCTCGGCGCCGGACTATGGTCATGGATCATCTTCGGCAGCTTTCTCTACGCCCTGCGCCTTGTGACGCAGGCCGAGGGCAATCTCGACTGGGAGGTGGTGGGCCAGCCGCCGGCGGAAGAGCTGCCGGATGTCGAGCACCCAGACATGTCGTCGCGCCGCCTCACTTTTATGACCGTCGTGGTTGCTTTAGCGATCTTCGTGGCCGGCTGGGCGCTGTCCTCCGCTTCCGAGGCGTTGGCGGAACAGACCGGGATGGGACAGAGCTTCTTCGGCGCGGTCTTCGTCGCCATCGCGACCTCGCTTCCGGAGATCTCGACAGTGCTCGCGGCGATGCGACTCAAGCGTTTCGTCATGGCGGTCTCGGACATCTTCGGTACCAACCTTTTCGACATCGCGCTGATCCTGTTGGTCGACCTGGCCTATTTTGGCCCGCCGGTGCTGGGCGAGGCCGGCAGCTTTTCGATCGTCGCCGGGGCCTTGGGAATCCTAGTGACGGCGATCTACATGGCTGGCCTTCTCGAGCGCCGTGATCCGGCAGTCGGGGGCATCGGCCTTGATTCTATCGCGGTCGCCGTCTGCTACCTAGGCGGGGTCGCCTTGCTGTTCGGATTGCGGTGAACCGACGCTCGGCTTTGTCCGGGGCGGTGACGCTCTGAACCGGGATCGAGGAGCGGCGGACGTGGTCGAAGCCGCATGCCTGGCGTCCAAGTCCATCCCCTTCTGGCGGGACAACTTTGTCGCCCCCGGTTTTGTTGCTAGCCTGCTTCCATTGGTTGTTTGCTCGCTGAGGTGAATGGCTTTGGACACATCAACTGGAAACCGGCTCCTCGATGGGCTTCCCAAGGCGGTCCTCGCGGAACTCAGACCCTGCCTCGACGCCGTGGATCTGCCGCTCAGGTCGCGGCTCGAGTGCCAGAATCAAAACGGCACGCATGCCTACTTCCCGACGGCAGGCATCGCCTCCGTGGTGACCAGCGGTCGTGAATTTCCCGGTTCCGAGGCGGGCATGGCGGGCCACGAGGGGATGACCGGCACCTCGCTGATCCTCGGAGACGACCGCAGCATGCACGATGTCGTTGTGCAGGTTGCCGGACAGAGGTGGCGCATGGAGACCGACGCGTTTCGGGCCGCCATGGAGATTTCCGACGTCCGACGCCGAAGTTTAGCCTCTCGCAGCAAGTGTTGATCGGCCGTCATGAACTACGCCCTCCATATCTGGTCCGACCTCTGCGCCTCGGGCCATGGCTGGCTTGCGGGTTACTGCGATGAACCATCCGGCTACTGGCTGGAGGTGGTGCCCTGCCGCAGCCACGCCGCGGACAGCACGATCACGGTCGGCGTCACGGCCGAGGTCGCCCTGCCCGGCCAGCTGAGCACGTTCCCGCAGGTGCCCCGGACGGCGCGCTACATAGGCGTGAACTACAGCTATTATCTCGGTGCGCCGCTACCGCCCATCAATGGCGGCGTGAACCAGCACGGCGTCGCGGTGCGCGATGTCTGGTCTTCCTCTCGGCCCGAGCTTGTGGCGATCCTCGCGCCGGCAGAGCTCGGCAATGCTGTCCTCGCCGCGCAGCCCCTCCAAAACAATGCGAAGCTTTTCATCAGCCGAATGATGCTTCCAGGTGCGCCGACGGATGTCCTTCACCAGCGACTCCGCCGCTGGTCTGACTGTTCCGGGTTTCTGTCTCATCTCCACTCCTCGGTGGTTACGATGAGCCAGAAACCCTCCGGTACAAAATCAATTCAGATATCCCAGAGGCGCTGACGAGGGACAGTCGCGGGGTTCAGGCGATCTCCCGCACCGCAGCGGCCGCCTGCTCGACCTCTTCCTGCGTGTTCCTGATGCTGGGGGTCAGCCGGACCAGCGCCGATGGATACGGCGCGACGGAGGCGACGATGGAGCGTTTTCTCAGCCGGGACACGACCGCTTCGGAGCCGAGCCCCTCCACGTCGAAGGCCACGATTCCAGAGGACAGTTCCGCATCACGGGGCGTGTGGACCTTGACCCCATCGATCGAAGACAGCGCCTCCTTCAGCACGGACGCGAGTTCATGCGTGCGTATGGCGATGTCTTCCCGGCCGATCCGTGCATGCAACTCGAATGCCTCGGGTAGGGACCAGCAATGTTCGAACGGCTTGAAGCCGCCGGGTGTCATGCGCGGGCCGTTGTTACCGGCCGGAATATCTTCCTCGCGATACCATGCCGAGAAGACCGTGCTGTCGTCGAAGGTCGGGATCGTCGGCCGGGTGAGCGCGAGTCCCCGCTCGCTGATGGCGGCGATCCCGGTCCCTCGCGGGCCGAAGAGCCATTTGTGGCAACCGGCCGCATAGAAATCGACGCCGAGTTCGAAGAAGTTCTCGGTCTCCACGCCGAAGCCGTGCACGGCATCTAGGCCGAACAGCAGTTGCTCGTCCTCGTCACGCGCGGCATTCGCTTCTCGCACCACGCCTGCGATCTCGGCGACGGGGATCTTCAAGCCGGTGCTCGAATGCACCCATGTCAGCGCCAGCATCCGCGTTTCTGGCCGAATTTCGGCGCGAATGCGGTCGACGATTTCCTGCCGCGTCGTTTCGCGCACGTCGTCGAACAGGGAGATCCGCCGGATCGTGACCCCTGTGCGCTCCGACAGGTGGCGCAGGGCATGGTGGGTGACGTAGTAGTCCTCGTCGGTGGTCAGGACTTCGTCGCCGGGGCCAAGATCGAGGGCAGAATAGATCAGCCCGATCCCCATCGTCGTACTGTCCGTGAGGGCGATGTGCGCAGGGTTCATGCCCAGATAATCGGCCGCCGCGCTGCGGCTCGCCTCGGTCAGGGCGTCACCGTTTTCTTCCAGATATTCGACGGGATCGGCGTCGAGGTTGCGGCGATGCTTCTCGATGGCTTCACGCACCGGCGCAGGATGCGACGTCAGGAGCATGGTGCTCATATGGACACGGTCGGGTGAGAGGTCGAAGAGTTCCCGGACCGCAATCCAATCGGCAAGGCCACTCTGAGCGCGCGCTCTCGCCAACCAAGGTGGCCCCACGAGCCCAGCCCCTATGGCCGCAGACATCGCGAAAAGACCTCGACGGGTAATCGACATGACAAGTCCTTGAGCAAAGCATCGACTCCAAGTTTCAACGGAGGCTTGAGAACGGGCGTTCCCGGGGCTGGCTCACGTTATCGTAATTTTCCAAGGAGTTTTGCCATGACATCGGACGCATCACTGATACGGCATTCGCTAAGCCTTGTTGCACAAATTTCTTGCTGACCGGACTTCCCCTTTCCCCGGATACACTTAGCCCACGGCCTTTCTGACGGGTATGCCGAGAGCGGTATATCCATTCATGATGGCAATGCGGATCTGGACCTCGGCGACCTGGCGATCGAAGTCCCGCGCCATGAGGCGCTGCCCCAGCAGCTTCATGCAGTTCATTTTTATCTCGGCGCGGCTTCGGCGGTGGTATCCACTCCAGTTTCGCCAGATCGCTCGCCCCAGATATTTCGACGCGCGCAGGGCTTCGTTACGTGCCACCGCACCGGCCGTGGTCGGCTTTCAGGGTTTGGCGTTCTTGCGGGGCGGGATGACGGCGTAGGCGCCTCTATCCGCGATGGCATCGTGGCATTTGCGCGTGTCATAGGCCCCGTCTGCGGTCACGCTGCCGATCTCCTGCTCAGGTGGGATCTGGCTGAGCAGATCAGGCAGCACCGGCGCATCGCCGATGTGGTTCCCGGCGACCTCGACCGCCCGGACCTCCAGCGTCTGCTCGTCGATCCCGAGGTGGATCTTGCGCCAGACGCGCCGTTTGATGCCACCATGCTTGCGCGCGTGCCACTTGCCTTCGCCCTCAACCTTGATCCCGGTGCTGTCGACCAGCAGGTGCAGCGGGCCTCTGAAGCCGCGATAGGCAATGTTTACAGCGAGGGTCTTCTGGCGACGCGACAGGGTGCTGAAATCTGGCACCGTCCAGTCTAAGCCGACCAGCTTCAACAGGCTCTCCACGAAACCCGTGGTCTGGCGCAACGCCATGCCGAACAGCACCTTCATAGTGAGACAGCTCTGGACGGCGGCATCGCTGTAGGTCGGCTGGCGACCGCGCTTACCGGTGGGCGCAGCGTCCCACTTCATCTCGGGGTCGAACCAGATCGTCAGCGAGCCTCGGCGCTTGAGCGCCTCATTATAGGACGGCCAGTTCGTCGTCTTGTAGGTCGCGGGGGTGGGCTTGCTCATGCCCACAACCTACCACTCTGGATTCATGAAATGAATCCTATACGGGCTTTGTGCAACAAGGCCCCCGAGCGCCCCCCGTCTCGGGCCATCGCAGCCGACAGAACCGCCGATACGCGGCGTCTTCTCCTTCTTCGTAGATCGTCTTGAGCGACAGGGTTCGGGCGGCAGCGGAAAGCAGGAAATGCTGGGACATGGTCGCCTCGCTACGCGAAACATGTTCCCATCCTGTTCCCGCCCGGTCTCCAAAGGCGGGGTTTGGTGCATCTGCTACCTAAGACCGAATGCCTAAACGAGCACCTGTTCTCGAACCTACGCCATGCCCGCCAACTGATCGAGGCCTGGCGGGACGACTACAACCACCACCGCCCCCATACGAGCCTCGACGGGCTGACGCCTCGCGAGTATCACCAACGGGCTGAAGACGACCAAACCCTGAACAGAGCTAACCTATAAACGAGGACTCGCAAGGGAGCAGGTCAGCCGACGCTCTGCGCCTGCCTCGGAGTAGGCGTGAACGCCATCCTCACCGCGATCAAGAGCAGCTGGGCGATGAGCGTCGAGGCGATCGGTGCCCCGCTCGGGGTGGGCACGAGCTGCGGCGGCTGCCGTCCCGAGCTCGCGGCGCTGGTCGCCGCAGCCCAGCAGCCGCGTGCGGCTGAGTGAGGCCGGGTTCCGCGGTCCACTCGGGATTTCGCGTCATGCGGGCCTGGGAGGGTCGGAGCGCTCACCAGAGGGGCAGGTTCGACGCGACTGCCCAAACGCGATGCAAAGGAAGAACGGAGAGCGGCGAAAGCCCACGCAGAGCCTTGCAGGACGGTCATGACAGGGTCGCGGCGGTGGGGCTGGTCGGGTCGCCGATCTGGCTCCACCATCGGCTTGCAAGCGATGCCGCATCGCGGCGAAACCATGGAGGCCGACATGCCCCGGACTTTCGAAGACCACAACTTCCCGACCCTCTACGGCCGCTTTGCGGCGCTGCGCGGCGATCTTGCCGCCTCGACCGAGCGGCGGTGTATCTATCGCCGAACCGTGGCCGAACTGTCGCGGCTCTCTGACCGCGATCTCGCCGATCTCGGCTGCGACCGGGAGGGGATCGTGCAGATGGCGCGCGACGCGGCGCGTCGCGCGGTTCCGCGCGCTTGAAACCTGCGCGGTGCCGCCCGTGCGGCGCCGTCACCCCCTTCCCCGAGGTTCAGGCTGGGTGCGGCTGCGCCAGCCCGCCGATCCGGCGCAGGTGATCGAGCACTTCCTCCACGCCCTTGCCATGGCGCAGGGAACAGAATTCGAAGGGACGCGGCCCGCGCATCCGGGCCGCGTCCCGTTCCATCACCTCAAGCGAGGCGCCGACATGCGGCGCGAGGTCGGTCTTGTTGATCACCAGCAGGTCCGAGCGGGTGATCGCGGGACCTCCCTTGCGCGGGATCTCTTCTCCGGCGGCGACGTCGATCACGTAGACCGTCACGTCGGCCAGCTCCGGCGAGAAGGTGGCCGAGAGGTTGTCGCCGCCCGACTCGATCAGCACCGCCTCCAGCCCCGGATGCCGCCGTTCCAGCTCGGCCACGGCGGCGAGGTTGAGGCTCGCATCCTCGCGGATCGCGGTATGCGGGCAGCCGCCGGTTTCGACGCCGATCACCCGGTCGCCGGGGAGAATCTGCATCCGCATCAACGCTTCGGCATCTTCTTGGGTGTAGATGTCATTGGTGATGACGCCAATGGAATGCGCGGGCGCCAGCGCGCGGGCGAGCGCGGCGGTCAGGGTCGTCTTGCCGGCGCCGACGGGGCCGCCGATGCCGATGCGCAGGGGGCCGTTCATGGAGGTCATGTCGCGAAGATCCTGGGTTGCTGGGTCTCGTGGCGCATCGCGGCGATGTCGCCGAGAAAGGTAGTAGAGGAGAGATCATCGAGTGAGCTTCGGGCGGCCGTCTCGGCAATCCCGGCGCAGAGCGGCGCAAGGGCGGCTTGCAGTCGCTGCCCCTCGGTCTGGCCCAGCGGCATCAGACGCTGCGCCGCCGAGACGAGATTGGCGGCGAAGGCCTGGAGATACATTGCAAGGGCCGGGCGCAGCGGCAGGCCGTGTCGCGCCGCCGCCACGCCGAGCGCGACGGGGTAGGCGAGGTGGGCGCCCGAGGCGTCTGAGACCTGCGACTCAGTGCGCGCGAATGCCGCGCCCTGCCGCGCGGTCTCGATCAGCCGCTCATGGCTCGCGGTGATCGCGCGGGCGGTGGCATCGATGGCATGGGCCTGATCCGGCGCGGCATGGGCGGCGGCGAAGAGCAGCGCGTCGTTGAAGCCTGTGCCATGCTCCAGCGTGTCGCGCAGCCAGTCCTCGAGGCTGTCGCGATCCCGCACCCAACCATCCGCGATGGCGCGCTCGAGCCCGTGCGAATAGGCGAAGGCGCCGACCGGGTAGCCGGGCGAGAGCCAGCGCGCGAGGGTCAGCGCCTGAAGATCAGTGAGCATGGGCGGTCGCCACATGCTCATGCGCATGGGTGCGGCCATGCCCGTAGGCGCCGCCCTCGGGGGTGAAGGGCCCGGTGGTGTCGCGCAGATCGGCGCCCAGATGCGCCAGCATGTGGGCGATGACGTGATCGCGGCGGATCACGAGGCAATCGGGGCGGATCTCGCAGGGCGTGTGCCGGTTGCCGACATGCCAGGCCAGACGCACGAGATCGCCGCGCGCTTCGGTGAGCGGTTCGGGCGCGGCGTCGATGCGCACGCGGCGGCCGTCGGACAGCTCCAGCGCGTCGCCCGCTTCGAGCGAGGTGGTCTGCGCGAGGTCGACGAGGAAGGGGCGGCCCGAGGCCATCTCAAGACGCTTGCGGCGCAGGAATCGGCCCTCGTAATCGAGCGCGCAGCTCTCATGCGGGCCGGACCATTGGCCCTTGCGGTGCAGAATCCGGGCGGCGGGAAGGTCGGTCATCGGATCACCTCAGAACAGGAAGTAGCGCTGCGCCATCGGCAGCACCTCGGCGGGCGCGCAGGTCAGTAGCACCCCGTCGGCGCGCACCTCGTAGGTCTCGGGGTGGACCTCGATGGCGGGCAGCGCGTCGTTGAGCTTCAGGTCGCGCTTGGTGACATGGCGGGTGTCGTCCACAGCGATCGTCTGCTTGGCGAGACCGAGCCGGTCTCGCAGCCCGCCCTCCTGCGCCGCCTTCGAGACGAAGGTGACGCCCGCATGCTCGACCGCGCGGCCATAGGCGCCGAACATCTGGCGCAGATGGACCGGCTGCGGTGTCGGGATCGAGGCGTTGGGGTCGCCCATCTGCGCCATGACGATCTGCCCGCCCAAGAGCACCATCTCGGGCTTCACGCCGAAGAAGGCGGGGTGCCAGAGCACGAGGTCGGCGCGCTTGCCCGGCTCGATCGAGCCGATCTCGTGGGCGAGGCCATGGGCGAGGGCGGGGTTGATCGTGTATTTGGCGATGTAGCGGCGGGCGCGGTGGTTGTCGTTCTCGCCGGTCTCCTCCGGCAGTCGCCCGCGCTGGCGCTTCATCTTGTCGGCGGTCTGCCATGTGCGGATCAGCACCTCGCCGACCCGGCCCATGGCCTGGCTGTCCGACGCGATGATCGAGAAGGCGCCCATGTCGTGGAGCACGTCCTCGGCGGCGATGGTCTCGCGCCGGATCCGGCTTTCGGCGAAGGCGATGTCCTCTGGCACGCGCTTGTCGAGGTGGTGGCAGACCATCAACATGTCGAGATGCTCCTCGACCGTGTTGACGGTGAAGGGCCGGGTCGGGTTGGTCGAGGCGGGGAGGACGTTGAGCTCGCCACAGATCTTGATGATGTCGGGGGCGTGGCCGCCGCCCGCGCCCTCGGTGTGGAAGGCATGGATGGTGCGCCCGGCGATGGCGCGCACGGTGTTCTCGACGAAGCCCGCCTCGTTGAGCGTGTCGGTGTGGATCATCACCTGCACGCCGGTCTCGTCGGCCACCCGTAGGCAGCAATCGATGGCGGCGGGGGTGGTGCCCCAATCCTCGTGCAGCTTGAGCGCGCAGGCCCCCGCGAGGATCTGCTCGTGCAGCGCCTCGGGGAGCGAGGCGTTGCCTTTGCCCGCGAAGGCGAGGTTCATCGGGAAGGCATCGGCCGATTGCAGCATCCGCGCCATGTGCCACGGCCCCGGCGTGCAGGTGGTGGCGAGCGTGCCATGCGCGGGGCCAGTGCCGCCGCCGAGCATGGTGGTGACGCCGGAGGCGAGCGCCTCCTCGATCTGCTGCGGGCAGATGTAGTGGATGTGGCTGTCGAAGCCGCCGGCGGTGAGGATGCGGCCCTCGCCCGCGATCACCTCGGTGCCGGGGCCGGCGATGATGTCGACACCGGGCTGGGTATCGGGGTTGCCCGCCTTGCCGATGGCATGGATGCGGCCGTCCCTCAGTCCGACATCGGCCTTGTAGATGCCGGTGTGGTCGAGGATCAGCGCGTTGGTGATCAGCGTGTCCACCGCGCCCTCGGCGCGCGTGCGCTGGCTCTGGCCCATGCCGTCGCGGATGGTCTTGCCGCCGCCGAACTTCACCTCCTCGCCATAGGTGGTGAGATCGCGCTCGACCTCGATCACGAGGTCGGTATCGGCGAGGCGGAGCCTGTCGCCCGTGGTGGGGCCGTACATGGAGGCGTAGTCGCCCCGGGGAATGCGTGTGGCCATCAGAGGTCTCCCATCACGTCGCCCTGGAAGCCATAGACCTTCCGGTCGCCGCCGATCTCGATCAGCCGCACCTCGCGGCGCTGGCCCGGCTCGAAGCGCATGGCGGTCCCAGAGGCGATGTCGAGCCGCCGCCCGCGCGCGGCGGCGCGGTCAAATTCGAGGCCGGGATTGGTCTCGGCGAAGTGGAAATGGCTGCCGACCTGCACGGGCCGGTCGCCGGTATTGGCGACCATCAGCGTGATGGCCTCGCGGCCCGCGTTCAGTTCGATCTCGCCCGAGCGGGGCATCAGCTCGCCCGGGATCATGCGCGCCTCCCCCGGATCAGCGCCGCCATCAGCAGCGCCGCGCCCGCCAGCAGGGCGGCCCAGCCGGTCGGAACATGGGTGCCGCCCGCATGGGCGATCGCGGGGGCGGGCAGGATGAGCGGGGTGGCGAAGAGGATGCGGGTCATCATCGGTCCTTTCGGCATATCAGCGGATCGGGTCATGCACGGTGACGAGCTTGGTGCCATCGGGGAAGGTCGCCTCGACCTGCACCTCCTCGATCATCTCCGGCACGCCCTCCATGCATTGCGCGCGGGTCACCACCTCGGCCCCCGCCTGCATCATGTCGGCGACGGAGCGGCCATCGCGCGCGCCCTCGACCACGGCGTCGGTGATCAGTGCGATCGCCTCGGGGTGGTTGAGCCGGACGCCGCGCGACAGCCTGCGGCGCGCCACCTCGGCGGCCATGGCGACCAGCAGCTTGTCCTTTTCGCGGGGGGTGAGGTTCATCTCAAAGTCTCCATGAGGCGGGCAGGGTGCCGTCGGTCAGCCGGTCGAGCACCGGCAGCAGTGCCGCGCGCAGCGCGAAGCCGTCCTCGGCCAGAAGCCGCAGCACCAGAAGATCGGGGGCACGCAGGCTGGCGCCGGCGGTGGCAGGCAGGGCGGCGCGGATCGGGGTGAGATGCGCCTCGGCCTCGGGCGCGGCGAAGATCAGCCCGGCCATCGCGCCCGCGCCGGAGGCCACCGCCGGGCGGGCGAGATGCGCGGTGACGTCGCCCGAGAAGCGCTGCGCGTCGAGATAGAGCGGCATGCCGTCGCGGCGGATTTCAATCCGGTCGCGGAAGCGCGCGTCGCGCAGCCGCTCGCCCATGGCGGCGCGGCCGAAAATCACCGGCTCGACGATCAGCGCGCGGGCGCCGGGGGCGAGGTCGAGCGTCAGACGGCGGTCGAGATCGCAGCCCTCGTAGAGGATCGTCTCCTGCGGCAGCCAGTCGAGCCGCGCGCCGGGCGCGACGGTGAGCCTATTGCGGATTTCGGCCGCCGGGCCGCCGGAGCTGAGATAGGCGCGTTCGGCGGCCTGCGTGGTGAGCCGCAGATGCGCGCCCGGCCCCGCTTCGGCCTCGATGGCAAGGCTGTCACCGCCGGTGGCGCCGCCGGAGGTGTTGAGCGTCACCGCCTCGACCACGCCCGCGCGGCGGGGAAACAGCGCCCGGAGCGCGCCCTCCTGGCGCAGCAGCGACAGGCGGCTGGTGCCGCCTTTGGCCCGCGCCGCGATGCGCAGCGCGCCGCGTGCGCGGGGCGGGGCGACATATGGTAATTGGTGCAGGATGGCGGCTCTCCCGGTTCGTGTCGTGCCACCTTGTTGCGCCCTCCCGAAGCGGGACTGCCAGAGCTTGCGCCGTTTCGCCGCGCCGCGGCAGAGCGGCTGCCGCCGATTGCGGCAAGGTCGCAGGCATATGCATAAAATGCGGGCATGTTTGCGGGCGGGGGCCGAATTGCCGCCCCGGGGATTTGCCACCACCGCGCCGCCGGACAGAGATTGGGCGCATCCGCCGCCGGGCCGATCAGGGCCGGTCAGGGCGGGAAGTGGGGACGGCCGCAGGAATTGCAGCTCTCGACGTCCGCCCCCGGGTGCAACGATGTTGCGGGACGAAATCTAGTGTCGGCGGCCCGGCCGGGCAATGCCGACCCCGCGTCCCGCGGGAGACAGTGACATGACCACGCAGATTTCCACCCTCGCCATGGCCGCAGCATTCGGGCTGGCCGCCCTCCCCGCCGCGGCGCAGGACGCGTCCTGCCCGATCAAGGTTGGCGTGCTTCACTCGCTCTCGGGCACGATGGCGATCTCCGAGACGACGCTGAAGGACACCGTGCTGATGCTGGTCGAGGACCAGAACGCCAAGGGCGGCCTTCTGGGTTGCGACCTCGAGGCGGTCGTCGTCGACCCGGCCTCCGACTGGCCGCTCTTTGCCGAGAAGGCGCGCGAGCTTCTGTCGGTGCACGAGGTCGACGTGATCTTCGGCAACTGGACGAGCGTGAGCCGCAAGTCGGTGCTGCCGGTGGTCGAGGAACTCAACGGGCTGCTGTTCTATCCGGTCCAGTACGAGGGCGAGGAAAGCTCGAAGAACGTCTTTTACACCGGCGCTGCGCCGAACCAGCAGGCGATCCCCGCGACCGATTACATGATCGAGGAGATGGGCGTCGAGAAGTTCGCGCTGCTGGGCACCGACTACGTCTATCCGCGCACCACCAACAACATCCTCGAGGCCTATCTCAAGGATCAGAGCGTGGCGGATGCCGATATCTTCGTCAACTACACCCCCTTCGGCCATTCCGACTGGTCCAAGATCGTCTCCGACGTGATCGCGCTCGGCGCCGACGGCAAGAAGGTCGGCGTGATCTCGACCATCAACGGCGACGCCAATATCGGTTTCTACAAGGAGCTGGCGGCGCAGGGCGTCTCGGCCGAGGACATCCCCGTCATCGCCTTCTCTGTGGGCGAGGAGGAGCTCTCGGGTCTCGACACCTCGAACCTCGTCGGCCACCTCGCGGCATGGAACTACTTCCAGTCGGCCGAGAGCGAGGCCAACGAGGCCTTCGTCGCCAAGTGGAAGGAGAAGATGGGCGAAAGCCGGGTCACCAACGATCCGATGGAGGCGCATTACATCGGCTTCAACATGTGGGCGCAGGCGGTCGAGGAGGCCGGCAGCACCGAGGTCGACGCGGTGCGCGACGCGATGTACGGCCAGACCTTTGCCAACCTGACCGGCTCCACCGCCGAGATGCTGCCCAACCATCACCTGACCAAGCCGGTGCTGATCGGCGAGATCACCGAGGATGGCCAGTTCGACATCCTGACCCAGACCGACCCGGTGCCGGGCGACGCCTGGACCGACTTTCTGCCCGAGAGCGCGCTTTTGACCTCGGATTGGCAGGCGCTCGATTGCGGCATGTACAACACGCAGACCGAGACCTGCGTGCAGACCAAGTCGAACTACTGACCACGGATAGGCCGGGGCGCGGCGCGCCCCGGCCACCCAGGGGGGCTATCGGATGACACGGATATTCAAGACGGCGCTGGCGGCGCTGTGGCTGACGCTCGGGGCCGTCGCCGCGCAGGCAGGGCCGGTGCAGGATCTTCTGCAAGAGCAGGGCGATCTGATCGAGCAAAGCTCGCGCCGCACCATTCAGCCCGCGATCGAGGCCATCGTCGCCAGCGGCCTGCCACGGGTGCAGCCGGTGCTTCAGGCCTGGCAGGACAAGGCGCTCTGGCGCGACGGCGAGGGGCGCTTCTGGCGGGTGATCGAGGAGGGCGGGGCCGAAATCCTTGTCGATGTCGACACCGGCGAGAGGATCGGCCCGGCAGAGACCGACGCCATGGCACAGATCAAGCCCAACAGCGGCATCCGCGCGCTCATCGGCACGGCGCTGGTGCAGTTCCAGCTCAGCGATCCCGACCCGGCGCGGCGCCGCGAGGCGCTGGTGTCGATCTCGCGCGATCCCGAGCCCGAGCTGCTGGCCCCGCTGCGCGCCGCGATCGAGACCGAGACCGACGCCGACCTGCACGCCCGCAAGATCCGGCTCGAGCGGCTCCTCACCATGCGCTTCGGCACGGATGAGGCCGGGCGTGTCGCCGCGATCGAGGCGCTGTCGACCGATACCGCCGTCGAGACGCGCGCCGCGCTCAACCCGCTCTTGACGACGCGCCTCGCCGTGGTGCCCGCGGGCGCCACGCCCGAGGGCAACCTCGCCCGCGCGCTGCAGCCTGGCGGCGAAGAGCTTTCGATCACCGCCGCCTATGCGCGGCTGGTCGACGCGGGGCTGGCACCCGCCCGCCCTAGCGCGGCCGATATCCGCGCGGCGCTAGAGGCCCACCGCGAGGGCGGCCGGGTCGGCGGTGTGGCGCTGGAGACGCTCGGCGATCCGGCGGCGCGCGCGCGGGCCTATGACGCGCTGGCGCGCGAGGGCCTCGTACCGCCGCGCGTCGAGGAGAGCGACGTGGCGGCGATGCTCGGGGCGCATGATTTCTTCGACGTCTATGCCGAGCCTTCGGCCGCCGTCACCGACGCCGCCCGCGCCGCGATCACCTCGATCGGCATTCGTGTCGGCGCGCTGCAGGGTGTCGACATCGGGCTCGACGCGCTGTCGCTGGCCTCGATCTACTTTCTCGCCGCGATCGGCCTCGCCGTCACCTTCGGCGTGATGGGCGTGATCAACATGGCGCATGGCGAGTTCATCATGATGGGGGCCTATACCGCCTATCTGGTGCAGCAGATCGTGCCCGACCGGACGCTGTCGCTCATCGCGGCGCTGCCAGCGGCCTTCATCGTCACCTTTGTCGCGGGCGTCGCGATGGAGCGGCTGGTGATCCGGCATCTCTACCACCGGCCGCTGGAGACGCTTCTCGCCACCTTCGGCATCTCGATCGCGCTGCAGCAGCTCGCCAAGATCATCTTCGGCACGCAGGCCCGCCCGCTCACCGCGCCCGACTGGCTGGGCGGCGCCTGGATCGTCAACGACGTGGTCGGCATCAGCCATATCCGCATCGCGATCTTCGTGCTGGCGCTGATGTTCCTCGGCTTCTTCCTCTTTCTGATGAAGCGCACGCGGCTCGGGCTCGAGACCCGCGCGGTGACGCAGAACCCCGGCATGGCGGCCTCGGTCGGCATCGATCCCAACCGGGTCAACATGCTGACCTTCGGCCTGGGCTCGGGCATCGCGGGCATCGCCGGTGTCGCCATCGGGCTTTATGCCAAGGTCACCTCCGAGATGGGCGCCGATTACATCGTGCAGAGCTTCATGACCGTGGTCGTGGGCGGCGTCGGCAACATCTGGGGCACGCTGGCGGGCGCCGCGATGATCGGCGGGCTGCAAAAGGGCATCGAGGTGCTCAACCCCTCGAACACGCTGGCGGCGCAGACATGGATGATCGTCGCCGTCATCATCTTCATCCAGTTCCGGCCGCGCGGCATCATCGCGCTCCGGGGCCGCGCGGCGGGGGATTGATCCCGTGACCGCCCTTCAAAGATCGGAGGCCGCATGACCGGCTCGTTTCTCGCACGCAACCCTTCGGTGCCCCTCGTGCTGGGCCTTCTGGCCCTTGCCACGGTCATCGTCACGGTGATGGCGGCCTCGGGCGGGGTCTCGACCAGCTTCGTCAAGACGCTGGGCATGACGCTCTGCCTCGCGCTCGCCGCGCTCGCCATGGATCTGGTCTGGGGCTATGCGGGCATCCTCAGCCTCGGCAACATCGCCTTCTTCGCGCTTGGTGGCTACATGATCGGCATGTGGCTGATGACCGCGCGGACCGAGGCCATCGTGGCCGAGAGCCTCGCGGGCCAGGCGATCCCGCCGACGCCCGCCGAGATCCGTGACGCGGTGGGCGGGCAGATCTTCGGCGTGGTCGGCTCGACCGAGTTTCCGGCGATCTGGGCCTTTTCCGGCAGCCTGCCCGCGCAGCTCGCCCTCGTGGTGCTGGTGCCCTCGCTCCTGGCGCTGGTCTTCGGCTGGCTGGCGTTCCGCAGCCGGGTGACGGGGGTGTATCTGTCGATCCTGACGCAGGCGATGACGCTGGCGCTGGCGCTCTATCTCTTTCAGAACGACGCGGGGCTTCGGGGCAACAACGGGCTGTCGGGGCTGCAGAACCTGCCCGGGATGGGCGGCGTGCCGCAATCGACCGTCTCGCTGTGGTTCTTGTGGAGCTCGGCGCTGATGCTGGGGCTGGGCTATGTGCTGTGCGCCTGGGTGGTGTCGGGCAAGTTCGGCGCCATCCTGCGCGGCATCCGTGACAACGAGCAAAGGGTGCGCTTTCTCGGCTACCCGGTCGAGGGCTTCAAGCTCGCCGTCTTCACGCTTTCGGCGGCGATCACCGGCGTGGCGGGCGCGCTCTATTACCCGCAAGCGGGCATTGTGAACCCGGCCGAGATGATGCCCATCGCGTCCATATACCTCGCGGTCTGGGTGGCAATCGGCGGGCGGGGGCGGCTTTACGGCGCGATGATCGGCGCCATGGTGGTGAGCCTCGTGTCGTCGTTCTTCACCTCCGGCCAGCTGCCCGACCTCGGGCTCGGGCCCGTGCGCATCGTCTGGGTCGACTGGTGGCTGGTGATCCTCGGGCTGAGCTTCGTCGCGGTGACGCTGTTCGCGCCGCGGGGCCTGGGCGGGCTCGTCGATCTGTGGAGCCAGCGCCGCAGGCCCGCGCGCCACGGCGCCGATCTCGGCCCCGACCGGGGATCGTTCCGCGAAGAGGAGGCAGAGGCATGAACACGCTTTTGGAAGTGTCCGGCGTCTCGGTGAGCTTTGACGGATTCCGGGCCATCAACAACCTGTCGTTCCGCATCGGAAAGGCCGAGCTTCGGGCGGTGATCGGGCCCAACGGCGCGGGCAAGACCACCTTCATGGACATCGTCACCGGCAAGACCCGGCCCGACAAGGGGCGGATCAGCTGGGGCGAAAAGGGGCTGTCGCTCTTGGGGCTGTCGGAGGCGCGCATCGCCCGCGAGGGCGTGGGGCGCAAGTTCCAGAAGCCCACGGTGTTCGAGGACCAGACGGTGCAGTCGAACCTGATCGTGTCCCTGAAGAACCGGCGCGGCCCCTTTGCCGCGCTGTTCTACCGCCCCGGTTCGGGCGATTTCGAACGGGTCGCGGCGCTGGCGGGCAAGATCGGCCTGACCGCGCAGCTGTCGCGCAAGGCGGGCGAGCTGAGCCACGGCCAGAAGCAATGGCTCGAGATCGGGATGCTGCTGGCGCAGGAGCCGCGACTTCTGCTGGTCGATGAGCCCGCCGCCGGGATGACGCTGGCCGAGCGCGAGAAGACCACCGACATCCTCGTCGAGGCGGCCAAGACCCGCGCGGTGGTGGTGGTCGAGCACGACATGGAATTCGTGCGGCGGCTGAACTGCCGCGTGACGGTGCTGCACGAAGGGTCGGTTCTGGCCGAGGGCAGCCTCGATCACGTGACCTCCAACCCCGACGTCATCGACGTCTACCTGGGACGATAGACATGCTCGACGTGACCGATCTCGACCTTCACTATGGCCATAGCCAGATCCTCGACACCGTCTCGATGAGCGCGCGGGCGGGCGAGGTGACCTGCGTGATGGGCACCAATGGCGTCGGCAAGACCAGCCTTCTCAAGGCGCTTTCGGGGCGGCACCCGGCGAGCCGGGGGCGCATCATGCTCGATGGCGACGACATCGGCGGGCTGTCGGCGCATGGCATGGCGCGGGCGGGGGTGGGCTATGTGCCGCAGGGGCGCGAGGTGTTTCCGCTCCTGACCGTGCGCGAGAACCTCGAGACCGCCTTTGCCGGGTTGCCGCGCGCCAGACGCCGGGTGTCCGACGACATCTTCGAGCTCTTTCCCGTGCTGCACGAGATGCGCCACCGGCGCGGCGGCGATCTTTCGGGCGGGCAGCAGCAGCAGCTCTCCATCGCCCGCGCGCTGATCCTGCGCCCGCGCCTGCTCTTGCTCGACGAGCCGACCGAGGGCATCCAGCCCAACATCATCGCCCAGATCGGCCGGGTCATCGCCAAGCTGCGCGACCGGGGCGACATGGCGATCGTGCTGGTCGAGCAGTATTTCGACTTTGCCCATGACCTCGCCGACAGTTTCGTGGTGATGCGGCGCGGGCGGGTGACGCTGGCGGGGGCGCGCGATGCGGTGACGCGCGACCGGCTCTTGTCGGAGGTCTCGGTCTGAGGGCGCGCATGGCGGCGGGGCAGGCCCATGGCTGACAGCCTGCGCATCGTCCTCATCGAGCCCGACCCCGAGCGGGCCCGGCTCATCATCGAGGCGCTGCAGGAGACCGGGTCGCACCGGGTGCAGGTGCTCGCGGGGGATGCGGGGCTGGCCGCCGGGATCGCCGCGGCCGACCCCGACCTCGTACTCATCGACATCGCCGATCCGTCGCGCGACACGCTCGAGGAGCTGGCGCTCGCCTCCGGCCCGCTCGAACGCCCGGTGGCGATGTTCGTCGACCGCAGCAACGCGCCGCTCACCCGCGCTGGACTTGCCCCGAACGCTGGACCGCTGCCCTGAGGGCTTTCCCGTCTTCTAAGCCATCAACGGGCAGGTGGTGCTGATGGCTTTCATGAACTCGATCGGGATCTTGTTGCCGATCGAGCTGTGCGGTCGTTCGTGATTATACTCGTGGCGGTATGCTTCGCATTTTAACCGGGCATCCTCGACGGACAAGAACCAGTTCTGATCGATGCATTCGATCTTAGGTAGCAGATGCACCAGTTTGCCGGATGGACCGAGCCGGCGAAGTTCGCTGCAATGGCGGCATGGCCGAGCCTCTGATTCATCCAGACACTGACGCAGAAACGCGCCGAGATTCTCGGGCAGATCAAGGCTTACGGGACGCAGATCGCGCATGCGAAGCACGACCTTGCGCATGTGAACGGGCGTTGTTGCAGAACTCAGGCTTGAGGCACAGGTGCCCCTTTCCCCAATGATGTCATGCCACGCGAACGATCTCGGCGGTGCCGAGGGCTGAGAAGCGGATCATGAGGGCGATGCGGATGTGGACTTCGGCGGTTTGGCGGGTCGGGGTCTCTTGCAGCGATGCGCTCCCCGAACGCCTTCAGGCATCGCATCTTGGCTTCGACGCGACTGCGGAGATGGTAGCCGGTCCATCGTTTTCAGAACGCTCGACCAAAGTGCCGTGTGGCCCGGAGGATGTCGTTGCGGGCCGCAGCAGCCGGTCCGTCTCTTTCCATGGTCGCCCATTCTTGCGGATCGGGATGATCGCCGTGGCTTGGCGTTCGATGATCGCGGTGTGACAGCGACGCGTATCGTAGGCACCATCGGCGGTCACGGTGCCGATCGGCTCGTCGTCGGGGATCTGATCAAGCAGGTCCGGCAGGACCGGACTGTCGCCATCGCGGCTGGGGGTGAACTCCACGGCGCGGAAGTCGGACGTGGCCGTATCCATGGCCAGATGGATCTTCCGCCACTGGCGACGGCCCTGCGCTCCATGCTTGCGGGCCTGCCATTCGCCATCGCCCAGGAACTTGTTCCCCGTGCTGTCCACGAGCAGGTTCAGCGGTCCGTCGGTCCGTCGGTCCGTCGGCCCGTCGGCCCGGCGATACGGGATCTGGACGGCCAAGCTCTTCTGCCTGCGGCACAGCGTCGAGTAGTCCGGCACCGGCCAGTCCAGCCCTGCCATACGCAGCAAGCTGGCTACAATCCCGGCCGTCTGCCTCAGCGGCAGCTTGAACAGCACTTTGATCGAGAGACAGAATTGTATCGCGCCCTCGGAAAAGACCGGGGGACGCCCCGGCCGTCCCTCATGCGGTGCGAGCCAAGCCATCTCCCGATCCAGCCAGATCAGCAGAGAGCCGCGCTTGCGCAGCGCGGCGTTGTAGGTGGACCAGTTCGTCGTGCGATAGCGGGCAGGTAGAGGCTTCGTCATGCCTCCCACCTAAGCGGCTGTTTCGCTGTGTGAACCGTAAGGCCGGGGGTTCTGCAACAACGCCCTTCTATCCGGATGTGCCGGTGAAGCGGGAGATGGGCGAGACCGAGACCTTCTACGCCATCGACAAGGCGCGCGAGCTACTGGGATTTGCTCCCGAGCATGGCTGGCGGGACGAGGTGAAGGCATAGACGGCAGGTTTCGATCGGGCACGCTTCCGCGCTCAAGAACCCGGCCATGACGGCGCTTCATCTTACCAAGCAACCGTTGCCGAGAATGTGCAGCCCTTCGTAAGAAAGGGCGGACAGCCGACATTAGCGACACATGAAGCGCACGTCCGCTTCCCGCACTGTCGCAGCGGATGAATTTCAGATTTCCCCGCGTATGACCGGTAGCTGGCTAGAGGATTTCATCTCCCGCAGCGATAGGTTCGACCGGATGCTGGTCACCCCGGGCAGCCTTCGCAGGGTGGTCTTTACAAAGGCACTGTAGTTGTCGAGGTCCCTCGCGACAGCGATGAGCAGGAGGTCGCCGGCCCCGGTTGTGTTATGGCACGCCAGAAAGTTAGGCGAAGTCTCGATGATGCGCTGGAACTCGGCCGTGGCCGCGGCATCGTGCTCGGAGCAGCGCAGCTGCACGAAGGCCATGACGCCAAGCCCGATCTTCCGTCGATTCGGCCGGCTTGGTAGCCCTCGATTGTCCCTCGTCAGCGCCTCTGGGGGCATCTGAATTGATTTTTTAACGGAGGGTTTTTGGCTCATCGTAACCACCAAGGAGCGGAGATGAGTCAGAAACCCGGAGCAGACAAACCGACGGCTGAGTCGCTGGTGAAGGACATCCGTCGGCGCATCCGGAAGCATCATTCGGCCGAGAAAAAAATCCGCATCGTCCTGGATGGGCTGCGCGGCGAGGGCAGCATTGCCGAGCTCTGCCGGCGCGAGGTTCTCCGCCGCGCCCGTTTTCCCGGCATGTTCGACCTTGGACGCCGATCGGTTGTGCAGATGCCCTTTTGAAAGCCTGCGCCCCCGCCTCGATGTTCGCCTCGCTTGACCGCGCCCGCCGCCGCGCACGATGCATCGCGCATGGGCGACAAGCTGAGCATCGTGGTGGTCGAGGCCGATCGGGAGCGGGCGCACCTGATCGTCGACAGCCTGCGCGGCACCGGCGACCACGACATCCGGGTGATCGCCGAGCCGAGCCGGCTGGCGCGCTGCATCGCCGAGGCCGATCCGGACATCGTTCTGATCGACGTCGCTGACCCGTCGCGCGACATGCTCGAGGAGCTGGCGCTCGCCTCCGGGCCGCTCGACCGGCCCGTGGCGATGTTCGTCGATCGCAGCCGGCAGGGACTGGCCAAGGCGGCGGTCGAGGCGGGGGTCTCGGCCTACGTGGTCGACGGGCTGCGCCCCGAGCGGCTGAGGCCGGTGCTCGATGCCGCGATGGCGCGGTTCCAGATGTTCCGGCAGATGCGCAGCGAGCTGGCCGCGACGCGCCGGGCGCTCGAGGAGCGCAAGACCATCGACCGGGCGAAAGGCATCCTGATGAAGGCGCGCGGCATCGACGAGGGCGAGGCCTACGCGCTGCTGCGCCGCACCGCGATGGACCAGAACCGGCGCATGGCCGACGTGGCCGAGGCGCTGGTCACCGCGGCGGGGCTGCTGTCATGACCCTGCCGCGGCTCTCGGTCGGCTTCATGCCACTGGTCGACGCCGCGCCGGTGATCGTGGCGTGGGAAATGGGCTTCGCGCGGGCCGAGGGGCTCGCCATCGAGCTGCACCGCGCGCCCTCGTGGTCGAGCCTGCGCGACATGCTGGCCTTCGAGGCGGTGGACGCGGCGCAGGTGCTGTCGCCAGTGCCGGTCGCGACCGCGCTTGGCTTGGGCGGCGCGGGCGTGCCGCTGCAGGCGCTCTCGGTGCTGTCGGTCAATGGCAACGTGATCGGGGTCAGCCGCGAGCTGGCGGCGCAGCTACGCGACGCAGGCCACGGCTTCGGCTTCGACGACGCGCGCGTGGCGGGCGAGGCGCTCTTCGCGGGGCGCGACGCGCCGCTCCGGGTCGGGGTGCCGTTCCCCTTCTCGATGCATTTCGAGCTGATCCGCTACTGGCTCGACGCGGTCGCGCCGGGCCGGACGGTGGAGATCCGCACCGTCCCGCCGCCGCTGATGGCCGAGGCGATCGGCGCGGGCGAGATCGACGCCTTCTGCGTCGGCGAGCCTTGGGGCTCGATCGCGGTCGAGACCGGCGTGGGCGAGCTGCTTCTGCCCGGCCGGGCGATCTGGGCCGGGGCGCCGGAAAAGGTGCTGGCGGTGCGCGCCGGCCGGGCCGAGGCGGAGCCCGCGCGCTTCGGCGCGCTGGTCCGGGCGCTGTGGCGGGCTGGGCGCTGGCTGGGCCAGCCGGGCAGCCGGACGACGGCGGCCGAGCTTCTGAGCCGGCCGGAATACCTGAACGTGCCGGCCGAGATTATCGACCGGGCGCTGACCGGGCGGCTGACGATCTCGGGCCGCGGCGAGGGGCGGCATGTCGAGGGGCTGGTCGCGTTCCACGGCGGGGCGGCGGGCTTTCCCTGGCGCAGCCAAGCCGCCTGGATCGGCCGGCGCATGGCCGCGCGGGCCGGCCTCGACCCGCAAGCGGCCGACGCCGCGGCGCGGGCGGTGTTCCGCAGCGACCTGCACCGGCAGATGCTCTCGGGGATCGGCGCGGTGCTGCCCGGCGCGTCCGAGAAGATCGAGGGCGCGGTCGAGTCGGACCATTTGGTGGCGGCCGAGGATGGCACGCTCGTCCTGCGGCGCGACCGGTTCTTCGACGGCCGGGTTTTTGACCCCTCGCATCCCGACTGACCAAATTTTCGACAAAGCCGCGCCTGACCCCGATATTGCCACGCCGCGCCGCGGCATTGCCCTTGCGGCATGACGACAGGGCGGGTCAGCTGGGCACGTGGGCAGGCAACGACGTCTGGCCGACCGAATTCTCCCAACGACTGGGCGATCTGGAGCAAAGCCGCTCGACCGTTTCGCGACATCCGTCGCGCGATGAGTCGGCGGCTTTTTTGGTTTTTGCCCGGACCTTCCCCCCGGGCCCTGAGACGGGAACGACGCGCATGACACGGCTGACCGCGATCCTCGCCACCACCACCTGCCTCGCCGCACCGGCTGCGGCCGAGATGCTGCCACTGGAGAAGGACGAGCTGACCTTCGGCTTCATCAAGCTCACCGACATGGCGCCGCTCGCGGTGGCCTACGAGCAGGGCTACTTCTTCGACGAGGGGCTGTTCGTCACGCTCGAGGCGCAGGCCAACTGGAAGGTGCTGCTCGACGGGGTCATCGACGGCCAGCTCGACGGGGCGCACATGCTGGCGGGTCAGCCGCTCGCCGCGACCATCGGCTACGGCACCGAGGCGCATATCGTCACGCCCTTCTCGATGGATCTCAACGGCAACGGCATCACCGTGTCGAACGAGGTCTGGGAGGCGATGAAGCCCAACATCCCGACCGACGCCGAGGGCCGGCCGCAGCACCCGATCTCGGCCGCGGCGCTGAAGCCGGTGATCGAGCAGTACCGGGCAGAAGGAAAGTCCTTCAACATGGGCATGGTCTTCCCGGTCTCGACCCACAATTACGAGCTGCGCTACTGGCTCGCCGCCGGCGGCATCGCGCCCGGCTACTATTCCGAGCAGAACACCACAGGCCAGATCGGCGCCGAGGCGCTCCTGTCGGTGACGCCACCGCCGCAGATGCCCGCGACGCTCGAGGCCGGGACGATCTACGGCTACGCCGTGGGCGAGCCATGGAACCAGCAGGCCGTGGCCATGGGCATCGGCGTGCCGGTGATCACCGACTACGAGCTGTGGAAGAACAACCCCGAAAAGGTGTTCGGCCTCACCGCCGAATTCGTCGAGGAGAACCCAAACACCACGCTCGCCGTCACCAAGGCGCTGATCCGCGCGGCCATGTGGCTCGACGAGAACGACAACGCCAACCGCGCCCAGGCGGTCGAGATCCTGTCGCGCCCCGACTATGTCGGCGCCGACGCGGGGGTGATCGCCGCCTCGATGACCGGCACCTTCGAGTACGAGAAGGGCGACGTGCGCGAGGTGCCGGACTTCAACACCTTCTTCCGGCACCACGCCACCTATCCCTTCTACTCGGACGCGGTGTGGTACCTCACCCAGATGCGTCGCTGGGGCCAGATCGCCGCGGCGCGGCCCAACAGCTGGTACGACGAGGTCGCCCGCTCGGTCTACAAGCCCGAAATCTACCTCGAGGCGGCCCGGATGCTGGTCGACGAGGGGCTGGCGGACGAGGCCGACTTCCCGTGGGACAGCGACGGCTACAAGGCGCCGACGCCCGCCGCCGACATCATCGACGGCATTCCCTACGACGGCCGCGCGCCCAACGCCTATCTCGACAGCCTGCCGATCGGGCTGAAGGGCGACCAGCGGGTCGTCGGTTCCGAGATCCAGGGCTGACGCGCCCGGCGGGGCCGCGTGGCCCCGCATCCCATTTCCTCCGCTGATCCAACCCCCGGAGCACCCCATGACCGCGATTGATCCAACCGCCATCGAGGCCGAACACAAGGAGGCACGGCGCGCCCGCTGGCTGGCGCGGCTCGGTGCCGCCGACCGCTGGTTCCAGGTTCTCGGCCTGGCCTGGCTGACCCCGCTGATCCGCGCCGCCGCCGGCGACGACCCCCGGGCCCGGATGCGCGAGGTCTGGCGGCTCTTGGGCGTGCCGCTTCTGGCCATCGCGGGCTTCCTCGCGCTCTGGGCCATGCTGGCACCGCAGGTGCAGACCTCGCTCGGCGCGATCCCCGGGCCGGGTCAGGTCTGGCACGAGGCGGTGGGCCTGCACGAGGACGCCGCGCGCACCGCCGAGAAGAAGGCCCGCTTCGAGGAGCAGGTGGCCCTGCGCAACGAACGCCTGGTCGAGCAGGGTAGGGCGGACGAGGTCAAGGAGATCGCCTTCACCGGGGCGCCGTCCTATTACGACCAGATCGGCACCTCGATCCTGACGGTCTTCTTCGGCTTCCTGGTGGCGAGCGCGGTGGCGATCCCGCTCGGCATCCTTGCCGGTCTCTCGGCCACCGCCAACGCCGCGCTCAACCCGCTGATCCAGATCTTCAAGCCGGTCTCGCCGCTGGCGTGGCTGCCGATCGTCACCATGGTGGTCTCCGCGCTCTCGGCGGGCGGCGAGGGCCTCTTCGCCAAGTCGTTCCTCGTCTCGGCGATCACCGTCACGCTCTGTTCGCTCTGGCCCACCCTGATCAACACCGCGCTCGGCGTGGCGCAGGTCGACCGCGACCTCGTCAACGTCTCCAAGGTGCTGAAGATGAGCCCGCGCGCCAAGATCACCAAGCTGGTGCTGCCCTCGGCGCTGCCGCTGATCTTCACCGGGCTGCGGCTGTCGCTCGGCGTGGGCTGGATGGTGCTGATCGCCGCCGAGATGCTGGCGCAGAACCCCGGCTTGGGCAAGTTCGTCTGGGACGAGTTCCAGAACGGCTCGTCGTCCTCGCTGGCGCGGATCATCGTCGCGGTGCTGACCATCGGCCTGATCGGCTTCCTGCTCGACCGGGTAATGCTCGCGCTGCAATCGCTCTTCACCCACGCCCCGAACCGGTGACCGCCATGACCCCCATTCTCAAGTTCGACACCGTCTCCAAGGGCTTCGGCGAAGGCAAGTCGCGCAAGGAGGTGCTCAGGGCCATCGACCTCGACGTGGCCGAGGGCGAGTTCGTGGCGATCCTCGGCTTCTCGGGCAGCGGCAAGTCGACGCTGATCAACCTGATGGCGGGGCTGGTCATGCCCGACCAGGGCGCCGTGACCTTCAAGGGTCAGCCCGTCGCCGGCCCCGGCCCCGAGCGCGGGCTGGTGTTCCAGAGCTACTCGCTGATGCCGTGGCTCACGGTCGCGGGCAACGTCATGCTCGCGGTCGAGGCGGTGCACCCGAAGCTGTCGAAGGCCGAGAAGGCCGCCAAGGCGCAGCGCTACATCGAGATGGTCGGCCTCGGCCACGCCACGGGCCGCCGCCCGGCGGAGCTGTCGGGCGGCATGCGCCAGCGCGTCTCGGTCGCCCGCGCGCTTGCCATGGAGCCCGAGGTGCTGCTCCTCGACGAGCCGCTCTCGGCGCTCGACGCGCTGACCCGCGCCAACCTCGCCGACGAGATCCTCGAGATCTGGGAGCGCGAGCGCACCACCTGCGTGCTGATCACCAACGATGTGGACGAGGCGATCTTGCTCGCCGACCGGATCGTGCCGCTGAACCCCGACGGCACGCTGGGCGCGGCGGTGAAGGTGCGCCTGCCGCGGCCGCGCGACCGCGCGGCGATGAACACGGATCCGGCCTTCAAGGCGCTGCGGGCGCAGGTCACCGGCTACCTGATGGATGTCGGCATCCAGGCCCGCGCCGAGGGTACGTGCCGGCTGCCGGACATCCGTCCGGTCCATGACCGGACCCGCGACCTGCCCGACGCGCAGAAGCAGGCGCAGGAAGGCCTGATCGACGATCGCTTCCTCGACTTCAGTCAGCTCCACAAAGTCTATCCGACACCGAAGGGCCCGCTCACCGTGGTCGAGGACTTCGATCTCAGGATGAACCGCGGCGAGTTCATCTCGCTGATCGGCCATTCGGGCTGCGGCAAGTCCACCGTGCTGACCATGGCCGCCGGTCTCAACGCGATCTCCAAGGGCGCGATCAAGCTCGACGGCCGCCATGTCGAGGGCGCCGATCCCGAGCGCGCCGTGGTGTTCCAGAGCCCCTCGCTGTTCCCGTGGCTCACCGCGCGCGAGAACGTCGCGGTCGGCGTCGACCGGGTCTATCCCCGCGCCAGCCAAGGCGAGCGGCAGGAGGTGGTCGAGCACTACCTCGAGCGCGTGGGCCTGGGCGACGCGATGGACCGGATGGCCTCCGAGATGTCGAACGGCATGCGCCAGCGAGTCGGCATCGCCCGCGCCTTCGCTCTCTCGCCGAAGCTGCTCCTGCTCGACGAGCCCTTCGGCATGCTCGATAGCCTGACCCGCTGGGAGCTGCAGGAGGTGCTCATGGATGTGTGGGATCGTACCAAGACCACGGCGGTCTGCGTCACCCATGACGTCGACGAGGCGATCCTTCTGGCCGACCGGATGGTGATGATGACCAACGGACCCCGCGCCACCATCGGCAAGATCGTCGACGTGAAGTTGCCGCGCCCGCGTACGCGCAAGGCGCTTCTGGAGCATGCCGACTACTACCACTACCGGCAGGAGGTGTTCGATTTCCTCGAGGAGTACGAGCACGGCCGCGACCCCCGTCAGAAACCGGCGCCGAGCGCCATAGCCGCGGAGTGACCGCCATGACAAAGAAACTCGTCGTCATCGGCGCCGGCATGGCCTCGGGCCGGATGCTGGAGCACCTGTTCGAGGGCGCGCCGGGCGCGTGGGACGTCACCCTCTTCAACGCCGAGCCGCGCGGCAACTACAACCGGCTGATGCTGTCGCCGGTGCTGTCGGGCGAGAAGACCTATGCCGAGATCGTCACCCATGACGACGATTGGTACGCGGCCCATGATGTCACCTGCCGCTTCGGCGAGCGGGTGGTCGAGATCGACCGCGCCCGCAAGGTCGTCACCGGCGAAAAGGGCGAGGTGGTCTATGACAAGCTGGTCGTTGCCACCGGCTCTGACCCCTTCATGATCCCGCTGCCGGGTCACGACCTCAAGGGCGTGATCCCCTATCGCGACCTCGAGGACACCGAGCGGATGATGCGGCTGTCGGAGACGCCCGGCGCCAAGGCCGTGGTGATCGGCGGCGGGCTGCTGGGCCTCGAGGCCGCCGCCGGCATGGCCGCGCACGGGGTCGACGTGACCGTGGTGCACCTGATGGGTCACCTGATGGAGCGCCAGCTCGACGAGGCGGCGGGCTATCTGCTGCGCCGGGCGCTGGTCGAGAAGGGCATCACCGTGCGCTGCGCGGCGAACTCCAAGGAAATCCTCGGCGAGAACGGCCATGTGAAGGCGCTCCTGCTCGACGACGGCACCGAGCTGCCCTGCGATCTGCTGGTCATGGCGGTGGGCATCCGGCCCAGCGTGGCGCTGGCCAAGTTCGCCGGCCTCGCGGTCGGGCGCGGCGTGCATGTCGACGACCGGATGGTGACGTCCGATCCCGACGTGCTGGCCCTTGGCGAATGCGTCGAGCATGACGGTGCCGTCTTCGGCCTCGTGGCGCCGCTCTACGACCAGGCCAAGGTGCTGGCCGAAACGCTGACGGGCGGCGACGCCGCCTTCCGCCCCAAGGAGGTGGCGACCAAGCTCAAGGTCACGGGCTGCGACCTGTTCTCGGCCGGGGACTTTGCCGAGGGCGAGGGTCGCGAGGACATCGTCTTCCGCGACCCCGCGCGCGGCGTCTACAAGCGGCTGGTGCTGGAGGGCCCCCGCCTGATCGGTGCGGTGATGTATGGCGACACCGCCGATGGCGCGTGGTTCCACGGCCTCATCAAGGACCGCGAGGACGTCTCGGAAATGCGTGAGACCCTCATCTTCGGCCCGGCCTTCCAGGGGGGCGCGCAGGCGGACCCTATGGCGGCCGTTGCAGCCTTACCGGCTGACGCAGAGATCTGCGGCTGCAACGGCGTCTGCAAGGGCCGGATCGTCGAGGCCGTCGAGGGCGGCGCCACGACCATCGAGGACGTCCGCGCCGTCACCAAGGCGTCGGGCTCCTGCGGCACTTGCACCGGGCTGGTCGAGCAGGTCATGGCGCTCTCGCTCGGCGACGACTTCGTCATGCCCACGGCCAAGCCGATCTGCGGCTGCACCGACCTCACCCATGAGGATGTCCGCCGCCTGATCAAGGCGCAGGAGCTGAAGTCGCAGCCCGCCGTCTGGCAGGAACTGGGCTGGAGCACGCCCAATGGCTGCCATGTCTGCCGCCCGGCGGTGAACTACTACCTGCTGGCCGACTGGCCGCTCGAATACCAGGACGACCCGCAGAGCCGCTTCGTCAACGAGCGCAACCACGCCAACATCCAGAAGGACGGCACCTATTCGGTTGTGCCGCGCATGTGGGGCGGGCTGACCAACGCGCGCGAGCTGCGCGCCATTGCGGATGCCGCCGACAAGTACGGCGTGCCCACCGTCAAGGTCACGGGCGGCCAGCGCATCGACCTGCTGGGCGTGAGGAAGGAAGACCTGCCCGCCATGTGGGCCGACCTCAACCGCGCCGGGCTGGTCTCGGGCCACGCCTATTCCAAGGGGCTCCGGACGGTGAAGACCTGCGTCGGCCGCGAGCATTGCCGCTTCGGCACGCAGGACAGTACCGGGGTCGGGGTCAGGCTTGAAAAGCGGCTCTGGGGGGCGTGGACGCCGCACAAGGTCAAGCTCGGCGTCTCGGGCTGCCCGCGCAACTGCGCAGAGGCGACCTGCAAGGATGTCGGCATCGTCTGTGTCGACAGCGGCTTCGCGATCGGCGTCGGCGGCGCGGCGGGCATGGACCTCAAGGAGATCCAGCCGCTGGTCAAGGTCGCGACGGAGGGCGAGGCCGAGGAATGGTCGGTCGCTTTCGTGCAGCTCTACCGCGAGCACGCCAGGTATCTCGACCGGCCCTACAAGTGGATCGCCAAGGTCGGCATGGGCTGGGTGCGCGAGGCGCTCTCGAACCCGGACGAGCGCGCGGCGCTCGTCGCCCGTTTCGACCTGAGCCAGACGATCTACCAGAAGGACCCATGGGCCGAGCGGGCCGAGCCAGCGCAGGCGCGCCGCTTCCGGCCGCTCGCCGATCTCACGCTGGAGGCCGCGGAATGAGCTGGATTGATATCGGAGCCATCGAGGACATCCCATTGCGCGGCGCGCGGCTGGTGAAGACGCCGGTGGGCTGCGTGGCGCTGTTCCGCACCGGGGAGAACGAGGTCTTCGCCGCCTCCGACCGCTGCCCGCACAAGGGCGGGCCGCTGTCTGAGGGCATCGTTTATGGCCGCGCCGTGACCTGCCCGCTGCACAACTGGGTCTTCGATCTCGAGACCGGCCGGGCGCAGGGCGCCGACGAGGGGTCGATCCCGACCTACCCGCTGCGCATCGAGGACGGTCGGCTGCTGATCGATGGCGAGGCTGTGGGCCGCAGGGCGGCGGCATGAGCGGGGCGCAGCGTTCCGCGCAGCCGGGCGAGATCCGTACCACCTGCGCCTATTGCGGCGTCGGCTGCGGGGTGCTGGCGCGGCCGGACGGGCAGGGCGGCGTCGCGGTCCGGGGCGACCCGGACCACCCGGCCAATCGCGGCCGGCTCTGCTCCAAGGGCGCGGCGCTCGGCGAGACCGTGGGGTTCGAGGACCGGTTGCTACATCCGGTGGTCGATGGCGCGCGCGCCGGCTGGGATGAGGCGCTGCAGCAGGTGGCCGACCGGTTCCGCCAGACCATCGCCGAACACGGCCCCGACAGCGCCGCCTTCTACGTCTCGGGGCAGATGACCACGGAGGACTACTACGTCGCCAACAAGCTGATGAAGGGCTTCATCGGCTCGGCCAACATCGACACCAATTCACGGCTCTGCATGGCCTCGACCGTCGCGGGACACAAGCGCGCCTTCGGCACCGACACTGTGCCCGGCATCTACGAGGATCTGGAACTGGCCGACCTCGTCGTGCTCACCGGATCGAACCTCGCATGGTGTCACCCGGTGCTCTACCAGCGCCTCGCCGCCGCGCGGGCGACGCGCGGCACCAAGGTGGTGTTGATTGACCCGCGCCGCACCGCGAGCTGCGACATCGCAGACCTGCATTTGCCGCTAGCGCCCGGCTCGGACGTGGCGCTGTTCAATGCGCTTCTCGCCGAGATCGACCGGCGCGGCGCGCGTGACGCCCGCTTCGCGCGCCATCTCGACGGCATGTCCGAAGCGCTGGCCGCGGCCCACGCGGACGACCCCGCGGCCACCGGGCTCGACCCGGCGCGGATCGCCGAGTTCTGCGCCATGTGGATCGCCACCGAAAAGGTCGTGACTGTGTTCAGTCAGGGCGTGAACCAGTCGAGTTCGGGGACTGACAAGGTCAACGCCATCCTCAACTGCCACCTCGCGACGGGGCGCATCGGCCGCCCCGGCATGGGGCCATTCAGCGTCACCGGCCAGCCCAACGCGATGGGCGGGCGCGAGGTGGGCGGGCTCGCCAACGCGCTGGCCTGTCATCTCGACATCGAGAACGCCGCGCATCGCGACGCGGTGCGCGCCTTCTGGAACGCCCCCGCCATGCCCGGGAGGGCCGGTCTCAAGGCCGTGGACATGTTCCGCGCCGTGGAGCGCGGCGACATCAAGGCGCTTTGGATCATCTGCACCAACCCCGCCGTCTCGATGCCCGAGGCCGACCGGGTGCGCGCCGCCATCGCCGGCTGCGACGTCGTGGTGGTGAGCGACGTCACCGCCCGCACCGACACGGCGCGGCTTGCGCATGTGCTCCTGCCCGCCGCCGGCTGGGGCGAGCGCGACGGCACCGTCACCAATTCCGACCGCACGATCAGCCGCCAGCGCGCCTTCATGGCGCCGCCGGGCGAGGCACGGCCCGACTGGGCGATCCTCGCCGAGGTCGGCCGCCGCATGGGCTGGGCGGAGGCCTTCAGCTGGAACGGCCCGGCGGCGGTGCTGCGCGAACACGCGGCGCTGTCGGGCGTCGCGGCCCGGTTCGGTCTCGATTTCGACATTACCGGTCTCGCCAACATCAGCGACGTCGGCTACGCCACGATGACGCCCCGGCGCTGGCCGCAAGGGGCCACGGCGCAGGGCGGGCGCTTCTTCGGTCACGGGCGGTTCTACACGCCGTCGGGGCGCGGTCGGATGGTGCCGGTAGCGGCTCGTCCGCCCATGGTCGCCCTGACGCCGGAGCGCCCCTTCCGGCTCAACACCGGCCGCGTACGCGATCAGTGGCACACGATGACCCGTTCGGGCCGTTCGGCCCGGCTGTCGCGCCACATCGCCGAGCCTTTCCTCGAGATCCATCCAGACGATGCCGCCTGTGCGGGCCTTGCCCCTGCGGCGCTGGCCGAGGTGACGGGGCCGGGCGGGCGCGCGGTACTCCGGGTGCTCGTCACCGACCGGGTGCGGCGCGGCGAGGTCTTCGCGCCGATGCACTGGAGCGGCGAGACCGCGCCCACGGGCCGCATCGACGCGCTGGTTGCCGCCGCCACCGACCCGGTCTCTGGCCAGCCCGAGAGCAAGGCCACGGCGGTTGCGGTCGCGCCATGGCGCGCGACTTGGTTCGGCTTCGCGGTAAGCCGAGCCCAGCCGGAGCCGGGGTGCGACTACTGGGCCCGGGCGCGCGGCAAGAAGGGCTGGCGGCTGGAACTGGCGGGGGCGGAGGCGCCGGCCGACTGGGAGGCGGAGGCGCGCAAGCTGTTCGGTCTGCCCGACGCGCGGCTGTCGCGGGTCAGCGACCCGGCGCGCGGCCTCGAGCGGCTGGCTTTCCACGTGGACGGACGGCTCGAGGCCGCGCTCCTCACAGCGCCCGAGCCGGTATTGGTGGCGCGCGACCATCTCGCGGGGCTCCTGGGCGAAGGCGGCGGCCAGCCGCTCAGCGGACGGCCCGGCGCCGACGCGCCCGATCCCGGCCCGACGCTTTGCGCCTGTCTCAACGTCGGGGTCAACACCATCCTCACGGCAATCGAGAGCGACCGGGCGATGAGCGTCGAGGCGATCGGCGCCGCGCTCGGGGCTGGCACCAGCTGCGGCTCCTGCCGCCCCGAGATCGCGGCGCTGCTGGCAGTGGCACGGCAGCCGAAGGCGGCAGAGTGAACGTGAAGGATTACACACGTTCGGAACAAGGCACAGGTATCAGGAGCGCCCCGGCAGGAACTTCGCGGGCTCGGGTAAGTGGGCCATTCCGAACCCACGTGGTTGTGACCTCGAAGTTCTGGACAGCTTTCAAGTGAGCCCGATCATTCGGTGACAGAGGAACCGTAGGCATTTCATCCTGACCGCCGCCGCGGCCGTGTCCGCGCCTTGGATCGCCCGCGCCCAGCCGGAGGACTTGCGATCGGCCATGCAGCGCCTGTCGCAGATGCATTCACTCCAGGTGATGCGCGGAGACGACGTCGTCTTCGCCGAGGCGCCGCGGGGCCCCGGGCTCGACGCCTTCGCGAACATCAAGTCTTGCTCAAAGAGCATCGTCGCCCTGTTGCTCGGTGTGGCCGTGGATCGTGAAGAGATATCCGGGGTGACAGCCAAGCTCGAGCAGGTCGCGCCCGGCATCGTCCCCCGGGATGCCACATCGGGTGTAGCCGGGATCACGATGGAAGATCTTGTAACGCTGCGCGCCGGTCTGGAGCGCACCTCCGGTGGCAATTACGGGGAATGGATCAGCGCCGGGAATTGGCTGGCCGACGCTATGACTCGTCCGATGGTCGCCGAACCGGGGACACGGATGCTCTATTCCACCGGGTCGACTCATATTCTCGGCGCGGCTCTGGCGGAGGCGACCGGACAAAGCCTTCTCGCGCAGGCCCGCGAGCGGCTCGGCGGCCCCTTTGCGATGGAGATCCCGCGTTGGACGCGTGATCTGGAGGGCTACTACCTCAGCGGTAACGAGATGGCGCTGCGTCCCTCGGACATGCTGAAGCTCGCGGTCATGATGCGCGACGGTGGCCGGTTCGGCGGCGCACAGGTGATACCCCGCGACTGGATCACAGCCTCGACCGAGCCACGGACCAGATCCCCCTGGTCGGGGCTGTCCTACGGCTATGGCGGTGGTTTCACGTTCGAAGTGCAACTTCTGTATGGAAACAGATGGTTACATGGAGAGCAGTTGATGGGCACCTGCTACGCACATTTGGATCTCGAAGAGCGCCAGAAACTCGCGCGGTGGCGCGAGGCGAAATTGCCGATGAAAGTGAGAACGGCGGTGAGAAAGTCGGCCACGGTAGCGGCGGGGTGAGCCTGCTGCGGGCGGCGTAAAAGTCGTCCACCTTTACCCTTTCTGGAGGCAGGGAGGGCGGGAGGATTTTCACCGTGGACTTGTATCGCAAGGTGCGACTGGCCTGTGCCGAGGGGATGAGCCAGCGAGAGGCGGCGCGTCATTTTAACATCTCGCGCGACAGCGTAGGATAGTGTCCCCACGCTTGGTATAAGAGGCCGCGCGCGGAGCCCTCGGCGTAGCGTAGCGTGCGGCCGAGCGTAACGCTGGCGGTCACCGTCGATCTTCGGAGTAGGTTCGGGTTGGGAAACCTTGAACCAGATGGAGACGACGATGACCGACGACAGAATGGCTCTGCTCGAGCTGGTTGAAAAGCAGGCTGATGGAGATCTGGTCCGCGAGATGCTGGCCTTCGCGGCCGAGCGGATCATGGAGGCAGAGGTCGAGGCGAGAACCGGCGCCGCCAAAGGCGCGCGTTCGCCGCTGCGTGAGGTTCACCGGAACGGCTACCGCACGCGGGACTGGGACACGCGTGCCGGCCGGGTCGCGTTGGAAATTCCGAAGCTGCGCAAGGGCAGCTATCTGCCCAGCTTCCTTGAGCCTCGCCGCACGGCCGAGAAGGCGCTCGTGGCTGTGATCCAGGAGGCTTACGTTCAGGGCATTTCCACCCGCTCTGTCGACAACCTGGTGAAGGCCATGGGCGCCGGTGGCATGTCGAAGACCCAGGTCAGTCGCCTTTGCGCCGAAATCGACGATCGGGTGAACGCGTTCCTGGATCGGCCGCTGGAGGGGAACTGGCCATACCTTTGGCTCGACGCGACCTATTTGAAAGTCCGTGACGGCGGGCGGATCGTCAGCCGTGCCGTGATAGTGGCGTTCGCAGGCTCACCGGTCAATGAGGATGGCAAACGCGAGGTGTTGGGCGTTGCCACGGGTCTCTCCGAGGCAGAGACCTTCTGGATCGACTTCCTGCGCAGTCTCGCCGATCGCGGCCTGCGGGGCGTGAAACTGGTGATCTCCGACGATCACAAGGGGCTCCGGGCCGCCGCGCGCCGGGTCTTCAATGCGACCCACCAAAGGTGCCGGGTTCACTGGATGAGGAACGCGCTCGCTCATGCGCGAGCCAAGCAGCGCACGGCCGTGGCCGCGATGCTGAAGACGATCTTCGCCCAAGACAACAAGGCCGATGCCGAAGCTCAATGGGACGTGGTCGCCGACGCGCTGCGCGAGAAGCAGGCGACGCTCGGCGCCCTGATGGACGCTTCCCGCGATGACGTGCTCGCCTACATGGATTTCCCTCGGGAGCACTGGCCCCAGATCGCCTCCACGAACCCACTCGAGCGGGTGAACCGCGAAATAAAGAGAAGGTCCGATGTCATCGGCATCTTTCCCAATGACGAGGCCATTGTTCGGCTCGTTGGCGCATTGATGCTGGAGACCAATGACGAGTGGACAGTAAACCACGCCGGGTGGATCGTCGCCGCTCCACGCGCGATCATCCCGGGCCAGGGCCCAAAGGAAGCCGGTCTTGGTTCGGCCGCGTCCGGGGTCAAGCACCGGTGCCGTGGTTTCGTCCATGAACAGCTTGGTCGAGGTCTTCAGGTGTTCTGCCAGCCGGTCCACCACCGGCCCCAGATGGAATGCCGCGACGCCGACCCAATCGGCCAACGTGCTGCGATGGATGTCGATGCCGGAACGGGCGAGGATCTGGCTCTGGCGGTATAACGGGAGGTGGTCCGCGTATTTGCCGACCAGCACATGGGCGATGGCCCCCTCGGTTGGCAGGCCGCCCTCGATTAGGGCGGCGGGTGCCGGCGCCTGACGCACGCCATCGGTGCAGGCACGACAGGCGTATTTGGGGCGAACCGTGACGATCACCCGCAGTTGGGCGGGCACGATGTCCAGCCGCTCGGTGCGGTCCTCGCCGATCTTGTGCATCTGCCCACAGCCGCAGGGACATTGCAGGCTGTCGGGCTCGATCACGCGCTCGATGCGAGGCAGGTCCTGGGGCAGGTTACCGCGATTGCGTTTGGCCGCACGTCGAGGCCGAGGATCGGAAGGCGTCTGCGCCTCCTTCTGCTCATTGGCCTCGGCGACAGCTGCCTCGAGATCCTCGAAGGCCAACTGCCGGTCATCTTCGCTGAGCTTCTCGGACCGCTTGCCATGGACGAGATGGTTGAGCTCGGCCACCAGATGCTCGAGGCGCCTGTTGGCCTCCCTCAGCACATCCCGCTCGCGGAGCACTGCGACGACAGCTTCGCGCTGTGCCTCGGGGATGGCAGATAGGTCGATGGTCGCGGTGGCAGGCATGGGGGAAGGATAGCCCGAAGCAGCGTCGAATGCGCGCCGTTTCCCCAGCCTGATTCATTCTGCCGCAGCCGGGCGGCGGGTCTCCAAGGCCTTCACCCTGCGCCAGTCCAAGCCGGAAAAAAGAGCCTCGAACTGCGCCCGGTTCAACGTCATCACGCCGTCCCGAACCGCCGGCCAAGTGAAGGTGGTTTCCTCCAGCCGCTTGTAGGCCATCACCAGTCCGCTCCCGTCCCAGAACAGGATCTTCAATCGGTCGGCCCGCTTCGCCCGAAACACGAACACGGTGCCGGTGAACGGATCTTCCTTCAGAACCGATTGCACCAGCGCAGCCAAGCCGTCGTGGCCCTTCCTGAAGTCCACAGGCTGCGTTGCCACCAGGATACGGACGGTATGGGATGGCATCATTGCGATGACGCTCCGAGCGCGTGGACGATCTCGGCAATGCGCTTCGCCCCGGTGTCGGCGGCGAGTTCGATCGTCACATCGCCGAAGACGAGGCGCAGCCTGTCGGCGGACTGACCCGAAGGCTGCGAGGGCTGCGGCGGCCCCGCCTCGCACAGGACGAGCGGTGCGAAGGCCATCGGCTCATCCGGCATCTCGGCGGCGGGCAGGACAAGCTTCCCCTGCTTGGCCAAGCATCGCCATGCCGACAGTTGGTTCGGCTTCACCTCGTAACGTGCGGCGACAGCGTTCACTGTCGCGCCCGGCTCCAGCGTTTCCGCCACCGCCCGGGCCTTCACCGCATCCGGCCACCGCCGATGCCCACTCTCAAAGACCTCGACGCCGAGCGATCTGAGAAACGCAGTTGTAGCTCCCATTGCGAAACGCACTCCCACCTTGCGATGGGTATCACCTCGCAAGCCGGGCGAAGAGCTACAACGTGCGGCTCAAACACCGCTTACGGATCTTTATCCTTTCCGCATGAAGTTAGATAGTTTCTCTTAAAAATTGCAACCTTCCTTTGTATATCTACCCAAAGTAGATTTAATTGAGACCCTGTTGCTGCTACAGTTGGGGGTAGAGTCCGTCCAACTTTGAAGGCGAACATGAAGCGATCGCCCTTCACGGAAAAAAAGATCATCGACCTT
>NZ_KZ304965.1 GCF_002723615.1 Limimaricola cinnabarinus
AACTGCGCCTCAAGCCTGAGTTCTACAACAACGCCAACCCGAACCCGCAAGCCCCGACACGGTGCCGATCTCAGCGGGTTCTTCGTGCAGGAGGAGGCCGCGCAGAGCGATGGCGATCCGCTCTCCTTGGAGGGCATCTTCGTCTATGCGCCCGATGCCGCGGCGCTGGCGGAGGGGCAGATCGTGGCGGTGACCGGCACGGTGGGCGAGCGCTTCGGCATGATCCAGATCAGCGCCGCGCAGCGCGGTGCCGATATCGAGATCACCGATGCGGGCGACAATCCCGGGCTGATCGACGTGGCGGTGATCGATCGCTCCGCCCATGGCGGCAACGAGGACGCCGCCGCGCTCGAGCAATACGAGGGCATGAAGGTCAGCAGCGCTCGTCGACTGGCTCGCCACCGATCCGACCGGTTCGGGCGACGCGGACCAGCTGATCCTCGGCGATCTGAACTCCTATGCGCGCGAAGACCCGATCGAAGCGATCCGGCAGGGGGCGGACGGCCGCGACAACACGGCGGATGATTACGTCGATCTGCCGGCGGCACGGCGGGGCGCAACAAGCTGGTGGGCACCGACGGGCGCGACCTGATCGTGAGCGGGGCAGGGCGCTTCGACAAGATGAAAGGCGACGCGGATGCGGACCGCTTCGTCTTCGGGGCCGAAACCTCGAATGGCAGGCTCGATAGGGACAAGATTTCCTATTACGAGATCGGTCTCGGCGAGATCGTTCTCGGCCTCAAGCTCATACTGGCCGGCGATGGCGACATGGTCTTCCTGAAGTTCGTCGACGACCTCGCCGATGTCTCCTTCATCAACGAGGGCCAGATGGTGTTTGCCTGAGCCGGGCCGCCGGGATGGCAAGCCCCGCCCCGGCGGTTCGGACCGATAGCTCGCGCCGCATGCCGAGACCGAGATGATCCGGCGCTTTCCGAAAGGCAGCGGGAGAAGCGTGGTCCTCGGCGTCGATCCTGTCCTTCGCGATGCGCATGCTGCCCCGCGCGGGCGGCCTGCCGACAGTGGCAGAGCGCGGGGCAGCAGGGGCGCGCCGGGCTCAGGCAGCGCAGTCGAGGAAGCCGCGATAGCCCACGCGCAGGCCCTGTTCGAGATGAAACACCATCTCGGCCTCGGCGCGGCGCAGGCTGTCTTCGGTGTCGGTCCAGTCGGCGCCCGGGTCGGGCATGACGGAGATGTCGACCCCCTCGGCCGCGAACCGCGCGCCGTCATCCAGCGCCCCTGCGGCGACAGGCGCGCCGGCGGCGAGCGGGATCAACACGCCCGACAGCTTGATCGCGCCGCTCTCGCCGGCCATGGCCAGCACCGGCTCGCCCTCGTTGGTGCGGCGGAATTCGCAGGTCGCGTTGTTTCCCAGCGCGGTCTCGATCTCCTCGGGTTTCAGCCCCGCCACGTCGAGCCCGGCCAGTTGCGCGGAGCCCAGCGCCTCCTCGATTGTGCCCGTCTCGGCTGGCGCTTCGGATTCACCCAGAGCCGGGTCGGTGGCGATGCCGTTCTCCTCGATATCGGCGATCAGATGGCGCATCTCGCCGATCTCCTTGCGCTGCGCGGCGATGATCTCGTCGGCGAGCTTGCGCACCCGCGGGTCGTCGATCTGGGCGCGCTCCGAGGTCATGATGGCGATCGAGTGGTGCGGGATCATCGCCGCCATGTAGCTGGTGTCGTCCACCGTCTCCTGGCTGCGCACCAGCCAGAGCGTCAGGCCGAACACCACGACGGCGCCCGCGTAGATCGCGATGTTGATCGCCTTGCTGGCATACATCGACAGCATGAAGCTGAGCATGATCACCGCCATCGCGGCGCCCATCAGGAGCGCCATGTAGGTTCGCGTCTCGCTGAAGAAGACGTGCTCGAAGGCGTAGGTGTTGATGTACATCAGCCCGAACATCACCACCGTCGAGGTCGCGATCATCGCGGCGAAGCGCCAGTAGGACATGGATACTCTCCTTTTGCTGCCGGACCGGGGGCCCGCTTGCATGTAAGGAGACGCCGCCGGAGCCATGGCCCGGCGGCGCCCCCCATGGGTTCAGTTCGCCTCGAAGCCGACCCGCGCGGCGCGCAGGCGCAGCGCGTTGCCGATCACCGAGACCGAGGACAGGCTCATCGCCGCCGCCGCGATCACCGGCGACAGCAGCAGCCCGGTGAAGGGGTAGAGCAGGCCCGCCGCCACCGGCACGCCGAGGCCGTTGTAGAGGAAGGCGAAGGCGAGGTTCTGCTTGATGTTGCGCACCGTGGCGCGGCTCAGGCGGCGGGCGGTGACCAGCGCCGTCAGGTCGCCGCGCACCAGCGTGACGCCGGCGCTCTCGACCGCGACATCGGCGCCGGTGCCCATGGCGATGCCGACATCCGCCGCCGCCAGCGCGGGCGCGTCGTTCACCCCGTCGCCCGCCATCGCCACGGTCCGACCTTCCGATTGCAACCGCCGGATCGCCGCCTGCTTGTCGGCGGGCAGCACCTCGGCGATCACTTCGTCGATGCCGAGATCGGCGGCCACGGCGCGGGCCGTCACCTCGTTGTCGCCGGTCAGCATGACGATGCGCAGGCCCTCTTCGTGCAGCGCCGCGATCGCCTTGGGCGTCGTCTCCTTGATCCGGTCGGCCACGGCGACGAGCCCGGCCGCGCGGCCGTCGACGGCGACGAGGATCGCCGTCTGCCCCCTGCGGCGCGCGGCGTCGGCGCGCTCGGACAGGGCGGCGGTGTCGGCGCCCGCCTCGCGCATCATCGCGACATTGCCGATGGCGATGCTGCGGCCCGCGACGCGGCCCGAAATGCCCTTGCCGGTGGTGCTGTCGAAGCTCTCGACCTCGGGCAGGGCGATGCCGCGCGCCGATGCGCCCTCGACGATGGCGCGGGCCAGCGGGTGCTCGGACTGTGCCTCCAGCGCCGCGACGAGGCCCAGAAGCTCGTCCTCACCCATGCCCTCGGCTACCACCTCGGCCAGCGCCGGGCGGCCCTCGGTCAGCGTGCCGGTCTTGTCCACCACCAGCGTGTCGACGGCGGCGAAGCGTTCGAGCGCGGCGGCGTTCTTGATCAGCACGCCGTGGCCTGCGCCCTTGCCGACGCCGACCATGATCGACATCGGCGTGGCGAGGCCCAGGGCACAGGGACAGGCGATGATCAGCACCGACACGGCCGAGACCAGCGCGAAGGCCATCGCCGGGTCGGGGCCGAAAATGCTCCAGACCACGAAAGCGAGGATCGCCACGCCGACCACGGCCGGGACGAAGTAGCCCGAGACCTTGTCGGCGAGCTTCTGGATCGGCGCCTGGCTGCGCTGCGCCTCGGCGACCATGGCGACGATGCGGTTGAGCATGGTGTCGGCGCCGACCTTCTCGGCCCGCATCACGAAGCTGCCGGTCTGGTTGATCGCGCCGCCGGTGACCGCGTCGCCCTCGGCCTTCTCGACAGGGATCGGCTCGCCGGTGATCATGCTCTCGTCGATGGTGGAGCGGCCCTCGGCCACCACGCCGTCGACCGGCACGCTTTCGCCCGGGCGCACGCGCAGTCGGTCGCCAGAGCGGACCATGTCGAGCGGCACGTCGCGCTCGCCGCGTTCGTCCACCAGCCGCGCGGTCTTGGGCGCGAGGTCCAGAAGCGCACGGATCGCGCCGCCGGTGCGCTCGCGGGCGCGCAACTCCAGAAGCTGGCCCAGCAGCACCAGCGTGACGATCACCGCCGCCGCCTCGAAATAGACGCCGACCTCGCCCTCATGGCCGCGGAACTGCGGCGGAAAGAGCCCGGGCGCCACGGTGGCGACGACCGAATAGGCATAGGCCACGCCGACGCCGAGCGCGATCAGCGTGAACATGTTGAGATTGCGGCTTCTGACCGAGGCCCAGCCGCGCTCGAAGAAGGGCAGGGCGGCCCACAGCACCACCGGCGTGGCGAGGATCAGCTCGATCCAGTCGAGCCACGAGGCGGAGATGATGGCGAAGGTCTCGGGCGCGAAATGCCGGCCCATGGCGATGATCGCCAGCGGCACGGTCAGCGCCGCGCCGACCACGAAGCGGCGGCGGAAATCGATGTATTCCTCGCTCGGCCCCTCGGTCATCGGGATGCCCTTGGGCTCCAGCGCCATGCCGCAGATCGGGCAGGAGCCGGGGCCGACCTGCTCGATCTCGGGATGCATCGGGCAGGTGTAGATCTCGTCCTCGCGCTCGGGCGGGGCGGCCTTCAGTGCCGGGTCGAGAAAGACCTCGGGCCTCGTGTCGAACTTTTCGCGGCACTTGGCCGAGCAGAAATAATAGGTCTCGCCCCCATGCTCGGAGACGTGTTTCGCGGTCTCGACATCGACCGACATGCCGCAGACCGGATCGGTCGCGCTGCGGTCGGCGGGCAGTTCGTGGTGATGCGCATGCGCATGGCGGCTGTGGTCCATGGCGCGTCCTCCTGTGCTCCCGAAGCGCCGACTCGGCGCCTCGATGCCCGAATATACCCCCTATGGGTATATGCCGTCGAGATACCCATATAGGGTATGTTCGGAACGGGCCGGAGGGCATATGGTTCCATGGGTCGGAGGCGAAAGGCCTCGCTGGAGACAAGTCCATGCAGGATAAGCAGAACAAGGCGGCGATCCAGAAGCGGCTGGCGCGGCTCGAGGGGCAGATCCGGGGGATCTCGCGCATGGTCGAGGACGACCGCTACTGCGTCGACGTGCTGGCCCAGACCGCGGCGGTGCGCTCGGCGCTGAGGGCGGTGGAGCGGCTCCTGATCGAGGGTCACACCAATCACTGCCTCGAAGCGGCGATCCTCTCGGGCGATCCGGACGAGCAGCGCACCAAGTTCCGCGAGATGGTGGCGCTGCTCGAAAAGGCGCGGGATTAGGTCAGCCGCCGGCGGCCGCATCGGCCGCGCTGACGCGCGCCTGATGTGCGCGCTCGCGCTCGGGCCATTCCGATTTCAGATAGTCGAGGATCGCCTCGACCTCCGCCTCGGTCAGGAGCCCCTCGAAGCCGGGCATGTCGCTTTCGTAGCCATTGCCGACCACCGCCGCGGTGCCGCGCAGGATGATCTCGCGCAGCACCCGGTCGGGATGGTGCCAGGTGTGGCCGCTCGCATCATGCGGCGGGGCGGGCAGCCGTCCCGAGGGCAGAGGCTGGCGCCAGTCGGGCTGCCCTTCGAGCTCGGCGCCATGACAGGCCGCGCAATTGTCGAGATAGAGCTGGCGGCCGTCTCCGGTCGCGTCTGCGGCCGAGGGCCAGAGCGCGAGCGCGCCGACGCCCAGCAGCAGCGCGGCTCCCGAGGCGGTCACGAGGACCGCTGTTCCACGTCGTGCCATGCCTGTCCTCACTGCCTGAGATACTTGATCAGCGCCGCCGCGGCGAGCAGCAGCACAAGGACGGCCAACAGGCAGACCGCGCCCATGCCGAACATCATCCATCCGCCCATGGCGGTCATCATTTCGGGTCCCATCATCCGGGTCTCCAATCATCGAAAGATGGCCGGCGCGCGGTGGCGCCGGCCGGAAAGGCGTCACTCGACCGGGTAGGGCAGCACCGTGCCCTCGGCGTCGATCATCACCACGTCGAGCTCGGCCTCCGGGTCGTCGCCCATGCCGGGCGCGCCCATCGGCATGCCGGGCAGGCTGAGGCCGATCGCCTCGGGCTTTTCGGCGAGAAAGCGCGACAGGATGTCGGCAGGCACGTGGCCACTCACTGCGTAGCCGTCGATCAGCGCCGTGTGGCAGCCCTGCTGGCCGAGCGGAACGCCGGCCTCCCTGTTGACGGTGGCAAGGTCGTAGGTCTCGACGATCTCCACCTCGTAGCCATTCTCGCGCAGGTAGTCGGCATGCGCCGCGCAGCAGCCGCAATTCGGGTCCTTGTAGAGCGTCATCGTCCCGGCCAGCACCGGCAGGGCGGTGAGGCCGAACAGGGTGGCGGTGGCGAGGGTCCTGAAGATTTTCATACTGGTTTTCCTTTCCTTGGTCAGGCCGCGTCGGCGACGCGGATCAGCGCCGCCATGCCGGCGGCCTGGTGGGCGAGGACGTGGCAATGCAGCATCCAGTCGCCCGGGTTGTCGGCCCGGAACGCGATCTCGACGCGCTCCTCGGGGGCCATGAGAACGGTGTCGCGCCATTCGCGATGCTTGGTCGGTCGGCCATCGCGCGAGATCACGCGGAAGATGTGGCCATGCAGGTGGATCGGGTGCCACCAGCCGGTGCGGTTCTCCATCGCGATCAGCTGCGTGCTGCCGCGTTCGGCCTCGATCAGGGGCGGGTCGTCATGGCCCTGCGCGGCGCGGCCGTTGACGAACCAGCCTCGGCCCTGCCGCATCTGTTCGATCATCGCGGGCGCGTCCGCCCCCATCATCATCTGCCCCATCATCCCGCCGTGAAACACGACCTCGTGGCGCGTCGCGGCGGCAAGGTCGGGCTCGGGCAGCGGGTTCGGGGGCAGGGCCATGTCCCAGCCCGGCGCGCGGGCGCGCAGCGGCGTGTCGCCATGCGTCAGCGTGGCGACCTCATAGGCGCCGTCGGGCCGGAACAGATCGCGCACCGGCGTCTCCGTCCCGGCCCCGCCGCTTGCGTCGAGCACGATGTCGGCGCGCATGCCCGGACCGATCAGCACCGCGCCGCCCTCGGGCGCATGCGGCGCGACCGGCTGGCCGTCGAGCGCGACGACGACCGGCGCGAGCGCTCCGAAATCGAGCGCGAAGATCCGCGCCGTGGCGGCGTTGACGATCCTGAGCCGCAGCCGCTCGTTCGGGGCGACCGCGATGCGCGGGGCGGGCCGGCCATTCAGGGTCACATGGTTGCCGATCCGGCCGCCATGCATCGCGTCATGCATGCCGTCGAAACCGGGCACGAGCGCGCCATCCGGTCCGAGCCGCCAGTCCTGCAGCATCCAGACGAGCTCGCGGTCGACGCGGATCGGCGTCTCCTCCTCGACCACCAGCGCGCCCGCGAGGCCGCGGCCCAGCTGTTCGGCGCCGCCCATATGCGGGTGATACCAGTAGGTCCCGGCATCGGGGAGATCGAACGTGTAGAGGAAGTCCCCGCCCGGCGGGATCGGCGGCTGCGTGAGATGCGCGACGCCGTCCATGGCGTTGGGCACGCGGAGCCCGTGCCAGTGGATGCTGGTCGGCCTGTCGAGGTGGTTTCGGGCGCGCAGGCTGAGGCGGTCGCCCTGCCTGAAGCGAAACTCGGGGCCCGGAAGGGCGCCGCCATAGCTCCAGACCGGCGTTGCCGGGCGGGGCGGGGCAAGGAGCTGCGCCTGCGCGCGCATGGCGGTCAGTTCGAGCCGAGTCTCAGTGGAGGCGGCGCTTGGCAGGAGTGCAGCGCCGCCCAGCGCCGCGGCGCCGGAGAGGAAGCCTCTGCGAGAGAGGCCTGTGAGATGGGTCATCTGGGAAGTCCTGATCGGAAGATGCCGCGCGTTACGCGCAGCAATGGCCCGCCCTGGAACAGGCGGGCGGCTTCAGATCAGCCGGCGGGGTGGTTCCAGAAGTGGCAGCGGGCAGCCTCCGATCGGTGCCACGCCACCGAAAACGCGCCGGACCTCCCGGATCGGGGACATGAACGCCCAGTCGGGAGACACCGGGTCGAGCGCGGCCGCTCCGGTCGCACAGGCACCCACGCCGTGGCAGGCATCGTCGCCGGGCATCGCTTGCTCGGGACAGTCCGCACACTCCGTCATCGCGGCCATTGCCGCGTTCTCATGCAGGGCCGGCATCGCCTCGGCGGCGATGGGCACGGATTGGGCCAAGAGCCCGATCAGGAACAGGCAGAGTGCGAAGAGGCGAGCCATGGGGCGCATATGGGCAGCATCCGGTCGCTTGCGCAAGTATGGAGGACGAGGAAGTGATCGAACCCGTCGGCACCTGCGCAGGCCCCTTTGCTGGCCCGGTCGTCCGATCCGGCGCAGATTGCGCTCTTCCTGAACATGCTCTCGTTACAGGAAACCGGCGCTCCGGCCATGTCGGGACGCGCGCCCTTCGATAGCTGCGCCGCGGCGCGCTGGTCCGGGCCGCTGGTGGCGGTCGATGGCCGCCATGGTCTCGGACAGCTTTCGGAGGGGGGAGTTGCCCGGCTTCGGGGGGCGAAAGCATCTTGGTCCTGATGCCCCGGTAGATGCTGGCGCATGGCCACCGCAGGATCACCGCGAGAGCAGCGAATCCGGCAGCGAATCCGGCAGCGGGGGGCATAGGCATGATGATCCCCTTGCCTTCAGGCTGGCGGGAGATCGGACGGCTCCTGATGACCCGAAGGAAAACGCCACCCATCGGACGAAAGGCCCCGTGCAGCTCGTGGGATGCAGAGTCCTGCCACGACCGCTCTTCGACCGGATCGTTCCGCCCGTAAAACCGGATACCATGAATGTGCTGCGCGATCCCGCCACTTCGGCGCACCTTCGGAAGGGCTTCCGCCACGCGGAGATCATCCCCTATGGGAGGACGTCACCGAGAAGATTGGGGGGGGAATGGTAGCGGAGGAGGGACTTGAACCCCCGACACGCGGATTATGATTCCGCTGCTCTAACCAACTGAGCTACTCCGCCTGAAGCGAGGCTGGGAGTATGACAGGCGGGCGGGGGCGTCAAGCCGAAAATCGCGAAAAAACGCATCGGCGAACCGGTAGGCGGGGAGGGGCGTTGTCGTGGCACAAGGGGCGTGCTTGAGTGCCCTCTCCGATCCCTGCCAAAGGACCCTTCGCCGCATGTCCGATCCTTCCGCCGATACACAGCAGACCGCATCCCCGCTGCCGGTGGTCTGGTTGCTGGGGCGGACGGGAGCGGGGAAATCCTCGCTGGTGCGGGCGCTGACGGGGCTCGACGAGATCGAGCTGGGTTCGGGCTTCGCGCCCTGCACCCGCAGCGCCGCGGTGTTCGATTTCCCGCCCGATCGGCCCTTGATGCGGTTTCTCGACACGAGGGGGCTGGGCGAGGCGGGCTATGACGCGGCCGAGGATCTCGCGCAATGCGAAGCGCGCAGCCATGCGATCCTCGCCATGGCGCGGCTCGACGATCCGGTGCAGTCCGACCTCGAAGCCGCGCTGCGCGAGGTCCGGCGGCGCAAGCCGCGCATCCGGGTCATCGTGCTGCACACGGCTGCCGCCGAGGTGCCCGATGCGCAGGCGCGCTTTCGCGCCCGCGCGGCGACGCAGGCCCGGCTGGAGCGGGCGGCGGGCGGGGCGCTGCCATGGCTCGAGATTTCGCTCGAACCGGGCAGGGCGCAGGGGCTCGAAGAGCTGTGCGATCTTCTGGGCGAGACCATGCCCGAGGTCGCGCTGCTGCTCGGGCGCGAGGGGCAGGAGGGAGACGGCTTCGCGGCGGTGCGCGGCGAGGTGCTGCGCCATGCCGGGGCCGCGGCGGCGGCCGATCTTGCGCCGCTGGTCGGCGCCGTCGCCGTGCCGGGGGTGCAGGCGGCGATGCTGCGCGCTCTGGCGCGTCATCACGGTGTCGACTGGTCACGCAGCCACGCGGCCGAGTTTGCGGCGGCGCTGGGGCTGGGCACGGCGCTGCGCTTCGGGGCGGGCTATGCGCTGCGGCAGGCGGCCAAGCTGGTGCCGGTCGCCGGGCAGACGCTGGGCGCAGCGGCGGCCGGAACGGCGAGCTTCGCCGCCACCTATGCGCTGGGGCGCGCGGCGCATCGCTGGCTCGCGGGGGCCGCGGCGGGCGCGCCCGTCTCCGAGGCCGAGCTGCGCGCGCTCTACCGCGACGCGCTGCGCCGGGCGGAGCGGCGGTGAAGCCGCGCCCGCTGGCCCGGCTGCGCGGCGCGCTGCTGCGCTGGGACAGGCTGCTGATCGCGATTTCGCTGGCGCTGCCCTTCCTGGTGCCCTTCCTGCTCGGCTTCCTGTGGCTGACCGAGCATGACTGGCTGCTGCCTTATCTGGGCGTGTCGATCGGCGTCGCGGCGCTGGCCTTCGCCATGCGCTGGTTCGCCCGGCGCCGCCCCGGCGGCGCGCAGGCGCCATCGGTGCTGATGGGAGAGATGAAGGTCGAATCCGACCCCGTCTGGACCGAGACCGAGCGCGAGACCTTTCGCGCCGCGCGCCGCAGGATCGAGCGCGAGACGGCCGAATCCGTGGCATGGACGGAGCTGCCCGATCTGGCGCTTTCGGTGATCGACGACATCGCCAAGGGCATGGGGCAGGAGGACCGCAAGGCGCTCGACTTCACGCTGCCCGAGGCGCTGCTTCTGACCGAGCGCGCCGCCTCGCGCTACCGCGACCATCTGCGCCGCCACGTGCCCTTCTCGGACCGGATCTCGCTGCACACGATCCACTGGATCTGGAAGCACCGGGGCCGGGCGCAGCTTGCCATGGACGCGGCCTTTGCCGGTCACCGGGTGCTGCGCTTCGCGCTCAACCCGGCCAAGGGCGTGATGCGCGAGGTGGAATGGCTGATGGCGGGGGGCAACACCGCCTATCTCGGCACGCAGATGATGGGCGTGCTGCAGGCGGTGCTGCTCGAAGAGGTCGCCCATGCCGCGGTGGAGCTCTATTCCGGGCGGCTCAGGTTTTCGGATGCGGAGCTGTTGCAGTTCCAGCTCGAGGAGACCCGGGCCGACCGCGCGCGTCTCGCCCAGCCCGACGCGCCGCTTCGGGTGCTGGTGGTCGGGCAGGTCAGCGCCGGCAAGTCGACGCTGATCAACGCGCTTCTGGGCGAGGACCGCACCGAGACCGACATGGCCGCCACCACCGAGGGCATCATGGCCTACGAGGCGTCGATCGACGGCACCGATTGCCTGCTTCTGGACAGCCAGGGCCTCGACGGCAGCAAGGCGCGGCAGAAGCAGCTGCTCGACGAGATGACGCAAAGCGACATGGTGCTGTGGGTGCTGCGCGCCAACCGGCCCGGCCGGGCGGCGGATGTGGCGCTGCGCGAGGCGTTCGAGGCGTGGTTCGCCGAGCACCCCGACCGCCGCCCCCCGCCGCTTCTGCCGGTGGCCACGGCGGTCGACCGGCTGGCAGCGGACTGGCCCTATCCCGAGCACCAGATGCCCACGGAGCTGCGCGACCGGATCGGCGAGGCGATGGATGCCATGGCGCAGGACATGGGCGGTCTGCGCCCCCGCCCGATCAGCGCGCAGGAGCCCGACTGGAACCTCGACGCGGTGCGCAGCGCGCTGTCGGGCGCGGTGAGCGAGGCCCTCCTGGTGCAGCGCAACCGCCTGCGGCTCACCGCGGCGCGCCATGCGCGCGCGGGCGACACGCAGATCGCGCGCTCGGGGCGGGGGCTGTGGCAGGGGGCAAAGCTCGTCGGCGGCAAGTTCCTGGGCCGCCTGGGCGGAAACGAAGACGCCCGGCCGGAGGCCGGGCGTGGAGACAAGACGCCGAAGCCGCCTGAGGATCACTCGCCGTAGGGCACCCAGATGTTCTTGATCTGCGTGGCACGGTGCAGGAAGCCGCGGCCCTGGCCGTCCTTCGACAGCCAGTCGCGCGCCGCCCCGTCCTCGACCCAGGATTGCTTGAGGTTGCCCGCCGAGGCCTCCTCGACCATCAGACCGCCGTCCTTGGTGCCGAAATACCAGATGCCCGCCACGTCGTCATGCTCCGCGAGCGTCCTGGCCAGAACGTCGCGCTCGCCCGCCACGATGTTGACCACGCCGCCCGGCAGGTCCGAGGTGTCGAACACCTGATAGAGGTCGGTCGCGGCCAGCGGATGCGTCTGGCTCGGCAGGGCGATCACCGCGTTGCCCATGGCGATCGCGGGCAGCACGAGGCTGACGAAGCCCAGAAGCGGCTGCGCGGTCGGGCAGGCGATGCCCATGACGCCCAGCGGCTCGTGCATGGCGAGCGTGACATGCGCGCTCTTGGTCTGGTGCACCGCGCCGTCGAACTTGTCGGCCTGCGCCGCGTACCAGAAGGTGCGGCGGATCGCGGTCTCGACCTCGGCCTGCGCCGCCGTCTTCGAGGCGCCGAAGGAGGCCAGCCGCTCGGCGAATTCGCCCGCCCGTGCCGAGAGGTTCTCGGCCAGGTAGTAGAGCACCTGCGCGCGGTTGTGCCCCGTCGCCTTGCCCCAGCCCTTGGCCTTGTGCGCCGCCTCGACCGCGTTGCGGATGTCCTTGCGGTTGCCCAGGCCCGCAAGGCCCACCGGGCCGTTGCCGCCGTGAACGGGGTAGGCATAGCCCGAATCGGGCCGCGCCTGCTTGCCGCCGATGTAGAACTTGGCGGTGCGGTCGATCCGTGCGCCCGCGCCGGGCAGCGCCTCGCCGGGCTGGCCCACGGGGGCGGCCGGGGCGGCCTCGGGCTTGCGCGCCTTCGGCTTGGGGTGCGTCAGGTAGGCCATCATGCCCTCGCGCCCGCCCTCGCGGCCAAAGCCGCTCTCGCGGTAGCCGCCGAAACCGGCACCTGCGTCGAAGACGTTGGTGCAGTTGATCCAGACCACGCCCGCCTTCACCTGCGCCGCGATGTCGAGGCAGAGATTGACGTTCTCCGACCAGATCGAGGCGGCGAGGCCGTAGCGGGTGTTGTTGGCCAGCGCCACCGCGTCCTCGGGCGTGCGGAAGGTGGTCACGGTCGCGACCGGGCCGAAGATCTCCTCGGTCGCCAGCGTCGAGGCGGGCTCCACCTTCATGGCGATGGTCGGCGGGAAGAAGCAGCCCTCGGGCGCGCTGCCCTGCACCAGCTCGGCACCCTCGGAGACGCCCTTCTCGACGAGGCCCTTGATGCGCTCAAGCTGCACCGGGTGGACGATCGCGCCCATGTCGGTGTTCTTGTCGAGCGGATCGCCCACGCGCAGCTGGCGCATCCGCTTCTCCAAGAGATCCTCGAAGCGCTTGGCGACGCTCTCGGCCACCAGCACGCGCGCACCGGCGCAGCAGACCTGCCCGGCGTTGAACCAGATCGCATCGACCACGCCTTCGACGGCGGCGTCGAGATCGGCATCGGCGAAGACCACGAAGGGCGACTTGCCGCCAAGCTCCAGCGTCAGCGACTTGCCCGTGCCCGCCGTTTCGCGGCGGATGCGGCGGCCCACCTCGGTCGAGCCGGTGAAGGCGATCTTGTCGAGCCCCTCATGCGCCACGATGGCCGCCCCCGTGCGCCCGTCGCCGGTGACGATGTTGAGCACGCCCTTGGGCAGGCCCACCTCGGCCGCGATCTCGGCAAAGGCCAGCGCGGTGAGGGGCGTGTATTCGGCGGGCTTGAGCACCACCGTGTTGCCCGCGGCGAGCGCCGGGGCGACCTTCCAGGCCAGCATCAAGAGCGGGAAGTTCCACGGGATGATCTGACCGCAGACGCCATGCGGCGCGGTGCCCGGCAGCTCGTCCTCCATGATCTCGGCCCAGCCGGCATGGTGGTAGAAGTGCCGCGCGACGAGCGGCACGTCGGCGTCGCGGCTCTCGCGGATCGGCTTGCCGTTGTCGAGGCTTTCGAGCACGGCCAGAAAGCGCGCATGCTGCTGCACGTGGCGGGCGATGGCGTAGAGATACTTGGCCCGCTCATGGCCCGAAAGCGACGCCCAGCCGGGCTGCGCCGCGCGGGCGGCCTGCACGGCGGCATCGACGTCCTCTTCGCTGCCTTGGGTGACCGTGGCCAGCAGCTCGCCCGAGGCGGGGGCGCGGACCTCGAACAGCTCACCGGGGCCGGTGAAGGCGCCATCGACGAAATGGCCGAAGCCGGTCTCGTGCTGCTTGAGCCAGTCGCGCACGATGGCGCTGTCCTCGGGGGCGGTGCCGTAATCCATGGTCGCGAGAATGTCCGTGATCGTGTTCATGACGCGCTCTCCCTCAGGCCAGCGAATGACGATGGGCGGCGGCGTAGCGCCCGGTGACGTGGTGTTCGAGCTGGCGTTCGATGTCGCCCAGCATCGAGGAGGCGCCGAGCCGGAACAGGTCGGGCTGGAGCCAGTCATTGCCGAGCTCTTCCTTCATCAGGTATTGCCACGCGAGCGCATCCTTGGCGGATTTCATGCCGCCCGCGGGCTTGAAACCGACGCGCTGGCCGGTGGCATCGCCGTAATCGCGCAGCGCGCGCACCATGGTGAGCGAGACGGGCAGGGTGGCGTTGACGCCCTCCTTGCCGGTCGAGGTCTTGATGAAATCGGCGCCCGCCTGCATCGCCACCATCGAGGCGGAATAGACGTTGCGCAGCGTCGCGATGTCGCCGGTGGCGAGGATCGCCTTGAGATGCGCCTGCCCGCAGGCCTCGCGCATCGCCGCCACCTCGTCGTAGAGCGCGGCCCAGTCGCGTTTGAGCACATGCTCGCGGGTGATGACGATGTCGATCTCGTCGGCGCCCTGGTCGACGGTCCAACGGATCTCTTCGAGCCGCAGGTGCAAGGGCATGAGCCCCGCCGGAAAGCCGGTGGCGACGGAGGCCACGGGGATGTTCGTGCCGCGCAGCGCCTTCACGGCATGCGGCACCATGGTCGGGTAGACGCAGACCGCGCCGGTGGTCAGGCCCATCTCGGAGAGGCCCAGCCCCTCGACGATGCGCGGGGCGAGCGGCTGGCGCGCCTTGGCGCAGAGCCGTTGCACCCGCCCCTCGGTGTCGTCGCCCGCCAGCGTGGTCAGGTCGATGCAGCGGATCGCGTTGACCAGCCATGCCGCCTGGTGGGTCTTCTTGACCGAGCGGCGGGTGGTCAGCGTCGCGGCGCGGCGCTCGGCGGCCGAGCGGTTGACGGCGCGGCCCTCGAACATCGCGGCATCGAGCGGGGTGCCGAGGTTGCGGGGGTGGTTCGAAAGGCTCTCGGGCTGGTCTGGCAGCGCGGCTGTGGTCATCGGTCGGGCTCCGGCCATGAAGGTGGACCCGGAATGTCTAACAGATAACGGTGATCTGCCTAGGGCGTCGTGACGGCACCCGTCTTAAAGGTCAGGTCGTCCCGGATGGCTGGGGCCGTTCGGGCGGCTCCACGCCCTTTTTCGCGCAGCGCCTGGCATAGGCCGCGTCCCAGTGGCGGTAGCCGCCCATCACCGCCTGCTGCGCCATCACCAGCGTCACCATCGCCCGCCGCGCCTTGCCCTTCTTGGCCAGCTTCGACAGCGATTTCTGCTCGCGCGTCATCGAGCAGCCGATGCAGTGATCGCCGCGCTTGAACTTGCACACGCCGATGCAGGGGGAGGGCAGCTTGGGCATCTACTTGGTCAGGATCAGCTTGCCGGCGCGGGTGATGCGCAGCACGTAGCTCTGCCCGTCGAGGGTGATCCGGGCGCGAATGCCGTCGGCGGTCAGGGCGCGGGCGTCATGCACGGGCAGGTCGGCCTCTTCGGCCCGAACGGGGTCGGGCAGGGCGGTCATGGGCGTCATGGCAAACTCCTCGGTCGCGGGTGGCGCGGCTGACCCCGGTCGGGCTGGCATGCGGTCGCGGCAAAGCTGACCAAATTGATCGGGTTTGTCAATCGGCCGCGAAGGAGCCTGTCCTGACTCTCGTCCCGAAGCTGGTCACGGGGGTGTCAGAGGGCGGCAAAGCGCCATTCGGTGACCTGCCGGAACCTCTCCCCGGGCAGGAGGCGAAAGCTCGGAAAGGCCGGGTGATGCGGCGCGTCGGGCCAGCGCTGCGCTTCGATGGCCAGCCCGGCATGGGCGGCAAGTCCGGCCTTGTCGGTGTCGCGCCCGTCATAGACCTGCAAGCCCGGCGCGGTGGTGGCCACGCGCAGCGAGATTCCGCCGCCGGTCAGCTCCATTACCTCGCGCAGCGCCGCGTCGTCTTGCGACAGGCAGAAATTGTGATCGAGCGGCGGTTCGCCGGGCTCCAGAGGGCGGGGCGCGCGGAAATCACGGCTGCTCCCGGCGCTGGGCGCGATCTCGCCGGTGGGCAATGATTCGTCGTCGGTGGGCAACCAGTGCTCGGAAGCGACGCGCAGCAGCTGCCCCCGGATCGTCGGCGCGCCGGTCAGGTTCCAGTAGCTGTGGTTGACCGGGTTCATCAGCGTCGGCTCGTCGGTGCTGGCGCTGAGTTCAAGCCGCAGCGTCGCGGGCGCATGGAGCGACCAGCGCGCCTCGATCCGGCGATTGCCGGGAAAGCCGTCGCTGCCATCTGGCAGGTCGACGGCCAGCGTCGCGGCATCGGGGGCCGTCTCGATCACGTCCCAGACCTTGAACTGCGTGCCGTGCTTGCCCGAATGGAGAAGCGCGCGGTGGTGGTTGGCGCTGAAGCGGTATTCCGCGCCGTCGATGGTGGCGCGGGCGCCGGCGATGCGGTTGGCGACGGGGCCGATGATGGCGCCGAAATACCGCATCGCGCCGTCGTAATCGGCAAGCTCGTCCGAGCCGAGCGTCAGGTTGCGCTCCACCCCATCGAGCCGCACCGCGCGCAGGATCGCGCCGCGCGTCAGCAGATCGATCGAAAGCCCGTGCCCCGAGAGCGGCAGGCGATGCACCGCGCGCCCCGCCGCGTCGGTGCCGAAGGGGGTCACAGGATCACCCGGTGTTCCCTCTGCCCCGGCGCGGTGGCGCGGGCGGCGAAGGTGCGGCCCGAATCCGGCGCGTCGGCAATCTCGGCCTCCGACAGCCCGGCTGAGGCCGTGGTGAGATAGAGCGTCTTCATGTCCTTCCCGCCGAAGGCCGGACAGGTGACCTGCGAGGCGGTGGGGCAGGGGTGGACGCCGATCTCGCGCCCCTCGCGGTCATAGCCCGCGAGCCGGGCGCTGCCCCATTGCGCGTTCCACAGCGTGCCTTCGGCATCGATCACCGCGCCGTCGGGCTTGTGGCCCGCGCGCTTGAGGTCAACGAAGACCTCCGCCTCGCCCACGGGCCAGCCCTCATCATCGGTGCGCTGGCGCATGATCATGCCGGTCGGCGTGTCAGAGTAGTGGAAGAAGCCGCCTTCGGGCGGAAAGCAGATCGCGTTGGGGATGGTCATGCCTGAGCGGATCTGCCGCAGCTCGCCGCGATAATAGCGGTAGAGCGCGCCCGCCCCGGTTTCCCCGTCGATCCCCATGGTCGAGATATAGAAGCCGCCATGCGGATCGGCCCGCCCGTCATTGGAGCGGGTGACGGGGTTGTCGGCGTCGAAATCGCAGACCACCTCCTGCCGTCCCGTCTCGATGTCGAACCGGACCAGCGCCTTGTTGGTGGCGACCAGCAGCGTGTCGCGGTCGACCCAGCCCGCGCAGGAGGGCATGTCCTCGAACACCCAGTGCCGGCCGGGCGTGTGCAGCCGCCGCCCGAGGATATCGAACCAGAAGAGCTGTTCGCGCTCGGGGTGCCACAGCGCGCCTTCGCCCAGCACGCAGGAGGTGTCGTCGAAGACCTCGAATGTGGACAGCTCGGTCATGCCACGGCCTCGTCATAGGCGGCGGTGATGGTTCTCGCGCGCGCGGCGATCTCCTCGATCGGCAGGCCGGGGGTGTAGAGCGCGGTGCCGAGGCCGAAGCCGTCGGCCCCGGCGGCGATCCAGTCGCCGAAATTCGACGCGCCCGCCCCGCCCACGGCGTAGATGCGGGCCTCCTTGGGGTAGACCGCGCGCATCGCCTTCAGCCCCTCGGGGCCGATCAGGCTCGCCGGGAACAGCTTGAGCCCGGTGGCCCCGGCGGCCAGCGCGGCAAAGCCCTCGGTCGGGGTCATCACGCCGGGCCAGCTTTCCATCCCGGCGGCGATCGTGGCGCGGATCACCTGCCTGTCCATGTTGGGCGAGACCGCGAGCCGCCCGCCCGCTTCGCGCAACTCCTCGACCTGCGCGGGCGTCATCACCGTGCCCGCGCCGATCAGCGCCCGCGCGCCGCAGGCCTCCGCCATGAGGCGGATGCTCTCGAAGGGGCGGGGCGAGTTGAGCGGCACCTCGATCACGGTGATGCCCGCCTCGATCAGGGCTTCGGCTGCGGCCACGGCGTCATCGGGGGTGATGCCGCGCAGGATGGCGATCAGCGGTCGGGTCATGCTTGCGTCCTTTGCTTCCATGCGGCGGTGAGCCCCGCCAGCGTCGCGGCGGTGCCGTTGGCCTGCGTGGCGGGGGCGCCCTGGGTGCCCAGCGCGCGCACGTAGAGCGAGGCGAGACCTCCCGCGCCGATCACGCCGATCTGCTGGCCGAGCCAGTAGGGCTTGGCCGCCGCGAGCTCGGCCCCGATCAGAAGGCCCGACAGCCGGGCGCGGGCGGCGGCGGCGTCGCCGCCCCGCAGCAGGTCCTCGGCGCGGATCGTGAAGAGGGCGGAGGCCAGCCGCTCGGGGCGCGACAGCGTTTCGGCCACGCCCTCGTCGAAGGCCGCCTCGTCCCAGCCCTCCGCCTCGACCGAGTGACGCAGCACGGTGTGACGCGACAGCGCGGCGAAGAGCTCGCCGGTCATGAAGCTGCGGAAGCTCACCACCTCGCCCGCGCTCAGATGCGCCCATTTCGAATGGCTGCCCGGCAGGCAGAGCACCCCGTCCCAGCCGGGATTGAGCGCGAGGAAGCCCGCGATCTGCGTCTCCTCGCCGCGCATCACATCCGCCGGGTCGGCCTGCGACAGGCCGGGCACGATCCACGCGTCGAGCCGCCCCGGCGCGGCGGTGAGCGCGGCCGAGAGCGGCGGGCAGGGCACGCGGGCATAGCCCGCCTCGACCCAGCCCTGCCGCGCGCCGACCATGCCGCAGGCGATGACCGGCACGCCTTCGCCCAGCCAGTCGCCGCAGGTCTCGCGCAGCGCCGGCTCGAAGCTGTCGGGGGCGAGCCCGCCCATGCCGCGCTCGGCCTCGCGCGCCTCGATCACCGTGCCGTCGCGGCGCATCGCCCAGGCGCGCAACCGCGACGTGCCCCAGTCGAGCGCGATCCAGTCCGGCGCGCTCATCCTGTCATGCTCACGCCCGCGTCGATCACCAGCATCTGGCTGGTGACCATGCGCGAGGCTTTCGAGGCGAGAAACAGCACGCCGCCGACGAGATCCTCGGCCTGCATCAGCTCGGGCAGGCATTGCTGCGCGCGGTGCCGCTCCTGCGCCTCGGGCGTGGCCCAGAGGTCCTTTTGCCGCTCGGTCATCACCCAGCCCGGCGCCACGGCGTTGACGCGGATGCCGCGCCCGCCCCATTCGCGCGCGAGGGAGCGGGTCATTCCCATGATCGCGGCGTTGGAGGCGACATAGGGCGCGAGGCGCGCCACGCCCATCAGGTAGCTGCCCGAGGACATGTTGACGATCGCGCCGCCCCCCGCTGCCTCCATCATCGGCGCGACCTTCTGCGCGGCGAAGAAATAGGGCTTGAGGTTCACGTCGAGGCAGGCGTCCCATTCCGCTTCGGTGAGATCCTGCGCATCAAAGCGGGTGTCGTTGGCGGCGTTGGAAACCAGCACCGTCACCGGGCCATGGGTGGTCGCGGCGCTGTCGATCGCCGCCATAAGCGCGGGCGTGTCGGTCACGTCGCCCTGGATGAAGAGCGGCCGGTTGCCGGTGCGCGCCTCCATCGCCTCCACCGTCCCGGCGGCGTCGGCGCGGTCGAAGAAGGCCACGCGCGCGCCCTGGCGCAGGAAGCCCTCGACCAGCGCGGCGCCGATGCCGCTCGCGCCGCCGGTGAGGAAGACCGACGCCTCCTTCAGGTCGGGATGGATCGCCTCTGCGCCCGTCATGGTGCTCACTCGCTGCTGTTTCGCGGTGCGTCCAGAGTGTCACCACGGCGGCGCGGGATACAAGGGGGCGTACCACAATACGGACAGCGGTTTCACATATCGGGATCAGTAGCCCAGGACGGTATCGGCCGCATGGGCGAGATCGACCAGCACTTCGGGCATGGCGAACTCGGCCGGGTGGTCTTCGAGCAGGCCGTCATCATAGCCCCGCGCCTTGGCCGACATGCCCGAGACGCGAAACCGCGCGCCCGCCTCGGCCAGCCCGGTCAGATGGTCGCCGAGCCGCCCCGTGCCCGCGCCTTCGAGCCCGGCATGATCGGGGGCGAGCAGATGCACCCCGTCGCCCGCAAAGAACACCGTCACCTCGTGGCCCTTGCGCGCGGCGGTGAGCGCGACGAGGCAGCCCAGCGTCGCCTTGTTGGGATCGGCGGGGCCGGTGTGGATATGCACGAGAAAGCGCGGCATGGCGGGTCTCCTTGTGATGCGCCCGGCGGAACGGGGCTTCAGGAGACCGCCATCATGGCGAGTCGGTCAAGCGCGGCTCAGCCGGCGGCCCGGCCCAGCGCGCCGTCGACCGCCGAGAGGATCTCGTCGATCTCGGCCTTGCCCGCGATCAGCGCGGGCGCGAACAACAGCACGTTGTTGAAGCCCGGCACAGAGCGGTTGGTCGCGCCGATGATCACGCCCTGCTTCAGGCAATCGGCCACCACCGCCTGCACCAGCGCCTCCGCCACCGGTTCGCGCGTGGCGCGGTCGACCACGAGCTCCGCCCCGGCAAAGAGCCCCTTGCCGCGCACATCGCCGATCAGCGCGTGCTTTTCCATCAACCCCTGCAGCCCCTCCTGCAGGTAGGCGCCCATGCGGGTGGAATTGCCGAGCAGGTCCTCCTCTTCGAGGATGGCGAGGTTTTCGAGCGCGGCGACCGGCCCCGAGGCGCAGCCGCCGAAGGTCGAGATGTCGCGGAAATGCGCCATCGGATCGCTCGCGTCCTTGAACTTCTCGAACACCGCCTCGGTGGTCACGCAGCAGGAGATCGCGGCGTAGCCCGAGGCGACGCCCTTGGCCATGGTGACGATATCCGGCTTCACGCCGAACTGCTGGTAGCCGAACCATGTGCCGGTGCGCCCCATGCCGCAGACCACCTCGTCGATATGCAGCAGGATGTCGTATTTGGCGCAGATCTCCTGCACCTTCTGCCAATACCCCTCGGGCGGCAGGATGATGCCGCCACCGGCCGTGATCGGCTCGAGGCAGAGCGCGCCCACCGTGTCGGGCCCCTCGCGCAGGATCACCTCCTCGATCGCCTCGGCGGCGCGCAGGCCGTAATCCTCGCCCGCGAGCCCGTCCTGCGCGCGGTATTCGAGGCAATGGGGGACCATCACGAACTCCGGCACGAAGGGGCCGTATTGCGCGTTGCGCTCCTGCTGCCCGCCCGCCGAGAGGCAGGCGATGGTGGTGCCATGATAGTCGCGCTCGCGGTAGAGGATCTTGGACTTGCGGCCGCCGTGATGCTTGTGGGCGATCTGGCGCACCATCTTGAAGGCCTTCTCATTGGCCTCGGAGCCGGAATTGGCGAGATAGACCCGCGACAGCCCCGGCATCTTGGCGATCAGCGCCTCGGCGAAGCGGGCGCCGGGCACGGTCCCCTGCGCGCCTGCGAAATAGCACATCTTCACCAGCTGCTCGCGCACCGCGTCGGCGATGCGTTCCCGCCCGTAGCCGACATTGACGGTCCAGACGCCGCCCGACACCGCGTCGAGATGTTCCTTGCCGGTGATGTCCCAGACCCGCATGCCGCGCCCCTCGACGATGATGCGCGGATCGGTCGTCTCCAGCGCGCGGTGCTGGATCATGTGGTGCCAGACATGGGCGCGGTCGGCCTCGATGACGCGGGCGGGGTCGTTATGCATCAGATCGTCCATGGGGGCCTCGCTGGCAGGTGTCGCAGCCCACTCTGACCGGGCGGCGGGGACGGTCAAGCAAAACACGAAGGCCGCGGCGCCCAAAATTTACCGTTTGGGAAAAAAAGAAACCGTGTCAGGCTCGATCCAACGGAATGCCGCCACGGGGGACGTCTCATGCCTGCCCAGCCACAGACCGGCCAGACCGGCCCCATCGCCGGACGCCTGAGCGCCGATGCCCTCGCGGAGAATTTCGCCGACCTGCACCCGCCGCTGAGCGCGCATGAGGCGCGGGTCGCCGCCGACCGCTGCTATTTCTGCCATGACGCGCCTTGCGTCACCGCCTGCCCGACCGGGATCGACATCCCGCTCTTCATCCGCGAGATCCAGGCCGGCCGCCCCGAGACGGCGGCGCGCGAGATCTTCGAGGCCAACATACTGGGCGGCATGTGCGCGCGGGTCTGCCCGACCGAGGTGCTGTGCGAAGGGGCCTGCGTGCGCGAGGCGGCCGAGGGCAGGCCGGTCGAGATCGGCCTGCTGCAACGCCACGCCACCGACAGCCTGATGGCGCGGCAGGGGCATCCCTTCACCCGCGCGCCCCGCACCGGCAAGCGGGTGGCGGTGGTGGGCGCGGGGCCCGCCGGGCTCGCCTGCGCGCACCGGCTGGCGCGGCACGGCCATGACGTCGTGATCCACGAGGGCGCGCCCAAGCCCGGCGGGCTCAACGAATACGGCATCGCCGCCTACAAGTCGGTCGATGATTTCGCGGCGCGCGAGGCGGCGTGGATCATGGGGATCGGCGGGATCGAGCTGCGGCACGGCCAATGGCTCGGGCGCAAGGTGACGCTCGACGCGCTGCGCGAGGAGTACGACGCGGTGTTTCTCGGCATCGGCCTGTCGGGCGTCAACGCGCTGGGCCTCGACGGGCCCGATCTCGAAGGGGTGCATGACGCCGTGACCTTCATCTCGGCGCTGCGGCAGTCCGAGGAACTCTCGACCCTGCCGATCGGGCGCGAGGTGGTGGTGATCGGCGGCGGCATGACGGCGATCGACTGCGCGGTGCAGGCCAAGGCGCTGGGGGCCGAGAGCGTGACGCTGGTCTATCGCCGGGCGCGCGCGGCGATGGGGGCCAGCGGTTTCGAGCAGGATCTCGCGGCGCGGCGCGGCGTGCGGCTGATCTTCGAGGCGGCGCCCGTCGCGGTCGAGGGCGAGGGGCGGCTTTCGGCGGTGGTGTTCGAGCGGATGGCCGAGGGGCCGGACGGGCTCGCCCCCACCGGCGCGCGCTTCACCCTTCCGGCCGACCAGATGTTCCGCGCCGTGGGGCAGCGCCTGGGCGACGCGAACGGGTTGGAAACCGTACAGGGGAAAGTTGTGACGCAGGGTAGCGGCCGCACCGCCATGGACAAGGTCTGGGCCGGAGGCGACTGTGCGGCGGGTGGCGACGACCTGACCGTCACGGCCGTGGCGCAGGGTCGGGATGCCGCCGAGGACATTCACCGCGTATTGACGGACTAGACCCATGGCATTCACCGGCATCTTTCTTCAACCGATCCCGATCGACGATCAGGATCGCGCGCTCGCCTTCTATCGCGACGTGATCGGCATGGAGGTGGCGGTCGATGCCGAGCTCGATGATGACTGGCGGATGGTGATGATGCGGCTGCCCGGCACCCGCACCAAGGTGCAGTTCGCCCGCCGCCACGAGCTGAGCTTTTCCGAGGAAGTGCCCTGCCTCTACCTCGAATGCGAGGATCTCGACGCCGAGGCCGAGCGGCTGAGCGCCGCCGACGTGCGCTTCGTCACCGCCCCGACCGAGCTGCCCTGGAGCGATACCGAGCGCTTCGCCATGTTCCGCGACAGCGAGGGCAACACCGTGCTGATGCACGCCGCACCCCGAGAAGGATGATGCCATGGCCGACCTGACCACCCGCTTCCTCGGGATCGAGAGTCCCAACCCGTTCTGGCTTGCCTCCGCGCCGCCGACGGACAAGGAATACAACGTCCGCCGCGCCTTCGAGGCCGGTTGGGGCGGGGTGGTCTGGAAGACGCTGGGGGCCGAGGGGCCCCCGGTCGTCAACGTCAACGGCCCGCGCTACGGCGTGGTGCACGGGCCCGACCGGCGGGTGCTCGGCCTCAACAACATCGAGCTGATCACCGACCGCGACCTCAAGACCAATCTCGAGGAGATGGCGCGGGTGAAGGCCGATTACCCCGACCGCGCGCTGATCGCCTCGATCATGGTGCCCTGCGAGGAGGCGGCGTGGAAGGCGATCCTGCCGCGCGTGGCCGAGACCGGTGCCGACGGGATCGAGCTCAATTTCGGCTGCCCGCACGGCATGAGCGAGCGCGGCATGGGCTCGGCGGTGGGGCAGGTGCCCGACTACATCGAGATGGTCGCGCGCTGGTGCAAGCAGCATTACGACCGTCCCGTCATCGTGAAGCTCACCCCCAACATCACCGACATCCGCAAGCCCGCCGAAGCGGCAAGGCGCGGCGGTGCCGATGCGGTGAGCCTGATCAACACCATCAACTCGATCACCGCGGTCGATCTCGACCGGATGGCGCCCGAGCCCACGATCGACGGCAAGGGCAGCCATGGCGGCTATTGCGGCCCGGCGGTGAAGCCGATCGCGCTGTCGATGGTCTCCGAGATCGCGCGCAACCCCGAGACGCATGGCCTGCCGATCTCGGGCATCGGCGGGATCACCACATGGCGCGACGCGGCCGAGTTCATGGTGCTCGGCGCGGGCAACGTGCAGGTCTGCACCGCCGCGATGACCTATGGCTTTCGCATCATTGAGGAGCTTTGCGCCGGGCTGTCGGACTGGATGGACGAAAAGGGCTACCGCTCCACCGCCGATTTCGTGGGCCAGGCGGTGCCCAACGTCACCGATTGGAAGAACCTCAACCTCAACTACGTCGCCAAGGCGCGGATCGACCAGGAGCTCTGCATCAAATGCGGGCGCTGCTATGCCGCCTGCGAGGACACCAGCCACCAGGCCATCGCGATGACGCCCGACCGGGTGTTCGAGGTGATCGACGCCGAATGCGTCGCCTGCAACCTGTGCGTCGATGTCTGCCCGGTCGAGAACTGCATCGAGATGGTGCAGATGGAGGCGGGCCGCGTCGATCCGCGCACCGGTCGCGTGGTCTCGCCCGATCACGCCGACTGGACCACCCACCCCAACAACCCGATGGCGCAGGCCGCGGAGTAGGGTTCAGCTTCGGCCCGCCGGGACTGCGGGGTCGAGCACCGTCCCGAACACCCGCTCGAGCCAGGCCTCGGCGGCGGGAAAGGGGTCGGTCTCGCCCATGATCGCGCGCAGCTGCACCTCGAAATCGGCGTAATGCTGGGTCAGCGCCCAGATCGAGAAAATGAGGTGATGCGGATCGACGGGCGCGATTCGCCCCTCATCCGCCCATTTCGCGATCAGCTTCGCCTTTTCATCGACCAGCGCCTTGAGCGGGCCTTCGAGCACCGGGCGCGCGCGCGGCGCGCCTTGCAGGATCTCGTTGGCGAAGAGGCGGCTTTCGCGCGCATGGTCGCGGCTCATCTCGAGCTTGCGCCGCACATAGCCCATGATCTGCGCGCGCGGCTCGCCCTCGGGGTCGAGCGCCCGCAGCGGGGCCAGCCACAGCTCCATCAGGTTTTCGAGGATCGCGAGATGCAGCGCCTCCTTGGAGCGGAAATAATAGAGCAGGTTGGGCTTGGACAGCCCCGCCACCTGCGCGATGCGGTCGAGCGTCGCGCCGCGAAAGCCGCGCGCGGCAAAGACCTCGAGCGCCGCGTCGAGGATCACCGCGCGGTTGCGCGCCTGGATGCGGGTCTGCGGCGGGGTGTCGTTCATCTGCGGGTCCTGTCGAAGAGGCGGCACGCCGCGCGCCCGCGTCGCCGGTCACTGGCCCGCGGGCGCAGCCCGTGCTTGACTGGTGACAACGCTTTGATAGCGTGAATTTTACCGGCGGTCAAATCAATGCGCCGCCGCGATCCGCAGGAGATGCTCCATGTCCGCCCCCGGCGAAAACTTCAGGATCGACGGCGCGCGGCTGTGGGACAGCCTGATGCAGATGGCCGAGATCGGCCCCGGCGTGGCGGGCGGCAACAATCGCCAGACGCTGACCGATGCCGATGCCGAAGGGCGCGCGCTCTTTGCCAAATGGTGCGCCGAGAGCGGGCTTTCGATGGGCGTGGATGCGATGGGCTCGATGTTCGCCCGGCGCGAGGGCAGCGATCCCGAGGCGCTGCCGGTCTATGTCGGCAGCCATCTCGACACCCAGCCCACGGGCGGCAGATATGACGGCGTGCTCGGCGTTCTGGCCGGGCTCGAGGTGATCCGCACCCTCGACGATCTGGAGGTGACGACACGCCGCCCGATCGTGGTGGTCAACTGGACCAACGAGGAAGGCACGCGCTTTGCCCCGGCGATGATGGCCTCTGGCGTCTTTGCCGGGCAGCATGATCTCGACTGGGCCTATGCGCGCGAGGATGCGCAGGGAAAGCGCTTTGGCGACGAGCTGGAGCGGATCGGATGGAAGGGCGAGGAAGAGGTCGGCGCGCGCAGGATGCACGCCCTTTTCGAGCTGCATATCGAGCAGGGGCCGATCCTCGAGGCCGAAGGCAAGGAGATCGGCGTGGTCACCCATGGGCAGGGCCTGTGGTGGCTGGAGATCCGGCTCACCGGCAAGGAGAGCCATACCGGCTCCACCCCGATGCACATGCGCGTCAATGCCGGGCTCGGCATGGCGCGCATCACCGACGCCGTGCACCGCATCGCCATGTCGCATCAGCCCGACGCCGTGGGCGCGGTGGGGCAGGCCGATATCTGGCCCAATTCGCGCAACGTGATCCCGGGCCGGGCGGTGTTCACCGTCGACATCCGCTCGCCCGACGCGGCCAAGCTTGCCGCGATGCGCGCCGAGGTCGAGGCCGAGGCGGAGCGGATCGCGGACGAACTGGGGCTGGGGCTCGAGATCGAGCCCACCGGGCATTTCGAGCCGGTGACCTTCGATGCCGATTGCGTGGGCCTCGTGCGTGCCGCCGCCGAACGGCTGGGCCATGCGCATCGCGACATCGTCTCTGGCGCGGGGCATGATGCCTGCTGGATCGCGGGCATCGCCCCCACGGCGATGGTCATGTGCCCGTGCAAGGACGGGCTGAGCCACAACGAGGCCGAAGAGATCACGCCCGATTGGGCGGCAAAGGGGGCGGATGTGCTGCTGCACGCCGTCGTCGAGGCGGCGGAGGTGGTCCGGTGAGAGGCCCCGGGCGCGACGACAGGCTTGACCTGCCCCTTTTCCGGCCTCTCTGGATCGGCACGACGAAGTTTCAGGAGAGTCCGATGCCCAGAATGACCCGAATGCTGCCCGTGCTGGCGCTGCTGCCCCTGCTGGCCGCTTGCGAGGAGCTGAACACCGTTGCGGTCGAACAGCCGGCACCGGTCTTTCCCGCGCCCGAACCCGCGCCCGCGCCTGCGCCTGCCCCGGAGCCCTCGGCGCGCCTCTCGACACCGGCCCCCGTGGCCTCCGCCCCGATCTCCAACCCCGAGCCGGCCCCGGCACCTGCCCCGGCGGCACCCGCGCCGGGCCCCGAGGCGGTGGTCGCCTCCGCACCGCAGGAGAACATCTCGGCCCCCGCCGTGGTGCTCGATGCGCTGCTGCCCGGCACCCCGCCTTCGGCGGTGTTCCAGAACGGCGATGGCTGCTACCTGTTTTCGATCGAGCGCACCGAGCCGCTGAGCGGCTACCCGGTGCGCAATGCCGCCGGTGCGCCGCTTTGCGAGAATGACGACGGCACCGTGGGGCCGCGCCCCGCCAGCTGATCCGGGGGCCGGGAGGGGGCGATGCCGGCCGGACCCGCGCCGCCGCCCCCGACCGCCCGCAGACCCTTTCGAACCGGGGCGCGCCCGCGCTTCGGAATGCGCCACGGCCCCTGCATGAAGGGCCGGGCCTGACAGAGAGGGAAACGGCATGGGCTCCACGGTCATCAGGAACGGCACGATCGTCACGGCGGATCTGAGCTACGAGGCGGATCTGCTGATCGAAGGGGGCCGCATCACGGCGATCGGCCACGGCCTGACCGGCGACGAGGTGCTCGACGCCACGGGCTGCTACGTGATGCCCGGCGGGATCGACCCGCACACCCATCTGGAAATGCCCTTCATGGGCACCCATTCGACCGATGATTTCGCCTCCGGCACCCGCGCGGCCATCGCGGGCGGCACCACCATGGTCGTCGATTTCGCGCTGCCCAGCCCCGGCCAGAGCCTGCTCGACGCGCTGAAGACCTGGCACAACAAGTCGGGGCAGGCGGCCTGCGACTATTCCTACCACATGGCGATCACCTGGTGGGACAGGCAGGTCTTCGACGAGATGGAGACGGTGGTGCGCGATCACGGCATCACCAGCTTCAAGCATTTCATGGCCTACAAGGGCGCGCTGATGGTGAATGACGACGAGCTCTTCGCCTCCTTCTCGCGCTGCGCCGAGCTGGGCGCGATCCCGATGGTGCATGCCGAGAACGGCGACGTGGTGGCCGAGCTTCAGGCGCGGCTGCTTTCGGAGGGCAACACCGGCCCAGAGGCGCATGCCTATTCGCGGCCCAGCTCGGTCGAGGGCGAGGCGACCAACCGCGCGATCATGATCGCCGACATGGCGGGCGTGCCGCTCTATGTGGTCCACACCTCCTGCGAGGAGGCGCATGAGGCGATCCGGCGGGCCAAGATGCAGGGCAAGCGGGTCTGGGGCGAGCCGCTGATCCAGCATCTCATTCTCGACGAGAGCGAATACGCCCATCCCGACTGGGACCACGCCGCGCGCCGGGTGATGAGCCCGCCCTTCCGCGACAAGCGCCATCAGGACAGCCTCTGGGCCGGTCTCGCCTCCGGCACGCTCTCGGTCGTGGCGACCGATCACTGTGCCTTCACCACCGAGCAGAAGCGCAACGGCGTGGACGATTTCACCAGGATCCCCAACGGCACCGGCGGGCTGGAGGACCGGATGCCGCTTTTGTGGACGCATGGCGTGAACACCGGGCGGCTGACGATGAACGAATTCGTCGCCGTCACCTCCACGAACAGCGCCAAGATCCTCGGCTGCTACCCGAAGAAGGGCGCGATCCTCGTCGGCGCGGATGCCGACATCGTGGTCTGGGACCCCGAGAAGGAAAAGACCATCACCGCGGCCGCGCAGGTCTCGGCGATCGATTACAACGTCTTCGAAGGGCAGAAGGTGAAGGGCCTGCCGCGCTACGTGCTGAGCCGGGGCCATGTCTCCTTGCGCGACGGCGCGCTCGACACCCGCGAGGGGCATGGCGAATTCGTCGCGCGGGCGCCGCAAGGCCCGGTGAACCGGGCGCTGTCCTCCTGGAAGACGCTGACCGCGCCGCGCCCGGTGGCGCGGTCGGGGATTCCGGCCAGCGGCGTCTGAGCTTCGCCGCGTCGCGGCACTGGTGATGGAAGGAGCGCTGGGCTAGTCTCGCGCGGCAGCGATCTGGAGACATGCGATGCGGGTACTTGTGACGGGCGGGGCGGGCTATATCGGCAGCCATACCCTGGTGGAGCTTCTGGAGCGCGGCCACGAGGTGGCCTGCGTCGACAACTACTCCAACGGCACGCCCGAGGCGCTGCGCCGCGTGGGCGAGCTGGTGCCGCAGGGCGCGCTCGAGGCGCATGAGGCCGATATCCGCGACACCGCGGCGCTGGGGCGGGTCTTCGAGGCGTTCCGCCCCGAGGCGGTGATCCATTTCGCCGGGCTGAAAGCCGTGGGCGAAAGCGTCGAGAAGCCGGTCGACTATTACGACGTCAACGTCTCGGGCACGCTGTCGTTGCTGCGCGCCATGGATGGTGCGGGCTGCGGGCGGATCATCTTCTCCTCATCGGCCACGGTCTACGGCGAGCCGGTGTTCCTGCCCTATACCGAGGAGCACCCGCTCGCGCCGACGAGCGTCTATGGCCACACCAAGCGCTTCGCCGAGCAGATCCTCGCGGATTGGGCGGCGGCGCGGCCCGGCGCCGCGGCAATGCTCCTGCGCTATTTCAACCCGGTGGGCGCCCATGCCTCGGGCCGGATCGGCGAGGACCCGGCCGGCATCCCCAACAACCTGATGCCCTTCCTCGCGCAGGTGGCGACGGGGCGGCAGGAGAAGCTGCGGATCTTCGGCGATGATTACCCCACGCCCGACGGCACCGGCGTGCGCGACTACATCCATGTCGTCGATCTGGCCCGCGCCCATGTCGCGGCGCTCGACCGCGCCTGCGGGATCGAGGGCAGCGAGACCTACAATATCGGCACCGGGCAGGGCTATTCGGTGCGCCAGATGCACGCGGCCTTCTCGAAGGCGGTGGGGCGCGAGCTGCCCGCCGAGGTGCTGCCGCGCCGGGCCGGCGACATCGCCGAGATGCAGGCCGATTGCGCCCGCGCGGCGCAGGCGCTGGGCTGGCGCGCCGAACACGGGGTCGAGGCGATGGCGCGCGATCTGTGGCATTGGCAATCGGCCAACCCGCAGGGCTATGCCACCCCGCAGACGCAGGACGCCTGACGGGCTCAGGTGGCGGGGATCTGATCCCGGTCTTCGATCCGGGCGGTGGGGCGATCGACGAGCGCCCGGCCGCCCTCGACCCAGCGGGCCACGACGGCGCGCAGCGCATCGTCATCGCTTTCGGCCACGGCCGCGCGCAGCGCCTTCATCCCGGCGGCGACCTCGATCTCGCTCAGATGCGCCTCGCGGGCCAGCATGATCTTGGGATGCGGCGTGCCGATCTGGTTCTCGCCGATCAGCAGCTCCTCATGCAGCTTCTCGCCCGCCCGCAGCCCGGTCAGGCGGATCTCGATGTCGCCATCGGGGTTCTGCTCGTCGCGCACCATGTAGCCGGCGGATTCGATCATCTGCCGCGCGAGATCGTAGATCTGCACCGGCGCGCCCATGTCGAGCACGAAGACGTCGCCGCCGGTGGCGAAGGTGCCCGCGACGAGCACGAGGCGAGCGGCTTCGGGGATGGTCATGAAGTAGCGGGTGACCTCGCGGTGGGTCAGGGTGACGGGGCCGCCCTTGCAGATCTGGTCGTGGAACAGCGGGATCACCGAGCCCGAGGAGCCGAGCACGTTGCCGAAGCGGACCATCGAATAGATCGTCCTCACCGAGCGGTTGGCGAGATCCTGCACCACCAGCTCGGCCATGCGCTTGGAGGCGCCCATCATGTTCTTGGGGCGCACCGCCTTGTCGGTCGAGATCAGGATGAAGCGCGCCACCCCCGCCTCGCCGGCGGCCTGTGCGAGGGTATGGGTGCCCAGCACGTTGTTGGCAAAGCCCGCCACCGGATTCTGCTCGACCAGCGGCACATGCTTGTAGGCGGCGGCGTGCAGCACGATCTCGACCTCGTGGTCGGCCAGCACCCGGCGCACCAGCGGCGCGTCGCAGACCGACCCCAGCACCGGCACGATCTCCACCCGCAGGTCGAGCGCCAGCGCCGAAAGCTCCTGGTCGAGCTTGTAGAGCGCAAGCTCGGACAGCTCGAACAGCACCAGCCGCCGCGGCCGGCAGGCGAGGATCTGGCGGCACAGCTCGGAGCCGATCGAGCCGCCCGCGCCCGAGATCAGCACCGCGCGGCCGCGATAGGTCTCCGAGCCGCCGGGCAGCTCGGCATCGAGCGGCGCGCGGCCCAGGAACTGCCCCGGCACCACCGGGCGCAGCTGTTCGACGAGCGGCACGCCATTGCCGGCCAGCTGCGCAAAGGAGGGCAGGGTCTGCACGTCCAGCCCGTTCTCCTCGAGCTTGCGCGACAGCTGCGCCAGCCGGGCGCGCGGCACCGAGGGCATGGCCAGAAGCACCCGGTCGACCCGCTTGGTGCGCACCAGCCGCGCGATCGCGGCGGGGGCGTGCACGTGCAGCCCCTGCATGATCGCGCCCTGAAGCATCTTGTTGTCGTCGATATAGGCCACGGGGCGGACGGTCTCGTCGGTCCTCAGCGCGGCGACGAGCTGCTGACCGGTGCGCCCGGCGCCGTAGACCAGAACGCGCAGCTTGGGCTGCTGGCGATAGGCGTTCAGCACCAGCTTGAGCATCACCGCGCGGCTGCTCACCGCGAGCAGCAGGTAGACCATGGAGAAGGTGACGAAGGTGGCACCGGGCGTGTTGCCGCCGCCCGCGCGCTCGATCAGCCAGCCCGAAGGCCCCAGAAGCGCCGCATGCACCGCCGACAGCGCGATGGCCCGGCTTTCATAGGCCTTGAGTTGCACCCGGTGGATGTTCATGCCGATCTCGATCACGGCGCAGGCCGCCATGAGCACCGGGATGAGCATCCAGTTGCGCATCATGTGGGTGCTGTCGGGAAACTCGTTGAGCTGCAGCGCCATCGCCAGCAGCATCGCCACCGGCACCAGCAGCACGTCGTTGGACAGGATCAGCCATTGCTTGGTGGCGCGTGACAGGCGCGTGATGATGCCGAGCATTTCCATCGCCTTGCCCACTTTATCGAAAAGGCCGTTCCACGCGCCTCCGACCCGTGCGACCGCTTTCGTCATTCCCGCTCGCATCCCAGAAAAACCGTTCACAGGGTTATCCGACGTGACGTCATAAATCAATCGCCCTTGGCGGGAACCCGCCGAGGCGGACCCACCGCCCGCGCGCTGCGTCGCTGCGGTAGAACGGTCCTTGCCGTCTGGACGAGCAACCACAGGTCGAAACAGGGTGTGGCGTGACGCTGGTAGACGAGGTCGAGCCGGGCCTTGCGCGGTACGCAGCGGCGCCGATAGACCGCGTCGGTCTCCTCGGCCGAGCGGCAGGCCGAAAGCAGCCGCTCTTCGGTGGCGTGGTAGCGCAGGCTGGCGAGCCCGGTGATCCCCGGCCGCGAGCGCAGCACCTCGGCGTAAAGCTCGGGGAAGGCCTCGACATAGACGCGCAGCGGCGGGCGTGGCCCGACGAGGCTGATATCGCCGCGGATGACGTTCCAAAGCTGCGGCAGCTCATCGGCCCGGCAGCGCCGCAGCAGCCGGTGCAGCCGCGACATGCGGGCCGACTTGTCGCCGCCCGTCACCCCGGTGGCGCGGGTGCCGTAGGCGGCGGGGCGCATGGTGCGCAGCTTGATCAGGCCAAAGGGCTCGTGCGGCGTGCGCATCCGCTCGGCCACATAGAAGACCGGCCGCCCCTCGAACGCCAGCAAGAGCAGGATCAGAACCAGCAGCACCGGCCAGAGCAGCGCCAGCAGCAGCAGCGCCACCGCGAGATCGAAGAGACGCTTGGCGCGGGTCATGCGAGGGTCCAGCCGGCCATGCGCGCCTCGGCCACCAGCCCCGGCGCGGTGGCGGGCGCGACGGCGCCGATCGCTGCCGCGAGGCGCGAGGTGTCGAGCCGCGTGCGCGGCAGCGCGCCGGGCGGCGCGGCGCGCCAGGCCCAGCGCGCGCCCGCGGCATCGAGGATCTCATCCATGCCGACCGCGCCGGGCTGGGCGAGATTGAGCACCGGCGGCAGGGTGTCGGCCGCGCATAGCGCGTCGAGCGCGCGGGCCAGCGTCAGCGGGCCGAGATAGGCGCGGCGCGGCGCCCGCCCGTCCTCGAAGCGGTCAAGCGTCACCGGCCCGGCCGACATGGCGCCGAAGAGCTGGTCGCAGCCGGCGATGTTGGCAAGCCGCAGGCAGCAGGCCGCCGGGGCCTGCTCCCCGAGCCGCCCGACATGGGCGGCGACGGCGCGCTCCATCGCAAGCTTGGCTTCGCCGTAGGGGGCAGCGGGGGCGGCGCTGTCCTCGCGGCCGGGATCGGCCTCGCGGCCGTAGACCGCGGCCGAGGACATCAGCAGCACCGGCCCGAGCCCGTCGCGCGCCGCCAGCCGCAGCGCGGCCAGCGCCAGATCGGTGTTGGCCGCGAGCGCGTCGGGCGACCCTTCGGTGACGCCCGCCAGCACCACCACGCCGCGCACCGGGCGCGGCAGGGCAGGGGGCGCTTCGCGCATGTCCCAGGCATAGTCGCCCCGGCGGCCATGCCACAGCGCGGCGCGGCCCATGGGCCAATGCCCGTCATCCGCCAGACGGCGCAGCGCCCGGCCGATGCGGCCGGTGCCACCGAGAATCAGGGGCCCTGTCTGCGCTGTGTCCGCGGTCATGGCTTTCGGCTAACCGATCGCGGCGCATGGCGCCAGATCCCCTCAGCCCCGGAAAGCCGCGCGCGCGCCGATCAGCCGCAGACTGCCGCTCAGATAGCACAGCGCCCCGAAGACCCATGCCAGCGGCGCGAACCAGTCCGGCCACAGGCACAGCGCCACGAAGAAGCCAATCGTCTCGGTGCCCTCCAGCAGGCCGTTCGAGAAATAGAGCGACTTGATGCCCTGCGCCGAGGTCTGCATGGCGCGCTTTTCCGCGAGGATCGCGTAGCCGAGGAAGGTCGTGCCGTTGAAATAGAAGGCCGCGAGCAGGAAGGCTCCCGCCGCGCCGTTGGCCGCGGGATCGGCCAGCACGAAGGCCAGCGGCACCGCGCCGTAGAAGGCGAAATCGGCGGCGATGTCGAGATAGCCGCCCCAGTCGGTCCGGCGCGTCGCCCGCGCCACCGCCCCGTCGAGCCCGTCGGCCAGCCGCGAGGCCAGAAGCGGCCAGAGCGCCCAGCCCGGCGCGCCAAGCGCGATCAGCGCCGCCGAGAAAAGCCCCAGCCCCAGCCCCGCCAGCGTCACCCCGTCGGCGGTCGCGCCGCGCCGCGCCAGCATGCGGCCCAGCCGGTTCAGCGGCGGGTCGATCAGGCGGCGGGCGGCGGTGTCGAGCATCTAGGCCTCTTCGGGCGGGGGCGGCTCATCATCGCGCCGCCGCCTGGCCGCGTCCATGGCGGGCGGCGCGGATGACGCGATGGTGAGAGGATCACATCGTGTCGTCGATGATCGGCTGCATGGAGACATAGGTCGAGGTGCCCGCGACGCCCGGCAGGGCCGAGATCTTCGAGCCCAGCACCTCGCGGTAGCTGCGGATGTCGCGGGTGCGCACCTTCAGCAGGTAATCGAAACTGCCGGCGATCAGGTGGCACTGCTCGACCTCGGTGATCATGCGGACGGCGGCGTTGAAGGCCGTGAGCGACTTCTCGGTGGTGTCCATGAGCCGCACCTCGACGAAGGCGACATGGTCGAGTCCGAGCTTGGCGGGGTCGATCACCGTGCGAAAGCCGCGAATCACGCCCTTCTCCTGCAGCCGCTTCAGCCGCACCTGGCAGGGCGATTTCGACAGGCCGACCCGCACCGCCAGCTCGGTGACCGGAAGCCGAGCGTTTGCAGCCAATTCCGCGAGGATGCGGTAGTCGGTGCGGTCCAGATGGCTGCCAGTGTCGGAATTGCTCATCTTTCGTCCCGCCAATAACGAAGAAATCAATGCAAAAGGCGCGTCTGCCGTCGATTTTCGGGAAACGCGCCTTAGCTGTTCAGGAGTAGGATGATTGGGACATTTACTCAAGGGGGTCCGCCAATGAGCGAGCTTGACGATCTGCGCCACCGCATCCGTGCCGATCATCGACGCGATGAGCCCGCGGTTCTCGCCGATCTGATGGCGCGCGACCCGATCTCGCCCGAAACCCGCGCCGCCGCGACCCGGCGCGGCACGGCGCTCGTGCAGGCGATCCGCAACGACACGCGCCCCGGCATCATGGAGGCCTTCCTCGCCGAATACGGCCTCTCGACCCGCGAGGGCATCGCGCTGATGTGCCTCGCCGAGGCGCTCTTGCGCGTGCCCGACGCCAAGACCATCGACGCGCTGATCGACGACAAGATCACCCCCTCGGACTGGAGCGCGCATCTCGGAAAAGCCGCCTCGCCGCTGGTCAACGCCTCGACCTGGGCGCTGATGCTCACCGGCAAGGTGCTCGACGAAAAGGGCGAGGGGCTCGGCCTCGTGCTGCGCCGCGCGATCAAGCGCCTGGGCGAGCCGGTGATCCGCGCCGCGACCTATGCCGCGATGCGCGAGATGGGCAAGACCTTCGTGCTGGGCCGCGACATCGACGAGGCGATCAAGCGCAGCCACGGCCCGATGCAGAAGGGCGTGACCTACTCCTACGACATGCTGGGCGAGGCGGCGCTGACCGCGCGTGACGCCGCCGGCTTCATGAAGAGCTACGAGAACGCCATCGCGCGGATCTCGAAGGAGGCCACCGCCGCCGACATCCGCGACAATCCCGGCATCTCGGTCAAGCTCTCGGCGCTGCACCCGCGCTACGAGGAGGCCCAGCGCGAGCGGGTCATGGAAGAGCTGGTGCCGCGCCTCACCAAGCTCGCCCGTGCCGCCAAGGCGGGCAACATGGGGCTCAACATCGACGCCGAGGAGGCCGAGCGGCTCGACATCTCGCTCGACATCATCGAGGCGGTGCTGTCGGACCCCGAGCTCGCGGGCTGGGACGGCTTCGGCGTCGTGGTGCAGGCCTTCGGCCGGCGCGTCGGCGGCGTGATCGACTGGCTCTACGCCCTGTCGGAAAAGCTCGACCGCAAGATCATGGTCCGCCTCGTCAAGGGCGCCTATTGGGACACCGAGATCAAGCGCGCGCAGGTCGAGGGCCTGCCCGACTTCCCGGTCTTCACCGAAAAGGCCGCGACCGATGTGGCGTGGCTCTCCTGCGCCAAGCGCCTGCTTGGCATGACCGACCGGATCTACCCGCAATTCGCGACCCACAACGCGCATTCCGTCGCCGCCGTCATGGAGATGGCGGGCGAACGGCGCGACTTCGAGTTCCAGCGCCTGCACGGCATGGGCGAGGCGCTGCACGACAAGCAGATGGACCTGTCGCAGACGCGGCTGCGGATCTATGCCCCCGTTGGCGCGCATCGCGATCTTCTGGCCTATCTGGTGCGTCGCCTGCTCGAGAATGGCGCGAACTCCTCCTTCGTGAACCAGATCGTCGATGAGGGCGTGCCCGCCGAGGTGGTCGCCGCCGATCCGTTCGAGAAGCTTGGCGGTCCGCGTCCCGAGGAGCTGCGCGACCCGCGCGCGCTGTTCCAGCCCGAGCGCAAAAACTCCAAGGGCTGGGATCTCACCGCGCTCGACCAGATCGAGGAATTCGACGCGGGCCGCGCGGCTTTCAAATCCGCGACCTGGCGCTCCGAGCCGATCCTCGCCACCGAGGAACCCGCCGAGGGCGACGAGGTGCTACCCGTCACCAATCCGGCCGACCCGTCGGACGTGGTGGGCGAGGTGGTGATGTCCTCCAAGGCCGATGTCGAAAGCGCCATCGCCCATGCCCGCCGCTGGCAGGCCCCGGCCTCGACCCGCGGCGCGACGCTGCGCCGCGCCGCCGATCTGTTCGAGGAAAACGCGCACGAGTTCTTCGCGCTCACCGCGCGCGAGGCGGGCAAGACGCCCAAGGACGCCGTGGCCGAGCTGCGCGAGGCGGTCGATTTCCTGCGCTACTACGCCGCCCGTGGCGAGGAGCTGAAGGACCCGGCGCGCGGCACCTTCGCCTGCATCAGCCCGTGGAACTTCCCGCTGGCGATCTTCACCGGGCAGGTCGCCGCGGCACTCGCCGCCGGCAACGCCGTGCTGGCCAAGCCTGCCGAATCCACGCCGCTCACCGCGGCGCTAGGCGTGCGGCTCCTGCACGAGGCGGGCGTGCCGCGCGACGCGCTGCAGCTCCTGCCCGGCGCGGGCAAGGTGGTGGGTGCGGCGATCACCTCGGACCCGCGCATCGCGGGGGTGTGCTTCACCGGTTCGACCGAAACCGCGATCGGCATCGACCGCGCCATGGCCGCCAACATGGACCCGACCGCGCCGCTCATCGCCGAGACCGGCGGTCTGAACGCGATGATCGTCGATTCCACCGCGCTGCCCGAGCAGGCGGTGCGCGACATCGTGGTCTCGGCCTTCCAGTCGGCGGGGCAGCGCTGCTCGGCGCTCAGAATGCTCTACCTGCAGGAGGACATCGCGGATCGCTTCCTCGAGATGCTCAAGGGCGCCGCCGAGGAGATGGGGATCGGCGATCCGTGGAGCCACTCCACCGATGTCGGCCCGGTGATCGACGCACGCGCCGAGAAGGGCATCGTCGAGCATGTCGAGAAGGCCCGCGCCGAGGGGCGGCTGATGTGGCAGCTCGCAACGCCCGAAAAGGGCTTCTATGTCGGGCCTGCGCTGATCAAGCTCGGCGGCATCGAGGAGCTGGAGCGCGAGATCTTCGGCCCGGTGCTGCATGTCGCGACCTTCAAGTCGACCGAGATCGACGACGTGATCGACGCGGTCAACGCCACCGGCTACGGGCTGACCTTCGGGCTGCACACCCGGATCGACGACCGGGTCGAGCATGTGACGCGGCGGGTCCATGTCGGCAACCTCTACGTCAACCGCAACCAGATCGGCGCCATCGTCGGCTCCCAGCCCTTCGGCGGCGAGGGGCTGTCGGGCACCGGGCCCAAGGCGGGCGGGCCGAACTACGTCGCCCGCTTCACCGAGCCGATGCGCATCGCCTCACAGCCCGCCAATGGCCGCGAGGTGCCCAGCGAGAAGGTGCAGGCGCTGCTCGACACGGCCACCCCCGATCCCGACCGCAGGGACACCGTCACCCTGCCGGGGCCGACGGGGGAATCGAACCGGCTCTCGGTCGTGCCGCGCGGCACCGTGCTTTGCCTCGGCCCCTCGGCCGATGAGGCGCAGGCGCAGATGGAGGCGGCGCGCGCCGCCGGCAACGCCGCGATCGGCATCGCGCCGGGGCTGAGCGGCGAAGACACGCTCGACGGCACGCTCGACCCGGCGGCGCTGGAGAAGCTCTCGGGCTTCGACGCGGTGGCGCTGCGCGGCGGCGCGGATGCCCTGCGCCCGTTCCGGGCCGCGCTCGCCGCGCGCGAGGGCAAGCGCATCCTGCTTCTGTCCGAGGAAGACATCGAGATGCGCCTGCATCTCGAACGCCATGTCTGCGTCGACACCACGGCGGCGGGCGGCAATGCCAGCCTGCTCGCCAGCGTCGGCTGATCCGAATGTCGGGGCCTTGAGGCCCCGGCCGATGCGCTGCCGAAATGTCGGAGCAGGCGTATTTGAAGAAAGATGAAAGGGAACGGCGTCGCGCGGATGGGTGACGCCGTTTCTTCTTTTCGGCCGTCCGGGTGATGGCGTCACGGCGAAGTGTCGCCTGCCCCGCAAAAACAGGGACCGCGTTCCGCCCGATCGGGGCTAAGCTTTCATCGTCATTAGCCAGGGGAGGGGCGCATGACGATGCAGATGTCGCTCGACGACAAGTACACGGCCGAAACCGGCCACGTCTTTCTGACCGGTATCCAGGCGCTGGTGCGCCTGCCGATGACCCAGATGCGGCGCGACCGCGCCGCCGGGCTCGACACCGGCACATTCATCTCGGGATATCGCGGCTCGCCCTTGGGCGGCTACGACCAGCAGCTGATGGCCGCGAAGAAGCATCTCGACCCGCTCGACATCCGCTTCCAGCCGGGCGTCAACGAGGATCTCGCCGCCACCGCCGTCTGGGGCAGCCAGCAGCTCGCCCTGTCCGAAGGCGCGAGGAAGGACGGCGTGCTCGGCCTGTGGTACGGCAAGGGGCCGGGCGTCGATCGCTCGGGCGACGTGCTCAAGCACGCCAACGCCGCCGGCACTGCGCCGCATGGCGGCGTGCTGGCTTTCGCCGGTGACGACCACACCTGCAAGTCGTCCTCGATCCCGCACCAGTCCGACCACGCCTTCATCTCGGCCCTGATGCCGATGCTCTATCCCAGCTCCGTGCACGAGTTTCTTGAGTTGGGCCTGCTCGGCATTGCCATGTCGCGCTATTCGGGCTGCTGGGTCGGCTACAAGGTGATCTCCGAGACGGTCGAAACCTCGACCGTCGTCGATCTCGGGCAGGAGCGGCGGCAGTTCCTTCTGCCCACCGATTTCGACATGCCCGAGGGCGGCCTCAACCTGCGCTGGCCCGACGCGCCGCTGGTGCAGGACGAGCGGCTGCAGGAGCACAAGGGCTTCGCGGCGCTGGCCTTCGCCCGCGCCAACCGGGTCGATCAGGTGACCATCGACACGCCCGATGCCCGCTTCGGCATCGTCGCCTCGGGCAAGGCCTATGAGGACGTGCGCCAGGCCCTGGCCGAGATGGGGCTCGGGCCGGACGAGTGGAAGGCGATCGGGCTCAGGCTCTACAAGGTGCGCATGCCCTGGCCGCTGGAGCCGGAGGGCATCCGCCACTTCTCCGAGGGGCTCGAAGAGGTGCTGATCGTCGAGGAGCGCCGCGAGATCATCGAGAACCAGATCAAGCAGCAGCTCTTCAACTGGCGCGCCGACGTGCGGCCGCGGATCATCGGCAAGCATGACGAGAAGGACCGCCCCTTCCTGTCGCTGAGCCAAGGCCTCACCGTCGGCTCGGTCGGCCGCGCCATCGCCGACCGTCTCCTGCATATCGACCTGCCCGAGGGGCTGCACGACCGGATCGAATCCGAGCTGCGCCGGCTTGAGGCCGGCCATGCGCGCGGACAGACGCACGAGGCACCGATCACCCGCCTGCCGCATTACTGCCCGGGCTGCCCGCACAACACCTCGACCAAGGTGCCCGAGGGCTCCAAGGCCATGGCCGGCATCGGCTGCCACTACATGGTGCAGTGGATGGACCGCAACACCGAGACCTTCACCCATATGGGCGCCGAGGGCGTGCCGTGGTCCTCGATCGGGCTTTTCACCGACGAGAAGCACCGCTTCGTCAATCTCGGCGACGGCACTTTCTTCCATTCCGGCCATCTCGCGATCCGCCAGTCGGTCGCGGCCAAGGCCAACATCACCTACAAGATCCTCTACAACGACGCGGTCGCCATGACCGGCGGCCAGAAGGTCGACGGGCCGCTCTCGCCCGAGCAGGTGACCCATCAGGTCAAGCATGAGGGCGTGGCCAAGATCGTGCTGCTCTCGGACCACCCCGAGAACTACTCGACCTCCGAGCTGGCGCCCGGCACCGAGATCCGCCACCGCGACGAGCTCGACGCGGTGATGAAGGAGCTGCGCGAGATCTCCGGCGTGACCATCATGGTCTATGTCCAGACCTGCGCCGCCGAGCTGCGCCGCCGCCGCAAGCGCGGCAAGGCCGACGATCCGGACATGCGGGTGCATATCGACCCCGCGGTCTGCGAGGGCTGCGGCGACTGCTCGGTGCAGTCCAACTGCATCGCGGTCGAGCCCTTGGAAACCGAGCTGGGCCGCAAGCGCCAGATCAACCAGTCGGCCTGCAACAAGGATTTTTCCTGCCTCAAGGGCTTCTGCCCCTCCTTCGTGACGCTGCGCGGCGCCAAGCCGCACAAGCGCCCGGCGGCCGAAGGCCCCGACGTCTCGATGCTGCCCGAACCCGCGCTGCCCGAGATCGACAGGCCCTGGAACGTCGCCGTCACCGGGGTGGGGGGCACCGGCGTGCTGACCATCGGCGCGCTTCTGGGCGTCGCGGCGCATATGGAGGGGCTCTCGCCGATGATCCTCGACATGGCCGGTCTCGCGCAGAAGGGCGGCGCGGTGCTCAGCCACATCCGCATCTCGACCCATGAGCGGCCCGCGACCGCGCCGCGCATCGCCACCGGCACCGCCGACCTGCTGCTCGCCGCCGACAGCGTGGTGGCCGCCTCGAAGGACGGCGTGACGCTGTGCGACCCCGAGCGGACCCACGCGGTGATGAGCACCAAGCTCTCGCCCACCTCGGATTTCGTGCGCCAGCGCGATTTCGACTTCCGCTCGGCGGGGGTGATGCGCGCGGTCGAGAAGACGGTCCGGTCCTCGGAGCATTTCCACGATTTCGCCCATGTCGCGCGCGAGCTCTGCGGCGACGAGATCGCGGTCAACATCATGATGCTGGGCTATGCCTGGCAGCAGGGCTTCATCCCCGTGGGCCGCGAGGCCATCGCCGAGGCCGTGCGCCTCAACGGCGTGGCGGTGCAATCCAACCTCGACGCCTTCGACTGGGGCCGCGTCATGGCCGCCGAACCCGCACGGGTGATCGCCGAGATGGGCGAGGCCGAGGAGGTCCCGCATATCCCGCAGGCGCAGATGTCGCTCGACCAGCTGGTGGCGCATCGCACCGGGCACCTGACCGATTACCAGGACGCGAAGCTCGCCCGGCGCTACACCGACCGCGTGGCGCAGGTTCGCGCCGCGGTGGAGGGCCACGCGCAAGGCGACAAGATCATTCGCGCCGTGGCGCAGAACTATGCCAAGCTTCTGTCCTACAAGGATGAATACGAGGTGGCGCGGCTCTTTACCCGGCCCGAATTCTCGGAGAACCTGAAGAAGCAGTTCGACGGCGACTACAGGATCGCCTTCAACCTCGCGCCACCGGGCCTGCCCGGCACCGACGCCGAGGGCCGCCCGAAGAAGCGCGAGTTCGGGCCCTGGATCCTCAAGGCGTTCGGCCTCTTGGCGCAGGGCAAACGGCTGCGCGGGACGGCGTTCGACGTCTTTGGCCGCAGCGAGGAGCGCAGGCGGGAGCGGGCGCTGATCGGGGCCTATGAGGCGGATATGGACCTCGCGCTGTCGAAGCTGGGGCAGGGGCGCGACGCCGAGATCCTCAAGCTTCTGGACCTGCCCGACCAGATCCGCGGCTACGGGCCGGTGAAACTGGCGGCGATGGAGCAGGCGGCGCCCCGGCGCGACGCGCTGCGCGCCGCGATCATGGACGATGCGCCGCATCAGCTCGCGGCGGAATAGGGAGAGGGCGATGTTCGATCACGCGATGAAGTTCGATCTGGGCGAGGATGGCGAGGCGCTGCGCGAGACGGTGCATCGCTGGGCGCAGGAGCGGCTGAAGCCCCGCGCCGCCGAGATCGACAAGTCCAACCTGTTTCCCGCCGATCTGTGGCGGGAGATGGGCGATCTGGGCCTTCTGGGCATCACCGTGCCCGAGGAATATGGCGGCGCGGGCATGGGCTATCTCGCCCATGTCGTCGCGGTCGAGGAGATCGCGCGGGCGAGCGCGAGCGTCTCGCTCAGCTACGGGGCCCATTCCAACCTCTGCGTCAACCAGATCCGGCTCAACGGCAGTGACGCGCAAAAGGCGAAATACCTGCCCAAGCTGGTTTCGGGCGAGCATGTCGGCGCGCTCGCCATGTCCGAGGCGGGGGCGGGCTCCGACGTGGTCTCGATGAGCCTGCGCGCCGATCGCGTCGATGGCGGCTGGAAGCTCAACGGCACCAAGTACTGGATCACCAACGGCCCCGACGCCGAGACGCTGGTGGTCTATGCCAAGACCGACCCGGAGGCCGGCTCCAAGGGCATCACCGCCTTCATCGTCGAGCGCGGCATGGATGGCTTCTCGACCTCCGAGCATTTCGACAAGCTCGGCATGCGCGGCTCCAACACCGCCGAGCTGGTGTTCGAGAATGTCGAGGTCCCCGAGGAGAACGTGCTGGGCGAGGTCGGGCGCGGCGTCGCCGTGCTGATGTCGGGGCTCGATTACGAGCGCGTGGTGCTGTCGGGCATCGGCACCGGCATCATGGCCGCCTGCCTCGACGAGATCATGCCCTACCTCGCCGAGCGCAAGCAGTTCGGGCGTCCGATCGGGGACTTCCAGCTGATGCAGGGCAAGATCGCCGACATCTACACCAAGCTCGGCTCGGCCCGCGCCTATGTCTACGCCGTGGCCCGCGCCTGCGACGAGGGCCGCGTGACCCGCGCCGACGCCGCGGCCTGCGTGCTCTACGCCTCCGAGGAGGCGATGGTGGTCGCGCATCAGGCGGTGCAGGCGATGGGCGGCACCGGCTTCATGAACGAAAGCGCGGTGGCCCGGATCTTCCGCGACGCCAAGCTGATGGAGATCGGCGCGGGCACCTCCGAGATCCGCCGCATGCTGATCGGGCGCGAGATGATGGGGAAGATGCGCTGATGGGCGTGCTGCGATCCGGCGTCTCGCCCTCCTCCGAGAGCTTCCGCGAGAACGCGGCCGCGCAGCGCGCCGCGATGGACACGGTGCGCGAGGCCGTCGAGGCGGCGCGCGCGGGCGGCGGCGAGCGGGCGCGCGAGCGCCACGTCTCGCGCGGCAAGCTTTTGCCCCGCGACCGCGTCACCCGGCTGCTCGATCCGGGCAGCCCGTTTCTGGAGGTCGGCGCCACGGCGGCGCATGGCCTCTATGACGGGGCCGCACCCGGGGCCGGGCTGATCGCGGGCGTGGGCCGCATCGAGGGCCAGGAGGTCATGGTGCTGTGCAACGACGCCACCGTGAAGGGCGGCACCTACTACCCGATGACGGTCAAGAAGCACCTGCGCGCGCAGGAGATCGCGGAGCAGAACCATCTGCCCTGCGTCTATCTCGTCGATTCCGGCGGGGCGAACCTGCCCAACCAGGACGAGGTCTTCCCCGACCGCGACCATTTCGGGCGGATCTTCTACAATCAGGCCCGGATGAGCGGAAAGGGCATTCCGCAGATCGCCGTCGTTATGGGATCCTGCACCGCCGGTGGCGCCTATGTGCCGGCGATGTCGGACGTGACCATCATCGTGAAGGAGCAGGGCACCATCTTCCTCGCCGGTCCGCCCTTGGTGAAGGCCGCGACGGGCGAGGTCGTCTCGGCCGAGGATCTCGGCGGCGGCGACGTGCACACGCGGCTCTCGGGCGTGGCCGACTACCTCGCCGATGACGACGCGCATGCGCTGGCGCTGGCGCGGCAGGCGGTGGCGGGGCTGAACCGCCGCAAGCCCGAGACCGTGGTGACGCAAGCGGCCGAGGCGCCGCTCTACGACGCGGAGGAGATCTTGGGCGTGGTGCCCGCCGATCCGCGCAAGCCCTATGACATCCGCGAGCTGCTGGCCCGCGTGCTCGACGGCTCGCGCCTCGACGAGTTCAAGCCGCGCTACGGCGAGACGCTGGTCACCGGCTTTGCGCATATCATGGGCATGCCGGTGGGCATCATCGCCAACAACGGCGTGCTCTTTTCCGAGGCCGCGCTCAAGGGCGCGCATTTCGTCGAACTGTGCTCGCAGCGTCGCATCCCGCTGGTGTTTTTGCAGAACATCACCGGCTTCATGGTCGGGCGCAAATACGAGGCGGGCGGCATCGCCAAGGACGGGGCCAAGCTGGTGACGGCGGTGGCCAGCACGGAAGTGCCCAAGGTGACGATGATCGTCGGCGGCTCCTACGGCGCGGGCAATTACGGCATGTGCGGCCGCGCCTACTCCCCCCGCTTCCTGTGGACATGGCCCGCGAGCCGGATCGGCGTGATGGGCGGCGAGCAGGCGGCAGGCGTCATGGCGCAGGTGCGCGGCGAGGCGCTGGAGCGACAGGGCAAGCCCTGGACCGAGGAGGAGGAATGGGCCTTCAAGCAGCCCTTGCGCGAGAAGTTCGAGGAGCAGGCGCATCCGCTCTACGCCAGCGCGCGGCTGTGGGATGACGGCATCGTCGATCCGCGCCGCACCCGTGAGGTGCTGGCGCTGTCGCTCTCGGCCGCGCTCAACGCGCCCATTCCCGACACGCGCTTCGGCGTTTTCCGGATGTGAGGCGGGCATGGTGACGATGGAGGACTTGAAGGCGCGCTACCCCGGTCTCGAAAGCTTCCGCTTCGGCGACGGGCCGGAGATGAGCGCCGAGCTGATCGCGCTGGTGCGATCGGGGGCCAAGACCGCGACCTGCGGCGCGCTGCGCGACATCAAAGCGGGCGAGCCGATGCCGGTGGTCGGTCGCCGCGACGTGGCGCTGAACTGGGACGGCAGCCCGGCGCTGATGATCGAGACGACCGAAGTCACGCAGCGCCGCTTTTGCGACATGGATGCCGATTTCGCGCTGGCCGAGGGCGAGAACGAGACGCTGGAAGGCTGGCAGGCGGACCACCGCCGCTACTTCGAGCGCAACGGGGGCTGGGAGCCCGAGATGATGCTGGTCTGCGAGAGATTCCGGCTGGTGGAGGATTTCGCCTGATGTTCGACAAGATCCTGATCGCGAACCGCGGCGAGATCGCCGCGCGGGTCATCACCACCGCCCGCCGGATGGGGCTGAAGACGGTCGCCGTGCATTCGGACGCGGATGCGGAGGCGGTGCATGTGCGGCTCGCCGACGAGGCGGTGTGCATCGGCCCGGCGCCGGTGGGCGAAAGCTACCTGAGAACCGAGGCCATCATCGAGGCCGCGCGCGCCACCGGGGCGGGCGCGATTCATCCGGGCTACGGCTTTCTCTCCGAGAACCCCGATTTCGTCGAGGCGGTCGAGGCGGCGGGGCTGGTCTTCATGGGCCCGCCCGCGAGCGCCATCCGCGCCATGGGCCTCAAGGACGCCGCCAAGACGCGGATGGAGGAGGCCGGGGTGCCGGTTGTGCCCGGCTATCACGGCGAGGGGCAGGACGCGGACCTGCTGGCCGAGGAGGCCGGGCGCATCGGCTACCCGGTGCTGATCAAGGCCCGCGCGGGCGGCGGTGGCAAGGGGATGCGGCTCGTCGAGCGGGCCGAGGATTTCGCCGACGCGCTGACGGGCGCGCAGGCCGAGGGGCTGGCCAGCTTCGGCGACGCCGCCGTTCTGGTCGAGAAATACGTCACCTCGCCGCGCCACGTGGAAATCCAGGTCTTCGCCGACAGCCACGGCAACGTCGTTCACCTGTTCGAGCGCGACTGCTCGCTGCAGCGGCGGCACCAGAAGGTGATCGAGGAGGCCCCCGCGCCGGGCATGCCCGAACATGTCCGCGCCGCGATGGGTGCGGCCGCCGTCGAGGCGGCGCGCGCCATCGGCTATGTCGGCGCGGGCACGGTGGAGTTCATCGCCGACGGCGCGCAAGGCCTGCGCGAGGACGGGTTCTGGTTCATGGAAATGAACACCCGCCTGCAGGTCGAGCATCCCGTGACCGAGGCGATCACCGGGCTCGACCTCGTCGAGTGGCAGATCCGCGTCGCGCGCGGCGAGGAACTGCCGCTGGCGCAGGACGAGCTGCGCATCGACGGCCACGCCTTCGAGGCGCGGCTCTATGCCGAGGATGCCGAGCGCGGCTTCCTGCCCGCGACGGGTCGGCTGGAGCGGCTGCGTTTTCCTGAGGCCGCGCGCTTCGAGCTGGGCGCGCTGCGTGTCGATGCGGGCGTGGTCGAGGGCGACGAGATCACCCCGCATTACGACCCGATGATCGCCAAGGTGATCGCGCATGGTGCCACGCGAGAGGAGGCGATGGCGCGACTCTCGGGCGCGCTGGAGGCCACGCAGGTCGGCGGCACGGTGACCAATCTCGGCTTTCTCGCAGCATTGCTGCGGCACGAGGGTTTCAGGGCGGGCGAGGTCGACACCGGCCTGATCGGCCGCGATCTCGACGCGCTGACCGCGAAGCCTGCGATGCCCGGCCACGTGCCGGTGCTGGCCGCGCTGGTGGCCTCCGGCCTCGACCACCCGCCCATGGGCGAGGGGCCGTGGGACGCGCTCAGGGGGTTTCGCCACTGGGGCCCATCCGAGATCCACGTGGCGCTGGAGCACGAGGGCGAGACGCTCGACGTGGCGCTTTTGCGCGACGGGCCGGGAAGCTGGCACCGCGAGGGGACAGAGACGGGCGTTTCACGTGACACCAAGGGGCTCGAGGTGACGGTCGCGGGCCGCCGGTTCCGGGCCGAGGCGGCGCGGCACGGCCAGACGGTCACCGTCTGGGACGCGGGCCGGGCCTGGGTCTTCGCCATCCCCGATCCGCTGGCCGCGGCAGAGGCCGCGGGGGCGGGCGGCAACGCCATCGCAGCACCGATGCCGGGGCTGGTGAAGCGGATGCGGGCCGAGGCCGGGCAGGCGGTCGAGAAGGGCCAGCCGCTCGCCATCCTCGAGGCGATGAAGATGGAGCACACCCTGACCGCGCCGCGCGACGGGGTGGTGGCCGAGATCCTCGCGCAGGAGGGATCGCAGGTCGCGGATGGCGACCTGCTGCTGACGCTGGAGCCGGAAGATGAGTGAACGCGCCGAGATCGTCGAGGTCGGCCCCCGCGACGGGCTGCAGAACGAGGGCCGGATCATCCCGACCGAGGCCAAGATCGAGCTGGTCGACCGGCTCTCGGCCTGCGGTTTCACCCGGATCGAGGTGACCAGCTTCGTCAACCCCAAGCGGGTGCCGCAGATGGCCGACGGCGCGCAGGTGCTGGCCGGGATCGCGCGCGACCCGTCCATCCGCTACGCGGCGTTGACGCCGAACCTGAGGGGCTTTGAGGGCGCGCGCGAGGCCGGGGCCGAGGAGGTCGCGATCTTCGCCTCGGCCTCCGAGGGGTTCAGCCAGGCCAATATCGGCTGCTCCATCGCCGAGAGCATGGAGCGCTTCGCCCCCGTCATGGAGGCCGCGACATCCGCCGGGCTGCCGGTGCGCGGCTATGTCTCCTGCGTGACGCATTGCCCCTATGACGGCGCGGTCGCCCCCGATGCGGTGGCCGATGTCGCGGCGCGGCTGGTGGAGATGGGCTGCTACGAGATCAGCCTTGGCGAAACGCTGGGCCGGGCGCTGCCCGAGGAGACGGGCGCGATGCTCGACGCCGTGCTCGGCCGCGTGCCCGCCGACAGGCTCGCCGGGCATTTCCACGACACCTCGGGCCGCGCGCTCGACAACGTCGCCGTCTGCCTCGAACGGGGGCTGCGGGTGTTCGACGCGAGCATCGGCGGGCTTGGCGGCTGCCCCTTCGCGCCGGGTGCGGCGGGCAACGTCGCGACCGAAGGGCTGGCCCTGATGCTGGAGGCGCGCGGCTACGAGACCGGGTTGGACGCAAAACGGCTGGCCGAGACGGCGGCTTTCGCCAAGGAATTGCGCGCATGAGCTACGAGACGCTGGAGCTGGAGGCCGATGATCGCGGCGTGCTCACCGTCACGCTGAACGCGCCCGAGCGGCGCAACGCGCTCTCGGCGCGGATGATGGACGAGCTGACGGCGCTGTCGCGGGCCGAAGGGGCAGAGGCGCGCGCCGTGGTGCTGCGCGGCGCGGGAGAGGTGTTCTGTGCGGGCGGGGACCTCACATGGATGCAGGCGCAGATCCGCGCCGACCGCGAGGGGCGGCGCGCCGAGGCGCGGCGGCTGGCGGGCATGCTCGACGCGCTCAACACCATGCCCAGCCCGCTGATCGGGCGGGTGCATGGCGGCGCCTATGGCGGTGGCGTCGGGCTCGCCTGCATCTGCGACGTGGTGGTGGCCGAGGAGGCCACCCGCTTCGGCTTTACCGAGACCAGGCTCGGCATCATTCCCGCGACCATCTCGCCTTACGTGCTCGCGCGGATGGGCGAGGGGCAGGCGCGGCAGGTCTTCATGTCGGCGCGGATCTTCGGCGCCGATGAGGCCGTGCGGCTCGGCATCGCGACGCGGGCCGTGGCGGCGGCCGATCTCGACGCGGCGGTCGAGGCCGAGGTCGCGCCCTATCTGAAGATCGCGCGGGGGGCCGCGGCGCGGGCCAAGGCGCTGGCCCGCAGCCTCGGCCCCCGCATCGACGAGGCGGTGATCGAGGCCACGATCGACCGGCTGGTCGAGGCTTGGGAAAGCCCCGAGGCCGAGGAGGGGATCGCGGCTTTCCTGGAGAAACGCCCGGCGCGCTGGTCATGAGCGCCGCGCCCATTGACGCCGCCCCCGCCGGTCGAGAGGATCGCCGCCGGGGATGGGGCGCGATGGGCGAGACGATCACACTGGACGACACCGACCGGCGGCTCCTGCGGCTCTTGCAGGCCGAGCCCGACCTCACCCTGCGCGAGGTCGGCGAACGGCTCGGCCTGTCGCACACGCCCTGCTGGCGCAGGCTGGCGCGGATGCGCGAGGCGGGCGTGATCGAGGAGCGGCGGCACATCGTCGATCCCGTCGCCGCGGGATTCGAGATCACCGTGTTCTGCGCCGTGCGGATGAACGGCCACAGCCGCGAGCACCTCGAGGAATTCGAGGCCGCCGTGGCGGGCATCGCCGAGGTGGTGCAGTGCTACTCGGTCTCGGGCGATCACGACTACCTGCTGCGGGTGCTCGCGCGCTCCATCCGGCATTACGAGAGCACGGTGAAGAACGCGCTGGTGCAGCTGCCGCATGTGCTCTCGATCTCCACCAGCGTGACGCTGCGCGAGATCAAGAACACCACCGACGTGCCGCTCTAGGCGTCGCGCGCCAGCCGGAGCCCGCTCATCTGCCAGCGCCGGTCGGGGTGAAAGAAGTTGCGGTAGCTGTGGCGCATCTGCGCGCGCGGCGTGGCGCAGGAGCCACCGCGCAGCACGTACTGGTTCACCATGAACTTGCCGTTGTATTCGCCGATCGCGCCCTCGGGCGGGCGGAACCCGGGATAGGGGTCGAAGCCGCTGCGGGTCCATTCCCAGACATCGCCATGCATCTGCCGCAGGCCCTCGCCCGGCCGGGCGGGCAGCGGGCGCAGCGCGCCGTCATCCATGAAGTTGCCGGCGATCTCGCTGCCCTGCGCCGCGACCTCCCACTCGGCCTCGGTCGGCAGCCTTGCCCCCGCCCAGCGCGCGAAGGCCTCGGCCTCGTAGAAGCTCACATGCACCACCGGGGCGTTCGGATCGACGGGCTGCGCTCCGCGCGCGGTGAAGCTCCACCATGCGCCGTCCTGCTTCCACCAGTAGAGCGGCGCGTCCCACTCCCCGGACTGCGCGCGCGCATGCCCCTCCATCAGCCAGTGCCGGGCATCGCCATAGCCGCCATCCTCGATGAAGGCGATCCATTCGGCGTTGGTCACGGGGCGGTTGGCCAGCTCATAGGGCCGCAGCAGCACCTCGTGGCGCGGCCCTTCGCAGTCATAGGCGAAGCCTTCGCCCGCATGGCCGATCTCGCGGATGCCGCCGCCGAAGCCGATCCATTCGCGCGGCAGCGGCTCGGACAGGGCGCGCGGCTCGGGCGCGCGGATCGCGGGCATCAGCGGGTTGAAGGACAGCGCGTGCAGCAGGTCGGTGAGCAGCAGTTCCTGGTGCTGCATCTCGTGGTGACAGCCCAGCGTGGTCAGCTCCGCCACCTCTTCGTCGCCCTGCGCCAGCAGATCCCCCATCGCCGCCTCGACATGGGCGCGGTAGTCCATCACCTCGGCCACTGTGGGGCGGGTGATCAGCCCGCGCTGCGAGCGGGCGTGCCGCGGCCCGGCCTGCACGTAGTAGGAGTTGAACAGGAAGGCGAAGCGCTCGTCGGGCGAGGCATAGCCAGCCACCTTCTCGCGCAGGATGAACTGCTCGAAGAACCACGAGGTATGGGCGAGGTGCCACTTGGTGGGCGAGGCGTCCTCCATCGATTGCACCACCATGTCCTCGGGCGCGAGATCGGCCACGAGCTCGCGGCTTCGGGCGCGGGTCGCGCGAAATAGGTCGTGCGTGTCGGCGGGGGCGGGCCGGGTGGCTGTCTGCATGAAATTCCCTCGTTCTGCTCTCGCGGAACGCGCGGAGAATGGCGGGGTTCCTGAGGTTTGGAGCCTGCGACCCGAGACCTTCGCTCGAGACCTTCGTCCGTGCCGCACGGACGCGGCGTCGCCGGAACCCGCCGCCCGGAGCCCCGGTTGCCCTGCAAAGGAGAAACGCATGACCGACCCCCGCCCCGAGACCGTCTACGCGGCGGGGACGCCGACCAACAAGGTGCCGATCCGCGATCTCGGCGTGATCGGCGACCGCCGCAGCGCCGCCGTGATCGACCGGATGGGCCGCATCCTGTGGTACTGCCCCTGCCGCTTCGACGGGCCGAGCCTTCTGGCCGGGCTGCTCGATCCCGATGGCGGCGAATGGCGGATCGAGATGGAGGGGTCGGAGCCGGGGCCGCGCCGCTATCTCGATGGCAGCGGCATGCTGGAGACCACGATCCGCGCGCCGGAGGGCGATCTGGTGGTGCTCGACTGGATGACCTCCGGCCCGCAGGCGCCGACCGGGGTGCTGTTGCGCGAATTCGCCGCGGCCCCCGCCGATGTGCGGGTCGTGCTCGATGCGCGCCCGGGCTATGGGCGCGGAACGGCCTCGCTGGAGGCGATGGAGACGGGCGTTTCGGTTGCGGGGATGGGCCTGCAGGGCTCGCATCCGCTGCGGATCGAAGCGCATCGCGTGGTGATGGACCTGCCTGCGGGCGAGGCGGGCTGGATGCTGCTGGCGGATGCGCCGCAGGCCCAAGCCGACCGCGCGACGCTCGACAATTGGCGCGGCCATACGCTGGGCCATTGGCGCGGGCTCGACGAGGCGGTCGATTACGAAGGTGTTTTCGCCAATGAGGTCCGCCACTCCTTGCGCGCGATCCGGCTGTGCACCCACGAGGAAAGCGGCGCCACCGTCGCCGCCGTGACCACCTCGCTGCCCGAGATCGCGGGGGGCGGGCGCAACTGGGACTATCGCTATGTCTGGTTGCGCGACGCGGGCATGATCGTCTCGGCGCTGTTGCGCCTGTGTCAAAAAGACAGCGAGGGCGAGCAATACCTGAAGTTCATCTGCCGCTGCACCGGCACATCCGAGAAATATCCCATGGCGGTGTTCACCGATCTCGACTGCGAAACCGCGCCGCCCGAGACCGAGCTGCCCCTCGCGGGCTGGCGCGGCTCGCGGCCCGTGCGCATCGGCAATGGCGCCGCCGACCAGCTTCAGCTCGACGCCTATGCCAACGTGGCGCTGGCCGCGAAGCTGCTCTACCGCGAGGGGCGCTCTGACGATCACGCCCATTGGGACGTGGTGTCCGACATCTGCGATTTCCTCGCCAAGAGCTGGGACCGGCCCGACCACGGCATCTGGGAGGAGACGCCGCCCAAGCCCTATGTCTCGGGCAAGGTCGTCGCCGCCTGCGCGCTGGAATCGGCGGCCGCCTATGCCAATGAGGCCGAGGCCGCCCGCTGGCGCGCCGCGGCGGGCGAGATCCGCGACTGGGTCGCGCAAAACGGGCTGACCTCGGAGGGGGCCTATGCCGTCTATCCCGGCGCGGAAGAGGTGGATGTGACCGCGGCGCTGTTCCCTGTCTGGGATTACTGCGCCGCCGACACGCCCGAGATGATCGCCACGATGAAGGCGCTGGAGCGCGACTGGAGCCCCGATGGCAGGCTCTATCACCGCCGGCTCGAATGCGATGACGGCCGGCGCGAGGGGGTCTTCATCGCCGCCGGCTTCTGGGTCGCGCAATACTGGGTGATGCGCGGCGAACTGGAGCGGGCGCAAGCCATCATCGCGGCCAATGTCGCGCAGGCCAACGATCTCGGCCTGTTCTCCGAAGAAGCCGATCCGCGCAGCGGCGAGATGCTGGGCAATATCCCGCAGGCCTTTGCCCATGCCGGGCTGATCGGCGCGGTGATCGACCTGAACCGCGCGCTCGACGCATCTGCATGAGAAATCGAACGGCTCGGGCTTTCGCGGGTTGTCACCCCGACAGATGACACACCAGACGCGGAGACGAACATGACTTCGACCAGCGACTATGTCTATGACCACGTCCAGGCCAGCACCCTGAACAAGGACATGGCGTTCCGCCCCGGCACGCCGGGGCCGGGCGACCGGCTGCCGGTCTTCGACCTGCCCGCCGCCACCGGCGGGCGCATCCGCAGCCACGCCATCACCGGCAACAAGCCGATGCTGCTGGTCACCGGCTCCTATACCTGTCCGATGACCGCGGCCTCGAACCCCGCGATGAAGAAGCTGCACCGCCGCTATGGCGGGCAGGTCGTCTTCGTCATGCTGCATGTGCGCGAGGCGCATCCCGGCGAGCGCTTCGATCAGCCGCACGACATGGACGCCAAGATCCGCAACGCCCGCATCCTCAAGGAGCGCGACAGCCTGCCCTGGGCCGTGGCGGTGGACGACACCCAAGGCACGCTGCACAAGCAGCTCGACGAAAAGCCCAACGCGGTCTGGCTGACCGACCGGGAGGGCACGGTGGTCTATCGCGGTCTCTGGGCGGGCGATGACGAAAGCCTCGCCGATGCGCTGGAGGCGGTGTCGAAGGGCCGGATGCCGAAGAAACGCGAGAGCACGTCCCGGCTCAAGCCGATGGCGGCGGGCATCGGCGTGATGCGCGAGGTCACCCAGCGCTCGGGCAAGCGGGCCGAGGCCGATCTGTGGAAGGCGGCGCCCCCGGTCGCGGCGCTGGCGCGCATCGCCGATCTCTACCGCCCGCTGCCGCCGCATTGGCGCACCGCCGCCGCGGCCGCGACGATCGGGCTCGGCGCCACGGCGCTGATCGGCGCGCTGTCCTCGGCGCGCAAGCCCAAGCGCCGTCGCTAGGGGCAGGGCCCGCGCCACCCCGCTCCGGCGACATACCGCCGGGACGGGGTGGCGCTCTGCCATGGGCCATGCATTATGCGCGCCGACCGGCCCCGCCGCCTGTCACGGGCCCGTCATGCCGGCCTGCCAGGCCGGGGCCAGCATGAACCGGAGGCATCACATGAAGATCGCGATTCTCGGCGGCGACGGTTTCGTCGGCTGGCCGACCTGCCTGCACCTGTCCGAGCAGGGCCACGAGATCCACATTCTCGACAATCTCAGCCGCCGCTGGATCGACACCGAGCTGGGCGTGCAGTCGCTCACCCCGATGGATTCGATCCAGGAGCGCTGCCGGATCTGGCACGAGGTGACGGGGCGGCGGCTCAATTTCCACCTGATCGACCTCGCGAAGGAATACGAGCGGCTGAAATCCTGGCTGGCCGAGGAGAAGCCCGACGCCGTCATCCATTTCGCCGAGCAGCGCGCCGCGCCCTATTCGATGAAGTCCGACCGCCACAAGGTCTATACGGTCAACAACAACACCAACGCGACGCACAACCTGCTCGCGGCATTGGTCGAGACCGGCATCGATGCGCATCTGCTGCATCTCGGGACCATGGGCGTCTATGGCTATTCCAGCGTCGGCGCGGCGATCCCCGAGGGCTATCTCGACGTCGAGGTCGAGACGCTTTCGGGCGAGAAGGCGCAACAGGAGATCCTCTACCCGACCAAACCCGGCTCGGTCTATCACATGACCAAGAGCCTCGATCAGATCCTGTTCCAGTTCTATGCCCAGAATGACGGGCTCAGGATCACCGACCTGCATCAGGGCATCGTCTGGGGCACCCATACCGACCAGACCCGCCGCCACGAGCAGCTGATCAACCGCTTCGATTACGACGGCGATTACGGCACGGTGCTCAACCGCTTCCTGATCCAGGCGGCGATCGGCCACCCGCTCACGGTGCATGGCACCGGCGGTCAGACGCGCGCCTTCATCCATATCCAGGATTCGGTGCGCTGCATCGAGCTGGCGCTGAATGAGGCGCCGAAATCGGGCGAACGGGTGCGCATCTTCAACCAGATGACCGAGACGCACCGCGTGCGCGACCTGGCCGAGCTGGTGGCGAAGAAGACCGGGGCCGAGATCGCCTACCTGCCCAACCCGCGCAAGGAGGCCGAGGAGAACGACCTCGTGGTGAAGAACGAGAAATTCCTGAAGCTGGGCCTCGATCCGATCACCCTGCAGGAGGGGCTGTTGGACGAGGTGGTCGAGGTGGCGAAGAAATACGCGCACCGCATCGACCGGAGCCGCGTGCCGGCCGTCTCCGCCTGGACCCGCGATCTCGGCGCGCGGGTCGAGCGCGACCCCGAGGGCCGGGCGCTGCGCACCGTCTCGTGAGCGAGGGGCTGAGAGCGGAAGGCCCGGCGCAGAGCCGCCGGGCCTATGTCACGCTGGTCACCAATGCCGATTTCGCGCGGGGCGCGGGGGCGCTCCTGCGCTCCTTGCGGCTGACCGGGACGACGGCGGATCTCGTGGTGCTGCATACCGGCGGCGTGGGCGAGGTCGATCTCGCGCCGCTCAGGGCGCGTGGCGCGCGGCTGGTGGCGACCGAGCTGCTGCCGACGAGCGACGCCTTCAACGCCGCCCATGCGCGCGAGGCGCTGCATGGCGCGGCCCCCTTCACCAAGGGCGAGAAGCCCGCCTTCCACACGCCCTTGGACAATTTCGCCAAGCTCAGGCTGTGGCAACTCGACTATGACCGCGTGGTGTTCCTCGACGCCGACACGCTGGTGCTGCGCAATATCGACAGCCTCTTCGACTACCCCGAGTTCTGCGCCGCGCCGAATGTCTATGAGAGCCTCGCCGATTTCCATCGGATGAATTCGGGCGTCTTCACCGCGCGGCCCGATCCGGTGACCTTTGAGGCCATGCTGGAGCGTCTCGACGCGCCCGGCGCCTTCTGGCGGCGCACGGACCAGACCTTTCTGCAGGAGGTCTTCCCCGATTGGCACGGCCTGCCGGTGACCTGCAACATGCTGCAATATGTCTGGTTCAACCTGCCGGAGCTGTGGAGGTGGGAGCAGATCAAGGTGCTGCATTTCCAGTACGAGAAGCCGTGGCAGGACCACGCCAAATCCGACCGGCTGCGGGTGCTGATTAATCTGTGGCGCGCCTATGCGGGCGACGGGCCGGTGCCCGATCTCGCCGATCTGCCGGACCCGGCATGAGGCTGGCGCTGACCGGCGCGTCCGGGCTGGTGGGGCGGTTCCTGCTCACAGGCCTCGCCGCGCGCGGCCACGAGGTGGTGGCGCTCGGGCGGCGGTCCGTGGAGGGGCATGAACACCGGCCATGGGCGCTGGGGCAGGCGGCGCCGCTCGCGGGCTGCGAGGCGCTGGTGCACGCGGCCTTCAGCCATGCGCCCGGGCGCTACCGCGGCGGCGAGGGCGACGACCCGGAGGGGTTTCTCGCCCGCAATTGCGACGGCTCTCTCAGGCTCTTCGAGGAAGCCCGCCGCGCCGGGCTGTCGCGCGCGGTGTTCCTGTCGAGCCGCGCGGTCTATGGCGACTACCCGCCCGGCACGGTGCTGGCCGAGACCCTGCCGCCCCGCCCCGATACGCTCTATGGCGAGATGAAGTGGCAGGTGGAGCAGGGGCTCTCGGCGCTGGCGCGGTCCGGTTTCGCCACCGCCAGCCTGCGGGCCACCGGCATCTACGGCCCGGGCGAGGGCCACAAGTGGGAGGGGCTGTTCGGCGCTTTCCTCGCGGGCGAGGAGATTGAGCCGCGCGTGGCGACCGAGCTGCATGGCGACGACCTCGCCGCCGCCGTGGCGCTTTTGCTGGAGGCGCCGGAGGCGGCGCTGGCATTACGCAGCTTCAATGCCTCGGACATCATCCTCGACCGGCGCGACCTGCTCGCGCGCATCGCGCGGATCACGGGGCAAAGCCCGGCATTGCCCGCGCGCGCCGACGCCGCCCGCGTCAGCGCCATGCGCTGCGACCGGCTGCGGGGCCTGGGCTGGCGGCCGCGCGGGGAGGAGGGGCTCGACGCCGCGCTGCGCGCGATGCTCTAGCGCGCCGGGCCGGTGAGCCGGTTGACATGGCCCATCTTGCGGCCCGGACGGGCCTCGGCCTTGCCATAGAGATGCAGCGCCGACTGCGTGGCGGCGATCTCCGGCACCCGGTCGATATCGTCGCCGATCAGGTTCTCCATAACCACGTCCGAGTGCCGCGCCCCGTCGCCCAGCGGCCAGCCCGCCACGGCGCGGATGTGCTGTTCGAACTGGTCGATCAGGCAGCCATCCTGCGTCCAGTGGCCCGAATTGTGCACCCGCGGCGCGATCTCGTTGACCACGAGGCCTTGGGGCGTGACGAAAAGCTCCACCCCCATGACGCCGACATAATCGAGCTCGGTCAGGATCTTCGCGGCCAGGAGCACCGCATCGGTGCGCTGCGAGGCCGAAAGCCGCGCCGGAACGGTGGTCTCGCGCAGGATGCCGTCCTCGTGCCGGTTCTCGCCCGGATCGAAGCAGGCGACCGCCCCGTCGAGCCCGCGCGCGCCGATCACGCTGACCTCGTGGGAGAACTCGACGAAGCCTTCGAGGATGGCGGGCGCGCCGTTCATCTCCGCGAGTGCGGCGGCGGCGTCCTCCGCCGCCATGATCCGCGCCTGCCCCTTGCCGTCATAGCCGAAGCGGCGGGTCTTGAGGATCGCGGGCGCGCCGATGCGCTCCAGCGCCGCATCGAGCGAGGCGGCGTCGTCGACCATGGCATAGGGCGCGGTGGCAAGGCCGAGATCGCGCAGGAAATCCTTCTCGTCGATCCGGTCCTGGCTCACCGCCAGGGCCCGGCGGTTCGGGCGGATCGGCACGATGCTCTCGATCAGGTCGAGCGAGGCCGCGGGCACGTTCTCGAACTCGTAGGTGACGACGTCGACGGCTTCGGCGAAGGCCGTGAGCGCGGCCTCGTCGTCCCAGGCGGCGGTGGTGGCCCGGGCCGACACCTCGGCGGCGGGGCCGTCCGGGGCCGGGTCGTAGACATGGCATTTCAGGCCGAGCCGAGAGGCCGCGACGGCGAGCATCCGGCCAAGCTGGCCGCCGCCCAGGATGCCGATGGTCGAGCCGGGGGCGAGCGCGTCAGTCATCGGAGGGCTCCTCGGGGATGGAGGCGGAAAGCGCGGCGCGCCAATTGTCGAGACGCTGGGCGAGGGCGGGGTCCTGCAGCGCGAGGATGCCCGCCGCCATCAGCCCGGCATTGGCCGCGCCCGGCGCGCCGATCGCCATTGTGGCGACCGGAAAGCCGCGCGGCATCTGCAGGATGGAATAGAGCGAGTCGACGCCCGACAGCGCCCGGGTCTGCACCGGCACGCCGATCACCGGCACGCGCGTCTTCGACGCCATCATGCCCGGCAGATGCGCCGCACCCCCCGCGCCCGCGATGATGACCTGCAGGCCCCGCTCCACCGCCGATCTGCCATAGTCCCACAGCCGGTCGGGGGTGCGGTGCGCCGAGACGATCTTCGTCTCGTGCTCCACGCCCAGCTCGTCGAGCATCTGCGCGGCCTCGCGCATCGTCGCCCAGTCCGACTGGCTGCCCATGATGATGCCGATCTTCGCGCCCATCCGCCGTTCCCTTCGCTGCCGTTGGGGCGGGGTTACACCGGGGCGGGACGCGACGGCAAGCGGATCGCGCGCTCAGGCGATGATGTCGGGAAAGATGCGGTCCTCGATCCGGGCGATCTTGTCCTTGAGCATCAGCTTCTGCTTCTTGAGCCGGCGCAGCTGCAGCATGTCGGCGCCGCCGCGCGCCTCGAGCGCCTCGATCGCCTCGTCGAGGTCGCGATGCTCGCGCCGAAGCACTTCGAGCTCCACCCGCAGCACCTCGTCCTCATCCATTTTCGCCGAGTTGTTCATGCAGCTGCCCCATGTCTTTTGGCCATCATAGAAGTTGCACCCGGCGCCGCCTAGCCCCGGCACTTGCAAGGCGGAATTCCGCCTCCCATATTGAGGGTCAGGCGGCTGCCGATTGCCGGGGTCGCTGACGGACGGTCGCTTGGGCAAGAGGACATGTCGCATGACGAAGCTCACACTGGGGACGCACCCCTTCCTTCTGGGGTTCGAACAGCTCGAAAGGCTGGTCGAACGCACCGCGAAGGCGTCGGGAGACGGGTATCCACCCTATAACATCGAGCAGACCTCGGATCGCTCCTACCGGATCACGCTTGCCGTGGCCGGGTTTGCCGAAGGCGACCTGTCGATCACGGTCGAGGACAGCCAGCTCGTGGTGCGCGGACGCCAGTCCGACGCCGCCGAGGAGCGGGTGTTCCTGCATCGCGGCATCGCCGCGCGCCAGTTCCAGCGCAGCTTCGTGCTCGCCGACGGCGTCGAGGTGAGCGGCGCGGTGATGGAGAACGGCCTGTTGCATATCGACCTGTCCCGTCAGCCCGCCGACAGCGTCGTGCAGACGATCCGCATCAAGAGGAGTGGAAAATGAACACGCAATTCCGCCACCACAAGCTCTCGGAAGACGACGAAAGCCGGCTCGTCTATGTCAAACCGGTCAGCGTGGCCGATCTGCCCGAGGAAGTGCGCGAACAGGCCGATGGCCTCGAGGTGCTCTTCGCCGTGCATGACAGCGATGGCCAGCAGCTCGCCCTCGTGGCCGATCGCGGCCTCGCCTTCACCCTGGCGCGCCAGCACGACATGCAGCCCGTGACGCTGCACTGAGCGGCCAGCAACGATACGGCAACGAAAAAGGCGCGCCCCGCGGGGCGCGCCTTTCGCTTGTCGGTGGTGCGATCAGCCCGCGATCAGGCCCATCTGCTCGAGCTTCAGGATCACCTGATGCGCGCAGTTGTCGACATCGGTGCCCTCGGTCTCGACCCGCAGCTCGGGGCTCTCGGGCACGTCGTAGGGGTCCGAGATGCCGGTGAACTCCTTGATCTTGCCCTCGCGGGCGAGCTTGTAGAGCCCCTTGCGGTCGCGGCGCTCGCATTCCTCGATCGAGGTGGCGACATGCACCTCGATGAAGGCACCGAAGTTCTCGATGTCCTCGCGCACGGCACGGCGCGTCGCGGCATAGGGCGCGATCGGCGCGCAGATCGCGATGCCGCCATTCTTGGTGATCTCGCTCGCCACATAGCCGATGCGGCGGATGTTGAGATCGCGGTGCTCCTTGGAGAAGCCCAGCTCGGAGGAGAGGTTCTTGCGCACGATGTCGCCGTCGAGCAGCGTCACCGGCCGGCCGCCCATCTCCATCAGCTTGACCATCAGCGCGTTGGCGATGGTCGACTTGCCCGAGCCGGAGAAGCCGGTGAAGAACACGGTGAAGCCCTGCTTGGCGCGCGGCGGCTTGGTGCGGCGCAGCTCCTTGACCACCTCGGGGAAGGAGAACCAGTCGGGGATCTCGATCCCCTCGGCAAGGCGGCGGCGCAGCTCGGTGCCCGAGATGTTGAGCACGGTCGAGCCCTCGGGCACCTCGTCGATCGGGTAGTACTGCGCCTTCTCCTGCACATAGACCATGTGCTTGAAGTCGACCATCTCGATGCCGACCTCCTCCTGGTGCTGGCGCACCAGCTCCTGCGCGTCATAGGGGCCGTAGAAATCCTCGCCCTGGCTGTTCTTGCCCGGGCCGGCATGGTCGCGGCCGACGATGAAGTGCGTGAGGCCGTGGTTCTTGCGGATGATCGCGTGCCACAGCGCCTCGCGCGGGCCGCCCATGCGCATGGCGAGGTTCAGCAGCGACAGATGCGTGGTCGAGGAGGGGTACTTGTCGAGCACCGCCTCGTAGCAGCGTACGCGGGTGAAGTGATCGACATCGCCCGGCTTGGTCATGCCGACGACCGGGTGGATCAGCAGGTTGGCCTGGGCTTCCTTGGCGGCGCGGAAGGTCAGCTCCTGATGCGCGCGGTGCAGCGGGTTGCGGGTCTGGAAGGCGACGATCTTGCGCCAGCCCATCTTGCGGAAATAGGCGCGCAGCTCGTTGGGCGTGTCGCGGCGGGCGCGGAAATCGTAATGCACCGGCTGCTGGATGCCGGTGACCGGGCCGCCAAGATAGATCTTGCCAGCATGGTTGTGCAGGTAGTTCACCGCCGGATGCGCGGAATCGTCGGCGCCGAAGACCTTCTCGGCCTCGCGCGACTTGTTGGGCTCCCACTTGTCGGTGACCGTCATGGTGGCGAGGATCACGCCCTCCTGGTCGCGCAGGGCGATGTCCTGACCCAGCTCGACCGTCTCGGCGAATTTCTCGGAAACGTCGAGCGTGACCGGCATCGGCCAGAGCGCGCCATCCTTGGTGCGCATCGTCTCGACGACGCTGTCGTAGTCTTCCTCGGTGAGGAAGCCCTTGAGCGGGTTGAAGCCGCCATTCATCAGAAGCTCGAGATCGCAGATCTGGCGCGGCGTCAGGTCGTGCGACATGAGGTTGCCGGCCTCGACCTTGAGCTTCTGGGCGGACTCGTACGAGACGTAGAGTTCGGGGATCGGGGCGAGGTTCGAGGCCATCAAAACAATTCTCCAGGGGCCGGGGGACTGATGCCGCTCCTAGACCGCGCCGAAGCCACTATTCAAGTGTCGTGACAGGAGAAACGAACCGTTTTCCACCGAAGGCAGGGCTTGGGGAACAGACCGGCATGCCGGGCCCGCCACGGCGAACGCTTCGCCTAGCAATCGGGCGCAGGCGGAACCCATCGGCGCGGTGGGCCGGCCTTGCGCAGCCCCGTTGTCCCGAACAAAGCCACATGGCCATGCTCGGGCGACTTGCGCGAAGGGTAGAGAAAACCGTCCAGCCCCTTGGCGCGCATCCGGTCGGACAGCTGCCAGCTGCGCACCGCGCGGCCTTCGGCCCGCGCCTCGGCCCAGCGCGACACGAGATCCCGGGGATCGACGCCCAGCGCCGCGCAGGCCATGGGATCGCGCAGATCCGCCAGGGCCGGCACTGCCAGTTGCAGCGGCCAGATCCACCGCGCGGGGTCGTTCGGGGTCAGGTACGAAGCCAGCGCCACGCCCGCACCCTCGGGGCTCAGCGAGGCATAAAGCGCGGGCTGCCCGTCATGGTGAAAGCGGCCCATGGGCGAGCCGACGAGAGCGAGCGGGTCGGCGCCTTCGGCGCAGATGCGCCAGAGCCGACCCGCGAAGGGGCGGACATGCACCGCCGCTCTCGTCACTTGGCGTCGGCGGCCTCGGGTGCGCCGTAGCCCAAGGGCAGCGTCTCGTCCTTGGAATGGCCCGCGACTTCGGCGGCGTTGCCATGCTCGGCAAGGAACTTCTCGGCATCGAGCGCCGCCATGCAACCCATGCCCGCCGAGGTCACGGCCTGGCGGTAGACATGGTCGGTCAGGTCGCCCGCGGCGAAGACGCCGGGGATCGAGGTGCGGGTGGAGCCCGGCTCGACCTTCACATAGCCGCCATGCTGCGTCTCGAGCTGGTCCTTGACCAGCTCCGAGGCGGGGGCGTGGCCGATGGCGATGAACACGCCCTTGGCCGGGATCTCGGTGATCTCGCCGCTGCGCACATCCCGGGCGCGCACGCCGCTGACGCCCTTGGGGGTGTCGTCGCCCACGACCTCCTCGATCTCGTGATGCCACAGCGTCTCGACCTTGGGGTGCTCGAACAGGCGCTTTTGCAGCACCATCTCGGCGCGCAGCTCGTCGCGGCGGTGAATGAGCGTGACCTTGGAGGCGAAGTTGGTCAGAAACAGCGCCTCCTCCACGGCGGTGTTGCCGCCGCCGACCACGACGATCTCCTGACCGCGGTAGAAGAAGCCGTCGCAGGTTGCGCAGGCCGAGACGCCGAAGCCCTTGAAGGCCTCCTCGGAGGGCAGGCCGAGCCACTTGGCGCGCGCGCCGGTGGCGAGGATCACCGCCTCGGCCACGTATTCGGTGCCGCTGTCGCCGCGGGCGACGAAGGGGCGCTTCGAAAGGTCGAGATCGGTGATGATGTCGGTGATCACCTCCGCGCCCATCTCGCGCGCATGGCCCTCCATCCGCATCATCAGCTCGGGGCCCTGCACGGTCGCGTCGCCGGGCCAGTTCTCGACATCGGTGGTGGTGGTGAGCTGGCCGCCCGGCTCGAGCCCCTGCACGAGGATCGGCTTCAGCATCGCGCGGCTGGCATAGACCGCGGCGGTGTAGCCCGCGGGCCCCGAACCGATGATGAGAACCCTGGTGTCGCGGCGCGTGGTCATGGGACATCCCCTTGCAAGCCTGAAGTCGGCTGCATATAGCCACTGTCCCTGTCGGTGCAAACCCCCGGTGGGCGCGGTGCGAAGACGAAGCGGCAGCGACGTCACGGGCCGGGTCACAATGTTGCGCGCGTTCGCAATATTCTTGCGCTTGGGGCGCGGAGCGCCTAGGTCGGACGCAACATTCACGGAGACGATGATGCCCGGGGCGAAACTCGACGAGATCGACAGGATGATCCTGGCCGAGCTGCAGGCCGATGGCCGGATGACCAATGTGGAGCTGGCGCGCCGCGTCGGCATTTCCGCGCCGCCCTGCCTGCGGCGGGTGCGCACGCTCGAAGAGCAGGGCTACATTCGCGGCTACCACGCGGACGTGGACCCGCGCGAGCTGGGATTCGACGTGTCGGTCTTCGTCATGGTGCGGCTGGTGAGCCAGTCGGAGGCCGAGCTGTCGGCCTTCGAGGCGCGCTGCGGCGGCTGGCCGCTGGTGCGCGAGTGCCACATGCTCAATGGCGAGGTGGATTTCATCCTCAAATGCGTGGCGCCCGACCTGCGCAGCTTCCAGTCCTTCCTGACCGGCGAGCTGACGGCCGCGCCCAACGTGGCGAGCGTCAAGACCTCGCTCGTCATCCGCAACGCCAAGGCCGAGCCGGGCGTGCCCTTCGACGTGCTGGAGGCACGGCTGGCGCGCAAGGCCTGAGGCGCGGGGCCGCTCAGGCGACCATGTCGAGCTCGGCCAGCCGCACGCGGGGCAGGGCAGGGGGGCCGAGATCCTCGATCCGGTCCAGATGCGGAAAACACGACAGGAACAGGCCGCGCTGCTCGGGCGCGAGCCGGGCGAGCTGCGTCGGGCAGGGGTGATAGCTCGCGATCTCGACGCCATTGGCGAGCAGGCGTTCGTGCCGCTCGAAACCGAGATGAAACACGGCCACGGCGGAAGGCGGGGCCAGCTCGGCCACGCCCATCCCGTCGATGAGATCGCGCGCGGGGAGGGCCGCGGCGCGGTGCCCGGTGATCCGCTCGATCGCGGCGCCGTGGCGCACGAGCTGCGCCATCGGCCCGAGCACGAGGTCATGCATCGGCCGGGCGATGCCCAGCGCATCGGCCGAGATCCGCGTCAGCCGCCCCATCTCGGGCGACTGGCCCGCCACGCCCGCCACCAGCGTCGTCGCGCCGCGCCACAAGAGCGTGCGAAAGCCCCGATCCACGGTCCTGACCCGGTCGCCGGGCAGCAGGTCCTCGACCGCGACGAGGCCGCGTTCGGTCGGGATCTGCGCGCCGCGGGCAAAGGCGGCGACGGCCTCCTCGAAGATCGGGATCGCCGGCACCCGGCGCGTCGTCTCGACGATGTCGCCGGGATGGTTCGGGCAGAGCGTGAGGATCTCGATGCGCCGCATCAGGCCGTGATTTGGTCTCGGAGACGTATCACAGGCAAGTGCGGGAAGCGCCGCGCCGGCGCGCGCCGGTACGGTCTGGGGCAGCAAGGGCATGGCCATGCGATTACCTTTCGGTCGTCACATCGGCTGTCGGCCCCCACCGACAACATCCGAAGATGATGGATTACGCGTGCCAAGATGGGGCCACCGGGGGCGTCTGTCAAAGACCCGGCCCGAAACGGTCTGTTTCGGCGCGGCGATGGAACGCCATGCCCGACAGGCTCAGAGCCGGATCGCCGCGATCAGCCGTCCGTAATCGGCCTCGCGCGCATGGGTGGCGCGGCGATAGCTGAAGAAGCGGTCGGGGTCCGAATAGGTGCAATGCCGCGTCCATTCGGCCGAGGCGATCCCGGCCGCGTGCAGGCGGGCTAGGCCGAAGCCCGGCAGGTCGAACAGCAGCCGGTCGCCCTTGCCTTGGGCGAAATGCCGCCCCGCCCCGGGATCTTCGGCCATGAAGGCCTCGAGCAGCTCGGGGCCGACCTCATAGCAGCGCTGGCTGATCGAGGGGCCGATCACGGCATGGATGCGCTCGCGCCGGGCGCCGAGCGCCACCATGGCGTCGATCGTCGCGTCGAGCACGCCCGCCAGCGCGCCCTTCCACCCGGCATGGGCCGCGCCGATCACCTGCGCCTCGCGATCGGCGAAAAGCACGGGCTGGCAATCGGCGGTGAGGATGGTGAGCGCGAGGCCCGGCGTGGCGGTGACCAGCGCGTCGGCGCGCGGCTTGTCGGAAAGGGGGGCGTCCACCGTGACGACATCCGCCGAATGGACCTGGTGCACACCGATCAGCGCCTCGGGCACGACGCCCATCGCCTGCGCGACCTTGCCACGATTGATGCGAACCGCCTCGTGCTGGTCCGAGCTGCCCGGCCCGCAGTTGAGCCCGGCGAAGACGCCCGACGAGGCCCCCCCCGCGCGGCCGAAGAAGCCGTGGCGCAGCGGCGCGAGGCTTTGGGAGGTGATGATGTCGAGCGGTGTGGCTGCGTTCACGTCTCGGTTCCGGGTGGCGGCGGCATGTTGCACGGATGAAGTGCGGCTACCTTGAACAGGTCGCCCATTTCCGCCGGGTGGGTCAAGCGCCGATGCGCGGCGACATGGGCTTCGAGTGCGGCGCCATCGAGCCGCGCGGCCAGCGCCTGCGCCCGCGCGGTGATGCCGAGCCGTTCGAGAAACACGCCCTGCGGCACCGGCCCGGCGCAGGCGGCGGGGGCGGCGGCGCGGGCGAGGGCGGCGAAATCCACATGCGCCGTGAGGTCGGCCTGCCCCGGCCTGCCCAACGGATCGACCTTTTCGTGGCCGCGCACCGCCTGAAAGCTGTCGCCGGTCGCGCCGCGCCCGCCGTAATCGACGATCAGCGCGGCGCCGCCATTGGCGGCGATGCGCGCGCCGATCTCGCCTACCAGCGCCGGCAGGGCGGGAGAGGTCTCGACCATGTCGCCATCCTCGGTGTCGTCGAGGCGGTGCTCCAGCTCGGCCAGCGGCACCGGCGCGGTCAGGCCGAAGACGAGCGCGTCGCCCTCGCGACCCACCACCCGCTCGCGCCAGCCCGCGCCGTCGCGGACGAATTGCCGGATCGGCAGCGCGTCGAAGAACTCGTTAGCGACCATGAAGAGCGGCAGGTCGCCGGGGATCTGGTCGAGCCGGTCGTGCCAGGTGGCATGGGGCAGCTTCCCGGCCTGCGCGGCGCGCAGGGCGGGCGAGGCCTCGATGAGATGCAGGCGCAGGCCGTCGTGGAAGCCCGGAACGCGGGCGGTGGCGCGCAGCATGTCGGCCATCAGCGTGCCGCGCCCCGGGCCGGGTTCGGCGAGGATGAAGGGCGCGGGCGCGCCCTGATCGAGCCAGGCCTGCGCCAGCGCAAGGCCCATCAGCTCGCCGAACATCTGGCTGATCTCGGGGGCGGTGGTGAAATCGCCCTCCGCGCCGAGCGGGTCGCGGGTGGTGTAGTAGCCGTGCTCGGGGTGCAGCAGGCATTCGGTCATGTATTCGGCGATGCTGATCGGCCCGGTGGCCGCGATGCGCCGCAGCAGGATCTCGCGCAGCGCCGTCATGCCGGGGCCGCGCGGCGGCGTCTTGCATGGGCGATCACCGCCACCCCGGCGAGGATCATCGGCAGCGACAGGATCTGCCCCATGGTCAGCCCCCAGCCATCGACATGCAGCGCGAGGCCGAGCGGGTTGCCGGGGCTGACGAATTGCGCGTCGGGCTGGCGCACGAACTCCACGAGGAAGCGCCCGATGCCGTAGACGAGAAAGAAGGTGCCCGACAGGAGCCATGGCCGCTTCAGCGCGCCCCAGCGGAACGCCATCAGCACGAACAGCACCAGAAGGAACAGCCCCTCGATCCCCGCCTCGTAGAGCTGCGAGGGATGGCGGGCGCAGGCGCCGACCACGCCCGCGCAATCCTGCGCCGCGGCGCCCGGGAAGATCACGCCCCAGGGCAGGTCGGTCGGGCGGCCCCAGAGCTCGGCATTGATGAAATTGGCCAGCCGCCCCAGAAGGATCGCGGGGGGCGTGGCGAGCGCGATGGTGTCGGCCACGCCGCCCAGCGGCAGCTTGTGGCGGCGCGCGAAGATCAGAATCGCGAGGATCACGCCGATGAAGCCGCCATGGAACGACATGCCGCCCTGCCACAAAAAGGGGATCTCCCATGGGTGCGACAGGTAGTAGCCGGGCTGGTAGAGCAGCGTGTAGCCCAGCCGCCCGCCGCCGATGATGCCGAGGATGATCCAGCTCAGCAGGTTTTCGAGCTCGGGCGGGGTCATGGCGGGGCGGTCGGCGGGCCACAGGCCGGGCCGCCTGAGCGCCGCGACGGAGATCCGCCAGCCCGCGATGATGCCGACGATATAGGCCAGCGCGTACCAGCGCAGCGCGAATTCGAACCCGCCGAGCGAGATCGAGAAGACCTCGGGCGAGATCTCGGGGAAGGGGATGCCATTCATGGCGCGATACCTGCGGTTCTGTCCGGCGGATTGTCAATCCACGGCCCCGCGCCGCGGGCGGGGCCTCGCCTTGTCGTGACCGCCCCGACCGCCCATATAGGAGCCAGCCCGAAACAGCGGAGAGACGCCATGCAATCGAAAAACAAGATCTTCGACGACCTGTCGCAGCTGATGACCAACGCGATGGGCGTGGCGCAGGGCGCGAAGGACGAGGCCAACAACGCCATGAAGTCGATGCTCGACCGCTGGCTCGCGGAGCGCGACTTCGTGACGCGCGAGGAATTCGACGCGGTGCGCGCCATGGCGCAGAAGGCGCGCGAGGAGAACGAGGCGCTCAAGGCGCGGATCGTGGCGCTGGAGACCAAGACCTCGAACTGACGGCGCATCATCGTCAGGCGGATGTGAAAGGGGCGGCCCGGCAGGCCGCCCCTTCGCGTCTCAGGCCTCGAAGCCTTCGAGATAGGCCGCGAGAATGTCGCGCGCCGCCTCGAGGTCGGTGCGGTCGACCATCTCGGTCACGGTGTGGATGTAGCGGGTGCCGACCACTACGCCCACCGCGCGCGCGCCCGCCGCCGCCTGCTGCGCTGCGGCGCCATCCTGCCCGCCCGCGGCCAGCAGGGTGCGCTGGCAGGGAATGCCGCGCTCCTCGGCCAGCTTCTCGATATCCACGACGAGATCGCGGTCGGCGATGAAGCTGCCATCGCGCAGATGCAGGCCGAAGCCCTTGCCTTGCGTGGTGGTGCGGTCCTTTTCGGGCACGCCGGGCGTGTCGCAGGCGAGCGTGGTGTCGACGCCGATGCCGATATCGGGGCGCACCTTGTAGGCGGCCGTCTTCGCGCCGCGCAGGCCGACCTCCTCCTGGCAGGTGAAGGCGACGTGGATCTCGGCGCCGCGGCCCTTCTTGCCCAGTTGGCGGATCGCCTCGATGCCGAGCCAGCAGGCGACGCGGTTGTCGAGCGCCTTGGAGACGAACTTGTCCCCCATCTCGAGGAAGGGCTCGTCCATCACCACCATGTCGCCGACCTTGACCTTTTCGGCGGCCGCCTCGCCAAGACCGGTATCGACGAAGAACTCGCCCACATCGGGCACCTTCTTGCGGTCCTCGGGCTTGGAGATGTGCAGCGGCTTGCCGCCGGGGTTCATCACCCCCTTGATGTCGCCCGCATCGGTGCAGACCAGCACCCGGCGCGAGAAGAGATTGCGCGGATCGAAGCCGCCGACGGGCTGCAGCCAGAGGAAGCCCTTCTCGTCGATATGGCTCACCAGGAAGCCGATCTCGTCCATGTGGCACAGCAGCATGATCCGGGGCGCACCCTCGACGCTTGCATCGCGGCGGCAGAGCAGGCTGCCCATCGGGTCTGTCTCGACATGGTCGAACAGCCCGTCGATCTCGGCGGCGACGAGGTCGCGCACCCGGTGTTCATGGCCCGGCACGCCGGGGGTTTCGCACAGGCGCTTGAGTAGGTCGGTGTTCATATGGCTCTCCGCTTTTGACGCGAAGGCTGGCCCGGCGCGCGGGCAAGTGCAACGGCCCCCGCGACGGCAACCGCGCGGCGCGGCGGCTCGGCCCACCGATTCGCTTATCCACAAGAAATGTCGGAGGTGATTCCCGAATCGAACGAATCGGGGCAATTATCCCCAAGAAACGGCTTTACAGCGACTCGGCCAAGACTCACCATATACACCCGGGACGAGCGCGACGGAAGCACCTCCGTCGCCACCGATCCGGGCGGATGCGCCGCACCCGTCACCCGCAAGCGAAAGAGGCCGTTCATGGCATTGTCAGAGTCCTATCTCGAAGACGAGATCCACCCGATCGACCTGGTCGAGCAGGTCGCGGACCTGCATGAATGGGCGGTCGAACGGGTCGCCGAGGACCAGATCGCCATGACGCTGAAGGGCCAGTGGCGCGATTATGCGGTGACGCTCGCCTGGCAGCCCGCCGACGAGACGCTGCGCCTGGTCTGCATGTTCGAGATGGAGCCGCCCGAGCCGCGGCTGCCGCAGATCCTCGATTTGATCAACCGGATCAATGATTGCTGCTGGGCGGGCGGGTTCGCCTGGTGGGGCGATCAGGGGATGATGGCCTATCGCTACGGGCTGGTGCTGTCGGGCGGGCAGATCGCGGGCTCCGAGCAGGTCGACACGATGATCCACGCCGCCTTCAACGCCTGCGAGCGGTTCTACCCGGCCTTCCAGCTGGTCTCATGGGCGCATCGCGCCCCCGAGGCGGCGATGCAGATCGCCATCGCAGAGGCCTACGGGCGGGCCTGAGCCCTCAGAACCATTGGCCGGGCTCCATCAGCCCCAGATCCAGAAGCTGGCGGGCGCGCCATTCGAAGGGCGTGGCCCCGGCCCAGTCGAAGCTGGCGATCACGTCGCGCGAGGCCGGGTTGCGGCGCAGCGCCTTGGCGGCGCGAAACGAGCAGATGGCCGCCGTGGGCGAGCGGTGCCAGGGGCATTGCATCTCGTTATAGGCGGCGCGATCGAAGCGGTGGTCCTCGCCGAGCTTCAGCCCCCGGGCCGCGCGAAACAGCGCCACCCGAACGATCTGCCGGCGCTCGGGCGGCACATGCTCCTCGAAGCGCCAGCGCAGCCCGCCGAAGATGTCCACCTGCCGGTCGAGCGGATGGTTCTGCGCATCGCGCCGCCCATGGGCGAAATAGCCCAGCCGGTCGAAATGCGCCTGCTCGCGCGACAGCCCGTCGGGATGGGCGGTCAGGTCCCTGGCATAGAGATCGACGGTGACGCAGGCGGCCGCGTCGCGCCGCTCCTCGGCGAGAAAGGCGCAAAGCTCGGCGATGCCGCGATCCTCGCTGAACGGGAAATACAGGTATTCCGCGTTGTAGCAGTAATACAGCCATTGCCCCGCCGGGACCGCCCCGATCACGGCGTTGACGATGTCGGTCCCGGCGGACGGGCTGCGGGTGTCGGCGCGGACCCAGTCGAGCCGGGGGTCCGTGAGGGCGGGCTGCGGCAGGTCCGGCGGGGCGAAGGCGACCACCCGCGCGAAGCCCAACGCGAGATGGTGGCGCAGCGTGGTCTCGATCTCGGCCGCGTCCTCGATCATGATGAGCGCCATCGGCCCGCAGGCCGCATCTTGGCCGGACCCCGGCCCCCGGCGCCCCAGGGCGCGGCGCTCGGCGCGCAGGGCCGCGAGAAACTGCTCAAGGCTGTCGTGGATCATTGCGCCTCCCTGTCGGCTCGGGCCTTCGGCCCCGCGCCGCCCACAGGCATTGCCCAGCGGGCGGCGCATTGCAAGAGCGGTGCCTTTGGCCTAGACCACGCGCCTGATCACGCAAAGGGATGGCGGTGATGACCCAGACGCCCAAGAAGCTCTTCATCAAGACCTATGGCTGTCAGATGAACGTCTATGACAGCGAGCGCATGGCCGAGGCGCTGGGCGCGTCGGGCTATGTCACCACCGAGGTGCAGGACGAGGCGGACATGGTGCTGCTCAACACCTGCCATATCCGCGAGAAGGCGGCGGAGAAGGTCTATTCCGATCTCGGGCGCCTGCGGCCCCTGAAGGACGCCAAGCCCGATCTGAAGATCGGCGTGGCGGGCTGCGTGGCGCAGGCCGAGGGCGAGGAAATCCTCAACCGGATGCCGCTCGTCGATCTGGTGGTCGGGCCGCAGAGCTATCACCGCCTGCCGCAGATGGAGCGCGCGGTGGGGCAGGGTGGCCGCGCCGTCGACACCGATTTTCCCGAGGACGACAAGTTCGAGGCGCTGAAATCGCGCCCCAAGGCCCGGCGCGGGCCGACCGCCTTTCTCACCGTGCAGGAGGGCTGCGACAAGTTCTGCGCCTTTTGCGTCGTGCCCTATACCCGCGGCGCCGAAGTGAGCCGCCCGGCGGCGCGGATCGTCTCGGAGGCGCGCGACCTCGTCGAGGCGGGCGTGCGCGAGATCACGCTCCTGGGCCAGAACGTCAACGCCTGGCACGGCGATCTGGATGGGGCCGAGGGCGGCCTCGCGGCGCTGGTGGGGCAGCTTGCGCAAATCGACGGGCTGGAGCGCATCCGCTACACCACATCGCATCCCAACGACATGGACGAGGCGCTGATCGCGGCGCATGGGCACGAGGCCAAGCTGATGCCCTACCTGCACCTGCCGGTGCAGTCGGGCTCGGACCGCATCCTCAAGGCGATGAACCGCAAGCACACGGCCGAGCAGTATCTGCGGCTGATCGAGCGCATCCGCGCGGCGCGGCCCGACATCCTGCTGACTTCGGATTTCATCGTCGGCTTCCCGGGCGAGACGGATGAGGATTTCGAGGCGACGATGGATCTGGTGCGCGAGGTCCGCTACGGCTCGGCCTTCTCGTTCAAGTATTCGCCCCGCCCCGGCACGCCCGCGGCCGAGCGCAAGACGCAAGTGCCGGTCGAGGCGATGGACGCGCGGCTGCAGCGGCTTCAGGCGCTCCTGGGCGAGCAGCAGCGCGCCGCGCAGGAGGCCATGGTGGGCCGCGAGACCACCGTGCTGTTCGAAAAGCCCGGCCGCATGCCCGGCCAGATGGTCGGCAAGTCCGAGCATCTCTTCGCGGTGCATGCGCAGGCGCCGGAGGCGATGCGCGGCGAGATCGCGCGGGTGCGGATCACCGCCTCGGGTCCGAACTCGCTGTCGGGCGAATTGATCGGCTGAGTCGCCGGTCCGGCGCAGCCCGGTCCGGCCCGGAGAATTCTGGCGAAATTCGGGCAAGGCCGCGTCCCGCGGCCGCCCGGGGCCGCATTTTTGATGCCGCCCCGACAACAATGGGGATGCCGGGCCGCGACTGTCTCGGCCCGCCTCGGCAAAATCCTGCCAAGGTCTTCCCAAGGCCATGATCCGCATTAACACTGTGATGACAAGGCTCGCCCTTCTGCCGACGGCGAGCACCCTTGCCGACGGTATCGAGAAGGATCAGTACAAGTGGCTTCATTCATCAAGGCGAAGTTGCGCGCCGCGGCCGGGGGGATCGTGGCGATCGGGCTGACGCTGGGGGCGCTGGGCGCGCCGGCGTTCGCGCAAGACAGCCGCACCGTCCCCGCGGAGCGCTACAACCCCGGGATCTGGATCGATCCCGATGGCTGCGAACATTGGGCGATGGACGACGGGGCCGAAGGCTTCATGGGGCCGCGCCGGATGCGCGACGGCCGCCCGGTCTGCCACCGCTCCGAGATCTGCGGCGTCGTGCCGACCGATACGCTCTTTGCCACCGATCGCTACAACATCTCCGCCGCCGGCCGCGAGCGGCTCCGGCAGTTCTTCAGCCAGGCCAATGCCTTCGGCTTCCTGATCTACGGGCATACCGACAGCCGCGCCAGCGATGAATACAACATCACCCTGTCCAACAACCGCGCCCGCGCCGTGGCGCAGGTCGCGCAGGGCATCGGCGCGCGCGTGGTCGATGTGCGCGGTTTCGGCGAGCGGCAGCCCAAGGCCTCGAATGCGACGGCGGCGGGCATGCAGCTCAACCGCCGCGTCGAAATCTACTGCCTGCGCTGAGGAGCGAGATCATGACTGTCCTGAAGAGCTTCGCGATTCTCGGCCTCATCGGCTCCGCCGCGGCCTGCACGCCGGTCGGCGCCGACAAGTCGTTCGATCGCGGCATCAATGCGCATGACGTCTCGACCATGGTGGCCGGGATCTGGGTCGATCCCGATGGCTGCGATCACTGGATCATCGATGACGGCGTCGAGGGCTATCTCAGCGAGCGGCTGACGCCGGACGGACTTCCGGTCTGTTCGGGCGTGGCGCAGCCCGATGTGGCTGTGGGGCCGTTCAAGTCGGGCTCGCCGATCCCGGACCCGCTCTAGGGCGACCGCGTGACGCGAAAGAAGGGGGCCGCGCCGCGAGGGGCGGCCCTTTCTGCGTCTCGAGCCTGCAACCGATGCGCGGCTGATGCGTTTTGCCAAGCGATCCGCCGGCAGCCGCTTGCGCGCGCGCCCGCGAATTGCGACCATTGTCTTGCTGCATAGGCGCCATTCGGCATGAGGAGTCCTGCTTGTCCATCGCCACCCCGACCGAGACAGTCCTCGAGTTTCCCAACAATTTCCTGTTGATAGATCTTTGTGGCGAGCATGATCGCCATATCGCGGCCATCGAGGAGCGGCTCGGTGTGCAGATTCTGCGCCGCGGCAACAGGCTCTCGGTGATCGGTGACGAGGAGGCCAGCGCGGACGCGGCGCGGGTGCTGCAGGCGCTCTATGCGCGGCTCGAAGCGGGCCGGGCGGTCGAACCGGGGGATGTGGACCGCGAAGTGCGCATGGGCGCGGTCGAGACGGCGCCCGCCGCCGGTGACGACCAGATCGACCTGTTCAAGGCCGACCCCGCCGCCGAACGGATCGAGATCAAGACCCGCCGCAAGCTCGTCGAGCCGCGTACCGAGGCGCAGAAGGACTATGTGCGCGCGCTGTTCGACAACGAGCTGTGCTTCGGCATCGGCCCCGCCGGTACCGGCAAGACCTATCTCGCCGTCGCCGTGGGCGTGTCGATGTTCCTGCAGGGCCATGTCGACAAGATCATCCTGAGCCGCCCGGCGGTCGAGGCGGGCGAGAAGCTCGGCTACCTGCCCGGCGACATGAAGGAGAAGGTCGACCCTTACATGCAGCCGCTCTACGACGCGCTGAACGATTTTCTCCCCGGCAAGCAGGCCGCCAAGATGATGGAGGAGAAGGTGATCGAGATCGCGCCTTTGGCCTTCATGCGCGGCCGCACGCTCTCCCGCGCCTTCGTGGTGCTCGACGAGGCGCAGAACGCCACGACCATGCAGATGAAGATGTTCCTCACCCGCCTGGGCGAGGGCAGCCGCATGGTGGTGACCGGCGACCGTTCACAGGTCGACCTGCCGCGCGGCGTCACCTCGGGGCTGCATGATGCCGAGCGGCTCCTGAAGAACATTCCCAAGATCAGCTTCAACTACTTCACCTCCCGCGACGTGGTGCGCCACCCGCTGGTCGCGGCGATCATCGACGCCTACGAAGCCGATGGCACCGCGTAGCCCGGCGCGGCCGCCGCTGGTCGATTGCCTGATCGAGGATCACCGCTGGGAGCAGGTCGATCTCGAAGCGCTGGCCGAGACCGCCTGCGCCGCGGCGCTGGAGGGGATCGGCCTTGATCCCGCGGCCTTCGAGATCAGCCTTCTGGGCTGCTCGGATGCGCGGATCGCCGATCTCAACGCCGATTTCCGGGGCAAGCCCAAGCCCACCAACGTACTGAGCTGGCCCTCGGAAGAGCGCGGCGCGGCCCGGCCCGGCGACCGGCCGAAAGCCCCCCGGCGCGATCCCATGGGGCCGACCGAGCTGGGCGACATCGCCATCGCATGGGAGACCTGCACGCGCGAGGCGCAGGCGGGCGGGCGGACAACCGCCGATCACGTGACCCATCTTCTGGTGCATGGCACCCTGCATTTGCTGGGGTATGACCATGAAACCGACCCGGATGCGGCGCTGATGGAAGGGCTCGAGACGGAAATACTTGGCAAGATGGGGGTCGCGGACCCATATGCCACGGAAGTGACAGCAGCACCGGAAGGAGACGATGGGCGACGCGTTTGATACGGCCGAGGCGGGGACCACCCGCGACGCCGATGGAGATGGCTCCGAGGGGCCAAGTAGCACCAGCGCCGAGGACGGCATGGGGCGCGGTTTCTTCAGCCGCATCATCGGGGTTCTCAATCCCCCCGAGACCGAATTGCCGCCGGTCGAGGCCTCTCGCAGCTTTGCGCAGGTGCTGCCCGTTCCGGGCATGCTGAACCTGCGGCGCATGCGCGTGGAGGACGTGATGGTGCCCAAGGCCGATATCACGGCCGTGCCGGTCACCATCCCGCTGGACGAGCTGATCGATGTGTTCCGCGAGAGCGGGCTGACCCGGATCCCGGTGTTCGACGGCACGCTCGACACGCCGATCGGGCTGGTGAACCTCAAGGATTTCGCGCTCAAATACTGCTTCGTGCCCGAGCGGCCCGATTTCAGCCTGCGCGACATGCTGCGTTCGCTGCTCTACGTGCCGCCTTCGATGCCGCTGGGCGTGCTCTTGCAGAAGATGCAGACCGAGCGGATCCACATGGCGCTGGTCATCGACGAATATGGCGGCACCGACGGGCTCGTCACCATCGAGGACCTGATCGAGACCGTGGTGGGCGAGATCGAGGACGAGCACGATATCGACGAGGCGCAGAGCTTCCTGCGCGAAAAGCCCGGCGTCTGGCTGGCGCTGGCGCGCACGCCGCTCGAAACCTTCGAGCGGGCGATCGGGCAGGACCTGACCGCGCATGAGGAGATCGACGAGGAAGAGATCGACAGCCTCGGCGGCCTCGTCTCCATGCTGGCGGGCCATGTGCCGGCGCGCGGCGAGGTGATCGAGCACCCGGCCGGGATCGAGTTCGAGGTGGTCGATGCCGATCCGCGCCGGATCAAGCGGCTGCGCATCCGCCTGCCCGAGAGCCGGGACGCCTGAGGCCATGACGGCGAGCCTGCTGCGGGCGCGGCCCGCCGCGTGGCGGCGCGCGGCCCGGCCCTGGCCGCGGGCC
>NZ_KZ304966.1 GCF_002723615.1 Limimaricola cinnabarinus
CCGCCGCCGAGCCGCCGCGTCAGGGCGAGGGCGAATGCAGCCGATCCCACCGACATCGCGATCGCCAGCAGGAAGCCGATGGATGCGCCCAGCGACTGCAGCACGAGGGCCAGCGTGATACAGAATACCGCGAGGCTGGACATGCCGAACAGGCTGGCATGCGCGGTGCGTGTGACCGCGATGACGCCGAGGTCGCGGTGTAGCGACAGGCCGATCGTCGCGAACCCGATCGGAAAGGCCAGGAGCGCGCCGGACAACCGGCTGCCGAAGGTCGAGGACAGGATGCTTATCAGCCCGACCAGCAGGCCCGCCGCGAGGCCGCGCAGCAGCAGCAGCAGGAAAGACCGCTGCCCGGCCCGCCCGGCTTGCGGTCGCACGAAACCGCGGCCCAGTCGCCATGCCAGCAGCGTCGCCAGCGCAAAGGACACTCCGCCGGTGGCGATGCCCGGCTCGACCGCGCCGAGCAGCAGAGCGGTCAGGATCCAGACGGTCGCCGCCAGAGCCAGCGTCGACACCGGTGCAAGCCGGGCGGGCGCGATCACGTAGATCAACAGGAACATCTGCGTCGCCGTCAGCGACAGCAGCGACAGCAGCGCGGAGTCCACGACAAAGGCCAGCGGCTGGTCGCGCAGCAGAAAAAAGTATCCCGGTCCCAGCACGATCGGCAGGCCTGCGAATATCCCCCCGAAAGCCGGCCCGGCCCGAGCGGCCAGTTCGACCACCAGAATGACGATGGCGCCGGTCCCCGCGACGCGCACGAGAAATTCGACCACCTGAACCGCATCCATCAGCGCGCCCCCCCGTTCCACTGCCGCGGGCGATCGCGGCCTGTGCCAGATGTCACGCGTCTCATCAGAAAATGTCGGACCGCTCGTACTGCACCGGCCAGTCGACGTTCCGAGCCTTCAGCGCATTGGCCGCCTTGAGGGGCCAGTGCGGATCGGCCAGCAGCCCAAGGCCGATCAGCACCAGCTCCGCCGCGCCATTGGCGACCACCGACTCGACCGGATCGGGGGCATTCAGAAGCCCGACCGCACCGGTGGCGATGCCAGCGGCCCGCCGCACCTCCTGCGCCTGCGGCACCGGCCAGCCGGATGCATAGGCATTTTGCGAAGCAGACAAGGTGGCCCGGCCGCCCTCGACCGACCGAAAGCGGACAGGACGGAACAGGTGCGGATGCGGGTCGCGCCGCAGGATGCGACGCCCATCCTCGCCCGACAGCCTCGCATCTGTTTTCGGTGAATCCTCTTGCATCAAGAGCCTCGAAGTGTTGGGCGGCGTGCCGCCATATATGGTGCAGTGAAACGCTCGATGCCATCAATGAGGCATGTCCGTCGCCAAGCCTGCTATTTGCAAGCAGCCATATGGCTTCCCTGTCGCCCGCCCGCCCGAAACGACTGAAGAGCCCCGCCTTCCGGGCCGCCATGCGCGGCTCAGCCCGGCAGGGGAATGTAGTCGTCGCGGTCGCCATCGGGCAGGTCGAACCGGCCCCGGCCCCAGTTGGCGGCGCGCCATTCCTCCTTGGCGTGCTCGATCTTGTCGCGGCTGGAGGAGACGAAGTTCCACCAGATGTAGCGCGGCCCGTTCAATGTCGCGCCTCCGAGCGCCATCAGCCGCGCGCCCTGCGGCCCGGCCTTCACCGCGATGCGGTCGCCGGGGCGGAACACCATCATGCGCCCGGCTTCGAACGCCTGTCCGGCGATGCTGACCGAGCCTTCGGTGATGTATAGCCCGCGGTCCTCATGATCGTCGGGCAAGGGAAACAGCGCCTCCGGGGCCAGCGTGACGTCGAGGTAGAACGTCTCCGACTGGAGCGTCGCCGGCGCGGTGCGGCCATAGGCAGAGCCGAGGATCAGCCGCGCCCTGACCCCGCCATCCTCGAACTCGGGCAGCGTTTCGGCGCCGTGATGCTCGAAATCGGGCGCCATGTCCTCCCGGTCCTCGGGCAGCGCGATCCAGGTCTGGATGCCGTAGAGCGCGCCGGGGCCCGAGCGCGCCGCGCTGCTGGTGCGCTCGGAATGGGTGACGCCGCGCCCGGCGACCATCCAGTTGACCGCGCCGGGGCGGATGATCTGATCGGTGCCGAGGCTGTCGCGGTGGTGTAAATCGCCCTGGTAGAGATAGGTGACCGTGCCGAGCCCGATATGCGGATGCGGGCGCACGTCGATGCCGTGGCCGGTCAGGAACTCGGCCGGACCGGCCTGGTCGAAGAAGATGAACGGCCCGACCATCTGCCGCCTGGGCGCCGGCAGGGCGCGGCGCACCTCGAAGCCGCCCAAGTCGCGGGCGCGCGGCACGATCAGGGTTTCGATGGCGTCGGCACCGACCTCGTCGGGGCAGACCGGGGCAAGCATGGGGTTCCAGCTCATGAGTGTTTCCTTTCCCCCCTACCCTATGTCGCCTCAAAGCGCCCGGCCACGGCCGAGCGGTTCGCGCTTCGCGAACGCGGGGTTCCGTCGACGCCGCTTTCCGAGCGCCCAAAGCGGCCCTAGCTTTGACCGCGATACAGCTTTGGAGGGCAAGACGATGTCCGGCATCCACCACGTCACGGCGATCACCCGCAAGGTGCAGGCCAATGTCGATTTCTACGCCGGCTTTCTCGGGCTGCGACTGGTCAAGCGCACCGGCGGGTTCGAGGATGCCGAACAGCTGCACCTGTTCTACGGCGATGCCGCAGGCAGCCCCGGCTCGCTGGTGACCTTCCTGGCCTGGGAGGACGGCGCGCCGGGGCGCGTGGGTCACGGACAGGTGGCGGAGATCGCGCTGGCCGTGCCGCGCGATGCGATCGGCAGCTGGTTGACCCGCGCCCTGGAGGCCGGGCTGCCGGTCGAGGGCCCGAGCCGCGAGTTCGGCGAGCCGGTGCTGCGCCTGAAGGACCCCGACCGCATCATCGTCAAGCTGGTGGGCAGCGACGCCCCGGCCACGGCCCCCTTGTCCGACCCCGCCGCGCCGACGCGGCTTCGGGCTGTGACATTGCTGAGCGAGGCGCCCGAGGCCAGCGGCGCCTTCATGGGCCGCTTCGGCTACCGCGAGGTGGCGCGCGAGGGGGGCACACGGCGCTGGGCCTCGGCGCGCGATGCGGTGGACATCCGCGATGCCTCGGGCTTCGTGCCGGGCATCCCCGGCACCGGCATCATCGATCACGTCGCCTTCCGGGCCGAGGATGCCGACGCCCTGCGCCGGATGCGGATCGCGCTGAAGGAGCATGAGGACGCGACGGCGGTGCATGACCGGAAATACTTCCTGTCGCTCTACGTTCGCGACCCCGCCGGCATTCTGATCGAACACGCCACGGACGGCCCCGGCATGGCCGTGGACGAGAACATGGACCATCTCGGAGAGACGCTCTTCGTGCCCGAGGGCGATGCCGCCCGAACCGGGGACCTGCGCGTCATGCTCCCGCAGATCGCCCTTCCGGGCGAGGAAAGGATCGTCATGCGAGACCTGCCCTTCACCCACCGCTTTCACCGGCCGGACCGGCCCAACGGCCATGTCATCCTGGCGCTGCACGGAACCGGCGGCAACGAGACCGACCTGTTCCCGCTCGCCGCGCGCATCGACCCGGAGGCGACGCTCCTCGGCCTGCGCGGCCGCTCCACCGAGGAAGGCGTCACCCGCTTCTTCCGGCGGCTCGACATGACCCGCTTCGACCAGGACGACATCCGCTCCGAGGCGGCGGTGTTCGATGCCTTTCTGGACCAGGCACGGGCAGCCTACGGCATCGACGCCGGGGCGATCACCGTTCTGGGCTATTCCAACGGCGCCAACTTCGCCGCCGCGGTGGCCGGGCTCCATCCCGCTGCAATCCGCCGGGCGATCCTGCTGCGCCCGCTGATGCCGCTGGAGGAGCTGCCGCAGGCCGATCTCTCGGGGTTGAAGCTCCTGACCGTCGCCGGGAGCGAGGACCCTTACGGCCGCCTCGCCCCGCGTCTCAACGACTGGGCCGAGGCCTCGGGGGCTGCGCTCGAGGCGCATATATTGCCGACCGGCCACGATCTCACGCAAGGCGATCTCGACCTTGCCCGCCAATGGCTGAGCCATGCCCACCCCCAAGGAGAGACGGAATGACCGACATCACCATCACCAAGGAAAACATCGACGCGCGCCACGGCCGTTACGTGGCGCGCGTGGCGGGGGTCGAGGGTGAGGGCGAGCTGACCTTCACCCGCCGCTCCGAGACGGTCATCAGCGCCGATCATACCGGCGTGCCCGAAGCCCTGTCGGGGCGCGGCGTGGCGAAGGCGCTCTATGCCTTCCTGCTCGACGATGCCCGCGAGAGCGGCTTTCGCATCATTCCGGTCTGCCCCTTCGTCAGGAAACTGTACGAGCGCCAGCGCCGCGATCCGGCCTCCGATGTCGAGCGCCTCTTCACCACCGCCCGGTCCTGACCCCACGATCAGGGAAGACACAGATGGCCAGGACCGATCCGCAAATAGATCACCTGCTGGCCTCGGAAAACCGCGTCCTGGCGCTGATCGACGACCGGCCCGAGCAATCCGGTCGCGGCTGCGGAACTGGGCGCGGGACTTCGTTCTCCCCGGCATGGGGCCGCCGAAAATCTCCCGGCGGCCCCGTCCCGATCAGTCGATCGGCTTGAGCTTGGCTTCGATGCCGGCGCGCCGGTCTTCGAGGAAGGGCGGCAGCGACAGGCCTTCGCCCATGGTCTCGAACGGCTCGTCGACGGCAAAGCCCGGCCCGTCGGTGGCGATCTCGAACAGGTTTCCGCCCGGCTCGCGGAAGTAGAGCGAGCGGAAATAATAGCGCTCGACCTCGCCCGAGGACGGCACGCGGAACTCCCGGAGCCGCCGGGCCCATTCGTGGATCGAGGCGATGTCCGGGGTGCGGAAGGCGACATGGTGCACCGCACCGGCGCCTTGGCGCGCCAGCGGCAGGCCGGGCTGGACCGCGACATGCAGCTCCGCCGCCGGGCCGCCATCGCCCATCTCGAAGACATGCACCCGACCGGCGCCGTCCGGGCTCGGATAGTCGCGCGCCTCGCGCATGTTCATCACCCGGGTCAGCACCGCCTTGGTGGGGGCAAGCTCCGGCACCGAGATGGTGATCGGCCCGAGGCCACGGATCTGGTGCTCTGCCGGCACCGGGCTTTGCGCCCAAGGGTGGCTTTCGCCGCCCTCATCCGCGGTCAGCCGGAAGCGCTGGCCCTCCGGGTCCTCGAAATCGAGCGTCGCGCGGCCGTCGAGCGTGGCGATCTCGCCCGTCTTCACGCCGCGGTCGCGCAGCCGCCCGGCCCAGTAATCGAGGCTGGCCTCGGTCACGCGAAGCCCGGTGCGGCTGATCGAACGGGTGCCGCGGCGTTCCGCCGGGGCCGGCCAATCGAAGAATGTCAGATCGGTTCCCGGGGAGCCGGCGCCATCGGCGAAGAACAGGTGATAGGCGCTGGTGTCGTCCTGGTTGACCGTCTTCTTGACCCGGCGCAGGCCGAGCGTGTCGGTGTAGAAACGGTTGGTCTGGGCGGCGTCGGCATTGATCGCCGTCAGGTGGTGGATGCCCGTCAGGTCCATGACGTCCTCCTTGTCATTGCGTTGACCGGAATATCGGCGGCGCCCGCGCCCCTTGCCAGACGGCCCTGCCGGATCGCCGCGTTCGGGAATTCCGAACGCCGGCGCGCGGTGCTACTCTCCGGCCATGCGCTATACCCTTGACGAAATGGAAACCTTCCTCGCCGTGATCGAGCTCGGCACGCTGACCGCCGCCGCGGCCCGGCTGAACATCGCGAAATCCGTTGTCAGCAAGCGGGTCTCGGACCTCGAACGCGCGCTCGGCGCGGCGCTGTTCCGCCGGCAGGCGGGGCGCATCACGCCGACCGAGGCCGCCGACCGGCTGGCCGAGCGCCTGCGCCCCGCGCTGGCCGCACTCACCGCCGCCACCGAGTCCGCGGCCTGGGAGATGGACGGCTCCATCCCGCTTCGCGGCATGCTGAAGATCTCGGCGCCGATGACCTTCGGCACGCAGCATCTGAGCACGCTGATCGCGCGCTTCGCCGCGCGTCACCCGGAGCTCGAATTCCGCATCGACTACGACGACCGCTACCATGACCTCGCCCAGGAGGGCTATGATCTGGGCCTGCGTATCGGCGAGGTGCAAGACAGCGCTCTGATCCGCCGAAAGCTTTGCGATGATCGGATGATGGTATGCGCCAGCCCCGCCTATCTCGCGGCGCGCGGCACGCCCGAGACGCCCGGGGACCTCGCCGATCACGGCTGCATCGGCTATGCCCATATGGCGAATGCCCGCTTCTGGCAGTTTTCGGAAGGCGGCCGGACGCTGTCCCCGGTGACGCGGACCCGGCTGACGGTGAACAACGGCGAGGCGATGCGGGAGCTGGCGGCGGGCGGGCTCGGCATCGCCATGTTGCCCGGCTTCATCGCCCAGCCCGCAATCGACCGCGGCGCGCTCGTTCCCCTGCTGTCTGGCTGGGACACCCGGACCCTGCCCATCGCCGCGGTCTGGCCGCCGATCCGGCCGGTGCCGGCAAAGCTGCGCGCTTTCGTCGATTTCCTCGCGGGCGAGCTGAAGGACGGCGCGCCCTGGCGGCCCGCCCCCTCGGCGCGCTGAACACCGCGACGGCGGCTCATGCCGCGCGCGGCAGAGGGCGGCCATGCGCCCGGAAGGGCTGGCGCAGCTTGCGGCAGGCCGGGGTTTGAAACGCCCCATTGACCATTGTACCTGCTAGCCAGCGAAATGAGGGTGGGCATCGTGGATCGGACAAGCTGGCGCGTCATTGTCATCGCATATTCGACAGGCGTACTTGCCGCCGCTCAGGTCGGCCGTGTCGCGCCGGCCGGCACCGCCCTGGTGGCCGAGTTCGATATCGGCCTCACGGTCCTGGGATGGATGGTGTCGCTGATCACGTTCGCTTCGGCCATCGGAGGTCTCGGAGCCGGGTTGATCATTCAAAGAACGGGTGCCCGCCGGATGTTGGTCACCGGAACGGTGCTTCTCGCCGTATCGGTGCTGTTGTCCGCCCTCGCGCCGACCGTATCCGTTCTTCTCTCGATGCGGATCCTGGAGGGTGTCGGGTATCTTTTCGTCACCGTCGCCGCCCCGACACTGATCGCGCATTCCGCGGCGTCCAGGGATATGGCGCCCGCGCTCGCCTTGTGGGGCACGTTCTTCACCTGCGGCATCAGCCTCGCGGCATTCGCCGGGGGGTGGATGTCGGATATCCTTGGCTGGCGCGTCTGGACCGGCCTCAATGGAGTCGCGATTGCCGCCATTCTTCCGGCCATATTGCGGTATGTCCCGGCCTCGCCGATCGCCGTCGAACGCGCCGCCAAGGCCCGGTTCGACTGGTCTTTGCCGAGAGCCATCTGGATTCTGGGCTTCGCGTTCTGGGGCGTCACGTTCACCGCGCTCACGATCCTGAGCATGATGCCTTCCTTCCTGAAGGAAATGCGGGAATTCGCGCCCAGCACCATTGGCAGCATCACGGGATTCGTCGCCATGTCCAGCATTCTGGGAAGCCTCGTCTACAGCTTTTCGACGAAACGCCTCAGGGCCAATACCGTGGTGCTCCTCACGGTCGCCGTCACCGCTCTGGCGATCTTTCCGGCCTTTTCGGCCGATACTCCGCAAATGCGCGGGGTCATGTTTACTGCGCTGGCCGTGGCAGGTACGGGCGTTCTCATCGCGCATGTCTTTGCCTCGGTGCCACGCATGGCGGGGCGGAATACAAGGATCGGGCCGGCGAACGGCCTTGTCGCACAGATCGGAAGCATCGGCTCGCTGCTCGGCCCGCCCGTGATCGGCGGCTTCGTGACCATGGCCGGATGGACCGCATTGCCGTTGCTCGTAGCGCTCAGCGCCCTCGTGTTCCTGGCCCTGGCCTATCTGGCCGAGCGCCACCATGCCGCCGACGAAATGCCCAAGGCGGTCATCTGACCGGATGCCCCGGCCGCCCTTGGCGGGCGATGTCGCGCAGGGCGGCGGAGGCCTGCTTCAGGCGCTCCGTGAACCGCCCATCCGGGACGCTTCAGCCGGTTTCGCCGATCGCCCGGAGGTACTTCGAAAGCTCCCGCTCAAGCTGGTGCTGCAAGATGGGCTTGCCGATGAAGGCGAGCGGCTCCACGACCGACAGGGCCTCGCGCGTCGCGTCGTCGAGATTGCCGCTGATGAAGATGCAGCGCACGCCCAGATCCTCGTAAAGCCAGCGGGAGGCCTCGATACCGGACGCGCCGTTCGCAAGCCGCAGATCCATGAGGGCGAGGTCGGGCGCCTGCGCGCGCGCGGCGCTCTTGCAGCTCTCAATGTCATGCGCCACGCCCGTCACCGCATGGCCCAGCTCCTCCACCTGGTCCTGAAGGTCGAGCGCGATGAAGAACTCGTCCTCCACGATCAGAACGCGCAGGCTCATCGGGGCGGGAGCGGCATCCGGATGACCACCCGGTAGCCGGACGCCGCAGGGTCCGTGCTCATGGAGCCGTCTAGTTGCCTGACAAGGCCGCTGATGATGCGCGTGCCAAGGCCCTTTCCGGCCCCCTCGGCCTTGCCGGTGCCATTGTCGGTCACCTCGAGCACGAAGGTTTCCTCTTCCAGGCGGGTCGCGACCTCGATGATCCCGCCCGCGACGCCGGCCAGCCCGTGCTTGATGGCGTTCGTCGCCAGTTCGTTCACGATCAGCGCGAGGGGGATCGCCTTGTCGGCCGGCAGGGAGATCTCGACCGGCGCGCAGCGGATCTTTACGCCGGCTGTCCCGGCGTCGCCGGCGGCGAGGTTGCCGCACAGCTCGCGCAGATAGGCCCCGAAGGCGACGGTCGACACCTCGTTCGAGCGATAGAGCATCTCATGCACCGAAGTGACCGCCCGGACCCGCGCGGCCACCCGTTCGAGCCGTTCGCGCACTTCGCCCTCCTCGGCCCTGTGCGCGTCGGTGTTGAGGATGCTGGCCACGAGCTGGAGGCTGTTCTTGATGCGGTGGTTCACCTCCGCGAGAAGCGCCTCCTTCTGCGCCAGCAGGCGGTCCCGCTCCTCCAGCGTCTGCGCCAGCTTCTCCTCCCGCTCCTTGGAGGCGGTGATATCGAGACTGACCACCACGAAACGGGGCAGCGCGTCGCGGTGATCCCGCACCAGCTCGCCTTGCACCGACAACCACCGCCGCGCGCCGTCTTCCCGCACCAGCCGGTGCGTGAAGGCCACGGTGGTATGTTCCGGGGCGCTCATTTCCTGTTCGAACGCGGCATGCACGCCGGCCCGGTCATCGGGATGGATCAGGGTGAAGAAGTCGGTCGCCGGCAGGGTGCCCTCCCGCTCCGGCAGGCCCAGCATGGCGGCGAAGGCCCGCGAGACATAGATGGTCTCCGTGCTGGGGTCGTATTCCCAGAAGGCGAGATCGTTGAGCCGCTGGGCCGACCGCAGGCGGATCGCCTCGTCACGGCGGAACAATACCTCTTCGGTGACGTCCCTGACATGATGGATCAGCGCCACGACCTTGCCCTCCCGCAGGACGGGCGTGTTGAGCGGCTTCCAGTAGCGCTCCTCGAAGCCGCCCCCCGCCCCCCGGATCGGGATGTCGTATTTCTGGATGGCCATCGCATGCGGCCGCCGCGTCGCGCGCGCCGTCTCCAGCGAGGCGCGCAGGTTGCGCACGCCATCGGCGGTCGGGTCCTCGGGATTGTCGGGAAACGCCTCGAACAGCCCGATCTCGACCAGATCCTCGCGCCGGGTCCTGGTCAGGTCGAGATACATCTGGTTGACGTCGACGATCCTGAATTGCGGATCGACGACCAGATAGCCATGCGGCGCGGCCGCGAACACCGCGTTGCGCAGAACCTCAGCATCCAGATCCCCTGAAGTTCCTGCCATTTCGGCTCCTTGTGCATGTCGAACCATGGGCAGCAACTTGTAGCCTTCGGGCCGGAAGGCAAGCCCGAGAATCGCGGCCGGGGGCGGGGCGGGGGCGGGGCGCGGTCCTTTTGCCCCGCCATGGCCCCGGCGCAGGGTGCGGCGGCCCTGCGCCGGCTTTCCGCGCCTAGCCGGTCGACACGGCCACGGGGCCGTCATCCGGGGCTTCCCCGTCCCCGCCGGATGGCAGGTGGCGCCGCCCCTTCTTTTCGCCCAGCATCAGCATCGCGGGCGTCACCACCAGCGTCAGAACGGTGGCGACCACGAGGCCGCCGGCAATGGCCGAGGACAGCTCGGTCCACCACTGGGTCGAGGGCGCGCCATAGACGATCTCGCGGGTGAAGAAGTTGATGTTGAGCCCGATCACCATCGGCATCAGCCCGAGCGCCGTGGTGATCGAGGTGAGCACCACCGGCCGCAGGCGCTGCGCGCCGGTGCGGATCGCCGCCTCATAGGGCGACATGCCGGCCTTCTTCAGGTCGTTATAGGTGTCGATCAGCACGATGTTGTTGTTCACCACGATGCCCGCCAGAGCGATCACCCCGATGCCGCCCATCACCACGCCGAAGGGACGCCCGGTGACGATCAGACCGAACAGCACGCCCGCGACCGAAAAGACGATCGCCGACATCACCACGAAGCTCTGGTAGAAGCTGTTGAACTGCGTCACCAGAATCGCGAACATCAGCAGGATCGCCGATATGAAGGCGCCGACGAGGAAGGTCATCGCATCCGCCTGGTCCTGCGCCTCGCCGCCGAAGGACCAATCGACCGTCTCGGGCAGCTTTGCCGCCTCGATCGCGCCGCGCAGCGCGGTGATCTGATCGTTGACCAGAAGCCCCGGCGCGACATTGGCCTCGATCGACACCACCCGGCGCTGGTCGATACGCTTGATCGTGCCGGTGCGCGGGCTCGGCTCGAAGGTGACGAAATTCGAGATCGGCACCAGGCCGGCATTGGTCGGCACGCGCAGCGATTGCAGCTCCTCCAGCGTCCGCGCATCCGAGGGAAAGCGCACGCGGATGTCGACCGAACCATCGGCGTCCGAGGGGCGGTAATCGGCCACGGTGATGCCTTGGGTCAGAAGCTGCACCGCCTGCCCCAGAAGCGACACGTCCGCGCCGAAGCGCGCGGCCTCCGAGCGGTTGACGCGGATGCTCCATTCGACGCCCGGCAGGGGCCGGGTGTCGGTGACGTCGGTGAAGCCGCCGATGCGGTCCATCTCCGCGCGGATCGTCTCGACCGCCGCGGCCTGCGCGGCCGGGTCGGTGCCGCGCACCTTGATGTTGACCGGCTTGCCCGCCGACGGCCCGCTCGACGCGGTCTGCACCTGCACGTCGATGCCCGCGATATCGGCCATCCCGGCCCGGATCTCCTCGCCGATCAGCTCGGCGCTGCGGCGCGTGTCCCATTCGGTCAGCTCGAGCTGGATGGTGCCGATGGTCTCCTCGTCGCCCTGCCCCGACCCGGCGGTGGAGCGGGCATAGACCGAGGCGATCTCGGGGCGGTCGACCAGGCGGCTCTCGACCTCGCGCACCAGCTGGTCGCGCTCATAGATCGAGAAATTGTCCCGCGCGCGGACCTGCACCTGCATGAAATCCGGCTCGACCGACGGAAAGAAGCTGACGCCATTGCCGAACTGGCCATAGGCGCCGAAGGCGGCGAGCAGGAAGGCGAAGGCGAACATCAGCGTCGCCCCGGGCCGCAGGACCGCCTTTTCCAGAAACCGCACATAGCCGCCGATGAAGCCCTTGAGCGCGCGCGGATCGCCGATCTCGGCGGCATGGAGCTTTGCCTTGTCGGCGGCCGATTGCGGCGGCCGCTTGCCGATGATCCCGCCCACGACGGGGATGAAGACCAGCGCCATGAACAGCGATGCGGTGAGCGTCAGGATCACCGTGATCGGCAGGAACTTCATGAATTCGCCCACCGTGCCCGACCAGAACAGCAGCGGAAAGAACACCGACAGCGTCGTCGCGGTCGAGGCGATGATCGGCCAGGCCATGCGCTTGGCCGCCGTGGCATAGGCCTCCTTGGGTGCCGCGCCCTCCTGCAGCTGGCGGTCGGCCAGCTCGGTGGTGACGATCGCGCCGTCGACCAGCATGCCGACCACGAGGATGAGCGAGAACAGCACCACGAGATTCATCGTGAAGCCCATCGCCAGAAGCAGCGTGACGCCCGCCAGAAACGCGCCCGGTATCGACAGCCCGACCAGCAGCGCCGAGCGGATGCCCAGCGCCCAGACGATGACGATCATCACCAGGATCACCGCGGCGATGACGTTGGCTTCGAGATCCGAGAGCATGGTCTTCACCTGCTTGCTCTCGTCCTGCATGTAATTGATGTCGACGCTGTCGGGCCAGCCGGCCCGCGCCTCGGCCACCACCTCCTTCACCTCGGCCACGGTCTCGATGACGTTCGAGCCGATCCGCTTCTTGACCTCGAGCGCCAGCGCCGGCTGGCCGTCGATCCGGGCAAAGCCCGACGGATCGGCAAAGGTGCGGCGGATGGTGGCGACGTCGCCGAAGGTGACGACCGTGTCGCCGCGCACCTTCACCGGAAGCGCCATGACATCCTCGATGTCGGAGATCAGCCCCGGCACCTTGAGCACGATGCGGCCCGCGCCGTTCTCGATCGCGCCTGCGGCGATCAGCCGGTTGTTGCGGCTGATCTGGCCGATCAGCTCCTCGAAGGAGAGGTTGTAGGTCTCGAAGATCGTCGGGTCGATCAGCACCTCCAGAAGCTCGCTGCGCGAGCCCGCGACATCGACCTCGAGCACGCCGCCCAGACCCTCGATCCGGTCCTGCAGATCCTCGGCCAGCTGGTTCAGCGTGCGCTCGGGCACCGGGCCCGACAGGATCGCGGTGAGGATGGGAAAGAGCGCGGTGTTGGTTTCGGTCACGGTGATGTCGTTGGCATCCTCGGGCAGCTCGCCCGCGGCGCGGTCGGCGGCCTCGCGCACGCTATCGAGCGCCTCGTCGGCGTCGAAGCCCGGCTCGAACTCCAGCATCACCGAGGCATGGCCCTCGCTGGCCGAGGCTTCCATCTTCTTGAGACCGGTCAGCGCGCCGAACTCGGTCTCCATCGGCTCGATCAGCAGCCGCTCGCTGTCTTGCGGCGAGATGCCTTCGAGCGTGGTGAAGACATAGACCACCGGGATCGGGATCTCGGGCGAGCTTTCCTTGGGGATCGCGCCATAGGAGAGCGCGCCGACGCTCAGGATCGCGACCAGCGCGAGGATGACGGTGCGGCTGCGGCTGAAGGCCGCGTCGATCAGCCCGTTCATTGCGCCGCGTCCCCGTCGCGGCTTGCCGAGGCGCCGAGGATCATCGCGCCGGGGGCCGCCTGCGCCTCGGGCGCCGCTTCCGCATCGCTGCGCGCATCGACCAGCTCGCCGTCATTCACGAAGCCCTGCCCGACGCTGATGATCCGCGCCCGCTCGGGCAGGCCGCCGATCCAGATGCCGTCGGTCTGCGCCCGGATGATCTCGATCTCCTGAAAGACGACGCGCTCCTCGTCATCGACCGTCTTGATGCCGAGCGTGCCGTCGGTGCCGAGCGACAGGATCGCGGGCGAGACGAAATGCGCGACCTGCTCGCCGGTGGCGATGCGCACCTGCGCGCTGATCCCGGCGGGGATCGCGCCATCGGCATTGGGCACCTCGACCTCGGCGGTGAAGGTGCGGGTCTGGGCATCGGCGCTGCGCCCGACGAAGCGGACCTCGCCCGTCGCGGTCTCTCCGGTGATGAAGGCGACCTGCGCCGCCTGCCCGACCTCGATATCGGCCAGCTGCTGCTGCGGGATCTGGATCGAGATGCTGAGCGGGGTGTTGTCGACGATGCGCGCCACCTGCGCGCCCGCATTGACGAATTCGCCCTCCTCGACCTCGAGCGCCTCGATCCGCCCGTCGAAGGGCGCGCGCACGATTGTGTCGGCCAGCGCCTCCTCGGCCGCCGTCACCGCGGCCTCGGCCGCCGCCAGCGTCGAGCGGGCCTGCGCCACGCGGTCGACGGTCGAGGTGCCGCGCTCCAGCAGCGTCTGCGCGTTGTCGAATTCGCGCTGGGCGCGGTTGCGTTCTTCCTGCGCGCGCTTGAGATCGGCATCGCCCTGCGCCGTCTCGAACCGCGCGATCACCTCGCCCGCCACGACCTCGGCGCCGCGCCGGACCGGCACTTCGGCGATCTGGCCGCCGGTCTCGGCAAGGATCTGCGTGTCGCGCTCGGCCAGCGCCTGGCCTTCGGCCACGAAGACCTGCGCCACCGCCTGCGCGACCGACTCCTGCACCGCGACCGCGACGCGGCGCGGGGCCTGTTCGGCGGGCGCTTCGGCTGTCTCGGGCTCGGAGGGCAGAACGAAGCCGCTGCCCATCCAGCCCAGCAACGCCAGCACCAGCGCGGCCGCCACGAATTTCGACTTCGACGCGCCCTTGTCGCTTTCGAAGCGCAGCGGCGCGCGCTCCGTCCCGGCCTCGGTCTCAGCTTGGGTGGTCATGGTCGATCTCCTGGTGCGTCGCGCCGATCCGCGCGGACGAAATGAAATAGCGGCCTTTCGGCGCGTGTCAGCGGTCGGGCGTCTTTTCCTGTACCGAAGCGATCGCGATGGCGATGCCGCGGTGAAACCGCGCATGGGCTTCGAGCCGGTCCCGCGTTTCGGCCGCCGTCTCGGGCAGGGTCGCGATGATGTCTTCGAACTTCCGGCAAACGGCGATGCGCCGCGCGCGGATCGGTCATCTCGCAGGCCCGGCCGGTCATTTTCGTCCTTTTTGAAACTGTCGTGGAAGCAGGCATCTAGTCACGCCCCCATATGTCGTCCAGAGGCTTCAGAAATTACTGAACGGAAAACCTGCCCGCCCGCGGGGCCGTCCCTTCGTTGCGCGCCGCGGGCGGGCCGGCCTGTGGAGACGCGCTGGACGATCCATGACCGGGGACATAGATCCCGCCCAAAGGAGCGCCCGCATGAAAGAGACGTCCCCCGGCGGCCTTGACGAGGTTCGCAGCGATTTCATCGAGAAGATCGGGCTGATCGCCCAGAACGACGGGCTGCCGCGCATCGCCGGGCGCATCTTCGCGCTGCTGCTCTTCGATGGCGAGATCGTCTCCTTCGGAGAGATCGCCGAACGGCTCCAGGTGAGCCGCGGCAGCGTCAGCTCGGCCACGCGGCTTCTCGAGGATCGCGGGCTGCTCAAGCGGGTCGGCAAGCCCGGTCAGCGGCAGGATTTCTTCCGCCTTGCCGACAACCCCTATCGCAACATGCTCGACAATATCGTGACCGGGCTCGACCGGGCGCGCGACGAGATCGGCGACACGCTGCAACAGCTGCCGCAGGACTGCCCCGAGATCCGCCGCAGGGTGCAGGATTACGCCCGCTTCTACGAGGTGATGGGCCGCGCCATCGACCAGTCGATCAAGACCCTCGAATAGCGCGGCATCCGCTCAGTCGCGGGCCTTTTCAAGAAGCGCGACCATCTCGCGGAACTTGGTGCGCTGCTCCTCGGCATCGCCCGACAGGATCGCCGTTTCGATGCAGTGGTTCGTGTGGTCCTCGATCAGCAGGCGCTCCACCGCCTTGAGCGCGGAGCGCACGGCCGCCGTCTGCACCAGCACGTCGACGCAGTAGCGATCTTCCTCGACCATGCGAGAGATGCCCCTGATCTGTCCCTCGAGCCGCGCCAGCCGCTTCTGGATCGCCGCCTTGTTTTTCTTGTCTTGCATGTCATTCGCCTCCGGCTTCGGGACCTTACGCCCGAATGGCGGCTCCTGCCATACGCGGCAGGGGCATTTTCGCGCCCTGCCCCCCTGTGCAGTTCTCGGGCATCCCCCATGCCGGCGCGGCGCCGATCATCCTGATCGCCGGACAGGACAGGACCGACGGGGCCTTCGGCCAGATCTTCGCGGGCGGCTTCTCGGGGCTTCGGCGCGGCGGGCCGATCGTGGCCCGGACGTCCTGATCCCCCGCCCCCTTCGCGGAGGGCGGATCGAGACCGGTGTGCAGGAATGCGGCACCGCGCAAGCCGATGCGCCGAACGAGGATGCGGGCGGGCGCGCGAGGCTGTAGAGATCCCCGGGCGGGGCGGCCGAAGGGGGGATGGCGCAGATGGGATCGTGGGGCGAGCCGGCGCTGTTCCTGGCGACGATCATCAACCAGCTTCCGATCGTCAGCGTCTTCGTGCCGACCGAGCCCGTCTATGTCTATCTCGGCACGCAGCTGCCGCAGGGCGGCTGGACCTCGCTTCTGATCTGCATGCTGGGCGCCTGGATCGGCGCGCAGGGCTCGTTCTGGCTCGGGCGGACCGCCGGGGCGCGGGTGCTGGCGCGGATGAACGCCGCCCCCGCCGCCATGGCCCGCGCCCGCCGCCTGTTCGAGCGGCGCGGCGCGCCCTTCGTGGTGCTGGCGCAGCTGATCTGGCCGATCGCCACGCTGAGCCAGGTGCTGGCCGGGGCCTGGGGCATGCGCCCGGCCACCTATCTCGCCGTCTCGGCGCTGGGCGCGCCGCTGGCGGTGCTGCAATACGCGGCGATCGGCTATGTCTCGGCCAGCGGGCTCGCGGCGCTCGGGCTGGCACCCGATGAGCCGCTTCTCGTCCTGCTCGGCCCCTACCGGCTGCTGATCGGTCTGGCGCTTTTGCTGCTGATCGGCTGGGCGCTGATCCTGCGCCGCGCCAAGCACGCGCTGCCGCTGCGCATCGCCTATGCGGCGCTGCTGGCGCTGGCGATGTTCGGCGCGGTCAATCTCGGCACGCTGACCGGCCGAACCGATGCGGCGGGGCGGCTCGCGCCGCTGCCGCTCGATCTCGCCTGCCGCGCGCTCGACGAGACGCTGATCGCGCGGGCGGGCGAGACGCCGCTGCACGCGGCGCAGCCGGTGAACCTCGCGCTGGTGGGCTTCGACGCGCCCGCATCATTGCTCGAAGGGCTGGGCTGGCTGCGCAACCGCACCTATGCGGGCGGCGATCTGGAGCCGACCGATATCCTGCGGCTCACCTATGAGGGCCTGCCCCCGGCTTCCTCGGTGCTGCTCGAAGGGATCGCCACCGATCTTGCCTGGCAGAAGGAGCGCGGCGTGGTGCCGCGCATGCAGCTGCGGCTCTGGCCGGTCGCGGTGCCCACGGGCGTGCCGCCGATCTACCTCGCCTCGGTCGGGCGGATCGACGCGGTGACGCTGCGGCTGGGCGGGCGGCTGCCGCTGCCGGTGCTGGCCTATGACCTCTTTCCCTTTACCGACAGCGCCCGCAACCGCGAGGCCGAGGCGATCACCCGCGCCATCCCCGGCGCGGATTGGCGGCTTTTGGGCCCTTCGGCCCTGCCCGGTGAGGAAAGCCAGTTCGAAAGCGACGGCCGCATCGCGGTGCTGCGCGCGCCCGGAGCGCCCGCCCTGCCCGAGATCTGCGGCGGGGCGGCCTCCGCCCGGGCCTCGGCCACGACGCGGGGCTGAGCCGCGGCCGTCGCAGCGCCCGCGCCCGCCCCGACCGCGGCCGGCTCTCAGCGCGTGGCGCGCACCTGTGCCAGCTGCCAGATGCTGCGGGTGAAGATGTCCTCGGTGCGGTACCGCGCCCCGGCATCATAGGGATAGACCACCCAGAAGGGGCCCTTCTCGCGCACCGGCATGGGCTCTCCATCCACCCGCGTCGCGACGATGGGCGAGGTCGGCTCGATCTCGTCGATCGGGATCTCCACCCGGTAGTCATTGAGCGCGACCAGCTCGACCTGCCCGGCTTCGCCACCGTCGAAGCCGACCTGCTCCAACAGCACGGCCAGCGGCACGCCGGAAAAATGCGTGCGCCCGTCGGTCCAGATCGTACCGGTCACGAACTCCGTCTGCGGCAGCGCGTCGAGCGCGTCGAGATCAAAGACCCTGACATTCTGGTCCGGCCCCGTGATGCGCAGCGCCAGCGGCTGTGCCGCGGCCAGGCTGGCGAGCGACGACAGGACGAGGGCCGCACAGGTGGTCTTGATGGTTCCCAGCATCGCGAATCATCTCCAAATCCATGTTTGAGCAGACTGCGCCAGAGACCGGTTTCGGGCCACTTCGCTTCGGAACAGGTTCCTATCCCTTGTGGTAGGCTCCGCTCAACGGGATACAACCGGCGCGCGCCCCGTAGTGACGCTGTGTCACAGGGGCCATCTTGCCCCGGGCGGCCAGGTCTTTGCCACTCGGCAAGACCGATCGGGTAAGGGTGCTGCAGGCCCTTCGGGCCGAAAGAGCAACAGCCGGAGACACCCATGCGCATCCTGATCGCCGACGACCACGACCTCGTGCGCGAGATGATGGCCGCCTTTCTCGAACGGGATGGCAGCATGCAGGTGACGCAATCGGCCAGCCATGACGACGCGATGCGCGAGCTGCACCGAACCGGGCCGTTCGAGCTGGTGCTGCTCGATTACCTGATGCCGGGCATGCGCGGGCTCCAAGGGCTGCGCCAGGCGCTCGCCCGGAGCGGCGGCAACCCGGTGGCGCTGATCTCCGGCACGGCGGGCCGCGGCATCGCCGAGGAGGCGCTCTCGGCCGGGGCGGCGGGATTTCTGCCCAAGACGATGCCGGTCCGCTCGCTGGTCAACGCCGTGAAGTTCATGGTGATGGGCGAGACCTATGTGCCGCACGGCTTCATGAGCGGCCAGGACACGCCGCCCTCGACCCTTTCCGGCCTGACCCCGCGCGAGCGGCAGGTGCTCGAAGGGCTCACATATGGCAAATCGAACAAGGAGATCGCGCTCGATCGCGGCATCAGCGAGGTCACCGTCAAGCTGCATGTCAAGACGCTGTGCCGCAAGCTCGGCGCGCGCAACCGCACGCAGGCGGCGATGATGTCGCGCGACCAGAGCCCGCTCTGACGCGCCGCGCAGGCGGGCGCCCCCCCCGGGCCGCGGCCCATGGCATGCCCCTGTCATCCGACATAGCATGGGTGCCGATTCGGGAACCGGGAGCGATGTCATGACGGTGTTGGAGCGCAACAACGTGAAGCTGGGCGGCCTGCCGGATGGCCCGCCGATGGTCTTCGTGCACGGCTTCGGCTGCGATCAGTCGATGTGGCGCGAGGTGACGCCCGCCTTCGCTGCGACCCGGCGCATCGTCACCTATGACCTGACCGGCATGGGCGGCTCGGAGCTTGCGGCCTATGACCCGCGCCGCCATGCCGATCTTCAGGCCCATGCCGACGAGCTGATCGAGATCCTCGATGCGCTGTCGCTGGGAGAGGTCTGCCTCGTGGGGCATTCGATCGGCGCCACGATCGCGCTTCTGGCGGCGAACCGCGCGCCCGACCGCGTCTCGCGGCTGGTGATGGTCTCGCCCAGCCCCGCCTTTCTGGAGGATGCCGAGGCCGGCTATCGCGGCGGCTTCGCGCGGGAGGAGATCGAGGGGCTGGTGGCGCTTCTCGATGAGAACCATCTCGGCTGGTCGATGCAGATGGCCCCCACCATCGCCGGCCAGCCCGCCGAGGATCCCTCGGCCGTGGAGCTGACGCAGAGCTTCTGCCGGACCGATCCGCAGATCATGAGCCATTTCGGACGGGTCACCTTCTTTGCCGACCGCCGCGCCGATTTCGAGAAGGCCGCCCGCCCGGCGCTGGTGCTGCATTGCGACAAGGACGCGCTGGTGCCGATGGCGGTGGCCGACTGGATGCGCGACAGGATGCCGGGCGCCACGGTCGAGGTGCTCGATGCGACCGGGCACTGCCCGCACATGACCGTGCCGGAAACGGTCGTCGCGGCGATGGGCGCGCATCTCGGGCCTGCCTGATGTCCTACATCGTCGGCGGCGGCTTCGACACGGCGGCAGAGCTGATCGAGGATGCGCCCTGCGGCATCGTCGTGACCGATCCCGACGGCCGGCTGCGCTATGTCAACGCGACGCTGGCGCATTGGCTCGGCCTGCCGCCGGGCGGCGACGCCGCGCGCCCGACGCTGGCCTCGCTGCTCACCGGGCCGGGGCGGATCTTCTACGACACGCATCTGGCGCCGATGATGCGGCTGCAGGGCTTTGCGCGCGAGATCTCCTGCCGGCTCGACACCGCCTCGGGCACGCCCCTGCCGGTGCTGCTGAGCGGCGTATCCCGGCGCGATGCCGAGGGGCGCTGCCTGCGCCATGATTTCACCGTCTTCGACGCCCGCGAGCGGCACGCCTATGAAAAGGCGCTGCAACAGGCCAAGCGCGAGGCCGACGAGCTGGCCGCGATCGTCAGCAGCTCTCCCAATGCCATATTGCGGGTCGATGCGGCGGGCCATGTCCGCAGCTGGAACGCGGGTGCCACGCGGCTGATCGGGCGCTCCGCCGAGGAGGCGGTCGGCCAGCCGGTGGCGCGGATCGTCGCGCTGACCGACCGGCCCGGCTGGTTCGCCGAAGAGATGAAGGGCGCCGGGCGGGGGGCCGAGATCGTCTTCGAGGCCAGCCAGCCCGACGGGCGCGAGCTCGAGGTCACGATGGCGCCGATCGGCACCCATGGCCTGCCCGGCGTCTCGGAGGACTGGTCGGTCATCCTGCGCGACATCACCCGCCGCAAGCATGCCGAGCGCCGGCTGAAGGTGATCCTGGGCGAGATGCGGCACCGCATGAAGAACACGCTGGGCGTGGTCGCGGGGCTGGCCCGGCAGACGCTGCCCAAGCCCCATGCCGAGAGCTTCGTCTCCCGGCTGCAGGCGCTGTCGGCGGCGCATGATGCGCTCGGCGCGGACGGGGCGGAGGACATGTCGGGCGGCGGGACGGCAGCCGATCTGCGCCTGCTGATCGACACCGCCGCGCGCACCGCGGGCGACCCGGCGCGCTTCGAGATCGACGGGCCGGCGGTGCGGCTCACGGCGCGGCAGGCGACATCGCTGTCGATGGCGCTGCACGAGCTGGTCACCAACGCGCTGAAATACGGCGCCCTGTCCTGCGAGTCGGGCCGGGTGCGGATCGACTACCGGCTCGACGAGGCGACGGGGCGGCTTTCGCTGCGCTGGCGCGAACGCGGCGGGCCGACGGTGGTGCCGCCGACCCGGCGCGGCTTCGGCACCAAGATGATCGGCATGGTGCTCAAGGCCGAGCTGGGCGGCGAGATCGATTTCGAATTCGCGCCCGAGGGCTTCAGCTTCGAAGTGGTCTTCCCGACCCGCTGAACCCGCTGACGCCTTCCGTCAGGCCCGCGCCAGCGCCTGCGCGATCTCATCGCGCCCCGCCCCCGCCGCCAGCAGCGCCGAAAGCAGCAGCCGCGCCTTGAGCCCCGGCAGCGTGCCGGTCAGCAGACCGCCCGCCTCGACCAGCGTGGTCGCGCCGCTGTCGCCGCCATAGACCGCGCGGGTGCGCCCTTCCACGCAGCGCGAGGCGATGAGCACCGGCACGCCCGCCGCATTCAGCCGTTGCACCGCCGCGCCGAAGCCGCGCGGCGCGTTGCCGCGCCCGAACCCCTCGATCACCACGCCGCGCACGCCGCGATCGGCGCAGAAATCGAGAAAGGCCGGCGTCGTGCCGAGCGCGAGCCTGAGCAGCTCCACCTCCTCGACCAGCCCCCGATCCGGCACCACCCGGCGCGGGCCGGGGTGGCGGTAGAGATGCACCTCGCCGAGATCGACCTCGCCCAGCTTGCCCAAGCCCGGCGAGCGGAAGGTATCGGTGCGCGATGCATGCATCTTGGTCACGTCGCGCGCGGCGTGGATCTCGCCCTCGAAGACGATCACCGCGCCGATGCCGCGCGCCTGCGGCGCGGCGGCCACGCGGATCGCATCGGCGATGTTGCGCGGCCCGTCGCTGTCGGGATCGCCCGCATGGCGCTGCGCCCCGGTGAAGACCACCGGCTTGTCGCCCGCCACGAGGATGTCGGCGAGATAGGCGCTTTCCTCCATCGTGTCGGTGCCATGGGTCACCACGACACCGGCGCAGCCGGGCTCCTGCAATGCCGCGCGGATCGCGGCGACGAGCCCATGCGCATCCGCCAAAGTGAGCGCGAAGCTGTTGAGTTCACGAAACTCCTCGACCCGGACCTCGATCCCGTCGAGCGGATCGTGCAGCTTTGCCAGAAGCGTGCTCCCGCCCAGCTCGGCGACGACCGCGCCCGCCGCTTCGGAATGCTGCGAGGCAATGGTGCCGCCCGTCGAAATCAGCGTGACCCCGGTCATGATCCGTCCTTCATAGCTGTCGGTTCTGGTGCCCGTGGCCGGACTCGAACCGGCACGCCCCAAGGAGCAGGAGATTTTAAGTCTCGTGTGTCTACCATTCCACCACACGGGCACGGGCGCAGGCTTACGACGCCGCGCGCGAGGGGTAAAGCCGTGGCCTGCGCATCGGCCCATGGCGGTCGCCCCGATCATGCGCCATGCTGCGCCTGCGCCGCGGGCGCACCACCAACCCCGAGGCCCCGATGTTCCCGATCCGCGACCACAACCCCTCGACCGGCACGCCCTATGTCACCTGGGCCCTGATCGCGATCAACATCGCGATCTACCTGTGGATGGTGGTCGCGCTCGACACGGGCGACGACCTGGCGCGGCTTTATTACGACTGGGCGATGATCCCGGTGCGGGTCTCGGCCGGCGAGAACCCGGTCTCGCTGCTCAGCTCGATCTTCCTGCATGGCGGGCTCTTTCACCTCGCGGGCAATATGCTGTTCCTGTTCATCTTCGGCGACAACATGGAGGAGCAGCTCGGCCATGGCGGCTTTGCGGCCTTCTATGCGGGCTCCGGCGTCGCGGCCAATCTCGTGCAGTTCGCGGCGGAGCCCTTCTCGCCCATTCCGACCATCGGCGCCTCCGGCGCGATCGCGGGCGTGATGGGCGGCTATCTGCTGCTGTTTCCGCGCGCGCGGATCGACATCCTGATCTTCCTGATCGTGTTCATCCGGCTGGTGCCGGTGCCCGCCTGGCTGGTGCTGGCGGTCTGGTTCGGGCTGCAGGTGCTGGGCGGGATCGGCATGGACGCGGCCACGGGCGGCGTGGCCTACTGGGCCCATGCGGGCGGCTTCGCGGTGGGGCTGGTGCTGGTGCTGCCGCTCTGGCTCAGGCGCGGCGGCCCGGCCTTCTGGAGCCGCACCCATGGCGCGCCGCCGCACGCCCCCGCCCCGCCCTTGGGGCGCAGCAACATTCCTGTCGTGAGGAGACGCAGATGACCATCCCCGAACCGCATCACCGTCTGAGCTGCCATTGCGGCGCGGTCGAGCTGCGCCTGCATCTTGCCGACGGGCTGAACACCGCGCGGCGTTGCGACTGTTCGTTCTGCCGCAGGCGCGGGGCGATCGCCGCCACGGTGCGGCTCGGTGAGCTGGAGGTGGTGCGCGGGGCCGAGAACCTCACGCTCTACCAATGGGGCACGAAGACCGCGCAGCATTGGTTCTGCGCCACCTGCGGGATCTATACCCATCACCGCAGGCGGTCGAACCCGAACGAATACGGCGTCAATGTCGGCGCGCTGGAGGGGGTGAACCCCTCCGAGCTTGGCGAGATCGCGTGGTCGGACGGGGTGAACCACCCCTCCGACCGCTAGCGGGTTCAGGCCGCGCGGGCGCGGACCAGCTTGGCGAATTTCTCGAAGATGTCGGCATTGGCGGCGACCACGTCGCCATGCTCGAGCGGATCGTGGCCCTCGCGGATCGCGCCGACGAAGCCGCCCGCCTCGGTGAGGATGATCATGCCCGCCGCGATGTCCCAGATCCTGGTCTCGCGCTCCCAGTAGCCCTCGGTGCGGCCCGCGGCCACATAGGCCATGTTGAGCGCCGAGGAGCCGTATTGCCGCAGCCCCGAGACCTCGGGGGCGATGCGGGCGAGATCCTGGATCATCGCGGGCAGCGTGCGCCGCCCGGCGCAGGGCACGCCGGTCGAGAAGATCGATTCGACGAGGCGATGGCGCGAGGAAACGCGCAGGCGGCCCTCGTTGAGCCATGCGCCCTCGCCCTTTTCGGCGTGGAACATCTCGTCCTTCACCGGGTCATAGATCACGCCGGCGACGATTCGGCCCTTGTGCTCCAGCGCGATCGAGATCGCCCAATGCGGCATGCCGTGCAGGAAGTTGGTGGTGCCGTCGATCGGATCGACGATCCAGCGGCGGGTCGGGTCCTCGCCCTCGATGGGGCCGCCCTCTTCGCCAAGGAAGCCATAGGAGGGCCGCGCCTCCATCAGCGCCTCGCGGATGGTCTGCTCGGCCTGACGGTCGGCGCGGGTGACGAAGTCGCCCGGTCCCTTGGTCGAGACCTGCAGCTGCTCGACCTCGGCGAAATCCTTGAGCAGCGCGCGACCGGCGCGGCGGGCGGTCTTCATCATCACGTTGAGATTGGCGGAACGGGCCATCGGGGCCTCCTCGGGCTTAGGGCTGTCAGGCCCACGGGGCCTTGAGATGTCACGGATCAAGGGGCCATAGCGGCTCCGCGCCATCCCGGCAAGGGGTCAGGCGGCGCCCTGCCTAGCCCCTTTGCAGCTTCACCGCCTCCTGCCGCGCCAGACGGGTGAAATGCGCGATATAGGGCCGCGAGGTGTCATCCGCGCGCGTCGCGGCAAAGAGCCTGCGCGTCTTGCCCTGCGCGGTGAGCGGCCGGGTCACGTAATCCGAATTGCTGCGCAGCTGTCGCACCACCCAGTCGGGCAGCACCGCGACGCCGCGGTTCGAGGCGACCAGAAGCAGGATCACCGCCGTCAGCTCGACCTGCCGGATCGCCGCGGGCTCCACCCGCGCGGGGATCAGAAGCTCGGTGAAGACGTCGAGCCGCGTGCGCTCCACCGGGTAGGTGATGAGCGTCTGATCGGCGAAATCCTCGGCCTCGATATGGGGCCTCTCGGCCAGCGGGTTCATCGACGAGGCGACGAAGACCGGCTCGTAGTCGAAGAGCGGCGTGAAATCGGTCTCGGGCAGCGGCTCGGGATCGGAGGAGATCACGAGGTCCACCATCTCGCGCCTGAGCGCGGGCAGCGCGTCGAAGGCCAGACCGGGGCGGATGTCGACATCGACCTCGGGCCAAGCCTTGCGGAACTGCTCCAGCACCGGCAGCAGCCACTCGAAGCAGGCGTGGCATTCGATCGCGATGTGCATCCGCCCCGACTTGCCCGCGATCAGCCCGGCGAACTCGGCCTCGAGATCGGCGACGCGCGGCAGGATGTCCTCGGCGGCGGCCAGGAGCTTCAGCCCGGCGGCCGAGAGCTTGAGCGGCTTGGAGCGGCGCACGAAAAGCTCGACCCCGGCCTGATCCTCGATGCCCTTGATCTGATGCGACAGCGCCGATTGTGTTATGTTCAGCAGGTCGGCCGCCCGCGCCAGCCCGCCGGTGTCGTGGATCGCCTTGATGGTGCGCAGATGGCGGAACTCGATATGCAAGTGAAACTCATGATCGTGGTGAGGGTTATGAATTTGTCTCACGTCCCCCCATCTGCGACAAGCTCCGCATCCCACAGGAGACCCGACATGACCCGCCCTGCCGTCAGTTTCGAATTCTTTCCGCCGAAGAACATCGAAGGCTCGTTCCGTCTTTGGGACACGGTGCAGGCGCTGGCTCCGATGGAGCCTGAATTCGTCTCGGTCACCTATGGCGCGGGCGGCACGACCCGCAAGCTGACCCACGAGGCGGTGGACGCGATCCACAAGAAGGCGGGGCTGCGGGTCGCCGCGCATCTGACCTGCGTCGAGGCCACGCGGGCCGAGACGATGGAGATCGTCGACGGCTACGCCAAGGCGGGCGTCGAGGAGATCGTGGCGCTCAGGGGAGACCCGCCGAAAGGCTCGGGCGGGTTTCGCGCCCACCCGGAGGGCTTCGCCGGTTCGGTCGAGCTGATCGAGGCGCTGGCCGCGCGCGGCAATTTCCGCATCCGTGTCGGCGCCTATCCCGAACGGCACCCCGACGCGGCGCATGAGCTCGCGGATGTCGAGCATCTCAAGCGCAAGTTCGACGCGGGCGCGCATAGCGCGATCACCCAGTTCTTCTTCGAGGCGGACACCTTCTTCCGCTTCCGCGACGCCTGCGTGAAGGCGGGGATCGAGGGGCCGATCATTCCCGGCATCCTGCCGATCGAGAACTGGAAGGGCGCGAAGAAATTCGCCGGCATGTGCGGCACCTCGATCCCGCAGGTCGTGGCCGACGGTTTCGAGCATGCGAAGGATCAGGCCGAGGCCGACCTGCTGGCCACGGCGCTGGCCACCGAGCTGTGCGACACGCTGATCGCGGGCGGGGCCGAGCACCTGCATTTCTACACGCTCAACAAGCCGGACCTGACGCGCGACGTCTGCCACGCGCTGGGCATCACGCCGAAAGCCGCGCTGAGCGAGGTGGCCTGAGCGCGACGGGGGGCCCGCCCGCACCCTGCCATTGAGGGCTCCGCCCACCGGTCTGCTATTGGGGGCTCCGCCCCCGGGCCTTCGGCCCTCCCCCGGCGTATTTGGAGAAAGATGAACCAGGGGAGCGCATCGCCCTCGTTCATCTTTCCATAAATACGCCCTACCCGGCCCGGACCCCGGCGCTACCCTCGGGATCATGGCCGATCTTCTGACCTTCACCGACCGGGGCATCTACTGCGAAGCGGGCGATTTTCATATCGACCCGTGGCTGCCCGTCGACCGCGCGCTCGTCACCCATGGCCATGCCGATCACGCGCATGAGGGCATGAACCGCTACCTCGCCACCGACATCGCCGCGCCGGTCATGCGGCACCGCTTGGGCGACATCTCTCTCGACACGATCCGCTATGGCGAGACGCGCACCATCGGCGACGTCACCGTGTCGTTTCATCCGGCGGGCCACGTCCCCGGCTCGGCCCAGATCCGGGTCGAGCGCAAGGGCGAGGTCTGGGTCGCCTCGGGCGATTACAAGACCATCGACGACGGCCTCTCCACCCCGTTCGAGCCGGTGCGCTGCGACGCCTTCATCACCGAATCCACCTTCGGCCTGCCGGTGTTCAAATGGACGCCGCAGGACGAGCTGGCGCGCGACCTCAACGCATGGTGGGCCGCCAACGCCGCCGAGGGGCGGTTTTCGCTGATCGGCTCCTATGCCTTGGGCAAGGCGCAGCGCATCCTGTCTCTGGCCGACACCTCGATCGGCCCGATCCTGACCCATGGCGCGGTCGAGAACACCAACGAGGTGCTGCGCGCCCAAGGCATCAAGCTCCCCGACACGATCCGCGTGACGCCCGAGACCGACCTGAAATCGCTGGCGGGCGGGCTTGTCGTGGCCACGCCCTCGGGGCTGGGCGGGCCGTGGTCGCGCCGCTTCAACCTGCCGGGCAAGCCCGCCTCCACCGCCTTTGCCAGCGGCTGGATGGCGCTCAGGGGCGTCCGGCGCAGGCGGGCGGCGGATCGCGGCTTCATCATGTCGGACCATGCCGACTGGCCGGGGCTCAATTCCGCGATCCGCGAAACCGGGGCCTCCCGCATCTTCGTCACCCATGGCTATACGAGCGTCTTTCGCCGCTGGCTGGAGAGCGAGGGCTATGACGCCCATGTCGTCTCGACCGAGTATTCCGGCGAACGCATCGATGCCGAGGACGAAAGCGGCGCCGAAGGCGAGGCGGCATGAAGCGCTTTGCCGAGCTGTTCCGCGCCGTCGACCAGACCACCCGCACCACCAGGAAGGTCGCGGCGATGGCCGAGTATTTCCGCGACGCGCCCGACGCCGACAAGCTCTGGACCGTCGCGCTCTTTTCGGGCCGCCGCCCGCGCCGCACCATCACCGCGACCGTGCTGCGCGAATGGGCGGCCGAGCGGGCGGGCATTCCGCTATGGCTGTTCGAGGAAGCCTATCCCATCGTCGGCGATCTCGCCGAGACGATCTCCCTCGTCCTGCCGCCCGCCGAGGCCGAAGAGGACCGCCCGCTCAGCCACTGGATCGGCGAGATCCGCCGCCTGTCCAAGGAGGACGAGCCCGCGCGCAAGGCGGGCATCCTCGCGGCATGGGACGCGCTGGGGCCGACCGAGCGGCTTCTCTTCACCAAGCTGCTGACGGGCAGCTTCCGCGTCGGCGTCAGCCAGAAGCTGATGACCCGTGCGCTGGCGCAGGCCACCGGGATCGACGAGGCGGAACTCACGCACCGGCTGATGGGGTCGTGGACGCCCGATGACATCTCGTGGCACGCGCTCGTCCACGAGCCCGACCCGACGGCGAGCCTGTCGCGCCCCTACCCCTTCTACCTCGCCTACCAGCTTGATGACCTGAAGGACCTCGGCGATCCCGGCGACTGGATGGCCGAGCGCAAATGGGACGGCATCCGCGGCCAGCTGATCCTGCGCGGCGGCGATCATCACCTCTGGTCGCGCGGCGAAGAGCTGATGACCGACCGCTTTCCCGAACTCGCGCGCATAAAGGATTTCCTGCCCATGGGCACGGTGATCGACGGCGAGGTGCTGGGCTGGGGCGACGAAGCGCCGCTCTCCTTCAACGCGCTGCAAAAGCGGATCGGGCGCAAGACCGTGCCGAAGAAGCTCCTGACCGAGGCGCCGGTGATCCTCATGGGCTACGACCTTCTGGAACAGGATGGCGAGGACATCCGCGCCCTGCCCTTTGCCGAGCGGCGCGCAAGGCTCGACGCGCTGGGGGCTGACCTGCCGCCCGAGGCGCCGTTCCGGCTGTCGCCGCTCGTGCCGGTCGAAAGCCTCGATCAGCTGGCCCAGGAGCGCGCGAAGTCGCGCGAGCTGATGGCCGAGGGGCTGATGCTCAAGCGCGCGGGCAGCCCCTATCTCGCGGGCCGCAAGAAGGGCGACTGGTGGAAGTGGAAGGTCGATCCGCTGACCATCGACGCGGTCATGGTCTATGCGCAGGCCGGATCGGGGCGGCGGGCCAACATGTTCACCGACTTCACCTTCGCGGTAAAGGACGGCAACGCGCTCGTCCCCTTCACCAAGGCCTATAGCGGGCTGACCGATGCCGAGTTCCGCAAGATCACCGCATGGGTGCGCAAAAACACGCTCGAACGCTACGGGCCGGTGCGGCATGTCAAACCGGAACATGTTTTCGAGATCGGCTTCGAAGGCATCCAGCCCAGCCCGCGCCACAAATCCGGCGTCAGCTTGCGCTTTCCGCGCATGCTGCGCTGGCGCCATGACAAGCCGCTCGACGAGATCAACACGCTGGGCGACCTGAAGGACATGCTCGCCGCCTATGGAGGGAACACCACCGCATGAGACAGGCCATCGCCGTGATCGCGGGCATCCTGCTCGCCTTGCTCTGCATCGCATCGCTGCTGCCGCTGGTGGAGACCGACACCTGGTGGATCCGCTATCTCGATTTCCCGCGCATGCAGTTCGCCGCCGGGATCGTGCTGGCCTGGGTCATCATGGCCGCTCTCGGCGGCATCGGCCACGGCGCGGCGCGCTGGCTCACCGTGCTGGCCATCGCCGCGCTGGCCTATCATGGCTGGCGGCTCTGGCCCTACCAGCCCATGGCCGCGAAGATGGACCCCGGCACCGCCACATGCGCGCCCGAAGACCGGATCAGCGTGCTTGTCGCCAATGTGCAGCGCTCCAACCGGCAGGCCGATGAAGTCATCGCGCTGGCCCGCGCGCAGGACCCGGACCTGTTCCTGGTGCTGGAAACCAATGGCTGGTGGGACGAGGCGCTGCAGGCGCTCGATGCCGATTACGCCCATCACATCCAGGACATCCCCTCCGACGCGACCTATTACGGCATGCATGTCTTCTCGCGCCATCCCTTCGCCAGCAGCGAGATGCGCTATCCCTTCGGCGCCGACACGCCGCTCTTCGACGGGGTGCTCGATCATCCCGCCGGGCAGATCCGCGTCTTCGGCCTGCATCCGCGCCCGCCGCATTACTTCCAGCCCTCCACCCTGCGCGACGCGACCATGCTGCAAGCCGCGATCGAGGCGCGCGACGAGACGCGGCCGACGCTGCTCGCCGGCGATTTCAACGCCGCCCCCTGGGAGCGCACCGCCCGCCGCACCCTGCGGCTGGGAGAGCTGATCGACCCGCGCGCCGGGCGCGGGCCGATGGTCAGCTTCGACGCCAATTCCTGGTGGATGAAATGGCCGCTCGACCAGATCCTCTGGACCCGGGGGCTGGCCATGGCCGATTTCGCCGTGCTGCCCGGCATCGGCTCGGATCATTACCCGCTGCGCGCCGATCTGTGCCTCGCGCAGGCGCCCGGGCAGCGGCTCGTGCCCGCGCGCGAGGACGATCCCGCCGAGGCGGAGGCCACGCTGGAGAAGGCCCGCGCCATGCGCGACGACGCCTTTGACGGCTGAGCGCGCCGCGACGGGTTGAGCCGCCCCGCCACCGACCATATCTTTTGCCTCCGTGATACCCGAACAGAAGGCTCATCCATGACCCAGACCCCCCGCTTCGACGCCGCGACCGAGACCGGGGGCCGCCCCTTGGGCAACCTGCCGGAATGGGACCTGACCGATCTCTACCCCGCGCCTGATTCAGCCGAGATCAAGAACGACATCGACTGGCTGGAGCAATCCTGCGCCGAATTCGCCGAGGATTACGAGGGCAAGCTCGCCACGCTCGACGCGGGCGGCCTGCTGGAAGCGGTGCAGCGCTACGAGCGGATCGACATCGTCGCCGGGCGGATCATGTCCTATGCGGGGCTGCGCTACTACCAGGAGACCACCGACGCCGAACGCGCCAAGTTCATGTCGGACTGCCAGGACCGGATCACCGCCTATACCACGCCGCTCGTCTTCTACGGGCTGGAATTCAACCGGCTCGACGAGGACCACCTCGAAACCCTGCTCGGCCAGAGCCAGGAGCTGAACCGCTACCGCCCCGTCTTCGAGCGGATGCGCGCGATGAAGCCCTACCAGCTCTCCGATGAGCTGGAGAAGTTCCTGCACGACCAGTCGAGCGTCGGTGCCGCCGCCTGGAACAAGGTGTTCGACGAGACCATCGCCGGCCTGACCTTCACCGTCGATGGCGAGGAGCTCGGCATCGAGGGCACGCTCAACCTGCTGACCGAGCAGGACCGCACCAAGCGCGAGGCCGCAACGCTCGAGCTGGCGCGGGTGTTCAAGACCCAGATCCGGCTGTTTGCGCGCATCCACAACACGCTCGCCAAGGACAAGGAGATCGAGGATCGCTGGCGCGGCATGCCGACGCCGCAGACCGGGCGGCACCTTGCCAACCATGTCGAGCCCGAGGTGGTCGAGGCGCTGCGCGACGCGGTGGTCGCGGCCTATCCGCGGCTGTCGCACCGCTATTACGAGCTCAAGGCCAAGTGGCTCGGTCTCGACCGGATGCAGGTCTGGGACCGCAACGCGCCGCTGCCGATGGAGACCGACCGCATCGTCGGCTGGGACGAGGCGCGCGCCATGGTCGAGGAGGCTTACGGCGACTTCGACCCGCGCATGGCCGAGCTGGCCAAGCCCTTCTTCGACGAGGGCTGGACCGATGCGGCGGTGAAGCCGGGCAAGGCGCCGGGCGCCTTCGCGCATCCCACCGTCTCGACCGTGCATCCCTACGTGATGCTGAACTACCTCGGAAAGCCGCGCGACGTGATGACGCTGGCGCATGAGCTGGGCCACGGCGTCCACCAGCGCCTCGCCGCCGGGCAAGGCGAGCTTCTCTCCTCCACCCCGCTGACGCTGGCGGAGACGGCGAGCGTGTTCGGCGAGATGCTGACCTTCCGCAAGCTGCTCGACAAGGCCAAGGACCAGAACGAGCGCAAGGTGCTCTTGGCGGGCAAGGTCGAGGACATGATCAACACGGTCGTGCGCCAGATCGCCTTCTATGATTTCGAGTGCAAGCTGCACGCGGCCCGCGCGCAGGGCGAGCTGACGCCGGACGACATCGACGCGCTGTGGATGAGCGTTCAGGCCGAGAGCCTCGGGCCGATCTTCGATTTCGCGCCGGGCTATGAGAGCTTCTGGGCCTATATCCCGCACTTCGTGCATTCGCCCTTCTACGTCTATGCCTATGCCTTCGGCGACGGGCTCGTGAACGCGCTCTACGCGGTCTACGAGGAGGGCGGCGAGGACTTCCAGGAAAAGTATTTCGAGATGCTGAAAGCGGGTGGCTCGAAGCATCACAAGGAGCTTCTGGCACCCTTCGGCCTCGATGCCTCGGACCCGGCCTTCTGGGATAAGGGGCTGTCGATGATCGAGGGGATGATCGACGAGCTGGAGAAGATGGAGGGCTGAGGCCCTTCGATCACCGAAAAGGGCGGGCCGGGCCTCCATGAGGCCCGGCCCGTTTCCGTCGTGGCCTAGGCCAGCATTTCCTTGACCACCTCGAAGGACGAGCTCAGCTCCTCGGCCTCGGGCCGGGCGATGGCCGGGGTCTGGCGCGACCATTCGCCCGTCACGGCGCAATGCAGCATGAAATGCGCCAGATCGGCGTGACGGGTGCGGATCAGCTCCTCGGGGATCACGTCGGGCACCACCACGTAATCGGCGGTCAGCGGCTCGGGCAGGAGCCAGCCGGGGCGCACGGCGGTCCAGTCGAGCGGGCTGGCGCGCAGCATCTCCTCCATCTCGCCCATCTGGTGCAGCACCCGGGTCAGCGCCGGGATGGCCGTGGTGCGAAACAGCAGCGGCCCGCGATCATGGGTGACGACGAAGCTCGCCGAGATGGTCACCAGCCGTGAGACGCCGCGCGCCTGCATCGCGTCGATCAGCTTGCGCGTGCCGGTGGTGTAAAGCGGCGGCGGGTCCATCAGCGTCGCCGGATCGCCCGGCACGCCCAGCGCCGAGATCACCGCATCGACGCCCTCCACGATCGGCCCGAGATCGTCCTCGATCACGTTCGCCGTCACCCGCTCGACATTATGGCCCGCGGGCGGGGCGTCGTCGGGCCATTTCATCTCGGCGGCGCGGACATGGTGGCCCTGCGCCACCGCCTGCTTCACGACCTCCCGGCCCGTCACGCCATGCGCGCCGAGCACGAGGATCTTCTTGGGATCGGACATCGCGGTTGCCTCCGGTTCTGTTCGCCGGATCAACCACCCATCCGCTCAGCCGTTCCCGCCCGCCGCATAGACCATGTCGATCATCGCCTGCGTGCCGCGGCTGAATTCCAGCGGGCAGGCATAGGCCGCGCCATGGATGGCGGCGGTGAAGGCCTCGACCTGCAGCTTGTAGTGATCGATCCCCGGCCAGCGCTCATGCACCACGCGCTTGCCCTCGGTCTCCAGCGTCATCTCGGCCTGGCCGAAGGTGTTGGCGTTGAACGGGCAGAGCATCTTCAACACGCCCTCATCGCCGTGAAACGTCACCTCCTGGCGCGGGAAGAGCCGCATGGAGACCATGCCGGAATAGTCGAAGCTCTCGAAATCCGCCGCGACCTGCGCATAGACGTCGACGCCGTTCTCGTAGCGGATATTGGCATGGCGGATCGCCACCGGCTCCTGCCCCGTCACGAAGCGCACCGAGCCGAAGGCATAGACGCCGATATCGGGCAACCCGCCGCCGCCGGTTTCGGGCTTGTTGCGGATATTGCCCGTTTCGGTGTTGTTGAAGCTGAACGCCGCCTCGACATGGCGCAGCTTGCCGATCGCGCCGCCCTGCACCAGCTCGCGCGCGCGGATCCATTGCGGGTGATGCACGATCATGTAGGCCTCGGCCGCCATCAGCCCGGTGGCGTCGCGCCTAGCGATCACCGCGTCGAACTCGGAGGCCTTCATGGCGAGCGGCTTTTCGCACAGCACATGCTTGCCCGCGTCGAGCGCCTTCAGCGTCCATTCGACATGCATGGCGTTGGGCAGCGGGATATAGACCGCGTCGATCTCCGCATCGTCGAGCAGCGCCTGGTAGTCGGCATGGACGCGCAGCCGCGGCTGGAAGGCGCGGAAGGGCGCGGCCTTGTCCGGCGAGGAAGTGGCCAGCGCCGCCAGCTCGGAGCCTTCGGCGGAATGGATCGCGCGGGCCATGGCGCCCAGCGCGAATTTCGAGGCGCCAAGGACGCCCCAGCGGATCGGTTCACTCATTTTCGGTCTTTCCCTCGCTGCGGGAAAGAAAAAACCCCTCCCCGTTTGCGGGGAAGGGTAATCATCGCGGGCCGGAGTGCAACGCTCAGGCGTTTTCGAGCATGCCGCGCTCGCGCGCCAGCTCCTGCATCCGCTTTTGCAGCTTCTCGAAGGCGCGCACCTCGATCTGGCGGATCCGCTCGCGGCTCACCTCGTACTGGCCGGACAATTCCTCAAGCGTCACCGCCTCGTCCTGCAGCCGCCGCTGCACGAGGATGTCGCGTTCGCGGTCGTTGAGCACGCCCATCGCCTCGGCCATCAGCTCGCGCCGCGCGTCGAGCTCGTCGCGCTCCTCGTAATCGGTGGCCTGGTCGGCGCTGTCGTCTTCGAGCCAGTCCTGCCACTGGGTGGCGCTGTCGGCATCCGAGCCGACCATGGCGTTGAGCGAGGCGTCGCCGCCCGACATGCGCCGGTTCATCGAGACGACCTCGTCCTCGGTCACGCCCAGATCGGTGGCGATCTGCTTGACGTTCTCGGGCCGCAGGTCGCCCTCCTCCAGCGCGCCGAGCCGGGCCTTGGCCTTGCGCAGGTTGAAGAACAGCTTCTTCTGGCCCGAGGTGGTGCCGAGCTTGACCATCGACCAAGAGCGCAGCACGTATTCCTGGATCGAGGCGCGGATCCACCACATCGCGTAGGTGGCGAGGCGGAAGCCCTTTTCGGGGTCGAACTTCTTGACCGCCTGCATCAGGCCGACATTGGCCTCGGAGATGACCTCGGCCTGCGGCAGGCCGTAGCCGCGATAGCCCATGGCGATCTTGGCGGCGAGCCGCAGATGCGAGGTGACGAGCTGGTGCGCGGCACCCGCATCCTCGTGATCGACCCAGCGCTTGGCCAGCATGTATTCCTGCTCGGGCTCCAGCATCGGGAACTTGCGGATTTCCTGCAGGTAACGGTTCAGCCCCTGCTCCGGCGACGGGGCGGGAAGATTCGTATAGGTCTCTGCCATGGGCCCCTCCTTTCGGATGTCTCTTGGACGCTCAGCGATACGGGTTCGGCGCCTGCCGGGCAAGCGCCCCTATCGCAACATGCTTGTGCAATGATGAACCCTCCGCCTCCCCGATACGAGAGAGCACGCGAGCGGCTCGATCATATGTGAATTTCGTTACGCCCCTTCAACCCCGAAGCGCGGCCAGGAGTTCCGCCATGTCGGCGGGCAAGGGGCTCTCGAAGCGCAGCTTTTCGCCGGTCGCGGGATGGGTGAAGCCGAGCGAGGCCGCGTGCAGCGCCTGCCGCCCGAAGCCCGCCGCCAGCGCCACCGCCTTTGCGCTATGGGTCTTTTCCGACATCTTGCGCCGCCCGCCATAGACCGGATCGCCGATCAGCGCATGGCCCACATGCGACATATGCACCCGGATCTGGTGCGTGCGCCCCGTCTCCAGCCGGCATTCGACCAGCGCCGAGGCGGCGAAGGCCTCGACCAGCTTGGCGCGCGTCACCGCGTGACGGCCCTGATCGAAGCTCACCGCCTGCCGCTGCCGGTCGGTGCGGTGGCGGCCCAGCAGGGTCTGGATCCTGAGCACAGAGCCGGTCTCGAAGCTCGCCCCCTTCACGCCGCGCAGGCGCGGGTCGTTGGGATCGGGCACGCCGTGGCACAGCGCGAGGTAATGCCGCTCGGCCGAGTGTTTCTCGAATTGCAGCGCCAGCCCCTGATGCGCGCGGTCGGTCTTGGCCACGACCAGAAGGCCGGAGGTGTCCTTGTCGATCCGGTGCACGATGCCGGGGCGCTTGGCGCCGCCCACGCCCGAGAGATCCTCGCCGCAATGATGGATCAGCGCGTTCACCAGCGTGCCGTCGGGGCTTCCGGGGGCGGGGTGGACGACCATGCCCGCGGGCTTGTCGATGACGATGAGGTCGTGATCCTCCCAGACCACGTCGAGCGGGATCTCCTGCGCGCCGATATGGCTCTCGGCGGCCTGCGGCACGGTGATCTCGATCCGTGCACCTTCGGCGATGGCCGCCTTGGCGTCGGTCGCCACCGCACCATCCACGCGCACCGCGCCCTCGGCCAGGAGCTTCGCGATGCGCGAGCGCGACAGCGTGGCCGCCTCTGGCACATCGCGGGCCAGCGCCTTATCAAGACGCGCCGGCGGATCTTCGGCGATGGTGAAACGGACGACAGTGGAGAGATCGGCCATGCAGGCTCCCGAGACAGACGGCCCGGTCATGATCCCGCCCGAGCTGAAATGGCTCAAATGGCTGGTGATCGCTCTGGCGGGCGTGATGATCGCGGGTTTCCTAGTGCTGATCGCGGCGATTGTCATCCGCTTCGATGCGGCCCCCGCCCTGCCGCTGCCCGAAAGCCTTGTCCTGCCCGAGGGGGCCGACCCCATGGCCTTCACCCAAGGCAAGGACTGGATCGCGGTGGTGACCACCGATGACCGCGTGCTGATCTTCGGGCGCGACGGCAGCCTGCGCCAGGAGATGGCGATCGAGTGAGCGCTCAGCGCTCGCAGAGCTTGACCAGCAGGTTGCCCAAGGCGCCGATGAACATGAAGAACGCGCCGGTGATGAAGAGCCAGACGCCCAGCGTCTTCCAGTCCATCCCGGTCCAGCTCGGGCTCTTCCCCTCGAACATCGGCAGGAAGAACACGCTCCCCACCAGAAAGGCCACGTTGCCGAACAGGCCGAGCGAGAGGTGAATCCACTCGTACTTTTGCACCACCGTCCTGATGACCGGGTGTATCATCTCGGCCCCCGTTCCCCTGCAACATTCGCTCGCGGCGGCCCAGATAGGGCAACGGCGCGCCGGGCCAAGGGCCGAGCAAATGCACGATGGGGGCAAAGGGAGGAGAGGTGGTACCGCCTCCCTGGCTTGAACAGGGGACCTCTGGATCCACAATCCAGCGCTCTAACCAACTGAGCTAAGGCGGCACTGGCGCGGGAATTAGACCCAGCGGGAGGGGATTGCAACCCCCCTGCCCCGGGTTTTGCCATGCTTCCGCGAGGTCGTCCGTCTTGCCCGACGCCCGCCCCGGCGCTAGGGACAGGCCAGCTTGCACAGGAGGCGACATGGGCATCGACACCGAACGCGACATCGAGGCGAACCTGCAGATCGGGCCGACCGATCACGGCATGGTGCGTCTGTTCATCGAAGCGGGCGCGACCGAGATCCCGATGGATTTCGACCCCGACGAGGCGGATGACATCGCCGAGGAGATCATGGCCGCGGCGCGCGCCGCGCGCGCGGTCAAGCCGAAGAAAGGTTGATCGCAGGATCGCGCGCCTTGTGCCAGCGCAGGGCGGCATGGCGCGCGAATTTCTGCAGCATCACCTTGCGCCGCGCGCCCGACAGCTTCGTCTCGGGCGCCATGGTGACGATCTCGGCGTCGTAGCCGTCGGCGATGATGACGCCGGTCTCCTCTGGCAGAAGATCGAGCGGGAAAGCATCGTCCACCGCCCAGAAGTAGCGGTCGCAATAGTCGAGATAGCCCTGCCACTTATGGTCGGAGGTGAAATCCGCGCGGCTCGACTTGCACTCGATGATCCAGATCTCGCCCTTGGGACCGAGCGCCATCACGTCGACGCGCAGCCCCGAGGCGGGCACGAATTCCTCGACCGTGACGAAGCCGTGGCCCAGCAGATGGCGGCAGACGCCGCGCGCCAGCATCTCGCCCGGCCTTGGCGCCGCGCGCGGCCGCGACAGCGCCTCGGCCGAGAGCGCGTCATCGGGCAGCAGCACCGCGCGGCGCTCCCCCTCTTCCCAGTCGTCCCAATCATCCGGCATGGGCGGCATGATGAACATATCGGAAACACGCCGCAAGCCGCGAAAGCCCGGGCGCGGCCCCTTGTCACGCCCGGGGCGCGATCCTAGATGTGGTGCCGGCGGGTTCTGCTCTTCTCGTGCCAAGGGGTCAAATTCCAGTGGCCTTAAGCAATTCCACGGGAGCTGGCTCTGTGCGGACCCTGGTTCGTTTACCTGGCGCCCACCTGTATACACAGGTCCCCGGGAATTCTCACCCCTACGGTCGCTGCGGTTCCCGCCACTTTCCTTCCTTTCAGGCCCGGCCGGCCCGGTCCGTGGCGAGCAGCCCGTAGATGAGCGAATCGCGCAGGCCCATATGGGTGTGCCATTCGGCCCGAAGCCGGCCCTCGCGCCGAAAGCCGAGCCGCTCCAGCAGCGCGATCGAGGCGGCGTTCTCGGGGTCGCAATCGGCGCAGATGCGCCGCTGCCCTTGCGCAAAGAGATGATCCACGACGCGTGCGACCGCCTCCTGCGCGAGCCCCTGCCCCTGCGCGTGCCGGGCCAGCAGGTAGCCGATCTCGGAAACGCCGCCCTGCGGCCTTTCGCCCGCGACGACAAAGCCGATCGCGCGGTCCTCGCCGGGCCGGGTGATCGCCCAGGCGCGCCGCCCCTCGGCCCGCGTGGCAAATCGCGCGCGCAGCTCGGATTCGGAGCCGAAGGGCGCGCGCGACCACCAGGCCATGACCTTCGGGTCCGACATCTCCGCGAACAGCTCGGCGGCATCGCCGGGCACCCGCGCGCGCAGCCGCAGCCGCGCCGTGGTGAGAAGCGGCGCCTCTTCGGACGGGTCGGGGTCGGTCTCGTCGGTCATGCGGCGCCTCCTTTGCAAAAAGGGCGCGGCCCGCGCCACGCCCCTTTCATCCACCTGTCGCCGCGCTGTTCAGAACGCCTCGGGCCGCGCCTCGCGCGCCATGTGGTCGAGCACCGCGTTGACGAATTTCGGCTCGCGCCCGTCGGGATAGAACGCCTTGGCGATCTCCACGAACTCGACGATCACCACCTTGGGCGGCGTCACCTTGCCGAGGAACTCCGCCCCCGCCGCGCGGAACAGCGCCCGCAGCGTCGGGTCGATCCGGGCGATCGGCCATTTGGCGACCAGCGCGCGATGCGTCATCTGGTCGATCTTGGCCTGCTCCTCGACCGCGCCCTCCATCAGGCCGCGGAAGGTGGCAAGATCGCCCTCCTCCCATTCGCCTTCCTCGTAGGTCGCGCCGAAGCGGTGCGTCTCGAATTCGCGCATCACGCGGTCGACGCTCTGCTCGGAGGCTTCCATCTGGAACAGCGCCTGCACCGCATACATGCGCGAGGCGGAGCGCATCCGCCGCTTCTGGGTGTTCGATTCGGCCATCAGCCCTCTCCCAGCCGGTCGGCGGTAAAGCCGAGGCCCTTGCTCTTGCCCTGCTGCTTGAGCTTGCGCGACAGCGCCACGAGATGCAGCGCCGCCGCGGCCGCGCCGCCGCCCTTGTTCTGCCCCTGCGGGTCGGCGCGCACCGCCGCCTGATCGTAATTCTCGACCGTCAGGATGCCATTGCCGATGCACAGCCCCTGCAGCCCCAGAAGCGTCAGCCCGCGCGAGCTGTCGTTGCAGACCGTGTCGTAATGCGTGGTCTCGCCCCGGATCACGCAGCCCAGTGCGACGAAGCCGTCATACTCGCCCATCCGCGCGGCGATGCCGATCGCCGAAGGCAGCTCCAGCGCGCCGGGCATCTCGACGACCTCGTAGCTGCCGCCCACCGCCTCGATCTCGGCCATGGCACCGGCGACGAGGCCGTCGGCGATGTCCTTGTAATAGGGGGCGACGACGATGAGGATCTTCGGGCCCTCGTCGAATTCGGGACGCGCGAGCGCGTGGTGGGTGGGGCCGGCCATCATCCGATCTCCGAGATCTTGCGCGTGTCGGTGATCTCGAGCCCGTAGGCGTCGAGCCCGACCACGCGGGGTTTGGGGGAATTGGTCAGCAGCACGATCTTCGACAGGCCGAGCGCCGAGAGGATCTGCGCGCCGAGCCCGTATTGGCGCAGCACATGCGGCGAATGTTCCTCGGTGGTGGCGAGCTTCATGTGCAGGTCGCGCAACAGCACCAGCACGCCGCGCCCCTCATCGGCGATGGCCTGCATCGCATCGCCGAATTCGGCGGCGCGGCCCTTGGGGCCGGTGCCGACGATGTCGAGCATCGGGTCGAGCGTGTGCATCCGCGTCAGCACCGGCGCATCGCCCGAGATGTCGCCCTTGATCAGCGCGATATGCTCGGCGCCCTGCGTGGTGTCGGTATAGATGCGCAAGGTCCAGTCGCCGCCGAACTCGCTCTCGATCTGCTGCTCGTCGCGCAGCTTCACGAGGTTGTCGTGGCGGCGGCGATAGGCGATCAGGTCGCTGATCGTGCCGATCTTGAGCGCGTGCTTCTGCGCGAAGGCCACGAGGTCGGGCAGACGGGCCATGGTCCCGTCCTCCTTCATGATCTCGCAGATCACGCCCGAGGGGTTGAGCCCCGCCAGCCGCGAGATGTCGACCGCGGCCTCGGTATGACCCGCGCGCACCAGAACCCCGCCCTCGCGCGCGCGCAAGGGAAAGACATGGCCCGGCGTGGCGATGTCGGCGGCGGTCTTGGAGGCGTCGATGGCGACGGCGACGGTGAGCGCGCGGTCCTGCGCCGAGATGCCGGTCGAGACGCCCTCGCGCGCCTCGATCGAGACGGTGAAGGCGGTCTCGTGGCGCGAGGAGTTGTTGGTCGACATCAGCGGCAGGCCCAGCGCGTCGATCCGGTCGCGCGGCAGCGACAGGCAGATCAGCCCGCGGCCATGCGTGGCCATGAAGTTGATCGCGTCGGGCGTCGCCATCTGCGCCGGGATCACCAGGTCGCCCTCGTTCTCGCGGTCCTCGTGATCGACGAGGATGAACATGCGGCCGTTGCGCGCATCGGCGATGATCTCTTCGATCGGGCTGATCGCGTCGGACCAGTCGCGTTCGACTTGGCCGGGGGTCTCGAAGCTGTCGGTCACTGGCGATTCCTGACGATTTGGGGCCATGGCGGGGATGCAGCTGCAGATAACGGCTGGGGGCGGTTTTGCAAAGCCCGCAAGGGCCGCGCGGGGACGAGCTTGCGCCGGGGCATGCTGCGGCTCAGCGCGGCGGCCATGCCCGCTTTGCGGCCATGAGCCCGGTGATCACGGCATCCAGCGCCGCGCGCGGCGCAATGGCGAGCATCAAGGGCGCCTCGGGGCGCAGCGTGACCGGCCCCGTCACCTCGTTCGAGGTGCCGATGCGCGCGGCGGGCGAGAAGACGAGGCCGTCGGTGGCCCAGCGCAGCCCCTGCGAGGCACAGCGCAGCGCGCCCATGGGAAACAGCGAAAACGGCGTGCCGGGCGCAAGATCGAGCACGATCTCGGGCGGGCAGAGAAAGACGAGGCTTTCGGCGCCGATCAGCAGGCAGCGCCGATCGGGCCGCGCGGCAAGGACATGAAAGGCGGCCAGCTCGTGATCGAGCCGCCCGCCGGTAAAGCCCACGGCGAGCACCAGCGGCGCGTCGATATTGCGCAGCGCCTTGTCGAAATCGGTGCTGTCCTGCTCGGCGATCTCGTGCAGCCGCCCGGCATAGAGGCGGGCGGCCTCGCCGAGGCTGTCCATGTCGCCGATCACCGCGCGCGGCGCGTGCCCCGCGGCCAGAGCATGGCGCGCGCCGCCATCGGCCGCGACAAGGCAGGGCGCGCGCCCCAGCGCGAGCGCCAGATCGCCCTCACCCAGCGCCCCGCCCCCCAAGAGCGTGACCGGCCCGTCGCACTGGACAATCGTCATGGGCATCCTCCATCATCCCGGTGAACCGAACGGTTCGCCGCGGTTTTGCCACGAAATCATCCCACGACCACCCATGTCGTGATCCTGATTCAAACCCATTCGCTGCTACATCGGATGGAACAGGGTAGAAAGCGAGCACTCAGATGGTTGGATCAAGCAAGATACTCACGGTGTCCTACGGGACCTTCTCCTGCACGCTGGAGGGGTTCGACGACTCGTTCGACACGATGAAGGCCATCGCAGAGTATTTCCGCGATCTGGCCTCGGACGACCGCTATTTCGGCGCCGAGCCGCCGACGCCGGATGCCGAGATGCTGGCGCGCATCGCCGAGCGCGAGGTGTCGCGCCGGGTCGAGGCGCGCACCGAAGGCAGCGGCATCATGCTGCGTACCGGCGAGGCGCTGCCCCCCGTGGCGCAGCCCGCGCCACAGGCGGCGCCGGTCGCCGCCCCGGCAGCCGCCCCGGAGCCCGCGCCCGAGCCGGAGCCCGAACCGGAACCGGAACAGGCCGCAGCTCCCCGTCCCGAAGCGCAGGCGGAGGAAGCTCCCGAGCCCGCTCGCGAGCCCGCCCGCCCCCAGCCGCCGCAGCAGCCCGTCGCGGAGGCCCCCGCGCCGCAACCGGCGCCCCCCGGCACCCGGCAGCGCCCGCCGCAGGACCCCGACAGCGTCGCGGCCAAGCTGCAGCGCATCCGCGCCGTGGTCGGCCGTCAGGCGAGCTTTGCCACCGAGGACGAGGAGGAGGACATCGCCCCCGCCGCCGCGCGCCCGGCCGCCGGCATGTTCGACACGGCGCCGAAGGCGGAAGCCAAACAGCAGGCGCGGCCCACGGGCGATACGGCAGATTCGAAGCCTGTCGAAGCCGCCCCCGAACCCCGCGCAAGGCCCGCCGAAACCGCCAAGCCGGCGGATACGCAGGAGGCCACCGCCCCGGCGCATCCGCCGCGGGCCCGCGTGGTGCGGATGCGCAAGGCCGATTTCGACCGCGCCGTCGCGCGGGGCGAAGCGCACCGGATGATCGAGACGCAATCCGGCGCGACGGCCCCCGACGAGGCCGAACCGACCGAAGCCGAGCCGGTGCGCGACACGGCCCGGACCGGTGCCGGTGCCGAAAGCGTAGCCGAAAGCGAGGCCGGGGCGGCAGCGCCCGAGGCCCGCGACGGGACGGATGCCGCCATCCTCGACGCCCTGTCGCGCCAGGAGGAGACCGAGGCGGCGGACGCAGCCTCCGCCGCGCCCACCGATGCGGAACTGTCGGAAGAGGCCGAACGCGCCCTGCTCGCGGAGCTTGCGGCGCTCGAGCGCGAAATGGGCTTCGAGCAGGACGGCCCGGCGCAGCGCGAGATGAGCCAGCACGACGAAACCCCGGCCGAAGCCGAGCCGCCGCGCGCCGCGCAGGCGGAGCCGGAGACCGCGCAGGCGGAGGAGGCCGACGAGGTCGAGCCTGAGGAAACGACCGAGGCTGGGGCCGAGACCGAAACCCACCTCGACTGGCAGGCCGAAGCGCAGACCGAGGCCGAAATGCCGGCGGAGTTCGAATTCAAGCCCCCGCAGCAGCAAGACCAGCAGCACGAGACCGAAGACTCGCAGGCCCCGCAAGAGCGGCGCACCAGCGCGGCGCAGCCGTCGGAGGCCACCGAGGAGGCCACCGGGGAGGCCCCCGAAGAGACCACCGGGGCGGCGCAGCAGGCCGGGCAGGCGCTGGGCACCGACGAGGCCGACATGTCGCGCATCCTCTCGGCCACCGCCGCGCGGATGGACGACCCCGAATCGGGCCGGCGGCGCGAGTCGATCTCGCAGATGAAAGCCGCCGTCGCCGCCACCGAGGCCGCGCGCCAGCTCGGCGAGGTCGCGCCCCGCGAGGCGACCGAGGAGGCCTTCCGCGACGATCTGCGCCAGGCCGTCCGCCCGCGCCGCCCCGTCCTGCCGACCCCCGAGACCGAGCAGGACGGCGCAACGCAGCCCCGCGCCGAGCGGCCCCGCCCCGCCCCGCTCAAGCTCGTCGCCTCGCAGCGGGTCGATCTCGCCGACGAGCCCGCCCGGAGCCGCAGCGTGCCGGTGCGCCCCCGCCGCGTCGCCGTCGCCACCTCCGAAGCACCGGCCGAGGAGCAGGCACAGCCCGCCGCGACGGCTGCGACCGAGGAGGCAGCCCCCCGCCGCGCCGAGGCCGTGCCCGCCGCCTCCGAGAGCTTCAGCGCCTTTGCCGAAAGGATGGGCGCGCAGGAACTGGGCGATCTGCTGGAGGCCGCCGCGGCCTATACCGCCTTTGTCGAAGGGGCCGAGGATTTCTCGCGCCCGCAGCTGATGGAGCGGGTCCGCGAGGTTTCGCCCGAGCCGATCAGCCGCGAGGACGGGCTGCGCAGCTTCGGCACGCTGCTGCGGCAGGGCATGCTCAAGCGGGTGCGCAGCGGCCGCTTCGCCGTGGCCGGATCGAGCCGCTTCAACCCCGAACGCCGCGCCGGCTGAGCCGCGCGCCAAATCCCATGAAAAAGGGCGGTGCCACGCGGCACCGCCCTTTTTCGTGCATCCATGAGCCGGAGGCTTCAGCGCTCGTCGCGCTCCTCCTCCGGGTCGGCCTTGCCGACACCGAGGAAGATCCGGCGGAAGGGCAGCGCCCAGACGAGGCCGAGGCCGACATAGATCGCCAGCTCGACGAGGATCGAGGGCCGCTCGATCATTCCGACCAGCGTGATCGCCACGACGATGTAGCCCGGCAGGCCGACCAGCAGGATCAGAAGCGACAGCCGCCGCCGGGCCTTCATCGAAAGCTTGCGCGCCATGCGGTCAGTCCGAGAAGGGATCGGTGACGAGAATCGTGTCCTCGCGCTCGGGGCTGGTCGAGACCATGGCCACCGGGCACTGGATCAGCTCCTCGATGCGACGGATGTACTTGATCGCCTGCGCCGGCAGATCGGCCCAGCTGCGCGCGCCGGCGGTCGATTCCTGCCAGCCGGGCATTTCCTCGTAGATCGGCGTGCAGCGCGCCTGCCGGTCGGCGGCGGTGGGCAGGTAGTCGTAATGCTCGCCGTCGAGCTCGTAGCCGGTGCAGATCTTCAGCGTCTCGAAGCCGTCGAGCACGTCGAGCTTGGTCAGCGAGATGCCCGACACGCCCGAGGTGGCGCAGGTCTGGCGCACGAGGCAGGCGTCGAACCAGCCGCAGCGGCGCTTGCGCCCCGTGGTGGTGCCGAATTCGTGGCCGCGCTCGCCGAGCCGCTGGCCGTCATCATCGTCGAGCTCGGTCGGGAACGGGCCTTCGCCGACGCGGGTGGTGTAGGCCTTGACGATGCCAAGCACGAAATCGATGGCGTTCGGGCCGAGGCCGGTGCCGGTGGCGGCCTGCCCCGCGATGACGTTCGAGGAGGTCACGAAGGGATAGGTGCCGAAATCGATGTCGAGAAGCGCGCCCTGCGCGCCCTCGAACAGGATGCGCTCGCCGGCGCGGCGGCGCTCGGTCAGCACCTTCCAGACGGGGGCCGCGTATTTCAGGATCTCGGGCGCGATCTCGCGCAGCTTGGCGATCACCGCGTCGCGGTCGATCGCCTCGAGCCCGAGCCCCGCGCGCAGCGCGTTGTGATGCACCAGCGCCCGGTCGACCCGAAGCTCCAGCGTCGCGTCGTCGGCCAGATCGGCCACGCGGATCGCGCGGCGGCCGACCTTGTCCTCATAGGCCGGGCCGATGCCGCGGCCGGTGGTGCCGATCTTGGCCACCGTGCTGAGGCCCTCGCGCGCGCGGTCGAGCTCGCCGTGGAACGGCAGGATGAGCGGCGTGTTCTCGGCGATCATCAGCGTCTTAGGCGTGATTTCCACGCCCTGCGCCCGCACCGTCTCGATCTCGTTCAGAAGATGCCACGGGTCGAGCACGACACCGTTGCCGATCACCGAGAGCTTGCCGCCGCGCACCACGCCCGAGGGCAGCGCGTGCAGCTTGTAGACCTCGCCCTCCACGACCAGCGTGTGGCCGGCGTTGTGCCCGCCCTGAAACCGCGCGATCACGTCGGCGCGTTCGGACAGCCAGTCCACGATCTTGCCCTTGCCTTCGTCGCCCCACTGGGTGCCGACGACCACCACATTCGCCATGGACGTGCCCTCTTTGGTCTTTCAATCCGGCGTCGCTATAGCGCCACGCGCGCCTTCGCGAAACCGCAAACTGGCCGCGCGCCTACTTCGGGGTTGCGACAGGGGCCACCCTCTTCTAGATACGGCGCGTTCCGCACCCACCCGCCCTACGCAGAGGTCCGCATGGAAAACGTCGTCCTGATCGTCCACCTGATCCTCGCATTGGCGCTGATCGGCGTGGTGCTGCTGCAGCGGTCCGAAGGCGGCGGCCTCGGCATGGGCGGCGGCGGCGGTGGCGGCGTGATGTCGGGCCGCGCGGCCGCGACCGCGCTGGGCAAGGTCACCTGGGGCCTCGCCGCGGCCTTCATCGTCACCTCGATCGCGCTGACGATCATCGCCGCCGAGAACTCGGCGGGCGGCTCGGTGCTCGACCGGCTGACCGGCGGCACGGCGACCGAGGAAGGCGCGCCCGCGACCGATCTGGGCGACAGCCTGCTGCCGCCCTCGGCCGGTGACGGCCCGGTCGTGCCGCTGGCCGACTGATCGGCTTATCCACAACCACTGGGCGTCGGCCGATTTCGGCCACATGATCTTGCGTCCCCGGTTGCGGTCACGGGCCGAATCCGGATATCCTCAAATCCCGTGATGCCGCGAAACCCACGTTTCGCGGCAGTCTTCCATTCGATACTGATTCGACGATCACGGGGTACTTCCGACCATGGCGCGTTACATCTTCATCACCGGCGGCGTTGTCTCCTCGCTCGGCAAGGGACTGGCCTCGGCGGCGCTGGGCGCGCTTTTGCAGGCGCGCGGCTACACGGTGCGGCTGCGCAAGCTCGACCCCTATCTCAACGTCGATCCCGGCACGATGAGCCCGTTCGAGCATGGCGAGGTCTTCGTCACCGATGACGGCGCCGAGACCGATCTCGACCTTGGCCATTACGAGCGCTTCACCGGCGTCGCGGCGCGGCGCACCGACAGCGTTTCCTCGGGCCGGATCTATTCCAACGTGCTGGAGAAGGAGCGCCGCGGCGATTACTTGGGCAAGACGATCCAGGTCATTCCGCACGTCACCAACGAGATCAAGGACTTCCTCTCGGTCGGCGCCGACGAGGTCGATTTCCAGCTTTGCGAGATCGGCGGCACGGTGGGCGACATCGAAGGCCTGCCCTTCTTCGAGGCGATCCGGCAATTCGCGCAGGAGCGGCCGCGCGGCCAGTGCATCTTCATGCATCTCACCCTGCTGCCCTATGTGGCGGCCTCGGGCGAGCTGAAGACCAAGCCGACGCAGCACTCGGTCAAGGAGCTGCGCTCGATCGGCATCGCGCCCGACGTGCTGGTCTGCCGCTCGGAGCATCCGATCCCGGAAAAGGAGCGCGAGAAGATCGGTCTCTTCTGCAACGTGCGCAAGGAGAGCGTGATCGCGGCCTATGACCTGAAGTCGATCTACGAGGCGCCGCTGGCCTATCACCGCGAAGGGCTCGACCAGGCCGTGCTCGATGCCTTCGGCATCGCGCCCGCCCCCAAGCCCAACCTCGCGCGCTGGCACGACGTGAACGAGCGTCTGACCCATGCCGAGGGCGAGGTCCGCGTCGCCATCGTCGGCAAATACGTGCAGCTCGAAGACGCCTACAAGTCGATCAAGGAGGCGCTGACCCATGGCGGCATGGCCAACAAGGTCCGGGTCAAGGTCGAATGGGTCGACAGCGAGGTCTTCGACCGCGAGGACCCGGCCCCCTATCTCGAAGGCTACCACGCCATCCTCGTGCCCGGCGGCTTCGGCGAGCGCGGCACCGAGGGCAAGATCAAGACCGCGCAATTCGCGCGCGAGCGCGGCATCCCCTATCTCGGCATCTGCCTTGGCATGCAGCTGGCGGTGATCGAGGCCGCGCGCAACGTCGCGGGCTTCAAGACCGCCGGCTCCGAGGAGTTCGACCACGAGGCGGGCAAGCGCCGCTTCGAGCCGGTGGTCTACCATCTCAAGGAATGGGTCCAGGGCAACCACGTGGTCGAACGCACGGTGACCGACGACAAGGGCGGCACCATGCGGCTCGGCGCCTATACGGCGGCGCTGGTCGAAGGCTCGAAGGTGGCCGAGGTCTACGGCGCCAGCCGGATCGAGGAGCGGCATCGTCACCGCTACGAGGTCGACACCAAGTATCGCGAAGCGCTCGAGGACAAGGGGCTGTGCTTTTCGGGCATGTCGCCCGATGGCCGCCTGCCCGAGATCGTCGAGTGGAAGGATCACCCCTGGTTCATCGGCGTGCAGTTCCACCCCGAGCTGAAATCGAAGCCCTTCGCGCCGCATCCGCTCTTTGCCGATTTCGTGCGCGCCGCCGTGGAAACCTCGCGGCTGGTGTAGAAGAACAAGGTGGTTGCCGGCGGCAACCACCTTTTTACCTTCTAGAAAACAGTGTCTTGCTGACCATCAATCTCGACTACGCAATCGTTGAAATCTTTTCCCCGATACTCGAGGATAAGTAGCGTGGTATCACTCGACACTCCATCAACCCAAAGCTGGATATAATCGTAGGCTTCTCCATCGCTTTCTACTGAAGACCACTCCTGACCGAATGTTCTTTCGTTCTGACGTAAGGACATGACCCAATCTTGTGGCTCGTCCCATAGGGCGCCAGATTTCAAGAAATCCACCCGGTTTCCAGATCCGTATTTTTGCGAAAGCGCTTCAGATACTCTTTCGAAATCTCTTTTCACGCCAGAACCATAGCGATCATTGCCGTATGGCTCTGAAATTGCGACAACGCGACATATTCCCAAGCCTTCAGTGTGCCAAACTGCATACTCTTTGAACAGCGGGTGAGGGTTAGGCGCTTGGTTTAATGAAGGTTTGTTTCCCTCTTCGGCCAAATCGAGATCACTGGCCGACCCGCCCATTTCTATCCCGAAGGGCCCCGCCGCGACGCCACTTGCGACCAAAAAGCTAATTAAGAATGTAGTCAGTCCCTTCAAACCTAAACCCTTTCATATTATCTCTTGCGTGCATTGCGCCCGAACAATACACGCAAAAAGTGATATGGCAAAGTTCTCCTTTAGTTTCAGAACCGGAAGTCGATCTGCCGGGTGATGCCGAGCCTTGCGCCGAACTGGTCGTCATCCTCGGTGATCGGGCTGTCGGCGGCGTCGTTCATCAGCCGGTCATAGGTGATCGCGCCGTCGAGACCCCAATCGTCGCTGAACTCGTAGATGCCGCCGACCTCGACACCGGCCGAGATCAGCCCGCCATCGGCCGCAAAGCCCGGCGCACCGAAATAGGTCTGCGCATAATCGTCCTCGGCAAAGAGCGCGCGCGGCCCGGCGCGCAGCGTCAGCCGCTCGGAGGGGTAGGAATAGACATCCGCGCCCAGCTCGGCCACGAAGCTTTCATGCCCGCCAAAGCCGCGCCGCAGATCGGCGAAGACGCCGAAATCGCGGGTGTCGTAGCCCACGCCCAGCCCCAGCTCCAGCGCCGCATCCACGTCGTCGAGCCCCGTCACCCCGTCGACATCCTCGGCGTCGCGCTCGGAGATATAGCGAAGCGAGCCGCGCAGGCCGAAGCCGGTCGAGACGAAATCGGGGTCGTCGCTGCCGATGTCGAAGGGGCCGAAGCGCAGCCGGTCGAGCGCGACGCCGAGATCGGGGCCGATCTCGTACTCATCCGAGCCGAAATATTCGGGCGAGCTGGCAAGCCCGCCGCGCAGGGTGAAGCCCAGCACCCGGCCCGGATCGGACGGCGTCGGGGCGGGGGCGGTCATGATCAGCGACTCGCCGGGAGGCTGGTCGAGCGAGGCGGCCATCGCGGGCAGCGGGCTGGCGACGAGAAGGGCGAAAAGCGGCAGGCGGCGCATGGTGGATCCTTTCGAGCGGGCTTGCAGGATGAAATACGACGCATGGGCCATGAGGCAAATCCTGCCTGCAGGCCGCGATGGGGCGTGACATGCAGGCCACGCGGCTTGCCCCGCCCCATCGCCGCCGCTACCAGCGCCACAGCGCAAAGGAGACACCCATGCTGTCCTACCAGCACGCCTATCACGCGGGCAATCTCGCCGATGTGCACAAGCACGCGGCGCTATCATGGATGCTCGACTACCTGCGCGCCAAGCCCAAGCCGCTGAGCTACATCGAAAGCCATGCGGGCCGGGCGCTCTACCGGCTCGACGCGGCGGAGGCCGAAAAGACCGGCGAGGCGGCGCAGGGCATCGCGAAGGTGGCGGGCTGGTTCGAGGCCGCCCATCCCTATGCCCGCGTGCTGGCCGAAACCCGCGCCGCCCATGGCGCGACGGCCTATCCCGGCTCGCCCGAGATCGCGGCGCGGCTCCTGCGCGCCGAGGACAGGCTGCACCTGGCCGAGCTGCATCCGCAGGAGCACGCCGCACTCGCCGCCGCCATGGGCGGGCGGGCGAAGGTGCATCGCCGCGACGGGCTGGAGATGGCGGTGGCGTTGACCCCGCCCGAGCCGCGGCGCGGGCTTTTGCTGATCGACCCGAGCTGGGAGATCAAGGAGGACTACCGACAGGTCCCGCAGGCGATTCGCCGCGTCGCCAAGAAATGGCCGGTGGGCTGCATCGTGCTGTGGTACCCGATCCTGCGCGACCGGCCGCACGCGCCGATGCTGCGCCAATTGGAGCGCGACATTCCCGAAGCCGTGCGCCACGAGGTCGCCTTTCCGCCCGCGCGGCCGGGCCATGGCATGACCGGCTCGGGGCTCTTCGTGGTCAACCCGCCCTACGGCTTTCACCAGCAGGCGCAATGGCTCACGGCGCGCTTCGCGACACTGGCGCCGCAGCCCTGACCCTTTCCCGCGGCGCGGGGCCGTCTATATAGGGCGCATGTTCGCAGATCTCCTCCGCCGCCTCACCGATCCCGGCCCGCAGCCGCTTCCCGATGCCGATGCGCGCCTCGCGCTCGGCGCCCTTCTGGTGCGGCTGGCCCGCGCCGACGGGGATTACAGCTCTGAGGAGGCGCGCCGCATCCACCGCATCCTCATGGCCCGCTACGGTCTGGACGAGGCCGAGGCCGCAAGCCTGCGCGCCGATTGCGAGGTGATGGAGGCCGAGGCCCCCGACACCGTCCGCTTCACCCGCGCCATCAAGGATGCGGTGAGCTACGAGGAGCGCGAGGCGGTGATCGAGGCGCTGTGGGAGATCGCGCTGGCCGACGGGCAGCGCGACGCCGAGGAAGACGCGCTGATGCGCATGGTCGCGCCGATGCTGGGCGTGTCGGACCCCGACAGCGCCCATGCGCGGCGGCGCGCGGCGGGGCGGCTCGGCCTCTAGCCCGTTTGCTCCCGCGTTTTCCGTGGCGTTGCTGACGCTGGGTCAGCGGCATCGTTCTTGTTGCATTTTCATTGAAAATGCCCCCTACTCCGTCGTCACACATGGGGTGCGAGGGCACGTGAACGACACCAATCCGGTCATCGAGATCCGCGATCTGCACAAGTCCTACGGGGCGCTCGAAGTGCTCAAGGGCGTCGATATCAGCGCGCCCGCGGGCCATGTCGTGTCGATGATCGGCTCGTCGGGCTCGGGCAAGTCGACGCTGCTGCGCTGCTGCAACCTGCTGGAGGACAGCCAGCAGGGCGAGGTCCTGTTCGAGGGCGAGCCGGTGCGCTGGAAGGGGACCGGGCTCGACCGCCGCCCCGCCGATGCGAAACAGGTCACCCGCATCCGCACCAACCTCGCCATGGTGTTCCAGCAGTTCAACCTCTGGGCCCATATGACGATCCTGCAGAACGTCATGGAGGCCCCGGTGACGGTGCTGGGCCGCGACAAGGCCGAGGTCGAGGCCAAGGCGCGCGAATATCTCGACAAGGTCGGCATCGGCGACAAGGCCGACGCCTGGCCCGCGCAGCTTTCGGGCGGCCAGCAGCAGCGCGCCGCGATCGCGCGCGCGCTGTGCATGGAGCCGCGCGCCTTGCTGTTCGACGAGCCGACCTCGGCGCTCGACCCCGAGCTGGAGCAGGAGGTGGTGCGCGTGATCAAGGATCTGGCCGAGGAAGGCCGCACCATGATCATCGTCACCCATGACATGCGCATGGCGCATGACGTGGCCGACCATGTCGTGTTCCTGCATCAGGGGCTGATCGAGGAGCAGGGCCCGCCCGCCGAGCTCTTCGGCAACCCGAAATCCGAGCGGCTGCAACAGTTCCTGTCGCATTCCGCCCCGCATCCGCAGCCCGCCTGAGAGCGGGCACGGCACCTTTCCCAACAGGAGACCACACCAAGATGAAGACGCTGATCCTCACGACCGCGGCGCTCGCGCTCACCGCCGGCGCCGCGCTGGCCGAAAGCCACAGCCAGACCGTGCGCCTTGGCACCGAGGGCGCCTACCCTCCGTACAACTTCCTCAACGATGCGGGCGAGGTCGATGGCTTCGAGCGCGAGTTGGGTGACGAGCTGTGCAAGCGCGCCGAGCTGACCTGCGAATGGGTCACCAACGACTGGGATTCGATCATCCCCAACCTCGTCTCGGGCAACTACGACACGATCATCGCCGGGATGAGCATCACCGACGAGCGTGACGAGGTCATCGACTTCACCCAGGCCTACTTCCCGCCCGCGGCCTCCGCCTATGCCGCGCCCTCCGAGGACGTGGACCTGACCGGCGGCGTCGTCTCCGCCCAGGCCACCACGATCCAGGCCGGCCATGTCGCCGATAGCGGCGCGGCGCTCCTGGAATTCGCCACCCCCGACGAGGCCGTGGCCGCGGTGCGCAACGGCGAGGCCGACGCGGTCTTCGCCGACAAGGACTTCCTCGCGCCGATCGTCGAGGCCTCGGGCGGCGAGCTGATGTTCGTGGGCGAGGACGTGGCGCTGGGCGACGGCATCGGTGTCGGCCTGCGCGAGAGCGATGGCGAGCTGCGCGAGACGCTCAACGCCGCGATCCAGTCGATGAAGGATGACGGCTCGCTCAACGAGCTTCTGGTCAAGTGGTTCGGCGAAGAGACCCAGACCTTCGAATGACACCTGACCGGGGCGGCCCTCGCGCCGCCCCGCCTGAAAGCCGCCCATGTTCGCATCCTGCGCCGACCCCGAAACGCTCTCCGGCCTGAGCTGGCTGACCTGCTACCTCACCACGGGCAAGCACATCGCCTTCTACTGGGCCTTCGGCACCGTGCTCTTGCTGCTCGCGGTGACGGCCCCGGTCGCGCTCGCCTTCGGCTTCGGCGGCGCCATGGCCGCGCGCTCGCGCATCGCGCCGCTGTCATGGCTGGGCAAGGGCTATATCGCCGTGGTGCGCGGCGTGCCCGACATCGCCTTCTTTCTGTTCTTCGTGATCGCGCTCGATCAGGGCATCGAATGGCTGCGCCACAAGGCGAAATGCCCCGACTGGGACCAGCCGATCCGCCAGGGCAACGATTTCATCGTCTGCGCCGAGGCCAAGATGCCGCTCTCCTCCTCGGCCCAATGGGTGCACGAGGTCTATGGCTTCTGGCTCGCCGTCTTCACCTTCGCCCTCGTCTTCGGCGCCTTTGCGGCCAACGTGCTCTTCGGCGCGATGCGCGCCGTGCCGCGCGCCCAGACCGAAACCGCCGAAGCCTATGGCATGAGCCGGGCGCAGGTCTTTCGCCGCGTGATCGTGCCGCAGATGTGGGTCTATGCCCTGCCCGGCCTGTCGAACCTGTGGATGGTGCTGATCAAGGCCTCGCCGCTGCTGTTCCTCTTGGGCGTCGAGGACATCGTCTACTGGGCGCGCGAGCTCGGCTCCACCAAGACGCCGCAATTCACCGCATACCCGCATGGCGACTGGCGGATGTGGTACTTCCTGTTCCTGCTGGTCTTCTATCTCGGCTTCACCCGCATCTCCGAGATCGTGCTCGACCGGATCATGCGGCGCCTGACCCATGGGCAGGCGACGCTGGGAAGCCACAAGCGCACCGGCCCCGTCGGCATGAGCAAGGCAGGCCCGCCATGAGCTGCTACGAAACCCTCATGGATTACGGGCTGCGCTCGCTCGGCTATGGCGAGCGGCTGCTGCCGCGTTCGGATTTCACCCTGTGCCAGCAATTCGTGCTGATCGGCTCTGGCATGATCTGGAACATCTATTTCGGCCTCGTGGCGCTGCTTTCGGGCTTTGCGCTCGCCACCGCGCTGGCGGTCGGCAAGGCGGCGTCCTCGCCATGGTTCCGCAAGCCCGCCGAATGGGTGATCTTCATCTTCCGCGGCTCGCCGCTCTTCATCCAGTTCTTCTTCGCCTATTTCCTGTTTCTCTCGCTCAAGGGGCAGGTGCCCGCCTTCGACGCGCTGACCTCGGCCTGGCTCGGCGCGGCGCTGGTGCTGTTTCTCAACACCGCCGCCTATTCGGGCGAGATCTTCTACGGCGCGCTGATGTCGGTGCCGCGCGGCGAGGTCGAGGCGGCGGATGCCTATGGGCTTTCGGGCTGGGCCAAGTTCCGCCGCGTGGTCTGGCCGACGACGCTGCGCCTTGCCTGGCCCGCCTATACCAACGAGGCGATCTTCCTGTTTCACGCCACCACGCTGGTGTTCTTCTCGGGCTTTCCGGCCTCGCGGCAAAAGGGCGACGCGCTCTACTACGCCTCCTATTTCGCCGACAAGACCTTCAACCCCTTCGTCCCCTACCCGATCCTCGCGGGCTATTTCGTGCTGCTGACGCTGGTGGTGATCGCGGTGATGGGGCTGATCGGCAAGCGGCTCAACCGGCACCTGCCAAACGCCGCGCCGACCCGCGCCAAAGGCTTTGGAATGCTGATGCGCTGAGCCCCGCTTGCCCCGGCCCGCGACGCGGTCTAGCTTTCGGGGAAATCCCACAGGACGGTGCTTCATGCAGATCGGCATACTCGAGACCGGCCACGCGCCAGACGTGCTGCGCCCGGAACTTGGCGACTATTCGGACCTGTTCGAGCGGCTGCTCGACGGGCATGGCTTCGCCTTTCGCCGCTACGACGTGGAGGCGATGGTCCTTCCGCAGGACATCGACGAATGCGACGGCTGGCTCATCACCGGCTCCAAGCACGGCGCCTATGAGGATCACGCCTTCATCGCGCCGCTGGAAAAGCTGATCCGCGAGATCCACGCAGCGAAGATGCCGCTGGTCGGCGTCTGCTTCGGCCACCAGATCATCGCGCAGGCGCTGGGCGGCCGGGTCGAGAAATTCGCGGGCGGCTGGTCGATCGGCCGCCAGCCCTATCACTTCGAGGGCCGCGAGATCGCGCTCAATGCCTGGCACCAGGATCAGGTGGTGGAGCGCCCCGAGGGCGCGCGCATTATCGCCTCGAACGATTTTTGCGCCCATGCGGGGCTCGCTTGGGGCGATCACACCTTCACCATCCAGCCGCATCCCGAATTCGGCGCGCGCTTCATCGAGGGGCTCGCCACCACCCGCGCCATCGGCGTGGTGCCGCAAGAGCAGATCGACCACGCGCTCGCCAATCTCGACAAGCCGGTGGATGCCGATGTTCTGGCCGAGCGCATGGCCCGTGTCCTGAAGGGGGCCGCATGAGCTGGATCGACGAGATCCCCGAAGCCGCCCGCCTCTATCTCGATCAGCACCGCCTCGACGAGGTGGAATGCGTGATCGCCGACCTGCCGGGCATCGCCCGCGGCAAGGCGGTCCCGGCGGCGAAATGGGAAAAGCAGCAGTTCTTCCACCTGCCCAACTCGATCTTTTTCCAGACGATCACCGGCGATTGGGGCGAGGCGGCGGGACCCGAGGGCTTCGTCGAGCCCGACATGGTCCTCAAGCCCGATCTGGCGACGACGACCGCCGCCCCATGGGCCGCCGACGGCACGCTGCAGGTGATCCACGACGCTTATGACCAGAAGGGCCGCCCCGTGGGCTGCTCGCCGCGCAACGTGCTCAAGCGCGTGGTCGATCTCTACAAGGCCGAAGGCTGGACCCCCGTGGTCGCGCCCGAGATGGAATTCTACCTCGTCGGGCGCAACACCGACCCCGCCAAGGCGATCGAGCCGATGCTGGGCCGCACCGGGCGGCCCGCGGCGGCGCGGCAGGCCTATTCGATGACGGCGGTGGACGAATACGGCCCCGTGATCGACGACATCTACGAATACGCCGAGATACAGGGCTTCGAGATCGACGGCATCACGCAGGAGGGCGGCGCGGGCCAGCTCGAGATCAACCTGCGGCATGGCGACCCGGTGAAGCTCGCCGACGAGGTGTTCTACTTCAAGCGGCTCATTCGCGAGGCGGCGCTCAAGCATGACTGCTTCGCCACCTTCATGGCCAAGCCGATCGAGGGCGAGCCGGGCTCGGCGATGCATGTCCATCACTCGATCATCGACGCCAAGGGCCGCAATCTCTTCACCGGCCCGCAGGGCGGCGAGACCGACGCCTTCTTCAACTTCATCGGCGGGCTGCAGGAGCACATGCCGAGCGTGATCGCGATGTTCGCGCCTTACGTGAACTCCTTTCGCCGCTACGTGCGCGACCACGCCGCGCCCATCAACCTCGAATGGGGCCGCGACAACCGCACCACCGGCATCCGCGTGCCGATCTCGCCGCCGCAGGCGCGGCGGGTCGAGAACCGCCTCGCCGGCATGGACTGCAACCCGTATCTGTGCATCGCCGCCTCGCTGGCCTGCGGATACTTGGGCATGAAGAACGAGATCTGGCCCGACAAGCGCTACCGCGGCGACGCCTACGAGGCCGAGGACGAGATCCCGCAGGGGCTTTATGCCGCGCTCGACCTGTTCGACGGGGCCAAGGAGCTGCACGAGGTGCTGGGGCCGGAATTCGTGCGCGTCTACTCGATCGTCAAGCGCGCGGAATACAACGAGTTCCTGCAGGTCATCAGCCCGTGGGAGCGCCAGCACCTGCTCTTGAACGTATGAACCCGCTCTACCGCAACGATGCGCCCGGGCGGATGCCGCGCAGCTGGTACGCCGCCACCGCCGAGCCCGCCGCCGACCGCGCGGCCTTGGAGGCCGACCGCCGCTGCGACCTTGCCATCGTCGGCGCGGGCTTCACCGGGCTCTGGGCCGCGCTGACGGCGGCGCGGGCGGGGCTCGACGTGGTCGTGCTCGACGCGCATCGCGCAGGCTTCGGCGCGTCGGGGCGCAATGGCGGGCAGGTCGGCTCGGGCTTCAACAAGGGGCAGCGCTGGCTTGAAGAAAAGCTCGGGGACGGCCCGGCCCGGCAGCTTTGGGACATCGCCGAGGAGGCCAAGCGCCAGCTGCGCGACTTCTGCGAAAGCCACGCGCCCGAGGCGCGCTACCTGCCCGGCGTGGTGCATGGTGCCTATACGGGGCGCGAGGCGGCGGATGACCGGGCCGAGGCCGAGCACCTCTCGCGCGCCTATGGCTACGATGCGATCCGCCCGTTGAGCCGCTCTGGCATCCGAGACATCGTCAGGACCGAGGCCTATCACGGCGGGCTTCTCGACGAAGGCGCGGGCCACCTCCACCCGCTGCGCTACGCCCGCGCGCTGGCGCGCGAGGCCGAAAAGGCGGGCGCCACGATCCACGAGCTGACCGAGGTGACGCGGGTGGAACGCGGCACGCCCGCCACGCTGCACACGCCCAAGGCCCGCGTCACCGCCGATCACGTGATCCTCGCGGGCAACGGCTACCTGCCCGGCATCATGCCCGAAGTGGCGGCGCGGGTGATGCCGATCAACAGCTTCATCGCCGCGACCGAACCCCTGGGCGATCGCTGGCGCGAAGTGTTGACCCGCGACATCGCCATCGCCGATTCGCGCTTCGTGGTGAACTACTACCGCATGACCGAGGACCGCCGCTTTCTCTTCGGCGGGCGCGAGAGCTACGGCATCGGCTTTCCCACCGACATCACCACCGCGCTGCGCGCCCGGATGGAGAGCCTGTTCCCGCAGCTTTCCGACACCCGGATCGAGCATGTCTGGGGCGGCACGCTCGGCATCACCATGTCGCGCCTGCCGAGCCTGCAGCGCATCGGGCCCAACATCCTGTCGGGCGCGGGCTTCTCGGGGCATGGCGTGGCGCTGTCGGGCATGGCGGGGCGGGTCATGGCCGAGGCGGTGGCAGGGCAGGCCGGGCGATTCGACACCTTCTCCGCCCTGCCCGTCCCGGCCTTTCCGGGCGGCGCGCGTTACCGCGCGCCTCTGCTGACGCTGGCGATGACGTGGTTCTCGCTGCGCGACCGGCTCGGGATCTAGCCGCTGGCCATGCCCGCAAGCATCGCGCCGAGCGCCACGAGATGGATCAGCATGATCGCCCGGTCGTTCCAGATGAACCCCATGGCGAGCCAGCCGACCACCCCGCCGAGAAACAGGTAGAGGTTCAGCGGCGTGACGCCGAAGGCGGTCGCGGCATAGCCCGCGATCTGGATCACCGATGCGATCCATTTCACCGCGAAGGCAAAGCGCGGATCGCGCCAGAACGAGGGGCGCGAACAGGCACCGGGCAGGGTGCAGTCGATATTTTCTACCGTCATGATGCTCTCTCGAATGGCATGTCCGGGCCGATCCTGGGGCGGCCCGTTGTCATGGCAGGTAATCGCGTTAGGCTGTGGTGACGAGCCAGAAGCACTACAGCCTGTCAGTAGAAAAACTATCATGTCCCGCCGCACCGCCCTGCCCCCGCTCAATGCCCTGCGCGCCTTCGAGGCGGCGGGCCGGCACCTCACCTTCCGCGCCGCCGCCGATGAGCTCGGCGTCACCCAGGGCGCGGTGGCACAGCATGTGCGGGGGCTCGAGGCGCAGCTCGGGCTGCGGATGTTCTTGCGCGAGGCGCGCGGCCTGTCGCTGACCGAGGAGGGGCGCGGCTACCACGCCGCCGTCTCGCAGGCCTTCGCGCAGCTGTCGGAGGCGACGGCGCGGCTCAGGCCCGCGCCGGGGCATGTCACCATCTCGGTGACGCCGACCTTCGCCTCCAAATGGCTGATCCCGCGCCTGCCCGGCTTCGGCGCGGCGCATCCCGAGATCGACCTCAGGGTGATGGCCACCGAGCGGGTGACGAGCTTTCATTCCGACGGGATCGACCTCGCCGTGCGGCAGGGCGAGCCGCCCTTCGGCGCCAGCATCCGCGCCGACCCGCTGTTTCGGCAGGAGATCCTCGCCGTCTGCGCCCCCGACCCGGCCCCCGATCCCATCTCGGGTCTGACCCCGCCCTTCGGCCCCGAGGCCCTGCCCCGCCTCACGCTCCTGCACGACACGCATGACCTCTGGCCGCGCTACCTGCGCGAGGCCTTTCCGGGCATCCGCGCGGCGCGGGCCCGGGGCATCCGTTTCAGCCAGACGACGCTGGGGCTCGACGCGGCGCTGGCGGGACAGGGGGTGGCGCTGGCGAGCCGGTTTCTCGTGAACCGGGATCTCGCCGCCGGGCGGCTGGTGCAGGCGATGGAATACGTGCTCAGGGGGCGGCGCGATTTCTATCTTCTGGCCTCGCGCAGCCGCATGTCGCCCGCCACCGCGGCGGCGCGCGACTGGCTGCTGGCGCAGGCCGATCCGCAATGAGCCTGCAACGAAAAAGGCCGCGCCCCTTTCGGGACGCGGCCTTCCGGAATTCCGTCGGAACGGCTCAGATCACTTGATCTTGCCTTCCTTGTACTCGACATGCTCGCGCTTGACGGGGTCGTACTTCCGCACGACCATCTTCTCGGTCATGGTGCGGGCGTTCTTCTTGGTCACGTAGAAGTGGCCGGTCCCCGCGGTCGAGTTCAGGCGGATCTTGATCGTCGTCGGCTTCGCCATGGTCGTCTCTCCTGCTCGCGGGGCGTGCGCGTTGACGGCGCCCGCGTGAATACGTCTGAGCCCCGGCTTTTAACCGCGCGCGAGGCGCTGTCAACCGGGAAACGGGCCGGGATGGCCCGAGGGTAATCTGCGCGGATGGCCTGTAAGCCGGATTCTGTTCCGGGGTCGCCCCCGGCGATGACCATTCATCTCGACGCGCTGTTGCCAACGCGCCTGAAGCTGCCAACCCGGACCTCTCGGGGTCAGGCGTCCCTGCGGCGATATCCGGCGAACCGGATCAGCACCCGCGCGAGGTCCCTATTTGGCATTGCTCCCGGTGGGGCTTGCCGTGCCGGTCCGGTTGCCCGTCCCGCGGTGGGCTCTTACCCCACCGTTTCACCCTGACCCGGACATGCCGGGCGGACTGTTCTCTGTGGCGCTTTCCCTCGGGTTGCCCCGGCCGGGCGTTACCCGGCACCGTGCCTTGTGGAGTCCGGACTTTCCTCGAACCTTACGGCCCGCGGCCATCCGGCCATCCGCGCCTTGCGGACCTAAGCCGCGGGGGCGTGGCGGTCAACGGGAAAGCGATGGGCGAGATCGGCGATGAGCGCCATGTCGGTCGAATCGACCGGGCCCGTCGCATGGGGACGGAACCGCAGGCGGAACGCGGCGAGACGCTCGGCATGGGTGACGTCGGCGGTGTAGCCGAAGGCCCGCGCGAGATCGTCGAAGCGCTGCTCGGACGGGGCCGCGCTTTGCCCCGCTTCGGGCCAGACCGAGAGCCCGTGCCGCGCCAGCCGCTTCCAGTCGAATCGCGGGCCGGGATCGTCCTTGCGCCCCGGTGCCATGTCGGAATGGCCGATCACCCGCTCGGGGCGAATGGCCCAGCGCTTCATGATGCCGGCAAGCAATGCCTCCAGCGCCGCCATCTGCGGCCCGGCAAAGGGGTGGTCGCCGCGATTGTAGAGCTCGATCCCGATGGAGCGCGAGTTCACGTCATCGACCTCGCCCCAGCGGCCCGCGCCCGCATGCCATGCGCGCAGCTCCTCGGGCACCAGCGCGGTGACCTTGCCCGTCCCGGAGATCAGCCAATGCGCCGAAACCTCGGCCTGCGCGTCGCACAGCCGCGCCAGCGCTTCGTCGTGGCTCTGCATGGCGGTGAAGTGGATCACCACGAGATCGGGCCGCGCGCCAAGCCGCCGCGGCCCGTGATTCGGCGAGAGCGCCACCTGCCCTAGCGGCCCACCGCCGCGAGGAACGGCGCCGGGTCCCAGCCGCAGGCGAAGCCGTCGCCATCGGGGTCGATGCCGCGCGGATCGCGCTCGGGGCCGCCACGGGCGAGGAAATCGCGCTGCGCCTCGTCGGGCGAGCGGTAGGAGGCGCAATTGCGCTCGAACCGGCCACCCATCGTGCCGAGGATGAAGCGCGAATACCATTCCTGCCCGCGCTTGTTCGGGGCGTTGAGCGCGTATTCGACGATGTTGGGCCCGGTGTCGCCCGCGCGCTGCGGCAGCGCGGTGGGCTGGACCACCTGATAGGCCGCGGCCTGCTCGGCCCGGCGCGCGGCGTCCGATTCGATCGTCTCGCGGTTGGCGACCGCCTCGAAGCTCTGCTCGTCGGAGATCGCGGCACCGCCAGCGACAGATGGCGCGGCATTGGTCGGGCTCGCCTGCACGCCGCCGCGGCGCTCCACGTCGATGCCCGCCGCCGACAGATCGGAGCCGGAGATGGCATTGGACGCGGGCGCGGTCGCGCCGAAGCTCGGGGCGGTGGCCCGCCCGGTGAGCTGCGCCTCGCGTTCGGCGCGGGCGGCGGCGAGGCCGCTGTCGGGCACCGGCGCCGCGCAGGCCGAAAGGACCATGGCGGCGCCCGCGAAGGCGGCGAGGTTCAAGCGAGAGGCAAGCGGTTTCACGGCGACACTCCGGGCCCTGATCTGTTCGACTGCGGGCGTTACCACCATTTCTCGGGCTTGGAAACGAAGCCCGCCGCCTGCTCCAGCGCATAGGCGGTGTTGAGCAGATCGCCTTCTTCCCAGGGCCGACCGATCAGTTGCAGCCCCAGCGGCAGCCCCTTGTGATCGAGCCCGGCGGGCACCGAGATCCCCGGCAGACCGGCGAGGTTCACCGTCACGGTGAAGACGTCGTTGAGATACATCTGCACCGGGTCGGCGTCCTTCATCGCGCCAAGGCCAAAGGCCGAGGAGGGCGTCGCGGGCGTCAGGATCGCGTCGACCCCTTCGGCGAAGACCTGGTCGAAGTCGCGCTTGATCAGCGCGCGGACCTTGCGGGCGCGGTTGTAATAGGCGTCGTAGAAGCCCGCCGAGAGCACATAGGTGCCGACCATGATCCGGCGCTGCACCTCCGGGCCGAAGCCCTCGGCGCGGGTCTTCTCGTACATCTCGGTAATGCCGTCGCCCTGCGCCAGCTTGGCGCGGTGGCCAAAGCGCACGCCGTCATAGCGGGCGAGGTTCGACGAGGCCTCGGCGGGCGCGATCACGTAATAGGCGGGCAGCGCATACTTGGTGTGCGGCAGCGAGATGTCGCGAATGAGCGCGCCGGCGTCGCGCAGCATCTCGGTGCCGCGGGTCCAGAGCGCCTCGATCTCGCCGGGCATGCCGTCGACATGGTATTCGCGCGGGATGCCGATCACCTTGCCGCGGATGTCGCCGGTCAGCATCGCCTCGAAATCGGGGACCGCGATGTCGGCGGAGGTCGAATCCTTGGGGTCATGCCCCGACATGGCGCGCAGCATGATCGCCGCGTCGCGCACGTCGCGGGTCATCGGCCCGGCCTGATCGAGCGAGGAGGCGAAGGCGATGATGCCGAAGCGCGAGCAGCGGCCATAGGTCGGCTTGATGCCGGTGATGCCGGTGAAGGCGGCAGGCTGGCGGATCGAGCCGCCGGTGTCGGTGCCGGTGGCGCCGAGGCAGAGATCGGCCGCCACGGCGGCGGCCGAGCCGCCCGAGGAGCCGCCGGGCGTCAGGTCGACGCCGTCCTCGCCGCGCCACGGGTTCACCGCAGCACCGTAAGCCGAGGTCTCGTTCGACGAGCCCATGGCGAACTCGTCCATGTTGAGCTTGCCGAGCATCACCGCGCCGTCGCGGAAGAGCTGGGTGGTGACGGTGGATTCGTATTGCGGTTTGAAGCCGTCGAGGATGCGGCTCGCCGCCTGGCTCGCCGTGCCTTCGGTGCAGAACAGGTCCTTGATCCCGAGCGGGATGCCGCACAGATCGGGCGCGTCGCCGGCCTTGAGGCGCGCATCGGCGGCCTCGGCCTGGCGGGCCGCGATCTCGGGCGTCTTGTGGGCATAGGCGTTGAGCTTGTCGCCCCCGTCGACGGCGGCGTTGAGCGCGTCGGTCAGCTCGGTGGAGGTGATCTCGCCGCGGCGCAGCGCGTCGCGGGCGCCCGCGATGGTCAGCTTGGTCAGTTCGGTCATCGCTCGGCCCCTTATTCCACGACCTTCGGCACCGCGAAGAAGCCCTCGCGCGCGTCGGGCGCGTTGGCGAGCACCTTCTCGGGCTGGCTGCCATCGGTCACCACGTCCTCGCGGCGCTTGAGATGCATCGGCGTGACGCCGGTCATCGGCTCGACGCCCTCGACATCCACCTCCTGCAGCTGCTCGATGAAGCCGAGGATGGTGTTGAATTCGGAGGCGAGCGCGGGCAGCGCCTCGTCCTCGACCCGGATGCGGGCCAGCTTGGCCACCCGCCGGGCGGTGTCGGTGTCGATCGACATGGGGCTCTCCTGTCTGGTCGATCCCGGCTTTAGCCGCCCCGGGGCGGTCCCGCAAGCAGCGCCCGGCGGATCAGCTCGATCATGAGGCCCAGCATCGCAGCGTTGAGGATGTGCCACATGAAATGCGTGCCGATGGGCAGGCGCGCGCAGAGCGTCTCGTCGATCGAGCGGAAGGCCAGCGACAGGCACAACAGCCCCGCGCCCAGCGCCAGCCCCCGCCCCACCATCGGCCAGCGCCGCCACAACAGCGCGGCATAAAGCGCGATCAGGAGCGGCACCGGCCAGTAGAAGGCCGAGACGGCAAAGAAGGGCAGCGCCGCGAAGACCGGGGTGAGCGCCATCGCCCATGGCACGAAACCCGCGGCGCCCAGCGCGGCGGCCCAGGCGCGCCAGCGCCAGAACACCCGGTTGGCGGCATGGACATAGGCGAGGATGAAAAGGCCGATCGGGATCACGTCGGCCAGCATCGCCCAATGGGTGGCGACCGAGTGGAACAGCCCGCTGCCGATGCCGATGGTGAACAGGATCACCGAAAGCGCGCGCGGCAGCCAAAGCCCGCGCGCGCGCCGCCAGCACCAGATCGCGGCAACGAGGAAGGCCGCATTGGAGAGTAAATTGAGCGGCTCGGCCCACAATCCGGGGCCGAGCCTTTCGCAATAGCCGTCGAGCGGGGCCATCCAGTCCATGACCCCGCCTTTGCCCTCAGAGGCCCTTGGAGCGGTAGCTCAGCGCCACCCGGCCGATCGCCACGAGATAGGCGGCGGTGCGCAGGTCGGGCACGTCGTCGCGGTTGTGCCAGATCTCGCGCATCGCCTGGTAGGCCGTGCGCATCGTGTCATCGAGCCCCGAGCGCACCAGCTCCAGCTCGTCATCGCCCTTGAGATAGCGCTCCTTGAAGTTCTTGGAGAGGCTCCAGCCCAGCCCCTCATCGGCCGAGAGCCGCTCCAGCTCGTCGACGATGAGCTGCGCGCGCGCCTCGTCGGCGCGGCGCTCCATCCGGCCAAAGCGGATATGGCTGAGGTTCTTGACCCATTCGAAGTAGGAGACCGTCACGCCGCCGGCGTTGGCATACATGTCGGGAATGATCACGCAGCCCTTGTCGCGCAGGATCTCGTCGGCGCCCGCCGTGACCGGGCCGTTGGCGGCCTCGATGATCAGCGGCGCGCTGATCCGCTCGGCATTGGAGAGGTTGATCGTGCTTTCGAGCGCCGCCGGGATCAGGATGTCGCATTCGGCTTCGAGCAGCTTCGCGCCATCCTCGTGATGGGTGGCGTGCGGAAAGTCGGAGACGCCGCCATGCTTGGCGATCCACTGGTACACCGCCTCGACATCGAGCCCGTTCTCGTCGGTGATCGCGCCGTCGCGCTCGATGATCGCGGTGATCTTCGCGCCGTCCTCCTCGGAGAGGAACTTGGCGGCGTGGTAGCCGACATTGCCGAGGCCCTGCACGATGATGCGCTTGCCCTCGAGCTTGCCCGACAGCCCGGCCTTGGCGACGTCCTCGGGGTGGCGGAAGAACTCGCGCAGCGCGTATTGCACGCCCCGCCCCGTCGCCTCGACCCGGCCATGGATGCCGCCGGCATTGAGCGGCTTGCCGGTGACGCAGGCGCGCGAGTTGATGTCGGTGGTGTTCATCCGCGCGTATTGGTCGGCGATCCAGGCCATTTCGCGCTCGCCGGTGCCCATGTCGGGGGCGGGCACGTTCTGGGAGGGGCTGATCAGGTCGCGCTTGGCCAGCTCATAGGCGAATCGCCGGGTGATCTGTTCGAGCTCGTGCTCGTCCCAGTCGCGCGGGTCGATCCTGAGGCCGCCCTTGGAGCCGCCATAGGGCACCTCCACCAGCGCGCATTTGTAGGTCATCAGCGCCGCCAGCGCCTCGACCTCCTCCTGGTGCACCGAAGGCGCGTAGCGGATGCCGCCCTTCACCGGCTCCATGTGCTCGGAATGCACCGAGCGATAGCCGGTGAAGGTGTGAAGCTGGCCGCGCAGGCGCACGCCGAAGCGCACGGTATAGGTGGCGTTGCAGACCCGGATCTTCTCTTCGAGCCCCGGCGACAGGTCCATCAGCGTCACGGCGCGGTTGAACATCATGTCGACGGAATCGCGAAATCCCGGTTCGGGTTGTGGTTGGTGCTCGGTCATCGCGGCAATTCTCCTTATGCGGCCGGTGCGGCCCGGCGGTCCTCGCCCGATCCTAGGCTCTTGCGGGACAATATCGACCTTCTCATGCCTCTATTGCGCCACGGAAGGCACAATCGGCCCAAGGCAGGCCGCAGTTTGGCCATGGCGCCGTGTTTTGCTGGCCGAAGGTTCCAGAAAGCCCCGCCATGTCAGAGACCCCGCCTTCTCCGCCCCACGCCCCGTCCGGCATCGGACGCAACGAGGATGGCTCGATCGTCATCTTCTCGCTCTTCGCCTTCGTGATCATGCTCGCGCTCGGGGGCCTGGGGATCGACACCATGCGCACCGAAGCCCGGCGCGTCGACCTGCAATCCACGCTCGACCGGGCGGTGCTGGCGGCGGCAGATTTGCAGCAGACGCGCGACCCCGAGGCGGTGGTGCGCGACTATTTCGCCAAGGCCGGCTACCCGGCCGATCTGCCACGGGTCACGGTGACCGACGCGCTGAATGCGCGCACGGTGCGCGCCAGCGCCAGCCTGCCCGTCTCCACCAGCTTCCTGCGGATCATCGGCATCGACAGCTTCGACGCCCCGGCCGTCGGCTCGGCCACCGAATCGGTCTCGGATGTCGAGATCGGCCTCGTGCTCGACGTCTCGGGCTCGATGAATGACAACCACCGCCTTCCCCGCCTCAAGACCGCGGGCAAGGAATTCATCGACACCATGTTCGAGAACGTCGAGCCCGAGCATATCGCGATCTCGCTGGTGCCCTATTCGACCCAGGTCAATATCGGCGCCGACCTCGCCGCGGCGGCCGGTGTCGTGACCTCGCATGATCGCAGCTATTGCCTCGACGTGCCGGCAAGCGCCTATGCCACCACCCGCGTCTCGACCGGCAGGCCGGTCCAGGCCGGGCATTTCGACGTCGAGGGGTTCTCCCCCACCGCTTCGGAAAACTGGATCGGCAACTATTCGCAGATGAGCGCGGATACCCCGAATTGCCGCGACACGTCGGACTTCGAGGTCCTGGCCTGGTCCAACGACAGACGGACCCTCAAGCGCCGGATCAACGCGCTCACCGCCCGGGGCTGGACCTCGATCGAGATGGGGGTGAACCTGGGCACGGCGCTGCTCGATCCCACGGCCGGCCGGGCGCTGAGCAACATGATCGATCGCCGCAAGGTCGACCCCAACCTTTCCGGCTGGCCGCGCGATTTCGACAGCCCCGTGGGCATGAAGGTCCTGGTGGTGATGACCGACGGGGCGAACACCTATGATTTCCGCATCAAGCCGCCCTATAACGGCGACACGCCCTCGGATGTCTGGCTCTACGGCTCCGACGAATATGTCGTGAAGATCGATCGCAACACCTATTTCCGTGCCAAGACGCGCGACTGGCTGGACGCGCTGCCGCGTGGCGGCACCCGGCTGAGCTGGTCGGATCTCTTTTCCCGGATGAGCGTGCGCCAGCACGCCTATCACCTGCGGGTGCAGCAGCACGGCTCCTGGTGGAAGCGGAGGGAGGCCTGGACCCAATGGACCTCGATCATCGAGCACGAGGAGATCGACGAGAAGAACCGCCGGCTGAGCCAGATCTGCGCCGCCGCGCGGGCGCAGGGCGTCGTCATCTTCACCATCGGCTTCGAGATCGACCAGCACGGCGCGGTCGAGGCCATGGCCGATTGCGCCTCCTCGCCCTCGCATTTCTACCGCGTCGAGGGGCTGCAGATCAGCTCGGCCTTCACCTCGATCGCGACCCAGATCAAGGCGCTGAGGCTGGTGCAATGAGCGCCCTCGCCGCCCTCCTCTCGCGCCTGTCGCGGGCCCGCGACGGCTCGGCCTCGGTCGAGTTCGTGATGATCATGCCGCTGCTGCTGCTGCTGATCATGTCGAGCTTCGAGCTGGGCATGGTGACCTTGCGGCAGGTGATGCTCGATCGCGGGATCGAGCTGACGGTGCGCGACGTGCGGCTGGGCAATCTCGTTCCGGTGACGCATGACACCGTCAGCGCGGCGATCTGCGACCATGCGCTGATCCTGCCCGATTGCCCCCGCGACCTGCGGCTCGAGATGATGCCGCTCGATCCGCGCGCCTGGGTCGCGCCGCCGGGCACGGCCGATTGCGTCGACCGCGCCGACGACACGATCCCGCTGCGCCGCTTCACCGCCGGGGTCCAGAACCAGCTGATGCTGCTGCGCGCCTGCTCGCTGTTCGACCCCTATTTCCCGACCTCGGGCCTCGGCGCGACGCTGCCGCGCCAGTCGGAGGGCGCCTATGCGCTCGTCTCCTCCAGCGCCTTCGTGATCGAGCCATGAGCGCGCCGCAGCGATACCTCGCCGGGCTGGCGCGCCGGCTGCGCCGCCACCAGGGCGGCGCGATGATCGTCGAGCTGGTGATCATGCTGCCGCTGCTCTTGTGGTGCTTCACCGCGACATGGGTTTTCTTCGATGCCTACCGCACCAAGGCGGTGAATGCGCGCGCGGCCTATACCATCGGCGACGCGCTGAGCCGCGAGACCGGCTACGTGACCCCCGACTACCTGCTCAGCCTCAAGACCTTGCAGGATTTTCTGGTGAACGGCCGGCCGAGCCGGCTCCGGGTCAGCGTGATCGGCTTCGACCCGCTGCGCGATCGGTACGAGGTCCGCTGGTCGATTCCGACCGGCATCGGGCTCGAGCTGCTCGACAACCGCGCGCTGCAAGGGATGCGCGACCGGCTGCCCGAGATCCCCGAGGGCGAGATCGTCACGCTGGTCGAAAGCTGGATCGACTACACGCCGCTCTTCGATGTCGGCCTCGCGCCCTTCACCTTCGAAGAGGCGGCGGTGACCCGGCCGCGCTTTGCCGGGCAGCTGTGCTCCAACATCAACGCGCTCGCCGGTCCGGCCACGGCGATCTGCTAGGGGATCGGCGCGGCCCTGTCGGCGAGCCGAAGCTCGATCGCCTCGGCCATGGCGCGGGTTTCGCGCGCCGGGGTGACGCCGCCGACGCCCAAGCGGTGGCCGAGCCGCCACCACATGCCCGGCTGCCAGGCGCGCGCGCCGGGCCGGGCCAGCCGCAGGGTGAAGCCGTTGGACGGGCGCAGCGAGAAGCTGCTCCGCTCGATGCCGACGATGTCGTCCCAGCGCGCGAGCACCCGGCCCGCGCTGTCGACCAGCCCGGTCTCGTCGAGGCACAGCGCCCGTCGCGTGGCCCGGCGCAGCATCTCGCCCGCCGCCATGCCGCCCAGACCCAGCGCCAGCAGCGCCACCGACCACAAGAGCCCCGGCACATCCGCCAGCGCGGTATAGACCGCCACCCCCCCAAAGCCGTAGAGCACGCCGACGGCCATCGCCCGGCGCGCCTGCGCCGCCCGCAACTCGATCCTCATGCCTGCCATCCCCCCGCTGCCTTCGGGTCCGGGCATAGCCCGGTGCCGCCGCCCCGTCACCCCTCTCGCGGGGCGGGGGGCGGCCGCTGCGGCTCGCGCCTTGTCCGGCGCCCCCGCCCCGGGCTAGAACGGCGTCACCCAAGCCCCGGACCCCAGATGCCCCCTCTCCTGTCCCGCGCCGCGCTCCTCCTTCTGCTGGCGGGATGCACCCAGTTTCCCCAGATCGACGCCCGCATCCCCGCCTCCGAGCGCGCGGGCCCCGCGCCGCGGCTGATCCCGCTGCAGCCGCTACTGGCGCGCGCCGATGCCGCGGCGCAAGACAGCCGCGTCTCGGCCGAGGCCGGGGCCCGGCTCGAGGCCCGCGCCGCCGCGCTTTCCGCGCGCCCGGCCCCGGCAGCACC
>NZ_KZ304967.1 GCF_002723615.1 Limimaricola cinnabarinus
CTCGGGGGGCGTGATGAACCCCGAAACCATAGCCGCCGCATACCCTGACCTGTTCCCCCGCCGGGTCCAGCGCGCCCACATGGCGCTGCTTACTTGGGCAGAGGGGGCGAACCCCGACCGATGGCCGACCCCGCCTGATGTGTGCCGGTTCGCCCGGCTCTACGGGGTGCCCCGCGCCACCTTGGGCGCGCTCGTGGGGATGCTCTCCATGCGCCACGACAGCCAGACCCGCGAGACGTGGGTGGACGCTGTGCGCAACCCGGAGGACGCCCCGCCGCACCTGATCCAGCGCCACTCCCGGGACGTGATCCGGGCCTTCGGCTGGTTCTGCGCAACCACGGACCTCGGATGGCTCCGCCTCCCAAGGTGCAGTATTCATTGATATCAGTTGGAAAAGATGAACCTAAAATGACTGAACAACGCGAGAGAACCTTCTCAGAGCATCCAACCAAGGAAATGATTAAGGTCGGAGTTTCCGCACTCCGCCGAAATCTCTTTGGCCAACCTATCGAGCAAATCGTCGAAGAATTGCTGCCAGATGTGATGCAATATCACGAAGCTTGGGAAAACGATTGAAACGCACGCCAAATTAGCCCCTTATGGTACTTAATCATGGCTACACAAGCAGTTGGTGCCAAGGGGTGAATGGTGCGACCTAAGTGCTGCGTTGGAGGGTCAAATGAATCGCCAAAGCGGTCGTCAGTCACAGTAAGTAATTTTGCGGTCGACGGCACTATGGTAAGACGCTTTTCAGGTATTTGACTTAAATCCAGCGCATCTGCTTCGATCTTCACGTCACCAATGCGCACACGGCTTGTTGTCTTCGATCTGATCACATCTCCCCGCTCTAGGCGGCCGAACGCTCTTCCAGGCACGTGTTCGATCGTTCGTTGGAGCCCGTGCTGCTCGACATTCCTTGCCTGATGGAGCCACTGTAGTAGCGGATCCTCTTTCCGCATTTTCCTTTCAGAACCCCAAAAAGATTTAGTTCTCTGGTCTGCCATAGCTCCATTCTTGATTTTCTCGAAAACCTTTGCGCTGTAATCAAGGAAGGCTGACCAGTTGGATCGGTATTCATCGAAGCTTTTGGCAACAAGCATTCTCTCGTAGGCAAGTGATGCCGCGTCATTTGCATCATTGGCTTGGCTGATGGCCTTGCGCTGAATTGGCGTCATGTTTATCTCAGCTGAGTTCGCAACAACTCGCCTTATATCATTAAATCAGCTCTCTGCCAGCCGCGAGATGCGACGTAACCACCAGTAACGGCCACCGAACCCCGAAACGGACCGTCCAGAGGGTGGCGCTCCAGGTGACCGGAAGCGCCTTGCCCTGTGGGACGCGCCGGATGGGTCCGGCGTGACCTTTTCGGGGTGGTGTCAGGATGCGCGCTTTTGCTCGAACGCCTCAATGACGTTGCGCGCATGGACGGCGGCGTGCTTGACGACTTCAAGCACCTCTGCCGCCGCGCGTTCCTCCGGCTCGGAATACTCCATAGACAGTTCCTCCGCCCACTTGGCGACGGCACCCAAGATGACCGGGTACAAATGCTGGTCACGCGGCGACACAACGAGACCTACCTCCACCTCTCGTGCGATCAACGCCCCGAAATGGCGCATCAGGCTCTGAAGTCCGAGGCAGTCAAGTTCCCATTCGGTGGAAAGCTGTTGGAGGTCCCACATCTGCTTGCGGATGGCCGCGCGGTCCTCAGCCGTGAGCTTGTTGTATTCAATATCGTCCATTCCATTCACTCCTTGGTTCGGAGCGCTGGCAGACGGATCGGGCCACGCGGGCGCACAGACAGCCGACAGCCAGCGCAACCGGGGTTGCGATCAGGCAGGTCGGCGGGATCACGTCTCTTTGGGCGGAACCACTTACGAAACCGGACATGCTAACCCAGCTTCGCCAACAGCAAGCGTATTGGAGCACTACCTCCCCTTTGCGTCAATCACGATTTGTAGTTGCCTTTGGGCCCAGATTGCGCAACACCGCAGCGGCACAGAGGATAATCCTGTCTGGATCAAAAAATTAACCTTGGTGGTTGACAGATTAAGCCTGCGACCGCATATTGCTAAAGACCCACCCGTGAGGAGCCACGACCATGACCACAGAAATTGGAAAGGAGCTGCGGAAACTGCGAATTGATGAGGACGAGCGTCTGCTTGACATGTCGCAGCGCCTTGAAAGGTCCTCTGCTTTCATTTCCGCCGTTGAGCGCGGTACAAAAAGCCCGCCCTCGGGCTTTGAAGAAATTGTTATCAAAGCCTACCGTCTTGCCGGGGAGGCTGCCGATGTGATGCGCCGGGCAGCCGACCGATCTCGGAAAGCCTTCACCATTGAGGCGGATAGCCCACTGGCCCGCGACACTGCCGGGCTAATGGCACGACGCATGGACAGCCTGTCCGACGACGAACTCAAGAGCATCTTCCAAATCCTCAACAAGAAGGACGCCAAATGAGTAGTACGGACGATTACAAGGTGCCGCCCCTGAGCTGGCCTGCCATCGGCAGCAGGGCTGACAGCTTTCGCCAACAATTCGGGCTACACGCCTTTCCCGAGGTCCCCGTAATCGAGCTGATCGAACAGGTCCTTGACCTCCAGCTCAACCTAGTACGTTTCGACGTGGGATCACACCACGAGATGGGACGTGCCGAAGGGTACACCTGCCCCACCGGAAAGTTCATCATGCTGCGCGAGGACGTGTACGAAAAGGCTTGTGCCGGGGAAGGACGGGCACGCTTCACAGCCGCGCATGAGCTCGGGCACTGGCACCTACATACGAATGTGCCACTCGCCCGGGCGAAACGAGGCGACGGCACTAAGCCGTATTGCCTTGCGGAACCCCAGGCGAACCAGTTTGCCGCCCAGTTCCTGATGCCTCAGAGCTTCATCTACGCCTCAGATCGGGAACAAGACCTTGTAGAACGGTTCGGCGTCTCTTGGGACGCCGCCCACCACCGCCTCCGTTACCTTCGAAAGAATGGGAGGCTTTAACGCAAGAAGGCTCAGGTTGGCGCCCGAGCCTCCAAGTGAAATTCTGAATCGTGCATCAGGGGCTTGACGATGCAGAGCCTCCCGAAAACGCAAATCAGCTTCCGTTGCAAGGGCCGATATAGCGCTTTTCGGGTCAAATGGCAAGATACGCCCCGAAGGAGAACGAGGGAATGGCTAAGAAGCACACACCTCCTCCGCCGGGTTATCGGTACGTGTTCCGCCCGTGGCGCACGTGTCCGAAGACCGGGCAGCGCCTCTACGCGAAAGCGTTTGGCCTGCGCGCCTGGCCGATCTTGGTTCCTGAGTGAGCCCGGGTTGACGCGATAGAAATTTGGAGCGGGCGGTGGAAACATCGCCCGCTTCGGCCTTTCTGGGCGACGGTTCGCAGCCCAGAGGAACACGGTTCGCGCACAAAACATCGAGTTAAATCAAGAAGAAGATGGTGACCCCGGCAGGACTTGAACCTGCAACCTATCCCTTAGGAGGGGATTGCTCTATCCAGTTGAGCCACGGGGCCTAATTTTCACCTTCATACGGTTCGGAACACGGTTCGCGCAAGGCTGCCTTTTTCCTAAGCGTATGTCTCTCCATCTTCTTTCGGCCCCGGACCCTCCGCTTAGGAGGGGGCTGCTCTATCCAGTTGAGCCACGGAGCCGCGTCCCTTCTCCATGCCCCGCTTTGCCCGGCCCGTCAACGCCCGACCCCTTGCCACCCTGCCCCTCGAAGCCCCGGCCCGCGAGGCCCATCCCTCAACGCCGCTTGGACAAGCCGGGCGGCGCGGCCTATAGCTCGGGCATGCCTGACATTCGCGGACACCACCCATGACCATACCCCCCCGCCGCCCCCTGACCCTGCGCGATGTCTCCGAAGCGTCCGGGGTCAGCGAGATGACCGTGAGCCGGGTGCTGCGCAACAAGGGCGATGTGAGCGAGGCCACCCGCGCCAAGGTGCGCGCCGCGGCCAAGAAGCTCGGCTACGTGCCCAACCGCATCGCCGGTTCGCTGGCCTCGAGCCGGGTGAACCTCGTGGCGGTGATCATCCCCTCCCTGGGCAACATGGTATTCCCCGAGGTGCTCTCGGGCATTTCCGAGACGCTGGCGGGCACCGGGCTGCAGCCGGTGTTCGGCGTCACCGATTATCGGCCCGACACCGAGGAGCGGGTGCTGTTCGAGATGCTGTCATGGCGCCCTTCGGGGGTGATCATCGCCGGGCTCGAGCACAACGAGGCGAGCCGGGCTATGCTGATGCGCGCCGAGATCCCGGTGGTCGAGATCATGGACAGCGACGGCGCGCCGATCGACGCCTGCGTCGGCATCAGCCACCGCCGGGCCGGGCGCGAGATGGCCGAGGCGATCCTGCGCGAGGGCTATCGCCGGATCGGCTTTCTCGGCACCAAGATGCCGGCCGACCACCGGGCGCGCAAACGCTTCGAGGGCTTCACCCGCCACCTCGCCCGCGCCGGTGTCGAGATCGCGGATCAGGAGTTCTATTCGGGCGGCTCGGCGCTCAAGAAGGGGCGCGAGATGACCGAGGCGATCCTGTCGCGCACGCCCGATCTCGATTTTCTCTACTACTCCAACGACATGATCGCCGCGGGCGGGCTGCTGTGGCTGCTCGAACGGGGGATCGACATCCCCGGGCAGATCGGGATCGCCGGGTTCAACGGGGTCGAGCTTCTCGACGGGCTGCCCTGCCAGCTTGCCACGATGGATGCCTGTCGCCGCGAGATCGGCCGCGAGGCGGCACGGATCATCGCCGCGCGCTGCGCCAACCCGGCCGAGGGCGGCGGCGAGCGGGTCGAGCTGACGCCGCTGATCGCGCGGGGCGACACGCTGCAGCGCAGCTGAACCGGCCGCTCCGGGCGGGGTGTACGGGATCGGACATGGCGCGCATCGGGCCGATCCGGGCTTCGCAGCGAGGCGATTCTACCTTAGCCTGTTATCCACAGGTCACATTGGGGAATGCGACCTCGGGACGAGGGAGATGCAGGCTTGACCAAGATGCCGCTGCACCTGACGCCGCAGGAAGTCGACACGTTCATTGGCTTTCTGGATGACGGCTTTTGCATTTGCGAGATCATCACCGATGCCGAGGGGCGTCCGGTCGATTACCGATTCCTCCAGATGAACCCGCAATTCGAGGAAATGACCGGCCTGCATGGCGCGCGCGGGCGCACCGCGCTCGAAATGGTGCCGGATCTGGAGCATGTCTGGATCGAGACCTATGGCCGGATCGCCCTCGAGGGGCAATCGCAGCGGTTTCAGCAATCCTCCGAGGCGATGGGCCGGCATTTCGACGTCTACGCCGCCCCGATCGAGCCTTATGGCCGCTTTGCCATCCAGTTTCGCGACATCACCGAGACCACGCGCGTCGAGGCCGAGCGCGAGGCGGCGCTGGCCGAGGCGCAGCACCTGCTGGCCGAGCTCAATCACCGCGTGATGAACAGCCTCGGCACCATTTCCTCGATCATCGCGATGGAATCGCGCGCCCGCGAAGAGGGCGAGGGTCGCCAGGCGCTGCGGCGCATCCATGCGCGAGTGCAGGCCGTCGCCAATCTCTATCGCAGGCTGAACGCCTCCGGCTCGACCGACAGCGTCTGCACGCGCGATTACCTCGACCAGATCACCGATGGTCTCGCCGCATCGATCGGGCGCGAGGACATCCGCATCGAGGCGCGGATCACGCCGATGCGGCTGTCGACCCGGATCGCGGTGCCGCTGGGTCTCATCGTCAACGAGCTTGTCACCAACAGCCTGAAATACGCCTTCGGCCCGGATGCGCCCGGCACCGTGACGGTGACGCTCGATCATGACGAGACGGGCGGGCTGCGGCTCGAGGTGCGCGATGACGGCCACGGGCTCGATCCGCAGCCGCGCAGCGACAGCGGCATCGGGCAGAAGCTGGTCCGGGCCTTCGCCACGCAGCTCGGCGGTGATCCGGTGATCGAGAGCGGCCCCGGCGGGACGGTGGTGAGCCTGCGCTTTCCGAACGTCTAGAGCGCGTCTCTGCGCCCTCGCCCCGGGCTTGCGCCATGACGCGGCACCGCCATGCCGAGGCAGGCGGCGCGGTCATGTCGCGGTTGGGGAAGGCATGCGCTCCCGCCCCGTCCGCGATCGATGATCCTGGAGTGATCAGTGGTGAGCCGTGCAGGATTCGAACCTGCGACCCACTGATTAAAAGTCAGTTGCTCTACCAACTGAGCTAACGGCCCACTGGGCGGCTATCTACGGTTAGCGGCGGGGGGGGTCAACCGCAAATTTACTCTTTTTCTGGATAAACTTCGCGGGCTTTGCTATTGGCCCCGCCATGCAGGACAACAGCCCCCTCCCCGGCCTGCCGTTCATGAAGATGCACGGCCTCGGCAATGATTTCGTCGTCATCGACGCGCGCCGCGAGCTGCCCGCGATGACGCCCGATCTCGCGCGCGCCATCGCCGACCGGCATCGCGGCGTCGGCTTCGATCAGCTGGCGGTGATCCATGCGGGTGAGGGGGCCGATCTGCACCTCGTCTTCTGGAATGCCGACGGCTCGACCTCGGCCGCCTGCGGCAACGCCACGCGCTGCATCGCGGCCTGGGAGATGGCGCGCACCGGCAAGCCCGCGCTCGACATCACCACCGAGCGCGGCCGCCTTGCCGCGCGCGATGCGGGCGAGGGGCTGGTGGCGGTCAACATGGGCCAGCCGCAGACCCGCTGGGACGAGATCCCGCTGGCGCGCGAGATGGACACGCTGGAGCTGCCGATCGAGGGCGCGCCCACCGCCACCGGCATGGGCAACCCGCATTGCAGCTTCTTCGTCGACGATGCCGAGGCCGTCGATCTCGACGCCTTCGGCCCCGCGCATGAGCATCACCCGCTCTACCCCGAACGCACCAATGTGCAGGTGGCGCAGATCACCGGCCCCGACCGGATCCGCATGCGGGTCTGGGAGCGCGGGGCGGGGCTGACGCTGGCCTCGGGCTCCTCGTCCTGCGCCGTGGCCGTCGCCGCCGCGCGGCGCGGGCTCACCTCGCGCGCCGTCACCATCGATCTCGATGGCGGCACGCTTCACATCGACTGGCGCGAGGACGGGGTCTGGATGACCGGGCCCGTCGCGCATGTCTTCGACGGAGTCTGGAGGCTCTGATGGATCGCCCCGAATCGAACAAGGCCCCGATTTTTGCCACGATGGGCTGCCGGCTCAACGCCTACGAGACCGAGGCGATGAAGGATCTCGCCGCGCGGGCGGGCGTCGAGGACGCGGTGGTGGTGAACACCTGCGCCGTCACCGCCGAGGCGGTGCGCAAGGCGGGACAGGAGATCCGCCGCCTGCGGCGCGAGAACCCGACCGCGAAGATCATCGTGACGGGATGCGCCGCGCAGACCGAGCCCGAGCGGTTCTCGGAGATGGCCGAGGTCGACATGGTGATCGGCAACACCGAGAAGATGCAGCCCGAGACGTGGAAGGGCATGGCGCCCGACTTGATCGGCGCGACCGAGCCCGTGCAGGTCGACGACATCATGTCCGTCACCGAGACCGCGGGCCACCTGATCGACGGCTTCGGCAGCCGCAGCCGCGCCTATGTGCAGGTGCAGAACGGCTGCGATCACCGCTGTACCTTCTGCATCATCCCTTACGGCCGGGGCAATTCGCGCTCGGTGCCCGCGGGCGTCGTGGTCGAGCAGATCAGGCGGCTGGTGGATCGCGGCTACGAAGAGGTGGTGCTGACCGGCGTCGACCTGACCTCGTGGGGGGCCGACCTGCCCGCCGCCCCGCGGCTAGGCGATCTGGTGATGCGCATCCTCAAGCTCATCCCCGACCTGCCCCGCCTGCGCATCTCCTCGATCGATTCGATCGAGGTGGACGAAAACCTGATGCAGGCCATCGCCACCGAGCCGCGCCTGATGCCGCATCTGCATCTGAGCCTGCAGCATGGCGACGACCTGATCCTCAAGCGGATGAAGCGCCGCCATCTGCGCGACGACGCCATCGCCTTCGCGCAGGAGGCGCGCCGCCTGCGGCCCGACATGACCTTCGGCGCCGACATCATCGCGGGCTTTCCGACCGAAACCGAGGCGATGTTCGACAATTCGCTGAAGCTGGTCGAGGAGTGCGGGCTGACATGGCTGCATGTCTTTCCCTACTCGCCCCGCCCCGGCACCCCGGCGGCAAGGATGCCGCAGGTGAACGGGCGCGACATCAAGGCGCGCGCCGCAAGGCTGCGGGCGGCGGGCGAGGCTGCGGCGCAGGCGCATCTCGCGGCGCAGGTGGGGCGCGGCCACCGCGTGCTGATGGAAAGCCCCCGCATGGGCCGGACCGAGCATTTCGCCGAGGTGGATTTCGCCGCCGACCAGCCCGAGGGGCGGATCGTCGAGGCCATGATCACCGGCGTGTCGGGCGCGCGGCTGATCGCCTGAGCGCGCCTTTCGGTTCATCTTTCTTCAAATACGCATGGCACCCCATAACGACCCGCGCGCGGCTTGCAGGCCGGGCGCCATGCGTATTTCAGGAAAGATGAACCGGGGGAGACGCCCTTGTGCGAGGCGGATGGCGCTGCTTGACTGCGCGAAGCCAGCCGGAGCGTTCCACATGAAACTTCTCACCTCCCCCGCCTCGCCCTTTGCCCGCAAGGTCCGCATCGTGCTGCACGAGACCGGGCAGGCCGATGCGGTCACCGAGATCGCCGCCGCGACCGATCCGTTCGGCGACCCGGTCGACGTGATCCATGCCAACCCCCTGGGCAAGATCCCGGCGCTGGTGCGCGATGATGGCCCCGCGCTCTATGACAGCCGCGTCATCACCCGCTATCTCGATGCGCGCGCGGGCGGGCGGCTCTATCCCGAGACCCGGATCTGGGAGGTGCTGACGCTCGAGGCCACCGCCGACGGGATCATGGATGCGGCCTTGGCGATGGTGCTGGAGCTGCGCCTGCGCGCCGAGGGCGAGCGTTCGCCCAGATGGATCGAGGGGCAATGGCGTAAGGTCGAGCGCGGGCTCGACGCGATCGAGGATCGCTGGATCAGCCATCTGGGCGGGCAGCTCGACATGGGCCAGATCGCCGTGGCCTGCGCGCTCGGCTATCTCGACCTGCGCCACGGCACGCGCGACTGGCGCGCGGGGCGGCCGCAGCTCTCCGCATGGGCCGACCGATTTGCCGCGCGCGACAGCATGATCGCCACCGCGCCGCCCGCCGGCTGAGGGTTCAGAAGTTGAAGCTGACGCCGAGGTTGAGCGCGTTGGTGACGATGTCCGACTCAAGCGTGCCGCCGCCGACCAGATCGGCCTCGTTCTGCGAATAGGTGCCCTTGTATTCGCCGAAGACCGAAACGCTGTCGGTCACCTCGTAGCTCGCCCCGGCCATCAGCGCCACCGCCGGTCCGGTCAGCTGGTATTCATCGGTGCGCCCCAGCCCGTCATCATACTCGACCCGCGGCACCGCGACGCCCAGGCCGCCGCCGACATAGGGCGTCAGCCCGTAGGCGGCATCGGGGAAGCGGCGATAGGCGTTCAGCGTCAGGATGTTCAGCCCGTCGGTGAACTCCAGCGTGTCGAGCCCCTCATCGGCGAGGGTCCCGTCGTCGGCATAGACCTTGGTGTGGTTGAAATCGAGGCCGAAGCCGAGATCGTCGCCGCGCCACCAGGTCGCGCGCAGGCCGTAATGCGGCGGCGCGTCAAAGGAGTTGCCCTCCCAGCCGGCGGTGAAGTCGCGATCGCTTGCCGTGCCGGGCCGGTCGACCGTGACATTCGAATGCGGTGCCTCCTGCACGCCGCCATAGAAACTCAGCTCGACCTCGGCCTGGCCGAAGGCGGGAACGAAGATCAGGAGCAGCGGTGCGACAAGGCGGAACATCGGGTACGGGCTTTCGAGCAGATAGTGGCGGAGGGCGCAGGCAGGCTGGGCCCATTATCACCCGATATCTGGGCGTTGAAGAGTCGAACTCCAAGCTCACGGAAATTCAATTCGGCGTTGTCGCATTCGCGCAACGCGGCGCGCCGCCTCGCCCCCTTGTCGGCACGGGTTTCGCATCCTACGTGCCTCCGGCTGCGCGCTATTGTCCGCTGGACGGGCGCGGGATTGATGGCTAAACAGCGCCAAAACGCCAAGCGGGTCACGGCCCGCGGTCTTTTGCCGTCCGGGCGACGCCGCCCCAGCCATACCGGAGATCACCCCCCGTGTCACACGCAGACGATCATCAGGGCACCCGCCGCGATTTTCTCTACTATGCCACCGCAGGGGCGGGGGCCGTCGTGGCCGGCGCCGCCGTCTGGCCGCTGGTCAACCAGATGAACCCCTCGGCCGACGTCCTGGCGCTGGCCTCGATCCGGGTCGACGTCTCCGGCGTCCAGCCGGGCACCCAGCTCACCGTGCTGTGGCAGGGCAAGCCGGTCTTCATCCGCTCGCGCACCGAGGCCGAGATCGCCGCCGCGCGCGAGGTCGACGTCGAGACGCTGCCCGACCCGGTGGCGCAGAACGAGAACCTCGCCGGCGCCGCGCTCGCCACCGACGAGAACCGCGCGCTCGACGAGACCGGCACATGGCTCGTGCAGATGGGCATCTGCACCCATCTGGGCTGCGTGCCCCTGGGCGAGCAGGGTGATTTCGGCGGCTGGTTCTGCCCCTGCCACGGCTCGCATTACGACACGGCGGGCCGCATCCGCAAAGGCCCCGCGCCGCGCAACCTGCCCATCCCCGTCGCCGAATTCGTCGACGAGACGACCATCAAGCTCGGCTGAGGAGACCTCTGATGTCCGGTATTCCGCACGATCATTACGAACCCAAGACAGGCGGCGAGCGCTGGCTCAACAACCGCCTGCCGGTCCTCGGCCTGCTCTATGACACGCTGATGATCCCGACGCCCAAGAACCTCAACTGGATGTGGATCTGGGGCATCGTCCTGACCTTCACCCTGGCGCTGCAGATCGTCACCGGCATCGTGCTGGTGATGCATTACACGCCGCATGTCGACCTGGCCTTCGCCAGCGTCGAGAAGATCATGCGCGACGTGAATGGCGGCTTCATGCTGCGCTACCTGCACGCCAACGGCGCCTCGCTGTTCTTCGTCGCGGTCTATGCGCACATCTTCCGCAGCCTCTACTACGGCAACTACAAGTCGCCGCGCGAGGTGACCTGGATCATCGGCATCCTGATGTACCTGCTGATGATGGGCACCGCCTTCATGGGCTACGTGCTGCCCTGGGGCCAGATGTCGTTCCACGGCACCGCCGTGATCACCGGCCTGTTCGGCGCCATCCCCTTCGTCGGCGAAGCGATCCAGACCTGGCTGCTGGGCGCCTCGGCCGTGGGCCAGCCCGCGCTCAACCGCTTCTTCTCGCTGCATTACCTGATGCCCTTCATCCTGGCGGGCCTGACCATCGTCCACATCTGGGCCTTCCACTCGACCGGCAACAACAACCCCACCGGGGTCGAGGTGCGCCGCGGCTCGAAGGAAGAGGCCAAGCGCGACACCCTGCCCTTCTGGCCCTACTTCGTGATGAAGGACCTCTTCGCGCTGGCGATCGTGCTGATGATCTTCTTCGCCATCGTCGGCTTCATGCCCAACTATCTCGGCCACCCCGACAACTACATCGAGGCGAACCCGCTGGCGACGCCCGCGCACATCGTGCCCGAATGGTACTTCCTGCCCTTCTACGCGATCCTGCGCGCCTTCACCGCCGATGTCTGGGTCGTGATGTTCGCCAACTGGATCAGCTTCGGCATCATCGACGCGAAGTTCTTCGGCGTGATCGCCATGTTCGGCGCCATCGCGGTGATCGCGCTCGCGCCGTGGCTCGACACCTCCTCGGTGCGCTCGGGCCGGTATCGCCCGATGTTCAAGTGGTGGTTCGCGCTGCTGGTCGTCGATTTCTTCGTGCTGATGTGGGGCGGCGCGATGCCCGCCGAAGGGATCTATCCCTACATCTCGCTGATCGGCGCGGCCTACTGGTTCGGCTACTTCCTGGTGATCCTGCCGCTGCTGGGCGTGATCGAGAAGCCGCTGCCGATGCCGGCGACGATCGAGGACGACTTCAACGCCCATTACGACCCCAAGACCGGCGGCACCCATACCGTCGTCAAGCCGGCCGAGTGAGAAAGGCAAGACACATGCTGAGAACCGTCACGCTTGCCGCCGTCGCGGCGATGGGCCTCGCCGGCACCGCCATGGCCGCCGAATCCGAGACCCTCATCACGGATTACGACTTCCCCTACGAGGGTCCCTTCGGGGCCTTCGACCAGATGCAGCTGCAGCGCGGCCTGCAGGTCTACACCGAGGTCTGCGCCGCCTGCCACGGGCTGCAATACGTCTCCTACCGCAACCTGCATGACGAGGGCGGCCCCGGCCTGCCCGAGGATCAGGTCCGCGCCTATGCCGCGCAGTTCGAGACCTTCGACGAAGATCTCGACGATTACCGCCCGGCCACCCCGGCGGACAAGTTCCCGCAAAGCGCGCTGCCCGAAGCGCCCGACCTGTCGCTGATGGCCAAGTCGCGCGCGGGCTTTCATGGCCCCTATGGCTCGGGCCTCAACCAGCTCTTCAAGGGCATGGGCGGGCCGGAATACATCGCCTCGCTGCTGACCGGCTACGAAGAGGCGCCGGCCTGCGCGCCCGAGGACTTCCCGGGCTACTACAACGTCGCCTTCGGCGCCGGCGGCTATCCCGAGCAGTGCATCGACGAGGACGGCCACCACATGGCGCCCGGCTCCTGGATCGCCATGCCGCCGCCGCTTCTGGGCGACGACGTGGTCTATGAGGACGGCCACCCGGCCACCATCGAGGAAGAGGCCAAGGACGTCACCGCCTTCATGATGTGGACCGCCGAGCCCAAGATGATGGCCCGCAAGCAGGCCGGCTTCACCGGCGTGCTGTTCCTCGGCCTGCTCGCCGTGCTGCTCTACCTCACCAACAAGCGGATCTGGCACCGCGCCAAATACGGCCCGCGCGACGAGTGATCGTCAGGGCTTGATCCCGAGAGGGGCGCTCCGAAAGGGGCGCCCCTTTTTCGTGGGTGGCACCTTCGCCGGGGCCGGGGGATTTGCGTATTTGGAGAAAGATGAACGAGGGCGTCGCGGCACCATGGCTGGCGCACCGCCCCATTCATCTTTCCTGAAATACGCATGGCGCCCCGTCGCGGCCATCCCGCCGCCCGCAGTGATGCCTCAACGCCCGAGGTAGGCCCTGAGCGCGGGGGGCGGATCGGCCAGCAGCGGCGCGGCGGGCGCGGGCGGCTCGGCGCGGCCCGCATCGACCAGCACGATGTCGCTGGCGATGCGCGCGGCATCCTCGGGGTCGTGGCTCACCATCAGGAGCGTGCGCCCCTCCCCCGCCAGCACCGCGCGCGCCAGATCGAGCATCTCCATCCGAAGCCCCGGCCCCAAGGCGGCGAAGGGCTCGTCGAGAAGCACCAGCGGGCGGTCCATCAGCAGCACGCGGGCCAGCGCCGCGCGGCTTTGCTGCCCGCCCGACAGCGCGGCGGGCCTGCGCGCTTCCATGCCCCGCAGCCCGACCCGCTCCAGCACCTGCGCGATTCGCGTCCGCCTGTCCGCATCGAGCCGCCCCTTCGGGTCGATCCCGAGCGCGAGATTGCGCTCGATGCTCAGATGCGGAAACAGGTTGTTGTCCTGAAACAGGATCGAGATCGGCCTTTGCGCGGGCCTCAGAGCGGTCAGCTCGCGCCCGTCCCACGACACCCGCCCGGCATCGGGCGCGAGAAACCCCGCGATCGCGGCGAGCAGCGTCGACTTGCCGCCGCCAGATGGCCCCATCACCGCGCAGACCGCGCCGTCGGGCAGGACCCAGTCCGCCGCAAGCGCGAAATCGCCCTGCCGGATCTCCAGCTTCTCAAGCCGCAGCATCGACCCGCCCTCCCCTGTCGAAGATCCAGAACAGCGCAAGGCTGATCGCCAGCAACACCAGCGCCACGCCTGCCGCCTGCTCCATCCGGTAGGCCGACATCAGCCGCACCATCAGAAGCGGCAACGTCGCCTGCCCGTCCCCCGCGAACAGCGCGATCACGCCCAGATCGCCCATCGACAGCGCCGCCGTCAGCCCGGCGGCAAAGCCCAAGGGGCGGCGGATGCGCGGCAGGATCAGCCAGCGCAGCCGCGCCAGCCCGTGCAGCCCGAGGCTGTCGGCCAACCGTCCATGCCCGGCCTCAGCCTGCGCCACGGCGGGCGCGATCACCCGCGCCGCAAAGGGCAACGCCATCACCGCATTGACCAGCATGGTCACGAGAAGCGCGACCTCGCGCGGCGAAACCAGCGGGTGCAGCAGCACGAAAAGCCCCGTGCCCATCACCAGCCCCGAAGCGGCGAGCGGCAGCAGCATCGACAGCCGCGCCAGCGCCCCGCCCCTGAGCGCGAGGGCCAGCGCCATCGCCAGCGTCAGCGCCGTCGCCCCCAGCGCCACGGCGACCGACCGCGCCGCCGCGGGCCAGAGCCCGCCCGGCAGATCCGCCAGCCCCGGCAGACCGCGCGCCAGAATCATCGCCAGAGGCGCCATGAGAAACAGCGCGGCCAGCGTCACCGAAAGCGCATCGAGCATGCGCCCGCCCGGCGCATGATGCTCGACCACCCGGTCGAGCCCCGCGCCGAGCGCCTCGGGCGCGCCCGCCGCGCGCAGCCCCAGCGCCGCCGCCGCGCAAAGTGCGAACTGCACCACCGCCAGCATCGCCGCGCGCCCGAGATCGAAATCGAACCGCACGGCCTGGTAGATCGCCAGTTCCACCGTCGTCGCCCTGGGTCCGCCGCCCAGCGTCAGCGCCACGGCAAAGCTCGTGAGGCAGATGAGAAAGATCACCGCGAAGGCACCCGGTGCCACGGCGCGCAGCATCGGTCCCTCCAGAAGCCGTCCGACCGGCGCGCCGAGAGAGGCGGCAAGACGGAACCGCTCCGCCGGGATCGACAGCCAGCCCTGCAAAATCAGCCGCACCGCCAGTGGCAGGTTGAAGAACACATGCGCCAGCACCACCCCGTGCCAGCCATAGACCGACACCGGCCCGAGCCCCGCGAGGCCCAGCGCGTCGTTGAGTATGCCGCCGCGCCCGAACACGCCGATGAGCCCGATCACCGCGACGATCACCGGCAGGATGAAGGGCGCGCCCAGCAGCGTCACCAGCGCCGCGCGGCCCGGAAACCTTTGCCGCGCCAGCGCGCGGGCAACCGGTATGGCCAGAACGACCGACACCAGCGCCGAGAGCGCGGCCTGCCAGATCGTGAATCGGATCGCGGCCCAATCGGCGGGGCCGAGGCGCAGCGCGAAGCCCGCGCGCCAGGCGACCGCGCCCAGCGTGCCCAGCGTCAGCGCCAGCACCAGCCCGGCGGCGATGCCGCCGGGCCACCGCATCCCGCGCGTTATCGCGACAGCCCCTGCCGCCACGCCTCGACCGCATCCTCGCGCCGCGCATCGGCCTCGTCCTCGGCCAGCCAGATCGCATTCTTGGGCAGGGCGATCGACTGGAAGCCTTCGGGCCATTCGGCCTTGGGCAGCGCCGAGGGGTAGGACCAGTTCGAGGTCGGGATCAGCGACTGGAATTCGGGGCTGACCACGAACTGCATGAACTGCGCGGCAAGCTCGGGCTCTTCCGCCCCTTTGAGCTGCGCGGCCAGCTCGATCGTCATGTAATGCCCCTCATCGAAGATCGCCGCCGACACCGTGTCGTCCTCTTCGGCGATCGCGTGGTAGGCGGGCGATGTGGTGTAGCTCAGCACCATGTCGACCTCGCCCTCGGTGAAGAGGCCGTAGGATTCCGACCAGCCGGGCGTGACGGTGGTAATCTTGGGGGCGAGCGCGGCCCATTTCTCCTCGGCCTCCTCGCCAAAGACCTCATCGGCCCAGAGCGCCAGCGACAGGCCCGAGACCGAGCTGCGCGGGTCCTGGATGGCGATGCGCAGATCGTCGGGGGCCTCGACCAGCGCCTCGAAGCTCGACGGCACCTCCTCCAGCGCCTCGTTGTCATAGACGAAGGCAAGATAGGACCAGTCGAAGGGCAAAAAGACCTCGTCCTGCCAGTCGATCGGCAGGGTCAGCGCGGCGGTGTCGACGCCGTGGGGTGCAAAAAGCCCGGTTTCGCGCGCCTGCTTCATCTCGGTCGAATCAAAGCCGATGGCGACATCGGCCTGCGCGCGCGCGCCTTCGAGCTTGAGCCGCGGCAGCAGGTCGCCGGTCTGGTAATCGATGCTGCAGTCGCACTGCGCCTCGAAGGCTTCCCTGATCGCGGGGCCGGGGCCCCATTCGGAGGCGAAGTAGTCGGGGGCGTAGATAGTGAGGGTCTTGTCCTGCGCGATGGCCGGCGTGGCCAGAAGCGCGAGGGCGAGACCCGCATGCAGGCGATATGTCATGGTCGTCCTCCAAGCGGGCGAAGAGCAAGGAGGACGCATGTCCCGAAACCTTCCCTCCGCCGGTGTGATCCGGTTCAGGTTCAACGGGTCCGCGCGATGCGCATCTCAGCCAGTGGCCCCCCGAGGTGGGGCGGACACTACGCCATCGCGCGCCATGCGCAAGCCCCCCGCCCTTTCCCCCGCACCCGCCCCGCGCTACACCGGCCCCGCCACAAGGAGAGCGCCCATGTCCCTCAACAGCTTCGGCCACCTGTTCCGCGTCACCACATGGGGCGAAAGCCACGGGCCCGCGCTCGGCGCCACGGTCGATGGCTGCCCGCCGGGGGTGGAGATCACCGAAAAAGCGCTGCAGGTCTGGCTCGACAAGCGGCGGCCCGGACAGAACAAGCACACCACGCAAAGACGCGAGCCCGACACGGTGGAGATCCTGTCGGGGGTGTTCGAGGGCCGCTCCACCGGCACGCCGATCCAGCTGATGATCCGCAACACCGACCAGCGCTCCAAGGATTACGGCGACATCGCCGAGACCTTCCGCCCCGGCCATGCCGACATCGCCTATCACCTGAAATACGGGCTGCGCGATTATCGCGGCGGCGGGCGTTCCAGCGCGCGCGAGACTGCCGCAAGGGTCGCGGCGGGGGGCGTGGCGCGCGCGGCGCTCGCGGCGCTTCTGCCCGAGCTGAAGATCACCGGCTACATGGTGCAGATGGGCGAGAAGCGGATCGACCGCGCGCGGCTCGACATGACCGAGATCGAGCGTAACGATTTCTGGTGCCCCGACGCCGCGGCAGCGGCCGAATGGTCCGATTATCTCGATGCGCTCAGGAAGGATCACAACTCCGTCGGCGCGATGATCGAGGTCACCGCCTCGGGCGTGCCCGCGGGCTTGGGCGCGCCGGTCTATGGCAAGCTCGACACCGATCTGGCGGCGGCGATGATGTCGATCAACGCGGTGAAGGGCGTCGAGATCGGCGAAGGCATGGCCGCCGCCGCGCTTACCGGGCGCGACAATGCCGACGAGATCTTCATGGGGCCGAACGGCCCCGAATACGGCTCGAACCATGCGGGCGGCGTCTTGGGCGGGATCAGTTCGGGGCAGGATTTGGTGCTGCGCTTCGCGGTGAAGCCCACCTCCTCGATCCTGTCGCCCCGCCGCTCGATCAAGCTCGACGGCAGCGCCACCGAGGTCGTCACCAAAGGCCGCCACGATCCTTGCGTCGGCATCCGCGCGGTTCCGGTGGCCGAGGCGATGATGGCCTGCGTGCTGCTCGACCATTACCTGCTCGATCGCGGCCAGACCGGCGGGCATCGCGGCACCATCGGCTGAAGGCCCCGTGGGGCACGAAAAAGGCCGCCGGGGTCTTCCCGGCGGCCTTCGTCCGGCGCAGCAGGCGCATCAGATCCAGTAATACGGCGCGCCGTAATGGGTATAGGCGGCCTCTTCCCAGCGCCGGTCCTCGTACCAGCGCTCGGGCCGCTCGGGCGCGCCCTTGAGCTGTTCTTCGGTGATGTCGGTGCGGTAGCCGTTGAGCCCGGTGTCATATTCGAGCTTGGCCCAGGGGATCGGGTGATGCTCCTCGCCCATGCCGAGGAAACCGCCGAAGCCCATCACCGCATAGGTGATCTTGCCCGATTTCTTGTCGATCACGAGATGGTCGATATGGCCGATCTTCTCGCCGCCCGCGCCGTAGACCTCGGTGCCGTTGACCCGGTCGGACGAGATCGTGGAATGGCTGTCGCTGTAGTCGAACATGATGTCCTCCTGTGCTGTCTCGGAGGTAAAACCGACAGCCCCGCCCGGCTGTTCCGCCGCTGCGCGGGCTGCGCCGGTTTCCGCCGAGCGGCGGCGCGCCAGCTGCACCGCGAGAATGCCCGCCGCCACCACCGCCACGCCCAGCGCGTCCGTGGCCCCCAGCGCCTCGCCCAGAAGCACGGCGGCGATCACGACGCCGAAGACCGGGTTCAGGAAATGGAAGGTCGCCGCCTTGACCGCGCCGATCCGCTCGACCAGCACGAACCACACCAGCGTCGCCAGCACGCCCGGCACCAGAACGGTATAGGTAAAGGCCACGACGAGCGGCCAGGACCAGTCGACCGACCATGTCTCGAGCGCCAGCGCCGGCGGCAGCAGCGCCGCCGCGCCCACGAGCATCTGCAGCCCCACCACCATCATCAGGTTGCCGCCCGAGGCCGCGCCGCGCACCGCCAGCGTCGCCGTGGCCAGCGCCAGCGCCGCCACCGCGCAAAGCGCCACCGCCAGAAGATCGAGCCCGCCCGCCATGCGCCCGCCCATGATGATCGCCACGCCCGCAAAGCCCGCGACAAGGCCCAGCGCGGCGAGGGGCGGCAGCCGGTCGCGCAGGAAGGCCCAGCCGATCAGCGCCACCAGAAGCGGCATGGTCGAGGCGATGATCGAGGCGACCGAGGCGCCGATCCACTGCATCGCCACGAAGTTGAGCCCCAGATAGAGCGCGTTCTGGCACAGTCCGAAGATCACCACCCCGCGCCACTGGCCACGGCTGAGCCGCGCGGTCTGGCGCAGCGCCAGAGCGATGCCGATGGCGATGATGCCCGAGGCGAGAAAGCGCAGCGTCAGCGCGGTCAGCGGCGGGGCATAGGCCACGACGACCCGCGCCGAGGTGAAGGCCGAGGACCACATCAGCGCAAAGGCGAGCCCGAGCCCGAGTGACCTGATATCCATGCAAGACCTCCGCTGCGCTGGGCGGGAGCCGAAACCGAAAAGGGCCGCCCCCGGGGGCGACCCTTTCCTCAAATCCTCCGAACCGCAAGACCGCGGCCCGAGACGGCGTCACTCCTCGTTGACGCTGTCCTTGAGCGCCTTGGCGATGGTCATCTTGACCACCTTGTCGGCGTCCTTCTTGATCTGCTCGCCGGTGGCCGGGTTGCGGACCATGCGCTCGGGGCGCTCGCGACAGTAGATCTTGCCGACATTCGGCAGGGTCACGGCGCCGCCCTGCGACACTTCGCGGGTGATGATGGCGACCAGCGCGTCGAGATGGGCGCCGGCGGTCTTCTTGTCGCCGCCGGTCTCGTCGGCGATGGCGCTGACGAGCTGCGCCTTGGTCATCGGTTTGGCCATTCCAGGTCTCCTTGCCACAGCCCGCTTTGGGCTTGTCCTTGCACCGCTTGGCGCGGCGTGTTGCCTAGACCCACAATGAAACAAGCGTCATTGCAAGCAAAAACCGCTGTTTCCTTACGGTATCGGCGGGTTTCACAGGAAGGCCGTCTCTTCGAAGCTACGCAGCTTGCGGCTGTGGATACGCTCCAGCGGCATCTCGCGCAGCCGCTCCATCGCCCGGATCCCGATCATCAGGTGACGCGCCACCTGCGTCTTGTAGAAATCCGACGCCATGCCCGGCAGCTTCAGCTCGCCATGCAGCGGCTTGTCGGAGACGCATAGAAGCGTGCCGTAGGGCACCCGGAAGCGAAAGCCGTTGGCGGCGATGGTCGCGCTTTCCATGTCGAGCGCCACCGCGCGCGACTGGCTGAGCCGCTGCACCGGGCCCGACTGGTCGCGCAGCTCCCAGTTGCGGTTGTCGATGGTCGCCACGGTGCCGGTGCGCATGATCCGCTTGAGCTCGAAGCCTTCGAGCGCGGTGACCTGCGCCACCGCATCCTCGAGCGCGATCTGGATCTCGGCCAGCGCCGGGATCGGCACCCAGACCGGCAGGTCGTCGTCGAGCACGTGATCCTCGCGCAGATAGCCATGCGCGAGGACGAAATCCCCGAGCCGCTGCGAATTGCGCAGACCGGCGCAGTGCCCGACCATCAGCCAGGCATGCGGGCGCAGCACCGCGATGTGGTCGGTCGCGGTCTTGGCGTTCGACGGGCCGACGCCGATATTGACCAGCGTGATCCCCTGCCCGTTCTCCCGCTTGAGGTGATAGGTCGGCATCTGCGGCATCTTGGCGGGGATGTGCATCGCGCCTTCGGGGTCGGTGATCACCTGGTTGTTCGGCCCGACGAAGGCGGTGTAGCCGCTTTCGGGATCGGCCAGCACGTGGCGGGCATAGGCCTCGAATTCCTCCACGTAGAACTGGTAGTTGGTGAACAGCACGTGGTTCTGGAAATGGGTCGGATCGGTCGCGGTGTAATGCGCGAGCCGGGCCAGCGAATAATCGATCCGCTGCGCCGTGAAGGGCGCGAGCGGCATCGCCCCGTCCGGGTAGGTGAAGCCGTTGCCATTGACGATGTCGTCATGCGTGGTCGAAAGATCCGGCACGTCGAACACGTCGCGCAGGTGGAACTCCATCGCCCCGTCCTGCGGCACCGTCACGCTCGCGTCGTTGGCCACGGCGAAATGCACCGGCATCGGCGTCTCCGACGCGCCGATCACCACCGGCACGCCGTGGTTCTCGATCAGAAGCCGCATCTGCTGCTTGAGATAATTGCCGAACAGGCGCGGCCGCGTCACCGTCGTCGCATAGGTGCCCGGTCCCGCCACATGGCCAAAGCTCAGCCGGCTGTCGGCCAGAGCGAAGGTCGCGGTGGAAAAGCGGATCTCGGGATAGAAGGCGCGGTAGCGCGTCTCGGGCACGCCGCCGCCCAGCGTCTCGGTGAACTTCTCGCACAAGAAGCGCGTGGCGGTGTCGTAGATCTCGCGCAGCCGCGCCAGCGCCGCCTCTGGGTCGGTGAAGGCCTCGGCGGCGGGGGTGTGGGGCGTCTGGATCTTCAGCGTCTTCTCCATCTGGTTCAGTCCTGTCCTTCGAATGGTCCCGTGATCTCGAAGCGGGTGACATCCACCAGCCCCAGATCCGATATGCGCAGCTCGGGGATCACCACGAGCGCGAGCAGCGAATGTTGCATGTAGGCGTTGTTGAGACGGCAGCCAGCCTCGCGCATCGCGTCGCCCATGGCCTGCGCCGCGGCCGCCACCTCGCGCGCCGGCGCGTCCGACATCAGCCCCGCGATCGGCAGCCGCACCAGCGCGCGCTCCTCGCCGTCGCGCCAGACCGTGACCCCGCCGCCGACCCGGCCCAGCCGGTTGGCGGCGCGCGCCATCATCTCGGCATCCGTGCCGACCACGATCATGTGGTGGCTGTCATGCGCGACGGTGGAGGCGATCGCCATGCGCCCCTCATAGCCGAAGCCCTCGACGAAGCCGTTGGTCACGCCGCCCGTGCCGCGATGCCGCTCGACCAGAGCGATCCGCGCCACGGGCCCCTCGGGCATGACCGCGCCGCCCTGTATGGGAAGCTCGCGGATCAGCGCCCGCGTCGGCGCCTGGTTCTCGACCACGCCGATCACGCGGGCGCGCACCGTGCTCGCCCCCTCGGGGGCTTCGACCTGGAAATCATCCGCCACCAGCTCCTTGCCGAGACGCACCGTGTCGCGCGCCTTCAGGGGCCAGTCGTAATGCGGACATGTGACACGCAGATCACCGTTTTCGGCCACCAGCACACCGCGCGCGAAGACCTGCTCGATCGGCAGGCTCTTCAGGTCCGAGGTCAGGATCACGTCGGCCCGCCGGCCCGGCGCGATGCTTCCCAGCTCGCGCTCCATGCCGAAATGCGTGGCGGTGTTGATCGTCGCCATCTGCAACGCCACCAGCGGGTCGCAGCCGCAGTCGATCGCGTGGCGCACCACCCGGTCCATGTGGCCGTCATCGACCAGCGTGCCGGAGTGGCAGTCATCGGTGCACAGCACGAAGTTGCGCGGGTCGAGCCCCTTTTCGGTGACGGCGGTGATCTGGCTCTCCACGTCGTACCACGCCGAGCCCAGCCGCAGCATGGAGCGCATGCCCTGCCGCACCCGGTCGATCGCGTCGCTCTCGCGCGTGCCCTCGTGGTCGTCGGCCGGGCCGCCAGCGACATAGGCATGGAACGGCGCGCCGCGATCGGGGCTGGCGTAATGCCCGCCCACGGTCTTGCCCGCGCGCATGGTCGCGGCGATCTCCGACAGCATCTTCGGATCGCCCGCCACCACGCCGGGGTAGTTCATCATCTCGCCCAGGCCCACGATGCCGGGCCATGACATCGCCTCGGCCACGTCCTCGGGAGAAATCTCGTGGCCCGTCGTCTCCAGCCCCGGCGCCGAGGGCGCGCAGCTGGGCATCTGGGTGAAGATGTTGACGGGCTGCATCAGCGCCTCGTCATGCATCATCCTGACGCCTTCGAGCCCAAGCACGTTGGCGATCTCGTGCGGGTCGGTGAACATGGTCGTGGTGCCGTGCGGGATCACGGCGGCGGCGAATTCCGCGGGCGTCAGCATGCCGCTTTCGATATGCATATGCGCGTCGATCAGGCCGGGGATCAGGTAGCGGCCATCCGCTTCGACCACCTGCGTCCCCTCGCCGATGCAATGCCCGGCATCGGGGCCGACATAGGCAAAGCGGCCCTCGGCCACCGCCACCTCCCAGCCGTCGAGGATTTCGCGGCTCTGCACGTTCACCAGACGCCCGCCGCGGATCACGAGATCGGCGGCTTCGCGGCCAGCGGCCACGGCGACGAGACGGGGGGCAACCTCGGCCCAGGGTTTGACGACATGTTCCATCTTCGGATTTCATACCAACCGGCGGGCCGCCGCAACCCCGCCGGATGCGTGACGCGAGAGGCCCCGGCGCCGCGCAGGCCGAAACCGGGGGCATGCGTATTTGCGGAAAGATGAACCATGGGCGCGCGAGAGCGTGATCGCCGCGCGCGGAACGCCCCTCCCGCAAGGCGCGTTGCGCGGTCGAGGAGACCCGCCATGCCGCCCCCCGCCAAGCTCGTCTACTACCCCGATTCCGAGCCCGGCATCCGCCGCCGCCGCTGCGGGCGCGGCTTCGCCTATACCGCGCCCGACGGCACCACCATCGCACGCGGGGCCGAGCGCCGCCGCATCGAGGCGCTCGCCGTGCCGCCCGCCTATGACAATGTCTGGATCTGCCCCAAGCCGCATGGCCATCTGCAGGCCACCGGCCATGACGACCGCGCGCGCAAGCAGTATCGCTACCATCCCGACTGGCGCGCCTGGCGCGAGGCGCACAAGTTCGACCACCTCGCCGCCTTCGGCGAAGCCCTGCCCGCCATCCGCCGCCGCATCCGCCGCGACCTGTCGGGAGAGGCGGGCGAATTGGACTTCGCCATCGCCGCCGTGCTGGCGCTGATCGACCGGGTGTCGATCCGGGTGGGCAACCCCGAATACGCCGCCGAGAACCGCACCTATGGCGCGACCACCCTGACGGGGCGGCATATCCGCCTCGATGGCGGCGAGATGCGGCTGCGCTACACTGCCAAGGGCAACAAGCGGGTGGACCGCAAGCTGAAGGACAAGTCGCTGATGAAGGTGCTGGGGGAACTGCACGACCTGCCGGGCAGGGAGTTGATCGGCTGGATCGACGAGGACGGCACGCCGCGCTCGGTCTCCTCGGGGCAGGTCAACGCCCGGCTGGCGGAGATCACCGGCTCCGAGCACGTCACCGCCAAGACCTTCCGCACATGGGCGGGCTCCGAGGCGGCGCTGGCCTGCGCGATCCGCGAGGAGACGCTGACCATCAAGGGCATGAGCGAGGCCGCCGCCGAGCGGCTGCACAACACGCCGACCATCGCGCGCAACAGCTACATCCACCCCAAGGTGATCGCGCTGCACGAGGCGGAGGCGGAGGACCGCGCCGCATTGCTCGAAGACCTGCCCGAAACCGCCGGGCTGCGGCAGGCCGAACGCGCGCTCTTGAGGCTGCTGTCATGAGCCTCGATCGCTTCGTCGAGGCGCAGAAGGGCAGCTATGCCACCGCCCTGTCGGAGATCGAGGCCGGGCAGAAGCGCAGCCACTGGATGTGGTATGTCTGGCCGCAGATCCGGGGCCTCGGCCATTCGCCGATGGCGCAGCATTACGGCATCGCCGATGCCGAGGAGGCGCGCGCCTATCTCGCCCACCCGGTGCTGGGGCCGCGCCTCGTGGAGATCAGCCGCGCCATGCTCGCCCACAAGGGCCGCGCGCCCGAGGACATCCTCGGCGGCATCGATGCGCTGAAGCTGCGCAGTTCCGCCACGCTCTTCGCCGCCCAGCCCGGCGCCGATCCGGTCTTCGGCGAGATCCTCGACGCCTTCTATGACGGCCCCGACGACCGGACCCTCGCCCTGCTGGACCGCTAGCGCCGCATCGGGCACATATCCCGCATGAAAACGCTTCTCTCCTTCGGCCACGGCTATTCCGCCCGCGCCCTCGCCCGCCTCCTGCCCGACGACTGGCGCGTCATCGGCACGACACGCTCGGCCGACAAGGCCGAGGCTTTGCGCAAGGCGGGCGTCGAGCCCGCGATCTGGCCCGGCAGCGACCTGACACCCGCGCTCGACACGGCCACGCATCTGCTCGTCTCCGCCGCGCCCGATGCCGAGGGCGACCCGGTGCTGCGCGAATGGCAGGATGCCATCGCCGCGCGCGCGGGACGCTTCGCATGGGTGGGCTACCTCTCGACCACCGGGGTCTATGGCGACCGAAACGGCGACTGGGTCGACGAGGAGAGCGATCTGCGCCCGGCGACCAAGCGCGGCCGCGCGCGGGTCGAGGCCGAGGCGGCATGGCGCGCCATTCCCGGTCTGCCGCTGCACGTCTTCCGCCTCGCGGGGATCTACGGCCCCGGGCGCGGCCCGTTCGAGAAGGTGCGCCAGGGCACGGCCCGGCGCATCGTCAAGCAGGGGCAGGTCTTCAGCCGCATCCATGTCGAGGACATCGCGCAGGTGCTCAAGGCAAGCATCGACCGCCCGAACCCCGGCGCGACCTACAACCTGTGCGATGACGACCCGGCCCCGCCGCAGGACGTCATCGCCCATGCCGCCGAGCTTCTGCGCCTGCCGGTGCCGCCTGAGGTGGCCTTCGATGAGGCCGAGATGACGCCGATGGCGCGCAGCTTCTACGCCGAGTCGAAGAAGGTCCGGAACGACCGGATCAAGGACGAACTGGGGGTGCGGCTCATCCACCCCGATTACCGCTCGGGGCTGGCCGCGCTTTTGAAGGACGAGCGCTAGGCGCGCTTGCCCATCACCTCGACACCCAGCACCGAGAGCACCTTTTCCTCGATATGCCGGGCCGAAAGCCGCGCCGTCTCGTACATGTCCGCCGGGCTCGCCTGGTCGATGAAGATGTCGGGCAGCACCATGGAGCGGAACTTCAGCCCATGGTCGAACACGCCTTCATCCGAGAGAAGCTGCGCCACGTGGCTGCCAAAGCCGCCCACGGCCCCTTCCTCGAGGGTGATCAGCGCCTCGTGATCCGCCGCCAGCTTCAGGATCATCTCCCGGTCAAGCGGCTTGGCGAAACGGGCATCCGCGATGGTGGGCGTGATGCCGCGCGCAGACAGCGCCTCGGCGGCCTTCACCGCCTCCGACAGCCGCGTGCCGAAGGACAGGAGCGCGACGCGGCTGCCCTCCTGCACGATGCGCCCCTTGCCGATCTCCAAGGGCTGCGCCTCGGGCGGGATCTCGACGCCCACGCCCTCGCCGCGCGGAAAGCGGAAAGCGATCGGGCCTTCGTCATGCGCGGCTGCCGTGACCACCATGCGCGCAAGCTCCGCCTCGTCGGCGGCGGCCATCACCACCATGCCCGGCAGGTTGGCCATGAAGCCCACGTCGAACGACCCGGCATGGGTCGCGCCATCCGCGCCCACGAGGCCCGCCCGGTCGATGGCGAAGCGCACCGGCAGGCGCTGGATCGCCACGTCATGCACCACCTGGTCGTAGCCGCGCTGCAGGAAGGTCGAATAGATCGCGCAGAAGGGCTTCATGCCGCCCGCCGCGAGGCCCGCGGCAAAGGTCACCGCGTGCTGCTCGGCGATGCCCACGTCGAAGCAGCGGCTGGCATAGCGGTCCATGAACCGCGCAAGCCCCGTGCCATCGGGCATCGCCGCCGTCACGGCGACGATCTTGTCGTCCTTTTCCGCAGCCTTGATCAGGCTTTCGGAAAACACCGAAGTGTAGGAGGGCGCATTGCTCTTGGCCTTGGACTGCTTGCCCGAAACCACGTCGAACTTGGCCGTCGCGTGGCCCTTGTCGGAGGCTTCCTCGGCAGGGCCGTAGCCCTTGCCCTTGCGAGTGATCGCATGGATCAGCACCGGCCCGTCGGCGCGCGCCTTGACGGTGCGCAGCACCGAGAGCATCTGCTCCATGTCGTGCCCGTCGATCGGGCCGATATATGAAAAGCCCAGCTCCTCGAACAGCGTGCCGCCGATGGTCATGTGCTTGAACACGTCCTTCGCGCGCTTCGCCCCCTCCTGGAAGGGCGGCGGCAGGAAGGACACCGCGCCCTTGGCGAGCGCCTTGAACTCCTGAAACGGCGCGCCGGCATAGAGCCGCGAAAGATAGGACGACATCGCGCCCACGGGCGGCGCGATCGACATCTCGTTGTCGTTGAGAATGACGATCAGCCGCTTGCCGAGATGGCCCGCATTGTTCATCGCCTCATAGGCCATGCCCGCGCTCATCGCGCCATCGCCGATCACCGCGATGCAATCGCCGACGCTTTCGCCCTCAAGGCCCCGCCCGCCGAGATCGCGCGCCACAGACAGGCCCAGCGCCGCCGAGATCGAGGTCGAGCTATGCGCCGCGCCGAACGGGTCGTAGGGTGACTCAGATCGCTTGGTGAAGCCCGACAGCCCGTCCTTCTGGCGCAGGGTGCGGATGCGGTCGCGCCGCCCGGTCAGGATCTTGTGCGGATAGGACTGGTGGCTGACGTCCCAGATCACGCGGTCGCGCGGCGTGTCGAACACCGCGTGCAGCGCCACGGTCATCTCGACCACGCCCAAGCCGGCGCCAAGATGCCCGCCGGTCTCGCTCACCGCCGAGATCGTCTCGGCGCGCAGCTCGTCGGCAAGCCGCCTGAGCTCGGCATCGCTCAGCCGCTTCATGTCGGCAGGGATCTTCACCCGGTCAAGCACGGGGGTGACGGGGCGGTTCGGCGTCTGGGTCATGGCGAGCCCCCTGATGTTCAGTTGTCGCGCGCGATAACGAAGCGGGCAGTCTCGCGCAAGGTTGCCGCGCCTGCGCCATAGGGCGCGAGCGCGTCGCAGGCGGCTTCGACCAGCTCGCGCGCGCGGGTTTTCGCCGCATCGAGCCCGAGCAGCGACACGAAGGTCGCCTTGCCCGCACCCGCATCCTTGCCAACCGCCTTGCCCATCGTCTTCGCGTCCCCCTCCACGTCGAGGATGTCGTCCGCGATCTGAAAGGCAAGGCCAAGTGCTGTAGCGTAATGCCCCAGGGGCCGCGCATCCGCCCCCGCCATCACCGCCCCCGCCTCGGCGGACCAGCGGATCAGCGCCCCGGTCTTGCCCTGCTGCAGCTCGGTGATCTGGTCGAGGTCGAGCGGCCTGTCGGCGCTTTCGGCCATGATGTCGCGCGCCTGACCGCCGACCATGCCGGCGATGCCGCCCGCACGCGCGAGCGCGAGGCACAGATCGGCGCGGTGCGGCCCGACGGCCGGATCGGCGCAAAGCTCGAAGGCGAGGCTTTGCAGCGCGTCGCCCGCGAGGATCGCGGTGGCCTCGTCCCATGCGACATGCACGGTGGGCTGCCCGCGGCGCAGGTCGTCGTCATCCATGGCGGGCAGGTCGTCATGCACCAGCGAATAGGCGTGCAGCGCCTCGATCCCCGCGGCGGGCAGAAGCGCCGCCTCGCGCGTCACGCCGTGCAGCCGCGCGCCTTCGAGCACGAGAAAACCGCGCAGCCCCTTGCCGCCCACCACCGCGTGCTCCATCGCGCGCGCCACCGGCAGGTCGTGGCCTGCGAGCCGCGCGCGCAGCACATCTTGCGTCTCGCGCCCGGCCTGCGCCAGCGCGGCGCGGAACGCCTCAGCCATCGAGCGGCGCGGTGCCCTGCGCCTGCCCGTCGGGGGCTTGGGTGATCTTGGCGACCTTTTCCTCGGCTTCGGCGAGCTGCTTCTCGCAGCGCGCCTTCAGCTCGGCGCCGCGCTGGTAGAGCGCGATGGACTGGTCGAGCGCGACATCGCCGCGCTCCAGCTTGGCCACGACCTGCTCCAGCTCCTTGATCGCCGCCTCGAAGCTCATCTCGTTCACGGGTGTCGCGTCGCTCATCGTCCGCGTTCCTCCAATATCCTGACATGGGCGGCCACGCAGGCGCCCAGCGCCTCGAGGTCATAGCCGCCTTCGAGCGCGGAGACCACGCGCCTTGCGCAAAGATCCTCGGCCAGATCGCAGATCCGCGCGGTGACTTTGGCGAAATCCCCGGTCTCCAGCATCAGCCCGGCCAGCGGATCGGCGCGATGCGCGTCGAACCCGGCGGAGACGAGAATCAGCTCGGGCCCATGCGCCACGACCCGCGGAAACACCTTTTCCTCCAGCGCCGCCAGCAGCCCCGCCCCGTCGGTCCCTGCCCGCAGCGCCACGTTGACCACCGTGTCATGCGGGCCGGTGTCCGAGGGATCGCCCGTGCCCGGGTAAAGCGGCATCTCGTGGGTCGAGCAGAACAGGATGCGCGGATCGTCCTCGACGAGATCCTGCGTGCCATTGCCGTGATGCACGTCGAAATCGATGATCGCCACGCGGCTCAGCCCGTGATGGTCGAGCGCGTGCTTCGCCGCCGCCGCCACATTGCCCAGAAGGCAGAACCCCATCGCCGTCTCACGCTCGGCGTGATGGCCCGGCGGGCGCGTGGCGCAGAAGGCGTTGGCCGCTTCGCCCGACAACACGAGATCCACCGCCCGGATCGCGGCACCCGCGCCGCGCCATGCAGCCCCGAGGCTGCCGGGCGAAAGCCAGGTGTCGGCGTCGAGCTGATGCGTGCCCTGTTCGGGCAGATCCCGGCGCAGCGCGTCGAGATACGATCCGGGATGCACGCGCAGGAGGTCCGCCTCGGCCGCGAGGGGCGCCTTGACGCGCATGAGGTCGAACGCCTCGAGCGCGCCGAGCACCGCGTCGAGCCGGGCCACCTGCTCGGGATGGCCGGGGGGCGTCGCGTGGTCGAAGCCGTCGGGATGGGTGAGAAGCGCCGTGGTCATGACCGGCAGGCAAGCCCAGATCGGCGGCATGTGCAAGCGCCGGGAGGATCACCCGTCTCGCGGGTGGCCCATGGCGATTGCGTATTTGGAGAAAGATGAAAGGGCATGCGCTCCCCTGGTTCATCTTTCTCCAAATACGCAAATCCCGCCGGTTCAGTCGGGCGTCAGCATGTAACCTTCGCCGCGCACCGTCTGCAGGTAGCGCGGCTGGCGCGGATCGGTCTCGAACTTGCGCCGCAGCCGGGTGATCTGCACGTCGACCGCGCGCTCCTGGCTCTGGCCGTCGCCGCGGCCCAGCTCCTCGACCAGCTGCGCACGGCTCACCGCCTCGCCCGGCTGGGCGGCGAAGATCCGCATCAGCTGCGATTCGGTCGCGGTCAGCCGGATCCGGGTCTCGCCCTCCCACATCTCGCCGCGCGCCACGTCGTAGCGCACCGGGCCGAGCTCCAGCGTCGCCGCGGGTTCGGGCACGGCCTCGGGCGCGGGCTGGCGGCGCAGCACGGCGTTGATCCTCAGGAGCAGCTCCTTGGGATCGAAGGGTTTGGCGAGGTAGTCGTCGGCCCCGGCCTCGAGCCCCATGATCCGGTCGCCGGTCTCGCCCCGCGCGGTCAGAAGCAGGATCGGCACCGGCAGCGTCGCGCGCAAGGAGCGGCACAGCGAGATGCCGTCCTCGCCGGGCATCATCACGTCCATCACAATGAGATCGAAATCGAGCCCCGAGAGCAGCCGGCGCGCATGGCCCGCATCGCGCGCGCCGGTGACCAGATAGCCGTGTCGCGCGAGAAACTTCTGCAGCAGGCTGCGCAGCCGCGCGTCGTCGTCGACCACCAGCAGATGCGCGAGATCGGTGCTCATCAGCCGCCCCTTCCGGCCAGCGCCTCGTATTGGCGGCGGCTGTCGTCGTCCATCATCGCCTCGAGCACCTGCCGAAACCCCGCCACCGCGACCGGCCCGGCGGTGCGGTAGGCGGCGCGCATCCGCTCGCGCTGGGCGTTCGACAGCTCGCGTTCGAGCGCCGCGCCCTCCTCGGTCAGGTGCAGGTGCCGCTCGCGCCGGTCGCGCCGCCCCACCCGCACCTCGACCAGCCCCGCCGCGATCAGCGCGCGCAGCACCCGGTTGAGCGACTGCTTGGTGACGCCCAGAAGCGCCATCAGGTTCGACACGGTGGTGCCGGGAGAGCGGTGGATGAAATGGATCGCCCGGTGATGCGCCCGCCCCATGTCGCGGCTTTCGAGGATGCGGTCGGGGTCGGCAGTAAAGCCGCGATAGGCGAAGAACATCGCCTCGATGCCCTTCCTGAGCTGCTCGTCCGTCAGGAAGAGGAGACCCGATCCCCCCTGCGGCGCCGGTGCCTCGGCCATGCGCTGTCATCTCCCTTGGTCGCTCGACTTCGGGACACAATAAGTCAGCCTTGTTGACATTCCAAGGGCGAAGCACTAGCGATCTGCCCCATGAGGCGCAATTTTCGGTCTCGCAGGCCTGCGCCAGCCCCAACATCTTGACAGGGAGGCACGCCATGTCCGGTGGCTATGACGATCGCGACGGAAAGATCTGGCTCGATGGCCAGCTTGTGGAATGGCGCGGCGCGCAGGTGCATATCCTGACCCATGCGCTGCACTACGCCTCCTCGGTGTTCGAGGGCGAGCGCTGCTATGGCGGCAAGATCTTCAAGGGCGTCGAGCATTCCGAGCGGCTGCGCAGATCGGCCGAGCTTCTCGATTTCGAGATCCCCTATTCGGTCGAGGAGATCGAGGCCGCGAAATACGCGGTGCTCGAGGCCAATGGCTGGTCCGACGCCTATGTGCGGGCGCTGGCCTGGCGCGGCGCGGGTCCCGACATGGGCGTGGCTTCCTTGCGCAACCCCGTGCGCCTTGCCGTCGCGGCTTGGGAATGGGGCAGCTATTACGGCGACGCCAAGATGAAGGGCGCCAAGCTCGACATCGCCAAGTGGAAGCGCCCCTCCCCCGAGACCGCGCCGAGCCAGGCCAAGGCCGCCGGCCTCTACATGATCTGCACCATGTCCAAGCACGCCGCCGAGGCCAAGGGCTGCTCGGACGCGCTGATGTTCGACTATCGCGGCTACGTGGCCGAGGCGACCGGCGCCAACATGTTCTTCGTCAAGGATGGCGAGGTGCACACGCCGCTCGCGGATTGCTTCCTCAACGGCATCACCCGCCAGACCGTGATCGCGATGCTGAAGGACAAGGGCGTCACCGTGCATGAGCGCCACATCATGCCCGAGGAGCTCGAAGGCTTCGAGCAGTGCTGGCTCACCGGCACGGCGGCCGAGGTGACCCCGGTGGGGCAGATCGGCGATTACAACTTCGAGGTCGGCGCGCTGACCCGCGACGTGGCCGAGAGCTACGAGAAGCTCGTGCGCGCCTGACCCTGCCGCGCGGCCCGCATCGCCGGGCCGCGCTTTCCGGCGGGGCGCATCGCCTTACCTCTCCGCGGACAAACCGCAGGAGACCCCATGGACGACGCCCCGCATCGCGACCCCGAACATGCCGACCACGTGCGCAACGAGGCCGAGGCCGATGCCGTCAACGAGGCGAGCCATCTCAGCGCCCGGCTCGTCTATCATGTCGTGCTGCGCGAGGGCGAGGAGGAGCTGAAGCGGCCCCTCGCGGCGCTCGCATGGGCCGGCCTCGCGGCGGGGCTGATGATCTCGGTCTCGGTGATGGGCAAGGCGGTGCTCGCGGCGCATCTGCCGGACGCGCCCTGGACGACCTATGTCACCGCCTTCGGCTACAGCTTCGGCTTTCTGCTGGTGATCCTGAGCCGGATGCAGCTCTTCACCGAGGACACCATCACCACCGTGCTGCCGCTGCTGACCCATCGCGACGCCGCGACGCTGTGGCGGGTGGCGCGGCTCTGGGGGCTGGTGCTGGGGGCCAATGTCGCGGGCGCCTTCCTGGCGGCGGCCTTCTTCGTTCACAGCCCCGCCCTGTCGGCCGAGGCGGCGACGGCGATGGGCGATCTCAGCCTCAAGGCCACGTCGGGCGGCGCATGGGAAAACTTCTGGCGCGCGATTCCCGCGGGCGTGCTGATCGCGGCGCTGGTCTGGATGATCTCCTCGGGCGATCACGAGTATTTCTTCGTCATCACCGCCTTCACATGGCTGATCGCGGCGGGCGGCTTCCAGCACGTGATCGCGGGCTCGGTCGAGATGGCGCATGTGGCGCTGTCTGGTGCGGAGGACCTGCCCGCGCTGCTGGCGCGCTGGTTCCTGCCGGTGCTGGCGGGCAACGTGGTCGGCGGCACGGCGATCTTCACCCTTGCCGCCTGGGGCCAGGTCCGCCAGGAGGTGGAACGCTAGCCGTTCGGGCTCATCGCGCGGCGGCCCCGGCCGCGCTCCAGCCCGAGCTTGCGCTCGCGCCAGATGATGGCGATGCCCGCCGCCACGATGATCGCGGCGCCCGCCAGCATCGTCCAGGTCGGCACCTCGTCGAAGAGGAAATATCCCACGCCCAGCGCCAGCAGCATCGAGGCGTATTCGAAGGGCGCGATGAGCGAGGCGTCGGCGTAGCGGTAGCTCGATGTCAGAAAGATCTGCCCCACCCCGCCCAGAAGCCCCGCCAGCACCAGCAGCGCGAAGGGGCCGGGGCCGGGCAGCACCCAGCCGAAGGGCAGGGTCATGAGCGCCAGCACGCTCGCGGTGGTCGAGAACCAGAAGACGATCGCCGCCGTGCCCTCGGTCCGGGTGAGCTTGCGCACGAAGACCTGCGCCAGCGCCGCGCAGAGCGCGCCGCCCAGCGCCACCACCGCGCCCAGCGTCTCGGCCATGCTGAGCGGATCGGAGGTCACCGAGAGCCGCGGCGACATGACGATCAGAACGCCGGCCAGCCCCGCCCCCACCGCCGTGAGCCGAAACAGCCGCACCTCCTCGCCCAGAAACATCGCGGCCAGCACCACCACCATCAAGGGCGCGGCGTAGCCGATCGCGGTCACCTCGGGGAACGGCAGCAGCCCCAGCGCGGTGAAGCCGAGCCCCATCGCCGCCGTGCCGACGAGGCCGCGCCACAGATGACCCATCGGGTTCGGGGTCTCGAGCCCGTGGCGCAGCTCGCCGCGCCAGAGCAGCCAGGCGATGATCACCGGCAATGCGAAGAAGGAGCGAAAGAAGACCGCCTCGCCGGGCGGGACCACGTCCGAGGTGGCCTTGATGATCGCCGCCATGGCGACGAAGACGCAGACCGAGGCGACCTTGAAGCCGATGCCGCGCATCGGCTGTTGCGGCGGCGCGGCGGGAGAGGTGGCGGTGGCAGGGCGGGGCATGACGGATCCTTTCGCGCCGACCCTAGCCGGCTTCGCGGCGGGGGCAAGCGGCGCCCGGCCCGCGCGCGCTGCCCTGCCTGCAATCCGTCATGCAATGGTGTCGGGCCCCGCCCCCGGGGCCCGGTGGTCTCAGGCTTCGCGACCGCGCTCGATCCGAAGGAACTCGCGCATCCGCGCCGCGCCGCGGGCGCCGAGGCTGCGGGCATGCAGCCCCCTCACCGCCGCGTGCGGGGTCTCCTCGCGCTCGAGCCGCATGTATTCGCGGGCCCTGATCTCGCTGCGGTCCTTGGGCTTGTCGATCACGTGCTTGGTCATCGATATGTCCTCCGTTGGGGATATCGCGGGTCTGCACCCTAGCGAACCGATGCGATTCGGTCTGCTGTTTTCCCCCTGCCCCCCGGATCTGCGCCAATCGCCGCCCGAGAGGCAGGCCTTGGCGCCTACTCCTTGGGCGACATGCGCATGATCGCGCCCGCTTCGCTATCGATCAGGAACAGCACCGAGCCGTCATCGGCGATCTCCACGTCGCGCACCCGGCCATTGCCGCCGACGAGCGCCTCCTCACCGACCACGAGGCCCTCCTCGTTGATATCGAGCCGCACCACCTCTCCGGGGACGAGCGAGGCGATGACCAGATCGCCCTCCCAGCCCTCGAAGGCGTCGCCCTCGTAGAAGGCCATGCCGCCCGGCGCGATCACCGGATCCCAGTAATAGACCGGCTCCTTCATGCCTTCGGCGCGCGGCTCGCCGATACCCACCGGCTCGCCGTCATAGCGGAGGCCGTAGCTCACCTTGGGCCAGCCATAATTCGCGCCCGGCTCGGGGCGGTTCAGCTCGTCGCCGCCCGCGGGGCCATGCTCGATGGTCCAGTAATCGCCGGTGGAGGGCTGGATCGCCGCGCCCTGGATGTTGCGGTGGCCATAGGACCAGATCGCATCCTCGCCTTCCTGCCCGACAAAGGGGTTGTCCTCGGGCACCGAGCCGTCGGGGTTGAGCCGTACCACCACGCCGTAGGTGTTGGTGATGTCCTGCGCCATCTCGCGGTATTCGTCGGTGAAATGCTCGCCCGTGGTGATGAAGACGTGGCCTTCGCCGTCGAAGGTGATGCGCGAGCCGTAATGCATCGGCGCGTTTGCGGGCGGGCCCTGCACGAAGATGTCCTCGACCCCTTCGAGCGCGCTCATGTCCTCGGTGAGCGTGCCGCGCGCGGCGGCGGTGGCGACACCGCCGTCGACCGGCTTGGCATAGGTGAAATAGACCATGCGGTCGGAGCCGAAATCGGGCGAAAGCGTCACGTCCAGAAGCCCGCCCTGCTCGCGCGCGTCGATCTCGGGCAGGCCGGTGATCGGCTCGCCCACCTCTCCTTCGGCGGAGACATGGCGCAGGCGGCCGGGCCGCTCGGTCACGAGATAGCCGCCCTCGGGCAGCGGCGCGAGGCCCCAGGGCCGCTCCAGCCCGTCGGCAAAGGTTTCGACGGCGACCTCGGTCGCCTCCATCTTGGGGGCGTTGGCCTGTTCGGGGAAGGCGGGTTCGTAATCGGCATTGGCCGGGCCGCGATCGACCGGCTGCTTGACGCCGCCGTGATCGGCATCGGCGAGGGCGAGGCCGGGGGCCAGCGCGGCGATGGCGGCGATGACAAAAGGCGATTTGGCTTGCATGTCGGTCTCCCTGAGCTTGTCAGGGCACCGAGCTAGCCCCGTTGGCTGCCGCTTCCAGCCGCCTCACGGCCCATTGACCGGCTTCGGCCAATGTCGGATCGGGCTCGGCGGCAAGGTTTCGCGCCGTGGGCAGCAGGCCGGGGTCGCCGGAATTGCCGATGGCATAGGCGACGTTGCGCAAGAACCGGTCACGCCCGATCCGCTTGATCGGGCTGCCCGAGAACATCTCGCGGAAACTTGCATCGTCGAGCTTCGCCAGCTCGGCCAGGGGCGGCGCATCGACCTTGCCGAAATAGCGCATCTCGGTCGCTTCCTGGGCGAACTTGTTCCAAGGACAGATCGCGAGGCAATCGTCGCAGCCATAGATGCGGTTGCCCAAGGCTTCGCGGAATTCCTCCGGCACCGGCCCCTTGTGCTCAATGGTGAGGTAGGAGATGCAGCGCCGCGCATCGAGCTGGAAGGGTGCGGGAAAGGCGCCCGTCGGGCAGATGTCGAGGCAGCGCGTGCAGGAGCCGCATTTCTCGCGCGCGGGCGCGTCCACCGGCAGCTCCACGGTGGTAAAGATCGCGCCCAAGAACACCCAGTTGCCCACCGTCCGGCCCAGAAGATTGGTGTGCTTGCCCTGCCAGCCCAGCCCCGCGGCCTGCGCCAACGGCTTTTCCATCACCGGGGCGGTGTCGACGAAGACCTTGATCTCTTCCTCGGGGCACTGCTCCAGCAGCCAGCGCCCGACCCGTTTCAGCCGTTTCTTGACAAGATCGTGGTAGTCTCGGCCATGGGCATAGACGCTGATCGCGGCGCGATCGGGATGCTCCAGCACGTCGAGCGGATCATGGCGCGGGGTGTAGGCCTCGGCCAGCATGATGACGGAGCGCGCCTTTGGCCAGAGCGCGGCCGGGTCGCCGCGCCAGTGCATGCGCTCCTCCATCCAGCCCATCTGGCCGTGGCGGCCTTCCTCGACATAGGTGGCGAGCCGGGCGGCGGCCTCGGGGATGGCATCGGGACGGCAGATTCCCATCTCGGCGAATCCCTCGCCGAGCGCGGCCTCGCGCAGCCGGGTCTTGAGCGCCGCCCCCTGGTTCATCTTTCACCAAATACGCATTCGGGCCGCCTGCCCCAAGCGCTCCGTCTCAGAAATCGAGATCGGCGTAATGGGCGGGCTGCGGAAAGCCCGGCAGCTGGTCGGCCAGAAGCGAGCGGAAGGCGGGGCGCGACTTGATCTTGGCGTACCAGTCCTTGACCGTCTCGGAGCGGTTCCAGTCCACGTCCGAGATGTAATCGAGGCAGGACAGATGCGCCGCGGCGGCGAAGTCGGCGAGGCTGAGCTCGTTGCCCGCGAGCCAGCGGCGCTGATCCAGCAGCCAAGCCATGTAGTCGAGGTGATACTTGATCGCCCGCGCCCCGGCCTTGACGTTGGAGCTGTCGGGATAGCCGCCGCCCATGACCTTCTTGAACACCCGCTCGCCCAAAAGCTTCGAGGTCACCTCGCGGTGGAACTTGTCGTCGAACCAGCCGACGAGGCGGCGCACCTCGAATCGCGCCTCGGGCGATTGCGGCAGAAGCGGCGGATCGGGCTGCACCTCTTCGAGATATTCGCAGATCGCGCTGCTTTCCGACATGAGCCGGTTGCCGAGCTTCAGGATCGGCACCTTGCCCGCCGGGTTGCGGCGCAGGAACTCGGTGTCCTGCTCCCAGTATCTCTCTTCCACCAGCTCGACCTCGATCCGTTTTTCGGCGAGGGAGAGCCGCACCTTGCGCGAGAACGGCGAAAGCGGGAAGTGATAGAGGCGTTGCGTGGCGGGACGGGTGTTCTGCATGGCCCCTGTCTGCCGCAACTGACGCGCCGCTTCAATCCCGTGCGCGCATCACTCGAAGCAGTCGTCGCGCCCGTCGCGGCGGATGGTGGCGGCGCCGTCGCGGATCTGCCCGGCGCGCCTTTGCACGAAATCCGAAGGATCGGCGGCCGAGCGCCCCTTGGGGTCGGGCAGGATCGCGGCGAGACGGGCGGCCTGCACATCCGTCAGATCGGCGGCGGCAACGCCGAAGTAATGCGGCGCGGCGCGGCCCACGCCGAACACGCCCTCGTCGAACTCGGCGACGTTGAGATAGACCTCCAGGATGCGCCGCTTGGTCCAGACCGCCTCGACCGCGGGCGTCATCGCCGCTTCCAGCGCCTTTCTCGGCCAGCTGCGCCCCTGCCAGAGATAGACGTTCTTGACGGTCTGCTGGCTGATGGTCGAAGCGCCGCGATTGCCGCCCTGGGCCATGGCGGCACGGATCGCCTTGAGGTCGAGCCCCCAATGCAGGCAGAAATTGGCGTCCTCGGCGGCGACGGCGGCGCGGGCCATCACCGGGGCGATCTCCTCCATCGGCACCCAGTCATGGGCGATCTCGTCCAGCCGCGCGCGCTCGGAGAGCATGTAGGGGGTGATCGGCGGGTTCACGGTCGAGAACAAAAGGATCAGCGCGCCGATGAGACCGACAAGCGCGAAGGCCGCCCATAGCAGGCCCCGCACGACCAGCCGCCCCGGCGCGCGCGGGCGGGTTTCGGCGGGCTTGGCAGGCTTGGCGGCGGCCTTTCCCTTGCGGTTGCGCCTGGCCGCGGGGCCGGTCTTGGAGGTGTTCACGGGCTTGGCCATGCCGCCATAGACCGCGCCCGCCGGGGGTGGGTCAAGCCGAACATGGCGGCGCGAAAAAGGGCCGGTGCGTCACCGCACCGGCCCCTTCGTTCCTCGTGTCCGATCCGATCACTCGGCGGGCAGCGCCACCTTCTCGACGGTGAGCGGGTGCGGGATGTGGCGCAGCATCTCCTTGGGGCAGACCTGCAGGAAGTTGTGCTTCTCGCTGTCCCAGTGCTGCAGGATCTCGACCGCCTTGCGGCTGCCGGTCTCGAGCTGATGCCGTTCGATCAGCCCCTTGAGCTGGTTTTCCCAATGCTCGACCGTGACGCCGCAGGTGACGAGCGTCTCGGTGTTCATCAGGGGCTCGGCAAGGCCATCAGGATCGTAGAGATAGGCCATGCCGCCGGTCATGCCCGCGCCGAAGTTGGCGCCGATGCTCCCGAGGATCACCGCGACGCCGCCGGTCATGTATTCGCAGCCATTGGTGCCGCAGCCCTCGATCACCACATGCGCGCCCGAGTTGCGCACCGCGAAGCGCTCGCCCGCGCGGCCCGAGGCGAAGAGGTAGCCCGCCGTCGCGCCGTAGAGCACGGTGTTGCCGATGATCGTGTTCTCGGAGGCCTTGAGCGGGCTCGACATTGCCGGGCGCACCACGATGGTCGCGCCCGAGAGGCCCTTGCCGACATAGTCGTTGGCGTCGCCCGACACCTCGATCTTCAGCCCCGGCGCGCCGAAGGCGCCGAGCGACTGTCCGGCCGAGCCGGTCAGCTTGACGGTCAGGTGGTCGGGTTGCAGCTGGTTGCGCATGCCGAAATTCTCGACGATGTGCGCCGAGACGCGGGTGCCGATGGTGCGATGCGTGTTCTGCACCGCGTATTGCAGCTGCATCTTCTCGCCATCCTCGAGGAAGCGCCGGGCGTCCTTGACGATCTCGGCGTCGAGCGTGTCGAGCACCTCGTTGCGCGGCTTGGCCCGGTCATAGCGGATGCTGGTGGTGCCATCGACCTTGGTGCCATCCACGGTGATCAAGAGCGGGTTGAGGTCGAGATCGTCGAGATGGGCGGAGCCGCGCGACACCTGCGTCAGCAGGTCGGCCCGGCCGATCACCTCGTCGAGCGAGCGCGCGCCGATGCTGGCCAGGATCTCGCGGACTTCCTCGGCGTAGAAGGTGATGAGATTCACCACCTTGTCGGCATTGCCCGAGAACTTCTCGCGCAAGCCCTCGTCCTGGGTGCAGACCCCCACCGGGCAGGTGTTGGACTGGCACTGGCGCACCATGATGCAGCCCATGGCGATGAGCGCGGCGGTGCCGATGCCGTATTCCTCGGCCCCCATCATCGCCGCCATGACGATGTCGCGGCCGGTGCGCAGACCGCCATCGGTCCTGAGCGTCACCCGGTCCCGCAGGTTGTTCATCGACAGGACCTGATGCGCCTCGGTGAGGCCCATCTCCCAGGGCAGGCCCGCATATTTGATCGAGGTCGCGGGGCTTGCCCCGGTGCCGCCATTATGGCCCGAGATCAGGATCACGTCGGCCTTGGCCTTGGCCACGCCCGCCGCGATGGTGCCGACGCCCGAGGAGGAGACGAGCTTCACCGTGACCTTGGCACGCGGGTTGATCTGCTTGAGGTCGTAGATCAGCTGCGCGAGGTCCTCGATCGAGTAGATGTCGTGATGCGGCGGCGGCGAGATGAGGGTCACGCCTTCGGTCGAATGCCGCAGACGCGCGATCAGCTTGGTGACCTTCATGCCGGGAAGCTGGCCGCCCTCGCCGGGCTTGGCGCCCTGCGCGACCTTGATCTCCAGCTCCTCGCAGGCGCCGAGATACTCGGCGGTGACGCCGAATCGGCCCGATGCCACCTGCTTGATCTTGGCGCTCGGGTTGTCGCCATTGGCCTCGGGCAGGAAATGCGCCGGATCCTCGCCGCCCTCGCCCGAGTCGGACTTGGCGCCGATGCGGTTCATCGCGACATTGAGCGTCTTGTGCGCCTCGGGGCTGAGCGCGCCCAAGGACATGCCCGGCGTGACGAAGCGCTTGCGGATCGAGGTGATGCTCTCGACCTCCTCGATCGGGATCGCGCCGCCCATCGGCTTGATCGCGAGCAGGTCGCGCAGATGGATCGGCGGGTTGGCCTGCATGGTCGAGGCGTATTGCTTCCACAGCTCATAGGAGGCGCGGTCGCAGGCGGCCTGCATCATGTGCATGGTGGTGGCTTCCCAGGCGTGCTTCTCACCCGAGCGGCGCGACTTGTAGAAGCCGCCGATCGGCAGCGCGCCCAGATCGGTGCCCTGCTGCGCCCAGCCGCGCGCATGGACCTCCTCGAGCTTCTTCTGGATGCCGGTGAGGCCGATGCCCGAGATGCGGCTGTGCATGCCGGGGAAATACTCCGCGCACATCGCGCGGGAGAGGCCCACCGCCTCGAAGTTCAGCCCGCCGCGATAGGAGGAGATCACCGAGATGCCCATCTTGGCCATGATCTTGAGAAGCCCCGCATCCACCGCCTCGCGGTAGCGGCGCATGATGTCGGTGAGCGTGCCTTCGAGCAGCCCGCGGTTGAGCCGGTCGGCAAGGCTGTCCTGCGCGAGATAGGCGTTCACCGTGGTCGCGCCCGAGGAGATCAGCACCGCGAAGTAATGCGGGTCGATGCATTCGGCCGAGCGGACATTGACCGAGCAGAAGGTGCGCAGCCCCTTGCGGGTCAGCCAGCTGTGCACGGCGGAGGTGGCGAGGATCATCGGCATGCCGATGCGGTCCTCGTCCTGGTGCTGGTCGGTGAGCACGATGTGCCCCGCGCCCGAGCGCACCGCGTCCTCGGCCTCGGCGCGAATCCGCTCCAGGCCGCTGCGCAGCCCGTCGGGCGCGCCGCCGGTGGGGAAGGTGCAGTCGATGAAGGCCACCTGCGCGCCGAACTGCTCGACCATGGTGTCGAACTCGGCATTGGCGATGAAGGGGCTCTCCAGCACCAGGATCTCGGCTTGGCTGGAGCTTTCGTCGAGCACGTTCTTGAGGTTGCCGAAGCGGGTCTTGAGCGACATCACCCGGCTTTCGCGCAAGGAATCGATCGGCGGGTTGGTCACCTGTGAGAAGTTCTGCCGGAAGAAATGCGACAGCGGGCGATACTTGGTCGAAAGCACGGCCGAGGGCGTGTCGTCGCCCATGCTCGCGATCATCTCCTTGCCGTCCTCGGCCATCGGCGCGAGCACCTGTTCGAGCTCCTCGATCGAATAGCCCGCGGCGATCTGGCGGCGGCGCAGCTCGGGGCCTTCGAAGAGCGGCTCCTCGGGGATCTCGCGCAGGATGTCGTTGAGGTTCACGACCTTCTCGATCCACTCGCCGAAGGGCTGGGAGGCGGCCAGCTTGTCCTTCATCTCGGCGTCGTGGAACAGCCGCCCCTCGGCCATGTCGACGGCGATGAGCTGGCCCGGGCCGAGCGCGCCCTTCTCGACGACGCCGGCCTCGTCGACCGGCACCATGCCCGCCTCCGAGCCCGCGACGAGAAGCCCGTCGCCGGTGACGACGTAGCGCATGGGCCGAAGCCCGTTGCGGTCGAGACCGGCGCAGACCCAGCGGCCATCGGTCATGGCGAGGGCCGCGGGCCCGTCCCAGGGCTCCATCACCGCGTTGCAGTAGGAATACATGTCCTGCCAGGCCTTGGGCATCTCGACCCGGCTCTTGGACCAGGCCTCGGGCACCAGCATGGTCTTGGCCATCGGCGCGTCGCGCCCGGCGCGCACCAGCACCTCGAACACCGAATCGAGCGCTGCCGAATCCGACGAGCCCTGCGGCACGATCGGCTTGATGTCCTCGGCCATCTCCCCGAAGGTCGAGGAGGCCATGCGGATCTCGTGGCTCTTCATCCAGTTGACGTTGCCCTTGAGCGTGTTGATCTCGCCGTTATGGGCAAGCATGCGGAAGGGCTGGGCCAGCCACCATTGCGGGAAGGTGTTGGTCGAATAGCGCTGGTGGTAGAGCGCGAAGGCGCTCTCGAAGCGCTCGTCCATCAGGTCGGGGTAGAACACGGCGACCTGCTCGGCCAGCATCATGCCCTTGTAGATCACGCTCCGGCACGACAGCGAGGCGAGGTAAAGCTCGCGCACCCCGGCCTGAATCGCGGCGCGTTCGATCCGGCGGCGGATGATGTAGAGCTCGCGCTCGAACTGCTCCTCGTCGATGTCCTTCTCGCAGCGGATCAGGATCTGCTCGATCTCGGGGCGGGTGGCGTTGGCCTTTTCGCCGAGGCAGGTGATGTCGACCGGCACGTGGCGCCAGCCATAGATGTAGTGGCCCATGCGGAGCACTTCGGTCTCGACGATGGTCCGGCAGGTCTCCTGCGCGCCGAAATCGTTGCGCGGCAGGAAAACCTGGCCCACGGCGATGCGGCGCTCGGCCATCGGCTCGTGGCCGGTGCGGCGGATCTGGTCCTCGAAGAAGGCGCGCGGGATCTGCACGTGGATGCCCGCGCCGTCGCCGGTCTTGCCGTCGGCATCGACGGCGCCGCGGTGCCAGACCGCCTTCAGCGCGGCGATGCCCTTCTCGACCACCGAGCGCTGCGGCGTGCCGTCGATCGAGACGACGAGGCCGACGCCGCAGGAAGCGTGCTCGTCCTCCTCGCGGTAGAGGCCGTGCTCGGCCATGTAAGCGCGCTTGGCCTCTTCCGAGGCGACCCAGGCGTCATCATAGGTGGTCATGGAAGATCTCCTTGGCGGGGGTTGCGGGGGCCTTGGACATGGTCGCGCCGCAGCCGTGTTTGGGGTGGGACGAGAGGAAGCCCGGCTCGTCCGGGAAGATGAATTCGACCGGGCTGTCATCGGAGGTGAAGCTGCCCTCGGGGCCGGTCACCTCGCTGGTGCCCGACAGAAAGATCCGCCGGGCGCGGTCGATGAACTCGGTGCCGCGGCTGACCCAGAGCACCTCGCCCTCCGCATCGGTGGCGCGCACCTCGTAATCGGTGCGCTCCAGCTCGACGCCGTCGATGGTCTCGGTCTCGCCGGTCAGCACGTCGAAGCCGACATAGCGGGTCTCGCCGGCCTGGTCCGACAGGGTGGTGAAATCGAAGCTGTCGGCGCCGGTCTGCGCCAGCTCGGTGAAGGAGGCCGGATCGGCGGGATCGGGGGCCAGCGCCTCGCGCCGGTCGGCGCGCGGATAGACGCTCTCGATCCACTGGGTCTCGTGGTCGATCGCGCCGAAATAGCTCACCCCGTCGCGGTCGAGATCGACCCGGCGGCGCCAGCCCTCGGGATCGGCCTCGCAGGTGAAGTGGTGCGAGACGCTGCAATTGGCGGTCTGCACCGTCATCGTGGCGGTGCAGCCCTCGGGCAGCGTCACCTGCCGCGGGGCCTGGGCCATCGCGGTCGCGGGCAGGGCGCATAGCAGCAGGGCAAGAGGCGTCTTCATGGCTGTCTCCGTGATCGGAACCAAAGGGCGGAGCCGATGCGCGCCGGATCGGGGCCGGGGCGCATCGGCGCGGCGCGGGCTTACTCGGCGGCGACGCCCGCGCTGGCGGACTGGTCGAGATAGTTGACGATCGCGCTGGCGCTGTCGCGCCCGTCGCGGATCGCCCAGACGACGAGCGAGGCGCCGCGCACGATGTCGCCCACCGCAAAGACGCCGTCGAGCGAGGTGGCGCCGGTGCCGAACTCGGCCCGCACCGTGCCCCAGCGGGTCACTTCCAGCCCCTCGACGCCCCACAGCGTCGGCAGGTCCTCGGGCTCGAAGCCGAGCGCCTTGACGACGAGATCGGCCTCTTCGAGGTAATCCGCGCCCTCGATCTTCTCGGGCATGCGGCGGCCCGTGGCGTCGGGCGTGCCGAGCCGCATCCTGTGGACATGGACGCCGGTGACGCCGTTCGCGTCGCATTCGAAGCCCTTGGGGGCCGAAAGCCAGACCAGCTCCACGCCCTCCTCTTCCGCGTTCGCCACCTCGCGCTGCGAGCCGGGCATGTTGGCCCGGTCGCGGCGGTAGAGGCACTTCACGCTTGTCGCGCCCTGCCGGATCGCGGTGCGCACGCAGTCCATCGCCGTGTCGCCGCCGCCGATCACGACGACCTTCTTGCCGGCCGCGTTCAGCTCGCCGCTGTCATATTCGGGCACGTCGTCGCCGAAATTCTTGCGGTTCGAGGCGGTGAGGTAGTCGATCGCGCGGATCACGCCGCCATGATCGCTGTCGGGCAGGTCGCGCGACTTGTAGACGCCGGTGGCGATCAGCACCGCGTCGTGCTTGCCGCGGATCGCGTCGAAGGAGATGTCCTCGCCGACCTTGCAGTTCAGCACGAACTCGACGCCCGAGTCCTCGAACTGCCTCGTGCGGCGGTCGACGACCTCCTTCTCGAGCTTGAAGCCCGGAATCCCGTAGGTCATCAGCCCGCCGACGCGGTCGTAGCGGTCATAGACCGTGACCTGCACGCCGGCGCGGCGCAGGTAGTCGGCGGCGGCGAGCCCGCCGGGGCCCGCGCCGATGATGCCGACGCTCTCGGGGCGCTCGCGGGCGGGGAGGATCGGCTTGACCCAGCCCTCCTCCCAGGCGGTGTCGGTGATGTATTTCTCGACCGAGCCGATGGTGACGGTGCCGTGGCCCGACTGCTCGATCACGCAGTTGCCTTCGCAAAGCCGGTCCTGCGGGCAGATGCGGCCGCAGATCTCGGGGAAGGTATTGGTCGCCTGGGAGACCTCATAGGCCTCCTGCAGGCGGCCTTCGGCGGTCAGGCGCAGCCAGTCGGGGATATTGTTGTGCAGCGGGCAATGGGTCTGGCAATAGGGCACGCCGCACTGGCTGCAGCGGCTCGACTGCTCGGCCGCCTTGTCGCGGGCGAACTCGGCGTAGATCTCCTGGAAATCCTCGCGCCGCGCTGTGGCCAGACGCTTTTCCGGCATGTCGCGCGGCACCGACACGAATTTCAGCATCTTGTTTTCGGCCATGGCTGGTCTCTCCCTCTGGCTGGGCTTGCCGTGGGGATAGCCAAAGCCCGGCCGGATGAAAAGTCAGCATGGTTGACCTATTTGACGCTTTCTGGAGCAAGGGGCGAAAAACATCCGCTTTGCACCGCAAAACAAGGTCAGTACTTGTTACCCATTGGCCTATCCTACGAGATAAAGCCCGGCCAGCGCGGCAAGACCGACCGCGATTCGCCACCAGCCGAACAGCGCGTAGCCATGCTTCGAGACGTAGCCGAGCAGCCATTTGACCACGATCACGGCGGTGACGAAGGCCATGGCGAAACCGATGGCGATCTCGTTGAGCGCGCTCCAGTCGAGCACGTCGCGGTTCTGGAACAGGTCATAGGCCACGGCCCCGGCCATGGTCGGCATCGACAGGAAGAAGGAGAACTCCGCCGCCGCGCGCTTGCTCACCCCCATCAGCAGCCCGCCGACGATGGTCGCGCCCGAGCGCGACACCCCCGGCACCATCGCCAGCACCTGAAAGAAGCCGATCGCCAGCGCCGTGCGCACCGGCAGCCGCATCGCGTCCTCGTGGCGGGTGCGCAGCGCCATGCGGTCGACGAAAAGCAGCACGATGCCGCCCAGCACCAGCATGACGGCGATCAGGGCGGGCGTCTCGAACAGCACCGTCTTGATGATGTCATGCGCCAGCACGCCGATCACCGCCGCCGGAAGAAAGGCGATCAGCACCGCGGCGATGAAGCGCCGCGCGGCCGGGTCGTGCGGCGCGTCGCGCAGCACGCGCCACAGCTGCCCGAAATAGAGCGTCAGCAACGCCAGCACCGCGCCGAGCTGGATCACCACCTCGAAGGTCTTGCCGGCGCTTTCGAAGCCCAGGAAATGCCCCGCGAGCAGCAGATGGCCGGTCGAGGAAACCGGAATGAACTCCGTCAGCCCCTCCAGCAGGCCGAGCAGGAGCGGCAGGAGAATCGTCTCTCCGGTCATGGCAATGGGTATCCCGTATCAGTGGCGGCGCAGGTTGCGCGCGGATTCCTTGATCGCCAGATACTGCCCCGAGGGGCGGAAACGCCACAGGTAGTCGGGCAGAACCGCCTCCATCGCGATGGGGCTGATGTCCAGATCGGCGAAACCTTTCGCGCCCGTGCCCACGACGTTGTCGCTTTGCAGATTGGCGACCTGGTCGGCGGTGATCGGCGCGCGCACCAGCCCGAGGCTGAGCGCCTGCACCAGCCCGCCGATGCCGGCCATCAGCCGGCCGACCCCGAAGGGCAGCCCGATCACGAGACGGCGGCGGCGGATCATCCGCAGCATCTGCACGATCAGCTCGCGGAACGTATGCGTGTCCGGCCCGCCCAGCTCGTAAGTGCCGGGGGCGGCCTTGCCGGTGGCGGCCAGCTCGGCGGCATGGGCGACGTCGTCGACATGCACCGGCTGGAACTTCGCGTTCGCGCCGACCACCGGGATCACCGGCGAGACCTGCGCCATGGAGGCGAAGCGGTTGAAGAACGCGTCCTCGGCGCCGAACAGGATCGAGGGGCGCAGGATCACCGCGTCGGGCATGTGCCGCAGCACGCCCGCCTCGCCCGCCGCCTTGGAGCGGGCATATTCGCTCGGGCTCTCCTCATCCGCGCCGATCGCGGAGACATGCACCATGCGCGCCACGCCCTCTTCGGCGGCAAGACGGGCGATCCGCTCGGGCCCCTCTTCCTGCACCGCGTGAAAGGTGTTGCGCCCCTTCTCGGCCAGCACGCCCACGCAGTTGACCACCGCATCGGCACCGATCAGCGCCGCGCGCACGCTGTCATCGTCGCGGATGTTGCAGAAGATCGGCTCGACCTGCCCCACCACGCCGTAGGTCCGCACGAAGAGCGCCTCTTCGGGACGGCGGCAGGCGACGCGCACGCGCCAGCCCTGATGCGCCAGCCGGCGCGAGATATAGCGCCCGAGGAAGCCCGATCCGCCAAAGATGGTCACAAGTCCGGTCATCGGCCCCGCCCTGATAAGGTGAATTGACGCCTCGCGGTTTACCCGCCGGGGCGGATGCGGACAAGCGCCGATCCGGGCCCCTGGTTTCGCGGGGGTTTTGCGGGGGTTTTGCGGGGATTTCGCGAGCGTGTCGCGCGCCCCACCCCCGCCGCGGGTTTCGGGCCGCTCTTGGCCGCGCGCCGCCCCCGCCCGGCTTGCCGCTGCGGCAGCGCGGATTTCGAGAGATTTCTCGTTGACACCCCCCGGCGCTTTCCGTAGATCGCCCCTCACACGACCTGCCCAGGTGGTGGAATTGGTAGACGCGCTGGCTTCAGGTGCCAGTGTCCGAAAGGACGTGGAGGTTCGAGTCCTCTCCTGGGCACCATCCCTCCTCGTAGTTCAACAGCGAGGACATCGTGGCAAACCATCTTTACCAGCACGACCTGCCCGACGGCCTCGATCTCGGCCCCTCCGTGGCGATCGATTGCGAGACCATGGGGCTCAACCCGGCGCGCGACCGGCTGTGCCTGGTGCAGATGTCGTCGGGCGACGGCGAATGCCACATGGTGCAGGTCCATCGCGGCCAGACCGAAGCGCCCAACCTCGTGCGCCTGCTCGAAGATCCGCAGGTGCTCAAGCTGTTCCATTTCGGCCGATTCGACATCGCGGCGCTGCAGAACGCCTTCGGCGCGCGCACCGCGCCGGTCTATTGCACCAAGATCGCCTCGAAGATGGTGCGCACCTATACCGACCGGCACGGGCTGCGGCAGCTCTTGCAGGAGCTGGTCGGGGTCGACATCTCCAAGCAGCAGCAGCAATCCGACTGGGGCGCCGAGGATCTGAGCCCCGCCCAGCTCGATTACGCCGCCTCGGACGTGCTGCACCTGCACAAGCTGCGCGCGGCGCTCGATGCGCGGCTGGCGCGCGAGGGGCGCAGCGAGCTGGCCCAGGCCTGCTTCGATTTCCTGCCCACCCGCGCGGCGCTCGATCTGGCAGGATGGCCCGATGCCGACATCTTCTCGCACTGACATGGCCGGGACATCGCAGCGCCCCGACGACATCGAGATCGCCCGGCAGGTGATCGCGGAGGAGGCCGCGGGCCTCGCCGCCCTGTCGCGCGGGCTCGATGGCGGCTTCACCGCCGCGCTCGACGCGATCCGCGCCGCCCCTGGCCGGGTGATCGTCTCGGGCATGGGCAAATCGGGGCATGTCGCGCGCAAGATCGCCGCCACACTCGCCTCGACCGGCACCCCCGCCTCCTTCGTGCATCCGGCCGAAGCGAGCCATGGCGATCTCGGGATGATCTCGCGCGGCGACGTGGTTCTGGTGCTGTCGAATTCGGGCGAAACGCCGGAGCTGGCCGATCTCGTCGCCCATACGCGGCGATTCGGCATCCCGCTGATCGGCGTCGCGGCGCGGCGCGAGAGCACGCTGATGAAGCAGGCCGACATCGCCGTCATGCTGCCCGCCCAGCCCGAGGCCTGCGGCATCGGCGTGGTGCCCACCACCTCGACCACCATGACGCTGGCGCTGGGCGACGCGATCGCCATCGCGCTGATGCGCGGGCGCGGCTTCACGGCGGAGGATTTCCGCGCCTTCCACCCGGGCGGCAAGCTCGGCGCGCGGCTGGCGCGGGTGCGCGACCTGATGCACGGGCCGGCCGAGCTGCCGCTGGTCGCGCGCGACGCGCCGATGGCCGACACGCTCCTTGCGATCACCGGCGCAGGCTTCGGCGTGGTCGGGGTCACCGATGCGGATGGCGGCCTTGCGGGGATCGTCACCGATGGCGACCTGCGCCGCCACATGGAGGGGCTTCTCGATCACGTGGCGGGCGAGGTGATGACGCCCGCGCCGCGCACGATCCGCCCCGACGCGCTCGCCGCCGAGGCATTGGCGCAGATGAACGCGCGCAAGATCACCTGCCTCTTCGTCGTCGATGACGAGGACGCCGACCGCCGCCCCTTGGGCATCCTGCACATCCATGACTGCCTGCGCGCCGGCGTCGCCTGAATGCACGCGCGCGACAACGCCTATTCGCGCTTCATCGGCCGCGCCAAGGTGCTTTTGCCGCTGGTCGGGCTGGTGCTGCTCTCGACGCTGTTTTTGATCGCGCGCAGCCCGCAGGGCACCGGCGAGATCCCCTTTGCCGAGATCGAGGCGATCGCCCGCGAGCAGAGGGTCAGCGCGCCGCGATTCGCCGGCACCGCCGAGAACGGCGCCTCGATCGCGCTCGAGGCGGCGACGGTGCGGCCCGCCGCGCAGGGGCTTTACGAGATCGAGACCCCGACAGGGGTGATCGAAAGCCCCGAGGGCGCGCGGATCGAGATGCGCGCCGCCACCGGCAAGATCGATGCGCAGGCGCGGCAGCTGCGGCTCGAAGGGCCGGTCACGGTCGTCTCCTCGCTGGGCTACCGCGCCGAGACGCCGACGCTCACCGCCGATCTGGGCAGCGGCGGCGTGGTCTCCTCGGGCGAGATCGAGGTCGATGGCCCCTTCGGCCGGTTCAGCGCCGGCGGGATGCGCAGCGAGATGCCCGACGGCGAAGCGCCGCGCATGGTGTTCTCGAATGGCGTGCGGCTGCTATATGATCCCGCAAGCCAAGGAGAGAGCCGATGATCCGCACCACCGCCCTTGCCATCATTCGTGCCGCCGTCATGGCCGGCCTGCTGCTGCCCGGCCTTGCCGCCGCGCAGACCCAGATGGCGCTGGGCGGGCTCACCGCCGACCCCGACGCGCCGGTGGAGATCACCGCCGAGAGCCTCGGCGTCGATCAGGCCACGGGCCGCGCCACCTTCGAGGGCGAGGTGCTGATCGGCCAGGGCGAGATGAAGATCTCCGCCGACAAGGTCGAGGTGATCTATAACGACGCCACGGGCGAGATCGCCCGGCTCGAGGCGCAGGGCGGCGTCACCTTCGTCACCGCCACCGAGGCCGCCGAGGCGCAGGCCGCGGTCTACGACATCTCGGGCGGCACGCTGCTGCTCACCGGCGACGTGCTGCTGACCCAAGGGCGCACCGCGCTGTCCTCGCAGCGCATGGAGGTCGACCTCGCCGCCGGCACCGCACAGCTCACCGGCGGCGTGCGCAGCGTCATCGAGCCCGCGCAGTGAGCGACAGGGCAATGAGCGACAGGGCCTCTCTCGATCTCACGCCCGGCTCGGGCGGGCTGCGCGTCACCGGGCTGCGCAAGAGCTACCGCAAGCGCCCGGTGATCCGCGACGTGTCGCTGCATCTCGACCGCGGCGAGGTGGTGGCGCTCCTGGGCCCCAACGGCTCGGGCAAGACCACCTGTTTCTATTCCATCGCCGGCCTCGTGAGCCCCGAGGGCGGTCAGGTGACGATCGACGGGCGCGACGCGACGCTTCTGCCGATGTATCGCCGCGCCCGGCTCGGCATCGGTTACCTGCCGCAGGAGATGTCGGTGTTTCGCGGCCTCAATGTCGAGGACAACATCCTCGCCGTGCTGGAGATCGCCGAGCCCGACCGCACCTCGCGGCGCGAGCGGCTGGAAGAGCTGCTGTCGGATTTCTCGATCGCCCATCTGCGCCGCGCGCCGGCGCTGGCGCTTTCGGGCGGCGAGCGGCGCCGGGTCGAGATCGCCCGCTGCCTCGCCGCCAACCCGCGCTACGTGCTGCTCGACGAGCCCTTCGCAGGCGTCGATCCGATCGCCGTGGGCGACATCCGCGATCTCGTCGCGGCGCTCAAGACGCGGGGGCTGGGCGTGCTGATCACCGATCACAACGTGCGCGAGACGCTCGGCATCGTCGACCGCGCCTACATCCTGCATGACGGCCACGTGCTGATGTCGGGCACCACCGAGGAGGTGGTGCGCGACGAGAACGTGCGCCGCGTCTATCTCGGCCAGGGCTTCCGCATCGGCTGATCGCGCCGCGCCGCCGCCGCAACGGCGCGACAACGGCGGCGTTGACAAGCGGGGGGACGATCGGGCGAGATGGGACTCGATGACGCAGACCGCCCATTCTCTTCCACGGTACCGGACAGCTCCGGCAAGACGGGCCGGGCCGCCGCCGGAGCGGTGCGAGGCTGCCCATCCCCACCCCCCGTCGGCCCGGACGCGCCGCAGGCCACGCGCCTGCGCCGCCGCGCCGCGCCGCGTCCTTGAAGGAGACGTCCATGCGCTACCAGATCACCGGCAAGCAGATCGAGATCGGCGAGGCGCTGCAGACCCATGTGCAGACCGAACTGGGCAGCACGGTGGGCAAGTATGCCGGCCGCCCGACCGATGCCAACGTGGTGTTCTCTCGCTCGGGCCACGAGCATGTCTGCGAGGCCGTGGTGCATTTGTCGACCGGGCTCACCGCCCAGGCCACGGGGCGCGCCAACGAGATCTATGCCGCCTTCGAGACCTGCTGCGAAAAGATGGACAAGCAGCTCAGGCGCTACAAGCGCCGGCTGAAGGACCACCACAAGGCGCGCACGAACCCGGTTGAACAATCCCTCGCGGGCTCCTATATCCTCGCCGCGTCAGGAGACAACGAAGAGACCGAGCAGGACAGCCTCGCCCCGATGATCGTCGCCGAGATGGAATCGAAGATTCCCGAGCTTTCGGTGGGTGAGGCGGTGATGCAACTTGAGCTGGCGGATGCGCCGGTGCTGGTGTTCCGCAACGAGAAGCATAGTGGGATCAACGTCGTCTACAAACGCGACGACGGCAATTTCGGGTGGATCGACCCGCGCAACATCGGCTAGGAGAGCGCCAGATCCCGGCTCTCCGAGCCCGCCTCGCAGACAGGGAACCCCCCAAATGCAGATTTCCGAGATCCTTCCGGTGGACGGCGTGAAGATGCTGTCCTCGACCAGCTCCAAGAAACGCCTGTTCCAGGACCTGGGGGATCTGGCCGAAAGCTGCTACGGGCTCACCCCGGCGCGGGTGGTCGAGGCCCTGCTCGAACGCGAAGGGCTCGGCCCCACCGGCGTCGGCCACGGCGTCGCCCTGCCGCATGCGCGGCTCGAAGGGGTCGAGCGGGTGCGCGGCCTGTTCATCCGTCTCGAGAAGCCGCTCGAATTCGATTCGATCGACCGTCAGCCGGTGGATCTCGTCTTCTGCCTGCTCGCCCCCGGCGGCAGCGGCGTCGAGCATCTCAAGGCGCTGGCGCTGGTGTCGCGCACGCTGCGCGACGCCGCGACCTGCCAGAAGCTGCGCGCCAATGCCGATGCGGGCACGCTCCACGCGATCCTGACCGAAGGCCCGGCGATCCAGGCGGCCTGAGCGCCGCCTCAGCCCGCGCCATTCGCGGTTGCGCGCCAATCCCCGAAGCCGAATCGCGCATAGTCGCGGGCATAGATGGCGCGCACCGCCGCCTCGATCCGCGCGTCATAGATGGCGTCGAGCGCCGCCTCATGCGGCTCCGGCGCGGGTGCCCATGGCAGCGGCGTCAGCCCCGCGCGCTCGGCCAGGGCAGGCAGCTCATGCGCCAGATCCGTCTCGCGCAGGATCGCGTCGGGGCATTCGAACTCGGCGATGCCCTGCAACAGCGCCCGCTGGCTGGCCCAGGCGGCATCGACGCGAATCGCCGTCTGGCCGCCGAGATTGGCCTTCACGAAGGCGATGAAGGCCATGAAGGCGGCGCGGTGGCGCGCCGGGTCCGGGTCGGGGCCATTGGCCTCGGCCGAGATCGGCAACTCGTGGCGCTGGCGCAGCGTCTCGCGGATCTGCACGAAGCTGCCCGGCCCGCGCGCGAGGATGCGCTCGCAGAAGGCGGCGTGCAGCCGCGCCACCGGGTGGCGCAGCACCGCGAAGCTGCGATGGCCGGGATGCGCCGCCTGCCATTCGCGCAGCGTCTTCTGGGTGAACCCCTCCAGCACCGGCGCGCCGTCGAGCGCCCCGAGCCAGTCGCGCAGCGCCGCCTCCGGCCCCGATTTCAGCGGCAGGCAGAGCAGCCCGGCGCGCGCGGGCGCGAGATAGCTCGGCACCATCGGCCCGCGCCGCGGCTCGAAATTGGGGGTGCGGCCAAGATCGAAGCGGTCGATCCGCGCCAGCGCGGCGCGCATCTCGTCGAAATTCTCGACCTTCTCGGACAGGCTCTCGGGGTTCTGCTTCTTGAGCTTGCGGTCGAGCGCCGCGAGCCGCGCCTCGACGCCGAGCCACGCGGCCAGCCCGTTGAGCACGTCGAGATCCTGCAGATCCTCGTAATCGAGGTAGAATGCCGTCTGCCCACCGCGCTGCAGCGCCCCCATGATGCGCAGCTGCGCCTGTTGCAGCCGGGCCAGGTGCCGCTCGAAGCCGGTGGCGTCGAAGGCGATGCGCTCGGCGCGCTGGTGGCGCGCATCGGTGAGCTTCCACTGCCCCGTCGCCGCGGCGATGCGGTGGCTGACATAGGAATCGGCGGGGTTGCGGGTCAGCACGATCTTGGCGATGCGCGGCTCGGCCATGAGCGGCTCGAACAGGCGCGGGTCGTGATCGCCGAAATAGCGAAACCCGTTGAGCCCCGGCGCGGCGCGCAGCCGCTCCAGCAGATCCAGCGGTGCTGCGTCGCGTTCGGCGCGCGTCACGCCGAGAATCGGCGCGTCCTTGGGCGTGCCGATGAAATGCGGGTTGAACGCCTCGCCATGGCAGCGCACCCCCTCCAGCGCGTTGAGGTTGCTTTCGAGGAAGTTCGAGCCGGTGCGCATTTCTGCAAGCACCACGAAGCTGTCGAAATCAGGCATGGGGGCGGCTCACCAGATAGGGTTTGGGCGCGGCGCGGCGCGGGCGGGGGTTCGGGTCGGCGGGGATGTCGCCGGTGAGATAAGGGTGCATGCCCTGGTTGCGCATTTCCTGCAGGAAACGCCCGAACCCGTCGAGCGGCAGGCGCGCGGGCGGCGTGGGCAGCGGCCCCGCCTGCCCCGGCGCGATATCGGCCAGCATCTGCGCCAGCGCCTCCTCGGGCGCTTCGAGAAACTCGGCCAGCGTCCAGATCCTTATCCGCGCCTTGGCATGGGGCGAGCGCAGCGCGCCCAGATGGTCGGCCTCGGCCTCTTGCAGCCGTGCGGCCACGTCGCGCAGATCGGCCACGGTGCGGCCCGAGCGAAACAGCGGCACCGCCCAGGCCCCCGAGATGACGCCGATCCGCGCATTGGGGTCCTTGGCGATGTCCCAGCTGACATGCTGGCTGTCACGCGGGCCGAACTGGAACACCTGCCGCGCGCCGCGGCCGTTCCAGATCAGGTTGGTCAGGAAGCGCCGGGCGTCGTGGTCGCGCAAGGCCGCATGGTTCGACATCGCCCCGCGCCACAGCGCGGCCCCGCCCTCGAATTCGGCCCCCTCGGGCGCGAAGAGATGGCCATGCACGGTGGCGCCGCTGGCGGCGGCGAACCAGGCTTCGAACCCCTCGTGAAGCTCGGCAAAGCCTTCGAGCACGCCGTAGGGCGCGGCGGTGAAGCCGTTTTCCCAGCCCTCGTTGGGCAGGCGGCTTTGCATGTAGAGCCCGGCGCGCCCGCGCACCCGCCGCTCGGTCGCGGCGGCAAAGACCCGGTCGATCCGCGCCGGCGCGGGCTCCGCGTCCTGCGCCGGATGCCCGCCCGCCGCCATCTGCGCATAGATCGCCTGCGCCCGCGGCCAGATCTTGCGCGCCACGAAGCAGTCCGAGCGGCGCAGCAAGGCGAGGTGATCGTCGTAGAACAGGTGCGGCTTGCCCTGGAAATCGAACTTGGCCATGGTCAGCGACCGGCTCTCGATCCGGTTCGACCAGCGCCGCGCGAGGCTCTGGAAATAGCTTTCATCGGGAATCCAGACGCGCCTGAAATAGCGGTCGAGCGCGGGGCGCTGCGGGTCCGACAGGATCGCCTCCAGCGTCGCGCGCCTCAGGCACCACCATTGCGAGCCCATATGCGGCACGAGCCCCTCGGGCAGGCGCCGCCGCATGCCGAGCCGCCGCTGCAGCGCGACATAGCGGTCGAAGGCCCAGCGCTGGCGCTTCCAGGAAAAGGGAAAGCGCAGGGTGAAACGCTCCTCCGACAGCCCGCCCACGGTCCATGGCACGTCGGCGACGCAGGCGCTTTCGATGAAATCGGTGTCGCGCCGGGCAGCGAGATAGGCTTTCAGCTCGGAGACGGGGCGCAGCGGCACGCAGGAGCCCGAGGCGAGATAGACATGCTCGACCTCATCGAAGCGGTCGAGCATCATCCGCGCGCCCGCCTGCGTCGCCGCGACGATGCCCCAGCCGCCCCATTCGCAGCGGTGCCGCTCGCAAAACAGTACCCGGTCGGAGATGTCGTCGAAGCCCGCGCGAAACCGTTCGAACCGCGCGCGGCGCATGGCGCTGTCGACATGCACCACCACCGGGCAGCCCGAGCCCGCCCAGTGCCGGATCACCTCCGTCGCGCGGCCCAGCGCGTTGTGCACGAGGATCACGACGCCGAGGCTCATGCCCAGTTGCCCCGGGACATCAGCCCCAGCACCTCCAATTGCCGCCAGTTGATGTATCTTTCGCTCCATCGGCACCACAATTCGGGCTCCGCCTCCAGACCGGCGGCATAGGCCTTGTATTCGGCGCTTGCGGCGTAATGTTGACGCCGCTGCAGCTCTTCGCGGGCCTTGTCCGAGAAGCTGTCGAGAAACTTGGTGTGCAGCAGCAGGCCGGAGGTCTTCTCGCCCCCCCATTCGTCATAGACGAAGTTGAGCCCGCGCGGCAGCAGCATGTGGGTCGAGCTGACATAGGTGTAGCGGCGGTCCCATTTGACCAGCGGGATCTTGTTGAGCGCGGGCGCGCGCCAGGGCGCGTCGGCAAAGAACATCCGCGCCCGCGGCCCGCCCTGGATCCACAGATTGCCGTAGCGGTGATTGCGCGAGATGCTGTAATTGCCCGGATCGAACCAGCAGGCGATCTCGAGCGGATCGCCGCCCGGCGCGAAGGGCTGCGCGCCGATCGGCCCCTTGGGGTAGAGATCGAGCAGCATCGCGCCGAAGCTGCGGATCGAGGAGGCGTCGAGCCAGTCGGTCAGCGCCTTCAGGGGCCGGGTGTCGCAAAACGGATAGACCAGCAGCTCGTCGGGATCGACGGTCAGGCACCAATGGCCATGGCCATGCCGCCGCAGCAGCCAGTTCATCCAGTCCATGCCGAAGCGCGCGCGCTTGTAGCTCGCCTCGCTGCGCCACAGCGACACGTCGGGCTGCTCGGCCAGAAGCTCCGCCCCGCCATCATCGCTGCCATTGTCGACCACGAGGAAATGCGCGACGCCCATCTCGCGGTAATGGGCGAGGAAATGCGGCAGCCGGGCGGCCTCGTTGCGCAGCGTGGTGAAGACGAGGATATCGGCCGGGCGCAGCCGCGCCGTGCGATCGACGACGCAGCCCAGCTCGCGCCGCTTGCGCAGCGCCCGCAGCCGCCACCGCTTGCGTTGCAGCCTGAGCCGGTATGTCTGCCAAGCCTTCAAGCGTGCTTTCCCCCCGGCCATCAGAGCCCGTCGAGCGCGCGCTCGACATGCGCCGCCCAGCCGGGCGGTGCGATGCGCGGCGGCGGCAGGCGGGGCGGCGCGGCATGCGCCCGGATCGCCCTTTCCCACTGGTAGCGATCGGCCGGATCGCAGTAAACGGCATGATCTCCAAGGAGTTCGCGGCAGATGGCAAGATCGCCACAGATCACCGGGCAGCCCAGCGCCAGCGCCTCCAGAGGCGGCAGGCCGTAGCCCTCGGCCAGCGAGGGAAACAGCAGCGCCCGCGCCCGCGCCAGAAGCATCGCGATCGCCGCATCCGAAAGCCCCGGCATCTCGGTCACCCCCGCCACGCCCCGGTCGAGCCGATCAAAGACCTCCCGGTTGTTCCAGCCGCGCGCGCCGCAGATCAGCAGCCGCGGCGCTTCCGGTTCGAGCCGCTCCCAGACATCGAGCAGCAGCGCGTGGTTCTTGCGCGGCTCGATCGTGCCGAGCGCCACCATGTAGGGGATCGACGGATCGAAGCCGGGCGGCAGCGCCGCCGTCTCGGGCCGGGCCGGCGTCACGCCGAGCGGCGCCACCACGATCCGCGGCACCCGCCCGCGCTCTGCCAGCCGGGCGGCGATGGCGCGCGCGGTGGTCTGCGCCGTGGCGATGACGCGGTCGGCATGGCGCGCCACCACGTCGAGCTTCGCCGAGAAGGTCTCGACCGTGCCGGGCCGTGCCATTGCCGGCAGATCGAGCGGAATGGTGTCGTGCACGAGCACCGCGATGCGCGCGCCCGCCGCCCGGACCGCGCGCATCACCCGGTCATCGAGATTGGCATGGCCGGTATTGAGATAGAGCGCGCCCGCGGGCAGGTGGCGGCGCAGCAGCGCGGCGAGCCCGGGCCGCGCCGCGCGCGCCACCGCGATGTTCCGCATCAGCCCCTGCGCCGCGCGGCGCGGCGGGTCGAGCCTGCGAAACAGGGAGGCGACCGGGCCGGGGCGGCCCCAGTCATCGGCATCCGAGGCGGCGGCGAAACGCGCCAGCCCGGCCCGGTCGAGCAGCACGAAGCCCACCGGGCTGCGCGCCAGGCCGAAGACCGGCCGCGGATCGGCAAGGCAGGCGTCGAGCCAGGCCCGTTCGACCCGGTCGACCCCCGTGCGGGTGCGCCCGGCGCGGCTGGCAAGCCGCGTCAGATCGAGCAGCAGCGCGCCGGGCGGGGCCAAGCCCTTACTGGGCGGCGTTGCGGACCGCGACCATCTCCTGAAGATACTGGCCGAACTCGTCGCGCAGCTCCTCGCGGGCAAGGCCGAAGGCCACGGTCGCCTGCAGGAAGCCCGCCTTGGAGCCGCAATCGTAGCGCTCGCCCGAGAAACGGTAGCCATGCACGCCGCGCGGGCCGGCGATCTCCTTGGCGATCGCATCGGTGAGCTGGATCTCGCCGCCAGCGCCCTTCTCGCCCGAATCGAGATGCCGCATCACCTCGGGCGACAGGATGTAGCGACCGATCACCGCGAGGTTCGAAGGCGCGTCGGCGGGCTCCGGCTTCTCGACCATGCCGCGCACCTTCATCGCGTCGCCATGGCCCGGCTCGACATCGAGCACGCCGTAGGATTTGGTGCGCTCGTTGGGCACCTCCATCGCCGCGACCATGCAGCCCCCCGTTTCGCGATGCGCCTCGACCATCTGCTGCAGGCAGGGCTTTTCGGCGGCGATCACGTCGTCGGGCAGGATCACGGCGAAGGGCTCGTCGCCGATCAGGTGGCGCGCGCACCAGACCGCGTGGCCGAGGCCCAGCGCCTGGTGCTGGCGGATATAGGCGATCGCGCCCGAGGGCATGTAGGTCGATTTCAGCGTTTCGAGCAGCTTGTGCTTGCCGTCCTCCTCAAGCCGGCTTTCCAGCTCGGGGGCGTGGTCGAAATAATCCTCGAGCGCCGATTTGCCGCGCGCGGTGACGAAGATGAATTCCTCGATCCCGGCGGCGCGCGCCTCGTCGATCGCGTATTGGATCAGGGGCTTGTCGACCAGTGTCATGATTTCCTTGGGCACCGACTTGGTTGCCGGAAGGAAACGCGTTCCAAGCCCAGCCACGGGAAATACGGCCTTGGTCACACGTTTCGTCATATGTCAGGATCCTTCGGTTCATGCGCCGGCAAGCCGGGCGCGTAAAATGCATTCGCATACTATGTTCGGAACACAGTGTTCCTTAAACAACCCGGAAACACCATGGCGGTTTCATCGCAGTTTGCCGCAGCTTCACGACGGTGATGTTTCGGCAATTCCCGCGCCCGCCGGATCGCGCTGCGGCCGCTGGCGCGCCTCCTCGAACGCCGCGCGTTCGGCGAATCGCCAGTAGCGAAAGGCCGGATCGCCCGGCAGGGCGGGGCCGAACAGCCCGCCCGACTGCACCCAGACGCCGCGCCGATCGAATCGCAGCCGATGCCGGCGCGCATCGGGCCACAGCACCAGCAGCGTGACCACATGGCCGCGCGCGGCAAGCTGTGCCGCCTCGGCCATCTGCGCGCGCGCCGTGAGCGGCCGCGCCGAAAGCCAGACCGCGGGGGCCGTGGGCGGCTCATCATGCAATGGCGCAAAGCCAGGGGGCGGCTCGTCCAGCGGCGCCAGCCGCGGCAGGGGCCTCAGCCGTCCCTCCGACACCCCCGCCTCGAAGCCGGCCATCAGCCGCCCCACATCGCCCGGCGCGATCCGGCCCCAGAACATATGGGCCAGAAGGCGCTGCCGCTGCGCCGCGCGCTCGGCCTCGATCCGGGCATTGCCGTCGAGCCGCGCGCCGTGGCGGCGCAGGAACACGGCGAGGCTGGCGCCGATCTCGGCCAGCTCGCGCGGCACCCGGTCATGGCGGCGGCGCGGGCTGGCGAGATAGCCGTGATGCACCTGGGCTTGCGGCACGATGGCGGTGCGCGCGCCCTGCGCGGCCAGCCGCAGGTTGAGATCGGTCTCGTCGAGATAGAAGCGGTAGGCCGGATCGAAACCGCCCATCGCGGTGAGCACGCCGCGGCGCACCGCCATGTTGGTGCCCTCGGTCTTGATGCCACGCCCCAGCCTGCCGCGCAGCACCACCGGCGCGTCATCCTCGAGCGCCAGCTCGCGGCAGCTGCCATCGGCGAAGGCCGCGCGCGCGCGCCATTGCCAGCCCAGATGCCCCGGCCCGCGCACGAAGCCGCCCGCCGCCGCCACCGTCTCGTCCTCAAAGGGCGCGGTGAGCGCGGCGAGCCAGCCCGGCTCGGGCAGGGCGTCGTCGTCGAGGAATACGATCACCTCGCCCGCCGCCGCTTCGATGCCGATATTGCGCGCAAGGCCGATATTGGCCTCCTCGCAGCGCCGGATGCGGATCCGGTCGCCCCATGGGGCCAGCGCCGCCTCGCCTTCGGCATCGGTGACGACCACCACCTCGAAATTGGCATGGCGGCTTTGCGCCAGCGCCGTCAGGCACAGCCCGAGCGCGCCGGGGCGGTCGCGGCTGACGATGACGACGCTGGCGCGGATCGGCGTCACGCCACCTGCATCTCGGCCAGCATCGCCTCGATGCGCGGCACGTCCGAAGGATTGTTCAGCTCCCAGAACTGCCGCCCGCGCGCCTCGACCTCGACGCAGAGCACAGGCACCCGGCGTTCGAGAAACCTGAGCTGCTCCAGCCCCTCCAGCGTCTCCAACGGCCCCTGCGGCCAGCGGCCGTAAGCCGCCAGCGCCGAGGGGCGGTAGGCATAGACGCCGACATGGTGGAACACCGGCGTGCCCTCCTCCGCGCCGTAATCGTCGCGCCCGGTATAGGGGATCACCTCCTTGGAGAAGTAGAGCGCGGTGTTGTCGGCGCCGAAGACGGCGGTGGTGCCGCCCACCCGACCCGCGCGCCGATCCTCGCGGAAGCCCGCGAGCGCCGCGGCGTCGGCGCGCAGCACCGGGGTCGCCACCTCGGCCACCGGGTGATCGCGCAGATCCTCGATCAGCCGCTCGACGAACCAGGGCGGCGTCAGCGGCGCGTCGCCTTGCAGGTTCACCACGATCTCGAAACCGCCGCCCAGGGCATCGAAGGCCTCGGCGCAGCGCTCGGTGCCGTTGCGGCAGGCCTCGGAGGTCATCACCACCTCCGCACCGAAGCCCGCCGCATGGTCGCGGATGCGCTCGTCATCGGTGGCCACGACGACGCGGGGGTTGCCCGAGACCTCGCGCGCCGCCTCCCATGAGCGGCGCACGAGGCTGCGCGCCTCGCCCGTCGCACCCTTCAGCTCGACCAGCGGCTTGCCCGGATAGCGCGACGAGGCGTAGCGGGCGGGAATGACGATGAGGACCGACATCAGGGCTTCGCCAGCTCCACGCCCGGCGCATAGGCGATGAAGAAGGGGTTCTCGAAGCCCGGCTTGCCATAGCCCAGAACGCTGTGATCGTCGAAGCGCACGACCTTGCCGCCCGCGCCCGCCAGCACCGCGTGGCCGGCGGCGGTGTCCCACTCCATGGTGCGCCCGAGGCGCGGGTAGATGTCGGCCTCGCCCGTCGCCACGAGGCAGAACTTGAGCGAGGAGCCCGCGCTCTTCATGTCCTCGACCTCGTATTTGCCGATATAGTCGTCGGTGGCGGCGTCGCGGTGGCTCTTGGAGGCGACGACGCGCAGCGCGGCACCGGGGGTCGAGACCTTGATCGGCGCGGTGGCGCCGGGGGTTTTCGCGTCGAAGGGGCCCTGCTCCTCGACCGATTGCCCATCGGCATCGGTGTAGAACAGGCGGCCCTTGGCGGGGGCGTAAACGACGCCGCGGGTCGGCTGGCCGTCCTCGACCAGCGCGATGTTGACGGTGAAATCGCCGCGCCGCTGCACGAACTCCTTGGTGCCGTCGAGCGGGTCGACGATCAGGAAGGTCGAGACGGACTGGCCGTGGCTGTCGGCCTGTTCCTCGGTGACGAGCGGCATCTCGGGGAAGGCCGCGCGCAGCCCGTCCGAGATCAGCGCGTCTGCGGCCTCGTCGGCGGCGGTGACGGGGCTGTCATCGCCCTTGGCGCGCACCTCGAAATCGGGGCCGTCATAGATCTCCATGATCTTCTCGCCCGCCTCGATGGCAAGGGTGCGCATCACCTGCGTCAGCCTGTCGAAATCCATATGCAATCGTTCCCTTGACCGTGTGCCGCCCCGAAATCGCCACCCGCTTCATGCGATGTTGATGGATCGGGGCGCTATCCTTATGGTATTCCCTCCGGGGATCGGCAAGAAATTCGTCGCCTCCGGGCGAGCGCAGAGCGAGGTCAGATGTTCCAAGGCGAGCGCCCCCGCGGCACAGGACGCCGTGCCGCCGGCATGGCCGAGCTGATCTATCACTCCACCGTGCGCGAGATCCGCAAGAGCCACCGCAACGCGCTGGCCGGGCTGGCGATGAACATCGCGCAGACGGTGATCTTCGTGCTGGCCTTCTACATGATGTTCGCGCTGATCGGCGCGCGCGGCGCGGGCCTCAGGGGCGATTTCCTGCTCTACCTGATGTCGGGCATCTTCCTGTTTCTTACCCATACCAAGGCCGTGGCCGCGGTGGTCAAGGCCGACGGGCCCGCCTCCTCGATGATGAAGCACGCGCCGCTCAACACCGCCGTGACCATTTCGGCCGCGGCGCTGGGATCGCTCTACATCCAGGTGCTGTCGCTTCTCGTCGTGCTGTTCTTCTACCACGTGCTGGTGACGCCGGTGGTGATCGAGGACCCGGTGGGCGCGATGGCGATGCTGCTGGTGTCGTGGTTCTCGGGCGTCGGCGTCGGCATGATCTTCATGGCGATCAAGCCCTGGCTGCCCGAATTCACGCAGATCGGCGTCTCGGTCTATTCGCGCACCAACATGATCGCCTCCGGCAAGATGTTCGTCGCCAACACCCTGCCGGGCTACATGCTCGCCGTGTTCGACTGGAACCCCTTGTTTCACGCGATCGACCAGGCGCGGGGCTACATCTTTCTCAACTACACGCCGCATTTCACCTCGGCGCTCTACCCGCTGTGGGTCGGGCTGGCGCTGGTGGCGATCGGCATGATGGCCGAATTCTTCACCCGCCGCCGCGCTTCGGTCAGCTGGGGGGCGGGACGATGAGGGCGCTGGCGCTGGCGCTGCTTCTCTGGGCCGCCGCCGCCCCGGCCTCGGCCACGGTGGATGCCTGGCCCGCCCTGTTCGACGTGGCGCGGGTCGCGGCGGATGATGCGCTCAACATCCGCTCCGGGCCGGGCACGGGCCACGAGATCCTCGGCACGCTGGCGCCGGATGCGCGGGGCGTCGAGGTGATCGAGACATCGCGCGACGGGCGCTGGGGCCGCGTCAATGCCGGCGAAGGCACCGGCTGGGTGGCGCTCGCCTTTCTCGACCGCCGCCCCGGCCAGTGGAGCGGCGCGATCCCGCCCCTCGCCGCCTGCTTCGGAACGGAGCCGTTCTGGCAGCTTAAGACCGGCGATGCGTGGCGCATGGAGACGCCGGAGGGTTTGGTGTTCGACACCCCCGCCCCCGCCCTCGTCGGCAGCCCCTCGCATCGCGGCCATTTCGCCGGGGCGGTGACGACCGAGGACACGGGCTGGACCCTGACGGTGCTCAACCGCGCCTGCTCGGACGGCATGTCGTCGCGCCGCTACGGCTTCGAGGCGCTGCTGGTGCGCATGGCTCCCGAAACGCGGCTCTGGTCGGGCTGCTGCACGCTGG
>NZ_KZ304968.1 GCF_002723615.1 Limimaricola cinnabarinus
GGGACTATTCCGTAGAGAGAGGCACGTTCCCACGCGTTACTAACCCGTCCGCCGCTAGACCCGAAGGTCTCGCTCGACTTGCATGTGTTAGGCCTGCCGCCAGCGTTCGTTCTGAGCCAGGATCAAACTCTCAAGTTGAAAACCGCTTGCACGGTTATCCTTGACGTTCGAACCTCTGCACATCGTCCCATCCGGCTGGATGGGACAGTCATCCGTCTGACATGTGCTTCCAGGTTTCAAAGAGAAACCGAAAGACCGTCAAACGGTGAAGCTGACACCGGTCATCGGGGCAAGCCCCTACCGGCGCGACATACAGACGTTGATCCATCGAAATGAACCGAAGCCGCCCGCATATCTCTTCAGATATCATCAATGTCAAAGAGCGTGGAGGAAACCAAAACAACAGCGCCCTAACTTGCGGCGCCGCGCCTCGTCCCCTCCGGAATGTGTCCCCGTCAGTGCATCTCTGCGCCGCCGGTGAGGGGCCTTCTACGGATAGCCACCTGGACCCGCAAGCGCTTTTTTCAAGAAATTTGCGCGACGCAGGGTAAGCCCGATCACGCTGCTTTTCGCTCCTCCTTCCGGCACCCTCAGTCACGCCCGCTCTTGCCGTGCGCCGCCCGAAGCGCGAGGCATGTCCGAGCGAGGAAAGGAGCCCCCATGCAAGCGAACGAGGACAGCCCCAAGGGCTTCGTGCTGGCCACCACGGCCTACCTGATGTGGGGAGTGCTACCGCTCTACATGAAAGCGCTCGCGCATATCCCGCCCGCGGAGGTGGTCGCGCATCGCATCCTGTGGTCGGTGCCGATCGCCGGGCTGGTGCTGTTGTGGACGCGGCGGCTGGCGGATCTGCGCCACGCGCTGCGCACGCCGCGCATGGTCGGCATGGCGATGGTCACCGCGGCGCTGATCTCGGTGAACTGGGGCATTTATGTCTGGGCGATCGCCGCGGGACAAGCGCTCGACGCAGCACTCGGGTATTACATCAACCCGCTCTTCTCGGTGTTCCTCGGCGCGGTGCTCTTGGGCGAGCGGCTCAGCCGGCTGCAGCTCGTGGCGGTGGCGCTCGCGGGCGCGGCGGTGGTGATCTTGACGCTGGCCTCGGGGCGCATCCCGGTGGTGGCGCTGGGGCTGACCTTCAGCTGGGGCGCCTATGCGTTTTGTAAGAAGTCGCTGCCGATTGGCCCCAACCAGGGCTTCCTACTGGAGGTGCTGATCCTGACGCCGCCGGCGATCACCTATCTCGGCTGGGTGACGCTGAGCGGCAGCGGGCTGTTCGGCGACGGGGCCACGCTCGATGTCGGGCTGCTTCTGGGCTGCGGCGCGGTGACGGCGGTGCCGCTGATGATCTACGCCAACGGCGCCAAGCTGCTGCGGCTCTCGACCATCGGCATCCTGCAATACATCGCGCCGACCATGATCTTTCTCACCGCGGTGCTGCTCTTCGGCGAAGAGTTCGACCCGGCGCGGCGCGTGGCCTTTCCGATGATCTGGCTGGCGCTGGTAATCTACACCGGATCGATGCTGCGGCGCGCCAAGCGCCCGGCCGCCGGCTGAAGCGGCGTTCGCGGACATCGGGAACCGGGCTGCGGACATCGGGAACCGCCCTCTTGCGGACATCAGGAACCGTCAGACGCGGACATCGGGAACCGGGGCGGTTTCGCGGAGATCAGGAACCGCCCCGAAGTCTGTGGATAAGTCTGTTGATATCCTGTTCATAAGTGATGCCCCGTTTGCGGACATCAGGAACCGTTTCGCGGACATCAGGAACCAAAACGCGGACATTAGGAACCGAGCGTTCGAAATTCGTCTTTTATAATATAGTGTTACGGACCATTTTTGGACCCGTAACACTATATAACACTATATAACACTATAGATGGGGCCCCGAGCGTCCTCCAGAGAGCGCCCGCTTGCGGCCCTCTCGATCCGGGCCGAGAAGAGATCGAAGCGGAAAATCGTTCACGATACCCCGAAGCGTTTGACTTGCCCCATGATCTGTAAATCGCAGTTCCGAATACCCCGAATCGAATCGAGAGAGCGCCAGAACCCACCTTTTTCCAAAGACCGCGCTGTTCCCGTTTTCCCGAAGACAGGGCGAAATTTGCGGGTTGAAATCCCACCTCGTCCCTGATACCCCGAACACTGGCGGAGCTTTCTTCGCCTCGGGGTTCCTGATTCCACGAATCATGGAATGATCAACGACTTGTCTCAGCCGGGCCGAAGCCGTCTTTTCCAAGGAGACCCGGATGCCAGAACACGCGCAGGATTTCGGCTCCGCCATCGACCATCTGCTGCCCGAGCGCCATCCGCAGATTGATTACAGCATCTGCGACGTTGCGGAAGCCGTGCTCAAGGATCTGGTGCCCTCGATGGAGCACCCGTTCTACGCCCTGTCGAAAAAGCCCGACATGTCGATCCGCCGCTACGAGCACGGGCCGAACTGGGTCGAGATCATCCCCTCGGCCAAGGGGCAGGCGACAATCTACGACAAGGACATCCTGATCTACGCGGTCAGCCAGATCATGAACAAGCTCAACCGCGGCGAACGCGTCGACCGGGTGCTGCGCTTCAACCCGCGCGACCTGTTGATCTTCGTGAACCGCGGCACCGGCGGCAAGGATTACGACGCCTTCTGCGAGGCGCTCGACCGGCTGATGGGCACCGTCATCAAGACCAACATCACCACCCGCTCAGGCGGCGGCAACATGCCGCTGAGCGAGGAAGAGGCGCGCGGCTGGTTCCACCTTGTCGAGCGCGCCACCGTGGTGCGCAAGGGCGACGAGGAGACAGGCAGGATCATGCATGCCGAGATCCAGCTCTCCGAATGGGTCTACAACTCGATCCGCCGCAAATCGGTGCTGACGCTGCACCGCGACTATTTCCGCCTGCGCAAGCCGATCGAGCGCCGCGTCTACGAGATCGCGCGCAAGCTTTGCGGTTCGCAGCCGCGCTGGCAGATTGGGCTCGAAAAGCTCTTGATGCGCACCGGCGCGCGCTCCGAGCTCAAGCGGTTCCGCCACACCATGAAGGAGATGGCGCACACCGACCATCTCCCCGACTACCACGTCGCCTATGACGACAAGAGCGATATGGTGGTGTTTCGCAACCGCGGCACCGTCACGCCCGAGATGGGGAGCCCGGCCCTGCCGCCGCTCTCCGAGGCGGTGCGCGACGAAGCCCGCGGCATCCTGCCCGGCATGGACATCGCAGTGGTGGAGCGCGAATGGCGCGACTGGATCACCGAGGCCCCGCGCGACGGCCCCGCCGCCTTCCTCGGTTTCTGCCGCAACCGCCAAAGCCGCCTGATCTGACCGTTCCCCTTTTGCGAAGGCCCCTCATGCTCCTGCCCGTTTTGCGCCTGCTTCCCGTCATCGGCCTGGGGCTGTTCTTCGCCCAGCCTGCGCAGGCCGAGGAACGTTTCGACGTCTCTCTCGCCGGCGACCATCTGGGGCGGATCACCCATACCCGTTCGGGCGGCACGCAGGACCTGACCCTGCTGCTCGACAGCACGCCGTTCGGGGTGTTCGACGGCAGCTATTTGGGCCGCACCGTGAGCACCGGCGCAGTCGCGCGCCATTCGGGCCGCACCCGCTCCACCCGCAAGTCGCGCGACGTCTCGATGCGCACCGAGGGCGGAGAGCTGCGCGAGGTGGCGCTGACGCCCGAGGCGGAGCGCACCGCGCTCACCGCCCCCGCCGCCGTGATCAGCCCCGTGCTCGACCCGGTGAGCGCCTTCGGGCGACTTCTGGAGGCGACCTCCTGCCCCGACGGGCTACGGATCTATGACGGGCGGCGCGTGGGGGTGCTGAGGGCGGTGGAAGAGACCCGAGAGGCGGGCCGAGTTGTCTGCCACGCGGGGTATCGGATCGAAAAGGGCCCCGGCTACCTCGAACCGATCGGCGTGACGCGGCTCACGCTCGAGCTGAGCTACGATGTCGGTGACGCCGGCTGGCGCCTGAACGAGTTGCGCGCGCGCAGCGGGATCTTCTCCTTGGCGGTCGGCCGCCGATGACAGGGTGGCGGAGCACATGCCGGACTCGCGGGAGCAGGGTTTGACCCATCCGGTGACCCAGACGCTGCCGGGACTGAAGCCCCCCCGGTTTCAGGCCTTGCGGACCATTGCCGCGCTCACGTTGCGCGAAATGAGCTCGACCTATGGCCGCTCACCGGGGGGGTATGTCTGGGCGGTGCTGCAGCCCGTCGCGGCGATCATGGTGCTGGCGCTGGCCTTCTCGCTGGTGCTGCGCGCCCCCTCTCTCGGCAACAGCTTCATCCTGTTCTATGCGACGGGTTACCTGCCCTTCACCCTGTATGGTGCCATGGCCGGCAAGCTGGCCGCCGCCCTGCGTTACTCGAAACCGTTACTGGCCTATCCCCGTGTCACCTGGATCGACGCGATATTGTCGCGCCTGATCCTGAACCTGCTGACCAACGCGATGGTCCTGCTGATCGTCATTGGCGGCATCCTCTGGTTCACCGATGCCCGCGCCACGCTGGATCCTGGACCGATCATGTCGGGGGCCGGACTTGCCGCCGCCGTCGGGATCGGAGTCGGCCTGATGAACTGCCTGCTGATCGGTCTTTACCCGCTTTGGGGACAGGTCTGGGCCATCGTCTCGCGCCCTCTTTTTCTCGCCTCGGGGATATTCTTCATCTATGAGGACATGCCGTCCCTCGTGCAGGACATCCTGTGGTGGAACCCGATACTGCACGCGGTCGGCGAGATGCGGCGGGGCTTCTACGCGACCTACGAGGCTTCTTACGTGTCGCTTTCCTTCGGCTATGGAGCGGCCGGGATGCTGACCCTGTTCGGGCTGCTGTTTCTCCGCCGTTATCACAAGAAGGTACTGGAGAACTGACGTCTCCGCTTCGACCCGGTGCGAGGCGCGGTTTCCTGCAGTTCAAGCCTCCCGGATCTGGCTGGAGCGGCCATTCTGGGATAGAGGGCACAAAATGGCGCGACGAGGAACAGGCATGGGCGACAGGATCGTCATGGTGGGCGCGGGGCTTTCGGGCGCCGTGATCGGGCGTAGGCTGGCTGAGGCCGGGCACGCGGTCACGGTGATGGATGCGCGGCCGCATGTCGCCGGCAATTGCCACACCGAGCGCGACGCCGAGACCGGGGTGATGATGCATGTCTACGGGCCGCACATCTTCCACACTGATGACGAGGGCGTCTGGGACTACGTCAACCGCTTCGCCAATTTTCTGCCCTACAAGAACCGGGTGAAATCGACCACGCAGGGGCAGGTCTTCTCGCTGCCGATAAACCTGCACACCATCAACCAGTTCTATGGGCGCACCATGCGTCCCGAAGAGGCCCGCGATTTCATCGCCACGCAGGCCGACAAGAGCATCACCGACCCGCAGAGCTTCGAGGAGCAGGCGCTCGCCTTCGTCGGCCGCGATCTCTACGAGGCCTTCTTCAAGGGCTACACCGAAAAGCAGTGGGGCTGCTCGCCGGCCGAGCTGCCCGCCTCGATCCTCAAGCGGCTGCCGGTGCGGTTCAACTACGACGACAACTACTTCTTCCACCGGTTCCAGGGCATGCCCGAGGACGGCTACACCGCCATGGTCGAGCACATTCTCGATCATCCGGGCATCACCGTGCATCTCGACACGCGGTTCGAGCGAAAACAAGCGGAGGGGTGGGACCACGTGTTCTGGTCCGGCCCGCTCGACGGCTTCTACGGCTTCGATCTGGGCCGTCTAGGCTACCGCACGCTCGATTTCGAGCGGTTCCGGGCCATGGGCGACTGGCAGGGCTGCGCGGTGATGAACTACGGCGACCCGCAGGTGCCGCAAACCCGGATCACCGAGCACAAGCACTTCTCGCCCTGGGAAGAGCACGAGGGCTCGGTGCTCTATCGCGAAACCTCGCGCGCCTGCGGGCCTGACGACATTCCCTACTACCCGATCCGGCTGGTCGAGGAAAAAGCGCTGCTGAACGACTATGTGGAGCGCGCCCTTAACGAGCAGAACGTGACCTTCGTGGGCCGTCTGGGCACCTATCGCTATCTCGACATGGACGTGACGATCCGCGAGGCAATGACGGCTGCCGACACCTTCCTCGACGCACGCCGCTCGGGCCGGGCCATGCCGGCCTTCGTGGCTGACTCGGTCTGAGGAGCGCGCCCGTGACCACTCTCGCCGCCGTCATCGTCACCTACAACCGTCTCGACGCCCTGCGCCAGACCCTGTCGCGGGTGCTCGACGAGGCGGTCGACCGGGTTCATGTCGTGGACAACGCCTCGACCGACGGCACCGCCGACTGGCTCGCCGCGCAGGACGATCCGCGGCTTCGGGTGCTGCAGCTGTCCGAGAATGGCGGCGGCGCCGGCGGTTTCACGGCGGGGCTCGAGGCGGCGATGGGCGGCGCCGATCCAGCCGCCTGGTGCGTGCTGTTCGATGACGACGCTTGGCCGCAGCCCGGCACCTTCGAGCGGTTTCGCCGCGACGCGGCCGATCTCGACCCCGACGCCACCGGCCCCGGCGCGCTCGGCGCGCTCGCGGCGGCGGTGTCCTACCCGAACGGCACGGTCTGCGAGATGAACCGGCCCAACCTGAATCCGTTCTGGCACGCCCCGGTACTCGCGCGCACGCTGTTGGGCGGTCGCAGTCAGTTCAAGGTGACGGATGCCGATCTGGCGCCGACGGCACCGCCGCGCTCGCTCGACGTGGCCTCCTTCGTCGGCTTCTTTGTCAGCCGGGGCGCCGTGCGCGGTCTTGGCCTGCGCCCCGAAGCCGGTCTGTTCCTCTATGGCGACGACGTGCTCTACAGCCTGCGGCTGCGCCGCGCGGGTCTGCGCATGGAGCTCTGGCCGCAGCTGCGCTTTACCCATGATTGCGGCACCATGGGCGAGGGCTTTGTCTACCGGCCGCTGTGGAAGATCTATTACCATTGCCGCAACGGTGTGCAGATCGCGCGCGAAGCGGCGGGCCCGATCGTGTTTCCCGCGGCACTGGCCTATTACACGCTGGTCTGGTGGCGGCGCGGTCGCTGCTGCTCGCCCGAGAGCCGTAGTCTCTACCGGCGGATGATGTGGGAAGGCCTGCGGGACGGGCTGAGGGGCCACCGCGGCCGCAATGACAGGTTGCACGGGACGGTGCTGGCCCCTGCCCGGCCAAACCGCTAAGCTGCGCCGCAGCCCGAGCAGAAGGTTCCGCGCATGGCGTCCTCCCAACCCGATACCGCCCCCGAGGCCGAGAGGTCTGATGCGCAGGCGGAGAGCACATCCGAACCCGGCTCGGCCCCCGACACGCAGAACGAGGCCAATCTGCACCTGCTGCGGCGCAGATTGCGCCTGGCGCGCCATGCCGCCAAGAAAGCCCGCGAGGAGGCGGATTCCGGGCCGGTCGTGATCCGTCCGATGGCGCGGCCGGCGCAGGCTAGGACACGGCATTGGGGATTGCTGCTGTCCTTTCTTCTGGTGGTGCTGGCACCGGCCGGGGCGGCCAGCTGGTATCTCTACAGCCGCGCCGCCGATCAATATGCCTCGACGCTGGGTTTCACCGTGCGCAGCGAAGAGCTGACCAGCGCTGCGGATCTGCTCGGCGGGCTCGGCGCCGGCCTCGGCGGCAGCGGCTCAGACGATTCCGCCATCCTCTACGAGTTTGTGCGCAGCCAGGAGATCGTGCGGCAGATCGATGCGAAACTCGACCTGCGCAGGATGTGGTCGCGCTACCATGAGACCGACCCCCTGCTGAGTTTCGACCCGTCCGGATCGATCGAGGATCTGACCAATTACTGGCGGCGGATGCTCAACATCTCCTATGACACCGGTTCGGGGCTGATGGAGCTGCGGGCGCTCGCCTTCTCTCCGGAGGAGGCGCAGGCCATCGCCCAGGCGATCTACGAGGAGGGTTCGGCAACCATCAACGCGCTCTCGACGCAGGCGCGCGAGGACGCGACCCGCTACGCGCGGGCCGATCTCGATCAGGCGCTGGAACGGCTGAAACAGGCCCGCGAGGCGCTGACCGCGTTCCGGATCCAGAACCAGATCGTCGACCCCAGCGCCGACATCCAGGGGCAGATGGGTCTTCTCAACACGTTGCAGGCGCAGCTCGCCACGGCGCTGATCGACTTCGACCTCCTGCCCGAGAACGTCAGGGCGGGCGATCCCAGGACCGAACAGGCGCAGCGGCGGATCGAGGTGATCCGCGAGCGGATTGCCGAGGAACGGCAGAAATTCGGCACCAATGGGGATGCCGACGGAGAGAGCTATGCGACGACGATCGCCGAGTTCGAGCGGCTCAGCGTCGATCGCGAATTTGCCGAGCGGGCCTATACCGCGGCTCTTTCCGCCTATGATGCCGCCTTGGCCGAAGCCGACCGGCAGAACCGCTACCTGGCCCGCTATATCCGGCCGACCTTGGCCGAGAAGTCGAAATACCCGCAACGCGAGCTGATGATCGGCATCGTGGCCCTGTTCGGTTTCCTGATCTGGGCGATCGGCAGCCTGATCTTCTACTCCCTGCGCGACCGCCGCTGAGGGGTTTCGCGGTGATCCGCCTCGAGAATCTGAGCAAGAGCTTCATGACCCCGCGGGGGCGCAAGACGGTGATCGACCGGGCGTCGCTCACCTTTCCCGGCGGCGTGTCTGTGGCGCTCCTTGCGCGAAACGGGGCTGGCAAATCGACCCTGATGGGCATGATCGGCGGCACGATACAGCCGACGAAGGGGCGGGTCGTCAGCCAGGGTTCCGTGTCCTGGCCGGTCGGCTTTTCGGGCAGTTTTCACCAGGACCTGACGGGCGTGCAGAACGTGCGCTTCGTGGCCCGGGTCTATGGTGTCGACACCGAGGAGCTGGTGGCCTTCGTGGAGGATTTCGCGGAACTCGGCGGACACTTCTATTCGCCGGTACGCACCTACTCGTCGGGGATGAAGTCGCGTCTTGCCTTCGGCGTTTCGATCGGCGTTCCCTTCGACACCTATCTGGTCGACGAGGTCACTTCCGTCGGGGATGCCAACTTCAGGCGAAAGAGCCGGGTCATTTTCCTCGAACGGATGAAGAGCGCGGGCGCGATCGTGGTCACCCATTCGATGGCCCAGGTCCGCAAACTCTGCACCGCCGGCGTGGTGCTGGAGAACGGCCATCTCGACTACTTCGAGGATATCGAGGAAGCCATCGCCCAGCACCAACGAAACATGGGGTCCGCTGAAGAGGAGTGATCGAGAGGCAATCCTCTCTGGTGTTTCGCGCGCGAAACGGTCAGGTGTGTTGACCTTTTTATGGCTTCACATGACGTCTTCCGGCGCTCCTAACAGGCCGCTGAAGAAGTCGGCCCTCGACTTGGTTTGAGGAGCATGCTTCACCTCTCTGGGCGACGAGGGCGAGGGTGGTGATGCGCGGCACGGACGAGACGAGCGGCTCGCTGTTCAGCTATGTTGATCTGGAGGCGCGCATCCCGGCACGTCACCCGCTGCGCTAGATCCGACAAGTGATAAACGACGCGCTCGTCAGCTTGGATGCCGAGTTCGCAGCGCTCTATGCTGATTTCGGCCGTCCCTCGATCGCGTCGGAACGGCTGATCCGGGCCAGCCTGCTCCAGATTTTGTTCTCGGTTCGCTCTGAACGGCAGCTGATGGAGCAGATGCAGTATAACCTGCTGTTCCGCTGGTTCGTGGGGCTGGGCATCGACGACCAGGTCTGGGTCCCTACGGTGTTCACGAAGAACCGCGACCGACTGCTGACGACCGAGATGTCGCGCAAGGTGATGGCGGCGATCTTGGCGCACCGAGAGGTCGCGCCACTCTTGTCGGACGAGCATTTCTCGGTCGACGGCACGCTGGTCAAAGCTTGGGCTTCGATGAAGAGCTTTCAGCCGAAGCCAGACATCGCACCCCCTGATGACGAAGGACCGAGCGACCTGCCCTCGCCAGACACGACCGCTACCGACCAGCCTGAACCACCCCAAACCGAGACCGATCCGATGCCCCGCCCCACCCGCCAGCACCGCAACGCCGAGGTCGATTTCCGGGGCAGTAAGCGTTCGAACGCCACCCATGTCTCGACCACCGATCCGGACGCCCGGCTCTACAAGAAGTCGCCCGGCATCGGGGCGATGCTGTGCTTCATCGGCCATGCTCTGATGGAGAACCGCAGCGGCCTGATCGTCCAAGGTGATCTGACTGAAGCGGACGGCCATGCTGAACGGCGTGCCGCACTCGGCATGGTTCATCGCCACTCCCCGGGATCGACCCGCAAGCTGACCCTCGGGGCGGACAAGGGATATGACGCCGCCGAGTTCGTTGCTGACCTACGCCAAGCCTACGTGACACCGCATGTCGCACAGAAATCGCGTTACTCAGCGATTGATGGGCGCACCACCCGGCACAAGGGCTACGACCTGTCCCTCAAGCAACGAAAGCGGATCGAAGAGGCATTCGGCTGGGCCAAGACCATGGGCGGGATGGTCCAGACGGTCTATCGCGGCGTCGAGCGAGTGCGCTCCCGCTTCGTTCTGACAATGGCGGCCAACAACCTCGCCAGGTTGCCTCGATTGCTGGCTGCATGATGCCGAAAGGCGGCATCAGCAGCGCATACCGTTCGCGACGACACATCGGGAGCTCGAGGCAGCCAGACCAGTCAAAGGAAAGCGGTTCTGCCTCAGCGACTTCTTCAGCGGCCTGCTCTCATGATCGCTGTCAAGCCTCTGTTTAACGCCGACTATCCCGGTCGAGCCGGGCGCGACAGGATGTAGATGCGCAAGGTAGGAGACGGAACTGAGACGACGGTTGAGCAAGCTCTCATGCGCGGGTTGGCTACCGCATGACCGTGGTTTCGTCCTGGGGCTGCCTCGGTCTAAATGGCGAGCGTCGACTGTGTCGGCTCATAACAGGGCACGAGGGTTCCCCACCGCGTTCCGCCTCCAACCTTGCGCATCAGCATGATCGGAGCGTCTTTGTCTTCTACGTCTCGAATGCTGGCCTATCAGGCCGGGGTGGCCGTTACCGCTCTGGCGATGGCCCAGATGAAGCCGACCATCTCGCGAGCAATGGCCGTAGTGACAACCACCTTTGCCTTTCCGGCAGCGATCAGGTGCCGATAGCGCTGGCACATCCGCAATTGCCCCTTCCAAGCGATGTCACGGACAGCCTTGGGCAAGCCCTCGATCCTGTCGTGAAGCTTGCGGCTGACACGCGCCTGCATCCGGTAGCTCCACGCACCTTCGATCAAGGCGCGTCGCGCGAGGCCACTGCCCGCCTTGGTGATCCCGCCCCGGCGCACGCTGGCGCCGCTGGAATGCTCGGAGGGTGTGAGCCCGAGATAAGCCATCAGCTGCCGGGGATTGTCGAACCGCCGGAAATCGCCGACCTCGGCCACCACAGTCACGGCCACGATGAAGGCCACGCCACGCATGGCCTGAACAGCTTCGACCACAGGCGCCAAATCCCAACTCGGCAGCAGGTCGGCGATCTGCCCGGTCAACTTCACAACACGAGCCTCGGCATCGCTCACGGCATCGACATAGTCTTGGAACACAATCTGCTGCGCAGGATGCTGGAAGCGCACCGTCGTCAGCCATCGCCGATAGGCAACCGTCCAGCCCTTCTTGCCCGGATAGATGCGCCCATGACGGAGCAGGAAACCCTGTAGATGCTGCCGCGCTTTGCCGAGCACTCGCATCGCGGTCGCCCGGGCCCGAACCAGATCCCGCATCGCCTCATGCGCCGCGTCAGGCACCCACACCGCCGTCAGTTCGCCCGCCCTGTGCAGCTTCGCCAGCATCACCGCATCCCGCCGATCGGTCTTCACACGGTCGCCTGCCTTTACCGGTATGAGCGAGGGCGCGACCACGATGCAGTCATGCCCCAGCTCCACGAGTTGGCGGTGCAGGCCGTATCCGCACGGCCCCGCCTCATAGCAAAAATGCAGTCGGCGCCCGCCAGTGCCCAACTTTTCCGCCAGCTTTCGGACGTGGTCGGGTCGGTGCGGGATTGTCCCCCAGTGACGCACCTCGCCACCACGCTCCTCCTTCGCAATCGCAACGGAGATCGTCGCCTTGTGGACATCCAGTCCGATGAACATGCTATCTTGCATATGGTCTCTCCCCCATTCTTGAGGCTCGGCACCAGCCAATCTGGCGCAACCCTCGAACGGAGAATGCCGTGGGAGAGGCCACTGACCCAGTCAGCTCACAGCGCGATCATGGGGTCTAGAGTGCGGTATCTTCTCTGAGCAGCTGCAGGATACGCTCGCGCACCTCTGCCCGGCGCAGCAGCTCACCAGACAGCACCAGCCCCTTTGCGGTTTCTCGGTAAATCAGTCCGGGCCGGATCTCGACCGATTTTCGGTCCGGCGACTGATCGGATCGAGAAGCCGCGGAATATGCACCATCTGCGGCCAGTGTTTCGAGGGCGGCGCTAAGCAAGGCGGCTTCAGCCTCAGAGCTGCCCGGTGTCTCGTCCACAAGGCACGCACGCAGGTGAACGGCAAGGTTCGGGTCGTCATCGAGCCCGCGGGCCAGTTCCAGACCCAGCCGCTCGCCGATTTGCGTCGGAAAACACAGCGCGTCGTCGAGCGCGCGCACCACCCGCACGAAGCTTTTGATCTTGGAGCGGCGCGATCGGGTGGCGGCGCCGAACAGGCCCTTCAGCGCCTCCGCATCGCTGTCATAGACACCGGCATCGGCAGTGCGGGCGACGATGCGGGCGCGCTCGTAATGGCTTAGCCCGACGCGGATCTCGTTTTCCTCGACCATAGCGCGGTAGGCCTCGGCGGCGTTTCGCGGCGCGCGCGGGATCGCCAGCACCCGGCCCGGCGTGCCGTCCTCCTCCGCGATTCGTCGCAGCGCCATGAGACGCCGCCAGCCCGAGATTAGCCCCCAGCGCGGCTGCGCGCCCGGACCCAGATCGGCCACCTCGATCGCGGTCTGCTGGCCGCGCTCGCGCACGCTGTCGACCAGCGCCTGCATCTCCTCCTCGCAGCTCTCCATGCGGTCGCGCACGAGGTGTCCGGCATCGATCTCCCCGAGCGGCAGCGATTGGATCAGCCGCCCCTCCTCGCGGGCTTCGTTCAGCGTTCGGCTCATCTCGTCGAGCGCGGCCTTGTCGGCCGTTTCCCGCGCCACGGAGGCGATCGGCATTTGCCGGGTCGGCGCGATGCCGAGCGGGTAGCTCGGGAAAGCGGACTTGGTTTCCAACGTGGCCTCGGGGGCGGCGTCGAGGCGGGGCGGGGAGAGGCGCTTGCGCTTGGCCATGGTCAGGCTCCTTGCAGGTGTCGCGTCAGGATCGGGGCAGGGGGTTGCGATTTGGTGAAGGGTAGGGTTGGCAGTGTTTCGCCCGCGAAATATTCTGGACCGGGGGCGGTCACTGCGCCGCCTGCGCATCCCGCGAATCCCGCGCCTCCAGCTCCTCGCGCCGCCAGATGCCCATCAGCAGCTTCTTGAAGGCGGCATAGGTCTCGTCGAAGGTCTCGCGGCCACGCGCATAGGTTTCGCGGTTGAAATCGCGGTAATCGGCCTCGTAGATGCCCTGCACCTGCTCGCCGGCCTGGCCGATCAGTGCGGTGAAATCCTGCCGGTGCGGGCTCATGACCGGCCCGAGATAGGCCTGCATCAGCGCCGCCAGCTCGCCCTGCTGCGCGCCGTCATAGCGGGTGACGATGGTGCGCACCGCATCCCATTGAAACGCCGTCTCGTCGCGCCCCAGCGCGCGCGCGGCGGTGTTCTCGCCCTCCTCGATCGAGGCGAAGGTGGTGTGTAGCATGTCGAAGAAGCGACCCGTGCTGTCGAATTCGAGAAACGATGCCCCCATCGGCACCAGCAGGATATCCGCCGCCGCCAGCCCGTTGATGGTCAGGTAGCCGAGCGCCGGGGGCGTGTCGATGAAGACGAGGTCATAGGCGTCGAGCAACCCGTCGCGCTCCAGCACCTCGGTCAGCGCGTCCCACAGCTTCCAGCCGCGCGCGGCCATGCGCCAGACCGGGATCTGGAACTCGGCCCAGTAGAGGTTCAGTTGCGCGCCGATCAGGTCGATATTGGGCCAATGCGTCGACTGCACGAGATCGCCGGCGCTGATCCCCAGCGCCTCGGTCAGCGTGTCGTCGAGCGGCAGCGCGGTTTCGCCGCGCGACGCGCGGTGGGTGTTCTCGGCCTCGAGATGCTCGGCGTAGTGTCGCGCGATCAGCGGGTAGACGCTTTGCCATTCATCGGCGACGCGGCCGCCGAAGATCGAGGTCATCGAGCCCTGGCTGTCGAGATCGAGCACCAGCACCTTGTAGCCGTCGAGCGCCGCCGACATCGCCAGATGCGCGACGGTCGAGGTCTTGCCGACGCCGCCCTTGAAGTTGGCGACCGCGACCATCTTCGCAGGCAGCCCCTCCGGGCGGTAGGGCAGATAGGGTTTCGATTTCGACCCTTCGGCGCCGAAATGCGCGCGCAGGCGTAACACCTCGTCGAGGGTGAACCACTTGGCCCCGCCCTCGGTCTCGGAGCGGCCCTGCGGCAGGTCGGGGTTGGCCCTGAGCACGCGGCGGAAATGCGCGGGGGCCACGGGGATCAGGTAGCGGGTGATCTCCCATGTCGAGAAGGGGCGCAAGCGGCGAGCCCCGTCCTCGCGCAGCCCGCGCGAGGCAAGATCGGAGCGCCCGCGCGCACAGGCTTCGGCGATGACGGCGAAGCCCTGGGTGTCCGTCGGCGTGCCAAGCTCGGCCAAGGCCGTGTCAGGGTCGATGCGGAAATAGGGTGGTAAAGGTTGTCCGTGCATTGGCTTCCCCGGCATGTGCTGCTTTTCTCAATACCTACCCAAAAACGCGGTACATAGGGAGGGGAGGGGGGCTTCGTGAAATTTCCCGGAATGGTTTCCAATTTGTGACGGCGCGCTCAGCCGGCTGCAGCGCGGGTCTGCGCTCCCGAATATGATCGGGGTCGCGGGAAACCGGGCGCGTTCAATCCATGAGCCGAGGAGGCTAGGGCAATGGAGCCAAGGCTCGGATGCCGCCTATCCCGCGAACCCCGATGAAGAGCCGGAGGCACATTCCGGACCGGCTCAATCGATGAGGATCAACCCGGCAGGATCGAGGGATGGGACAGATCTTCGATCCAGAGGCGATCTCCTTCTCCTAACCCGGATAATTCACGAGAAGGCGGCGGAGGTAGCGTAACTGCCTGAAAGGCCGTATGTTTTGGTTGTCGACGCCAAACATTCAGCTTTCAGGAGGACGACCTCCGCCATGACCCAATCTACGTGTTCCACGCCCCGCCTGTCACCCCTCAATGGCAAGCCGATCCTGCTTGGATTTGACGGCGCCGACATGAGCTCCGACGCCGGGCTGACCCTGCTGCGCGAGATCGAGCGCAAGGCGGGCCTGGCGCAGCGGCTCGCCAATTGCCTGCACGATCCGCGCGATCCGGCGAAAGTTCAGCATAGCCTGTGCGACATCCTCCGTTTCCGGATCATGATGATCGGGGCGGGGTATGAAGACGGCAATGATGCGACAGCCCTGCGGCACGATCCCAGCTTCAGGATTGCGCTGGAGCGTGGCCCTGAAACAGGGCCGGCCTTGTGTTCACAACCGACGATCTCGCGCATGGAGAACCTGCCTGACGCTCGCACCCTCATCCGCATGGGTCGCGAGATGGTCCGGTTCTACTGCCAGTCCTTTGCACGCCCCCCAAGCCGGATCGTGCTCGATATCGACGATACCTTTGACGCAGTGCATGGCCACCAGCGGCTGCGCCTGTTCAATGCGTTCTATGACGAGTTCGGCTTCCAGCCGATCGTCGTCTTCGACGGCGAAGGTCGGCTTGTCGGAACGCTGCTGCGCCCGGCCCGCCGCCCCAAGGGGGCTGAAAGCGCGGCCCATATCAGTCGGTTGATCCGGGAGATCGCCAGGCATTGGCCCAAGACAGAAATCCTGCTGCGGGCCGACAGCCACTACTGCACCCCCGAGGTTCTGGGCCTGTGTGACACTCTTGGCCTGCGCTATATCTTCGGCCTGTCAAAGAACGGCCGTCTGGCGCAGAACATCTCCGCCCTGGAGGCGTCGACGGCGGCGCGTTACGCCCGCACGCCGGGCCAGAAGCTGCGTCGGTTCAAGACCTTCTCCTACGCAGCCCGGTCGTGGTCGAAATCCCGTCGCGTCATCGCCCGCGTCGAAGTTGGCCCCATGGGTCGCGACACCCGCTATATCGTCACCAATCTCGAGGGCGGCCGCGGCAAGCATCTTTACGAGAAGCTCTATTCCGCGCGCGGCCAAGCCGAGAACCACATCAAAGCGTGGAAGGCCCATCTCGCAGCAGACCGGACGTCGTGCTCAAAAGCCAACGCCAACCAGATGCGCCTGATGCTGCACGGCTGCGCCTACTGGATCTGGTGGAAGCTCCGCGCGGCTTGCCCGAAGCGTTCACCGTGGCGCCGCGCCCAGTTCGACACGCTGCGGCTGCATCTTGTCAAGCTGGCCGCCACCATCGTCGAAAAGAAGACGCGGATCATCGTCACACTGCCGGCATCGTGCCCGCGACAGGGGCTTCTCCACCTTCTCTTCGACGCCCTCGCCCCACCGAAAGCAGCCTGACGCGAGCGCTCCAACAACCCCGAAACATCAAACCACACGACCCAAGCCAAAGTCACCGGCCGGCCTGCCAACCGGACGCCGAAGCCGGATGCGCGTGACAAACCCGAGCCCCCGAAAACTGGCCCCTTGAGCAGAAGACTGCAGCTTCATGAATTATCCAGGCTAATTCGAGGCTGGTGCCGCCTTCATGGCGATGGGCAAACCGGCGGATCACCTCGCCCGGTTCGAGATCGCCCGGCCAGAGCGCATCATCGAGAAGAATCCGATCGCCCTGCGCGGCCCTGAGATCGACGATATGGTCGTCTCCACCGTTGAAGACGAAGACATCCGCGCCGGGGCCGCCGGTCAGCCGATCACCATGCGCGCCTCCATCGAGCCGGTCCCGTCTCCAGCCGCCATGCAGGGCGTCGGCTCCGTTCCCGCCATAGAGCCGGTCGTTGCCGCTGCCGCCGCCGAGCCAATCGCAGCCATTCTGGCCCTCGAGGCGATCCCTGCCTGCCTCCCCGAACAACCGGTCGTTGCCCAGACCGCCAGCAGCCGGTCGCTGTGCGCCCCACCATCGAGCCGATCCCAGCCCCAGCAATATCCATTGCCGCCTTGGAGCAGGTCGTTGCCATTGCCGCCTTCGAGCCGGTCATTGCCGATCTGCCCTTCGAGCCGGTCCTTGCCCATGCCCCCGAGCAGCCGGTCGTCCCCGAACCCGCCCAGGAGCCGGTCGTCATGCGCCCCCCGTAGAGCCGGTCCCGGCCCTAGCCGCCATAGAGCCAGTCATTGCCGTCGCCGCTCGAGGGATGGTCGGACCCGGCATGACCATAGAGATGATCGGTCTCGGAGCCGCCTTGCAGCCTGTCATCCCCGTTCTGCCCCGGCGCGGGGTCCCCCGGTTTCCGACCCGGCGCCCCCTGCGTCGCCTCCCGCACCGCCTCGGCCTCCTCCCAGACGTCGAGCGCGGCGCGGGCCTGTGCCTCGGCCCAACGCGCTGCCGCCGTCTCGGTGACGGGGCGCGGCGCGACGATGGGGGGCTGCGGCGGCGGTGCCGCGTGGCCCGCCATCGCGACCACCGGCAAGTGGGTGCCGCCGATCAGGTCGGCATTGTGCAACGCGGCGAGATCCGGCGGCTGCCCACCCGTGCCCCGCAGCAGGAGGCGTTCCGCCCCGTATTCGAGCCACAGCCCCGATCCTTCGGGCCGCATGACGATCTGCGACACGTCTCGCAGCATGGTCCAGGCAGACAGGTCCAACCGGTCCCTTTCCGGGTCGAAATCGGTGATGATGTCGGGGCGGCCATCGGCGTCCAGGACGAAAAGATCGGCTCCGGCCCCGCCGCTGAGCGTGTCCGAGCCGCCACCATCCCGCAGCACGTCGTCGCCCCCGCCGCCCGAGATCCTGTCATCGCCGCCCCCGCCGGAGCGGCGGACCCCGCCGCGCAAGTCCAGATCGAGCCGGGTCACTCCTGGTTCGCTGGCGGATGCGACCAAAATGTCGAGCCCCTTCGCCGAGGCGCGGGCGGCGATGGTCGAAACATTGGCGAGGGACGCCCCCCTGCTGTCGGCCAGATGTGCCAGCGCCACCAAGCGCCCCCCGGCAGCAACTCATGGACCGAGATCCCGTCATCGGCGCCGCCGGAAACGACGAAGCCTCAGCCGCGATGCGTGGCCGTGGCAAGCGCAGTGACGCCGCCAAAGCGGCTGTCGCGGTCGTCGATCACGTGGTCCGTGACCGCCAATGTGCCGTCGGAGCCGATCCGCGCCACGCTCAGCGAACTGCTGCCGGCCGCGCCGAGCACGAGATGCTCCGCCTGTCCCAGGGTCAGCCGCTCCAGTGCCGTCGGCGCCGAGATCCACAGCCCGTCCTCTGGCGTGAGGACCGACCGCGGATCGAGCGCGCCACCGGCGCCGATCCGGAGCGCGGTGAGACCGGTCTCCGCACCGCCCGAGGCGGCGAAAAGGAAGTCGCGCCCGCCGATCTCCGCGGAAGCCAGCGCAGAAACGGACCCGAGCCGCGCGGTCACGCCGGACAAAAGCAATGTGCCGCCCTCCGTCAGGCGCATATCGGCGACCCCTGCGCGCGTCGCCAGCCCGCCGTAGACCATGATTCTGCCATTCTGCAGCTTCACCGTCTCCAGGTCGGCGGGCGCCGCGTTACCCCAGCCGACCGGCCGGGCCCGCGCCGCCCCGATCCCGCCATCGCCCTGCAGCATGTGCAGCCGCGGTGCGCCGGTCCCGGTCGCGATCAGCGCAGCCTGCCCGCCAAGCTCGATCGGCGCAACCTCCGGCGCCGGGCCCGCGCCGGGGCTGCCGGCGATCTGGCGCGCGTGGATCCGGGCCAGGCCGGTGCCGCCGCTATTCCAGGCCGAGACCTCTCCCCCGGCGACCGTGATCGCGAACAGCGTGGCGCCGTCCGCGTCAAAGGCCAGATCGCTGATGCGCGGCTGTGCCGCGTCGCCATCGCTGCGGGCATGCGTCACGAAAGAAAACCGGGCCATGGCGCCTCCAGGTCCTGGAACGCGCGCAGGGATGCCAAGCCGCGGTGTCGCCCCTCGGTCCCATTCGGGCCGAGGGTGCGGCACTTGTCCCGCTTTCGGATCCAATGCGTCTCAAGACGCGCGGATCCGGGGCGGAAGGGAGATGGGCCGAGTCAAAGGATCTCGAGATCCGAGATCAGGTTGGCCGGGGTCTGGTTCTCGACGATGAGACGGTGGCCGGACCCGAAGTCGAACTCGACATCGCCGTCGACCTCTCGGGCGAGGCCGCGCAGCTGGTCCAGGGTCATGCCCTGCGCCCTGTCGATGCCCGACAGGTCGAACTGGATGAGATCGACACCGGAGGTGTGGTCGGTGATCCGGTCGGTGCCCGCCTCGAAGACGAAGCAGTCGCTGCCCCAGCCGCCGGTCAGCACGTCGTTGCCTGCCCCGCCCGCGAGCAGGTCGTGGCCGGCCTGCCCGACGAGCCTGTCGTCGCCCCCCTCCCCATAGAGGCGGTCGGAGTGCCAGCCCCCGGCGAGCAGGTCCCGGCCATGACCGCCCTTGAGAAGGTCGCTTCCGCCCTGGCCATAGAGCCTGTCGATGCCGTTGCCGCCGAAAAGCCCGTCATTTCCGCTCCCGCCGTAGAGCCGGTCGGAATGCCAGTTCCCGAAGAGAAGATCGGCGCCGCCATCTCCCCGGAGCACGTCGTTGCCGCCTTGGCCATAGAGCCTGTCGTTGCCGTTTCCTCCCGAAATCCTGTCCCAGCCACCCTCTCCGTAGAGGCGGTCGGCATGCATGTTCCCATAGATCAGGTCGTTGCCATGACCGCCCTTGATGAAGTCTTTGCCCCATTGCCCGTAGAGCTTGTCATTGCCCTGGCCGCCAAAGAGCTTGTCCTGGCCGTTGCCGCCAAAGAGGCGGTCGGAATGCCAGTTTCCGAAGATGACGTCGTTGCCATGGCCGCCGGCCAGGTTGTCGTTGCCGCCGCGCCCGGCCAGCCTGTCGTCGCCATCATTGCCCCAGATCCTGTTGCCGACGCCGTTGCCGCCGACGACGTCATCGCCGGACCCGGCCCGGTACTGTTCGATCACCGTGTCACGGGCGATCAGCATGTTTTCGGCCTCGCCCACCAGGCTGGAGGCCTGCCCGCCGCGCAGGTCGATGGTCTGGGCCTTTGCGTCATGCGCGAAGTCGACCAGATCCCATCCGTCCTCGTCCTCGAGATAGAAGGTGAAGCCTTCGCCGCCCTTGTAGCTGCCCGAATTGGCGTGCTCCATGGCGCGGAACATCTCGCCGAGCGGCGTGTCGAGGTTGGAGTTTCGGCCCCAGATCGTGTTGCCCGCCGTGATGTCCTTGTCGCTGGCGCCGTAGAGCGCCTTCAGCGCGATGAGATCGGCCTCCATCGGCGTGACATTGACCGCCCGGCTGGCCGTGACGTAGGGGTTCTCGTCTTGGCCCACATAGGACATGACGGACATCTGCCAGCTGTCATTGTCGTAATGAGCGGCCGAATCGCTGCCGTAATTGGCGGAATGACCCAGCCCCATCACATGCCCGATCTCGTGCAGGTAGGTGCGGTAACTGTAGCTGTCGACCGAGGTGCCGTAGCGCTCGACCCAGTCGGTGCTGACATTGACCGTCGCCTTGTTGATCGTGCCGTCGGACCAGTACTCGGTCTTGGCCCAGGCGCCGGACGCGTGGTCGGTGAAGTTCAGCTTAGCGCCGCCGGTTTTTTCCTGGAACGAGACATCGAGTACGCTTTCCCAGGTCGACATCGCCCACCGAGCCAGCGTCTTGCCACTGTCGCTAAGCCCGCTCAGGTCGAAGGTGATGAGGCTGGCATCCTTGGGGCTGAAGAAATAGGGCGTCTGCCCGACATCACGGTGATAACCCGTTTTAAGGTAGTCTGCGAACTGCGCCGCGGTTCCGTAGGAGGGCATGGCGGATCTCCGTCGCCGTAAACTGAAAGACGCTTCCGGACATGCGGAGCACTCGCCTTTTTCGAGGAGAAATGGGGAATTTGTATGTCGATCTGACATCACTGGAGAGACCGGCGGACCTCCACCGGAATTCCTCGTCGAATGACCATTCGACCCATGCGCCCCGGCCAGGCTGGTATCGGATTGCAGGGCGCCTGCCCGTTCCCCGCCATGCGGACTGGAGGCCGAAGGCCACCTTTCCACCCTTCTGTGCACGCGTAATGGCGCGCCCCGGCTACCAGGGCGGCCGCCATTCCTGATCGGCTAGGAACATGGTCACTGAGCCTTTGGGGCGGGCGCAGGACGACAGCTCAGGAACCGACCTCAAGGCCGGCACCGAGATCGACCCCGGCGCCGCCCTCAATCGTTGCCGAACAGGTCGCGCGTGAAGATCTTCTCCGCCACGTCGTCGAGCTCGGGCGCGCGGCGATTGGCGAGGATCAGGTCGCAGCCGGACTTGAAGGCGTCGAGGTCGCGCTCCACCGGCGAATTGAAGAAGCTGTCGGCAGCAAGCTCCGGCTCGTAGAGCGTCACCTCGATGCCCTTGGCCTTGATTCGCTTCATGATGCCTTGGATCGAGCTGTCGCGGAAATTGTCGGAGTTCGTCTTCATCACCAGCCGGTAAACACCGACACGCTTCGGCGCGCGCGCGATGATCTGGTCCGCGAGGAAATCCTTGCGCGTCGCGTTGGCGTCGACGATGGCGCGGATCAGGCTCTGCGGCACCTCGCTGTAATTCGCCAGAAGCTGCTTGGTGTCCTTGGGCAGGCAATAGCCGCCATAGCCGAAGGAGGGGTTGTTGTAGTGCCCGCCGATGCGCGGATCGAACCCCACGCCCTCGATGATCTGGCGGCTGTCCATGCCGCGGCTCATCGCGTAACTGTCGAGCTCGTTGAAATAGGCCACGCGCATCGCGAGGTAGGTATTGGCGAAAAGCTTGATCGCCTCGGCTTCGTTCGGATCGGTGAGCAGCACCGGCACGTCTGCGTCGAGCGCCGCGCCCGCCAGCAGGTCGGCGAAGGCCCGGCCGCGGTCGGAGCACTCGCCTACCACGATCCGCGAGGGGTGGAGATTGTCGTACAGCGCCTTTCCCTCGCGCAGGAACTCGGGCGAGAAGATGATCCGGTCGGTCGCGAAGCGCGCCCGCATCTCGGTCACGAAGCCCACCGGCACGGTCGATTTCACGATGATCACCGCCTGCGCGGAAGCGGCGAGCACCTGCGCGATCACCGCCTCGACCGAGGAGGTGTCGAAGGCGTTGGTCAGGGGGGCGTAATTGGTCGGGGTGGCGATGATGACCCAGTCGGCCCGGGCATAAGCTCCGGCCGCCTCGGTAGTGGCGTTGAGATCGAGCACGTCCTCGGCGAAGCAGCGCGCGAGTTCGGCGTCCTGGATCGGCGGCTCGCGCCGGTTGACCATGGCAACGCGGCTCTCGGAGATGTCGATCGCGACCACCGGGTGGTGCCGCGCCAGAAGCGCGGCGTTCGACAGGCCGACATAGCCCAGACCCGCGACGGCGATCTTCGTCTGCATCTTCGCTTTCCCCTCCGCCTGCGACCTCTGGCGCGCATTCATCTTCGTGCGATGGTGCGGCCTGCTATCCCGGATAATTCACGAGAAGGCGGCGGAGGTAGCGTAACCATCTGAAAGGCCGTATGTTTTGGTTGCTAACGCCAAACATGCGGTTTTCAGGAGAACGACCTCCGCCATGGCCCAATCTACGTGTTCCACGCCCCGCCTGCCACCCCTTAATGGCAAGCCGATCCTGCTTGGATTCGACGGCGCCGACATGAGCTCCGACGCCGGACTGACCCTGCTTCGCGAGATCGAGCGAAAGGCAGGCCTGGCGCAGCGGCTCGCCGAGTGCCTGCACGATCCGCGGGATCCGGCGAAAATTCAGCATAGCCTGTGCGACATCATCCGTTTCCGGATCATGATGATTGGGGCGGGGTATGAAGACGGCAATGACGCGACAGCCTTGCGGCACGATCCCAGCTTCAGTATTGCGCTGGATCGTGGCCCTGAAACAGTGTACCGGGGCACGGTTATGAGACAGCGCGTTGCGCTGGTTATGCCGCCATCTTGGTCCCCGTGGCGGCTTCGGTTTCAAGGGCTTTTTGTTCAGCCCTGATCTGATTTGGCGTTTTGTATCCGTGTCGCTCGCGCAGCCAGGACGCGTTGTACTTCGCTGCGAAGGCCGCCAAAGCCTCTCTGAGCTCGTCGACGGTGGCGAAGTGACGAACCCAGAGAAGCTGTTCCTTGAGGGTTCGTATGGCTCGCTCGGCCACGCCGTTGCCTTCGGGCTGGCGGACGAAGGAGGGCGAGCTGGTGATGCCGAAGAAGCGGACCTCGTTCTGGAAGTCCTCCGACATGTAGTTCGACCCATGGTCGTGGCGCAGCGTCAGACCCTCGGCCACGCATCAGCCGTTGAACTGCCGTCAGCTTGCGCTTCGCGGAGAAGCGCCTCGTACCGCCGGCCACGGCCCCGTCGTCGCCAGCGTTATGGACGCGCGCCGACGAGGCCGTGACCTCCGTCGCGCCTGGTGTCGTAATCTTCTTGTCGTCCATCTCGTACTCCTCTGATCCAGAGAAGCGCTACGGACTGTCTCAAGAAACCGTGCCCCGACCCAACGCCATCACCTGGGGCGCGACCTGCCCGACCTCGACCTGACGCCGCTCGCCAGACAGGCGGCGGGGCTCTCGGCGGCCGACATCGCCGCGCTGGTCCGGCAGGCCCGGGTCACAGCGCGGGCGGCCCGGCGGACAATCGACGGCATGGATCTGCAACACGCGCTCGACGGTCTGCGTCCCGGGGGCTGCGCGGCGCATCGCGAGCGCATCGCGATCCACGAGGCGGGGCATGCGCTGGCGCACCATCTGCTCGGCATTACCCGCCCCACGGCAATGCGGCTGACGCTCGGCGGTGGCATGGTCGAGGTCGAGACGCTGGTCGAGACGCAGACGCTGGCCCAGCTCGAGGCGCGACTGCAGACGCTGCTCGCCGGCCGCGCGGCCGAGCGGATGCTGCTCGGCGATGTCTCGGCTGGGGCGGGCGGCGGCGAGGGAAGCGACCTTGCCATGGCCACCGACACCGCGCTTCGGATCGAGACCGTATTCGGTCTGGGCGGCCAAGGTCCGCTCTGGATCCCGGGATCGGCCCAGCATCTCACCCTCGACCGCAGTCTGGCCGTCAGGGTGCGGGAGCGGTTGGAGGCGGCCGAGACAGCGGCAGGCCACCTGCTCAAGCCGCATCTCGCCACACTGCGGAGGCTCGCCGAAAAGTTGTGGATCGAGGATGAGATCGAGGGCGAAGCGCTGGAGCGACTGCTCGGAGAACCCGCTGGATTGACACCCTGACGTTCGGCTTTCTGCGGAAAATCTATATGGCCCGGGCGTTTCGTCCGAGCCTTGCCCCTTCGCGAACGGCCGTCCGCCATGCAGATGACCGCCTTGGGAAAGGTCGCGGATACCCCGACCCGCCGCCGGGGTGTTTTCATAGAAGAAGACATCGCTCCGGGTGTTTCCCACGATTGGACAGGGCCCACTCCCTAGGTTCTTATCACCTCCTACCTATGCACCAGACGGAAAAAACCCCTGTATCGATATCGAAATGCGATACCGGGGAAACGGAGCGGCCCGTCGCTTCGATCTGGAAGACGTTCGGTCGCGGCAAGCTGCCAAGACGGTGCAGGTACCGTCGCTCCGGTACAAAGCGCGTCGAACGGAATCCGACAATCCACAGGTTTCGCATGACGCATGGTCGATCCCCTCTCCTGCACGCACAGGGCGATCTCTATGATGCAGACCATATCGATGATCCTGGCGGGCCATCGACGGTGGCAGGCAGGAGATGAGCAATGGCCGGCGAAACAGAAGCAGACCTGATGACGGGATCGGACGACGCCGAGCAGGCGGTGACCTCGTTCATCGTGTTCGAAGATCTCGATGATACATGGGTACCGCCGGGCGTCCTGCCGATCCTGCCGGACGTGGGTCCCGATGACGGGCGGAAAGAAAAGACGGTCAAGGTTCGCATGACGGCGCGGCGTCATCGGGCCATGACCGAACGCGCGGAAGTGGCCGGCTTGAGCGTTCCAGCCTACCTCGTCGCCTGCGAGGCGGCGATGAGCATGCCTCGGCACGGTGATCTTGAAGCACTCCTCGGACGCATCCTCGCACTCGCCAGCGATCTGCATCACCGCCCCGATGACCGCCCTCTCTCCCGCCGCAAGACAGTTGCCGTCGCCCAGCGTCTCGACGCCACCATGCAGGCTGTCATCGATCATCTGAGGCCGTTCGATGCGGGCGCATAACAGGGAGGTGGGGGATGCCCGGCAGCTGACCGGCTACATGTACAAAGCGGGGGCGGAGCCTCTGGGAGGCTCGCTCTACTGGCGCAGCCGCGATGACTTGGCCGCGCGTCTCACCAAGCTGGGAGGGGATCGGTCGTTCCTGCACATCACACTCTCGCTGCCCGAGGGAACGCGTGCGTCCGACAGCGTTGCACTGCGAATGATCGCGACCGAGCTGTCGCATCGCGGGATCGACTCGCATGCCCTCCCCTGGGCGGCCGTTCGCCATACCGACCGGAGCTGCGATCATTACCATGTCGCCGTCGCGCAGGTCACGTTTCTCGGCCGACCGGTCAACCTGAACCTGACTTGCGCGCAATCGAATGTGAATGATCGCAAGCTGCGCGATATCTTCGGGCAGCCGCTATTGCCGGTATTCGATCCCACAGCGCCGCCCCGTCTCGTGTCGCATGTCCCAAGCCGACGCCAGCGGCATCCCGGCGTGCCGCGGCTCGTTGCCGTGCTGTCGGACCTGTTCCGCCGCCTTGTGCCTGGCTCCGACCAAGAGCTGATCGCTGGTCTGTCGGAAGCGGGATACGACGCCAAGCTGAGCCGCAATCGTCATCGAGTATTGTCCTTCGAAGTAAGCGGCCATGGCTTCGAGGGTCGGCTGGGCCAGCTCGGAGAAGCCTACTACCCCCGGCAGCTCGAGCGGCGGTACCGGTTGGTAAAGCGTTTCCGGCTCTTGAACAGCCTGCTCGACCTGCGCAGCGCCATGCAGCAGCTGGCCCGCTACGATGCATCCCTTCCCCCAGAGAAAAGGCTATCTCATGCCCCAGACCAACCCGCCCTCTCCGATCGAACCGCTGAAACACGACAGCCTCATGCTGCGGAAGATGGACACGATGGATGGCAAGATCGACAAGCTGATGTCGGTGCGCGATCTGCTGGAGACGGAGACCGACCCGGCTGGGCACGGCATGCTGATCCGCGTCCACACCGTGCTGAAGGACGTGCAGGAAGAGCTGCAGGTGATGCAGGCGGACCGCGCTGCGCTCGCGAAAGCGATGGGGGCCCAGCAGGAGGAGCTCAAGCGGATGCAGCGCATGCTGAAGCAGATGACCGAGCTCATGGGCGCCGAAATCAGCGACTGACCGTGGCCATGCGCCTGCGACAGCTGGGGCATGCTCTGCGACGCAAACAAGGGCGGCTACTCCGCATCGAGCATCGGCCCGATGGGGCGGTCATCGCGGTGGTGCAGTGGTCCGGACGAGGCGATGGCGGCGAGATCGAAAGCCATGTTCTGGGTCAACGCATCGAAAGGCCGCCCGCCGACACCGCTCCCGATCAGAATGAATTCGACATCCCGTTCGGCGGATAGGGCCTGTTGGACAAGACGCGGCGACGGGACCCAGCCAAAAGCAGGCATGCTCTGTCCGAAGCAGGCGACCGATACGCCAAGGGAAAGTAATGGCCTTGGACAGGATGGCATTTGCGACCCGCACCCGGAGTGAGGGGCTGCAAAAACATGCCATCATCGATGGCTGCCGCATCAGGAGGACCATGCTCCTCGCAAATCCGCAGTGCCTCGCCACAATCACGTCCCGCCCTTGGGGCAGGAGCGATAGATGATATCGCTCGCCTCACATCTTCTGCTCGGCGAAGCGCTCTCGTAGCCAAACCGGCAGCGTGACCTGAAACACGGTCGGATCGATCTGTCCCTCCGTCGCCTGCTCGAGCGCCTTGCGGATGGTCTTGCCCTTCGGACCCAACGCTTTGGCAGGCCAGCTGGGTTTCGTGGCCTCCCAAGCCGTCAGGTAGCCATCCGCCCAGATCGGGATCAGCGGGATGTCGATCGGGATCAGATTCTCATCCGGTACCCGGAGCCTCGTGAGGGTCTCGTTGTAGCGCGGCATGAGCAAGTTGACGAAGCGGGTCAGATCTTTCTCAGCCTTGAGGCTTGGCCCAACAATGTGAAGCAACGGCGTGAGCCAATCGGATGGTGTCACGAAGAGCGGCGCGGTGCAGATCCCCGTCAGATAACCCTCGAGCCAGGGCTCGGTCAGCCCGGCCGGGTGCAGGAGCTTGGCCAGTTCGCCCGCCGTCTCGGCTGTGGCGTCTGGCATCGACCAATTCGCAGGGGCCATGGAGGACGCGGTAGGCGGCATATCAGAGCCCGCATCGAAGAGGCCATCTGGTTCATCCTGTCGATCCAACCAGACCATGATGGACTGCTCGCAGATGAATTTCATCACCGGGGTCTTCTTGATGTCGCGCCCGTCCTTCAGCGCAGCGGCGACGGCGATGAATTCCTTCGCATGGTCGGATCCGACGGCGCGAAGCAGCAGTGCATTGCGGGCAATGAGCGCGGTCCAGTGCGCGCGACGGTCTTCCAGCACGCGCCACATGTTGCGGGTCAGCGTGGCATGGGACTTGGCGCTTTCTAGCGCCTCCAAGGTTTCGTCGCTGTCTTCGAACCAGCTTTCGAGGACGGGATACGCGTCCGGCCAATGCTGACTGGCTGTGATCAGCCGCCCCCGGGCCTGTACCGTCAGATCGGCAACGCGACCTTCGGGATCCGCCAGCGCGAGCGTTGCCTCGACTGAGGCGGACAACGGGCGCAGGTCATCGAGGCCGCAAGACTGCGCCACATCCACCAGTCCCGGCATGGGTGCCAGACCCGCCTCCAACCCCTCGCCCAAGGCGAGGCCGAGCGCTTGCTCCATGTAGGCGCGCGGCACATCCTGCGCCTCGATCTCGTCGGTGAGCGTGGCGAGGATGCGGCGCTGTTCTGTGGCACTGTCGCATGGTAGCACATAGGCATCCTTCACGCCGAACCCCTGCTTCAGTAGCATCACGGCGACGCTGGGAGTGTCCCTGGTCTGCACCGCCGCTGCCATGCTCTGTGCGCCGGAGCCGTCCACCAAGCTGGCGACGATCCGGTGCAGCTTGTGCTCGGGCGCCTTGGTCGGGCCTGCCACGCCCTTGCGCAGGGCCATCCGCACGAGGCCATCCAGTCGGTCACGCAGTGCTGCATCCGCCAGCCAGCTTCGCAGGATCGTGAGGCGGGCCAGCATCTCCGGGAACGCCGTCCCCGCCGCCAGACGGTCCGAAAGGCCCTCCACCGCGCCGGAGCGGATCTCCGCGTCGGGATCGAGCAGCCAGGCGCAGCCGAGTTCGGCGAAAATTTCCTGCGGCCGTGCTACGGCCAGTCGGACCAGAACGCGGCGCGCCTCGGACGGCACGGTGGGCAGCATCTCGGCAAACAGCGCATGAAGGGCCGAGACATTGCCGCCGTGCTCCCGCGTCAGGCTACCGATCAGGCCGTCGAGCAGGGTCTCAAGATCGACCGGGTCTTCGCCGTCCTCCATCGCTTCGGTGAAGGCATCCTGCCGCGCGGCGAGGATGGCGGGCGACGGCAGGCCTGCGCGTGCCCAGGTCCCCGAGACGGTCAGGCTTCCCTTGAGGGTCAGAGCGTTCGATGCGACCAGCTCGCCGAGCCGCGTCTCAAGACCCTCGATGAAAAGCGCGCCGCGCCGCTGTCCGTTCTCCCTCGCCATCCGGGCTTCGTCGAGCGCTGTGCCGAGCAGCTGGCTCATGCGCTCCTCGTCGCCCCTGGCGGCGGCTGCGCTCTCAGCCGTTTGCGCCAGCAGCGCGGCTGCGTCGTCCGGCCTTTCCAACAGCGCGCGGCCGAACCGCTGTAGCTGCGCGGCATGCGCCTTCGGATCCGTAGCCTGCGCAAGCGCGGCGAGCATGGTCTTGATCGAAGGTGGCAGCATGGCGATCTCGCAAGAGCGGATGATAACTTGGTGCGATCCGACCCTGCATGGGTCGAGCTCCTGCTGCAAGCGGGGGCGATCGCTGGGCTGCGGGCGCGGACAGGGCCTATTATCGCGTGCATCACTTCGCGCGCCAGCTCGCGTCGCCCTTTCCCCTATTGGCGGCCGTTGGCGCTCGGACCCGCCGCATCGAGATCGGCACTGGCGTCATCGCATGCGGTATGAGAACCCCTTCTACATGGTGGAGGAGGCCGGAGCGGCTGCACTAGGGCGACCAGACCGTCATGTCCCTTGCGGAAGTCTACCGGCTTCGTCGCCACCAGGATGCGGACGCCCTGAGACGGCATCAGCCTGTCGGCGCTTCCAGAGCATGCACGATCGCGGCGATCCGACCTGACGGCATGTCGGGCGACAGTTCGATCTGCATCGCCCCCCTGACGATCCGGATCATCTGCCCAGATCATCTGCTCGAGTGTCGCGTCCGGCGGCTCGTTCGTCTCGGCCGGATCGCAAATGATCAGCGGTGCGAAGACTGGCTTGCCGATCTCCGCGGCGGGGAGAGCCAGCTGTCCCTGCATTGCGAAGCGCCGCCAAGCCGAGAGTTGGTTCGGACGGATGCCATACCGCCCGGAAACTGCATGCACCGTCGCCCCCGGTTCCAAGGTCTCCGCCACAGTCCGGGCCTTCGCATCGCCCAACCAACGCCGGTGACCCAACGCGTAGATTTCGACGTCCAGAGATCTGAGAAACGAATTTGTCGCGCACATTGCGAAACGCATTCCCCATCATCCGGATGACGAGCCGGTCATCGCCTGACCACGGCCTGACCGACACCGGATCCGCGTTACAGGCGGCCCGCTCCCACGGCGCCGGAGGAGCACGGCTGCGCGTGCCCAGGCCCCGGCGGGCCTGATCAGACCATCTGAACCGTTACACTCGAGCCTCGCCGAGCCCTCCGAGGGCGCGTGCGACCCCGCGATCGGTGGCGGTGGAGGCGGGTCTGCGGGACCAGATCACCCCGCAAAGGGGGAGTGGCGTGCCCGGAGCGAGGCCGCGCCCGGTCATGGCGATCTGCGGACAGATCCAGAAAAATTCATGATTATCAGTGACTAGCGTCTCGATGTTAAAGCTGAGGCACCGTAACGCGTTACACCCTCTGTTACGCTCTTGTTACGCTCCGTGTTACGGTCCAACCCCCTGATTCCTATGCCCTTTCTTATATATTTATCTATATGTAACAGTAAAAATAGATATATATATATATATATATAGAAGAAGAGAGAGAGGAGGAGAGAGAGTAATAGAGAGGTATATATATATATTCCCCGGAGAGCCGTTACGGTGTTACGTTTCAGGTTAAGTATATGATTTATAAGCATAAACAGCGTAACAAGCACCGTTACGATCCGTTTCAGCTGTTACGCTCCGGTTCCGGGCCCTCGCTTCGCCCGGTTTGCGACCAGCCCGACCAGGAGGGCGGCGAAGGCGTAGGCGGGCCAGGCCTCGCTGTGGCGCGCCATGTAGTTGGCGAAGGCCAGCCCGCGGGCTTGGTCGACCGCATGGAAGATCGGGTTCCAGGTGACCCATGCGAGGAAGGCGCCGGGCAGGGCGTTGGCGACGAACATCGCGCCCGAGGTGACCATGCCCACCCGCATCCAGCCCATCGCCGCCATCGAGGCGAGCCCGGGCGCGCGCGCCTTGATCCGCAGGAGCACCAGCCCGATCCCGAGACCCGAGATCCAGCTTGCCGCGAGCAGCGGCAGCGGCGCGGTCATCGCGGCCTCGATTGGCGAGACCAGCGCGTGGTAGGCCAGGATTAGCCCGGCGGCCGAAACCAGCTGCAGGTAGGCCGCGCCGATCGCGCCGCCGGTGGCCTGGATCAGCGGGTCGGTGTGGTAGAGCCGTCGGCGGGCAGGGCGTCGACGTTCGACATCGCCGCGCTCATCGCCTTGGCGTGGAGGTTGAACAGGAAAACCCCGGTCAGCAGGTCACCACGCAGCCCGGCGCCGCCGAGCCCGGTCAGGCGAGCCAGGACCAGGAAGCCCCCGACCAGCATCGCGTTCTGCACTGCGGCCCCGATCAGCGCGCGGCCGAGGGTCTTGCCCTGCCGGGCGATCTCGCGAACCGCGGTCGCACGCAGCGTCCAGCCGATCTCGCGCATCGCCCCGAGCCTGCCTACCGTGATCTCCCGCGATGTCCTCCGAATCCGAACCGGCCTTACCGTTGCGGCCGCGCTTCTAGGGGTGGTTTCGCACGGGCCGTGCCTTCTGCGAGCTGGCCGACAACCAAGGCCGCCGGAGCCTGCTGCACATCGTTGCGAACGAGACCGTGCAGGCCATCCGAGCGATCGTTCAGGTGGACGGCATGGAGATGCTCGCCGAGTATTGTGCGGCGCCGGTGCCGGTGGAGTTCGGTCTCGAACCTGGTTGGGCTCGGAAGATCCTGATTGTATGCCACGACGCAGTACGAGGCGAATGGCGGTCGGAATGCCATAAGCTCCTGAAGGAGATCACCATCGACGGGAAGTCGGTCGCCTGCGATCGCCGCCAGGGCCGAAAAGAGAGGCCAGGAGCGGGCAAGGATGCGCACATGTCAAGGGAGTGCGGAAAGTCGGAGTTGCGCCCCCAGCACCCCTCTCCGTGGCTCAGCGGGCCATGCGCAGGCAAGGACGCAGTAACGGGACGAACCGGCTCGACACTTTCCCTCGCAACCCGACCCTCTTCCGCCAAGGATAAGCTCGGCTCGCTCCCGCTCAGTCTCGAGGTCTGCGACGGCGTGATCTATCGCCTGGTGATCCGCCTCGCTCTCCGCTCACACCTAGCCTCCGGCGCATCGTGGCGGCCGATCCACGAGTCGTCCATCCATGCCCGGCCCCGCCCAGATCCACGCCGTCTTGCGGCAGGTGATCCCCTGCGAAAGCCCCAGCGACGTCATTTCACCCAGGATTGCCAGCGCCGTTTTCACGGTGATCCCGATCATCTCCGCAATCAGCGTCGAGGAAAGGACCGGCGCGTTGCCTGCCCGGCAGTTTACGAGACTTTTCCCAGATCCGGCGATCCGGTTTCACGGAAGCCATGGCCTTCGCCAGCCCGAGGTCCGGACGCCGAGGGTTGCCGAGCTCGGGCTCACCCCAAGCCATCGCCTCCAGCCGCGCAGCAAGGACTTCGGGCCGCAGGGAGGTCAAGACCGTGCTTGGGGTATTTCACTGCCGCTGAACACCATATAACAAGTCATTGTTATATAGAATGTATTACATTTTAATGAGGATGCAGATGATCATTTTCAATTGCTCGAGTGGGTTGCCGACGTGTTTCATCCGATCGTTTGAAAAATGGTTCCGAAGGAGGGGCCCCCTCCAATCCGATGATGCACTACAGATGGAATCGGGGTCTCGGTTTCGTTCCGCACCCTTGGATGCAAGGCGACTGGCACATGTCGCCTCTCTTCCCCTGCCGTCTCGGCCCGAGTTGCACGTTCGCTACAGGCGCCTTCAAACGACCGTTTTCTTCTCCCTGTTAAGTTTGGACGCAGGAAGATCGCGGCACGAGGACCATAGGATATGTGAGTGACACGCACGCCGTTGTCCTGCGGCCGTTCTTCATAAGGGTCTGAGGTGCTCCCCGATTTCAGGACGCTGACGTAAGCTACGATTTGCTGTCTGCTGATCTTCACCGACGAGGAGATCAGAGATGTCGAAACGCAAGCAGCACGCGCCTGCTTTCAAGGCCAAGGTCGCGCTGGAAGTTTTGAAAGGCGAACAAACGGCCGCCGAGCTGGCGAGCCGGTTCGGGGTGCATCCCACGCTGATCCATCAGTGGAAGCGGGCCCTGCTCGAGGGCGCTTCAGGGGTCTTCGAGCGAGGCGGAAAGAAGACGCCCGAAGTCGACGAGGCGCAGGTGAAGGAGCTGCATGCCAAGATTGGAGAGCTGGCGGTCGCCAACGATTTTTGTCCAGAAAGCTCAAGCCTTGGGGCGGGACGTGAGGCGCGGCATGATCGAGCGAGACCATCCGACCCTGTCCGTGGGGCGGCAGTGCCGGCTGCTGTCACTCTCGCGGTCGTCGTTCTACTACCGGCCAGCCGGGGAGACCGAGTTGAACCTCGACCTCATGCGGCTGATCGACGAACAATTTCTCGAAACGCCGTTCTACGGCGTGCGCCAGATGGCCCGGCATCTGCGCAACGAGGGCCATGCAGTGAACGACAAGCGGGTGCGGCGGCTGATGCGGCTCATGGGCCTCATGCCGATCTACCAAAAGCCCAACATTAGCAAGCCTGCCAAGGGGCACAAGCGATACCCATACCTGCTGAGGGGGTTGCGCGTGGAGCGGCCCAATCAAGTCTGGTGCGCCGACATCACCTATCTCCCCATGCGGCGCGGCTTCCTCTATCTCGTGGCGATCATGGATTGGCACACCCGGAAATTGCTGGCTTGGCGCCTGTCCAACACGATGGAGGCCGAGTTCTGCGTCGAGGCGCTGACCGAAGCGATCCAGCGGTTCGGCCTGCCCGAGATCATGAATACCGATCAGGGCAGCCAGTTCACGTCCTTCGCTTGGACCGACCTGCTCAGACGCGCCGGCGTCCGCATCACAATGGACGGAAAGGGGCGCTACCTCGACAACATCTTCCTCGAGCGGCTTTGGCGCACCCTGAAACACGAGTGCGTCTACCTGCACGCTTGGGAGACCGGCTCGGAGGCACGGGCCGGGCTCAGGAACTGGTTCGATTTCTACAACCGAAAGCGTCCGCATTCCACCCATGGCGGTCAGCCGCCGGCGGTGGTCTACTGGCAGAGAAACCCCATTATCCCACCCGATCAGCAGGAACAGAGAGTAGCTTAGAAAACGCCAGATCCTGTCCAAGGATCGGGGAGCACCTTATCAGACCGGGTATCCCTCCTCCAGCACCAGCGTCCATATCTCGTGGTTGAGCAGCTTCAGCGCCTCGATCGTCTGCCTGATCCGCGTCAGCGCCTCCGCATCGACATCGTCGCTGCGCCCCATCTTCAGCGCGTTCTTGCGATCGGCGATGCGCATGGTGATGGTCCGGGTCGCGCCAGTCTCCGCATCGAAGGAGTAGATTGAATGGCTGTAGTGGTTGCGCAGCGACTGATGCTTGCGGATGCGCCCGGTGAGCCCGGTGATCCGATCGCGCAGCTCGCCGGAAGCGGCACCGGATTTGGCGAGACGATCGACCAGATCGACCCGCGCTCGGGTGGTGTTGAGCGTCAGATAGATGATTACCGCCGTCTGCTTGCTGGTGCCCGCGAGCCCGGCGATCAGATGGATCAGCAGGCTCTCGGTATTGGTCCAGCTGTAGTTCATGCGCCCGACCAGCAGCAGGAGCTGATCGAACGCGCTCAGCGTGCCCGCGTCGCCGCCCGGCGGCTCGGGCGCGGAGCCGGTCATGGCGTGTCCGAGGGCGTCACGCTTCCCTCCCCATTGGCGAGAAACCAGATGGCCGCGCTGGTGCGGTTCGACACGCCCAGCTTGCTGATCAGATGATGGATATGCAGCTTGACCGTATGCTCGGACAGGCCAAGCTCGGCGGCGACGATCTTGTTCTGCTTGCCCTCGGCGATCAGCGCCAGCACCTCCCATTCGCGGCGGGTCAGGTCGTGCGTGACCGGATTGGCGAGCCCGGCCCTGGGCCGGGCCCCCGGCTGCTTCGCCATGAGCCTGCGCAGGATGGCCTCGGGCACGAGGATCTCGCCGCACAGCAATAGCCGCATCACCGCCAGAAGCACGTCAATGCGCATGTTGAGCGGCAGCAGACCGATCCGCGGTGGGTCGTACTCATCCAGTCTTTGCCGCAGCAGCTCCTGATCCGGCGGATGACCGCCATAGGCCAGAACCAGCATCTCCGTCCCGGCGGCTCGCGCGGCGGCCAGCATGTCGTACTGGGACGCGATCTGGTCCTGGTCGACCAGAAGGAACGGCACATGGCAATGCTTTTCGCAGATGCGTGATATTTCGGAAAGGTCCGACCCTCGCGCGAACGTTACGCTTTCGAATTCCGCACAGAGCGTCTTTATCAGTCCGTCGGATAAACAGAATTCGCTTCCAAGCATCGGCACGACACATTTCGCGTTTTCGGATCGACGCGGGGTTTCATGATTGCAAGTAATATACTCGAGATTCGACATCGGGAACTCACAAATGGGAAATATGAACTAAAACGGAATGTCGTAGGTTCTCGATAGTACGGCTATTCCCCCGTCCCCTCCCATAAGCCGAAAGGTTAGGTCAGGAATCCTGTAGGACGCCGTGGCATGCGGCCCCGTCTGGCCCTGTGCCCCAAGCGGTGGATGAAAGTAGTTTATAGAGTGTTACTTAGTATAAAAGCGCATTAACCCACGCCCCGCTTCCGTATGGACCACACCAGCGGCGCGATCACGTTGACTTGAAGAAAGTTAACAAAACACCGCCTTGCTGCCGCCCACCCCCATCCGATCGAGGCCGGCCTCCTGCGGAATACATCGAATCTCCGGGCTGAACCGTAAACGTCTTTCCCGCAAGGTCGGATCATCGGCACCGGCTTGATCTTACGGACACCTCGCTCAGAGGCGGCTTTCGGTACGGTCGGTGGCGAAGATGATGGCCCGCCAAGGGCGGAAATTTTGCTGGTTTGCCATAAGGCATTTTTAATTCGTGACGTCTGCCGTCCCTCGCGGGGCGCTCATCATTTGCATTTCATTGCAACCTGCCATTACGGATCACCGCTTTCAAGATGAGTGGCGGTGCAGCGATGGCTGCTATGTCTGGAGACAGAACCATGGTCACACGCAACAACAATACAATCATAGGCTGGGGCGACGGAACCGCGCCCGAAGCCGACATCATCGAGACCGAAGAGAACGGCGCGATCGCCGAGACCCAAGGATTGGGAGACGACAGTAACGGAGATCACGGCGAAGATAACGGTGACGGCGGCCACAACGGCAAGCACGGCAAGGACGGCAAGAACCACAACGGCAACAAGAACGAGAACTCCAACAAGAACGAGAGCGATAACACCAACACCAACGAGAACGAGAGCGACGCCTCGGCCAGCAGCGATGCCGATGCCAGCTCCGACAACGACAACGACAACGACAACGACAACGACAACGACAATACCAATAGCAATGACACCGACGTCGATGTGGACGTCGATGTCGATGTCGATGTCGGCCTGGAGCTCGATGGCGCCAGCGAAGAAGACAATGACGTGGTCGATCTCGACCTCGAAGGGTCCGAGGTGGGCGACGTCATCGCCGCCAATGGTAACCTCGCTTACAACCCCGGCAACGACTTCGACATGGACGACATGTTGAACGACTCGCTCAACGGCCAAGGCAATGATGCGGGCTTCGTCAACGTCCTGACCAACGATCTCGAGGACAACGACACGCTCGAAGAGGCGCATGTCGACAATTCCGGCGAGTTCTACCAGAACGGCGACGCCGATGGCGGCGAAGCCTATGCCGAGGAAGGCATCCGCAGCGGCGGCGAAGGCGGCAATGGCGGTGACGAGGCCATGGCCGAGGGCGGCGACGGCGAAGGCGACGACGGCGGTACGGCCGACGCGACCGCCGAAGGCGGCACCAGCGGCGATGGCGGCATGGCCACCTCAACCGGCGGCGACGGCGGCGACGCCGATGAGGCCGACGCCGAAGGCCACGACACCGACAGCGAGGAGATCGACACCGCCACCGAGGCCCTGGGCGGCGATGCCGGCAGCAACGACTCCACCAACGACTCGGACTCGGACACTGACGCCGATGTGGAGGCCGATGGCGAAGGCGGCGATGGCGGCGATGTCGACAGCGAAGTCGACACCGAATCCGACAGCGAGAGCGATGCCGCGTCGGATGACGATGGCGGCGACGGCGGAGAGAGCGACGCCACTTCGACCCAGTCCACCACGGCCACGGCCGACAACGACAACAGCTCGGCCGGCGGCGCCGGCGGCGCTTCCGATAGCGAAGGCAACGGCCTCGGCCTGGGCCTGAGCTTCTCGGAGGCCCAGGGCGACGGCGGCGACGGCGGTGATATCAAAGGCGACGTCGATGTCGACGGCGACAGCGAGACCGACAGCGACGCCTCCGGCGACGGCGGCGATGGCGGCTATGTCGACAGCGATGCCGATGGCGAGGGCGAGGGCGATGTCGATGCGGACTCGGATGCCGATGGCGGCGAGACCGGTGACATCGACACCGACGTGGACGGCGACGCCGACAGCGACGCCGATGGCGACGCCGACGGGGGCGATGGCGGCGAGGTCGATGCCGATGTCGACGCCGACAGCGATGCCGACGCCGATGGCGACGCCGACAGCGAGGCCGGAGACAGCGGCGATACCGACCAGGATGCAGACAGCGAAGGCGACGCCGAAAGCGACGCCAATGCCGAGCACGAGGCCGGTGACGGTGGCGAAGCCGATGGCGACGCGACCGGCGACAGCGAAGCCGACGCATACGGCTATTCGGAAGGTGGCGAAGCGGGCGACATCGACGGTGACGTCGATGGCAACAGCGACGCGCAAACCGATGGCTCGGCCGACTCGGGCGACGGCGATGGCGGCTATGCCGAGAACGACGCCGAAAGCGACGCCGAGAGCGACGCCTCCTCGGAGGCCGACACCGAGGCGGGTGACAGCGACAGCGCCGATGGCGATGGCGATGGCGATGCCACGACGGACGACACCTATAACGACAGCACGCAGGACGCCAATGGCGGCGGCGGCAATCCCGATGTCGACACCATGGGCAACAACTCGCCTGCCAATGCCGACAATGCCACCGGTGGCGATGGTGGCAGCACCAGCGGCGATACCGGTCCGGCCGAATCCAACGCCGATGCGGACGGCAGCGGCACGGGCGGCACCAGCACCGGCGGGGCGGCCGACGCCACGACGGGCATGAGCGACAGCGACGTCTCCGGCGACGCGACCACCGATGGCAACGGCGGCGACGGAACCGGCGGTGACGCCAACAACACCGACACGGCCTCGGCCGAGACCGGCAACCAGACCGCCTCCGACAGCGGAGACGGCGGCGCGGCCGACAATGGCCACACCTCCGACTCGAGCGGCGACGCGCAGACCGACAACGACAGCGGCGCGGGCGGCGACGCCATGGGCGACGGTGGCACCTCCACCAGCGACGGTTCGAGCACGGGCCGCAATGACGGCGCGACCGGCGCGGTGATGGGGGGCGATGCCGCTAGCGACAACGATGCCATGGCCGATGCCATGGGCAGCGCCGATGGCGACAGCGGCGACGGTGGCTATGGTGAGACCGGCAATGATGCCACGGCCGATGGGCGCGGCAGCTCGGACGGCCACACCAGCGGCGCCGGCGGCGCAGGCACCGCCACCAATGGCGAGCTGACCGGCATGGTCTCGGGCGATGCGACATCCGATGGCACCGGCGGTGCCGGCGGATCGGGCAACGCCGACACCGATGACGACTCCTCGGTGGCCAACACCGGTTCGACCGCATCGCAAAGCGGCGCGGGCGCGACCGGCACGGCGACCAACGACACCGACGCCACCGGTTCGGGCACCGGCGGCAGCGAGGCCATGGGCGGCGATGCCAACTCCGATGCCCATAGCGACGCCGACCAGATGTCCGAGGGCAGCTCCGACGCCGACGCCGACGGCGGCGATGGCGGTGCCACCAACTCCGACACCGACTCCACCTCCAGCAGCACCGCCGACGGCACCGCCGACGGAACGGGCGGCTATGGCGGGATGTCGGATCTGGCGGCCGAGGCGCTCGCGGAATCGATGGCCGACAACGACCAGGATATCGATACGGGCGATGGCGGCATGGCCGAGGCGGCCTCCATGGTCGACGCCAACACCGCCTCTTCCGGCGATGTCCAGGCGATGTCGGGCGACGGCGGCGCGGGCGGCATGGCCGCGGCGACCGGTGGTGCCGGCGGCATGGCCGAAGGCGGGGTCGCCACGGGCGGCAGCGCCGATGGCGGCGACGGCATCGGCGGCGCCAGCGGCGACGCGATGACAGGTGCGGGCGGCAGTGCCGGCCATGCCGGCACCTGGGGCTCGTCGAACGGCGACGACGGCTACGTGACGGGCGAATCCTTCGCCTCCGCCGCGGCGCAGGTCGACACCACGGCGTTCAACCAGGACATCGTGATGGGGGCCAACGTGCTCGGCAACACGGTGGACATGAACGTGGTCGGCGGCTCGTTCAGCTCCAACTACACCGGCGACGACAGCGACGGCATGTAGTCCGCCGCGACCAAGTTCGGGGGCCGGCGACGCCCGGCCCCCGGTTCCGATCTCTTCCCTCCTGACAGATCGGCAGGATTTTTCCCCGCAGGCAACACCGGCACCCGTCATTCCTTTGGCGGGTGCCACGCACCGAAAGCAGGGACCACGACATGTCGATGGATCGAACGACCGAAATCATCGCGCACTTCATCGGCGACTTCGCCCTATCCGTCGAGATCGGCAGAATCAGGGCCGATTACGAGAAGATCCGACTCGAACCCGAAGCCGATCCCGCGCTCGCCGCGCTGACGTTCAAGGGGCTTCGCCTGACACCTGAGCACCCGCTTGAGGAGCTCGATCCCCAGATCGTTTACCAGCCGCTTCCCCCCTCCCCCTTCGCCATTCCAGTCATCTCGCCCCCGCCGTTGCAGCAGCCCGGCCCCAATGACGTGATCGAGGTCGCCCCGCCGCCGGCACCCGAGGTCAAGATCGTCCTTTCAACGGGCGACATCCGCATCGATACGGTTTTGGGCCATGACATGCCCCCGCCCTCCAGCGTCGCGGCGGTGCTGTGGATGTCGAACCAGCTGCAGGACGCCGATGCCTTCGGCGTCGCGCCCGGCGCCATACTCGCGCAGGCCGCCGAACTGGCGCAGATCCTAGAGGTCATGAGCGAACAGGTCGCGGCGCTGTCGCCGCTGCCCGCTGTGCTCGAAACCCTGTCGGGGAGCCCGGCGGGCGCGCTCGACTGGGCCGGTCTGACGGCGCAGATCACGCAGGCAGCCGAGCAGAACCCGGAGGCGCCGCTCGGCGGCGTGGTACTGCAAGGCGACGCTACGCTCGGCGTGCATGTCGACGGCGCGATTGCGGATGCCCTGCCCGACTGGCAGGACCTGCTGCCCGCCTTCCTGCGCGAAAAGGAGACAGAGCAGGACGCGCCGTCGGACGCAACCGACGGCTCCGGCGCAGTGCTCCCGGCGCAGGGCGAGGCGGCGGACGAGGAAGAGGAAGCACAGGACGAGGACGCCCCCGGCGATCAGGGGACATCGAGCGAGGGCGCGACAACCGAAGCCGCGGCCCCTCCTGCCGGCATGACCGTCATCGAAACCGATGGGAAAACCGCGTTCGGCAAGGCGATGACCGGCTTCACGGACGAGGACACGAGCCTGACGGAGACCGCCCAAGCGCCGCTCGTGGTGACCGGGGGCAACCAGCTCGTCAATGAGGTGGCGATCACCTCGAACTGGCTCGACGCGCCGGTGATCGTGGTCGGGGGCGATGCGCGTGAGCTTACCGCGATCTCGCAGGTGAACGCGACCTTCGACCGCGATGCCGCTCCCGGCGCGGAGACCGGTGCGAAGACGGGCACGAAGACCGCCCCGGAGGCGGGCGCGGCGCCCGGGGATCAGCCGTCCTCGATGGTGATGAACGCCGCCTCGATCACCTCCAGCTCGAACCCCGCCCCGCGCGACGCGGATCAGGTCGGGACGTCGCCGAGCGGTTTCGCGATCGCCCGCATCACCGGCGACCTCGTGCAGGTGAACGGGGTGCAGCAATACAATTTCGCAAGCGACACCGACAGCCTGCGCATCGACATCCCCTCCGCGCGGCTGCAGCTTTCTGCGGGCGAGAACGAGCTCGCGAACCTCGCGGTGCTCAACGAGTTCGGCTGGACCTTCGACCTGATCGTGGTCGGCGGAAACATGGTCGACGCGACGCTGATCCGGCAGACGAACCTGCTGGTCGACGACGACATCGTCGAAGCGAAACCGGACCCCGCCCCGGCACCCGCCAAGGCTCCGCTCCAGACCTCGGCAAAGGGGGCGGCCCCGGAGGAGACGGCGAAAGCCGTAACGGGCCCGGGGCAGCCAATGGCCAAGCAGGCTGTTGCCACCGACCCGTCCGGCGACACCGCCAGCGCTCCCGCCCCGGCCGAACCCGCCGCGCCCGGGAACCTGAGCTACAACGAGGCCCGGATCCATACCGAGGGGCTGGACGTCGCGGCAAAACTGCCCAAGGCGCTTGCAGAAGCGAGCAAGTCGTTGACCGAGGGAGCCGAAGCCCTGGGCCGCGAGGTGCTCGGCCTCGATCTCTTCGAAGGGGTCGAGCTGCTCAAGGTGCTGCTGATCGAGGGCGATTTCATCACCGCGAACTGGATCGACCAGATCAACATTCTGGGCGATCAGGACCAGGTCGAGATCCTCAAGGCGGCAATCGCCGCCCTGCCCGAGGCACAGATCGTGACCGAGGCGAACCTTCTGGCGAATCTGGCGTCGATCTCGAAAAAGGGCATCGATTCCCAGATCATGGCCGAGGGCGAGAGCTACAGCGACGCGCTGCTGCATCAGGCGGGCTTCGTCGAGGAGTACGCCCCCGCCCCGGGCACGGGGCTGACGGAACTGGCCAGCGAGGCGGTCGCCTTTCTCGCAGATGGAATGATCGAAGCGGCGGTCGCGGAGCTTGAGGCCGGGCATGCGGCGTCCGACAGCGGTCTCGCCGCGATGTCGGCCAGCCAGGCCGATCTGATGCAGACCATGCTGAGTTAGCGAGGAGCGTTATGCGCGTGAAAGACTACGCCGATCCCATCCGCGTCGATCCACCGATGCGCCGCAAGGCGCCCCCCGCGCGACTGCCCCGTTTCCTGAGATCTTCGGATGCCGGCCGGCTCGGCATGGGGGACACCACCGCCCGCGCCGTGCCGCGCCCCCCCCCGAACACCCCCGGCGCCGCTGCCGATGCACCGCGCGCCGATCCGCCCGCCGCGCGCGGGCCCGACGAAGGCCCCCCGCTTCCGGGTAAGGTGATCGAGGCCGATCGCGGGCCACGGCGCCTGCCGGACGCCTCGAAGACGCCGCGGCGCAGCATGGGCAAGGACGGGACCCCGGTGGATGGCGGTGGCGGAGGCGGTAGAGGCGGTGGAGGCGGACCCGTGCCGCCCAGGTTCCACAAGCGCATGGCGCCCGAGAATTACGGCCTGGCGCTGCAGCGCGGGATCGGCGCGGTGCGGCGCAACCTCGTGATGGTCCTGGTGCTGACCTGCGCCACCAACCTGCTAATCCTCGCCATCCCGATCTACCTGTTCCAGATCTCCGACCGGGTGCTGACCAGCCGCTCGACCGATACGCTGATCATGCTCACCATCGTCATCGTCGGCGCAGTGATCCTGCAGGCGGTGTTCGACGCGATCCGGCGCTTCATGCTGATGCGCACTGCCGTGGAGGTCGCGGCCCGGCTCGGCGCACCGATCCTCTCGGCGGCCTCGGCGGCGGCGCTGCACGGCTCGGGGCGCGAATACCAGACATTGGGCGATCTGCAGCAGCTGCGCGGTTTTCTGGTCTCCGGCACGCTGCTGTCGTTTCTCGACGTGCCCTTCGCACCGCTGTTCATCCTTGCGATCTTCCTCGTGCACCCGCATCTGGGCATGATCGTGGTCGGTACGTCGCTGGCGCTCCTGGTGATCACGCTGATCAACCAGAGGATCACCGCCCGTGCCTTCGCCGAGGCCAACGCCGCGCAGAGCCGCGCCAATCTCCACCTCGATTCGATGGCGCGCAACAGCCAGATCATCAACGCCCTCGCCATGATCCCCGAGGCGGTGCGGATCTGGGGCCGCGATACCGCGATCTCGCTCACCGCGCAGGTCCGCGCGCAGGACCGCAACATCGCCGCCTCCGCCGTCAGCCGCGCGGTGCGGCTGCTGACCCAGATCGCGATGCTGGGCTGGGGCGCCTATCTCGCCATCGGCGGAGAGATCACCGGCGGCATGGTGATCGCCGCCTCGATCATCGCCGGCCGGGCACTGGCGCCGATCGAGGGCGCGATCGAGGGCTGGAGCGCCTATGCGCTGTCGCGCGCGGCCTATGGTCGGATCACGGCGCTGCTGACCTCCTCACGGCTGCAGTTCGAGCGGCTGAATCTGCCGCGCCCCGAAGGCCGGCTCGATGTAGAGCGGCTGCTCTATGTGCCCGGCGGCACCAAGCAGGTCGTGCTCAACGGCATCAGCTTCTCGCTCGATCCCGGCGACACGCTGGCGATCATCGGCAATTCGGGGGCGGGCAAGACGACGCTGGGCAAGATGCTGGTAGGCTCGATCCTGCCCACCTCGGGCAACGTACGGCTCGACCTAATGGATCTGCGCAACTGGGACCCGCGCCAGCTGGGCGAAAACATCGGCTATCTGCCGCAGGACGTGCAGCTCTTTCCCGGCACGATCAAGGACAACATCGGCCGGATGCGCCATGACGCGACTGATGCGCAGATCTACCAGGCGGCGGCGCTGGCCGACGTGCACGAGATGATCGCCAACCTGCCACAGGGCTACGAGACGGTGGTGGCCGCCGACGGCGCGCCGCTCTCGGGCGGACAGAAGCAGCGCATCGCGCTGGCGCGCGCCTTCTTCGGAGAGCCGCGCTTCGTGGTGCTCGACGAGCCCAATTCCAACCTCGACAGCGCCGGCGACAAGGCGCTGGCCCAGGCGATCCGGCACGCCAAGCAGAACAAGATCACCGTGGTGGTGGTGACGCAAAAGCCGTCCCTGCTCACCGCTGTGGACAAGATCATGCTGCTCGGCGACGGCACGATCCAGATGTTCGGCGCACGGATGGAGGTGCTGACCAAGCTTGCGGGTGACAAGGCGTCGCGCGTCCCGCGGCCCAAGGGGGGAGGGGGATCATGAGCATGACCGAATGGACGGCCGACGAGGACGAATGGTTTGCCCGGGTGCCGCGCTCCGTGCGGCATCACACGATCTGGGGACTGGTGCTGTTGGTGCTGAGTTTCGGCGGCTTCGGGGCATGGGCCTTTCGCGCGCCGCTCGCGGCGGCGGTGATCGCGCAAGGCAGCTTCGTCGCCACCGGGCAGAATAAGATCGTGCAGCATTTCGAAGGCGGGATCATCGAGGAGATCCTCGTCAGCGAAGGTGACAGGGTGGAGGCGGGCCAGCTCCTGCTGCGGCTCGACGGTACGCAGGCGGTGGCGGCCGAGCGCGAGCTGCAACTGCGCCGCTTCCGGCTGGAGGCCACGCAGGCGCGGCTCGTGGCCGAGGAGGAGCGCCACGACGAGCTGCGCTTTCCCACCCATCTGGAGGCGGCGCGCGAGGACATCGCCGTCGCGGGGATCCTCGACGGGCAGGAGCTGGCCTACCGGGTGTCGCGCGCGGCGTTGGAGAACGACCTGGCCCTTTTGGAGCGCAGCGTGCAGGCGCTGCTGATCCGGGCCCGCGGCTACGAGACCCAGCTTGGCACCCATCGCGGCCAGCTTGAATTGCTGCAGGCCGAGCATGAGGACAAGTCGGCGCTGTTCGCACGCGGCCTGCTGCGCCGCCCCGAGCTTCTGGCGATAGAGCGCGCCCAACTAGAGGCGCAGGGGCAGATCGGGCGGCTGGAAGCGGAGATCGAGGAGATCGACGAGCTGGTGCGCAAGAACCGCGCGCAGATCTCGCAGGAGATCGACCGTTACCGCGAGAAGGCGCTTGATGAGTTGCAAAGCGTGCAATCGCAGCTCGAAAGCATCAACGAGCAGTTCCGCACCGCGCGCTCGGTACGTGCCCGGGTCGACCTGACGGCCCCCGTCGCGGGCACGGTGGTGCGGCTCTATTTCCACACCCCGGGCGGCGTGATCGAAAGCGGACGCCCCATCCTCGAGATCCTGCCGGTGGACGAGCCCTTGATCATCGAGGTACAGATCCCGCGGGTCGAGATCGACAGCGTGCGGCGCGGCCAGGCAGCGACCGTCCGGCTCACCGCGCTCAACCAGCGCACGACCCCGGTGCTCGACGGCGAAGTCTACTACGTCTCGGCGGATGCGATCACCGAAGGCGCGGGCGAGGAGATGCGCGAGATCTACCTCGCGCGGATCTCGATCCCCGCCGAGCAGCTGGCCCGGGTGCGCAACTTCGCCCCCACGCCGGGCATGCCGGCCGAAATCATGATCCAGACCGCATCGCGGACCTTCGTGCAGTATATCACCAAGCCGATCATGGACAGCATGACGCGCGCCTTCCGCGAGCAATAGCCTCTGCGCGGGCTCGGATCAGCCCGTGGATCTGCGCCGCATGAACCGCCTCGGCGAGGCTGCGCGCACCAAGCGTCCTGCGCGCCGATTTCAGCCGGGCTTTTCGAGGGGCTTTCGCTGATGCCGATGATCGCCGCGCGGGCGTGTCGTCCGCCGGCCGCCAGAAGGCTCAGCGCCTCGCACTGCGCCCTACTCAGACGGATGTCGCCCGCCGGTTGGCTACGGGTCTGTCACGACCACCATTCATCGCTACATTTACTCTAGGGAAGGTCTGCGCGATGAACTGTGGTGGTATCTGTTGCGCAAAACGGATGATGGCCGAGGTGCCCCTTTCCCGGACGGACTTATCCCCCGACCTCTGTCACAGGTATGCCGAGCGCGGTGAAGCTGGTGAGCACGGCTGAGCACGGCAATGCGGATCCGGAGCTCGGCGACCTGATGATCGAAAGTGAAGCATTGTCGATCAGCAGATGCAGCGGTCCGTTAGGCCGCGATAGGGGATGTCCAAGGCCAACGCCTTCTGGCGTCGGCATAGGGTGCTGAAACCTAGCACCGCCCAGTCCATTCCGATCAGCTGCAAAAGGCCTTCGACAAAGCCCGTCGTCTGGCGGAGCGCCACGCCGAGCAGCACTTTCATCATCAGGCAGGCTTGGATAGCAGCATCGCTGTAGCTTTGCTGCCGACCCCTCTTGCCGCTTGGTGGCGGCGTCCAGACCATGTCGGGATTGAACTAGGGCCTGTTGACGTTTGAGGATTCCCAAATCCGTTGCTGAATGATTCAAGGTTTCCAACGTAGGAGGTGACCTTGGCTCGGACGATACTGACAGACATGCAATGGAGGCTCATAGCCCCTCACTGCCGTGGCCGCGCATGTGATCCTGGGCGGACTGGCGAGGACCCTCGCCTCTTTGTTGAGGCGGTGCTGTGGATCGCCCGAACCGGCTGCCCATGGCGGGACCTTCCCGAGGAGTTCGGGAAATGGAACACGGTGTTCAAGCGGTTTCGCAGATGGGTGAAATCCGACGCCTTCTAGGCCGCATATGGGCCACCGGCATGTCGATCAGGCCCGGCCCGCCATACATGTCGAAGCGTGCGAAGTTCTCTGACGAAGCCGGTGTGGCTGCTGAAAGGAGTGATGCGCTAGCTGCGGTCACCAGCAAGTAATTGGATTTTCTCAATCGTTCCTCATGCCTCACTGGCTTTCGAGCCCAGCCCGATTTCTCTGCACTGCCTATAGGAGATGAAGAGCCGAACGAACCAGATGGACTGTCGAAACCAGCCATGTGGTTCCGAAGTCACGTCAGTCCATGTGTGTGTGCTGTGTGCTCCGCCTTCCGAAAGCACGACCATCTGAAACTGGAGTTTTCCGATAAGATTGGCTTCAAAGCCCCTCCAAATACTCCCCATAGGCGTTCTTGCCGAACATCCGCGCCCTTGCCCTCAACCCCTCCCGGTCGATCCAGCCCAGCCCGTAGGCGATCTCATCGGGACTTCCGGTCTGCAGGCCCTGCCGCTCCTGCAGCGTGCGCACGAAATTGCCCGCATCCAGGAGCGAGCCATGTGTGCCGGTGTCGAGCCAGGCGTAGCCGCGGCCCATCGTCTCGACGCCGAGCTGGCCCTGGTCGAGATAGCTTTCGAGCAGTGTCGTGACCTCCAGCTCGCCACGCGCCGAGGGGCGGATCTGGCGGGCACGCTCGGGCGCGGAGGCATCGAGAAAGTAGAGCCCGGTGAGGGCGTAGTTCGAGGGCGGGACCTCGGGCTTCTCGATGATCGCGCGGGCCCGGCCCTCGGCGTCGAAATCGACCACGCCGTAGCGCTCGGGATCGGCGACGTGGTAGCCGAAGACCGTGCCGCCCTCGGGACGCGCATCGGCTGCCGCCAGCATCTCGGGCAGGCCGTGGCCGAAGAAGATGTTGTCGCCCAGAACCATCGCCGACGGCGCGCCCGCGAGAAACTCTTCGGCGAGGATATAGGCCTGCGCCAGCCCCTCGGGGCGCGGCTGCTCAATGTAGTCGAGCGAGATGCCCCACTGGCTGCCGTCGCCCAGCAGGCGCCGGAACTGGGTCTGGTCCTCGGGGGTGGTGATCACCGCGATCTCGCGGATGCCGGCCAGCATCAGCACCGAGAGCGGGTAGTAGATCATCGGCTTGTCGTAGATCGGCAGCAGCTGCTTCGAGACGCCCATGGTGATCGGGTAGAGCCGGGTGCCGGAGCCCCCGGCGAGAATGATGCCCTTGCGGCGGCGGGCGGGGGCGGAAAGCGCGGCGCTCATGAAAACCTCCGGAATCGTCTCTGAAATGGGCCGCTCAGGCGGTGAAGGGGCTGGTCCAACCGGCAAACCGGGGGGCTGCGCGGTCCTTGTCCGACAGCGTGGCAGAGGCGGGATCGATGCCCCAGTCGATGCCGAGGTCGGGATCGTCCCAGGCCACCGCGCCGTCACAGTCGGGGGCGTAGGCATCCGAGCATTTATAGAGCAGCTCGACATCCGGCGTCAGCGTCGCGAAGCCATGCAGGAAGCCCTCGGGCACCAGAAGCTGCCGCCCGTTCTCGGCCGAGAGGTCGACCGTGACATGGCGGCCATAGGTCGGCGAGCCGCGGCGCACGTCCACTGCCACGTCGCGCGCGAGCCCGCGCGTCACGCGCACCACCTTGGCCTGCGCATGCGGAGGACTCTGGTAATGCAGGCCGCGCACCGTGCCCTTGGGCCCGGAGAAGGAGTGGTTGTCCTGCACGAAGTCGATCTCGATTCCGTGGCCGCGCAACGTCTCGCGGTTCCAGCTCTCCATGAACCAGCCGCGCACGTCGCCGAAGCGGCGCGGCTCCAGGATTAGTACGCCGGGCAGGTCGGTCTCGGTGATATTCATGTCGTCTCTTTCAACTCTGTCAGCACCGCGTCGAGCCCGTCGCGCCAGTCGGGGCGCACGAGGCCGAACGCAGCCTGCGTGCTGCGGCAGTCGAGCCGCGAGTTGAGCGGGCGCGGCGCGGGCGTCGGGTAGGCGCTGCTGGGAATGCCGGACACCGCGCAGTCGCGCCCGCCTTGCGCCATGATCTCACGCGCGAAACCGGCCCAGCTCGTGTCCGGCGCGCCGGAGAAGTGGTGGATGCCACTCTTCGACGGGTCGGCAGCCAGTGCTTCGGTGATAGTCACGCAGGCCCGCGCGATAGCATTGGCCGGGGTCGGGCCGCCGACTTGGTCGGCCACCACGTTGAGCGCGTCGCGCTCCGCCCCAAGCCGTAGCATGGTCTTCACGAAGTTCGCCCCATGCGCCGAGAACACCCACGAGGTCCGCAGGATGGCCCAGCCGGCGGGGTTGGCCGCTGCCGCGACGCCCTGCTCGCCCACCAGCTTGGTCCGGCCATAGGCGCCGAGCGGCGCGGTCGGGGCATCCGGGGCGAATGGCGTATCGCCCGCGCCGTCGAAGACGTAATCGGTGGAGATATGCACGAAGGACAGGCGCGCCTGCGCCGCCGACCGCGCCAGCGCGGCGGGGGCCTCGGCGTTGATCCTGTGCGCGGCGGCTCCCTTGGTCTCGGCCGCGTCCACGGCGGTCCATGCGGCGGCATTGATCACCGCCTGCGGCCAGCCGGTCGCGGCCTCGCGCGCGAGGATCCGCGCCGCGCCCTCGGGGTCCGACAGGTCGGCCTCATCGCGGCCCATGCAGCGGATCTCATGGCCCTGCCCGTCGAGCCGCGAAAGCTCGGTCGCCACCTGCCCCGACCGGCCGAAGATCAGCACTCTCATTCCGCCGCCGCTCCGGTGCCGAGCCGTTGGCCCACGCCCGCGCGCGACTGCAAGGGCCGCCACCAAGCCTCGTTGGCGAGATACCACGCGACGGTACGCCTCAGCCCTTCCTCGACCGTCACCGAGGGCCGCCAGCCCAGCTCCTCGCGGATGCGGGTCGGGTCGATGGCGTAGCGCGCGTCATGGCCGGGCCGGTCTGCGACGAAGGCGATCTGCTGGGCGTAGAAGCCGCTTTCCTTGGGGCACAGCTCGTCGAGGATGGCGCAGAGCGTGCGCACGAGCTCGAGATTGCTGCGCTCGTTCTCGCCGCCGATGTTGTAGCTGCGGCCCACCCGGCCCTTCTCCAGCACGGTGAGCAGCGCGTCGGCGTGATCCTCGACATAGAGCCAGTCGCGCACGTTCTCGCCGGTGCCGTAGATCGGCAGCGCGCGCCCCGCCCGCGCGTTCAGGATCACCACCGGGATCAGCTTCTCGGGGAAGTGGTAAGGCCCGTAATTGTTCGAGCAGTTGGTCAGAAGGACGGGCAGCCCGTAGGTCTTGTGCCAGGCCCGCACGAGGTGGTCGGAGGCCGCCTTCGAGGCCGAATAGGGCGAGCGCGGATCGTAGGGCGTGTCTTCGGTGAACTTGATCGTCCTGTCGGCGGGCAGCGAGCCGAACACCTCGTCGGTCGAGACGTGGTGAAAGCGGAAGCCTTCGGGCCGGCCCCGACCCTCCCAATAGGCCCGCGCCGCCTCGAGCAGGTTGTAGGTGCCGGTGATGTTGGTCTCGACGAAGTCGCCCGGCCCGTCGATCGAGCGGTCGACATGGCTCTCGGCGGCGAGGTGCAGCACCGCCTCCGGCGCGCGTTCGGCGAAGATGCGGTCGAGTGCCGCGCGATCGCGGATATCGGCCCGCTCGAAGGTATAGAGCGGGCTGTCCGCCGCCGGTGCGACGTTCTCCTCGCAGGCGGCATAGGTCAGCGCGTCGAGATTGACGACCGCGTGGCCGCGCGCCACCGCCAGCCGCACTAGGGCCGAACCGATGAACCCGGCGCCGCCGGTAATCAGAAGTTTCACATCCGGCTCTTTCGTTCCCGGGGCCGCGGCCCCTCATGGCGGATCATGCTGTCGGCTTTTGCCTTCCAAGACAACATGCTCGGAAGATCCGGGTGGGCGATGCCCCCTGCCATGCAACATGGATAACAGCCCCGCGCCCAACAGGGCGACCGCAGTTGGCTATGAGGCTCTGATCTGACTCTCTTGCTGCCGGGCGCGTGATGGTATCCTGACGCACTGTTATCCACAGGATCTGCTTTTCGCTCTTCCGTTAATATATAGGTTAAAGAAGTTAAGCCGAATCAAGGGCAGGATTTTTCTAAAAAAATCAATCTCTTATGATTACCCTAAGGGACCAGAAACCCGTGGTTTGGGGAGTAGAAACCCGTGACTTGGGGGAGTAAAAACCCGTGTCTTATAGTAGTAGCTTGCGGTAGCGCATACGCAACAGGGGATCGCTGTTCGCACCCCCCTCCTCGATCAATTCGTAGGTGGGGATTTTTTCCGCAGCGATGGCTTTGCGTAACGCCTTGGCAAAATCGGCATAGCGCATCTGCGAGCCTGACCTACGGTGCAGGTCGCGGAATGAAAACGCCCACCCATCCGAGTTGTTGAGTCCGTTTCCAGCGTGCCTTCTGGCGAGCCGATACAAGAACCGGTCAAGTCCCGACGTGAGGTCGAAGTAGAGCGGCGTGATGCTCAATACCTCTTTGCGACTACCGGTTACGGCCCGGTAGATCCATGTCGGAATGGTTATCTGAGCGCCGAGCGGCCTGGCGTGGCCATCGGCATCCTTAATCTCATCGAAGGTGAAATCCGAGACCAGATTGAAGTCTTCGTGTCTGTCTTTCCGATCATGGCGACGGATCGTCGTTCGGATGCGGGTTGCCCGAAGGCGGTTCATCGCAGCCTTGAACCGCTCGTATTCTCGGCCACCTACCCTGCCCATGCTGTCGCACCAGCGAATGCTTTTCATGAGGTCATACGGCCGAAAAGAGATCGTCTGCGCCGGCGTCTCGTCTCGCTCCACTGCAGCGTTGAGCTGCGAAATGGCCCATATCACTAAGTCGAAATCCCATATTGTGGCGATATCGTCGCCCTCGGTCGAGGTGATGACCACCTGCTGACCGCTCGGGCCCTCCCACTCGATACGGCGTTGACCTCTCTTCGCGATCGACACCATGGGCGCGCTCATCATCTCCTTGTCGTCTCGCAAGGGAACGTCGCCGACAAGCGCCACGAAAAGGTCGAGCTGCTCCCTAGCAGTGCTCACCTGTCTGAACCTTGCGTAGATGCGTGTTTGCGTAGATACGCACGCGCAGCTTCATCGAGGATGTTCTGGTGCGTCCGGCCGGTTTCGAAAGACAGACGGCGCAGGGCTTGGTAGGTCTCACCATCGAGCACCAGACTTAGCCTCTTGCTCGGCGACATGGGGGCAGGTGCCGGCTTCGGTTTCGGCGCCGCCTTCGGCTTGGAGCGCGTGCGAGCCCCCTGCCCTTTCTGATCGGAAGCCTTCGCCTCGGTATCTACCAAGCCTGACAGACTGAAGCTCTTTGCCATCACATCACCCCTTTCAGATACTGCCACAGCCGCTGCATCTCGGCGAGCGCATCCGGGTTGTTCGCCTCGATGACGCTCTGCCCGGCCCCGCCCATCTCACCATAGACGATGCGGTTGTTGATATTGACCGGGGCCACGCGGCCATGCTGTGCAAGTTCCCTTGCGGCGGCATCTGTGAGGCGTGCCTGAGGATTCACCATCGTCATGACGAACGCGAACGGCACCCCTGCCCTACTCGCTGCGCCGATTGTTGGGCCGATCGCGTCTAGGTCATCAGTGCTGGCTCGGCTCGGGATTACCACCAAGTCAGAGGCGCCCATCACGTCCTGCATCCATCCGGGCACCTGCGGCGGGGTGTCGATCACCACCAGGTCGAAATGGCTGCTCAGGTGCGGTAGGATCTCCGGTAGATTGCCCGGCTCCGGGTCGTCATCGAGCATGGTGGGGTGATCCGCTTGGCGGCGCGTGAGCCACCTTCTAGTGGTGCCTTGCGGGTCGAGATCGACTAGGAGGACACGCTGCCCCTCCTCGGCTGCGAGGGCTGCCAAGTTGCGGCTCAGAGCGGTCTTGCCGGCTCCACCCTTCTGCATTGCTATCGTCATCGTCTTCATGGGGTCACCTTGCGTAGCTCCAGCTGCGCAGTCAAGCATGCACGTACGCATCTACGCATGTAAGTTTTTGCTTGCGATCGGCAGCTTAGCTCGACTTTGTACATTTTCTCTCACGTCCAAGTCCAGAAGATGGCTTCGTTCGCTATGAACTCGAGCGCGTCGTCGAGGGGCATGGTGACACCGCCCATGTCATCGATATCCTCCCATTTGCGCCGGTGTGACCAGTATTCGAGCCGGACCTCGTCGCCGGTGCCTGTCGGCTTCAGGCGGGCAATCGGCGCCTCCGTCTTTAGCCTAGCACTCTGAACCGATCATGAAGGCGGCACCGTAAAGGACATTCGGACCCTGTCGAGATAGAGATTCAGCCACTTCCCATAACGGAGTTCGGGATCTTTCATCCGGGGAGCGTTCAGAAAAACCGTTTCCTGAGGCGATCTAGGAGAGAGTAGGCGTAGAGATCGAGTTTTCGCACCATGCGGGATCGCTCGCTCCCCTTCGGACCATTCTGTACGGATTGGATCCTTCGACGGATCCGCAGGCTGTCATCGGCGCGCACGCAATACTGGTTGAGATACCAGAACAGGAATTTCTGCCGCCAGACTGGGTCGGGCGGGGCGGGGCGGGTGATGGCCGAGACCAGTTCCTCATGGCTTCGGACCTGCTGCACGGCGAGGCCGAAATCAGAGGCGGCAAAGCTGATCACGGGGCGGTCCTGCAGCAAGGCTTCGAACAACACGCCCGAATTCGCGCCGATCACCATTTCGGCACCGGGGATCAGATCGTAGATCGAGCCGGTCGAAACGGTGACGTCCGGGTTGCGCCCGAACTCGGCCAGGACGCGGGCGACCTTGCGGCTCTTGCAATGCGGATGACGCTTGATGACCGTCTTCAGGCCCCGCCCGGAGGCGGCCGAGACGATACGATCCAACGCCGCGCTGGCGTCGAGCCAGCTGCCCCGAACCACCGAGTCGTTCTGGATCTGCAAGGGCACGAAGACATAGCCCGTGTCGATCCTGACGCCGTCTTTCGGCGGCTGGGAATATTTCGAACGGTTGGCCTGGCGGAGATCGCGGCCCAGATCGGTCAGGAAGCTGCGCGCAGCATCCGGGTCCTGCCGGGAAATCTTATCGTGGAACCTCTCGGGAAAGAGGGCCAGTTCGGAGAAGCAAGCATAACCCATCCGGTCCATCGTGTAGAAGGGCGGGATGTAGGATTCCTTGCAGCGCAGGACGTTCCCGGCCTCGCCATAGGAGTGGAAGCTGATCAGGAACCGGTCGGGCGGCGCGCCGCGCGGGGCGCGTTCGGCGCCGCGCGGCAGCCAGACCGGATCGATCAGGACGTTCATTTCGGCCAGGCTCGCCAGGAGCGTGCTGTAGAAGATCCGATGCTGCGTGCCGTCCTGCGGATTCCGGAACCACGCCTCCGGCACCTCCAGCGCCACGATCCGGCGGTCGCTGGGCATTGGCGGAGACGGGTCCGACATCCTGCGCGGGCTTTCGGTCAGGTCCGCTCTCCCATCGGAAAAAGCAGCCGTCCTACGATCCGCGCCACCGGGTTCCGGAGATTTCGGACGAAGGCGACGGGCTCGCTGCGCAGCCGGACGACAGCGCTTTCGCCGCCGCGCTGATGCACCAGCGGTTTCAGGACCGGGATCCAAAGACGCAGGACCTGCCGGGGCCCCAGCGTGTTGGCGGGCGAATAGGCCAGCCAGCACAGCACCGGGTGTCGGCCGAGCCAATGGGCCTGCGCGAAACCGACCGGATGCTTCTGCAGCTCCCGGGCCAGGTCCGAGCGCCCGCGCCGACGGTAGATCGTGGCCAGAAGCGGGACCGACGACCACAGCCGCCAGCTGAACAGCCCGTAATTGACAATGCGGCGCTCTCTGGAGCGGCGGGCCTTCTTGCGCGCGAGGTAAGCGGTCTCGACGATGTCGAACTCGGCCAGGTGCACCGGGCAATCCGCGGGGGGCTCCGCGCGGGGCGGAAACAGCGTCTCGCCCGACTCCAGGCCGAAATAGTCCTTGGCGATCCGGTCGTTACCGGGCGCGGCCTGCGCCATGATCGTGTCGGCGATCTCCTCGGTGAGGAACCACGGGCCGGGCATCGGCAGGCCCTTGTCCCGGCGCCAGGCATTGAGACCCGACACGACATCCTCGATGAAGTTCAGATAGGCCTTCTTGTGCGGGAAGGAGCGCTTGTTGAACTGCCGGATCAGCTCGACATGGGCCGCCGACAGCCGGGCATCGTTGTGCTTTTGCCTAAGCGGGGCAGGGAGGGCGGCAATCTGCGGCAGGCCGGCGGTTTCGGCGAAATCGTCGGTGATGCTCCACGACCCGCCGCGGACGCGCTGATAGCGCCGGACATGGAGGGCGTCCTTGGACAGCAGGCTCTCCCAGTTGCGGACCAGCCGACCGTAATCCAGGCAGGCCCGGGTCTCGGCTTCCTGCAGCCAGGTCGAGAAACGTGACTTCTTGGCGTTGATGGCGCCGCCCGCCACGAATTCCGCGTATTGCGAATTGGCCCATTCGTCCTGGCGGCGCAGGTAGACCACCATTTCGGTCGGGAAATCCTCGAAATATTCGGGCAGGGCGAGGGATTTCGGATTTAGGAAGAAGGCTTCCGACGACAGAATGATGGTGTGGATGCGCCCCTTCATCAGGGCCAGCCCGTCGAGGATATGCTGCCGCAGCTCGAGGGTGCCCTGTGCGGCCGCTTCCATGAAGCGTGCATGCCCGGCCTGCTTGTGCGGCCGGTCCTCCTGCCAGAACAGGCCGACCTCGGGATACCAGATCCCCGCCCGCAGAAGCTCCGCCCGGTTGTCGTCCAAAAGGTGCTGCAGCAGGGTGCTGCCGGTCTTGGTCGCGCCCAGATGCAGGATCAGCCGCGGGCGTTCGGTCGTCGCCGCAGGCGTCGTGACCGGTGCGCCGACGCGGTCGTTGCGCGCGTAGAAGTTAAGCGCGCGCTGAAAGTCCTGTTCCAGCGGGTCCTTCGGCTCATGCAGCAATTCGGCGTAGAGCCGGTCGGCGGGAACCGGCGACAGGCCGATCGCGGTCTCGATGTAATCGATACGCCGCAACCGCGTCGCGGCCAGAAGCAGCCCGTAGGCATTGGCACGCCGATGTTGCCGCGACAGCTGCGAGGGATCGCGGATCAGGTCCTGCGATCCGATCCCGGCCCGTGACAATGTCTTTTCCAGCCCTTCGAGGAAAACATCGGTGGCCTGCGCGCTCCGGGCGGTCTTCCAGGCAAATCCGAAATATAGGTAGTGCAGGAACTGCGAAACCTGGAACCTCGCGAGCCACCAATGCGGCGAGCCGGGATCGAAGGCGCCGTGATCGTTCAGCTGTTCGACGGTGAGGTCGAAGTTCCGCAGCTGGTCGCGGACATCGGCCATGGTCTGCGTCCGCCGCACGGCCGATTGCGGCCGGATCCGGTAGACCACGCCATTGCTGTCGGAGAGCGAGATCACCGGGTCGGCCAAATAGGCCTGCAGCAGGAAGGCGCGCTCTTCGCGGTAGGTGGTCAGGAAGCGGATATTCCCGCCGTTCAGGAAGTCCCGGCGGTAGAGCCAGTTCCAGAAGTGCCGCGAATGGGCGATCTCGTGATGCTCGGCCAGAGAGGTGCGATGCACCTCTTGCGGAAAAAAGGCTTCGGTGGCGTCGCGACGCATCTGCAGGACCGTGCCGCTGTCGTCCTCGACCTGCTCGTGCAGCTTGCGGTACCGGACCATGTCGGCCTGATCGGTCTCGGCCATCTTCACGACCCGTTCGAGATGCCCGGGATCCGGCATGTAGTCGTCGGGATCTATGAACAGCACGTAGCGGCCGCGGGCCAGGTCGATGCCCTGATTTCGCACGAATCCCGGGCCCGCGTTCTCCGCGCGCTGGATCAGCCGAAAGCGCGGATCGCGCGCGCAGAAGCCTTCGATCACCTTGGCCGACCGGTCGGGGCTGACGTCATCGATCAGGATGACCTCGAAATCCCGCAGGCTCTGGCGCTGGATCGACCCCAGGCATTCGGAGACATATTGCTCCACGCCGTGAACCGGGATGACGATCGACAGCATCGGTGCGTCAGAGACCGCATCCGGCACCGGCTGGACGGGGCGGTTTCCTTCGATGAAATCGAGCACGTCCTCGATCTGTGCCGGCACCTCGCCCTCGGGCAGGTGGTAGATCGTGTACCAGATGTAGAAGGCGTAGAAGAATTCGGCCAGATCGCGGCTGCGGTGGCGATGCGGAATCTCGACCCGGTCGTCGGTCAGACCCCAGCCGGCGTAGCAGGGGGCGCCGAAACAGACGACCTCCTTGCTGGCCAGAAGCGCCTCGAGACCCATGCCGCTGGTGCCGACATAGACCTTGTCGACCAGCTCGAACAGCTCGAACGGATTGACCCCGTCGCGCAGGATCCGCACCCGTCCCTCGGAGCTCAAATGGTCGAAATAGCCACGCCGCTGGCCGCCCTTGACCCAGTTGAGATCGGGGTGGGTCTTGACGATGATTTCGGCATCCGGGTTTTCGGCGATGGCCGCCTGCAGCATCGCCTCGAACTCGGCCGTCGAGGCGCGGCCATAGAAGGTCGAGGCATCCGCGAAGTTCTGGTCCACGACCAGGACCCGCCGCGTGTAATCGGACGAGACTTCCGGCCTGAAGAATGGCTGGGAATTGTATTTCGAGATCTTTGCCTCGACGATGCGTCGCATGGCGCTTTCGGCGCGTACCCGTTCGGCTGCGCTCAGGACGAAATCGCCGTTCAGCTTTTCATCCAGCCGGGTTTCGTAATCCGCCATGTAGTACTGGGCGCGATCATCGAAAATATAGCCGAGGCAGGCCTGCCTCGGATCCCGCGAGGCCAAGGCCTCGGACCAGCTGGTCGTCGAGGCTAGGAAGCCCATCTCGAAGAACAGCACCTCATCCTCGGTGCCGACATGGGGCAGCAGGTTCTTGGTGCTGTCATGCGACTTCGACAGATCGTCCAGAACCGCGCCATACATCAGGACCGGGGCATCCCCCCCGATCTGCGCCTCGTCCACCGCCACGAGGTCGGGAAAGAGCCGCGGCAAATTGGCCGAGAAGGCCGTCTCCAGGTTCTTTCGCTGGAAACCGACCCGGTGCGGCAGGCCGCGGCGGTCCAGCAGGTCCGCGCGGAAGTCGGCGATTTCCCGCTTCTTAGGCCGACCCAGAAGGTCGAGGAACCTGCGATAGAGGTCCGGGGTGCCGGTCTGATTCTCGTGTTTCTTGCTCATCGCCCTGATCGGTTCCCGATTTCGTCGTTGCGCAGCGTTCTGATCGGCCCTTTGGAAACGGGAGGATGCCCGAGCGGGCCGCCCTGACTGCGGGCCGCTATAATTGAAAAGAACGGGCAGCGGTAGATCGCGGCGGTGCTTGGGGAGAGCCAGTCCCGATCCGCCTGCAGCAGAAAGCGGCGGTCCTGACCCGCAGGCGGATCTCGACGGCGCTCAACGGCCCTTGGTGAGGTCGTCGTAACGCCGCAGGTCGGTGATCAGGGATTCCATTTCATCCACGGGGATCATGTTGGGGCCGTCGCTCGGCGCGTTGTCGGGGTCCTGGTGGGTCTCGATGAACAGGGCGGAGACGCCCACGGCGACCGCGGCGCGGGCCAGCACGGGAGCGAATTCGCGCTGTCCGCCGCTCGTGGTGCCGCGACCGCTGGGCTGCTGGATCGAATGGGTGGCATCGAAGACGACAGGATGACCGGTGGCGGCCATGATGGGCAGGCCACGGAAGTCGCTCACGAGGGTGTTGTAACCGAAGCTCGTACCGCGATCGCAGAGCATGATGCGGCTGTTGCCGGTCGAGGCGATCTTCTTGGCCACGTTCGCCATGTCCCAAGGCGCCAGGAACTGACCCTTTTTGACGTTGATCGCGGCGCCCGTCTCGCCTGCGGCCAGCAGCAGGTCGGTCTGGCGGCACAGGAAGGCCGGGATCTGCAGGATATCGACCGCCGCCTCGGCCGCCGGCGCGCAATGCGCGGCCTCGTGCACGTCGGTCAGCACGGGACAGCCGAATTCCTCGCGGATCTTGGCGAGGATCGTCAGCCCCTTTTCCATCCCGAGACCGCGCGCCGTTCCGATCGAGGAGCGGTTGGCCTTGTCGTAGCTGGCCTTGAAGACGAAACGGGTGCCCGAGGGGGCACAGGCCTCGGCGATCCTCTCGGCCATCATCCGTGCATGATCGAGGCTTTCCAGCTGGCAGGGGCCGGTGATCAGCATGAAAGGCGCGTCGCCTCCGACGCGGATGCCGGCGATGTCGATCACATTGGTCGGGGTCATGTCGGTTCCAATACGGCTTCGATCCGCGCCACATCGGCCGGATTGTTGAGTTCCCAGAAGGCGCGCCCGCGCGCATCCACTTCGACGCAGCGTATCTTCACGCCGTTCTCGAGAAAGCGCAGCTGTTCCAGCCCTTCCAGCGTCTCGAGCGCTCCGGCCTCCCAGCCGGCATAGGCGGCGAGGGCGGCGGGGCGGTAGGCGTAGACACCGACATGATGGAAGACAGGGATCGGTCCCCCGCCCGCCAGGACGCTGTCGGGCAGGAAGGGAACGACCTCCTTCGAGAAATACAGCGCGTCGCTGCGCGTGTCGAAGACGACCGTGGTGCCGCCGACACGGCCGTTCCGGCGATCCTCGACGAAATGCCCGTAGGTCAGCGCGTCGCAACGCAGGACCGGGGTCGCGACGGCGGCATCCGGATCGGCCTTCATGGCCGTGACCAAAGCTTCGACGAACCAAGGGGGCGTCAGCGGTGCATCGCCCTGGAGGTTGACCACCAGATCTGCCGCGATGCCCGCTTGCGCCAAGGCGTCGGCGCAGCGAGCGGTGCCGTTTTCACAGCTTTCCGACGTCGTCACCACCTCGGCGCCGAAGCTCTCGGCTTCGGCCCGGATACGGTCGTCATCCGTGGCCACGTAGATGGCGTCGATACCGGTGACGCTGCGCGCCGCCTCCCATGTCATCCGGATCAGGGTCTTCGTTGTGCCATCGGGCTGACGCAGGCGCGCCAGCGGCTTGCCGGGATAGCGCGTCGAGGCATAGCGGGCGGGGATCAGGAGGACGGTTTTCATACCACGCCGGCCCGCAGGCAGTCATGGACATGCAGGACACCGACCGGGGCGCCGTCCCCGTCGACCACGAACAGCGCGCCGATCGCATGCGCGTTGAGCTTGGCCAGCGCTGTCGCGGCCAGGACATCCGGGGTCACGGTCACCGGTGAATCCTTGGCGATCTCGATCGCCCGGCGATCGAGAAGCCCGTCCATGTTGCGTCGCAGGTCGCCATCCGTGATAACCCCGACAAGCTTGCCGCTGCGGACGATGCCGGCGATGCCGAACCCCTTGGAGGTCATGACCAGAAGTGTCTCGCGCATATCGGTCTCGGCATCGACCAGCGGAACGGCATCGCCGGCATGCATCAGCTGCTCGACCTTGGCCATCTGCGCGCCGAGCTTTCCGCCCGGATGGAAGACGCTGAAATCCTGGGGCCGGAAGCCGCGCCGCGACATCAGGCTGACGGCCAGCGCATCACCGAGCGCCAGGGCCAGCGTAGTCGAGGTGGTCGGGGCCATGCCGATCGAGCAGGCCTCGGGGGCCGCAGGCAGCAGTAGGCGGTGATCGGCCATCTTCATCAGACTGCTGTCGTTGCGCGACGAGATCGCGATCAGCGGAATCGAGAAGCGCCGGGTATAGGCGACCAGGTCGCGTAGTTCCGAGGTTTCGCCGGAATTGGAGATCAGCAGGCAGACATCGGCCGAGGTGATCATGCCCAGATCCCCGTGGCTCGCCTCAGCGGCATGAACGAAACAGGCTGGCGTGCCCGTGCTGGCGAGCGTCGCTGCGATCTTGCGGCCGATATGGCCCGATTTTCCGATGCCCGAGACGATGACACGCCCTTGGCAGGCCTGGATGCAGTCGATCGCCGCGGCCAGATCCTCTGGCAGCGCCGCGGCCATGTCGAGCAGTGCCTGACCCTCGATTTCGAGAACCCGCCGGGCGCCGAGGAGAGCATCGCTGGGCGGAGCGATGCGTGAGGAGAGTGTCATGCAAGAAGCCCTAATGAGGTCAAGTCACGCCGGTCTAAGCCCGCGGCCTGCCCATTTCAAGAAAGCTACGGTCAGGATGCATTGATCTCAGTTGCGCTGCGTGATTCACGCCTCCGAAAACGGAGCGATTACATGAGCGATCTCTTCTGGCTGACCGACGCGCAGATGGCACGTCTGGCTCCCTTCTTTCCCAAGTCACACGGGAAGCCCCGGGTTGATGACAAGCGGGTGCTGAGCGGGATTATTTTCATCAATCGCAATGGCTTGCGTTGGCGTGACGCTCCTGCTGCATATGGTCCTCACAAAACACTTTACAGCCGCTGGAAGCGTTGGAGCGAAAAGGGCATCTTCGCGCGGATGATGGCCGGACTGTCGGCGGAACACGGTGAGAAGACGACCGTGATGATCGACGCGACATACCTCAAGGCCCACCGAACGGCGACCAGCATGGCCGCCAAAAAGGGGGGCGTGGTCGCCTGATTGGTCGAACCAAAGGCGGTATGAACACCAAGCTGCACGCCATCTGCGACAGTCAGGGACGACCGATCGACCTGTTCGTCACCGCTGGACAGGTCAGCGATTATATCGGCGCACGGGCGCTGCTCAGTCGCCTACCAAACGTCAAATGGCTACTCGGGGATCGTGGCTATGACGCTGACTGGTTCAGAGAAGCGTTGCAGGACAAGGGGATACGCGCCTGCATCCCAGGCCGGAAGAAACGCAAGACGCCGGTCAAATATGACAAGCGGAGGTACAAGCGGCGCAACCGCATCGAGATCATGTTCGGCAGGCTCAAGGACTGGAGGCGCGTCGCGACCCGCTATGACCGATGCCCCAAGGTGTTCCTCTCAGCCATCGCCCTCGCGGCTCTCGTCATTTACTGGTTATGAATCCTGACCCTAGGTGTTTAGTCCCGGCATCTGGTGGATCGGGTTCAGGGTGAATCTGTCTGGCTCGGATGTCCAGATCTTGCAGATGTATTCGTAGGGTGTGAGGCCACTGAGGGTCTTGAGCCGGCGCGCGAAGTTATAAGCCGCCATGAAGTCCTCCAGATGGATGCGGAGCTGGTTGTGGTCGTCGTAATGGAAGCGCTTGACGGTCGCTTCCTTGATCGTGCGGTTCATTCGTTCTACCTGACCATTCGTCCAAGGGTGCTTCACCTTTGTCAGCCTGTGTTCGATTTCCTGTTCCCGGCACACGCGGTCAAAGATGTGCTCGAAGGCGCTTGTGTCGCTGTTTCGATTGGTGAACTGGATGCCGTTGTCGGTCAGCACTGTGTGCAGCCGGTAGGGAACGGCAGTAATCAGGTCGCGCAAGAACTGAGCAGCGGCCATCTTTCCCGCTTTCTCGACGAGTTGGGTGAAGGCGAACTTGCTCGTCCGGTCAATGCCGACGAACAGGTAAAGCTTGCCTTCAGCGGTCTGAACCTCGGCAATGTCGATGTGGAAGTAACCGATAGGATAGCGCTTGAACTTCTCGCGCTTCGGCTTGTTACCGTCCACGTCAGGCAGCCGAGAAATGCCATGGCGCTGCAGGCACCGGTGCAGCGCGGAACGCGTCAAATGCGGGATCGATGGCTGCAGCGCGTAAAGACAATCATCCAGCGGCAGCAGCGTGTGCCGCCGAAACGCCACAACCATTGCCTCCTCAGCCTCGGACAAAACGGTGGAGCGCGGCTCCTTCGGCCCGGTCTTGAGATCCTCCACCGTCTGGCGCTTGCGCCACTTCGCCACCGTCTTTGGGTTGATCCCAAGTTCGCGGCTCAGCGTTGCGAGCGAAGCTTGCGATCGTTGTATTGCAGCTCTGACAGCGTGCGTTGTCGTGGCGCTCCCGTGACGAACCTGGCCCATAATGCTGCCTTCCATTCCTGAGAAAGGATCGCACCATCAAAACTTGGGATCAAACACCTAGCCGGCGGCGGGCACTGCATTCTTCAAGCGGGACGAAGAAACTGAAAACCCTGCCCCGGCCAAGATGATGCATCAATCGAGGACGGCACATTTACCGGTAATTATGACGATGTCCCCGAGAGACCAAGGGG
>NZ_KZ304969.1 GCF_002723615.1 Limimaricola cinnabarinus
GCGGGCGCGGGCGCCGCATCCACCGCCGCAAGGCTGCGCGCCGCGCAGGCGGCGGGCGACACCACCGCGCCGGACACGCCGCCCCCCTCCTCTTCCGAAACATCCCCCCGCCGCTCCCTCGCCGCGCGCGCGGCGCAGGGCTGGCGCGACGCCTCCGCCCGCCGCCGCGCCCGGCTCGATGCGCGCAAGCTGCGCCCTGCCGCCACGGTGCGGGCCACCCGCTGGGTCTGGCGCACGCTCTTCGGCCTCGCCTTCCTCGTGCTTCTGGGCCTCGTCACCGCGGGCGGCATCCTCGTCTGGGCGGTGCGCGACCTGCCATTGGCCGACATGCTGCCGCCGCTCGAAGAGCCGACGCTGACCGTGCAGGACGAGGCGGGCGACACGCTCTTCACCCGCGGCGCCTACCGCGCGGGCTACGTGCCGCTATCGGAGATGCCCGGGCATCTGCCGCAGGCGGTCGCGGCGATCGAGGATCGCCGCTTCTGGGATCATCCGGGCGTCGATCTCGAAGGCATCGGCCGCGCCATGTGGCGCAACATATCGGCGGGCGGCGTGGTCGAGGGCGGCTCGACCATCACCCAGCAGCTGGTCAAGGTGCTCTATCTCGACCCCGAGCGCACCTACAAGCGCAAGCTGCAGGAGATGGTCCTTGCGCTGGGGCTGGAGCGCCAGCTCGGCAAGGAGCGGATCATGGAGCTCTACCTCAACTCCACCTATCTCGGCGCCGGCGCCTGGGGCATGCCCGCCGCGGCGCAGCTTTACTTCGACACGCCCGTGCAGGAGCTGAGCCTCGCGCAATCGGCGGTGCTCGCCGCCTCGATCCGCGCGCCGTCGGTCATCAACCCGGTGGCGAACCTGGAGCGCGCGCGCGAACGCGGCCTCGTGGTGCTGTCGGTGATGCGCGATCTGGGCCGCATCGACGAGGCCGCATACGAGGCCGCAGCGGCCGAGATGGCCAGCCTCGCGCCTTCGCCGCCCCCCGCCCGCGCGGGCAGCTATTTCGCCGATTGGGTGCTGGAGGAGGCGCAGGAACTGTCGGGCGCCGTCGACGGCCCGCTCACCGTCACCGCCACGCTCGACATGGCGCTTCAGGCCCGGGCCGAGACGATCCTGCAAAACGCCATCGCGCAGCGCGGGGCAGAGCTTGGCGCGAGCCAGGGCGCTATCGTCGCCATGACCCCGGACGGGCGCATCCGCGCCATGGTCGGCGGCGTCGATTACGAAGCCAGCCAGTTCAACCGCGCCACCGACGCGCTGCGCCAGCCCGGCTCGACCTTCAAGCTGCCGGTGTTCCTTGCAGCATTGGTGATGGGCGCGGACCCCGACACCCGCCTGCCCGACGAGCCGATCGACATCGACGGCTATTCCCCTGAGAACTTCAGCGGCCGCTACGCCGGCGTGGTCAGCCTGCGCGAGGCCTTCACCCGCTCGCTCAACGCCGCCACCGTGCGGCTGGCGCAGGAGGTGGGCATCGACCAGGTGATCGAGGTGGCGCGCCAGCTCGGCATCGAGGGCGATCTGACGCGCACCCCGAGCCTCGCGCTCGGTACCTCCGAGGTGTCGCTCATCGACATGACCGAGGCCTATGCCGCGATCCTCGCGGGCCGCGCGCCGATCAACGCCACCGGCATCGCCAGCCTCAAGCTCGGCGATACCGGCGTCGCGCTCTCGGTCTCGGGCGCCGATCCCAACGCGGTCGAGCTCAACCGCACCCGCGACCCGATGCTGTCGATGCTGCGCGCGGTGGTGACCGAGGGCACCGGCAGGCGCGCCGCGATCGACGGCTTTGCCGCGGGCAAGACCGGCACCAGCCAGAACAGCCGCGACGCCTGGTTCATCGGCTTCACCGACCGGCTGGTGATCGGCGTCTGGATCGGCAATGACGACAACTCCCCGATGAAGGACGTCACCGGCGGCAGCCTTCCGGCCGAGATCTGGCGCAAGGTGGCGCTCGCCGCGGGCGGCGCGGGGGCCGCGCAGGCGCCTTCGGCCGAAAGCCAGACCCCGGTGCGGGTGCGCCGCGGCACCGAAGTTACCACCAGCACCGCCAACCGGCTGCGCCCGGCCTCGGCGCAGGCCGAGCCCGCCTGCGACGTGCGCGCCTGCTCGCGCGCCTACCGCTCCTTCCGCGCCTCGGACTGCACCTTCCAGCCCTATTCCGGCCCGCGCAAGCTCTGCACCCGCTAGGCGGCTTGCCCGCCCGCCCCCGGCTGCTACAAGCCGGGGGGACCGAGCTGAAGGATGCCCGCATGAAACTCGCCACGTTCAACATCAACGGCGTCAAGGCGCGGATCGGCGCGCTGTCGGACTGGCTGCAGGAAAAACAGCCCGACGTGGCGATGCTGCAGGAGATCAAGTCGGTCGACGAGGCCTTTCCGCGCCAGCATTTCGAGGACATGGGCTACAGCGTCGAGACCCACGGGCAAAAGGGCTTCAACGGCGTCGCCTTCCTGTCGCGCCTGCCGCTCGAGGACGTCAGCCGCGGCCTGCCCGGCGACGACACCGACGAGCAGGCCCGCTACATCGAGGCCACGGTGATGGGCGAGACGCGGCCCGTGCGCATGGGCTGCCTCTACCTGCCCAACGGCAACCCGGCGCCGGGGCCGAAATACGACTACAAGCTCGCCTGGATGGAGCGGCTGCACGCGCGGGCCAAGGCGCTTCTGGCGCTCGAGGAGCCCGCGCTTCTGGCGGGCGACTGGAACGTCATCCCGCAGGCCGAGGACGCCGCCCGGCCCGAGGCGTGGCGCGACGACGCGCTGTTTCGCCCCGAGACCCGCGCCGCCTTCCGCCGGATCGAGACCCTCGGCTTCACCGAGGCCTTCCGCGCGCGGATGCGCGGCCCGGGGCATTATTCCTTCTGGGATTACCAGGCCAACTCATGGGAGCGCGACAACGGCATCCGCATCGACCACCTGCTGCTCTCGCCGCAGGCCGCGGACCTGATGCGCGACGCCTGGATCGACCGCGAGCTGCGCGGCCGCGAAAAGCCCTCGGATCACGTGCCGGTCTGGGTCGAACTCGACGCCTGAGCGACCGGCGACGGCGAGATGACGGGGCGCGCGGCGGGGGCCGCGCGCCCTTTTTGCATGCCCCTCCGATTTATTCATTCGACAACAGTCCCTTGGCGCACAGCATGCCCGCCGGGAGCGCACATAACGCGCTATTTCGTTCCCGAAGTGGCGCGCCTATCTCCCTCTCATCGAAACGACGACCCATAGGACAGCCCGTCACGGGCGCCGCCCGACCCCGTCACCCGGCATTCGCTGGCCCCTTTCTGGCCGGGTTTGCCGCCGGATGTGGCAAGAGGCCGGGCCGCGCAAGGCGGAGCAGCGAGGGGCGTCCCAAATCGATTGCACGAGACGGCCCACCGGCCGCCGAAATCAAGATCCGCGCCCCCACCTCCCCGGGGGCATTTCGAAAGGAAAGACCATGAAGTCCCTCATTCTCGCAGCTCTCGTTGCCGCCACCGCCGCTCCCGCCTTCGCCGCCGCCAACAACTTCGGCACCCAGCGCAGCGTCGAGGCCGCCAGCTTCGTCGAGATCGACACCCTGCGCTCGCAGGATGGCGGCCGCGTCGAGATCCTCGACGGCTCCAGCCTGTCCGATGCGGTTTCGCTCGGCGGCACCGATGTGCGCCCCGGCCTCGTCAGCGACGTGCGCGTGCAGCTGGCCCACAAGCCGTTCCGCAGCAACGTGCTCGCCGTGCTCTACGACGACAATGGCAACGTCACCGCGACCCGCCAGCTGCGCGTGCTCGACTGATCCCGATGCGCGGCGCCCCCCGGGGGGCGCCGCACCGTCCGGCTCAGCTTTCATGCCCGTCGCCAGCCATGGCGGCGGGCATGTCGCGTGTCACGTCATGCGCATGAAGCCAGGCCATGCGCGCGGTAAAGCGCGCAGGCGCAAACCGGCCGATCGCGCCGAGCCCGGCATGGGCGATGCGCCGGGCCGGGCCGGAAAGGTGATAATTGCGCGCATTGGCCTGCGCCGCCGCGATGGCCCGCCGCACCCGCGGCGCGCGCGCCTGCGTGTAGCGCCCCAGCGCCACGCCAAGATCGGGCGCTCCGGCCAGCGCCCGCGCCAGCACCCAGCCATCCTCGATCGCCAGATTGGCCCCTTGCGCGAGAAAGGGCAGCGTCGGATGCGCGGCATCGCCCAGAAGCACCAGCCGCCCGTCATGCCAGTGCCCGGGCACCGGATGGCGGAACAGGCCCCAGAGCCGCACCTCACCGACCCGGTCGAGCAGGCCGCGCAGCGCCGGTGCCGCATCCTCGAACACCGCGCGCAGCCGCGCCGGATCGTCGGCATGGTCCCAGCCCTCGGGCGCCCATTCGGGCTGTTCGCGCACCGCCACGAGATTGAGCCGCCCGCCCGGCAGCGGATAGGTCACGACATGCCGACCCGGCAGCATCCAGATCCGCGCCTCGGGCTCTGCCCCGGGATCGTCGAGCATCGCGCGCCAGGCGACCTGCCCGGTGAAGCCCGCCCCCTCATCGGCGACCAGCGGACGCAGCGCCGAACGCAGCCCGTCCGCCGCGACGATCAGATCGGCGATGATGCTTTCTCCATCCTCGAAATCGAGCCGCCCCGCGGCCGGATCGGCGCCGGTCACCCGCCGCCCGGTGACGATGCGCGCGCCCTGCGCCTGCGCCGCCTCGGCCAGAAGCGCCACCAGCGCGGCGCGATGCATGAACCTGTAGGGATGTGCGCCGCCATCGAGCGCGAAGCGGGCGATGGCGCGGCCCGAGCGCCCGTCGGTGGGACAGACGGCGCGGGCGCGGATCGCCGCCGCGTCGAGCGCGGGGCCGAGGCCCAGCTTCTCCAGCACGGCGGCGCCGTTGGGCGTGATCTGAAGCCCCGCGCCGATCTCGCGCAGCGCGGGTGCCCGCTCGTAGAGGGTGACGTCATGACCGCCGCGCGCAAGGCAGAGCGCGGCGGTCAGCCCGCCGATCCCGGCGCCCGCGACCGCGATCCGCCGGGTCGGTGCCGTCACGGGATCAGTCGTCGCGGTGGACGCGCTCGCGGCGCTCGTGGCGCTCCTGCGCCTCGAGGCTCATCGTGGCGATGGGCCGCGCATCGAGCCGGCGCAGCGAGATCGGCTCGCCGGTGATCTCGCAATAGCCGTATTCGCCCTCCTCGATCCGCCGCAGCGCGGCATCGATCTTGGAGACGAGCTTGCGCTGGCGATCGCGCGTGCGCAGTTCGAGCGCGCGGTCGGTTTCCTCACTGGCGCGGTCGGCGACGTCGGGAATGTTGCGCGTGGCGTCCTTCATGCCCTCGATGGTGTCGCGGCTGTCGGACAGCAGCTCGGTCTTCCACGCCAGCAGCTTGCGGCGGAAATATTCGAGCTGCCGGTCGTTCATGAACGGCTCGTTCTCGGCGGGCCGGTAGTCGTCGGTAAGGAATGACTCGGCTTTCATGTGTGCTCCCGTTGAAGGGCCAGCGCCGGGTCCCCAATTCCACCCCGCGACCGGCGTACCCTTGTATGCCGCTCTCCTACTCCCTGCGTCACCTCCTGTCACCCTGTTTTCTGCACCGTCGTGTCGCTGCGGCAACTGGCGCCGACGGCTTGAAAATCAGGCCTTTCGCCGCGCGGCCGCCCCGATGGCACCGCGCGCCCCTACCCTTGGCCGCACACGCGGCGGTAGTCGGGCCAACCTAGCACGTTTCGCGCGACAATTGAACGTGACGGTGCGTTGCCCGGCCGTGCACAGTGTGGCGCCGCCCGCTGCGGCGCCGCGCCGCAAGCCGCCCGGCTGGACAAGCGCGCGGCCCGCGCGCTAGGGGGAACCGCGCGGCCGGATCGGGCCGCCCCATCTTCGGAGAGCCGCGATGATCCTCCCCCTCACCGGTCTTCTGATCGGCGCGCTCTTGGGCGCCTGGCGCGCCAAGCGGCATGGCGGCGGTACGGCCGACATGGCGCAATGGGGCGCGGCGCATGCGCTCGCGCTCGGAATCCTGGGCCTGTTTCTGCTGTTGCTGCTCAGCCGGCTCGGCGGTTGAGGGCGAGCGGGCTCACCGCGCCCGCTCCCCCTCCCGGTGATCCGCATCCCGCCCATGCGCGGCCAGCTGGTCGAGCAGCTGGCGCAGCCTGTCCGGCGTCTCCCGTTCGACCGGGAAAGCCTTGCGCAGCGCGGAGTCTCGTGTCTGTCGGTCGAACTGATCGAAATTCATGGTTGCCTCATTCAGTTGGACAACCCCCCTGATGACTAGACAATACCAATAACCCGGATTCGGTTCCTGCCCGGTTAATCACACTTGACGCAACCTGTGGCGTGACAGCCGCATGTGACCCCCCAGAGACGGTGGTTGCTCCGCCTCATTCGGGACACCATATTGCCACAATGCTGAAATTCTCCCCGCTGATTCTGGCGCTGCTCTACGGCTTCGCGGTCTACCAGGTCTCGGCCTGGCGCACGCGCCGCGCGCTCGATGCGCAATCGACCGAGCTGGCCGAGCCGCGGCTGCGCGCGGTCTGCGACAAGCTCGCCCAGGCGCTGGATCTGCCGCGGATCAAGGTCCATGTCTACGAGATCGCCCCGGTCAACGGGCTCGCCGCCCCCGACGGGCGGATCTTCTTGACGCGCGGTTTCCTGCAGAAGTTCGCCGCGGGCGAGGTCACGCCGCAGGAGATCGCCAGCGTCGTGGCGCATGAGCTGGGCCATGTCGCGCTGGGCCATTCGCGCCGCCGGATGGTGGATTTCTCGGCCCAGAACGCGCTCAGGACGGCGCTTGCCGCCGTGCTGTCGCGGATCATCCCCGGCTTCGGCGGGCTGATCGCGGGCGGGCTCGCGCGGCTGGTGGCGGCAAGGCTCAGCCGGGTCGATGAATACGAGGCCGACGCCTATGCCTCGGCGCTGATGATCAAGGCGGGCTTCGGCACCGGCCCGCAGAAATCGCTGCTGTCGAAGCTCGACCGGATGGCGGGCGCGGGCGGCGCCACCCCCGCCTGGCTGATGAGCCACCCCAAGACCGAAGCGCGGCTCAAGGCGATCTCGGATAACGAGGCGAAGTGGCTGGGCGCCTAGCCCGCCGCCGACCCCGCCGCCTCCACCGCCTTGCCGAAGCGGTTCAGCCTCGCCTTCTTCATCAGCTTGCGCGCGGTCCAGTCCTCGCCCGAAAGCCGCGACGCCTCGGCCAGCACCGATGCTGTGACCTCGCCCACCGGGCCGGGGCTCGCCTCGAACAAGCCGAGCAGGAAATTGTCGGGATCGGCCCGGCTCAGCCCCTCTTCGGCAAGGATGCCGCGCGGAAAATCCTTGGCGTTCATCGTCACGATCACGTCGCAATGCCCCGCCACCGCGCTGGCCAGCACATGGATGTCGTTCGGATCGGGCAGCCAGAGCCGCCGCTCCAGCTCGGGGTGCGCCGCGATCTCGGCGCGCGGAAACCGCGACGCCAGAAGCGCGATCTCGCCCCGCGCGATCGCCTCGCCCCCGGCCCCCAGCCGTGCCGCCGCCCGCGCCCATTCCTCCGAGATCCGCGCGCTCCAGCGCGGCTCGAACAGCCCCTTCGAAGCGCAGCCCAGAAGCAGCTCGCGCATCACCGTGGGATAAAGGACGCAAGCGTCGAGCAGGACCCTCACAGCCGGAACACGAGCGCCTTGAGATAGCCGCCCTCCGCGAGCTGCGGCAGCACCGGGTGATCGGCCCCGGCAAAGCCGGTGTAGCAGATCGCGCCGCGGCGCCCCGCCTTGCCGATGCCGCGCGCCGAGGCCGCGCGGAACTTGGCGAGATCGGCGGCATGCGAGCAGGAGCACAGCACCAGATAGCCCCCCTCCTCGACAAGCGGCGCCGCCAGCCGCGCGATCCGCTCATAGGCCCGAAGCCCCGGCTCCAGCGCCGGTTTCGACGGCGCGAAGGCGGGCGGATCGCAGACCACCACCTCGAAGCGGCGGCCCTCCTTGTCGAGCGCCGCGAGCGTGTCGAAGGCGTCGCCCTGCCGGGTCTCGAAGCGGTCGGCCACGCCGGAGGCCTCCGCGCCGCGGCGCGCCAGATCCAGCGCCGGGGCCGAGCCGTCGACGGCAAGTGCCGAGGCCGCGCCCCGCGCCAGCGCCGCAAGGCCGAAGCCGCCGACATGGGAGAACACGTCGAGCACGCGCGCGTCCCGCGACAGCCCGGCGGCGAAGGCGTGGTTCGGGCGCTGGTCGTAGAACAGCCCCGTCTTCTGCCCGCCCATCAGGTCGGCCATGTAGACGGCCCCGTTCATCGGCACCTCGACCGGCCCCTCGGGCGCGTCGCCGCGCAGCATCCGCAGCTCCTCGCCAAGCCCCTCCAGCCCGCGCGCGCGGCCCGAGCCGTTGAGCACGACCCGCCGGATGCCGGTGGCGGCAAGAAGCGCGTCGGCGATGGTCTCGGCCCCCGCATCGGCCCATGCGGCGTTGGGCTGCAGCACCGCGATATCGCCGAAGCGGTCGATCACCACGCCGGGCAGCCCGTCGGCCTCGGCATGCACCAGCCGGTAGAAGGGCGCGTCGAACAGCGCCTCGCGGTGGCGCAGCGCCACGCTGAGCCTCGTGGCGATCCAGTCGCCGTCGATCACCGCCTCCGGGTCGCGGTCGAGCACGCGGGCGGCGATCTTCGAGTCCGGGTTGACGGTGACCACCGCCATCGGACGTCGCTCGGCATCCTCAAGCACGGCGAGGCTGCCGGGCGCCAGTTTCCTGGTGCGGCGGTCGAGGACCATCTCGTTGGCGAAGACCCAAGGGAAGCCGTGGCGAACCGCGCGGGCATCGGCCTTGGGCATCAGCCGGACAGTGGGATAGGGCGGGAGGTGCGGGAAGGGTGTCATGCGCCCTCCTACCCCGCCCCGCGCGCCACGAAAAGCCATGTCGCGTGAAACCGCGCCACCTGCCCCCGTGTTTCCCCGCCAAGCGCCGCATTTGCCGCCCCGCCGCCCGGCGCAAAGGTTGTTAGCGCTAACGAAGCGTGCTAACGCCGGGCCGACCCCGATTTACGACAGGAGCTGCCAGATGGCCCTCAACCGCACGCTCGAAGCCGTCACCGACCGGATCCGCGCCCGCAGCGAAGGGCCGCGCCGGACCTATCTCGACCGGATGAGCGCCGCCGCCGCCGAAGGGCCGCGCCGCGCCCATCTGACCTGCGGCAACCAGGCCCATGCCTATGCCGCGACCGGCGAGGACAAGGACGCGCTCGCCACCGGCCGCGCGCCGAACATCGGCATCATCACCGCCTACAACGACATGCTCTCGGCGCATCAGCCCTTCGAGACCTATCCCGCGCTGATCCGCGAGGCCGCGCGCGCGGCGGGGGCCACGGCGCAGGTCGCGGGCGGGGTGCCGGCAATGTGCGACGGCGTGACCCAAGGCCAGACCGGCATGGAGCTGTCGCTGTTTTCGCGCGACGTGATCGCCATGGCCGCCGCCGTCGGCCTGTCGCACAACGTGTTCGACAGCTCGGTCTATCTGGGCGTCTGCGACAAGATCGTGCCCGGCCTCGTCATGGCCGCCGCGACGTTCGGCTATATCCCGGCGGTGTTCCTGCCCGCCGGTCCGATGACCTCCGGCCTGCCCAATGACGAAAAGGCCCGCGTGCGCCAGCAATTCGCGGCAGGCGAAGTGGGCCGCGACGCGCTGATGGCGGCCGAGATGGCCTCCTATCACGGGCCGGGCACCTGCACCTTCTACGGCACCGCCAACTCCAACCAGATGCTGATGGAGTTCATGGGGCTGCATCTGCCCGGCGCGAGCTTCGTCAACCCGAACACCCCGCTGCGCGACGCGCTGACGGTGGCGGGCACCGAGCGGGCGGCGCAGATCACCGCGCTGGGCAACGAGTTCACGCCCGCCTCCGACGTGCTCGACGAGCGCGCCTTCGTCAACGGCATGGTCGGGCTGATGGCGACGGGCGGCTCGACCAACCTCGTGCTGCACCTGCCCGCCATGGCCAAGGCGGCGGGCATCATCCTCGATCTGGAGGATTTCGCGGAGCTGTCGGCGATCACCCCGCTGATGGCCAAGGTCTATCCCAACGGCCTTGCCGACGTGAACCATTTCCACGCCGCGGGCGGCCTCGGCTACATGATCGGAGAGCTGCTGAACGCGGGGCTCCTGCACCCCGACACCCGCACCGTTGCGGGCGAGGGGCTGGAGCTCTACACCCACGAGCCCAAGCTTTCCGAGGGCCGTGTCGCTTATGCCAAGGGCTCCGGCGAGACGCTCAACGACAAGATCCTGCGCCCCGCCACCGACCCGTTCCAGAAGACCGGCGGCCTGCGCCAGCTTTCGGGCAATATCGGCCGGGCGGTGATTAAGATCTCGGCCGTGGCACCCGAGCGCCACGTGATCGAGGCCAAGGCGCGGGTCTTTCACGATCAGGAAGCGGTCAAGACCGCCTTCCGCAACGGCGAGTTCACCGAGGACACGATCGTCATCGTCCGCTACCAGGGGCCAAAGTCGAACGGCATGCCAGAGCTGCACAACCTCACCCCGACGCTGGCGGTGCTGCAGGATCGCGGGCTCAAGGTGGCGCTGGTCACCGACGGGCGCATGTCGGGGGCGAGCGGCAAGGTGCCGGCGGCGATCCATGTCACCCCCGAGGCCGCCGATGGCGGGGCCATCGCGCTGGTGCGCGACGGTGATCTCATGCGGCTCGACGCGACCGCGGGCACGCTTGAGGTGCTTGCCAGCCTCGAGGGTCGCGAGCCCGCCCCCGCCGATCTGGCGGGCAATGGCAACGGCGTCGGGCGCGAGCTGTTCGAGGTGTTCCGCCAGAATGTCGGCGGTGGCGCCTATGGCGCGACCGTGGTGGTCTGATCACTCGGTGGTGGCGTGGAACTGCCCCGTCAGGACATGCGGCTGATCGGTGTAGGGCGCGGTGAGGATCGTGCCCGACACCTCGCCCGCCAGCACCCGCCCGCCTCTTCCGCGCAGCGGGCTCTCGATGGTGATGTCGAGCCGGCGGCTTTCCCCCGCCAGCGGCAGCTCCGCGCCGAAGCCCGCCGCCACCTCGCCGCTGCGCCGCGCGCCGTCGCGGGTCAGCGCCAGCCTGCCCTGCCCGGGCACGAGTGGCAGGCTGTCAATGGCGACCGCCTCGCCGAGAAACGCGCCCGAGATGTCGTGCAGCCGCCCCTCCACGGGCAGCACCGTGCTGGCATTGGCGAAATCGAGATCGAGCGTCAGCCCGCCCTCGATCCGCCCGCTGGGCGTGATGTCGGCCTCGCGGATATCGGCGGCAAAGCCGCCCTCGTAGCGGGCGCTGCCACCGCGCGGCAGGTCGAACGCCGCCGGGCGGTCGAGAAGCCGGCCAAAGGCCGCGCGATCGAAATGCGGCGGCGGCAGGTCCGCCACCTGCCCGCCGCCGCCGCATCCGGCAAGGACCGCCGCGCAGGCAAGACCCATGAAACCCTCGCGCGGCATTGCCTTCCTCCTCCAGCCCGCCCAGATTTGCGCGAAATCGTTAATCTCCCGTTAACGGCGAGCCTCCAAACCCCCTTTCACCCCCAAGACGACAGGACCCTGCGATGACCCCCGAACATGCCTCAGAACTGACCGCCAAGGTCTGCGCCCTCGCCCCGGTGATCCCGGTGCTGGTGGTCGAGGATGCCGCCCATGCCGCCGATCTGGCGCGCGCGCTGGTCGAGGGCGGCCTGCCCGCGCTCGAGGTGACGCTGCGCACGCCTTCGGCGCTCGAGGTGATCCGCGAAATGGCGCGCGTCGAGGGCGGCGTGGTCGGCGCGGGCACGCTTCTGACGCCCGATGATGTCGAGGCCGCCAAGGAGGCGGGGGCCACATTCGGCGTCTGCCCCGGTGCCACGAAGCGCATCCTCGACGCCTGCGAGGCCAACGACCTGCCGCTCCTGCCCGCCGCCGCCACCGCCTCCGAGGTGCTGCGGCTCTATGAGCGCGGCTACACGGTGCAGAAGTTCTTCCCGGCCGAGGTCAATGGCGGCGTGCCCGCGCTGAAGGCGATCGGCGCGCCGATCCCGCAGGTGAAGTTCTGCCCCACCGGCGGCGTCAGCCTCAAGAACGCGCCCGATTATCTCGCGCTCTCCAACACGCTCTGCGTCGGCGGAAGCTGGGTCGCGCCCAGGGAGATGGTGGCTTCGGGCGACTGGGCCGGGATCGCCCGCCTCGCCGCCGAGGCCGCGGCGCTGCCGCGCTGAGACGGCGGCGCGTGGCGGCCTAGACTGCTGCGCGCCCCGCCCGCCCGCCGCGCCGCCGCGCCGCGGCGCCATTGCCCAGCCCCTCGACCAGCACCGCCGTCATCGGATGCCCCTCGGGCGCGGTCGCATGACGCTCGAGCAGCCGCCGGATCGCCGTGGCGGGCTCCAGCCCTTCGGGCAGCGACAGCGCCCAGTCGAGAAAGATCGACCGGCATTCGCCCGGCGTGATCCCCTCGATCCTGTAGGCCTCGCGCACCAGCCCCTTGGGGTCAATCTCGTCGCTCATCCGTTCTCTCCCGGCCGGGCGCCCTGCAAGGCGCGATCGATCACCTCCTCTGCCCGCGCGGCCGCCGCGTCAAGGGCGCGGCGCAGATCGTCCAGCGTCTCGCAGCCGCTCTCGCGCAGCATCACCCGCGCGCCGCCCTCGGCCGGGTCCTCGGGCAGAGGCCCGCCGCCGGTCAGCAGCCGCGCCACGCATTGCACGCCGCGAAACAGCGCCGCCGCGTGATCGAGCGCCCGCGCGCCCGCGTCATCGACGAGCCCCGCCGCGCGCCCCGCCTCGATCTGCGCGGTGATCTCGCGCCCGGCCGAGCCCGCGCGCAGCGCGAGGCTCTGGGCGAAAAGCTCCACATCCTGAAGCCGCCCCGCCCCGTCGCGCAGGTTCCAGCCATGGGAGGCGGGCCGCGCCTCGGCCAGCCGCGCCCGCATCGCTGCCAGATCGGCGAGCACCGTCTCGCCGTCCGCCTTCTGCGCGATGAGGTCGCGGCGGAAATCCTCGATCTCCTCGCCAAGCCCCGGCTCGCCCGCCACCGCGCGCGCGCGGGTCAGCGCCAGGTGCTCCCAGGTCCAGGCCTCGTCCTGCTGATAGGCGCGAAAGGCCGGCAATGCCGTGGCCACCGGCCCCTGCCGCCCCGAGGGGCGCAGCCGCATGTCGACCTCGTAGAGCCGTCCGTCGGGCATCGGCGCGGTCAGCGCGGTGATGAGCCCTTGGGTGAAGCGCGCATACCATGCCCGCGTGGCAAGCGGGCGCGGGCCGTCCGAGGCCTCCACCCCCGCCGCGTCGTAGATCACGATCAGGTCGAGATCCGAGGAGGAGGCCAGCCGCCCCGCCCCGAGCGAACCCATCGCCAGCACCGACAGCCCGCGCCCCGGGGGCGGGCCATGGCGGCGGGCGATCTCGTCGATCACCACCGGCACGAGGGCGGCGACCACCGCCTCGGCCAGCTCGGCATATTCGCGGCCGGCGATGCCTGCGTCGATCAGCCCGCGCAGGTGATGCACCCCGATGCGGAAATGCAGCTCCTTGGCCCAGACCCGCGCCGCGCCGAGCCGCGCCTCGTGATCGGGCTGGCGCGCCAGAAGCCCGGCCAGCTCCGAGCGCAGCGCATCGACGCCGGGCCAGTCGGCGAAAAAGCCGCCGCCGATCACCGCGTCGAGCACGCCCGAATTGCGCGACAGGTATTGCGCCAGCCCCGGCGCGGTGGCGCAGATGTCGACGATGAGCCGGGTGAGCTGCGGGTTGGCCTCGAACAGCGAGAAAAGCTGCACCCCCGCCGGAAGCCCGGCGAGAAAGGCGTCGAACTGCGCCAGCGCCTCCTCGGGGCGCGCGGCCTCCGACAGCGCCTTGAGGATCTCCGGGCGCAACCGGTCGAATATCTCGACCGCGCGGTCCGAGCGCAGCGCCGGATAGCCGGGCCAGCGCGCGGTCACGTCCTCGCCGAACTCGGGCGCCTCGGCGGGCGCATGGCCGGGGGCAAAGAAATCCTCGGTCAGCGCATGCACCTCTTCGAGCCGCGCGGTCAGCTCGGATTTCAGCTCCGCCAGATCGCGCCCCATGAAGGCGGCCAGCCGCTCGAAGCCCTCTTCCGAGGAAGGCAGCTTGTGGGTCTGCTGATCGCCGATCATCTGCACCCGGTGTTCGACCTCGCGATGCGCGCGGTAATGCCGGGTCAGCGCCTCGGCGGTGTCGCGATCGATCCAGCCCGCCTGCGCCAGCCGGTCGAGCCCCTGAACCGTGCCGCGCACGCGCAAGGAGGGATCGCGCCCGCCCGAGATGAGCTGCCGGGTCTGGGTAAAGAACTCGATCTCGCGGATGCCGCCACGGCCGAGCTTCATGTCGTGGCCCGGCAGGCTGAGCGCGCCGCCAAGCCCCTTGTGATCGCGGATCTTGAGCCGCATGTCATGCGCGTCGCGGATCGCGTGGAAATCGAGATGCCTGCGCCAGACGAAGGGGCGCAGCGTCTCGTTGAAGCGGGCCCCGGCGGCGAGATCGCCCGCGCAGGGCCGCGCCTTGATCCAGGCCGCGCGCTCCCATGTGCGGCCGACGCTCTCGTAATACTGCTCGGCCGCGCCCATCGACAGGCAGACCGGCGTGACGGCGGCGTCGGGCCTGAGCCGCAGATCGGTGCGAAACACGTAGCCCTCGCCGGTGATGTCGCCGATCAGCGCGGCGAGCTTGCGCGTCACCCGCACCAGCACGCTGCGCGCCTCATGCTGGTCGAGCCCCTCGTAGCGGGTCTCGTCGTAAAGGCAGATGAGATCGATATCCGACGAATAGTTCAGCTCATGCGCGCCCATCTTGCCCATGGCAAAAAGCACCATGCCCGCGCCGCTCTCGATATCGGCCTCGGTCATGCCGGGCAGCTTGCCGCGCGCGATCTGCGGCGCGATCAGCGTCTCCAGCCCGGCCTGAAGTGCCGCATCGGCCAGCCGGGTGAGGCTGCCCGTCACCTCCTCCAAGGGCCAGGCCCCGCCCAGATCGGCCAGCGCCGCGATCAGCGCCACGCGCCGCTTGGCCTGCCGCAGCCTTGGGCCCAGCGCCGCGAGATCGTGGCCCCCGAGATCCGAAAGCTCGGCGGCGACCGCGCCCTCGGGATCGGCGCAGGCGGCCTCCAGCCAGCCATGCTCGCGGCCGATCAGGCCGGCGAGATAGGGGCTGCACCCGGCGGTGCCGCCGATCAGCTCGGCGGTGGCGGGCTCGGCCCAGCCGCAAAGCTGGCGGGCCTCTGCGGCCTTGTCGGGATCGAGGGGGCGCGGGGCGCGGCGCAGGCGCGAGGCGAGATCGGTCATGACCGGACCGTGGCGCGCCGCGCGTGGGGCGTCAATCGCTCCGCGATGCCGGCGGAACGGGAAAGGGAGAGAAAAATGTTAAAGACATTCACATCACCCCTTGCAGCCCGCCCCGCCGCTTCCCATCTGCTGTAATGTGAAACGCATTCACATCCCACCGGCCCGAAAGACGGGCCCCGCCTGCGAAGGAGTGCCTCGATGACCACGACCGACATGCCCCTGTCCCCCCGCGCCGGCCGGTCCGGGTTCAAGGACTGGCTCACCCGCAGCGAAGCCTGGCTCGACGCCCGCGGCAAACCCGCCTGGATCGCCGCCATGGTGCTGGGCTTCATCGCCTTCTGGCCGATCGGCCTCGCCCTTCTCGCCTACATGATCTGGAGCAAGCGCATGTTCACCAAATCCTGCCGCAACCGGTCCGCCCGCGTCTCGCCCTTCACGACGATGCGTTCCTCGGGCAACAGCGCCTTCGACGCCTACAAGAGCGAGACGCTGCGCCGGCTTGAAGAGGAGCAGCGCGCCTTCGAGAGCTTCCTCGAGCGGCTGCGCGAAGCCAAGGACAAGGCCGAGTTCGACCAGTTCATGGACGACCGCGCCGCCAAGGCCCGCGACGCCAAGAGCGCCGAGACCGAGGATGACAACGGCAAGGACGCCGCCTGATCCGTGATGCCGAACGCGGCCCCCTTTCACCGGGGGGCCGCGCCGCTTGCCCCGACCCCGCCTTGCATGAGAGGATCGCGACATGACCGTGACACCGACCTTCGCCGCCCGGCTGCGCGGCCTGCCCGACCCCGAGACCAGCCCCGACTGCTACGAGGGCGTCGCGCTCAAGCGCGGGATCGCCTGGCTCGTCGACGTCACCGTGATCGCGGTGATCTGCGCGCTTCTGGTGCCGCTGACCGCCTTCGTGGGGCTGTTCTTCTTTCCGATGATGATGATGGTGGTGGGCTTCTTCTACCGCGTCGCCACCATCGCCTCCGGCTCGGCCACATGGGGGATGCGGCTCATGGCGATCGAGCTGCGCGACGGCGAGGATCGCCCGCTCGATACCGGCCAGGCCCTCGCGCATACCGGCGCCTATGCCGTGTCGATGATGATCTTTCCGCTGCAGCTCGTCTCCATGGCGATGATGCTGCTGACCCCGCATGGCCAGGGTCTCGGCGACAGCATCCTCGCCACCACGGCGCTGCGCCGCCGCCGCTGAGCCGGCGGGCTTCGGGCCGGGCCTCGGGCAACCACGACCCCCGGCGGGCGGGCGATCTGCCCCCGGGGGACTTGGCAGCTGCCCGGTCCGGCGCTAGCTTTGCTCGGGACAAGGAGCCCGAGCCCTTTTTATGCGCCATACCCTGCCCCTCGCGCCGCAGTTCTACGTGACGGCCCCGCAGCCCTGTCCCTATCTGGCGGACAGGATGGAGCGGAAGCTGTTCACCGCCCTGCAGGGCGACCAGGCCGAAAGGCTCAACGACGCGCTCTCCAAGCAGGGCTTCCGCCGCAGCCAGAACGTGCTCTACCGCCCCTCCTGCGCCGAATGCACCGCCTGCCTCTCGGCCCGGATCGACGTGGCCCGCTTCGCCCCCTCGCGCAGCCAGAACCGGGTCCTGAAGCGCAACCGCGACCTCGCGCGCCGCGCCACGTCGCCCTGGGCCACCGAGGAGCAATACGCGCTGTTTCGCGATTATCTCGACAGCCGCCACGCCACCGGCGGCATGGCCGACATGGACATGTTCGAATTCGCCGCCATGGTCGAGGAGACGCCGGTGCGCTCGCGGCTGGTCGAATACACCGATCCCTCCGGCATCAACGACGCGCGCCACGGGCTGCGCGCGGTCTGCCTGACCGACATCCTCGATGACGGGCTGTCGATGGTCTATTCCTTCTTCGACCCGGCCGAGGAGCGCCGCTCGCTCGGCACCCATGTCATCCTCGACCATGTGCGCATCGCGCAGGAGATGGGGCTGCCTTACGTCTACTTGGGCTACTGGGTGCCCGGCAGCCCGAAGATGGATTACAAGGCGCGCTTTTCCGCGATCGAGCTCTATCGCGGCGGGCGCTGGCAGCCGATGGGCGACCGCGACGATTACTCGGCCGAGACGCACCCGCTCTCGGTCGCGCCGATCTCCGAGCAGGTGGCGCGCATCACCCTGCCCGACACCCGCGCCGTCACCAGCTAGGCCCGCTCGCCGTCGATCCTGAACCAGCGATAGCCATATTTCGGCAGCGCGATCTCCTCGCCCGGCGCGAGCGGCGCATGGGTGGCCTCGTCCGGCCCGCCCAAGAGCGCCACGAGATGATTGGCCCCGGCGATCTCGGGCGCGCAGGCGACCGGTTCGGCCGAAAGATTGTGCAGCGTCAGCACCCGCGCGCCCCGCCATGAGGAGACCAGCCCCAGCACCGAGGGCGGCAGCCCCTCGATCACCTCGCAATCGCCCCAGCCGATCTCGGGGCAGGCCCTTCGGCAGCGCACCAGCTGCTGCACGCGGGTGAGCAGGCTGTTCGGGCGGCCCCTTTGTGCGGCGACCGAGGTTTCGCGAAAGCCGAAAGGCCCCTCTTCCACCGGCGGACGCACCGGCTCGCAATCGGCGCGCGAGAACCCGCCGCGATGCTCGTCGGCCCATTGCATCGGCGTGCGCACCGCCGAACGCTCGGGCAATGACAGGTCCTCGCCCTGCCCGATCTCGTCGCCATACCACATCACCGGCGTCCCCGGCAGCGCGAAGAGAAGCGACTGCGCCAGCGCCACCCGGTCGGTATCGCCCAGCATCGGCGCGAGGCGGCGGCGCAGGCCCCGCTCGTAAAGCTGCATGTCCTCCTTCGGGCCAAAGGCCGCGAAGACCTCCTCGCGCTCGTTCTCGGGCAGCTTGTCGAGCGACAGCTCGTCGTGGTTGCGCAGGAAAGTCGCCCATTGCGCCTGGTGGGTCGCATCCCGGGGGCGCGAGCCCAGCGCCTCGACGATCGGCGCGGCCTGCTCCCGCGCCAGCGCGAGAAAGATCTTCTGGTTCAGCGGAAAGTCGAGAATGAGATGCATCCGCTCATCCGCGCCGAAATCGCGCCCGCCGAAGTAATCGGGCGCCTTCTCGCGCTCGATATTGGCCTCGGCCAGCATGATCGCCCCCGCCCGCCGCCATGACAGGAAATCGCGCATTTCCGACAAAAGCAGCAGCGGATCGCGGTCGGGCTCCTCGTCGAGCCCCTTGTACTCGATCAGGAAGGGCACCGCGTCGATCCGAAAGCCCCAGACGCCGAGTTCGAGCCAGTAGCCCATGATCTTGAGGATCTCCTCGCGCACCTCGGGGTTGGCGATGTTGAAATCGGCCTGATGGGCGTAGAAGCGGTGCATGTACCACGCGCCCGCCATCTCGTCCCATGTCCAGACCGCCTCCTGCACGCCGGGGAATATGACGCCCTTGGTGATGTCCTCGGGCTTTTCCTTCGACCAGACGAACCAGTCGCGCCAGGGGCTTTCGGGGTCCGAGCGGGCGCTCTGGAACCACGGGTGATCGGTCGAGCAGTGATTGACCACGAGATCGACGATCACCTTGAGCCCGCGATCGGCGGCGGCGCGGGCGAAGGAGACGAAATCGCCCGCATTGCCCAGGCGCGGGTCGATGCCGTAGAAATCGGTGATGTCATAGCCGTTGTCGCGGTTGGGCGTGGGGTAGAACGGGTTGAGCCAGACTGCCGTCGCCCCCAGCCCCTCGATATGGTCGAGCCGGTGGGTCAGCCCCTTGAAATCGCCCACCCCGTCGCCCGAGGCGTCCATGAAGGTCTCGACATCGAGACAGTAGATCACGGCGTTCTTGTACCACAAATCGAGCATGGGCGGTCTCCTTTGCCCCGCTCAGCTAGGCCGCAAAGCCGCGCGGACGAGCCGGCGCCGTGGCGCGCGGGCCGCAATATGCGGATCGGCAGGTTCCCGCGGGAACGGCCCCGGTGTTTTCACGTTGATGTGTCGAAAGACAAAAGCGGAGGCTCGCCATGGCGCATGCGAAGACCCCAGACGCCCATCCGGGCGACATCAACAAGCCGGGCTGGTTCGCCACCCTCAAGCGGGTCTATTCCGAGATCGGCGACGACCATGTCAGCCTGATCGCCGCCGGATGCGCCTTCTACGGCCTGCTTGCCATCTTTCCCGGCATCGTCGCGGCCATGGCCATCGCCGGGCTGTTCTTCGACCCCTCGACCGTGGTGAACCAGCTGCAGTCGCTTTCGGCCTTCCTGCCGCAGCAGGCTGCCGAGATCGTGCTCGGTCAGGCGCAGGAGGTCGCGGGCTCCGAACAGGGCGGGCTCGGCCTCGCCGCGGTCTTCGGCATCCTCGTGGCGATCTACTCGGCCTCCAAGGGCGTGCAGTCGCTGATGGAGGGGCTCAACGTCGCCTTCGAGGCCGAGGAGACGCGCGGCCTCATCGCCTTCAACGTCCAGAAGCTCCTGCTGACGCTGGGCATGATCCTGGGCTTCTTGCTCATCATCGCCGTTGCGGCGCTGCTGCCGGTCGTGCTCGGCATCCTGCCCCTGGGCCAGACGACCGAGCTGATCATCAACATCGTGCGCTGGCCCATCCTTCTGGTCTTCGTGGCGCTGGGCCTTGCCATCCTCTACCGCTACGGCCCCGACCGGGGCGACAAGAAATGGCGCTGGATCACGCCGGGTGCGGGGCTGGCCTGCCTGTTGTGGCTTGTGGGCTCGGTGGCTTTCGCCTTCTATGTGCGCAACTTCGGCGGCTACAACGAGACCTTCGGCGCGCTGGGCGGGGTGATCGTGCTTCTGATGTGGCTGTGGCTCTCGGCCTTCATCGTGCTGATGGGCGCGGAGTTCGACAGCGAGATGGAGCGGCAGGCCAAGCACGACCCGCAGCCCGAAGACGCCAAGGACGACCCGCTGATGGACGATGCCAAATCCGAAGCCGGCAAGCCCGTCGCGCAGTGATCCTTCGCGGATCGGCCCCGCGCGGGGCCGATCCTGATAACTTTGTTACCCTATATCGCGACCGCGCGACATTTTCTCCGCCGTTTGCGGTTGACGCTCCCGCCCGCCCGTGCATATCTGCGCGGGCGGAACGAAAGGACCGGGGAAGATGGATCTCCTTGTGGTAATCGGTGAGGATGGGCGCGTGGGCCGGTGACGGCAGGGACCATGACGGTCGACCATGCGCCCCCGGATCACCGGGGGCTTTTTTGTACGCAAGGCGCGGCAGACAGACAGGACACGGGCACGATGACAGGGCAGACGGAGCAAACGGGCGGGCAGATGACCGGTGCGAAGATGGTCGTCCAGGCACTGAGGGATCAGGGCGTCGACACGGTGTTCGGCTATCCCGGCGGCGCGGTGCTGCCGATCTATGACGAGCTGTTCCAGCAAAACGACATCCGCCACGTGCTGGTGCGCCACGAACAGGGCGCGATCCACGCCGCCGAGGGCTATGCCCGCTCGACCGGCAAGCCCGGCGTCGCCATCGTCACCTCCGGCCCCGGCGCGACCAACGCCGTCACCGGCCTGACCGATGCGCTGCTGGATTCGATCCCGATCGTCGTGCTGTCGGGCCAGGTGCCGACCTTCATGATCGGCTCCGACGCGTTTCAGGAGGCCGACACCGTCGGCATCACCCGCCCCTGCACCAAGCATAACTGGCTGGTCAAGGAGACCGACAGGCTCGGCTCCACCCTGCACGAGGCCTTTCACGTCGCGACCCAAGGCCGCCCCGGCCCGGTGCTCGTCGACATCCCGAAAGACGTGCAGTTCGCCACCGGCAGCTATGGCGGCAAGGAAACCCGCTCGACCCGCTACGCCCCCCCCGTGAAGGGCGACGCGGCGGCGATCGAGGCGCTGGCCCGCGCGATGGAGACGGCCAGGCGCCCGATCTTCTACACCGGCGGCGGCGTCATCAATTCCGGCCCCGAGGCCAGCAAGCTGCTGCGCGATCTGGTCGAGGCCACGGGCTTTCCGATCACCTCGACCCTGATGGGCCTCGGCGCCTATCCCGCGAGCGGCGAGCAATGGCTCGGCATGCTCGGCATGCACGGGCTCTATGAAGCCAACATGGCGATGCATGGCTGCGACCTGATGATCTGCATCGGCGCGCGCTTCGACGACCGGATCACCGGCCGGATCGACGCCTTCTCGCCCAACTCGACCCGCGCGCATATCGACATCGACCCTTCCTCGCTCAACAAGGTGATCCGCACCGACATCCCGATCATCGGCGACGTGGCAGAGGTGCTCAAGGAGCTGCTCGGGGCCTGGTCGGCGCGCGGCCGCAAGACCGACCGCGAGGGGCTGGCGCAGTGGCAGGCGCAGATCAACGAATGGCGCGCCAAGGATTGCCTCGCCTTCCGCAACTCCGACAAGGTGATCAAGCCGCAATACGCGCTGCAAAGGCTCGAGGCGCTGACCAAGGACCGCGACCGCTACATCACCACCGAGGTGGGCCAGCACCAGATGTGGGCGGCGCAATACTTGGGCTTCGAAGCGCCCAACCGCTGGATGACCTCGGGCGGCCTCGGCACCATGGGCTACGGCTTTCCGGCGTCGGTCGGCGTGCAGATGGCGCATCCCGACAGCCTCGTGATCAATGTCGCGGGCGAGGCGTCGTGGCTGATGAACATGCAGGAGATGGGGACGGCGGTGCAGTACCGCCTGCCCGTGAAGCAGTTCATCCTCAACAACGAGCGTCTCGGCATGGTGCGCCAGTGGCAGGAGCTCCTGCATGGCGAGCGTTATTCACAGAGCTGGTCCGAGGCGCTGCCCGATTTCGTCAAGCTCGCGGAGGCCTTCGGCGCCAAGGGGATCATCTGTAAGGACCCGGCCGATCTCGACGACGCGATCATGGAGATGCTCGACCATGACGGACCCGTCATCTTCGATTGCCTCGTCGAGAAGCACGAGAACTGCTTTCCGATGATCCCGAGCGGAAAGGCCCATAACGAGATGCTGATGGGCGAGGTTTCGACCGCCCATGCCATCGAGGCCGGCGGCGCGGTGCTGGTGTGAACAGATCTCTTCGAAGAGATCTGCAAGACATTTCGAAATGTCTCGGGCCCCGCCGCCAGGGCAGGCCCGAGGAAAGGACGACCCCATGCTGAACATCAAGGCCGGCTCGACCAGCCACTCCGCCTACAACCTCCGCTCCGTCTATTCCGACGTGGAGGAGCGCCACACCCTCGCCGTCATCGTCGAGAACGAACCCGGCGTGCTGGCCCGCGTCATCGGCCTCTTTTCGGGGCGCGGCTACAACATCGAAAGCCTCACCGTGGCCGAGATCGACCACACCGGGCACATGTCGCGCATCACCCTCGTCACCTCGGGCACGCCGCAGGTGATCGAGCAGATCAAGGCGCAGCTCGGCCGCATCGTGCCGGTCCACGAGGTGCATGACCTCACCGTCGAGGGCGCCACGGTCGAGCGCGAGCTGGCGCTGTTCAAGGTGCGCGGCGAGGGCGAGCACCGGGTCGAGGCGCTGCGGCTGGCCGACATCTTCCGCGCCAACGTGGTCGATTCGACGCTCGAAAGCTTCGTCTTCGAGATCACCGGCACGCCGGAGAAGATCGACGCCTTCGCCGATCTGATGCGCCCCCTCGGGCTGATCGAGCTGGCGCGCACCGGCGTGGCGGCGCTGTCGCGCGGGCCGGATTCGCGGGTCTGACCGCTCCTGCCGCACTGACGCCGCGCGGGGCTTGCGCCCGCGCGGCCTTCCTGCCTTCCTGTGGCTTCTGAAGAGGAGAGCAGGCCATGAGCGCGCAGAAGATCATCATCGACACCGACCCCGGACAGGACGACGCCGTCGCCATCCTCTTGGCGCTGGCCTCGCCCGAGCTGGAGGTGCTGGGCCTCACCGCCGTGGCGGGCAACGTGCCGCTCGACCTCACCCAGCGCAACGCGCGCCAGATCGTCGAGCTGGCGGGCCGCGACACGCCCGTCTTCGCCGGCTGCGACGCGCCGCTTGCGCGCCCGCTCGTCACCGCCGAGCATGTCCATGGCAAGACCGGGCTCGACGGCATCGCCCTGCCCGACCCGACCCTGCCCTTGCAGGAGAGCCACGGCGTCGATTTCATCATCGAAACCTTGCGCCGCGAGCCCGCCGGTACCGTCACCCTCTGCCCGCTCGGCCCGCTGACCAACATCGCGACAGCCTTCGAGCGCGCGCCCGACATCGTCGAAAAGGTGCAGCGCATCGTGCTGATGGGCGGCGGCTTCTTCGAGGGCGGCAACATCACCCCCGCGGCCGAGTTCAACATCTATGTCGACCCCGAGGCCGCGAAAGCGGTCTTTGCCTGCGGCCGCCCGATCACCGTGCTGCCGCTCGACGCGACCCACAAGGCGCTGACCTCCAAGGCCTGGATCGCCGAGATGCGCTCCATGGGCCGGATCGGCGAGGTGGTGGCCAGCTGGACCGATTTCTTCGAGCGCTTCGACACCGAGAAATACGGCTCCGAGGGCGCGCCGCTGCACGATCCTTGCGTCATCGCATGGCTCCTGCGCCCCGATCTCTTCTCGGGCCGCGAGATCAATGTCGAGATCGAGACGCAATCCGAGCTGACGCTGGGCATGACCGTGGCCGACTGGTGGGGCGTCACCGACCGCGCGCCCAACGCGCTCTTCATCGGCGAGGTGGACCGCGACGGCTTCTTTTCGCTGCTGAGCGAGCGGATCGGCCAACTCTGAGCGGCCCCGCACGCGAGGGAAGGCGAAATTCGTCGCCGCGCCGCTTGGCTTGCGCGCCGCGCGGCATAGGTTGCACGCAATGACCTTGTCCCTTCCCTTCGACAACAGCTATGCCCGCCTGCCCGACCGTCTGTTCACTCGGCAGGCGCCGGTGCCGGTCGCCCGGCCCGGCTGGATCGCGTTCAACGAGGGCCTCGCCCGCGAACTCGGCCTCGACGCCGAGGCGCTGCGCTCGGACGCGGCGCTCGGCATGTTCGCGGGCAACGCCCTGCCCGAGGGCGCCGAGCCGATCGCGCAGCTCTATGCCGGACACCAGTTCGGCAGCTGGAATCCGCAGCTCGGCGACGGGCGGCAGATCCTTCTGGGCGAGGTGGTGGGCAAGGACGGGCTGCGCCGCGACATCGCGCTCAAGGGCTCGGGGCGCACGCCCTATTCCCGCATGGGCGACGGGCGCGCCTGGCTCGGCCCGGTGATCCGCGAATACATCATGAGCGAGGCGATGCACGCCATGGGCGTGCCGACCACCCGCGCGCTCGCCGCCGTCACCACCGGCGAAGAGGTGATCCGCGAGACCGCCCTGCCCGGCGCGATCCTGACCCGCGTCGCCCAAAGCCATATCCGCGTCGGCACATTCCAGGTGCTCGCCGCGCGCGAGGATCACGAAGGCCTGCGCGCGCTGGCCGATTACACCATGGCGCGGCATTACCCCGAGGCCGCGTCGGTGCCCGAGATGCTGGCGCAGATGGTGGCGCGGCAGGCCGACCTCATCGCGCAGTGGATGAGCCTCGGCTTCATCCACGGGGTGATGAACACCGACAACGTCTCCATCGCCGGCGAGACGATAGATTACGGCCCCTGCGCCTTCATGGACGACTACCACCCGGCCCGCGTCTTCTCCTCGATCGACGCGCATGGCCGCTACGCCTATGGCAATCAGCCGCAGGTGGCCTTGTGGAACATCGCGCAATTCGCCACCGCGCTGGTCCCCTTGATGCCCGACCAGCAAAGGGCGGTCGATGACTTCACCGCGATCATCAACCGCTTTGCCGATCTCTACCAGGAAGCCTGGCTCGCGCGCTTCGGCGCCAAGCTGGGGCTGGCCGATCCCGCGCCCGAGGATCGCGCGCTGATCGAGGGGCTGCTCACCGCGATGACCCGCGACGGCACCGATTTCACCAATGGCTTTCGCGCCCTGGCCGAAGACGCGCCCGAGCGGACGGGGGCCGATGCGGGCTGGATCGCCGATTGGCGCGCGCGGGGCCCGAAGCCGGACATCGCCCGCGCGGCGAACCCGGTCGTGGTGCCGCGCCTGCACCGGATCGAGGCGGTGATCGCCGCCGCCGTGGCGGGCGATCTCGCGCCGTTCCACGAAATGCTCGGCGTCGTGACCCGGCCCTTCGACCCCGATCCCGCGCATCTCGCCCCCTATGCGGCGCCGCCCGAAAGCGACGAGAAAGTCGACAAGACCTATTGCGGCACGTAAAAGCGTCCGAAGCTTCGATCCTAGCCGCGATGGGCCGTCAGAGACATGCAATGAGACCGACAGAAGGCGAGCCGGTGAGAGACCACTTCGATCACACGAGCGAACAGCGCGCGGACGCCATCCGGTCGCTCGGCATCATGGACAGCGAGGACGAGGCCGATTTCGACGAGATCACCTCCTACGCCGCCGAGATCTGCGATGCGCCGATCTCGCTGGTCACGCTGGTCAGCACCGATCGCCAATGGGCCAAATCGGCCTTCGGCACCCAGCAGCGCGACTATTCGATGGACGAGTCGATCTGCTCGCATGGCCTGTCCGGCCCCGATTTCCTCGAAATCGAGGACACCGCCACCGATCCGCGCACCCGCGATAACCCGCTCGTCACCGGCGCGGACGCGATCCGCTACTATGGCGGCGCGATCCTCAAGCTGGGCGGCACCACGCCGATCGGTGCCTTGTGCATCCTCGACCGCAGGCCGCGCCGCCTGCCCGATGAGACCAAGCGCCTGCTGGTCATCCTCGCCAAGCAGGTGACCCGCCGGATGGAGCTGCGCCGCGCGCTCGCGACGCAGGAGACCCTCGCCAGCGAAGTCGATCACCGGGTCAAGAATTCGCTGCAGATGGTGACCGCGCTGGTGCGGATCCAGCGGGCGCAGGCGCGCAGCACCGAGACGCGCGAGGCGCTTGGCGAGACGATCGACCGGCTTTCGGCCATCGCCCTGCTGCATGCCGAGCTGCACAAGGTCTCGGCCCGCAACGAGATCGCGCTGCACCAGTTTTTGCCCGACATCATCCGCCATCTCGAACCGACCCTGCCGCCGCATGTGACGATCGAGCACAGCCTCGTGCCGATGCTGGTGCGCTCGGAGATCGCGACCTCGCTGGCGCTTCTGGTCAACGAGGCGGTGACCAATGCCGCCAAGCACGCCTTCCCCGATGGCCGCGCCGGCCGGATCGAGGTGACGCTCGAGGCGAAAGGCCAGCTCGGCCGCCTTGCGATCATCGATGATGGCATGGGCCATGCGGGCCTGGGCACCGAGGATACGGCCAGCGAAAGCACGGGGAGCGCGCTTCTGATGGCCGATCCGGCCGGCGGCGGCGGGCTGGGGCGGCAGATCATCGACGCCTCGGTGGCGCGGATCAATGGCGAGATCAGCCGCAGCAGCGGCGCCGGCGGCACGCTGATCGAGGTGCGCTTTCCCGCGCCGCGCCTCGTGCCCCACGGCTGAGGGGGGCGGTGGCGGCGCGGCCCGCCGGGGGCCGCGCCGATCTGCGTCACTCGGTGACGCGCACTTCGCGCATGACGTCGGGCGCCTCGCCGACGGCGCCGTTCGGCCCCTGCCCGCGCTTGATCGCGTCGAGCACGTCGAGCCCTTCGGTCACCTCGCCCACGACCGTGTACTGGCCGTTGAGGAAATCGCCCGGTGCGAACATGATGAAGAACTGGCTGTTGGCCGAGTTCGGGTCCTGGCTGCGGGCCATGCCGACGGTGCCGCGCTCGAAGGGCAGGTCCGAGAATTCCTGCGCCAGATCGTCGCGCTCGGAGCCGCCCATGCCGGCCATCGACATGTCGCCGCCCTCGCGGCCGAACTCCACGTCGCCGGTCTGCGCCATGAAGCCGTCGATCACGCGGTGGAACACCACGCCGTCATAGGCGCCTTCGGCGGCCAGCGCGGTGATCTGCTCGACATGGGCGGGCGCCACATCCTCGAACAGGTCGATCGCGATCGTGCCCTCGGCCTCGCCCACCACGTCGATCTCGATGCCGGTGGCGGCGGCGGGCGTGGCGGCCAGCGCCATCAGGAAAGCAAGCTTACGCATCGGCGGCCACCTTGACGCTGATCATCCGGTCGGGGTTGGCGGGCGGCTCGCCCTTGGTGATGGCGTCGACATGCTCCATCCCCTCGATCACGCGGCCATAGACCGTGTATTGCTTGTTGAGGAAGTGATTGTCGCCGAAATTGATGAAGAACTGGCTGTTGGCCGAGTTCGGATTGGCCGAGCGCGCCGCGCCCAGCGTGCCGCGGTCATGCGGCACGTTCGAGAATTCGGCCGGAAGGTCGGGCTTGTCCGAGCCGCCGGTGCCGGCGCGGCGCGGGTTGTAGTCCTTTTCCATGTTGGCGTGCTCGACATCGCCGGTCTGCGCCATGAAGCCGTCGATCACCCGGTGGAAGGCGACGTTGTCATAGGCGCCGGCGCGGGCCAGCTCCTTCATCCGCTCGACATGCTTGGGTGCGACGTCGGGGAGAAGCTCGATCGTCACCGGCCCGTCCTTGAGCTCGATGATGATGGTGTTCTCGGGGTCCTTGATCTCGGCCATTGCCGGTCCTCCTTCTGCATTGCCCCCGACATAAGGCCAGCCCGCGCGTAAGCCAATGGCCCCGCGACATGCGCCAATGGCTTGAGGGCCACGGCCCCGGGCGCTACCTATCTGCCAACACGAAACGGAAAGGACGGCTCATGGGCTGGAAGACGATCGACGAGTTGGACCTCGCGGGCAAGCGGGTCCTCGTGAGGGTGGACGTGAACGTGCCCATCGAGGCGGGCCGCGTCACCGACGCGACCCGGATCGAGCGCATCCTGCCCACCGTGACCGACATCGCCGAAAAGGGCGGCCGGGTGATCCTGCTTGCGCATTTCGACCGGCCCAAGGGCAAGGTCGTGCCCGAGATGTCGCTGAAACAGATCCTGCCCGCGCTGGAGGACAAGCTCGGCCGCCGCGTCGCCTTTGCCGAGGATTGCGTGGGCGAGACGGCGCAGAAGGCCGTGGACGCGCTGGGCGATGGCGAGGTGCTGCTTCTGGAAAACACCCGCTTTCACGCGGGCGAAGAGGCCAATGACCCCGATTTCGCCGAAAAGCTCGCGCATCTGGGCGACGCCTACGTCAACGACGCCTTCTCGGCCGCGCACCGCGCGCATGCCTCGACCGAGGCGCTGGCCCGGCTCCTGCCCGCCGCCGCGGGCCGGCTGATGGCCGAGGAGCTTTCCGCGCTCGAGCGTGCGCTGGGCTCGCCCGACCGGCCCGTGGTCGCCGTGGTCGGCGGGGCCAAGGTCTCGACCAAGCTCGACCTTCTGTCGAACCTCGTCGAAAAGGTCGACACGCTGGTGATCGGCGGCGGCATGGCCAACACCTTCCTCGCGGCCCAGGGGCTCGATGTCGGCAAGTCGCTCTGCGAGCATGATCTCGCGGACACCGCGCGACAGATCGCGCAGAAGGCCGCCGACAAGGGCTGCACCATCCTGCTGCCGCGCGACGTCGTCGTGGCGCGCGAGTTCAAGGCCGGTGCGGAGAGCGAAGTCGTGAAGGCCGAGGACACGCCCGCCGACGCGATGATCCTCGATGCCGGGCCCGACAGCGTCGCGCATGTCGAGATGGCGCTCGAAAACGCGAAGACGCTGGTCTGGAACGGCCCCCTGGGCGCCTTCGAGATCGAGCCCTTCGACCGCGGCACCGTGACGGCGGCGAAAAAGGCCGCAAAGCTGACGCAGGCGGGCAAGCTCGTCTCCGTGGCGGGCGGCGGCGACACCGTGGCCGCGCTCAACGCCGCGGGCGTGGCGAATGATTTTTCCTATGTATCCACCGCAGGAGGGGCTTTCTTGGAATGGATGGAAGGCAAGGTGCTGCCGGGCGTGAAGGCGCTGGGCGCATGAGCGGCAACACGCAGATCCGCAAGGGCCATGGCGACCTCGTGCCGCAAAGCCGCGGCTGGACGCTGATCACCGGGGCCTCCTCGGGCTTGGGCGCCGAATTCGCCCGCATCGCCGCGCGCGGCGGCCGCCGGCTGATCCTGTCGGCCCGCTCCGAGGACAGGCTCGAAAAGCTCGCTTCCGAGCTGCGCGAGCGGGTCGAGGTGGTGGTGATCCCCGCCGATCTCGCCCGCCCCGGCGCGGCCGAGAGGCTCTGGCGCGAGGCCTCGGAGGGCCGCCGCATCGAGATCCTCGTCAACAATGCAGGGCTCGGTCTCAATCGCCGCTTCGGCGATGGCGGCGTCGAGGAGGCCGAGAAGCTGGTCGCGGTCAACGTCTCGGCGGCGACCGTTCTGATGCAGGCCGCGGTCGGCCACATGCGCCGCGAGGGCGCGGGCCACATCCTCAACGTGGCCTCGGTCGCGGCCTTCGTGCCCGGCCCCGGCATGGCGGTCTACCACGCGACCAAGGCTTACCTCCTGTCGCTTTCGGACGCGGTCACCGCCGAGCTTCAGGCCGAGGACAGCGACGTGGCGATCACCGCGCTCTGCCCCGGCCCGGTCGAGACCGGCTTCTTCGACGCGGCGGGCATGTCCTCTGACGGCCCCTCGGGCCCGATGCGCCCGGCGCGCGCGCGCGACGTGGCGCAGGCGGGCTGGGAGGCGATGCTGGCGCGGCGCCAGACCGTCGTGCCGGGCGGCATGACGCGGCTTGCGGCCTTTGCGGGCCGGGTGCTGCCGCGCGGGCTGACCGCGCGCATCGCCGGTCGGGCCTATGGCAAGGCCTGATTTTCCAAGCCCCTGAGATCACGGGGCTTTGGTGGCGCTAACAGTGCCGCCCGGTGGCGCTAACAGGATTGTGAGCCGCCGGGCGGGGACTTAGGTTTGCCGCAACGCAAACCGAAAGGCTTCCCATGCAGACCACCGACACCGTCCGCGACATCCTTCGCAACTACGAGGGCGAGACCCCCGGCGTGAAGGCGAACCTCGCCCGGATGCTGATGGCCGGCAAGCTGGGCGGCACCGGCAAGATGATCATCCTGCCGGTCGATCAGGGCTTCGAGCACGGCCCCGCCCGCAGCTTCGCGCCCAACCCCGAGGGCTACGATCCGCATTACCACTACCAGCTCGCCATCGACGCCGGGCTCAACGCCTATGCCGCCCCCTTGGGCATGATCGAGGCGGGCGCCGACACATTCGCCGGCCAGATCCCCACCATCCTGAAATGCAACAGCGCCAACTCGCTGATGTCGGGCACCGCCGGCAAGAACCAGGCCGTGACCGCAAGCGTCGACGACGCGCTGCGCCTTGGCTGCTCGGCCATCGGCTTCACGATCTATCCGGGCTCGGACTGCGCGCTCGACATGTTCGAGGAGATCGTCGAGATGCGCAAAGAGGCCGCCGCCAAGGGCGTGGCCACCGTGATCTGGTCCTATCCGCGCGGCGAGGCGCTCGACAAGGATGGCGAGACGGCGATCGACATCGCGGCCTATGCCGCACAGATCGCGGCGCTGATCGGCGCGCATGTCATCAAGATCAAGCTCTCGACCGACCACCTGTCGCTGCCCGAGGCCAGGAAGGTCTACGAGGCCGAGAAGATCGACATCTCGACCCAGGCCGCGCGGGTGCAGCATTGCGTGCAGTCGGCCTTTGGCGGGCGGCGCATCATGGTCTTCTCGGGCGGCGCCAAGAAGGGCGCGGATTCGGTCTATGACGACGCCCGCGCGATCCGCGATGGCGGCGGCAACGGCTCGATCATCGGCCGCAACTCCTTCCAGCGCCCGCGCGAAGAGGCGCTTGAAATGCTCGGCAAGCTGCAGGACATCTATCTCGGCAAGGGCTGAGCCCGGCCCGGTTCGCCCCGCGCGGCAAACCGGCCACGCTCTTCGGCGACAAGACGCCGCGGCGGCGGAAACAGGATGTTTCCGCCGCCTTTTCATGCCATGCTCGATCCAGCCGCCCGACCCAAGAGGCGGCATACGAGGCACGAGTGATGTTGAAACGCACCCCTTCTCTGGGCCCCGCCCTCTACCTGGTCGGCATGTTGCTGATCGGTCTCTACTTCACCTTCGCCGCCGTGCAGGGCGATTACGGCGTGTTCCGCCGGGCCGAGGTTGAGGCGGAGGCGCGCGGCCTGGAGAAGGAGCTCGCCGGCCTGCGCGAGGAAGTGGCGCGGATGGAGAATCTCACCCGCCGCCTGTCCGACAAATACCTCGATCTCGACCTGCTCGACGCCCGCGCGCGCGAAGTGCTCGGCATGATCCGCGCCGACGAGATCGTCATTCGCTGACCCGGCGTCACCCAAAGCACCTTTTTTCAAGGCGCCGCGTTCCTTTTCCGGGAGCGCGGCGCTCTGCATTCGGCATGTCGAGATTGTCCTGTTGCATCCCGCCCAACTTCTGTAAGAGATAGTTCAAGGCTAAACTATCCGTCACAGCGCGAAGGGAGACGCCATGGCGACCCGGAAGACCTCCGACACAGGCCCAGCCAAGGGTTCCAATCCTGCCCCCAAGGGCTCCAACATTCCTGCCGATGAGCTGAAGCACTACTACCGCGAGATGCTGCTGATCCGCCGCTTCGAGGAGAAGGCCGGCCAGCTTTACGGCATGGGCCTGATCGGCGGCTTCTGCCACCTCTATATCGGCCAGGAGGCCGTGGTGGTCGGGCTCGAGGCAGCGGCGGACGAGGGCGACAAGCGCGTCACCTCCTACCGCGATCACGGCCACATGCTGGCCTGCGGCATGGACCCCAAGGGCGTCATGGCCGAGCTGACGGGCCGCGATGGCGGCTATTCGAAGGGCAAGGGCGGGAGCATGCACATGTTCTCGAAGGAAAAGCACTTCTATGGCGGCCACGGCATCGTCGGCGCGCAGGTGCCGATCGGCGCCGGTCTCGCCTTCGCCGACAAGTACAACGGCACCGACCGCGTCACCTTCACCTATTTCGGCGACGGCGCCGCCAACCAGGGCCAGGTCTACGAGACCTACAACATGGCCCAGCTGTGGGACCTGCCGGTCGTCTTCGTGATCGAGAACAACCAGTACGCCATGGGCACCAGCGTCCAGCGTTCGACCAAGAGCCCCTCCCTGTGGGAGCGCGGTGCCGCCTACGGCATCAAGGGTGAAGAGGTCGACGGCATGGACGTGCTGGCGGTCAAGGAAGCGGGCGAGCGCGCGGTGGCGCACTGCCGCGAGGGCAAGGGCCCCTACATCCTCGAGATCAAGACCTACCGCTACCGCGGCCACTCCATGTCCGACCCCGCGAAATACCGCTCGCGCGAGGAAGTGCAGAAGATGCGCGAGGAGCGCGACCCGATCGAGCAGATCCGGCAGGTGCTGCTCTCGGGCCAGCACGCGACCGAGGAGGATCTCAAGGCGATCGACAAGGAAATCAAGGAGATCGTCAACGAGTCCGCCGAGTTCTCCAAGGAGAGCCCCGAGCCCGCGCTCGATGAGCTCTGGACCGACATCTACGCTAAAGAAGCCCCGCAGGAGGCCTGATCCATGGCGACCGAAATTCTGATGCCCGCCCTCTCGCCGACCATGGAGGAAGGCACGCTCGCCCGCTGGCTCGTCAAGGAGGGCGACACCGTCTCCTCCGGCGACATCCTGGCCGAGATCGAAACCGACAAGGCCACGATGGAGTTCGAGGCCGTCGACGAAGGCACCGTCGGAAAGATCCTCATCGAGGAAGGCTCCGAGGGCGTGAAGGTCAACACGCCGATCGCGGTGCTCCTGGAGGAAGGCGAGGACGCCTCCGCCATCGACAGCGCCGGTGACAACTCGGGCGATGAGGCCAAGACGGAAGTGAAGGAAGAGACCAAGGCCGAGGAGAAGGACACCGTCCCCTCCGACACGCCCGCCGCCTCCTCCCCCGCCGCCGCGGCCCCGAAGCCGCCGCGCACGCCGGACTGGCCCGAGGGCACCGAGACCAAGACCACGACCGTCCGCGAAGCGCTGCGCGACGCCATGGCCGAGGAGATGCGCCGCGAGGACAACGTCTTCCTGATGGGCGAAGAGGTCGGCGAGTACCAGGGCGCCTACAAGATCAGCCAGGGTCTTCTGGACGAGTTCGGGCCCAAGCGCGTGGTCGACACGCCGATCACCGAGCACGGCTTTGCCGGCATCGCGGTCGGCGCGGCCTTTGGCGGGCTGCGCCCGATCGTCGAGTTCATGACCTTCAACTTCGCTCTGCAGGCGATGGACCAGATCATCAACTCCGCCGCCAAGACGCTCTACATGTCCGGCGGCCAGATGGGCGCGCCGATGGTGTTCCGCGGCCCCAACGGCGCCGCCGCCCGCGTCGGCGCGCAGCACTCCCAGGACTTCGCCGCCTGGTTCATGCAGATCCCCGGCCTCAAGGTCGTGATGCCCTACTCCGCCGCCGACGCGAAGGGCCTGATGAAATCCGCGATCCGCGACCCCAACCCGGTGATCTTCCTCGAAAACGAGATCCTCTATGGCCGCTCCTTCGAGGTGCCGGTGATGGATGATTTCACCATCCCGCTCGGCAAGGCCAAGATCGCCCGCGAAGGCACCGACGTCACCATCGTCTCCTTCGGCATCGGCATGACCTATGCGCTCGAAGCGGCGGAAAAGCTCGCCCAGGACGGGATCGAGGCCGAGGTGATCGACCTGCGCACGATCCGCCCCATGGACACCGACGCGATCATCGAGAGCGTCAAGAAGACCAACCGCTGCGTCACCGTGGAAGAGGGTTGGCCGCAGGGCTCCGTCGGCGGCTACATCTCGAACGTGCTGATGCAGGAGGCCTTCGATCATCTCGACGCGCCGGTCATCAACTGCACGGGCAAGGACGTGCCGATGCCCTATGCCGCCAATCTCGAGAAGCACGCGCTGGTCACGACCGACGAGGTCGTCGAGGCGGTGCGCAAAGTGACCTACAAGTAAGGGGCGCGAGACATGCCAACGGAAATCCTGATGCCCGCGCTGTCGCCGACCATGGAGGAAGGCACGCTCGCGAAATGGCTGGTCAAGGAGGGCGACACCGTCTCCTCCGGCGACCTGATCGCCGAGATCGAGACCGACAAGGCGACGATGGAGTTCGAGGCCGTCGACGAGGGCGTCGTCGGCAAGATCCTGGTCGAGGAAGGCTCGGAAGGGGTGAAGGTCAACACCCCCATCGCCGTGCTGCTCGAAGAGGGCGAAAGCGCGGACGACATCGATGCCTCGACCGAGCCCAAGGACCGCGACGCCGACAGCCATGCCGAGCCCGCGACGCCGACATCCGAAACCTCGCCCGCCAAGGGCTATGGCGATGATGGCGGCGCGGCGCAGCAGAAATCCTCGGGCGACGGCGAAGCCGCCGCTTCGGGGGATGACAAGGCCGCCTCCGGCGGCCCTGCACCGAAATCCGAGGATGGCGGCCGCATCTTCGCCTCGCCTCTGGCGCGGCGGATCGCCAAGGACCGCGGTCTCGACCTGAGCGAGATCGAGGGCTCCGGCCCCAATGGCCGCATCGTCAAGGCCGATGTCGAGAACGCCCAGCCCGGCCAGAAGCCGCAGGCCGCATCCTCGACCGAAAAGGCCGCGCAGGAGCCGAAGGCCGAAGCCGGAAAGGCCCCCATGGCCGAGCCCGCCGCCCCCGGCGTGCAGGCGGATGCGATCCGCAAGATGTATGCCGACCGGGAGTTCGAGGAGATCAAGCTCGACGGCATGCGCCGCACCATCGCGGCCCGCCTGACCGAGGCCAAGCAGACCATCCCGCATTTCTACCTGCGCCGCGACATCAAGCTCGACGCGCTGCTGAAATTCCGCTCGCAGCTGAACAAGCAGCTCGAAGGGCGCGGCGTGAAGCTCTCGGTCAACGACTTCATCATCAAGGCCTCGGCCTTGGCGCTGCAATCGGTGCCCGACGCCAACGCCGTCTGGGCCGGTGACCGCGTGCTGAAGCTCAAGCCCTCGGACGTGGCCGTCGCCGTCGCCATCGAGGGCGGGCTCTTCACCCCCGTCCTGCGCGACGCCGAGGCCCGCACCCTCAGCTCGCTTTCGGCGCAGATGAAGGACCTCGCCAAGCGCGCGCGCGAGCGTAAGCTCGCCCCGCACGAATACCAGGGCGGCAGCTTCGCGATCTCCAATCTCGGCATGTTCGGCATCGACAATTTCGACGCCGTCATCAACCCGCCGCATGGCGCGATCCTCGCGGTCGGCGCGGGCGTGAAGAAGCCGGTGGTGAACGACGAGGGCGAGATCGAGGTGGCCACGGTCATGTCGGTGACGCTCTCGGTCGATCACCGGGTGATCGACGGCGCGCTGGGGGCCGAGCTGCTCAAGCACATCGCCGAGGCGCTGGAAAACCCGATGGTGATGCTGGCCTGACCGGCCATATCATCGCCGCGATGCCGCAGGGGCCGCGTTCCGCAAGGAGCGCGGCCCCTGCGCCGTTTGGCCCGCTCTGCCCTCGGGCACCCACGGGCCGCTTGCCCCGGCGGGAACCCGCTCCACGACCTTGCGTTGAGCTGAAGCAATCGTGAGGGAACCCAATGACCTATCGTGACCGGCAGCCCGGCCTCGGACTGACCCTGCTCGCCGCCATCGTCGCCAGCGTGGCGGCGCTGATCGCCTATTTCTGGGATGAGAGCGGCGTGGCCCGGACCACCGGCGCGGCGCTGGCGCTGTTCGGCTGCGTCGCGGTTGCGGTGGCCTCCGGGCTCGTCCTGTTCAAATGGATGCCCCATTGGCTCAACCTCACCTTGAAATGGCTCTGCCTGATCGGATCGGCGCTGACCGCGCTCGCGGCCTATTTCCTGCATCAGGAGGTGATGATGTGGGCGATGATCCTCGCCACCATCGGCGCGATCTGGAACCTCGCCTCGCGCAAGGGCCATGCGCGCCGCAGCTCGACGATCGCGCTGGCGCTGCTCACCCTGCCGCTGCTGCCCGCGCCCGACGCCCATGCGCAGGACTGGCCCGGCTTTCACGGCGACCTTCAGGCCCGCAAATACAGCCCCCTGACCGAGATCACCGCCGCCAATGTCGAATATCTGGAGCCGGTCTGGGAAATCGAGACCGGCGACGTCTCCGACGGCTCGGGCGAGCTGCCGCAGACGGTCTGGTCGGCCACGCCGGTCTATGCCAACGAGACGCTCTATGTCGGCACGCCCTTCTACCGCATCCTCGCGCTCGATCCCGCCACAGGCGAAGAGCGCTGGTCCTATGACAGCCAGGCCCGGCTCGAGGCGCTGACCCAGCCCGCGCTGAAGAACCGCGGCGTCACCTACTGGGAAGAGCCGGGCGCGACCGGCGCCTGCGCGCGCCGCGTCTATATCGGCACGATGGACGCCAAGCTGCACAGCGTCGATGCCGATACCGGCCGGCCTTGCGAGGATTTCGGGCAAGGCGGCGTGCTCGACGTCAACCAGTGGAACGACACCAATGACCGCTGGCCGCTGTCGCTTCTGCAGCCGCCCGTGGCGCATGAAAGCCGCCTCTTCATCGGCTGGGCCGGCAAGGACTGGGAAAGCGCGCAGGCCCCTCCGGGCACCGTCTTCGCCGTGGATGCGAAAACCGGCGAGCTCGACTGGACCGTGAACTTCATCCCCAAGGAGCTGTGGGACCGCACCGGCACCGCCAATGTCTGGACCCACATGACCGTCGATCCAGAGCGCGACATCATCTACATGCCGGTCTCCTCGCCCTCGCCCAACTACTACGGCGGCAACCGCACCGAGGAGCTGCCGCTCGCCACCTCCGTGACGGCGGTCGACACCAATTCGGGCGAGATCATCTGGTCGCGCCAGCTCGTCCATCACGACATCTGGGATTACGACACCGGCGCCGCGCCGACGCTTGTCGATATCGAGCGGAACGGCGAGACCATCCCCGCGCTGATCCAGACCTCCAAGCAGGGCATGCTCTACGTGCTGAACCGCGAGACGGGAGAGCCGGTCTTCGGCATGGAGGAGCGCCCCGTCCCCGCCTCCGACCTGCCGGGCGAGGTGGCCGCACCGACCCAGCCCTTCTACGACATCCCCCAGCCCACCAACACCTCCGACACTTGGCCGGGCATCTGGTGGCTCGCCGATCTCACCAGCTTCGGCCATTGCTCGCGCATGCTCGAAGAGCTGCGCTACGAGGGGCTGTTCACGCCGCCCACCGCCGAAGGCGAGGGCACGCTGATGTATCCCGGCACGGCGGGCGGCATGCAGTGGGGCGGCGGCGCGCTCGACCCGACCACCAACACCTTCTACGTCAACACCCAGAAGATCGCGCAGATTCTCAAGATGATCCCGCGCGAGGAATACGAGGAGGTCGCGGGCGAGAGCGGCGCCGAGCAGGGCTACTACCCGCAAGAGGGCGTGCCCTACGGCTTCAAGCTGGTGAACTTCACCACGCCCCTCGGCCTGCCCTGCTGGAAGCCGCCCTATGGCACCATCCTCGCCTATGATCTCGACACCGGCGAGCAGCTGTGGGAGCGGCCCTTCGGCCAGACCCAGCAATGGGGCTTCTACGCGCCCGAAAGCTGGGGCAGCCCGACGCTGGGCGGCCCGGCGGTCACCGCCGGCGGCGTGATCTTCATCGGCGCCTCGATGGACGCGCATGTCCGCGCGCTCGACGCGGCCTCGGGCGAGGAGCTGTGGAAATGGCGGGTCGAGGCCCCGGCGGTGGCGATCCCGGCGGTCTACGAGCATGAGGGGCGGCAATATGTGAGCTTCGTCGCGGGCGGCAACCCGATCCTGAAGCCGCAGGTCGGCGATCAGCTGATCACCTTCGCCCTGCCCGAAAGCTTCGACTGATAAGCTTCGCCTAAGCCGCGCCGCCCGCATGATGCGTGGGGGGCGCGCCGAGAGGCGCGTCAGGCGGTGCCGTCGCCCTCGAAGGTCTGGTTCATCGACACCGAGGGCTGCGCGCAGCCCGCCTCGCCGACGATGCGCGCAGGCACCCCCGCCACCGTCTTGCAGGCGGGAATGTCGGTCAGCACCACCGACCCGGCGGCGATGCGGCTGCAATCGCCGATGCGTATATTGCCCAGGACCTTCGCGCCCGCGCCGATCAGCACGCCGTTGCCGATCTTGGGGTGGCGGTCCTGCTCTTCCTTGCCGGTGCCGCCAAGCGTCACGGAATGCAGCATGGAGACGTTGTCGCCCACCACCGCCGTCTCGCCGATCACCACCGAATGGGCATGGTCGATCATCACCCCCCGCCCGATCCGGGCCGCCGGGTGGATGTCGACGCCAAAGGTCTCGGAAACGCGCATTTGCACGAAATAGGCCAGATCGATCCGCTCCTCCTCCCACAGCCAATGGCCGAGCCGGTAGGCCTGGATCGCCTGGTAGCCCTTGAAATACATCAAGGGCTGGAGAAAGCGGTGGCAGGCCGGGTCGCGCTCATAGGTCGCCACCAGATCGGCGCGGGCCGAGGCCACGAGCTCGGGCTCGGCGGCATAGGCGCCATCGATGATCTCGCGCAGGATCTGCGCCTGCATCTCGTCGGAGGCGAGCTTGAGCGACATGCGGTAGGCCAGCGCGCTGGCAAAGCTGCGGTGATGCAGCACGCCCGAATGAATCGCCCCGCCCATCAAGGGTTCGGCGGCGATGGCGTCCTGCGCCTCGCTGCGAATACGGCTCCAGACCGGGTCGATCTCGGCCAGCTGCGCCTGTGGTGTCGCCATCGCCATGGCCTCCTGATCCCGCGTCGCCTGTCTGCCCAAGATAGGGCCTCATGGCCCAGATCAAAGCCCGGGCGATCCGTCAAGAGCGTCGAGCAGCTGCCGCAGCGCCGCCCGCGCCTCCGGGCCGAGCGATGGCGGCAGCGGCGCGCGCGGATAGCGCAGCGCCGCCGCCATGAGCGAGCCGTCGCCCCAAAGCGGATGGGCGCGGCCCTGCCGCTTGCGCCACGCATCCGCCACGCGCGCCTCGGCCACGATCCGTGCCGCCAGCCCGGCGCGCGCCCCGGGCGGCACGGCCAGCAGCGCGGCCACGCCCCGGTCGAGACAGCCCGGCAGGATCGGCCTCATGCGCCGATCTCTCTCGCGACCGTGATCGCGGCGAAGGGCCCCGGCCCGAAGGCGTCCGAGATCTGCGCCACCTGCAGCACCAGATCCCCCGCCGCCCCGTCGGCCACCTGCGCGGCGGCGGTGTAGACAAAGGCGGGTCTCTCCACCTCGACCTCGCGCAGCACGACGCCACCATCGAGAATCCGCAGCAGATAGGCCTCGCGCCCCTCGCCCAGCGGCACCTCGCGCCCCTCCCAGCCATCTCCGCCGTGCCGCGCCCGCCTGATCCATGTGATCTCCAGATCGCCGCCCGCCGCGCGCGCGGCGAGATGCGCGGGCGCATGGGGCCTGAGCCCGATGCCTGCAAAGGCGCGCGCCTCGTGCCGCCAGCTCGGATCGGTCAGCGGCCGGCGGGCCGGGCCATAGCGGTAATGCCGCTCCAGCCCCCGCGCCGCCTCCGGCAGCTCGATCTGCCGCGGCACACCGTCGAGCAGGACGACGCGGCTGCCGATGGGCCAGAGATCCGGCATCACCCCGTCCGTGCCCGCCTGCCCCCGAAGCCGCATGGACAGATCATAGACGCCGGGCGCGACCGGCTCGGCGGTTCGGAACTGGAACACCTCCCAATGGTCGCTCGTCCCGTCGCCGATGGCGCAAAGATTGGCGCCGGACAGGATCGCCGCCTCGCTGGCCGAGCCGAGCTGCCCCTGCGCCAGCCGCACCCGAAGCGCCGGGCCGCGATCCCACACCGCGCTCGGCGCCGCCGTCATCGCGGTCAGGCTCGTGCCGATGGTGGCGGGCAGCGATTGGACGAGGTTGAGCCGGTGATCGGCATCCTCCACGCCCGAGACCAGCGCCACGCCCCCCGGCCATGGCCGCGCCGTGGCGGCGAAATGCGGCGCGTGTGGAACCTCCTCGCCGGTCAGCAGCGGCAGGTCGAGAAACACCCCCTCGACCGGGGCGGGCGGGATATATGCCCCCGGCGAGACGGCTTCGGCCTCGGCAGGTTGCGGCAGGTAGAGGCCCGGCGCGGTGCGCACCGCCTCGACCTGCGCGTGGCGCGTCCGCTCCACCCGGTCGATGCGCCAGTTGCCGCCCGGCTCGCCCATGATCTCGACCACGTCGCCCGCGCCCAGCGGATGGGCCGAGGGCGGCAGCGCGAAGGCCGCGGTCTCGCGCGCCAGCCGCATCTCCGCCAGCCAGCGCGCGGCCATCGCCTGCGCCTCGGACCGGGTCAGCGCCATGGGCAGCTCCGCCGCCTCGACATGTATCCCCGCGCGCCCCGGCAGCGCCGCCTCGACGCTGCCCGCCTCTCCCGTGCCGCCCGCCTCGACATAGCCCAGACGCACCCGGTCGGGCAGCGCGCTCGCGCCATCGCGCGCGATCTCGGTTCCGGGCGTCTCGGGCGAGACGCGGACGAAATCTTCGGGGTCGAGCAGCGCATCGGCCCGCCCGTCGCGGCTGCGAAACACCAGACTGCCGCCCCGCTCCACCGCGTCGAAGCCATGCGCCAGCATCAGGGGCTGCAACAGCGCCCGCGCGCTCTGCGCCCCTTGGGCGACATAGCCGCGCACGAGGCCGAAGAGCCGCGAGGTGTCGATGTCGCTCACCCCCGCCTCGGCGCAGATCTCGGCCACGACGGAGGCGAGATCGCGATGCGCCGTGCGCCCGGTGATCCAGTGCCCGCGCGCCCAGTTCGCGCCGTCGGACCAGACCTCCGACAGCCCCGGAAACCACGGGTAGGGCCGCAGGTCCCAGGCCCAGACCAGCATCCGATCCGTGTCGAGCATCGGGCTGCCATAGATCTTCGAGACCGGGTTGGCCCCGGGTGCCGCGAAATGCCGGTGCATGGCGCGCAGATACTGCATCTGGATCAGCTCGTCGCGGTGGCCGCGCGAATGGTAGGGCAGCGAGGATTCCGTGGATTTCGGATCGAGGAACTTGTTGGGCTGGTTGGTGCCCCGGTCCACGGCGGCGCAGCCCAGCTCGGTGAAGCGGATGGGCTTCGAGCCGGGCTGCCACGCGGTGGGCTCGGCTTGCCGCACGCCGCCCAAACGCTCGTGATGCGGATTGCCCCACCAGCCCTTGAGATCCTTGTAGCGCCAGACCCAGGGCTCGCCGTCGCCATCGGTGATCGGCGTGCGGATCTGGGCGGCGCGCGCCTCGGGCGAATGGTAGAACCAGTCATACCCCTCGCCCCCCGCGACATTGCCCGCGAGATAGTCGAGATCGTAGATCGAGCGGTGATCGCGCGCGTCGAGATGGTCATGGCCGTCGCGCCAGTCCGAGAGCGGCATGTAATTGTCGATGCCGATGAAATCGATGTTCGGGTCGGCCCAGAGCGGGTCGAGGTGAAACCGCTTCGTCGCACCGCCCGGCTGGTGGCCGTGATATTCGGTCCAATCGGCGGCGTAGGAGAGCTTCACCTGTGGCCCGAGGATGCCGCGCACCTCCTGAGCCAGATCGCGCAGCGCGGCGACGGCGGGGTAGCTGTCATGCGCGCCCCGGATCGTGGTGAGCGCCACCAGTTCGGAATTGATGCAGAAGGCCTCCACACCCCCCGCCATGGCGCAAAGATGCGCCTGATGCAGCACGAAGCGGCGCAGGCCCCAATCCTCCGCGCCCGCATAGACCGGCCCATCCGGCGTGATGGTGAAATCCTCCGCCTTCGCCGCGCCGAAGAAGGCCGCGACCTCGGCCTCGGCCTGCGCCGTGCGATCGCTCGTCCCGCTCTGCCCCGGCGCGATGGCGGTGGTGATCCGCCCGCGCCATGGCAGCGCCGCCTGCTCGGCTCCGCCATACGGGTCGGGCAGGCCGTTGCCCGCGAGCTGATCCATCAGGATGAAGGGGTAACAGGTCACCTCCAGCCCCCGCGCCGTCATCGCGCGGATCGCCTCGATCACCGACCGGTCCGAAGGCGTGCCGCCGTAAACCGGGCGATCCTCGATCCGCGGCACCTCCATCGCCTCGCCCCGGCCCAGCCCCGAGACGCGCCACGCCATCTCCTCGCCGTCGCTCTGGCGCTGCTCGACCTTGGGCCGGATGCGGCACTGTCCTGCGCGCAGATCATCGCCGAACCACGACACCACGAGAGAGGCGGCGCGGCAGCGCGGCAGCTCCTCGACCAGATCGTCTAGCGCGGCCTCGGCGTCGCTTGGGCCGGACGGCCCGTGCAGGTTGGCGGGGGCGCGCTCGGCAAAGCCCGCCGCCTTGTGCACCGGCGCGCGCGCCAGGGCGTATTCGCCCGTGCCCGGGATCACCGCGACACCGCGCAGCAGCCGCGCGATGTCCCCGGCGCGGGCGGGATCGTCGATATCGGCGGGGTGCAGCACCTCGAAGGACAGCTGCGGCACGCGGTTGCCGAAGCGCGAAAGATCGAGGTCCTCGATCACCACATAGGCCAGCCCGCGATAGGCCGGGGCGCGGCCGATGCCGAGCGCGGCCTCGACCTTCGGGTCGGGCAACTGGTCCTCGCGCCCCTCATAGAGCCGCCACGCGATCTCGTCGCGCCCCAGCTCGACCCCGTCGGCCCAGATCCGCGCCACCCGCGTCACCGGCCCCTCGCACAGCCCCACGGCGAGGCTCACCGCATAGGAGAACTCGGTCACCTCCGGGCGGGGCGCGCCCTTGCCGCCGCCCGACGTGGCGCGGCGCTCCTCGAAATCCGAGGCCCAGATCACCTGCCCGCCGATCCGCATCCGCCCCCAGAGCTTCGCGATCGGCGCGCCCTCGCCCGCGCCGGTGAGGCGAAAGCGATCGACGCGCCCCGTCTCGACCGGATCGGCCCCCGGCCCCAGGAGCCGCGCGTCGATGGCCCGGCCCAGCGTCGCCCCCGTCGCGCGGCCCCAGACCGCGCCGGACAGGCCCAGAAGGCTGCCGCCGACGCTGCCGCCCAGCGCCATGCCAGCGGCTCCGAACATGATGGTCGCCATCAGCCGATCCTTTCCGTCAATGCGAAACACGCGGCGATGCGCCGCGCCCATGGCGGCGTCAGCGGGCTTTCGACCACGCCGTGCCGCTCATAGGCATGGATGAAGCTCGGCCCCGCTTCCCGCAGGGCCAGAAGCCCGAGATGGCGCGCCGGGGCCCCCGCGTGCAGCCGAAACAGCAAAAGATCGCCCGGCACGGCCTGCGCCAGGCCGATCTCGCGCAGATGCCGCGCCGCCGCGTCGCGCAGGATCTCGCCGCCGCGCACCTCGTGCCGCGGATAGGCGGGGACAGGCTCGGGCTCGGCCCCCGCGAGCGCGATCCAGACGCCGCGCACCAGCCCGAGGCAATCGCAGCCCGCGCCGCGCCGCGCGGCCCCGTGGAGATAGGGCGTGCCGATCCAGCCGCGCGCCTCGGTCACGATGCGGCTCATGCGCCCCCCGAGCGCGGCACCGCCATCAGCCAGTCGCTTCCCGGCAGGTCGGGAAAGCCGCGGAAATTTAGGAAGTTGTCGAATTTCAGCCGGCAGGTTTCGGCCCGCTTGTCGCAGCCCGCGACAAGCCGCAGCCGCGTGCCCGGCGCGAGCGTGGCGGCAAGGGGCCGCCACAGCTCGACGATGCGCGCACCCGCCTCCTGCCGGTCCTCTCGGATCGGCGCGAGGAGCCCGGCCCCCGGCCCCTCCAGAACCTCGACATGGCCATGGGCGAACCAGCCCTGCGCCGGACCCTCGGCCCAGTCGAAGCGCAGCCTCGCGCCATCGGCAAAACCGAGGCTGCGCTCGACCGAGACGCCCGGCTGCGCGGTATCGACGCCGCAGCGCGCATCGCCCAGAACCGCGTCGCAGCGCGGCTGGTAGACCCGGCCGAGCGGCCGGTTCAGCGCATCCGACAGCCCGCGCAGCTCGGCGCGAAACACCGTGCCGTCGCGGCGGATCTCGCCCAGATGCCCGCGAAACTCCAGCGCGCGCTCCTCGGGGTCGGCCCAGTTCACCCGCCAGACGCGCAGCTCCGCGCCATCGAGCCGCCCTTGCGCGATCTCGGCCTCGCTCACGCCCGCATCCGAAATCGCGCCCAGCGCCTCGCCCGTATCGGCGGCGAGCCCCGCGCCCTGCACCAGCGCGCTCGCGCTCATGCCGGTCTCTGGGCGAAACGCGATGCCCTCGAAGGCCAGCGGGCGGTCGTGATCGGTGAAGCCGCGCACCAGCCCGTCGGCGCGGCTCAGCGCCCAGGCGCGGCACAGCGTCGTCACCCCGCCTTGCAGATGCGCCTCGAGCCCGCTCATGCCCGGATCTCCACCACCGGGATCTCGGGCAGCGTCCCCGCCTCGAACCCCGCGACCGAGCCGATGAGCGTCTCGGTGTCGAAGCGCGCGGGCACGTCGAATTCGAACCCCGCGGTGACGAGCGCCCCGACCGGGGGGGCCACGTCGAAGCGCAGGACCCCCGTGGCGTGATCCACGACGACGCCCGCGCCCTCCGCCACCGGATCGCCATCGACCGCGATGCGCAGGCTGCCCGGCACGGGCCGCGTGATCGGGCGCAGATAGGGATGCGCGTCCTCGCCATAGCGCTTGACCAGCTGGAAGGCGGTGGTCTCGCCATCGCCGAGGCCGACCTGCTGATCGAGCGCGTCGATGGGGCGGCCGGGCGGGGCCGAGCGCCAGTCGAGCCAGTCCTTCCAGCGAAAACCGTAAAGCGGCCCGCGCCGCGCCTCGAAGAAGGCCAGCACCGCCTGCACGTCCTCGATCGCGCGCAGGCCCAGCCCCGCATCATAGCGCCGCCGGGCATGGGCCCAGGGCGTGTTGCGCTCCTCGTGACCATTGGCGAGGGTGACGATATCGGTGCGCCGCTCCGGCCCGCCCGAAGCGCCGAAGCTCAGCGCCACGGGAAACTGCACGTCGTGGAATGCCTGCGCGGATGCCATGTCTCTCTCCCTCACCTGTCGCGGCGGCCGCGATCGACGGCGCGCGCGATCTGCGCCGCCACCTGCCCGCGCGAGCGCCTGAAGCCTTCGACATCGGGCGTGGTGATGTTGACCGTCACCCGCGCCCCGCCGCCACCGCCGCCCGCGGCGACGCCGAGCCGCCCGTCGGGCCCGCGCTGAAGCGGCAGGATCGCCTCGGGGCCCGCCTCGCCCATCAGCCCCGCGCCGCCGCGCATCGGAAAGGCCACCGGCCCCGAGACCACGCCGCCGCCCGAGAAGACGCCGCCCCGCGCGAAGGGCATCAGCCCCGAGACGAGGCCGTTCACGCCCTGGGCCATGAGCCCGCCGAGCCCGTCGGTCACCGGGCGCATCGCCTTGTCATAGACGGTGGAGGACATCGCCCCCGCCAGCCCCCTGAGCGCCGCGCCGGGCGATGCGCCCTCGAACAATACGCCGTCGATGGCGCGGCGCAGCCCGCCCGAAAAGCCGCGCTCCAGCCTGCCCAGATCGCGCGTCGTCTCCGCCAGCCCGGCGCGCATCCGCGCCAGCTCGCGCGAGAAGCTGTCGGCCATGCTGCCGGTGTCCTCCATAGCGCGTTCCAGCGCCTCGAACTCGTCCTCGGTCATGCTTTCTCCTCATCCGGGTAGTCGCGGCACAGCGCCTCGAAGCGCGCGCGCCCCATCGGTGCGGGGGCCATCGGGCCGAGCATCAGCCGCAGCTCGGCGGGCGTCAGCGCCCAGAACTCGCACGGCCTGAGCCCCAGCCCGCCGATCCCGGCGCGCATCATCGCCGCCCAGTCGAGCCGCATCACGCAAGCTCGCCGAAGGCGCGCGCCACCAGAAGCGCCGCGAGCCGCGCCGCCTCGACCGGGCCGCCCTCGATCTCGGCGGCCACGAGGTCGGCGGCCCGGCCCGGCCAGCCGCCGCCCCGAAGCCCCGCGACGATCAGCGCCATGACGTCGCGCGCCGAAACCGCGCCGCCCTCCAGCCGGGCCAGCAGGGCTGCGATGCTGTCGCAGCCCAGACCCTCCTCAAGCTCGGCCAGGGCGCCCAGCGTCAGCTTCATGACGCGCGGATGCCCGTCGAGCACCAGCGCCACCTCACCGGCCAGGGGGTTGGCCATCAGAGCGCCGCCTCGAAGCGCAGCGGCCCGGCCGAGACCAGCGCGATCTCGAAGCTGGCCTCGTTGTCATGGTTGCCCGCATAGTCGATCGAGGCGATCTGGAAGGCGCCGGTCATGGTGCCGAAATCCGGGATCACCACCTGGAACTCCGGCGTCTCGCCGTCGAAGAAGATCTGCCGCGCGCGGGCGTCGGTATCCGCGTCGCGAAACACGCCCGCGCCCGATATGGCGGCGCTGCGCACGCCCGCGCCGCCCAGCACCTCGCGCCAGCCCGCGCTGCCCAGATGGGTCACGTCGATGCTCTGGGCATTGAGCGACAGCCGCGTCGCGCGCAGCCCCGCCATGGTCTCGAACAGCCCGTCGCCGGTCATGTCGATCTTGAGCAGGAGATCCCTGCCGTTCTGAGCCGCCATTGCTGCGCCCTCCTTGATGATGTTCAGACGTCCTCGCTCAGCGCGCGGAACACGAGATCCACCCGCCGCGCATCGCCGCTGCCCGTCCGCCGCGCCCGCGCGCGCGCGAACCACAGCCCCACCAGCCGCCCGCGCGACAAGGCGGGCGGCGGGCCCGACAGCGCGTCCGAGATCGCCGCCGCCGCCTGCTTGGCGGCGCGAAACCCGGCCGCGTCGCTGACCACGCTCACCGTGAATTCATGCGCCGCCCCCGCCGCCGTGCCGCTCGAGGCGTCGCGCGCCTTTTCCGCGCCCAGCACCGCGTAGAGCGGCGGCAGCGGGCCCGCGGGCAGCGCGTCGTAGATCGCCGCGCCCAGAAGCTCGGTGAGCGGCGCATGCGCGGTCAGGCGGGCATAGATCGCCGCCTGCAGCGCCTCGGCCATCGCATAGCTCATCGCGCCACCTCCTCCTCGGCCTCGCAGACGAGGTATCGCCCCTCGGCATCGAGCTCGCGCACCGCGCGGATCGCGTAGATCCGCCCGCCCTCGCGCAGCCGCTGCTCGGGCGCGGGGCGCATCGTCGATCCCTGCGGCGCGGCGCGGATGGTGATGCGCAAGAGCACCCGGCTCAGCGCCGCGCCCAGACCGTCGAGATCGCGCCCCGAGCGCGCCTCCACCCGCGCCCAGAGCGTGCCCAGCGCGGTCCAGCCCTGCACGAAGCCGCCCGCGCCGTCGGGCGCGCGCAGCGGCGCTTCGAGCACAAGCGCCCGGTTCAGCCGCACCGGCCTCATGCTCCGCGCCCCGACAGCCGCAGGCTGCGGAACCGCTCGGTCAGCGCGGTGACGCCGAAGGGCATGCAGCCCGGGCCCAGCGCGGTGTCGTGGCGGTATTCGTGGTAATGCGCGGCCAGCATCATCGTCGCCTGCGCCAGATCGGCGGGGATGTCGGCCCAGTTCGGGCCGAAGCCCGCCTCGAAGCCGATCCGCGCGATCCCGCCCGCCGGGATCGCGGGCAGCGCGACCGAGAGCGCCTCGATCGCGGGCCGCGCGTCATCGGCCACGGCGCGCCAGCGCCCGGTGGGCACCGGGCTGGTCACGCCCTGCGCGTCGCGCGTCTCGAACGCCGTCACCGCCCGCAGCGGCGCCACGGGGAGCGGCTGGCGCAGCCCGTCGCGCCAGCGCGCGAGCTCCAGCGCGAAGCCGCGCGCCAGGAGCACCTTGCCGGTGCGCGCCTCGATCGCCGCGATGGCGGCGCGCAGGAAGCCCGCCAGCACCGCGTCCTGCAACCCGTCCTCGGCAAAGCCGGTGCCGAGCCGCAGATGCGCGCGAAAGCCCTCGATGGGCAGGGCCGTCTCCGGCACGGCCCCCGTCTCGATCAGTCTCATCACCCGTCCTTTCGCACTCGCGAGCCAAGGGCCGGGCCGCCCCTCATGGCGGCCCGGCGCCGCACCAGGCGATGCCGAACTTCAGAAGCTTGATCGCCGCGAAATCGCTCACCGCGCCGCCGACGCGCTTGGTCGCGTAGAAGATCACATGCGGCTTGGCCGAGAACGGATCGCGCAGCACCCGCAGGTCGGGCCGCTCGGCGATGGTGTAGCCCGCCTCGAAATTGCCGAAGGCCAGCGCGCAGGCATCGGTGCCGATGTCGGGCATGTCCTCGGCGATCAGCACCGGGTAGCCCAGCAGCCGCGCGGGCTCCCCCGCCGACAGGCCGTCGGTCCACAGGAAGCGGCCATCGGCGTCCTTGAGCTTGCGCAAGGCGCCCGCGGTGCGCGAGTTCATCACGAAGCGCGCGCCCGCGCGGTAGGGCGCGCCGAGCCGGTAGACGAGCTCGATCAGCGCATCCACCGGGGCGGCGGGATCGAAGCCGCCATCGGTGCCGGTGGCGACGTAGCCGAGGCTGCCCCAGGACCAGCCGTCATCATCGACCTGCGGATAGCTCAGGATGCCGGTGGGCTTGTCGACGCCGTCACCCGAGACGAAGGCCGCGGCCTCGGAGCGGGCGAAGGTGTCGGCGATGCGCCCCGCGAGCCAGCCCTCGATGTCGAAGGCGCTGTCGTCGAGCAGGCGCTGGCTCGCCTTGGGCAGCGCCGAAAGCTCGTGCAGCGGGATGCTGATCCGGTCGATCTGTGGCGTGCCGGTCTCGGTCCGCGCCGCCGTCTCGCCGGCCCAGCCGGCGCCCGGCTCGGCATGGTCGATCAGCACGTCGTAGGAGCCCGCATCGACCGCCACCACGCTGGCCACGGCGCGCAGAGAGGCGGTGGAGCCCAGCACGCCGCGCACCCGCTCGGCGGTCTGCGGATCGACGAGGTAGCCGCCATCGGCGGCGACGGTCGTGCTCATCGCCTTGCCTTCGAGCCCGAGGCCGCGCAGCCCCTCATCCTCGCCCGAGCGCAGATAGGCGCCGAAGGCGGCGCGGTGCGGCTGGCCCTCGGCCTTGGCTTCGAGGGCGGGGCGCGCGGCGCGCGCGGTCTTGCGGTCCAGTCTGGTCATCCGGTCGTCCTGTGCCTTGAGTTTCGTGCGGATCTCGGCCGAAAACCGGCCCAGCTCGTCCATCAGCCCGCCGATCTCGCGGCCAAGCTCGTCATCGTCACGCATCGCGTTCCCCCTCGTTGCCTCTCAGCATTGCCCGCGCCGCGCGCAGCCGCGCGATCAGCGCATCCTCGTGCTTGGCCCCGACCCGCGCCTCGCGCAGCATCGGAAAGGTCACCAGCGACACCTCCCAAAGCTCCAGCTCGGCGAGGCTGCGGCCCCCGTCCCGCTTCGTCGCGCGCCGGGTGCGGTAGCCGATCGACAGCCCGTCGATCGCCCCCGCCGCCACCAGCGCCGCCGCCTCCCGGCCCTGCGCCACCTCCGTCAGGATGCGGCCCCTGACCCACAGCCCGGTCGCGTCCTCGCGCACCTCGTCCCAGACGCCGATCGGGCGCGACGGGTCGTGCTGCCACAGCATCCGCACCCGCCCCCCCGCGCCCGTCAGCCGGTCGAGCGAGGCGGCATAGGCCCCCGGCTCGACCACGTCGCCGCCCTGGTCGGCCTTGCCGAAAAGCGAGGCATAGCCCGAGATCACCGCGCCCTCCCCGATCTCCAGCGGCCCGGCCCCCTCCGTGCCGCCCGCGCAGAACTTGCGTTCCAGCTCCATCATCCTCTCCCTCAAAGCCCCACGATCCCTTGCGCCGCCTGCGCGCCGATGGCCGCGACGACGCCGTAGACGGCGAGCCAGAGCCGGCGCTCCAGCCGCTCCATCACCGCCTCGATCCGCTCCAGCGTTGCCGCGACTTGCGCGAATTGCAGCGCCACCAGCCGCTCATGCGCCTCGACCCGCATCCCCGGCGCGCAGGCAAAGCCCGGATCGCGCGGATCATCCATCGGAGCCGACCTCTCGCGCCGGAAGGCCCAGGAGCGCCCGCTTTTCCGCATCGGTGAGAAACAAGGCCTCCGAGACGCGCCGCCACTGGCCGTCGCGCTCGGCGGCGAGTGCAGGGACCTGATCGAGATCGACGCGAAGCTCGAACCGCTCCTCCGCGAAATCCGACAGCCATTCGGCCAGGGCCCCCGCGATCCGCGCCATCAAGGGCAGCACGGTCAGCCGGTAGAAGGCGCGGTTCGCCTCCTGGTAATTGGCATAGGTCGCGTCGCCCGGTATCCCGAGGATCATCGGCGGCACGCCGAAGGCCACCGCGATCTCCCGCGCCGCCGCCTCCTTGGTCTTCTGGAACTCCATGTCCGAGGGGCTGAACCCCATCGGCTTCCAGTCGAGCCCGCCTTCGAGCAGCATCGGGCGGCCGGCGTTGCGCGCGCCCTGGTGTTGGCTCTCCATCTCCTCGACCAGCCGGTCGTACTGGTCCGGCGTCAGCCCCGCCTGCCCGTCCGCGCCGCGATAGACGATCGCGCCCGAGGGGCGCGCGGCGTTGTCCAGAAGCGCCTTGGACCAGGCGGAGGCGGCGTTGTGCACGTCGATCGCCGTGGCCGCCGCCGACAGGGCAGACAGGCCGTAATGGTCGTCCTGCGGGTGAAAGCTCTTGATATGGCAGACGGGCGAGATGCCGTCCGCGACCGTGAAGCGATGCCTGGCACCGCCCGCGGCGTAGTCATAGGCGACCGGCCAGCCATCGGCCCCCGGCACCAGCGAAACCCGGTCCGAGCGCAGCACATGCAGCTCGCAAGGCAGCGCTTCGGTGCCGACCGCCTCGACATAGCCATTGCCGGTCAGCAGGATCTGCCCGACCAGCGCCTCGATCAGCTCGGCCCGCCCCTGGCCGGGGTTGGGCCGGGCCAGAAGCGACAGTGCGGGGTGCGCGTCATAGCGGCGGCCCCGGTCCTGAAGCATCAGGGGCAGCGCCGCCGCCGCCTCGGAAATGAGCCGCACCGCGCGAAAGCCCACCGGGTTGCCGACGAAACCCGCGCGGGTGAGCGAAACCGTGTCGCGCGCGCTCCAGGCCGGCCGCCCCGCGCCGGGCCAGGCAAGGCACCGCCCCGCCGCAGAGGCCTTGGCCTCGGGTGCCCCCTTGTCGCGCTTGAAGAACTCGAACATCGCCGCCCCCCGCTGGTCGTCTCATGGCTTGGGGCAGAGAATGGCAGGCCGGGATTGGGAAAGCCGGAACGCGGCGCGCGGTGGTCCGGGGGGCCGCGCAACACCGGCATGGGAGGGGGCTGCCGCCCCCGCCGCGTGCCGCGGCCCCCCGCGCGTATTTGCAGAAAGATGAACAAGGTCAGAGCATCCGAAGACGCGGGCGGCGCCAGCCCTGCGCCGGTACGATCATCAGCTCGTGCAGCGCCCAGACCAGCGCATCGACCCGGTCGGGCGAGCTAGAGCCGAGAAAGCCGCGCGCCGTCATCTGCGCCATCTGGTCCTCCAGCGCGCCGAGGCCCCGCAGGTGATGCACGCGCCCCTGCTCGTAGAGCGCCGCCACCGGCTCGGCCCGAAGCCCCTTCGAGCGCCCGGCATGAAGCGGTTTGAACGGCACCATCGGGTCCACCTGCCGCACCACCGTCTCGACCAGCGCGCCGCCCTGGTTGACCTCGGCCACCATCCGCTCGGCCCCGTGCCGCGCCATCGCGGCGCAGGCCGCGCGCGCCCAGCCCTGCGGCGAGGCCCCCTCGACCGTCGCATCCTCCAGCACGAAGGCGCGCCAGTCCTGCGGCGGGCCTTGCGTCATTGCCCCCGCCACCACGATGCCGCAGGCATCCGAGCCGGCATGCGCGCTTACCGATGGATCGACGGCGACGACGATGCGGTCGAGATCGGGGGCCGCGTCGACCGCGCAATCCGCCAGCATGGCCGCGGTCCACAGCGCGCCCTCGGCATCCGAGAGCAGCACGCCTTCGAGCTCCTGCCGCCCCTGACGCGTGCCCGCGTAGCGGCGCTGCATCTCGTCGAGAAAGCCGCGCGCGAGATTGGCGGCGTTGGCTTGCGTCGCCGCATGGGTGGTCACCGTGCTGTCAGAAGCCAGAAGCTCGCGCAGCACGGCCGTGTTGCGCGGCGTCGTCGTCACGCAGGCGCGCGGATCGCCTAAGCGCAGGCCGAATTGCAGCATGTCCCAGGCCTCGGCCCCGCGCTTCCACTTGGCCAGCTCGTCGGCCCAGGCCGCGTCGAATTGCGGGCCGCGCAACGCCTCGTGATCATGCGCAGAAAAGAGCTGCGCGGTGGCGCCGTTGGGCCATGTCAGCATCCGCCGCGTCGCGCTCCAGTCGGGGCGGCGGTCGGGCGGCGAACAGGCCATGAGCCCGCTTTCGCCGAACACCATCACCTCGCGCGCCTGATCGAGCGTCTCGCCCACCAGCGCCACGCGCCGCGCGCGCCCCGGGTCACCGGGCCGCGCACCCTCGACCTGCGCGCGCACCCATTCGGCCCCGGCGCGGGTCTTGCCCGCGCCGCGCCCGCCAAGGATCACCCATGTCCGCCAATCGCCCGCGGGGGCAAGCTGATGCGGCAGCGCCCAGAGGTCGAACATCCAGGGCAGCGCCGAAAGCTCGGCCTTGGAGAGCGCGGCGAGGAACTCATCCCTCGCGGCAGCAGGCGCGCAGGCGATCCAGCCGGCAAGCGATCCGTCGCCGCGCGGCCTCGATGTCGATCTCGCCATCGGCGAGCCCGCCGGTCTGCTTTCCGAGCCAGTCATTGAACTTCCTCTCCACCTCGAACGCCGTCTTCAGAGCGGCCTCCAACTCGCTGATCTTCTTTTGCAAATCCTTCGGCGCCCCGACCTCCGAACGCAGATCCTCCAGCATGTCGGCCAATGTCGACCGCACCGAGGACAGAAGATGCCACGCATCCTCCCACTCCTTGCGGCGCGCCGCCGCCTGCGCCCCGTCGGGGCCCGTCACCTCGTCCATAAGCTTGCCTGCCTCCATCTTCGAAGCTGGCGTCACGGCACGAAAAAGGCGGCCCCGGATCTCTCCGGGGCCGCCTTGCGCATCTCTGCCAGCTTGCTCTTGACCTTACGTCAAACAGCGCGCCCTGTCAATCCGGGCCGTGTGAGGAACGCCATACAAGCGTCCGTTCCGTTTACGAAAACTTAGTTTCCGGCGGCGCGCTCCGCCTCGATCTCGCGCCACTTGGCGACGTTGCGGTTGTGCTCGGCGAGCGTCTGGGCAAAGGCATGGCCGCCCGTGCCGTCGGCCACGAAGAAGATGTAATCGGTCGAAGCCGGGTTGAGCGCCGCCTCGATCGCGGCGCGGCCGGGATTGGCGATCGGCGTCGGCGGCAGGCCGTTGATCACATAGGTGTTCCAAGGCGTTTCGCGGTCCAGCTCGCTGCGGCGCAGGCCCCGGCCGAGCACGCCTTTCCCCTCGGTGATGCCATAGATCACCGTCGGGTCGGTCTGCAGCGGCATGCCCTGCCGCAGGCGGTTGACGAAGACGCTCGCCACCTGCGGACGCTCGGCGGCAACGCCGGTTTCCTTCTCGACGATCGAGGCGAGGATCAGCGCCTCCTCGGGGGTGTCGAGCGGCAGGTCGCCCGCCCGGTTCTCCCAGGCCTCGGCGAGGATCGCCGATTGCGCGGCTTCCATCCGCTCCAATACCTGCGCGACCTGCGTGCCCGGCGTGATCTCGTAGCTGTCGGGCGCGAGGCTGCCCTCGGCCGGGATCTCCTCGACATCGCCGTCGAGCGTGTCGAGCGCGTTGAGCGCCTGCGTCACCTGCCAGGAGGTGACGCCCTCGGCCACGGCGATGCGGTAGCGGGTGTCGGCCCGCTCGCGCATCTCGGTATATTCGCCCGGCAGCTCCACGGCTTCGGCGGTCGGGTCGAACTCGACCAGTTCGACATAGTCCGAGGTCGCGGGGTCGAGCTCGCGCACTTCCGCCGCGACGGCGTTGACGCCGATCCGGTAGAGGATCTCGGTGCCGCAGGTCGAGGCGCCGCCGCGGGTGACGATGTCGACGATGCGCTCCATCGAGGCGCGCTCGGGGATCAGGTGGCTGCCCGCCTTGAGCTGGCTCGTCTTGTCGGCGTATTCGGCACCGATCCGAAAGATCGAATCCGAGCCGATCGCGCCCTTCTCGGCAAGCCGCTGGCTCACGGCGCGAAAATTGGTCCCCGGCTCGACCTGCAGGCAGATCGCGGTCTCAAGCGGTCCCTCGCCCGAATATTCGTTGACCCCCCAGGCGATCACCCCCGCCGCACCGGCGAGGCCGACGATCAGGAAGGTGATCGTGTTCGAGGCGAGGTGACGCCACATCAGGAGGCGACCTTTCCGAAGACGACGCTCGCATTGGTGCCGCCGAAGCCGAAGCTGTTGGACAGCGCGATGTTGATCTCGCGCTCGCGCTTGTGGTTCGGGGCGAGGTCGACCACGGTCTCGACCGCCGGATCGTCGAGATTGATGGTCGGCGGCGCGACCTGATCGCGGATCGCGAGGATCGAGAAGATCGCCTCGATCGCGCCCGCGGCCCCCAGAAGATGCCCGGTCATCGACTTGGTCGAGGACATGGTGACCTTTTTCGCGGCCTCGCCCATCATCCGCTCCACAGCGCCAAGCTCGATCGTGTCGGCCATGGTCGAGGTGCCATGCGCATTGATGTAGTCGATCTGGGTCGGATCGACCTTCGCATCCTTGAGCGCGGCAAGCATCGCCCGCTCGCCGCCCTCGCCATTCTCGGAGGGCGCGGTGATGTGATAGGCGTCGCCCGAAAGGCCGTAGCCCAGCACCTCGGCATAGATCTTGGCGCCGCGCGCCTTGGCGTGCTCGTAATCCTCGAGCACGACGATGCCCGCGCCCTCGCCCATGACGAAACCGTCGCGGTCGGCGTCATAGGGGCGGCTCGCGGCAGCCGGGTCGTCGCGCCGCTTGGTCGAGAGCGCCTTGCAGGCGTTGAAGCCGGCAATGCCGATCTCGGAGATCGCGGCCTCGGCCCCGCCCGCGATCATCACGTCGGCGGCGCCGTACTTGATGAGACGCGCGGCGTCGCCGATCGCATGCGCGCCCGTGGAGCAGGCGGTGACGACCGAATGGTTCGGCCCCTTGAAGCCGTAGCGGATCGAGACCTGTCCCGAGATCAGGTTGATCAGCGCGCCGGGAATGAAGAAGGGCGAAACGCGGCGCGGGCCCTTTTCCTTGATCAGGAGCGCCGTCTCGGCGATCGAGTTGAGCCCGCCGATGCCGGAGCCGATCATCACGCCGGTGCGCTCGCGGCCCTCGTCATCCTGCGGAGCCCAGCCCGAATCCTCGACCGCCTGCTGCGCGGCGGCGATGCCGTAGAGGATGAAGTCGTCGACCTTCCTCTGCTCTTTCGGCTCCATGTAGGCATTGGCGTCGAACCGGACCGCCGGATCGGCATCGGCGCCGCGCGGCACCTCGCAGGCATAATTCGTCGCCAAATGATCGGCGTCGAAGCGGGTGATGGTCCCCGCGCCGGATTTGCCCGCCAGGATCGCCTCCCAGCTCGGCTCGACCTTGTCGGCCAGCGGCGTCACCAGCCCCAGCCCCGTCACGACCACTCGCCGCATCTGACCATCCTCTTCGCAATAACTCGCGCCCTGATACCGCAGGGCTCCGCGCGGGAGCAAGAGCGCGACGCGGCGGAATCGTGCCATGCGGGGCGTGGCGGCGAGTTAACGCGGAATTCAGCCCTCCCGGAGCATGACAGTGGGCAAAGGAGAGCCGTCATGCGCCTGTGGTTCGTGTTGTTGCTGATCGCCCTGGCCGCGCCGCTGCGCGCCGAGCCCGCCTGCGAGACGATCGTGACGCTGGAGCGGCTGGTCTCGCAGGGCGCCGCCGGGGATCTGGGCGGCCTCGCGCGCGCGCTGCGCCGCACCGACAGCGCGCGCGTGATGTGGGAGCTGCGCGGCCATCCGCTCGCCGCCCAGCGGCGCGACATCGACGCCGTGCTGTCGCGGGCCGCCGAGGCCGTCGCGCTCGACCGCAGCGAGGGGGCCGTGGCGGCGCGGGCGCATCTCGACAGCCGGGCCGCGCGCCGC
>NZ_KZ304970.1:0-4689 GCF_002723615.1 Limimaricola cinnabarinus
CTCAGAAGAACCGTGATGCGCGGGCTGCTGATACGGTAGCGGATGAAACGCCCATCGCGATCGCTGGCGACAAGCCCGCACTCCAGCAGGCACCTCAGATGGTTGGAGACGTTGGGTTGCGATAGTTCCGTCCGCTCGACGAGCTCGTGAACGGCCAATGGCTCGTTGCAAAGTGCACCGAGGATGGCCAGGCGGCTCGGGTCCGCGAAGCCGCGGAACAGCTTCGCCCGTCGCTCGATGGTTGCGCTCTTGCGGTCATCGACCAATTGCGCCATATCACTCCTCGCTGATATGTTGTTCTTCGATTCATCCTAGCAGGAATAGCGCGACCATGGCCAACACCGAAAATGCCGGATCGACGGCAGATGTCCCGCCCGTCCGTTACCGGGTTTCCGGTATGGATTGCGCCAAGGATGCCGCGCAGATCGAGCGGGCGGCACAGGCAGCCGGGGTCGCGCCCGGCGATGTGAAAGTGTCGGCCGCGACGCACATCATGACACTGACTGCACCCGAAGTGCGCCTGCCGGACATCGAAAAGGCAGTCGCGGTGACAGGCTATGGCTTCGACCGGATCGAGGGCGATGAAGACATTCCGCCGAATCCTGCCCATCAGGACCCGGCCTACCGCCGTGCCCTCTGGATCGTCGTGATCCTGAACGTGGGATACGGGGTCCTCGAAATGATCGGCGGTTTCATTTCCGGATCGCAGGCCGTGAAGGCCGATGCGCTCGATTTCATCGGCGATGGCGCGATCACCTTCCTCGGCCTGCTGGCCATCGGCTGGAGCCTCGCTTGGCGGGCACGGTCGGCTCTGATCCAGGGCATCTTCCTCGGGCTCCTCGGTCTTGGCGTCCTCGGCACGACCATCGTCCGGGTCTTCGAACAGACGACGCCGGATGCAGGTCTCATGGGCCTGCTCGGTATGATCGCCCTTGTCGTGAACGTCGTCTCCGTTCTGCCGCTGCTGCGATTCCGCAAGGGCGACGCGAACATGCGGGCTGTCTGGCTGTTCTCGCGCAACGACGCTATCGGCAATGCGGCGGTCGTCATCGCCGCCGGTCTCGTGGCGTGGCTGGGCAGCGCGTGGCCCGACCTTATCGTCGCCTTCGGTATCGCCGGACTGTTCCTGCACTCCGCTTGGGCCATCATCCGCGACGCGCGGGGCGATCTGAAGGCGACGGCATGAACGGTCGCGTTCTCGGTGGGCTCTGCGCAATCGCAGCGCTCGGTCTCGATCAGGGCACCAAGGCGCTCGCCCTGACCACACCGGCGCTCGAGAGCGGGGTCGAGGTTTTACCCTTTCTTAACCTCGTGCGGGTTCTGAACGATGGGGTCAGCTTCGGTATGCTCGGCGGGTTCGTACCGTGGTGGGGTCTCATCGCGCTTGCTGGCGTGATCGTGGCATGGCTATTGATCTGGTTATGGCGCGCGCCGGACAGGCTGACAGCTGCCGCTCTCGGTCTGATCATCGGCGGCGCACTCGGCAATATTCTTGACCGCGTACGCTATCAGGCCGTTCCTGACTTTCTCGACTTCCATTACGGATCATACCACTGGCCGTCCTTCAATCTCGCGGACGTAACGATTTTCTGCGGCGCAGCCCTGCTGTTCTGGGACAGCTTCCGCTCTGCGAAGGACAAGCCTGGTCAGAGTGAACGCAAGGAAAACACAACGGGGGTGTAACCCATGTTCGGCATACCATCTGCGAAAGGCTTTGACAGCACACTCGCCCTGCTGCGCAACCCATATGGGTTCATCTCGGAGACCTGCCGCGCACTCGACACAGACCTGTTCGAAACCCGCATCCTCCTTCAAGAGACGATCTGCATGACCGGCGCGGCGGCAGCGGAAGTTTTCTATTCCGAGGATAAACTGATCCGCGCGGGCTCGATGCCGGGCCGCATACAGAAGACCCTGCTGGGCGAAGGCGGCGTTCAGGGATTGGACGGCGCTGCCCACCAGCACCGCAAGAAGATGTTCATGTCACTCATGGGGACCGAGCGGATCGCCGCGCTTCAGGGCACGTCGCTTCACATGTTGGACAAATATGCGCCGGACTGGGAGGCGAGGAACGAGGTCGTCCTCTATGACGAAGTGCGCGAAATGCTCACAAGAGCTGTCTGCGCCTGGGCCAGGGTGCCGCTTGATGAAGCTGAGGTGGCGACCCGAAGGGCGCAGCTTACAGCGCTTTTTCAGGACGCCGGGGCCCTTGGCCCCAAACACTGGCGCGCGCGTCTGGCGCGCCACCGCCTGGAAAAATGGGCAGCACGGCTAATCCAACAGGTCCGCGATGGTGAGCTTCAGCCGACGCAGGAAAGTGCCCTTCATATCATCGCGACATGGCGCGATCTCGATGGGGAGTTGTTGACCCCCAGGGTGGCCGCCGTAGAGCTGTTGAATGTCCTGCGCCCGACCGTCGCGGTATCCGTGTTCATAGTTCAGGCGGCGCATGCTTTACATCGGCATCCCGAGTGGCGGCAAAAGCTGAAGGACGACGAGGGACAGCTCGAACCTTTCGTGCAAGAGGTCCGCCGTCTGTATCCGTTCTTTCCCGCGGTTGCGGCACGGGTGAAGAGCGATTTCGAGTGGCGCGGATATCGCTTTCCCAAAGGGTACAGGGTTCTGCTCGACCTCTACGGCACGAATACCGACGCTCGTTCGTGGGACGCGCCGCAAGAGTTCCGGCCCGAGCGGTTTCACGATCGGGAGGTCACTCCCTACGAGTTCATTCCGCAGGGCGGTGGCGATCACCACAGGAACCACCGTTGTCCGGGCGAGTGGATCGCGATCAGCCAGATGAAGGCGTTTTGCAGTTTCTTCGTGAACGCCATCGACTACGAAGTGCCGGATCAGGATCTGGATCTGGATCTGGAAACCGGAGAACTGCCGCCCATGCCCAAATCTCGGTTCATCATGCGTAACGTCAGGCCTCGGCAGTAGCTTCGCCCTCGTCCGGATCGACCGACCGCGCATCCTTCGTGGCCTCGAACGCCTCCCATGCAACGTAGGGCACGATCAGAAGCGCCGCCACCGGGTCGGCCCACCACCAGCCCATCCATTGCGTCAGACCGATCCCGGCCAACACCACGATCGTCTGATACTGGCAGATCATGGTGTCCTTGGCATCGTACTTCAGGGCGGGCGCATCGAGCCGCTTGCCGTAGCGATACTTGCCCCAGGCGAGGAACGGGTTGGCCACGAGCGAAGCACCCAGAATCGCGATACCCCACCAGTTGAAGCCCGGCGCCTTCTGCGAAATGAAGGCGGAGACCGCCTCGTAGAGGATCGCCGCGACGACGATCCAGAAGGCACAGGCAACCACGTAGAGCGCGACCTTCTTGCGGTGCAGGACCGTGCGCTTGTCGGCACCGTCCACCTCACTCTTCAAGCGCCAGATCAGAGTCGCAGCCGAGGTGGCCTCGACCGTACTGTCGAGGCCCCAACTCACCAGCGCTGCGCTGCCGGTCAGAAGTCCCACGGTGACGGATACGACGACCTCGATGATGTTGTAGACGAGGCTGGCGATCTCGACCCGGATGCCGCGCGTCAGATTGGCCTGCCGGTTATCTTGATGACTGCTCATAACACCTCATCACCGCAAAATTTTCGGCGAAAGTTCGAGGCGAGAATTGGCTACCTTGCCATCAGTTGCGCCACGGATCGAAAGCCGAGATTGTCCTGTTTCCAAGCTTCCTCAGTAGAGGCGAGCTTGTCCCTCATACATGAAAACCAAGGGCTTCGGACCTGTCGCGTAACCGGTGTTGAGCCGCTCCATGCGGAAGCCGCTTGTCTCGATCAAGTCGGCCGTCGGGCGGTCAAGATGGCAGTTCCCGGCGCAGTGTTTCCAGACAGGCGTCAGCCAGCGTTGCCAGCGCCGGATACGGGGTCCGGGCGCCAGGCCATGCTCGACGAAGCGGAAGACGCCATCCGGCTTGAGAACGCGCCGGATCTCGGCGAGAGCCTTCTCCGGTTCCGAAACGCTGCAGAGTGTCCAGGTGGCGACGACGCAATCGACGCTGCGATCTTCGAGCGGCAATGCTTCGGCCACGCCCTCGATCATCTCGGCCGCGGGCATCAGTCCATGGGAGGTTTGCGCGGCCCGAGAGAGGAGTTCGGGCGACGGATCAATACCGATGATCTGGCGCACGGCCTCGGGGTAGAGCGCAATGTTCAGGCCCGAGCCGATTCCGATCTCCAGCACACGCCCATGCAGCCCGGAGATGGCGCGGCGCCGGTAGGGAAGAAGTTGATCCTGGCCCATCGCCAGATGCGTCAGCCGAGGGAGGATATGTTTCTCGTACAGTCGCATCTGTTCACCCGATCCGCGCAAGGACAGGGAAGGTGTCCAGCAGCCAGTAGGCCAGTGCGCTCAACCGCCCGGTCATCATCGCCAGGCCCATCAGGATCATGACGCCGCCCGCAGCCTGATGCAGGCGGCGACCCCAACGACCGATGCCGCGCAGCCTGCCGGCAATACTGTCGGTGAACCCCGCGACGACCAGAAACGGGATCCCAAGGCCGGCCGAGTAGACGGCAAGCAATGCGACGCCCTCGCCAATCGTCGCGCTTGTCGCGCTGGCGGTTAGGATGGCACCGAGGATCGGCCCGATGCACGGTGTCCAGCCGAAACCGAAGGCGAGTCCGAGCACGTAGGAGGCGACCGGTTGCCCGCCCGGCAGGTCGAGATGG
>NZ_KZ304970.1:5466-7061 GCF_002723615.1 Limimaricola cinnabarinus
AAACGCAGGTCGCGCTCCATGGCCGACAGGCGCGCTGCCCCGATCATGAACAGACCGAACAGGATCACGATCGCGCCGCCGACGAGGTTGAGTTCGTAGCGCCACTGCAGCAGCGCCTGACCGAGCGCGGTGGCAGAGGCCCCAAGCGCGATAAATATCGTGGAGAAGCCAAGGACGAAACAGAAGCTGAGCCAGACGGCCCGCCCCTTCGAAGGCGCTGCACTGCCGGTGACCGTACGTCCGGCAACGTAGGATACGTAGCCGGGCACGAGCGGCAGCACGCAGGGCGACAGAAAGGAAACGGCACCGGCCAGCAATGCCGCCATTAGTCCAAGAGCGGAAAGTTCAATCAAATCCACATCTCCAAACTGATCGGTAGACCGCCACCACGTGTGCGCACGGAGCGGAACGGCTGGCGCGGTCGTCGTGCTTTTCCATGTCCTATTGCTTACGTTCGTCAATAAGAGCGCTTATCTGCGCAACGGCTTCGGGGCTGTTCCATTCGGCCGGGCCTGCGAGGCGCCCGCGCTCGCGCCCAATGCGGTCGATCAGAATCGTTGTCGGCAGACCCACCACGGCCAAGGCCAGCATCGCGCGCGTATCCTCCGCGATATAGAGATCGAGGTTGCGAATGCCGGTCTCTCGGTAGAAGCGGCGCACAGGTTCGAGACCGGCCCGATCGATCGACAGCGGCAGAACATGAAAATCCGATCCGCCGAGGCGCGCTTGCAGCGCGTCGAGCGTCGGCATCTCCTCGCGACAAGGCGGGCACCAAGTCGCCCAAATGTTCAGAAGCACGACACGTCCCTCGAAGTCCGCCAGCGTCAGATTCCGTCCATCTCCATCCACGAAAGGCGGCGACAGGAGATCACGCGGAGTCCCGTGATTAGGGATCGGTGGTCGGGCGGAGGCAGGGCTTGCCGCAAGCGCCAAGACTCCGGCAAGGACGTCACGTCGCCTCACGGGTCGCTCTCAGCCTGCAACCGGCGCACGACCGGCAGAATGTCCTCCTCAAGCGAGGCCTGATCAAAGGGGCCGACATGCTTGTATGCAATGCGCCCCTCGGCGTCGATTATGTATGTTTCCGGCACTCCATAGACGCCCCAGTCTATCGCAACGCGGCCTGATCGGTCCGCGCCGATGCGGGTGAAGGGATCGCCGAGCTCTTCGAGGAAACCCAGCGCCTCCTCGGCATTGTCCTTGTAGTTGATACCGTAGATCGGAACGGTGCCCGCTTCGGCAAGATCGACGAGAAGCGGGTTCTCCGTGCGGCAGGGGACGCACCACGACGCCCAGACGTTGACGAGAGAAACCTGGTCTAGCAGGTTCGCCGAGGCTAGGCCGTCCTGCCGCCCTTCGATGGGCGGGAGCGCGAATTCCGGGATTGGTCTTCCGATCAGCGTCGAGGGCAACCGGTCGTCGTTGTTCCAGAGGCCCCAGTAGAAGACTACGCCCAGCAACCCAAACAGAAGAATAGGCAAAATCATGAGCGGCCGTCCGCTCCGGCGCCGCTGTTCTTGGTTATCCTTCGAACTCATAGCCTGCCATCAATGCTTGGAAGGAATAAGGTATCAGCAACCGCTGATATGAAGCAA
>NZ_KZ304970.1:7855-11979 GCF_002723615.1 Limimaricola cinnabarinus
ACCGTCGCCGATCACAATGCCGAACGATGGGGGAGGCTTGGCCGCGGCTTCGCAGACCCGAGCCATACTTACTGTCTAGATTCTTAAGAAATCAGCGAAAGGTCGGTATCTGAAGAGGCCGTTGAATTCAGACCTCTGAACGGCCCCTTCGTCCCGCATAGTGTGAGTTCGAGCGCGGCGCTGCGAACGGCAGCTGTGGCTTCTACCTCTTCGGCCATTTGTATTCGCCGGTGAGAAGGATGTGGGCCCAGCCGAGGGGCGAGGTGTGCGCCAGCAGATCGGGCGGGACCGGGAGCTTCGCACGCTGGCGCTGTGTGACGGCCTCGCCCAGGCGGGCTGTGTTCCAGTGGATGACGATTGCGGCGAGGAGGTTGAGCGCGGCCATCCGAAAATGTTGGCCCTCGGCCGTCCTGTCGCGGATTTCGCCCTGTCGGCCGATCCGCAGAGCGTTCTTCAGCGCGTGGTGCGCTTCGCCCTTGTTGAGGCCGATCTGGACGCGGCGTTGCATGTCGGTGTTCAGGACCCATTCGATCATGAACAGCGTCCGTTCGACGCGGCCGACCTCGCGCAAGGCGACGGCAAGGTCGTTCTGGCGGGGATAGGACGCCAGCTTGCGCAGGATCTGACTGGGCGCGACGGTCCCGGCCGTCATGGTCGCCGCGATCCGCAGGATGTCGGGCCAGCTGGACGCGATCAGGTTCTCCCGGATCGTGCCGCCCGCCAGACCGCGCAGGTTCGGCGGCACGGCCTTCGGCTCGAAGACGTAGAGGCGCTTGGAGGGCAGATCGCGGATGCGCGGAATGAATCGGTGGCCGAGTATCGAGGTGACGGCGAAAACGTGATCGGTGAAGCCCCCGGTATCGGCATACTGCTCCCTGATCCGTTTGCCGACCTCGTTGTTCAGCAGCCCATCCAGGATGTAGGGCGCTTCGCTGACTGTGGCCGGAATGGTCTGCGACGCGAAGGGCGCGAACTGGTCGGAGACATGCGTGTAGGCCTTCAGCCCCGGCTCGCGCCCGTATTTCGCGTTGATCAGGTTCATCGCCTCGCCTTGCCGGGCGGTGGGGAAGAACTGTCCGTCGCTGGAGGCAGTCGTGCCCATGCCCCAGAACCTGGCCATCGGCAGAGCGGCCTGCGCTTCGACGACGCCCGCCAACGCGCGGGCATAAGCATCGCTTTCCACGTGCCAGCGCGAAATCCTCATCAGTTCCCAGAAACCGTGGGAATTGCTGGCCTCGGCCATCTTGCTCAGACCGAGGTTAAGACCTTCGGCCAGAAGCACGTTCATCAGCCCGATCCGGTCCTTCGGCGGCGCACCGGTCCTGAGATGCGTGAACGCCTCGGTGAACGCGGTCGCGCGGTCCACCTCCAGCATGATGTCGGTGATCCGCGTCTCCGGTATGCGGCGGTAGAGATCGGACAGCAGGTCATCGGCCCCCTGCGGCGGCGCCGTCGGCAACCGGCTCAGATGAAGCACGCCGTTTGCGATTGATCCGCCGGGGATCGCGCCCGCTTTTGCGGCCTTGGCCAGCTTTTCGAGACCGAGCTCCATTCGCGCATGGCGATCAGCCAGCCAGTCCTCGGGATCGAAGGGGACGGCGAGCCGCGCGTTTGCCTCTGCGGCCTGCGCAGGCACCAACACCTGTTTCAGATCGCCGTAACGCCGGGAGCGTTCCAGCCAGATATCGCCTGAGCGGAACGCGTCCCGCAGATGGAACATGACCGCGACCTCCCACAGGCGGCCGTCCCCGGAGGTCTGGGTCTTCAGATGGCGGTGCCACTTCGACGTGCGCCGCAGAAAATCCGTCGGCCGACTGTGAGCCCTGTCGAGCCGGATCAGCTCGGCCGCGTCCAGAAGGGGTTTGGCCACGTCCGCCCCGTCGATTTCAAGAAGCCGCAGCATCCGGGGCGCGTATCGACGAAACCGCTTATGCCCCTGAACGACATGAGTAATCGGGTCCGATGACAGCGTATCCGTCAATCGGGCCGCGACAGCGACGAGAGTCTGCAAATTCGTCCATCCCGGACTGGACGAGATGGCGTCCTCAAGAGACACGTCGTCGTTCTTCGCTTCGAGAAGGGCCGCTCCCATGTCGCGGAACGAGCGCAAGGTCTTCTGGACCTCCGGTTGCGCTCCGTCCATGCGGTCATCGCACAGCCGGGCGGCCTCCCGCCAGGTCCTGCCGACGATCCGGTCATGTGTCTCGACCACGGCATCGGCGATCGCGCGTCGCCATTCCGATACGCAGACGGCAAGGATTGCGTGGCGGCGGTCGCCCGGCAGATCACGCAATCCGTCCGCGAAATAGCGTTCACCCTGCCGACGCAGACGGGTGATGCGATGATCCGGAACATCGTGGAACGCATCCGGCGAAACGTCGATCTTGCGAAGGTAATCGAGCCGGTCGAGCAGCCGGCGTGCAGCGGCCGAATTGTTGCCGACCTCGAACTTGCGCAGCCAGACGAACCGGGTCAGCCGATCCTCGACCATCTCGGACAGCAGATCGTCGAGGGCCACGCATTCGTCATCGCTCAAGCGATCCGCAATCCTCGTCTCTATCCGTTTCTCGGCGGCGACGAGCGCGTCGGCGCAGAGGCGCTCGATGGTCGATATGGCGGGAAGGATGGTCAGGGTTCTCCGGCATTCCTCGACGAAACGGCGGGCGATGTCTTCGTTGGAAACGGCGTGCTCGGCCTGGCCGTGGAGCCAGAGCTTCAGATCGCGGGCACCGCGGCCGGAGAAGGTCCTGTAGCCGTAGAGCTGACGCAGGCTGGCCATGTGCTCGTGCCGCGTTTCTTCGCGGGCGGCATAGGCGTCGAGGTCGGCGTCCTTGAGACCGAGCTGCGCGGCAAGAAAGTCGGTGATCTCGACTGGGATGACCTCACCAGGCAGCAGAGCGCGTCCGGGATAGCGCAGCGCGCAAAGCTGCAGTGCAAAACCAAGCCGGTTTCTCGGGCGCCTGCGCTGGCCGATATGATCGAGGTCTTCATCCGATAGCGTATAGTGCTTGAGCAGCTGCGCCTCGTCCGCGGGAAGGCCGAACAGGACCTCCCGTTGCTTCGGCGTCAGGATGGTCCGGTGGGCCATGTTTCTTTTGCCTTCGATTACTCCATTGCGTATCTTTGATTTCGATATGGGTTAAGGAAACGTATCAATGGCCAAGAGCGCCGATTTTCGCCAAATGTCTCAAACGATCGTTTGCGACACATGCTGATCGGCTACGCGCGGGTCTCCAAGGCCGACGGAAGCCAGTCGCTCGACCTGCAACGGGACGCCCTGATCGCAGCAGGCGTCGGCGAAGATCAGATCTACTCGGACAGGGCTTCCGGCAAGAAGGACGAGCGGCCCGGTCTCGAGGCGTGCCTGAAGGCCCTCCGAAACGGCGACGTGCTGGTGATCTGGAAGCTCGACCGGATGGGCCGCAGCCTGCATCACCTGGTGAAGACGGTCGCGGGCCTCTCCGAGCGCGGCGTCGGGCTGAAGGTGCTGACTGGACAGGGCGCCCAGATCGACACGACCACCGCCCACGGGCGACTCTCCTTCGGCATCTTCGCCTCCCTCGCCGAGTTCGAGAGCGAGCTCATCCGGGAACGGACGATGGCCGGGCTCGCCGCCGCCCGCGCTCGGGGGCGAAAGGGAGGCCGCAAGTTCGCGCTGACCAAGGCTCAGCTGCGCATGGCGCAGGCCGCGATGGCCAACCGCGATACCTCCGTCTCCGAGCTGTGCAAGGAGCTGAAGATCAGACCGGTAACGCTCTATCGGTATGTCGACCCAGAGGGAAACCTGCGCGAGAATGGGAAACGGCTGCTCGGCGCTTAGCGTAGGATTTCACACTCTCCCGCAAACGACCCCTGGAAGGGTGTCTTTCAGGCCGATGCCTATGCGGGCTACAACCAGCTTTACGATCAAAAAAGAGTGCCGGGACCCGTTGTGCCAGCTCTGTGCTGGTCACACGCCCGCCGGAAGTTCTTCGAGCTGGCTGACGTGGAAGGGAATATCCGCAAAGGCAAGGACGCCAGGGAGATCTTGCCTGTCGCCTTCGATGCCGTCCGGCGCATCGACGCCCTGTTCGACATCGAGCGCGAGATCAAAGGGCATGGCCCAGCGGAGCGCCTGGAGGCTC
>NZ_KZ304970.1:12836-54993 GCF_002723615.1 Limimaricola cinnabarinus
CGGCCAGCGCGCCGCCTTCATGTATTCCCTGATAGGCACCGCAAAGCTGAACGACATCGATCCGCAAGCCTGGCTGGCCGACGTCATTGCCCGCATCTCCGATATGCCGGTCTCGCGCCTGCACGAGTTGCTGCCTTGGGAATGGAATGCTGCAACCTCCCTGGTCAAGGCAGCCTGACCGCGGCACTCACCGGGTGCTTACCAAGGGGCTAACGCTGACGCAATTCATCTGGCGAGAATGGCAGGCCAATCCCGACCTATTCCATCGAGAGCCGTGTCACTTGACCTCGGGACCATACAGCGAGCAGATCCCGGAGTGGCACGACCGCTAACGAGATCCGCCCGGCGCGCCATCTCCGACAGCTCAGGAACCACGTCCCCGGACGCGGGTTGCCTCCCTGATCGGCCCCTGAGGGGCCTTCGGACGGGGAGAGACACGTGGACGGCAGGCTGCATGACAGGATCGCGATCGTCACCGGTGCGGAATCGGGCATAGGCCGCGCCACCGCCATCGCCATCGCACACGAGGGGGCGGATCTAATGTTGGCCTATCTGAACGATGCCGAGGCCGCCGACGCCACCGCGCAAGCGGTGCGCGACACAGGCCGCGCCGCGGTGACCGTGCAATGCGACCACACCCGCCCGGAGGACGTGGAACGGCTCTTCTCCGCCACGCAGGACGCTTTCGGCCCGCCCGACATCCTGCTCAACTCAGCCGGTCTCGACGCGCCGGGCGACGAGGTGGCACAGATGACGGAGGAAACCTGGGAGAAAATGCTGAAGGTCGATCTCTTCGGCCCCTTCCTGTGCTGCCGCGCCTTCATCCGCGCGCGCCGCGCCGCGGGCGGCGGCGGGCGAATCGTCAACATCTCCTCGGTGCACGAGGAGGTCGCCCGCACCGGCTCGGCCGCCTATGATGCGGCCAAGGGGGGCCTGCGCAATCTCACCCGCACCCTGTGCCTCGAGCTGGCCCCCGACCGGATCGCGGTCAACAACATCGCGCCGGGGATGATCATGACGGCGATGAACCAGGAGGCGCAGGACGACCCCGAAGCGCGCGAGCGGCAGGTGCGCAACATCCCCTGGCGCCGCGCCGGGCAGCCCGAGGAGGTGGCGCATCTCGCGGTCTACCTCGCCTCGCCCGAGGCCGATTACGTCACCGGCCAGACCTTCACCATCGACGGGGGGCTTTCGCTGAATGTCGGACAAGGCGCCTGATCCCGAAGCCCCGATCGCGGCCCCGCAACGCATCGCCCATCCCGCCCTAGGCCTCCTTGGTATGGTGGCGCTGGTGCTGGTGGGCTGGGCGTTGCATGTCATGCAGCCGGTCTTCCTGCCGATCACCTTCGCCGTCTTCCTCGCGCTCCTGCTGAGCCCGGTCGACGCCTGGGCCGCGCGCCTCGCGGGCGGGCGGGCCTGGGTCGGCCATCTCGCTGCGATGCTGCTGCTTGCGCTGGCGCTGGCGGGCTTCGTCGGCGTGCTGTGGATCTCGGCGCAGCAATTCCTCGTCCGCTTTCCGGCCGAGCAGGCCAGCGAGGCGGTCGAGCAGCTGTCGGGCGATGATGACGCCGAGGCGACGCCGGCGCAGACCGAAACCGGCACTGCCGCCGAAAGCGCCGCCGACGAGGCCGCGGCGGGCGCGACCGGCGCTGCCGTCGAAAGCGCGATCCAGAGCACGCCGGGCGCGGGGCTCAACCCCGACGACGCGCCCGACCCCGCGCAGGGCGAAGGCGGCGCGGGCGAGGGGCTGGTCGAGCAGATCCGCGGCCTCGCGGGCGGCGGCGGGCTCGGCGGCACGCTGATGGAGCGCGCCTCGGGGCTCGCCACCACCGTCGTCTCGACCATCTCGGGCATCGCCCTGGCGCTGGTGTTGATCTTCTTCCTGACGCTGCTGATGCTGTCCGAGGCACCGCGCTGGCATTCCAAGCTCGGCGCGATGCTGCGCCCCGAAAAGCGCGAGGAGGTGACGGGCGCGGTGGCGCTGGTCGCCTCCAAGACCCGGCGCTACCTCGCGGTGCGCTTCGTGCTCGGCATCGTCACCGCCCTGCTCTACACCGGCTGGCTCTGGCTCTTCGGGCTCGACCTCCTGCTGGTCTGGGCGCTGCTGACCTTCGTGCTCAACTTCGTGCCCAATATCGGCTCGCTGATCTCGGGGCTGCTGCCGGTGCTCTATGCCTACTTCACCAAGGACCCCTGGACCGCGACGCTGATCGGCGCCGGGATCGTCTTCATCGAGCAGGTGATGGGCAATTACGTCGATCCGCGCGTGCAGGGGCGGCACCTGTCGATCTCGGCGCTGGTGATCCTCTGTGCGCTGCTGTTCTGGGGCTGGATCTGGGGGGTCGCGGGCGCGATCCTCGCGGTGCCGATCACCATGGTGGTGATGGTCGCCTGCGCCCATGTGCCGGGGCTGCGCTGGGTCGCGCTCGGCCTGTCGGACGAGACCGATTACGACGGGCTCGAGGAGCAGCTTGGCGCGCCGGGCAAGACCGACGTGCCGGACTGCTGAAGCCTCACTTGCCGAACACCACCGTGCGGCTGTCATTGACAAGCACGCGGCGATCGAGATGCAGCGCCACCGCCCGGGCCAGAACGCGCCGCTCGATGTCGCGCCCCTTGGCGACGAGGTCCTCGGGCGTGTCGGCATGGGTGACGTGTTCGACGTCCTGGGAGATGATCGGCCCCTCGTCGAGATCCTCGGTGACGTAATGCGCCGTGGCGCCGATCATCTTCACGCCGCGCGCATGGGCCTGGTGATAGGGCTTGGCCCCCTTGAAGCCCGGCAGGAAGGAATGGTGGATGTTGATGCAGCGCCCCGAAAGCCAGGCCGACATCTCGTCGGACAGGATCTGCATGTAGCGCGCCAGCACGACCAGCTCGGCCCCCGTCTCCTCGACCAGCGCCCGGATCTCGGCCTCCTGCTTCGGCTTGGTCTCGCGGGTGATCGGCAAGTGGTGATAGGGCACGTCCTCGGGCAGCGTCACCGAAAGCGCGCTGGCCGGATGGTTGCCCGCCACCGCGACGAGATCCATCGGCATCTCGCCGATCCGCTGGCGGTAGAGCAGGTCCGCGAGGCAATGGTCGAACTTCGACACCAGGATCAGCACCTTCTGGCGGTAGTCCTGCGGGCTGAGCGTCCAGCTCATGCCGAAGGCGGTGCCGATGCCGTCCATCTTGGCGCGGAAGGCGCCGTCGCCGCCAAGCTCCTGCGGCAGGCGGAAGGCCACGCGCATGAAGAAGGTGCCGGTCTGCGTGTCGTCGAACTGCCGCGCCTCGGTGATGTCGCCGCCGGTCTCGGCCAGCGCGGTGGCGACGGCGGCGACGATGCCGGGGCGGTTGCGGCAGGTGAGGGTGAGGATATGGGTGGTCATGGCGTGTCCCGTGCTGTCTTGCCGCCGTTTCTCGCCCGCCCTGCCCGGCAATGCCAGCACGCGCGCGCCGCTCCGGCACGGTTTGGCGACATCGCAGACACGAAACCCGCGCCGCGGGGCCGCGTTGGGGCACAGAGGTTTCCGATAGGAGCACGCGATGAGCGACAGCAGGACGACGACCGATCACGACGAGATCCGCCAATGGTGCGAGGCGCGCGGCGGTCACCCGGCGCGGGTGCGCGACACCGCCAGCGGCGATGGCGGCGGCCTTCTCAGGATCGATTTCGAACCGCAGGCCGAGGGGCTCGAGCGGATTTCATGGGACGACTGGTTCGAGACCTTCGAAAGCAGCAAGCTTGCCTTCCTGCACCAGGACAGCGCCAAGGACGGCTCTGCGAGCCGCTTCAACAAGCTGGTCTCGCGCGACGGTTGACCCCCGCGGAGCCATAGTCGCGGCATCGTGGCTGGCATCTGCCTTCGCCGGGCGCTAAGCCGAAGGTATGAAACAGCTCCTTGCCCTCGCGGGGCGCCGCTTTCGCGGGGCGCCCCCGGCCCCGGCCCCGGCCGATCCCTTCATGGCAATCGGGGATGTGCATGGCCGAGCCGACCTGCTGGAGGCGCTGCTCGGCAGGGTGCTCCGGGCATGCGCCCATGCTCCGGTCGTCGTGCTGGGCGACATGATCGACCGCGGCCCCGACAGTGCCGGCGTGCTGAAGCTTTTGCACGGCCTGCGGACCGCCGGGGTGATCTGCCTGCGCGGAAACCACGAGCAGATGCTGCTCGATTTTCTCGACGCGCCCGAGCGCTGCGGGGGGCACTGGTTTCGCAACGGCGGGTTCGAGACGCTGGAAAGCTTCGGCATCGGGTTGCCCGACCCCGAGATCGACGGATCGCTGGGCGGCCGAGCTACGCGCCCGGCTCGGGCCGTTGCTGCCTTGGCTGCACGAGTTGCCCTTGATCTGGCGCAGCGGAAATGTGTTGGCCGTGCATGCCGGGCTCGATCCCGAGTGTCCCTGGGACGCGCAGCAGGATGCCCACCTGATCTGGGGGCATCCGCGCTTCGGCCACAGGCCTCGCCGCGACGGGCTCTGGGTGGTGCATGGCCATGTCGTGCAACCCGAACCGCTGTGCCGCCCAGGACGGATCGCGATCGACACCGGCGCCTGGTTCACCGGCCGTCTCAGCGCCGCGCGGATCGGCGCCGGGACGGTGGAGTTCGTGACCAAAGGCTGATCCGCGCCTCAGGCGCGAATCCGCACCGGTACCCCCTTGTAGGCCGGGGTCTTCGACAGCTCGTCGTGGTAGTCGAGCGGCACCAGCGGGTTGGTCTCGGGGTAATAGGCCAGCACCGTGTCGTCGGGCAGATCATAGGCCACGATCCTGAGCCCGCCCACCTCGCGCGTCTCGCCATCCTCGATCGCGCAAGAGAGCGTCACCCGCTGCCCCTCCGCGAGACCGGTCTTCGCGATCGTTTCGGGGTTCATCATCACCACCTGCCGGTCGGTCTCGAGCCCGCGCAGCCGGTCGTTGAAACCATAGATCGTGGTGTTGAACTGGTCGTTCGAGCGCACGGTGACGAGGGTATAGCTGCCCTCTTTCGTCGCCTGCCCCAGCGCCGAAAGCGTCTCGGGCGCGGTGAAGATCGCCTTGCCAGTCTCGGTCTTCCACGTCCGCTCGCGCGCCGCGTTGCCCTTGTGAAAGCCGCCCGGCTCGAACAGCCGCGCGTTGAAGCGCTCGAACTTGTCGGGATAGCTTTCCTCGATCAGGTCGCGCACGAGGGCGTAATCGCCGATCCAGTCGTCCCATTTCACCTTCGGGTTCGGCTCCAGCGTCGCCTTGGCCAGCCCCGCCACGATGAAGGGCTCCGAGCGCAGCATCTTCGAGGCCGGCTCGCGCCTTCCCTGGCTGCCATGGATCATCGACAGGCTGTCCTCCATCGAGACCGCCTGCGGCCCGGTGGCCTGCAAGTCGAGCTCCGAGCGCACGAGACAGGGCAGCAGCCACGCCTCGCGGCCCACCAGCGTGTGGGAGCGGTTGAGCTTGGTCGCGATCTGGACGTTGATCTCCAGATCCTTCCAGGCCTCGTCGGTGCGGCCCTGGTCGGGGATGGCGCGGGCGAAGTTGCCGCCCAGAGAGACGAAGCCCTTGATCGAGCCGTCGAGAATGCCCCGCACCGCCTCGACCGTGGTGGTGCCCTCCTCGCGCGGGGCGGTGAAACCGAACATCTCTTCGAGCTTGTCGAGCGGCACCAGCTCGGGCTTTTCGGAAATGCCGACCGTGCGCTGGCCCTGCACGTTGGAATGGCCGCGCACCGGCGAGATGCCCGCGCCCTCGCGGCCGATATTGCCGCGCATCAGCAAAAGGTTCACATACATCGCGATGTTGAGACTGCCATGAACGTGCTGCGTCAGCCCCATGCCGTAGATGCCGATCACCTTCTCGGAATTGGCATACATCTCGCCCACCTCGGCGAGATCGGCATGGCGCAGCCCCGAGACGCGCTCGATCTCGGACCATTCCATCGCGCGGATCGCCGCCTCGAATTCGGGCCAGCCGGAGGTGTGCTGCGCGACGAACTGCCGGTCGATCACGCCGCCGCCCTGCTCGTCGTCGATCTCGAACACGCGCTTGCACAGGCCTGCCAGCGCGGCGACATCCGAGCCGGGCTTGAGCTGCAGGTAGCGGTCCGAGATCACCGTCTCCTTGCCGCCCAGCATTTCGACCGGGTTCTGCGGATCGCGAAAGGTGACGAGACCGGCCTCGCGCACCGGGTTGAAGGTGACGATCTTGCAGCCGCGCTTCTTGGCGGCGCGCAGCGGGTGCAGGAAACGCGGGCTATTGGTGCCGGTGTTCTGCCCCATGAAGATGATCATGTCGCAATGATCGAAATCCGACAGCACGCAGGTGCCGACCGGAGAGCCCGTCACCTTCTTGAGCCCGACGCTCGTGGTCTCGTGGCACATGTTAGAGCTGTCGGGCAGGTTGTTGTGCCCGTAGAGCCGGGCAAAGAGCTGGAACATGTAGGAGGTTTCGAGCGCGGCGCGGCCCGAGGTGTAGAACACCGTCGATTTCGGATCGAGCGCCTTGAGCTTCGTGCCGATCGCCGAGAAGGCCTCGTCCCATGTCGTCTCGACATATTTGTCGGTCGCCGGATCGTAGCGCATCGGATGGGTCAGCCGGCCCTGGATTTCCAGATCGTGATCGGCCCATGTGCGCAGCTCGCTCACCGTGTGGCGGGCGAAGAAGTCGGGCGTGCAGCGGTCGCGGGTCAGGTCCCAGATCGTCGCCTTGGCGCCGTTCTCGCAGAACTCCGCGACATGCGGGTTGGGGGGCTTGGTCCAGGCGCAGGAGGTGCACATGTGGCCGCCCGGCTTGTTCTGCCGCATCAGCGTCTCCAGAACGCCGGCATCGGGCCGCTCCTGGCCCATATGCTTGGCCACGCTCTTGAGCGAGCCCCAGCCGCCGGAGGGGTGGTCGTAATGCGGCAGCTCCTCGCGCTGCCCGGTTTCCTTGCGATCGGTCATGAAGGCTCGCTCCCCTGCCCTGCTTTCATCTCACCGCGACAAAACGATGCCCCGGGGCGGCGGGTTCCGGCCATCGGGCGGGATGGGCGGCATGGGCGGGGAACCCGATCGCGCCGCACCCGTTTCGCGGTCATGACCGGCTCATCCCTCCCGCTTCTCAAGGCCCCCGACAGCACGCTTTCGCTGCTGCGCGAAGGCTATGACTTCATCGCGCGGCGCTGCGACAGGCTGGGGACGGACGGCTTTCGCACCCGGCTGATGCTGCGCCCCGTCGCCTGCCTGCGCGGGCCGCGCGCGGCGCAGGCCTTCTATGCGCCCGGCCGGATGACCCGGCGCGGCGCGATGCCCGGCAGCGTGCTGGCGCTGTTGCAGGACAAGGGCTCGGTGCAGCTTCTCGACGACGCGGCGCACAGACACCGGCGCGGGCTGTTCCTGCGGCTGATGACGCCCGAGCGGCTGGAGCGCGCGGCCCGTATCCTGCGCGAGGAATGGCAGGCCGCAAGGATGGGCGGGCGCGAGATCGTGCTGGCCGAGGAGATCGGTCCGATCCTGACCCGCACCGCGCTGCGCTGGTGCGGGATCGAGACCGCCGACGCGGCGCCCCGGCTGCGCTGCGAGGAGTTCGAGGCGATGATCGGCGGCGCGGCGCTGGTCGGGCCGCGGCACTGGCGCGCGCGGATGCTGCGGCGGCGCTCCGAGGCCTGGGCGCGCGAGGTGATCCGCGCGGCGCGGGCCGGCGCCGCCCCCGCCGACAGCCCGCTTGCCCATGTCGCGCAGCACCGCGACCCTTCGGGCCTCGCGCTGCCGCGCGCGGTGGCGGCGGTGGAGCTCTTGAACCTGCTGCGCCCGATCGTGGCGGTTGGGCGGTTCATCGTGTTTTCGGCCCATGCGATTGTGACTCGGCCGGAGGCGCTCGCCGCGCTGCCCGACACGCCCGAGGCGCTGGACTGGTGGGGCGACGAGGTGCGCCGCCTCTACCCCTTCTTCCCGGTGATCGGCGGGCGGGTGCGGACGGGCTTCGACTTCGACGGCCATGGCTTCGGGCCGGGCGACTGGGTGCTGCTCGATCTCTTCGGCACCGATACCGACCCCGACGCCTGGCCCGATCCGCTGCGCTTCGACCCGATGCGTCACGAGCGGGCGCGCGATCCCTTCGCCTTCGTGCCGCAGGGCGCGGGGTCGATGGAGGGCGGGCATCGCTGCCCGGGCGAGGCGCTGACCGCAAAGCTCGTGGCCGAGGCGACGGCGCTGTTGCGCGCATCGCGCCCCGAAGCGCCGCCGCAGGATCTCGGCATCCCGCATGATCGCGTGCCCGCCGCCCCGGTCTCGGGGATGCGTCTGCGGCTGCAGGAACCTCTCCCCCCTGCTCCGGTTGAATGGCGACACTGATCAAGGAGCCGCGACATGGCCGAGACACCGCACACCACCGACCGTTTGCGCCACGACATCGACGAGGGCAAGGCCGGCGACAAGAAGGGCTTTCCCGACACCGCCGCCTCGCCCCTGGGCACCGATGCCGAAGCCTCGGGCAACCTCGCCACTGAGGAAGAGGTCGCCCGCGCCCAGGCCGAGGAGACCGCGACCGGCACACGCGGCAACGCTGCCAAGGGGGCCGAGCCCTCGCGCCCGGTCAGCGCCGCGGCATCCCGCACCCCGCGCCAGACCAGCAACCGCACCATTCTCATCGCGGTGACGGTGGGGGCCGCGGTGGTGCTGACGGTGATCGCGCTGATCGTCTGAGCCTAGGCCCCGGCGCTCACCACCACCTCGTCGATCCCCGCATCGACCGACTGGCAGGCCGCCAGCAGCTGCGCGCAAAGATGCGTCTGCACATAGGCCGCGTGAAACCGCGACGGCGCGCAGAGCATGAGCCGCCCGCCCGACCGCCCCTCGCGGCGCAGCGCGCGCAGCCACGAGGCATAGGGGCCGGGCGCCTCGGCATGCAGGATCGCCTGCGCCAGCGCCCATTCGCTGCCATCCGAAAGATCGGGCGGCGGCACCTGTGCTGCTCGCAGCGGCAGGGGAACGACCTTGCCGTCATCGGGTGCGTCCGAGAGCCGATGTTCGAAATCGGGGCCCACGCGCGACCAGCCCGGCCGCGTGTCCTCGAGGATGCGTTCGACCCCGAGCCGGTATTCGGCCACCCGCCCCCGCGCGCCCGCGCGGGTCAGCTCCAGCCAGCCCCGGCCCCGCAGCTTGGCCATCTCGCGCTTGACCGTGCGCTCATCGACCGACCAGAGCCGCGCGATCTCGCGCTGGCCGACGCAAAGCGCGTCGCGGGCCCAGCTGTAGCGCGCCGTCACCAGCGTGATGAGCCGCAGCACCAGCACCTGCTCGCTGCGCCCCTGCCCCAGCGCATGCGTCCCCATCGCGGTGAGCAGGTCGTATTTGCGGGCGGCGGCTCCCCGGCCCAGGGGTCTGGTGTTCAGCATCTCGTCCCGTCCTGGCGCCCTCATAGCATCCCTGCGCGGTCCGAGGCCCCAAGCGCCCCGGTCCCCCGACGAGGGGCAGCGTGATTCCAACGCCTTTCCTCGACTGACCCCGATTTGCGTCCTGAAGCACGATTCTGTCAAGCGGAGTCCGGTTCCGGGCCGGGCAGCCCGCCCTATTTCCATCTGGAAATCGGTATATATTGGTATTGGGGGACATCCAGGGTGTCCCCTATTCCGCCAGTTTTGTCCCCTATTCCGCACCCCGCGGAGGAAACCTGTCCCCCCATTCGGGACGTCAGGATGGCGGGGATGACGGGCGGCGGCAGCGGCGGTCCGGGGCGGGTGGCGAATCGCTCCGCCCCTTGTGGCGTTGGCAATGCGCCGCTTTCTCGAAAATCCCGAGTTTGACGATATTTCACTTTCGCTCATCTGCAAAACCGTCGTAAATCGCCTTATTGCAAGAATTAGCGTTCCTGCGGTCGGGCCGACACGGTTCCCCGCGGGGAACCGGAGGGCAGAAACCGCATGTTCACGCACACCGACCTGGCCCGGCTGCAGGCGCAGTCGCTCAAGATGCAGGGCTTCATCCGGCAGCAGACCTTCTCGCCGGAGAACGAGAAGAAGCTGCGCCGCTTTTCGAGCTGGGAGGTGGCCGAGCTGATCCTCGGGCTCAACCCCTCGACCTTCCGCGGCCGGCTCGCCGCCGATCCGTCGCTGCCGCAGGGCCATGTCGAGGAGGATGGCCGGCAGCGCTGGTACAGCCTCGACGAGATCAACGAGCTGCGCCGCCGGCTGCGCCACAAGAACAAGCCGCTGCTGCCGCCCCGGCCGCAGGGCAAGCGGGCGATCCGCGCCGCCGTCGCCAACTTCAAGGGTGGCGCCGGCAAGTCGACCGTGGCGCTGCACTTCGCCCATGCCGCGGCGCTCGACGGCTACCGCGTGCTTTGCGTCGACTTCGATCCGCAGGCGACGCTGTCGCATTCGATGGGGCTGTCGGACGTGGCCGAGGAATACACCGTCTGGGGCATCATGGCGCGCGACCTCATCCGCGAGACCGCGCGAATGAACGCCGCCGGGCGCGGCGCGGAAAGCGGCACCGCCCTGCCCGAGCGCAAGCTGCCCGCTTCGGTCACCGGCATGGGGCTCGATGATCTGCGCGTCACCGATTTCATCAAGCCGACCTCCTGGCCGACGATCGACCTCGTGCCCTCCTGCGCCAATGCCGCCTTCGTCGAATTCGCCTCCGCGCAGTACCGGCACCTCAACCCCGAATGGTCCTTCTTCGCCGCGGTCGATCGCTACCTCGATCAGCTGCCCGAGGACACCTATGACATCGTCATCTTCGACTGCCCGCCCGCCATCGGCTACCAGTCGATGAACGCGGTCTTCGCCGCCGACGTGCTCTATATCCCCTCCGGCCCCGGCTATTGGGAGTATGACAGCACCACCTCCTTCATCGGCCAGCTGGCCGAGGCGCTGGAGGATCTGGGCCGGTTTCGCGGCGCGGTGCCGCCGGGCACCGAGCCCGACAAGCACTTCGCCGACATCCGCTTCCTGCTCACCCGGTTCGAGCCGAACAACGACCTGCACCGCGCGATGCAGCAGGCCTTTCACAAGGTCTTCGGTCCACAAGTGGCCGAGCACCCGATCGAGATGACCCGCGCGGTCGAACAGTCGGGGCGGTTCCTGAGCTCGGTCTACGAGATCGACTATCGCAACATGACCCGCGAGACATGGCGGCGCGCCCGCGCTTCCTTCGATCGCGCCTATGACGAGTTCCGCGCCACCCTCGTGGCGGCGTGGGACCAGCTGGAGGACTGAGATGGCCAAGAAGCGCAGCGTCTTCGACATAGACTTCACCCCCGACCAGCCCGAACCGGAGGCATCCGAGCGGTTCCCCGCGGGGAACCCGGCGCCCGATCCGGCACCGCCATCCGCGCCGCAGCCACCGGCGCGGCGCGGCCCGATGGCCTCGGCGATCACCGAGACGGCGGATGCCGCGCGCGGCCGGGCCGAGGCCGAAGCCGCGATCCGGGCCGAAAACGACGAGCTGGCGCATGAGCATGTGCGGCTGAAGAAGCTCGGCCTGATCACCGATCTCGTCGCCACGGACGCGGTGAAATGCTCCAAGCTTGTCCGCGACCGCGCCAAGGCGCGCGACCCCGAATTGGAAGAGCTGAAGCTTTCGATCCAGGAGATCGGCCTGTCGAACCCGATCCGGGTCGAGCAGGACGGGCTGGGCGGCTATGAGCTGATCCAGGGCTTCCGCCGCCTTTCCGCCTTTCGCGAGCTTTATGAGCAGACCGGCGATTCGCGCTATGCCCGCATCCCCGCCGCGATGGTTCCCCGCGGGGAACCGGTGCGCGAGCTCTATCGCAAGATGGTTGACGAGAACCTGGTGCGAAAGGACATCTCGTTCGGCGAGATGGCGCAGCTTGCGCTGAACTATGCCAGGGAGACCGGGACCAAGCCGCATGACGCCGTCTCCGAGCTCTATGCTTCGGCGCTCAAGCAAAAGCGCAGCTATATCCGCAGCTTCACCCGGGTGCTTGAGCGCGCCAAGGGCAAGATCCGCTATCCCGAGGCGATGCCGCGGGCGCTGGGGCTGGAATTGTTCAAGATCATCGACGCCGACCCGCTCCTCGGCGACGACCTGATCGCCATGCTCGACCGCGCCCCCGAGCGCGATGCCGAGACCGAGATCGCGGTGCTCAAGGATTTCATCCACCGTGCGCCCAAGATCGTGAAGCCGCGGCCCAAATCGGTCTCCAAGACGATGCTGCGGCTGCCGCAGCCCGAGGGCGAGGCGCGGATCGCCGCCTCCGACGGGCGGGTCGAGCTCCGGCTGGCGCGGGATTTCTCGGCGCTCGACCGGGCGCGGCTGCAACGCGCCTTCGAGGCTTTTTTCGAGGCGCTCGACGGCGAATGAAAAAGGGCCGGTTCCCCGCGGGGAACCGGCCCTGATGCTTAGGGCGGCTTGGCGGCTCTCAGCCGGTGCCGTCCGGCGCCTCGCCCTTCTTGGCGCGCGGTTTGCGCGGCTTGGTGGCGCGGGCCGGGGCCTTGGTCGTCTTGGCCGCCGCCTTCGACGCCGTCTTGCGCACAGGCTTGGCCTCGCCGCTCTCATCGGGTTTGCTCGCCGCCTTCTTGCGCGGCGTCTTGGCGCGGCTCGGCGGCTCGGGGGTGCCGGGGCCGGAATTGTCCTCGTCGCTCTTGTGGACCTCGGGCTCGGGGCCGGCATCGCCGGCGCTGCGGCTCTCATCCTGCATCTGCGCGTCGATCTCGCGCGCGGCCTCGTGCCAATGCGCGTCGTTCTGGCCCTCGGGCGATCCGTCGCGCTCCCACAATTCGTAGGCGCGCTTGCGGATCCGCTCTTCGCGATCGTCTGCCATCTGGTACTCCCTTTCACAGAGCCGCTCGGCCGGACCCGGGCGGGGGCCCGGCCGTTCAATTGTCATGCGTCGCCACGCCGTTCCCCGGACCGGTCATGCCGCAGCCGCAAAACGAGCGTCGCGCGACAGCATGGCGATTTCCAGAGCGCGCCTTACGCCGGGTCACCACTGTGCGCAAGCGTACCTATCGCTGTCAACCGCGGCCACGATAGCCCGGCACGCCCGCATCCGGAATCCAGACGCCCTTGGGCGGCTCGCCGGTCTGGTAGAACACGTCGATCGGAATGCCGCCGCGCGGATACCAGTAGCCGCCCAAGCGCAGCCAGCGGGGCGAAAGCGTGTCGACCAGACGCCGCGCGATCGAGACGGTGCAGTCTTCGTGAAACGCGCCATGGTTGCGGAAGGATGTCAGGAACAACTTGAGCGATTTGCTTTCCACCAGCCAGTCGCCCGGCACGTAGTCGAGCACGAGATGCGCGAAATCGGGCTGGCCGGTCAGCGGGCAGAGCGAGGTGAATTCGGGCGCGGTGAAGCGCACGGCGTAATCGACGTCGGATTGCGGGTTGGGCACACGCTCGAGCACCGCCTCCTCGGGCGATTGCGGCTGCACGGTAGTGCCGCCGAGCATGGTCAGGCCGTCATAGATGGATTTTTCGGACATGGGACTCTCCTGCTGTCATGACCCGCATGTGGGGGCGGGGGGGCGATCCGCCTAATGCCGGGGGAGGCGGGGCCGGGCAAGGCCCCGCCTGCGGTCTCAGCCCGCCTCGCGCAGCCGTGCGGCCAGCCGGTCGAGGTGATGCGCCAGCAGCGCCTGCGCCCGATCCGGGCTGTCGGCCTCGGTATAGAGCCTGCATTCGGGCGCGTTGCCCGAGGGGCGCAGATGCACGATCTCGCCATTGGCGAAGGTCACCCGCAGCCCGTCGGTCTCGTCGATCCCGGCCTCGGCGCTGCCGGTGTCGAAGAAAGCGGCGCGGGCGTCCGGGTTCCGGCGCAGCGTTTCGATCAGCGCCATGGAGCGCTCTGACGGCACCTCCTGCAGCCGGTCGGCGGCGGTGAAGCGCGGCGGCAGCCGCGCGGCCAACTGCGCCAGCCCCCGGCCTTCGGCCCGCGCCGCCGCCAGCGGCGCCACGATGGGCAACACCGCGTCACGGGTCATCAGGGGGGCGAGCGCGCCGTTCGGCCCGCGCGCGGCAAAGCCCAGCAGGAACCCGCCATTGGCCTCGTATCCAACCACGGCGGCCGAGGCGTTCTCGGCCAATGCCGCCTCCATGCCCGCGATGACGAAGGGCGAGCCGATCCGCGTGCGCCGGACCTCGATCCCGTCCACACGGTCGATCAGCGTGTTGGAGGAGACCGGCGTCACCACGATCCGTGCGCCCAGGAGCCGGGCGGTGAGCGGGCCCAGAACGTCGCCGGGGATCATCGCGCCCTGCGCATCCGCCACCATGGGTCGGTCGGCATCTCCATCGGTCGAGATGATCGCATCGAGCGCGTGCTCATCGGCCCAGCCCGCCAGCGCGGCGCGCGTGTCGGGGTCGACGGCCTCGGTGTCGACGGGGATGAAGCTGTCGGAGCGCGCGAGGCGCACCGCCTCGGCCCCGAGCCCCTCGACGATCTCGCCCAGCGTGTCGCGCGCGACGCTGCTGTGCTCGTAGACCCCGATCCTGAGCCCCGACAGCGCCTCGGCGCCGAAGCCGTCGACATAGCGCGCGACATATCGCGCGGCGCAATCCGGGTCCTGCTCGAGCGAGCCCTGGGCCGCGTCGGGCGCGCCGCCTGTGCGGAGGGCGTCGAGGATCGCCGTCTCGTCGCTCTTGGCGATCTCCCCGCCGGACAGGTAGAATTTGAGCCCGTTTCGGTCGGCGGGGATGTGGCTTCCGGTGACCATCACCGCCGCATGGCCGCGCGCCATGGCCGAAAGCGCCAGCGCCGGGGTCGGCACCGCGCCGCAATCGACCGCAGCCAGACCCGCGCCGCGGATGGCGTCGATCACGGTCGCGGCAATGCGCGGCGAGCTGTCGCGCAGATCGCGCCCGACATGCACCGTGCCGCCATGCGGGCAGGCGGCGAGAAAGGCCCGGATATGGGCATGGACCAGATCGTCGGTCAGCTCGGTCACCAGACCGCGCAGACCGCTTGTTCCGAATATGGGGGGCATTGTCGTCCTGTTCGTCATGGGGCTGGCAGGACTATGCCACCCGCGCCGCTGCGCAGCAATCAGGGCCGACGGGAACAGCGCGCGGGCGGCGGGGCTTGTGGCAGCAAAGGATGCAGCAAGGAGCACGACCATGACCACAGCCAGACGGTTTCCCCTGTTTCTCGCGGCGATGGCCCCGGCCATGCTCCTGTCCTCCGGGCTGGCGCAGGCGCAGCCCTCCTTCGATTGCAGCGATGCGCGCAGCGCGACCGAGCGGGCGATCTGCGCCAATCCGGGGCTTGCGGATCTCGAACTGCGCATGGCCGGCGTCTATGAGGAGCTGGCCCGGACGGTCGGCGAGACCGAGGCGCGGCGCATCGCCGACATCCAGCTCGAACGCCGCGAGCAGTGCGGCAGCGACACCGCCTGCATCGAGCGCCAGCTGCTCACCAGCATCGGCATCTTTCGCGCCGAGAGCCGCGCCGCGGCGACGCCGCCCGCCGCGGGCAGCGACGAGACGCAGGTCCTGTCGGATCTGCGCGCCGCCCTCGGGCGCGAGGCGGCGACCGCGCAGCAGGCCCCCTCGGCCGAAACGGACGAGGATGAGGGCAGCCATGCCGAAGAGCGCGCCGAGGGCATCGCCGAGGGTTTCGCGCGGCTGCCCGATTACCGGCGGCGCAACGTTCAGGGGCGGCTGCGCGATGCGGGACTGCTGACCGGGCCGGTCGACGGCGTCTGGGGCGCGGGCAGCAAGGCCGCGGTCGAGGCGCTGCTCGGCGAGGCGCGCGAGCGCGGGCGCAACTTTCCGGTGCATCGCCCCGCCGGGGCCGACGCGCTCTACCGCTTCATCGACAGCGACGTCTTCTATTACGAGTTCCTGCCCGAAGCCGCGCGCTGAGGCGGGCCGTCTCTGGCCTTCGCGGCCCATCTCGTCCATCGGGGGCGCGAAACGGGAACGAAAGGCGAATCGGCGGCGATGATGGGGCGGACACATCTGGCGTTCGGGGCCGTGGCGGGGGTGCATCTGGCGGGGACGACCCCGGCGCTCGGCCTGCCGATCATGGCGGCGGCGCTCTTGGGCTCGATCCTGCCGGATCTCGACACGCCCTACAGCAAGCTCGGCCGCCGGTTCTGGCCGGTCTCGAAGCTGGTCTTCGCGGTGTTCGGCCATCGCGGCGGCACGCATTCGCTGCTCTTCGCGGCGTTGGCCATGGCGCCGGTCTGGATGGTCTCGCCGCCGGTGGCCGTTGCGCTCGGGGCCGGGATCGCCACCCACCTGGCCGCCGACGCGATCAGCTTCGGGCAGGGGCCGCGCTTCAAGATCCGGGGCGCGGGCGTGCCGCTTTTCTGGCCGCTGCGCGACGGCAAGGCCGGGGTGCGGCTCGTCAAGGTGAACGGGCCGCTGGAAAATCTCGTGATCCTGCCATGGACGATGCTCTATGCCGCGCAATCGGGCTGGAACCTGATCTGACCGCGCGCGACGGTGTTTCCATATGCCTGCCGCTGCGATAGGTTGGCGCAAAACAAGGCAGGCACCGGATCCCTCATGGCACCTCTGCGCATTCCCGTTCTCGTCGGGCTCATCTTCCTTGCCGCGGGGTGTTCCAACCTGCCACGGGGCGCGGCGCTGCGCAGCGAGATCCTGCAGACGCAGGTTGCCGACGATCCGGCGCTGCGCGATTTCACCGTCGCACCGGTGACCCGCGCGCTGCTGCCGGTCTATGCCGCATGGCCCAGCCATGGCGGCACCCGGCATTCCTGGATCGACCGGGTCGACCAGCCCGAGACGCGGATCATCGCGCCGGGCGACAGCATCGACATCACGATCTGGAGCACCGAGGAGAACGGCCTGCTGACCACGCCGGGCCAGCGCTTCGTGGCGCTGCCGCAGCAGCGGGTCGGCGCGGGCGGCACGGTGTTTCTGCCCTATGTCGGCACCATCAAGGTCTCGGGCATGAGCCCCGAGACGGCGCGCGACCGGATCGAGGCGGAATATGTCGAGGTCACGCCATCGGCGCAGGTGCAGCTCGACTTCAGCGAGGGGCGGCAGAACACCGTGAGCCTCGTCTCCGGCGTGGCCCAGCCCGGCAGCTACCCGCTGCCCGACAGCGATTTCACCGTGCTGGGGCTGATCGCCGAGGGCGGCGGTGTCGCAAGTTCGCTGCGCAACCCGCAGATCCGGCTGAACCGCGACGGGCGGCTTTATGGCACGTCGGTCGAGCGGCTGCTGGAGAACCCGCGGCTCGACACCACGCTCGAAGGCGGCGACAAGGTGCATATCGAGGCCGATGACCGCAAGTTCCTCTCGCTCGGCGCGGCGGGCAGCGAGAGCGTGCATTACTTCGACCAGGACCGGCTCGACGCGCTGGAGGCGATGGCGATCATCGGCGGCGTGGCCGAAAGCCGCGCCGATCCGGGCGGCATCCTCGTGCTGCGTCGCTATCCGCCGCAGGCGGTGGCGCCCGGCGCGAAGGGGCCCGATCACGAGCGCGTCGTCTTCACCATCGACCTGACCTCGGCCGACGGGCTGTTCAGCGCCGGGGAGTTCGAGATCCTCCCCGGCGACCTGGTCTATGCCACCGAAAGCCCGGTGACCTCGGCGCAGACGATCTTCGGCCTGCTGGGCAGCAGCCTCGGGCTCGCCAGCCGGGTCGGCGTGAGCTTCTAGGCGCTCCAGCGGCCGAGCGCGACGAGCCTGACATTGGCGACCTGCGCGCCCGCCGCGAACACCGCCGCACCCGCGGCGCGCGGCAGCTTCAGCGCGGCGGAGGCGGTGCCCGCCTCCTGCATCAGCGGCGCGAGATCGCCCGGCGACAGACTGGTGAAATCCCCCTCCGCGCCGGGCAGGGTGGCGATGATCTGCGGGCTTTCGGCGAAGGGGACGGGAAAGCTCCAGACATGTTCGAGCCGGTCGGCCGAGATCCGGGCGAACAGCGCCGCATCGGCTTGCGCGATCTGGGTGCCGTCGGCGAGGCGCAGGTAGCGGCCCCCGGTGGCCCCGGCGCTTTCGAACACCGCCCCATCCGGCAATCCGCCCGCAAAGGAGACCGGCCCGACGAGATCGGCCTGGCCGATCTCGCTCCGCCAGCCCTGCCAGATCCCGCCCGAGCGGGCGCGGCGCCAGACCCGGCCCGTCGCGGTCTCATGGAGCCGCTGCACGGCCTCGCCCGCGCCCTGCGCCGCGACGGTGAGCAGACCCGCCCCCGTGGCCCCCGCGGGCGTGCCGGGGGCGGGCGAAGCTGCCGCCGGTGAGCGCGGCATCGGCATCGGCAGCCACCGGGGCCGCCATGGCACCAAGGCCGAAGCCCCCCACCGCCAGGAGCCGCCCCGGTGTCGCGTCGAGCGGATCGGACTGCACCGCCGCGCCCGAGGCCCTGCCATCCTCGGCGGAAAGCCGCAGCGCCGTAGTCCAGCCCGCGCCGTCGGCGCTGGTCTTGAACGAGAAATCCGCCTCGCCCGCGAGCCCCATCTCCGCCCCGCCGGAAAACCCGGTCTGGAACAGCAAGGAGGCGGTGTCGCCGCCGCCCGCGCGGTTGATCTTGAGCCGGTGGCCTTCGCCCTCGTGGTTGAGCAGCGTCGAGGGGGCCGAAAGGCTGAGCCGGTCGGTGGCGTCGGCCTCGGCGTTGAGGCCCAGATGCGCGGCCCCGCGCCCCCGCCCGGAGGCAGCGTGCCAGCCCGAGGCACCGAAGCGCAGATCCTCGTCTTCGGCCAGGCAATGGACCTGCCAGCCGGGCAGGGGGGTCTCGAAGTACCAGGCGTTGCCGTCCCAGATCGCGATCTTGCCCGCATGGCCGGCCCAGTCGCCGCTTGCGCCCGGCGCCACGAGGTGGCGCGCGCCCGGCCCGGGTGCGGCGGGCGGGGCGGTGCGGTCGCGGTCGGCCACCACCGGCTGCACCAGCGCGTCGAGCCGCTTGAGCGCCTCGTTATGGGTGACGTGTTTCTGCGCCTGACCGGCTGGATATAGGGCAGCGACAGGATGGCCGAGATCTGCGGCATGGCGTCCTCATGCGGTTGGGTCGGCGCGAGACTGGCACGGCAGGGCATAAGGACAGTTGAGCGATACGCGCGTTGCATCCCCCGGCCCGGCCGGGGTAATGGCGCGGGGTCCGTGCCCTGCGCACGCGCCGTCACATGCCCCATCGACCCCCCCCGGAGCGCCGCAGATGTCCGACCCTTTCGTGCCCCGCGCGCCGCGCATCCTCGTCACCGGATCGGCCGGCTTCGTGGGCTATCACTTCTGCGCGCGGCTGCTGGCCGAGGGCGCGCAGGTCACCGGGCTCGACGCCTTCACCGATTACTACGACGTGGCGCTCAAGCGCGCGCGCCATGCGCGGCTGGCGGGGCCGGGCTTCACCGAGGCCGAGGGCCGGGTCGAGACGCCGGGGCTGATCGAGGATCTGGTCGCAAGGCTGCGCCCCGAGATCGTCGTGCATCTGGCCGGTCAGGCCGGGGTGCGCCATTCGATCGACGCGCCCGAGACCTATCTCGACGCCAACATCACCGGCAGCTTCAGGCTTCTGGAGGCGCTGCGCCGCCACCCCTGCCGCCACCTGATGTTCGCCTCCTCCTCATCGGTCTATGGCGCCGAGGCGCAGATGCCTTACGCCGAGGCGATGGGTGCCAATGCGCCGATGTCGTTCTATGCCGCCACCAAGAAGGCGGGCGAGGCGATGGCGCACAGCTATGCGCATCTCTACGGCATCCCCTCGACCATGTTCCGCTTCTTCACCGTCTACGGGCCATGGGGGCGGCCCGACATGGCGCTGTTCAAGTTCACCGCCGCGATCCTCGATGACGCGCCGATCGACGTCTACAATCACGGCGACATGCGGCGCGATTTCACCTTCGTCGAGGATCTGGTCGAGGGTCTGGTGCGGCTCGCCGATGCGCCGCCCGCGCCGCCCGGCGCGCGCGGCGAACCGGTCGCCCAGGACAGCCTGAGCCCGGTCGCGCCCTGGCGGGTGGTCAACCTCGGCCACGGCGCGCCGCAGCGGCTCGGCGATTTCATCGCCGCGATCGAGGCGGCGACGGGCCGCCGCGCGCGGCGCAACGCGCTGCCGATGCAGCCCGGCGACGTGCCCGCGACATGGGCCGACACGCGGCTGCAGGAGGCGTTGATCGGGCCGCTGCCCAAGACCCCGCTGGACGAGGGCGTGGCGCGCTTCGTCGCCTGGTACCGCGCGCATTACGGCATCTGATCCGCCTTCTATCGGTGCCCGGTCGAGGATTGTCCGGTTTCGTTTGAAGCTGCTTGGCGCGCTGGCCGCTTGGCGGCGAGGCGCGGCACTGGCTAGACTGGCCTTCGGCAGAACGAGGGGACGAGATGCACGACTTTGCTATCCTGTGGGACTGGGCCGGCTTCGCCGTGCGCTGGCTCCATGTCATCACCGCCATCGCCTGGATCGGGTCGAGCTTCTATTTCGTGGCGCTCGATCTCGGGCTCAGGAAGGCGCCCGACCTGCCGCCCGGCGCGCATGGCGAGGAATGGCAGGTGCATGGCGGCGGCTTCTACCATATCCGCAAGTTTCTCGTGGCGCCCGACGCCATGCCCGAGCATCTGACATGGTTCAAATGGGAGAGCTACGCGACATGGCTTTCGGGCGCGGCGCTGTTGATGATCGTCTACTGGGTCGGGGCGGAGCTTTATCTCATCGATCCCTCCAAGGCCGATCTCGCGGTCTGGCAGGGCATCCTGATCTCGGCGGGCTCGCTGACCATCGGCTGGCTGGTCTATGACCGGCTGTGCAAATCGGGTCTGGGCGAGCGGCCGACGCTTCTGATGGTGCTTCTCTTCGCGCTGCTGGTGGCGATGAGCTGGGGCTACAACCAGATCTTCACCGGGCGCGCCGCGCTTTTGCATCTCGGTGCCTTCACCGCGACGATCATGACGGCCAACGTGTTCCTGATCATCATGCCCAACCAGCGCATCGTGGTGGCCGACCTCAAGGCGGGCCGCAAGCCCGATCCGAAATACGGCAAGATCGCCAAGCTGCGCTCGACCCACAACAACTACCTGACGCTGCCGGTCGTGTTCCTGATGCTGTCGAACCACTACCCGCTCGCCTTCGGGACCGAGTATTCGTGGATCATCGCGTCGCTGGTGTTCCTGATGGGCGTGACGATCCGGCACTACTTCAACACCATGCACGCCACCGGCACGGGCCCGCACTGGACCTGGGGCGTCACGGTCATCCTGTTCCTGATCCTCGCCTGGCTCTCGACCGCGCCGATGTGGGGCTCCTACGAGGAGGCCGAGGCGCGGCCCATGACCGCCTATGAGACGCGCTTCGCCGAGGCCCAGGGCTTTCACGAGGCCGAGCAGATCGTGATCGGCCGCTGCTCGATGTGCCACGCGCGCGAGCCCGTTTGGGACGGCATCCGCTGGGCGCCCAAGGGCGTGGTGCTGGAGACGCCGCAGGACGTGGCCCAGAACGCGCGCGCAATCTACCTGCAGGCCGGGGTGAGCCACGCCATGCCGCCCGCCAACATCACCGAAATCTCGGATGAGGACCGCCGTGCTCTGGTGCGCTGGTACCGGGGGGGGGCAGGGGGCTTGATCGCGGCCCCCGTCGCTCCTATCTAGACAGGTATCTAGACAGGAGTGGCGGCCATGTGGAGTCTTCAGGATGCCAAGAACCGGTTCAGCGCGGTGGTCGACGCCGCGCTCGCCGGCGCGCCGCAGGAGGTGACCCGGCGCGGCAAGCCCGCGGTCGTGGTCCTTTCCGCTGCGGAATACGCGCGGCTGGTAGCGGCGGCGGGCGCCGAGCGGGGCAGCTTCGCCGATCACCTGCTGGATTTTCCCGGCATGGAGGCGGGCGAGGACCGGCTGCAGGCGCGGCCCCGCGACGTCGCGTTTTGATCTATATCCTCGACACCAGCGTGATCTCGGCGGTGCGGCGCGCGGGCCGTGCGCCCTCCGTGGCGGCATGGCTGCGCGCCCAGCCCGAGGAGGCGCTGTTCCTCAGCACCGTCACGCTGGGCGAGATCGAGCGCGGCATCGCCCGGCAGGAGGGCCGCGACCCGGGCTTCGCCGCCGATCTGCGCGGCTGGCTCGACCGGACCACGCGGCTCTTCGCCGACCGCATCCTGCCCTTCGGAGCCGAGGAGGCGCGGATCTGGGGGCGGCTTTCGGCCGGGATCGGCCATGGCGGCGCCGACCTGATGATCGCCGCCACCGCGCTGGCGCGCGGGGCGACGGTGGTGACCGGCAACATTTCCGATTTCGAGCCGACCGGCGTGACGCTCCTCGATCTGTTCTAGCCCTTGGCGCGGCGCACCATGCCGAACAGGTCGCGCGTGTCGTCCGGGTCGGCGAGGAGGTCGAGCATCGAATAATGCCCGGTGCGGTCGAGCTGATCGCGCACGTAGCGCAGCGCCGAGAAATCCTCGGTCGCGAAGCCGACGCTGTCGAACAGGGTGATCTGGTCGGCGCCGCGCCGGCCCTCTTTCCTGCCGGTGATGACCTCCCACAGCTCGGTCACGGGATGATCGGGGTCGAGCTGCTGGATTTCGCCCTCGATGCGGGTCTGCTCGGGGTATTCGACGAAGATGTCCGAGCGCAGCAGGATGTCGCGATGCAGCTCGGTCTTGCCGGGGCAGTCGCCGCCGATGGCGTTGATGTGGACACCGCGCCCGACCATGTTGTCGGTCAGGATCGTGGCATACTGCTTGTCGGCGGTGCAGGTGGTGATGATCTCGGCCCCCGCGACCGCCTCTTCGCCGCTGTCGCAGGCGGTCACATCTAGTCCGCTATCGGCGAGGTTGGCCACCGCCTTCTGCGTCGCCGCCGGGTCGATGTCGTAGATCCGCACCTTTTCGATGCCGATCATTTCCTGGAAGGCCAGCGCCTGGAATTCGCATTGCGCGCCGGCGCCGATCAGGGCGAGGGTCTTCGCTCCCTCGGGCGCGAGATGGCGCGCCGCGACGGCGGAGGTGGCGGCGGTGCGCAGCGCGGTCAGCACCGTCATTTCCGACAGGAGAATCGGGTAGCCATTGTCGACGCGGGCCAGAACGCCGAAGGCGGTGACGGTCTGGAACCCGCGGCGCAGGTTCGAGGGGTGGCCGTTGACGTATTTGAAGCCGTAGGTCTCGCCATCCGAGGTCGGCATCAGCTCGATCACCCCCTCGGGCGAATGGCTCGCCACGCGCGGCGTCTTGTCGAACAGCTCCCAGCGGCGGAAATCGGTCTCGATGTACTCGGCCAGCTCGGCCATCATCTGTCTGGGCCCGATGGTGTTCACCATTTCCATCATCTGCGCGACGGAGACGAAGGGCACCATGGCGAGCTTGGAGGGGGCGGGGGCGTCGGTCATCGGTCACTCCTGTGCGGCTTATGCCCGATACTGGAGCATGGGATGCGTCGCAGATAGGGGGGAGGGCGCCGCATGACGCGTGGTTCCTGCTGCGAACCCCGCCACGGGCGCCGCGCTGCGCGCGCGGGCCGCCGGCGCGGCACGGCGCATGACACGTCCGCAGCGGCATCGCGCCGGGTCGGTTTGGCGCCAACTGTCCCACTCCACCGGAAGAAATGACGTCGCGGGACCCGCAATGATGCGGCCGGAGAAACCATCCCGATGGTTGTTCTTCGGTCTGGCACGGGCCGCCTCGAGGGCGAGACGGGGCGCGACAGGTTGCATGGCGGGGAGGGGGTGGATGTCTCCGTCTTCGACACGCGCTACGCCGTCGAAGGCGAGGACGATACGGTTTTCGACCTTCGCCGGAACGACGGCGTGCAGCTCATCGGTTTCGACGAGGACGAGGTGCGCTTGGTGCGCGACGGCCGGTCGGTCGAGCTGTATCAGGACGACGTGCCTGTCGCGACCATTCGCAACACCAAGCTCGCCATCGTCGATTCCGCGCTCGAATTCGTCTGACCGCTGCTCCGCCCCCTGCCTGGTCGGCCCCGGCGCGCAAGCCTTGCCAAACGCTGCGCCGTGATCGAGCATGCGGGCAGCCGCAGCCGCGGCGGGTCGAGCAGGAGGGATGACATGGCCGAGGCGCAGATCGTGGGCTGGGCGCATAGCGTCTTCGGAAAGAGCGCGGCGGCGGATACCGCGGCGCTGATGGCGGAGGTGACGGGGCCTGCGCTGGAGCATGCGGGCATAGGCGCCGAGGAGGTCGACGGGGTCTTTGTCGGTGTGTTCAACAACGGCTTTTCCGACCAGGATTTCCAGGCTTCGCTGGTGGCGATGGGCCATGACGGGCTGCGCCACGCGCCCGCCACGCGCTACGAGAACGCCTGCGCCACCGGCTCGGCCGCGCTCAACGGTGCGATGGATTTCATCGCCGCGGGGCGGGGGCGCATCGCGCTTGTCGTCGGGGCCGAAAAGATGACCGCGACGCCGGGGGCGGAGGTGGGCGACATCCTCTTGGGCTGCTCCTGGCGCGCCGAGGAGGGCGACACGCCGGGCGGCTTCGCGGGCATCTTCGGGCGGATCGCGCAGGGCTATTTCCAGAAGTACGGTGACCGCTCCGAGGCGCTGGCCCGGATCGCCGCCAAGAACCACGCCAACGGCGTCGAGAACCCCTATGCGCATCTGCGCAAGGATCTCGGCTTCGAGGCCTGCAACGCGGTGACCGACCGCAACCCTTATGTCGCGGCCCCCTTGCGGCGCACCGATTGCTCGCTCGTCTCCGACGGGGCGGCGGCGCTGGTGCTGGCCGATGAGGAGACCGCGAAGTCGATGCGCCGCGCCATCGCGGTGCGGGCGCGGGCGCATGTGAACGACATCCTCGCCATGAGCCGCCGCGACGTGCTGGCCTTCGAGGGGCCGAAGCGCGCTTGGGCCAAGGCTCTGGAACAGGGCGGCGTGACGCTCGACGACCTGTCGCTGGTGGAGACGCATGACTGCTTCACCATCGCCGAGCTTCTGGAATACGAGGCGATGGGCCTTGCCGCCCCCGGTCAGGGGCACCGGGTGATCGAGGAGGGCGTGACGCTCAAGGGCGGGCGGCTGCCGGTGAACCCCTCCGGCGGGCTGAAATCCAAGGGCCACCCGATCGGGGCGACGGGCGTGTCGATGCATGTGATGGCGGCGATGCAGCTGATGGGCGAGGCGGGCGGCATGCAGGTGCCCGACGCCCGGCTCGCCGGGGTGTTCAACATGGGCGGCGCGGCGGTGACGAGCTATGTCAGCCTGCTCGAACGGGTCGGCTAGCCCCGCGGCGGCGCGGCTTTTGGGGAGGGCATGGCGCCCTCCGACCTGAACAAAAGGACTAGTGCTTTGGTATAGGCACATTGCGGCAGAAATTCTGCCGCAATCCGAGCCTCATTTGAGCGGACACGCACCCACAAGAGGTTCGACATGCCACTCTCTTTCAATACCGCCGGCTCCCGCATCGACTGGAAGGCCGCGTTCTCCGCGCTGATGGAGGCGCACAAGGCCAAGGCCGGAAAAGGCGCTGAGCAACCGGCGCCGGATCGGAACAAGGCGCCCGAAACGGCATCCAGGGCCGAACCGGCCATCCGCATCGAGATCTCCGAGGCGGCGCGAAAAAGCGCCGCGCCGGAGGCCGCGAAGGCGGTTCTTGCCACGGCCAAGGCAGCCACAGACCCCGCCGCCGTCCCTCCAAGCGCCGATGCGGTCGCCGCCAAGGCGGGCGCGGCCGTGGCCGAGGCGACCGATGCCGCCGTGAAAGGCGCCGAGACGGTGACCGCCAGCGCGGACATGGCCGTGACCGGGACGACCGCCGCTGCCGTGCAAGGGGCCGAAGCGGGGGCTGCCAAGGCCGACGCAGACGCGCCGCAGGCCACGAAGCAAGACGCGCCCGATGCCGCGACACAAGCCCCGAAGACCGCCGAAGACACCGCGCCCGAAGAGGCCGAGATGTCGGATGTCGCCGCCGCGCGCGCCGCGGCGATCCGGTTGCAGGAGACGAGCCGCCAGCAAAGCCTCGTCACCGCGATCGGTGCCGCCTCCGAGGGGGGCGGCCTTGCGCCGATCGCGCTGCAAAGCGCCACGCGGGCCGGGGCCGCCTACGAGGCCAGCGCCGCCGCCCCGGCCCTGGCCGAGAGTTCGGCCAGGGCGGGCACCGACACCGCCGCCTGACGAAAACCGGGCCGGGGTGCAGCACCCCGGCCCGGTTCTCCTTGCCCCGCCGGTCAGGCCCGACCGGCGGATGCTCTCATTCGGCCGCGAACTGGTTCATCGTGTTGGCGTGGCCGCCCGCCTTGAGCGCGCGATCGCCGCCGACCATGACCTTGAAGCTGTCGCCCAGATCCGAGCCGACCTCGTGCTGGTGCTTCACCGCCGAGATGCCGCGGCGGATTTCCTCGCGCTGCACGGTGGCGACATAGGCCAGCATCCGGTCCTCGCCGAAATAGCCGCGCGACAGCTCGTCCACCGATTTGGCGGTAAGGTGGAAGGTCGGCAGGGTGATCAGGTTGTGGAACACGCCCGCCTTGGTCGAGATGTCGTATTGGAACCGCTTGAGCCGGGCATCGGCCTCGCGGCCCAGATCGGTCTCGTCGAACTCGGCCTTCATGAGCTGGGTGCCATCCGGGTAATCGGCTTCGGCGATCTTGCCGGCCTCGATCCAGTCGGCCCGGACCTGCTTGCGCAGGTTCAGCGTCCAGTTGAAGGAGGGCGAGTTGTTGTAGACCAGCTTGGCGTGGGGCGCCTTTTGGCGGATCTCCTCGACCATGCCCGCGATCTCGGCGACGTTGGGGGTATCGGTCTCGATCCAGATCAGGTCCGCGCCGCCATCATTGAGCGAGGCCACGCAATCCTCGATCACCCGCGCCCGGCCGGTGCCCTCCTTGAAGCGCACGAGACCGTTGGGAAGCCGCGCGGGCTTGGCCCAGCCGCCGTCGCGCCACATGGCGATCTCGCCTTCGGTCGGCTGCCCGTCGAAGCTCTCGGTCTCGATCCACTTGAGGTATTCGGCGGCATGGTCGCCGGGGGCCTGGCTCACCGGGAGCTTCTGGGTCAGCCCCGCGCCGAGGCTGTCGGTGCGCGCGACGATCACGCCTTCGGTGACGCCCAGCTCCTCGAAGGCCATGCGGCAGGCGCGCAGCTTTTCGATGAAATCCTCGCGCGGGACGGTGACCTTGCCGTCCTGGTGGCCGCATTGCTTGGCATCCGAGACCTGGTTCTCGATCTGCAGGCAGCAGGCGCCCGCCTTGATCAGCTCCTTGGCGAGCAGGTAGGTCGCGTGCTCGTTGCCGAAGCCCGCATCGATATCGGCGACGATCGGGACGACATGGCTTTCAAAGCTGTCGATCGCGGTGACGGCCTCGCGCTCGGCCTCGGCGTCGCCTGCCTCGCGCGCCTTGTCGAGCGCGCGGAACAGGTCGTTGAGCTCGACCTCGTCGGCCTGCCTCAGCGAGACGTAGATCTCCTCGATGAGATCAGCGACGGCGGTCTTTTCGTGCATCGACTGGTCGGGCAGGTGGCCCCAGCGGTTGCGCAGACCCGCGACCATCCAGCCCGAGAGATAGACGTAAGCCCCCTTGGTGGTGCCGCGCAGGCGCTTGACCGAGCGGATCATCTGCTGGGCGTGAAAGCCCGACCAGCAGCCCAGGGACTGGGTGAAATGCTCGGGGTCGACGTCATAGGCGGCCATGTCGGCGCGCATGACCTTCGCCATGTCGCGGGCGATGTCGAGATGGGTGTTGTAGGTGTTCTGCATCTGAAGCTGCAGGATGTCGTCTATGCCGATGCCGCCCGCGGCGGCGCCGTCGGGAAAGCGCGACTGCAGCGCGGCGCGGCGCTCGGCATAGCTCTTGCGGGCGGGAGGGGTCATGTCGGTCATGGTGTTGGTCCTTGGTGGGGGTTCGAAGGAGGGGCGCGGGGGGCCTTTCGCCCCCCGCGCCATGGGTCAGTCGAGCGTGTCGAGCAGCGGGGCGGCGAGCCGGGCGACATGGTCGGGCTGCGGGGTGGCGCAGGCGGCCTCCTGCACGATCCGCGCGGCAGAGGCGTAGCGGCCGCGGTGGAAGCTGTGCGGGCCGAGCCATTCGACCAGCGCCACGATCTCCTCGTGGATCAGCTCGGCCAGCCAGTCGGCGGTCATGCGGCGGCTGTCGCCCGCCTCCATCTTGACCATCGCGCCATGCGCCAGCCATTGGCCGAGCCGCGCGCGGGCCAGATCGGCGGAGGCGAGGCCGTGCAGCGCATCGTCGATCCGCACCGGCCCGCGCCCGGCGATCCATGCGGCGAGCGCGCCGATGGCGACATGGACCGTGCCGCGCAGCCCGGCCTCGGTGACGGGGCCGGTATGGGGCTTCAGCAGCATCTCCGGGCTGATGCGGAAATACTGGCGCGGGCGGCCGATCTGGTGGGACCCCGGCAGGGCGCGGCTGACGGCCTCGCGGGCGGGGTCGATCCGCTCAGGCGCGGTGAGCCAGAGCCCGTCGCAGCCCTCGTCGAGCGGGCGGCGCAGATCGCCCGGATCGGCGCTGTCGGGCGCTTCGGCGATGGCATGGGTGCCCCGGCGATGCGCGACCTTGACCATGCGCGCGGCGCAGGTGCCCAGGAAGGCGGCCTCGGGGTCGAGCCTTGCGGGCAGGACCGCCTCGGCATGGGCGCGCATCAGCCGCAGGTAGGAGGCGGTGAGCGGCGCGCGGCGCAGCGTCAGCCCGAGCGCGCGGTCCTGCAGCTCCGACAGGATCTCGTCCATCTCGAAGCCCGCATTGACGCTTTCGATCGAGGCCTCGGCGCGGATCGTGCCGGTGTCGAGCCCCGTGCGCTCTTCGACGAGCCGCAGGATCTCGGCCCAGAGCCGCGCCTCGCGGTGGCTGTCGATGCCGCCGAGTTGCAGCCATGGCCCCATGCCGCGCTCCGCGAGCGGTGCGGCGAGATGGGTGGCGATGAGCGCCATGTCGAACAGCCCCGCCGAAACCGGGTGCCCGCCGATCAGGAGCGCCGGCTCGTCGCGCTCCAGCGGGCGCGGACGGATCAGCATTGGCGTGGCCTCGTCCTGCATCTCGGTCAGCGCGGCGATGCCGGCGACGAGATTGGCAAAGCCGGGTGCCGTGGTCTCGTCGAGATCGACGAGCAGCGTCGTGGCGCCGCTGTCGCGGGCCATGGCCAGCGCCCCGGCCTCGGCGGCGGTGGCAAGGCCGACGCGCCGGTCGCGCAGGCCTTCGGGCGCGGGGGCGCAGCTCCACATGCCCTTGCGGATATGGGCCGTGTCTTCGAGGTAGTCGGGCATGCGGCCCGCATCGGCGCACTCCTGACGCCGTTCGCGGGCGACGGAAAGCGCCTGCATCTTGGGGCCGAAGCGGGTCTGAAGTTCGGCGGCCAGCGCCAGCGCGTCGTCGGTCAGGACGCGGGAAGCGCCGGGCACGTCGCGCAGCAGGACCGGCTTCGGGGCTGCGGGGGCGGGGACGAGATCGAGAGACATCTGCGTGACCTTCCTGTTGGCGACGCCGGTGGGAGAGTGTGGCGCCTGTTCTGTCTGTAAGGTTAGTATGGTCATATCGCAGTTGCAGCATAATTTTGTTGCGAGTGGGTAATCATGTAAGTTATGTAAGCCATAACTTTGAAACTTTGTTAGGTATGATATGGGCGACCGCGGTGAGAAGCTGCTGATCGGCCCCCGGCTCAAGGCGCTGCGGGTCTCACTCGGCCTGACGCAGGCGCAGATGGCCGGGCGGCTCGGGGTCTCATCGAGCTACGTGACCCTGATGGAGGGCAACCAGCGCCCGGCCTCGGCCAAGCTCCTGATGCGGCTGGCCGAGGCCTTCGACATCAATGTGAGCGAACTTGCGCCCGAGACCGACGCGCAGCTCGCCGCCGATCTCGCCGCCGCGCTGAAGGACCCCGCGCTGGAGGCCAGCATCGGCCGGGTCGAGCTCGAACAGGCGCTTTTGGCCGCGCCGAACGTCGCCGCGGCGCTGGTGCGGCTGCACGACCGCTACCGCCAGCTCGTCCTGTCGCGCCAGTCCGACAGCAACCCGCTGGCGGATCGCGACAAGGTCGAGGTGCTGGAGGAGGGCAGCCGGGCGGTGCAGGCGGTGCGGGCCTGGCTGTTCGAGCGGCGCAACCATGTCGATGCGCTCGACCGCGCCGCCGAGACCATGGCCGAGGAGATGAAGCTGCACCGGAGCGAGCCGCACACCGCGCTGACCGAGCGGCTGCACGATCATGGCATCCGGGTGCGCATCCTGCCCTCCGAGGTGATGGCGGGGCGCTTGCGCCAGCATGTCGCGCATCGCGGCGAGCTGCGCCTGTCGGAGCTCCTGGGCCAATCGAGCCGCCGCTTCCAGATGGCGGTGCTGCTGGCGCGGCTGGAGCGCGGGCAGGAGATCGCCGACGAGCTCGCGGCTTCGGGGCTGAGCGATCCTTCGGCGCTGGCGCTGGCGCGGGTGACGCTGGCCAACTACTTCGCCGCGGCGCTGCTGATGCCTTACGGGCGCTTTCTCGCCGCCTGCGAAAGCGCGCGCTACGACGTGGAGCTTCTCAGCCACCGCTTCGGCACCAGCTACGAGCAGGTGGCGCACCGGCTGACCACCTTGCAGCGCGAGGGCGCGCGCGGCATCCCCTTCTTCTTCGTGCGGGTCGATCAGGCGGGCAACATCTCCAAGCGGTTCAGCGCCGGACGCTTTCCCTTTTCCTCCTTCGGCGGCACCTGCCCCTTGTGGAACATCCACGCCGCCTTCGAGGCGCCCGACCGGGTGCAGACGCAAGTGATCTCCATGCCCGACGGCGCGTGGTATCTCTCCATCGCCCGCACCGTGACGCGGCACGGCGGCACGCTGGGCCAGACCGCGACGCGGCTGGCCATCGGGCTGGGCTGCGACGTCGCCTATGCGCCGCGGCTGGCCCATGCCGAGGGGCTCGACCTCGACCGGATCACCCCGACCGGCATCGGCATCAACTGCTATCTGTGCGAACGCCCCCACTGCGCCAGCCGCGCCCACGCGCCGGTCAATCGCAGGCTGGAGATCGACGAGAGCGAGCGGGGGTTGGCGATTTACCGGTTCGAGGGGGAGAGGTGAGGGGGGCTGCGTGGGGCAGTCAGAGAGTTGCCGGGCAATTCCTCGAGGGCGTTGTCTCGATGGTCGGCTGTGCGGACGAAGCTGCCGTTTGAGCAGCGAGACCGCGTCACCCTTTCAAGCGCATGCGCGCTTCACTCCGACGTCCCGTAGCAGGAACAAGCTCGGATGCCTTTCCCAAACCGAAGGGCGGCATCCCGGAATATACGGCCTCGTATTGTCCGGCCTTCACTTGATAGGTCTCGTGCCAAATCCCGACGTCGTCCCGGCTGTTCTTCATGCGGTTGTTGAAGGCGCTCCACGCAGGAAAATGCGCATGCTCCCTGGAGCGGGCATAGGCTTCGAGATGATCGAAACTGCGCCAATACTGGACGATCACGCCCATACTCAGGCCGGTATGTCCCAAAAAGCCAGTCTCGTTCGAAGGGAGGGCATCAAGCTCTTTCAACATCTTTGGCATGCCGGTGATAGCTGGCAACCATTTATGAAGTTTCCACGGCTTATTGATCCGTATGCCTATCAGAAAGACTACAAAGTCACCTTCAATATGGGCCGCCAATCTTTCGCTGCTCACTCTTGCCATGGCTCTGGACCTTTGGGCTGACTTCAGATCAACGAGGTTGCGCAGAACCGAATAGGCCATGCAAATGATTTGTCCCAACCGCCGTTGACCAGACGATATGGGCCCGGAGCGGTCATTGCAGACATGTCGGCGCAGCCCGACCTGCAACACGTCCGGTAAGCCCCCCAACACCCCTGCCGTGGCGGCAGAGCTTGCAAGATGCCGCATCGAGCATAGACTCGGAGCTTGCCCGCGCCCCCCCCCGAAAGGACCTCCCATGACCCGTTTCCTGCAAGACATCGAAAGCCGCCTTTCGGAGATCCGCGAGGAGGGGCTGTGGAAGACCGAGCGCGAGATCACTTCGCCGCAGGGCGGGCGGGTGGACCTGTCGGGCCGCGAGGTCATCAACCTGTGCGCCAACAACTATCTCGGCCTCGCCGATCACCCCGACCTGATCCATGCCGCCAAGGCATCGCTCGACCGGCACGGCTACGGCATGGCCTCGGTGCGCTTCATCTGCGGCACGCAGGACCTGCATCGCAAACTGGAGACGCGCCTCGCCGAATATCTCGGCCATGACGACACGATCCTCTTCGCCGCCTGCTTCGACGCCAATGGCGCGCTGTTCGAGCCGCTTCTCGGGCCGGAGGACGCGGTGATCTCGGACGCGCTCAACCACGCCTCGATCATCGACGGCATCCGCCTGTGCAAGGCCAGGCGCTACCGCTTTGCCAATTCCGACATGGAGGATCTGGAGGCCAAGCTCCGGGAGGCCCGCGAGGCCGGGGCGCGGCATGTGATGATCGCCACCGACGGCGTGTTTTCGATGGATGGCTACCTCGCCCGGCTCGACGAGATCCGCGCGCTCGCGGACAAGTACGAGGCGCTGATGATGGTGGATGACTGCCACGCCACCGGCTTCATGGGGCCCAAGGGGGCGGGCACGCCTGCGCATTTCGGCGTCAAGGCCGACCTGCTGACCGGCACGCTGGGCAAGGCGCTTGGCGGCGCGATCGGCGGCTATATCGCCGGGCCGCAGCCCGTCATCGACCTTTTGCGCCAGCGGGCGCGGCCCTATCTCTTTTCCAACGCGCTGCCGCCGATGGTCTGCGCCGCGGGGCTCGAGGCGCTGCACCTGATCGAGCAGAGCGACGATCTGCGCGCGCGGCTCTTCGAGAATTCCGAGTACTGGCGCAAGGGTCTGACCGATCTGGGCTTCGAGATCTTGGCCGGCGAGCACCCGATCATCCCCGTCATGCTGCACGACGCCAAGCTGGCGCAGAAGATGGCCGCACGGCTCGACGAGCTCGGCGTCTATGTCACCGCCTTCTTCTTTCCGGTCGTGCCCAAGGGCAAGGCGCGCATCCGCACGCAGATGAACGCGGCGCTCAGCCGAGAGGATCTCGACGCGGCGCTCGACGCCTTCGCCAAGGCGGGCCGCGAACTGGGCGTGATCGAATGAGCCGCCCCAACGGCATGACCGCGCTCGTGAAGGCCAAGCCCGAAGAGGGGCTGTGGCGCCAGACCGTGCCGGTGCCCGAGATCGGCCCCGACGACGTGCTGATCCGGGTCAACAAGACCGGCATCTGCGGCACCGACGTGCATATCTGGAACTGGGACGAGTGGGCGCAAGGCGCGGTGCCGGTGCCGCTGGTGACGGGCCATGAATTCGCGGGCGAGATCGTCGAGCTGGGGCGCAACGTGACCGATCTTTCGATCGGCCAGCGCTGTTCGGGCGAGGGGCACCTGATCGGCAAGCAGTCGCGCCAGAGCCGGTCGGGCAAGTTCCACCTCGACCCCGAGACGCGCGGCATCGGCGTCAACGAGCCGGGCGCCTTTGCCGAATATCTCCGGCTTCCGGCCTTCAACGTGGTGCCGCTGCCCGACGCGATCGACGACGAGATCGGCGCGATCCTCGACCCATTGGGCAACGCGGTGCATACCGCGCTGTCGTTCGACCTCGTGGGCGAGGACGTGCTGATCACCGGCGCGGGGCCGATCGGCATCATGGCGGCGGCCGTCGCGCGCCATGTCGGCGCGCGCCATGTCGTCATCACCGACATCAACCCCGACCGCCTCGCGCTCGCCGCAAAGGTCGCCGACGTGGTGCCGGTCAACGTGGCCGAGGAGGACCTCGCCGAGGTGGTGCCGCGCCTCGGCATGAAGCAGGGCTTCGACATTGGGCTGGAGATGTCGGGCAATCAGCGCGCGCTCGACCAGATGGTCGAGCGACTAGTGATGGGCGGGCGGATCGCCATGCTGGGCATCCCGCCGGGCAAGAGCCCGGTCGACTGGAGCCGCATCGTCTTCAAGGCGATCACCATCAAGGGGGTCTACGGGCGCGAGATCTTCGAAACCTGGTACAAAATGATTGCCATGCTTGAGAACGGCCTCGATATCCGCGGCGTCATCACCCACCGGATGCCTGTGGACGATTATGTCGCGGGCTTCGAGGCGATGCGCGGCGGCGGCTCGGGCAAGGTTGTGCTCGACTGGACCGCCGGGCGCTGAGCCCCGGCGGAGCCCATGCAGCGCATGCATGGCGGGTCTACGGCGGCGACGGGTTTTCATTCGCCGTTATCGCTACCAGTTAGGGGTCAACGACGCGGCGAATACGCGCCGCGCCGATCAGGCCCTGGGATTGGGCCGACACGGACCCGAAACAAGGACAACTGACATGGCCGCCACTACCATCGACCAGAGCACCACCTTCAACACCGAAGCCAACGGCCTCATCGCGATCACCGCCCGGCTCAAGGCCGCCATCGCGCGCAACCGCGTCTATCGCCAGACGCAGCGCGAGCTGAGCCTGCTGACCGATCGCGATCTCGCCGATCTGGGCATCTCCCGCTCGGCGATCACCCAGATCGCCCGCGACGCGGCCCGCGCCGCCTGAGCGCCAGACATTCCGCCCCCCGGGCGGCGCCCGACCAAGGCGTCCCGCGGGGCAAGACGATAAAACGGCGGCATCCGCGAGGATGCCGCCGTTTCGTCGTTCCGGGGGGACTGAGGCGGCGCTTCAGCCCGCCATGCGGTCGCCAAGGCAGCCCAGCAGCAGCGACATGTCCTCCGCCAGCGCATCGTTGAGCGACGGCTCCTGCAGGTAGAGATAGCCGATCCGCGTCTCCGCCGCCTCGGCAAGCGCGAGGCGGCGCGCGGTCGGCAGGCCGCGCAGCAGCGCCAGCGCCGGGGCATCGCCGCGGGTATGGGCGCGGCCCAGAAGATCGGCGGCGCGGCGCAGCGCCTCGATGTCGTGCGAGCCGGTGATGTCCGCCATGTCGAGCGCCTCGATCAGCGCCGCGTGCCGGGCCTCGCAGGTCTGGCCGCTCGGCGCGGCCGCGATCACGTGGCACCATTCCGCGAGATCGCGGTGACGAAAGAAATGCAACCTGGCGTTGGTCTGGCTCATGCGCTGCCTCGATCCTGTTGGTGCCTTCGAAGGGGTCGGCCTATCATGCGTGACCGGCATGACGGAGCGACCGGTCGAACGGGAAGCGCAACGAGCGTTGTTGCAGAACTCCCCGCCTGACGGTTCACACAGCGGATCAGCCGCTTAGATGGGCGACATGACGAAGCCCATGCCCGCCCGCTACCGCACGACGAACTGGTCCGCCTATAACGCCGCGCTGCGCAAGCGCGGCTCTCTGCTGATCTGGCTGGACCGGGAGATGACATGGCTCGCGCCACATGAGGGACGGCCGGGACGTCCCCCGGTCTTCTCCGAAGGCGCGATACAATTCTGTCTCTCGATCAAAGTGCTGTTCAAGCTGCCGCTGAGGCAGACGGTTGGGATGGTGTCCAGCTTGCTGCGGATGGCAGGGCTGGACTGGCCGGTGCCGGACTACTCGACGCTGTGCCGCCGGCAGAAGACTTTGGCCGTCCAGATCCCCTATCGCCGGGCCGATGGCCCGCTGAACCTGCTAGTGGACAGCACCGGGATCAAGTTCCTGGGCGATGGCGAATGGCAGGCCCGCAAGCATGGGCCACAGGGCCGTCGTCAGTGGCGGAAGGTCCACCTGGCCATGGACACGGCCACGTCCGACATCCGCGCCGTGGAGTTCACTCCCAGCCGTGACGGCGACAGTCCGGTCCTGCCGGACCTGCTCGATCAGATCCCTGAAGACGAGCCGATCAGCACCGTGACCGCCGACGGCGCTTACGACACGCGCCGCTGTCACACTGCGATCATCGAGCGCCAAGCCACGGCGATCATCCCGATCCGCAAGAACGGACGACCATGGAAAGAGGATGGGCCGGCAGCTGTGGCCCGCAACGACATCCTCCGGGCCACACGGCACTTCGGACGCGCCTTCTGGAAGCGGTGGACAGGCTACCATCTCCGCAGCCGCATCGAGGCCAAGATGCGGTGCTTCAAAGCGTTCGGGGAGCGCATCGCCGCAAGAGACCCCGACCGCCAGACCGCCGAAGTCCACATCCGCATCGCCCTCATGAACCGCTTCTCAGCCCTCGGCACCGCCGAAATCGTTCGCGTGGGATGACGTTATTGGGGAAAGGGGCAACTGCGTCTCGGGCCAGTGTTCTGCAACAATGCCCATGGAGTTGGGAAAGGCCAACGTGGCCTCACTGGTCGAACGAAAGACGCGCTACGCGGCCCTGTTCCGCAACAACGACCGTAGCTCGAAGCAGCTGATGAACCGTCTGATCACCCTGCTGTCGCCCCTGCCCTTGTCCGCATGGCGCTCGATCACCTTCGACCGGGGGCTTGAGTTCAACCGATGGCGCGACCTGAGAACGGGGATGGACACCGAGGCGTGGTTTTGCGCTCCGCAAGCGCCTTGGCAGAAGGGCTCGGTCGAGAACCTGAACAAGCGTGCCCGGCGCTACCTGCCGCGCGATACGGCCATCGTCGCTCCATCGGATCATGCGATGGCCGAGATCGGCGCGCAGCTGAACGTCACACCAAGGCGCTGTCTCGGCTACCGGACACCGGCCGAGGCCTTTGCCGAGGAACTCCGCCAGCTCGATCGGTCCTGAACCCGTGTCGCAACCAGCATTGAATCCACAGTCCTCGGCGCGGCCGCGCAGGCCCGTGCCGAGCCGTCGCCCTGCGCGGGCATCTCGGCAGACTGCTTCGTCTCTCGATAAGGCCGGTTGCCGCGCATGGCCGGCATGCGGCGGCGATTGGCGCTATACAGTCGGGCGCGATGCGTTTATGGCCGAAGGCTTGATACCGCGCGAGCTGCGCGGCCCCCGGCCTTTGGCCGACCCCAGATCGACGGACCTTTCTTACATATGATGCAGACCCTCAGGGACGCGCTCGACGCGCGCGGCTACGACACGCTCACCCCGGTGCAGGAGGCGGTGACCGCCCCGGAACTGGCCGAGCGCGACCTGCTGGTTTCGGCGCAGACCGGCTCGGGCAAGACCGTGGGCTTCGGCCTCGCCATCGGCCCGACCATCCTCGACGAAAGCGGGCAGCTGCCCCGCGCCGCAGCACCGCTCGCGCTCGCCATCGCGCCGACGCGCGAGCTGGCCTCACAGGTGATGCGCGAGCTCGACTGGCTCTACCGCGGCGCGGGCGCGCGGCTCGCCACCGCCATCGGCGGCATGGAGATCCGCGACGAGCGCCGCGCGCTCGACCGCGGCGCGCATTTCGTCGTGGCCACGCCGGGCCGGCTTGCCGATTACGTCCGCCGCGGCGCGATCGACCTCAGCGACATCCGCGCCGTCGTCCTCGACGAGGCCGACGAGATGCTCGACTTAGGCTTCCGCGAGGACCTCGAATTCATCCTTTCGGCCTGCCCCGAGGCGCGGCGCACGCTCTTGTTCTCGGCCACGGTGCCGCCCGCCATCGCCAAGCTCGCCAAGGATTTCCAGACGGATGCCGAGCGTGTCGTCGTCGCCACCAAGGGCGGCCAGCACGCCGACATCTCCTACAAGGCGCTGCAGGTCGCCCAGGGCGACGAGGAGGCGGCGATCATCAACACGCTGCGCCATCAGGACGCCACCAACGCCATCGTCTTCGCCAACACCCGCGCCACCGTCGCCCGCCTCACCGCGCGGCTGTCGAACCGCGGCTTCTCGGTCGTCTCGCTCTCGGGCGAGCTCACGCAGAACGAGCGCACCCACGCGCTGCAGGCGATGCGCGACGGTCGCGCCCGGATCTGCGTGGCGACGGATGTGGCCGCGCGCGGCATCGACCTGCCCGATCTGGAGCTGGTCATCCATGCCGAGCTGCCCTCGAACGCCGAGACGCTGCTGCACCGCTCAGGCCGGACCGGCCGCGCGGGCCGCAAGGGCGTGAGCGCCCTGATCGTGCCGATGAAGCTGCGCAAGAAGGCCGAGCGCCTGCTGGGCTTTGCCAAGCTTTCGGCCGACTGGACCGTGCCGCCCTCGGCCGAGGACATCCTCGCCGCCGACGAGGCGCGACTGCTCGACGATCCGGTCTGGAACGCCGAAATCTCCGAGGATGCGAAGGTCTTCGCCGCCAAGCTCTTGCAGCGCCACGCCCCCGAGACCATCGCCGCGGCCTATCTGGCGCTCTACCGCTCGCGCCGCTCGGCGCCCGAAGAGTTGCAGGCCCCCGACGCCAAGCCGCAAAAGCGCGCCACCGAGAGCTTCGGCCCGAGCAAGTGGTTCTCGCTGTCGGCGGGCCGCAACAAGCGGGCCGAGGCGCGCTGGCTTTTGCCGCTCCTGTGCCGCGCCGGCGACATCTCCAAGGATGCGATCGGCGCGATCCGCATCCAGGACACCGAGACCTTCGTCGAGATCGCCGAGGCCGCCGTGCCGGGCTTTTTGCGCGCCATCGGCCCCGACATGTCGCCCGAGGAAGGGCTGAAGATGACCGCGCTCGACGCGGCGCCCGACCTGTCGCGCGGCCCCCGACCCGAACGCGGCCCGCGCCCCGAGCACGCGCCCTCCGACGACCGGCCGCCGCGCAAACCGCGCGCCGACAAGCCGGCAGGCGACAAGCCATGGAAGAAGCACGACGGCGCGACCGATAAGGGCGATGCCAAGCCTTGGAAGAAGAAAGACGCCAAGCCCTTCGACCGCAGCCGCGACGGCGCCGTCTCCGAGCGGGGCGGCAAGCCCGCCGGAAAGCCGGGGACGAAGCCCTTCGCCAAGCCCGGATCGAAGCCCGGTCCGAAATCCGGTGGCAAGCCGGGCGCGAAGCCTTTCGCCAAGCCGGGCAAGCCCGAGGGCGCGCCGAAATCGCGCGGCGCCGCCGACACCTCGCGCCGTTTCACCCCGCCTTCGGCCCCCGGCGCCAAGCCTGGCCCGCGTCCGGGCAAGCCGGCCCGCAAGGACGGCACCGAGGCCCCCAAGCGCCGCGACTGAATTCATGGCAACCGAATGAGAAACGGGCTCCCATGAGGGAGCCCGTTTTTATATCCGCCGAGTCACGTCCATGCGCTATGGTGCATCCGAAGCCGGTTGTGCCGGGCCGACGACCACAGCGCCACGCCGATCAGCCGGCGATCGCCTCGGGCACATGCACCATCGCCTGCGCGAGCATCAGCACCGACAGCACGAGGATCGAATAGAAGGCTCCGTGTTCGGGGTAGCGAGACTCGGTCAGCGTGCGCTTTTCGATCAGCGTGATCGCCATGGAGCGCATATACACCGCGCCGATGCCGGGACCGATGGCAATCAGGAACAGGTTCTTGGTCACCGTGAAGGTGCCGATCACCCCGTCGAAGGAAAAGCTCGCGTCGAGCACTTCGAGGGAGAGAAACGCGCTAGGCTCACCGGTCCGCGCGGCGCCCGCAGCCTTTTGATCGGCATCGAGCTAATTGCTCAGCATGTCGAGCGCGAGACAGTTCAAAAGCCCCAGCAGCGCCGGGAACAGGAAGGTGCCGGTGTCGAGTGGGTCGAACACCGAAGCTCACCAGCACCAGACCGACCTGCAGCCCTTGCACCCCGGCCGCGCGGCGCAGGCGCCGATCCACACGACCTCCTTTTCCTCGTCGATGAAAGACCCCCGCGCCACCATTATCAGGAAGGTGCCTCCGAAAGCGGTGATCGACAGATGCGCCGCCTCCATGATGCGCGCGTAGTCCTCAGGCGTGGCCGCGGCGAAGCGGATCGCATCCCACGGTCCGATCCCGGCGGCAATGATTACCACCGCCAGCGGGAACACGATCCGTATCCCGACCACCGCGATCAGGATGCCCCATGTAAGGAACCGCCTGCGCCAGACCTGCGCCATGGTGTCGAGCTTGTTGGCATTGACGATGGCGTTGTCTTCTCCCCGGACATCCGCTTGATGCGACCTTGATCGGCCAATGTCCAACGCCGCTCCGGGGGAGCCACGCCTTCTTCCGCCAAGCCCCTGCGGGGCCGAGCGAACCATAAGGTATCGGCGTCGGCCCGGGGCCGCAGCCGTTTCATTTTTCCCGTTACGGGGCCTTCCATTTATTCGTGGTTATGGGTGATGCTGGAGGCGAAGGATTGCAATTGTCCGATCGCCGGTTCCCCGTTGTTCGCGTTTGAATGGAGTATCCCATGACCACCATCACCCCCGTCCTTCTCTGCGGTGGTTCGGGCACCCGTCTGTGGCCGCTTTCGCGCAAGAGCTATCCCAAGCAGTTCGTGCCGTTGATGGGCGAGGAGACGCTGTTTCAGGCCTCGGCGCGGCGGCTGCACGGGCGGGGGCTCGGGCCGGATGGCGACCTGGGCTTCGCCTCGCCGCTCGTTCTGACCAATGCCGATTTCCGCTTCATCGTCACCGAGCAGCTGGGCCTTGCGGGCATCGATCCCCGCGCGGTGCTGATCGAGCCCGAGGGGCGCAACACCGCGCCGGCCATCCTCGCGGCCGCCTCCTATCTCGTGGCCAGCGATCCCGAGGCGGTGATGCTGGTCGCGCCCTCCGATCACGTGGTCCCCGACGCCGCGTCCTTTTACGCCGCCGTGGCGCAGGGACTCGGACCGGTGCGCGAAGGCCGCCTCGTCACCTTCGGCATCGCGCCGACCCATGCCGAGACTGGCTACGGCTATCTCGAACTCGAGGGCCCGGTCGACGACGGCGCGCCGCAGCCGCTCACCCGCTTCGTCGAGAAGCCCGATCTGGGCCGCGCCGAGGACATGCTGGCCTCGGGCAACTTCCTGTGGAACGCTGGTATCTTCATGGCCCGCGCCGCCGACATGGTCGCGGCGTTCCGCGAGCACGGGCCCGAGATCCTCGGGCCCGTCGAAGCGGCGCTGGCGCAGGCGAAAACCGATCTGGGCTTTTTGCGGCTCGACCCGGCCTCTTGGGCGACCGCGCCCGATATCTCGATCGACTACGCGGTGATGGAAAAGGCGCCGAACCTCTCGGTCGTGCCCTTCTCGGGCGAATGGTCCGATCTGGGCGGCTGGGACGCGGTTTGGCGCGAGAGCGGCCCCGACGAGAGCGGCGTCGTCACCTCCCAAGGCGCCACTGCGATCGACTGCCGCGACACTCTCTTACGTTCCGAGAGCGACCGGTTGGAGATCGTCGGCATCGGGCTCGAGAACGTCATGGCGATCGCCATGAACGACGCGGTGCTGGTGGCCGACATGTCCCGCGCGCAGGACGTGAAGAAGGCGGTCGAGGCGCTCAAGGCCAAACAGTCCCCGCAGGCCACCGCATTCCCCAAGGATCACCGCCCCTGGGGTTGGTTCGAAAGCCTCGTCATCGGTGGCCGCTTCCAAGTGAAGCGGATCATGGTGCATCCCGGCGCCGCGCTGTCGCTGCAAAGCCATCACCACCGCTCCGAGCACTGGATCGTGGTCGAGGGCACGGCCCGGGTCACCATCGACGACGAGGTGAAGCTCGTGACCGAAAACCAGTCGGTCTATGTCCCGCTCGGCGCGGTCCACCGGATGGAGAACCCCGGCAAGGTGCCAATGGTGCTGATCGAGGTGCAGACCGGCGCCTATGTCGGCGAAGACGACATCGTGCGCTACGAGGATGTCTACGCGCGGAACTAAAGCGCGGGGGAGCGCGGGGGCGCCCCCGCGCCTCGGTTTCACACCCCGCTCTGCGCCGTGGCGATCTCAGGCGTGGGCCTTTTGGCCACGGGTCGGTCGAAGCGGCGGCGCATCGCCTTCAGCATCGGCCTCTCGACCAGTCGGTAGATCCATATGCCAATCACCGCGCAGACCACGACCGCGATCGTTGAGGCCACGAGGAACTGTGCCCAGCCCTGCAGCAACAGCTTGCGCAGCACCGTCACGAGGGGGATGAGCACGAGCGTGTGCGACAGGTAGATCGAGTAGCTGGCGTCGCCGATCTGGCCGAACAGTGGCAGGCCACGCCCCACGAACCGCCGCTCCGCCCCAAGCGTGCCGACCACCGTCAGAATGGCCGAGACGTAGAACAGAGGCACGACCCAGCCCGCGGGCACCAGCTTCAGTGCCGCCAGCACCAGCAGCACGATGCCCAGCGGCAGGCAGCCGATCAGCGGCGCGAAGTCGAACCGCCGCCAAGCCAGCGCGAGACCGATCCCCGCCACGAAGAGCAGCAGGAACGGGCTGGTGTAGGTCACCAACGAGAAACGCGCGAAAGTTGGTGATGCCCTGAGGGGCGGCATATCATGGCGGTGTTCAGACGCCGTCAGTTCTCAGCCGAGAAAGGGATATGCCACATGCGAGAGAATACCATTGCACAGCTGCCTGATCCATCGGGATTTGGCTCCGACGCATTCACCGATGTCATCCGTGAGGGCGCGCGCAAGCTGATCGAGCAAGCTATCCAGGCCGAGCTGGCTGCGCTCATGGCCGCGTTTTCCAAGGACACGCTCGAGGATGGGCGGGCGCGCTTGGTCCGTCATGGTCACCTGCCGGAACGCGAGGTGATGACCGGCATTGGCCCGGTGCCC
>NZ_KZ304971.1 GCF_002723615.1 Limimaricola cinnabarinus
GGCTCGGGCCATGCGCTGATCGGGCCGGGCCGCCATGCGCGCCGCTGCGGGCCGCAGGCGCAATCGCCCTCGGGCCTCGCCAACGCCGCCCGCCTCGCGCCACCGGCGCCGACGGGGGTGATGGCCTTCCTCGACCCGCGCGCCGGGGCGCTGGACGTCGCCGCATCGGCGGTGGCGCTCCCCGATCCCGCAGCGCCGCCGCGCGGATACCGCCGCGCCTGGGAAGACGGGCGGCTCAACCCCAATCGCGGGGTGCGCATCGTCGAGCGCGCGGGCGCGGGGCAGGTGCGTGCGCCGGTCACGGCCGCGCCGGTGACGGTGCCCACGGCGCTTCTGGGCCGGGTTTCGACCCGCTCGGCGCCCGCCGCCATGCCACAGGCGGCGTCTGCCGGGCGCTTCGTGCAGGTGGGCAGCTACGGCGTCGCCGCCAATGCCGAGCGCGCCGCGGCGCGGCTCCGGGCGATGGGGCTGCAGGTCGCGCGTGGCCGGAGCGGGGGGCTGCAGATCGTGGCGACCGGCCCCTATGCCGCTGGCGCGCCGCTGGCGCAGGCCTTGGCCCGCGTGCGGGCGGCAGGCTACGTGGACGCCTTCGCGCGCAAATGACCGGCGGTTCGGTGCCCCGGCGCCGAATCCCGCCCTTTCGGGCTCAGTCGCGGCAGATGCCCTGCAGGCTGACCCAGTCGCCATCGGAGATGACCGGCCCCGCCGCACCGGCGGGCTCGGCGGCCACGAGAACCGCCGAGACATCGCCGCGCGGGTCGGTGGCGCGGGCCCATGGACCGATCGGCACGCCGGCCTCGGCGAAGCTGTCGAGCAGCAGATCGTCCTCGGCGCGCGGTGCGGGGGTGGTGATCAGCTGCTCGGCCCGCTCCTGCAGCTTTTCGGTCGGGATGTCGCCCGTGGTCAGCAGCTTGAGCACGGTGGCAAAGCCCGCCTCGCGCAGCAGCGCGTCGAGCGGGTCGTGTTCCAGGCGGCTTGCCTGCGTGGCCAGCACGTGGCCCGCGATGACGGCGGGGTCCTCGGTGCTTTCGATCAGCTCCTGCGGCAGAACGAGGATGCTGCCGGGCAGGTAGAGCGGCCCGGCCAGCCCCTCGGGCAGCACCACGATCTGCCCGCCATCGCGGCCCAGGAGCCGGTCGCGCAGGCGGCCCAGCGCCTCGCTGCCCAAGGGATCGCGGCAGCTGGGGCCGGTGGTCTTCTGGATCATGCCGAGCAATGTCGCGCCGATCTCCGAACGCTTGCCGGGCGGCACCACGCCCAGCGTCTGCTGCATCAGCGCGCCGGGCAGCCAGAACAGCGCGAGCCCGAGGCCGAGCACCAGCCCGCCCGCGATCATCCCCTGCCGCAAGCGCCCCGGTCGAGGCTGGCGCGCGGCGACGGCGCGGCTCACCCGTTCCAGCGCGCCGATCATGGTGTCGTCTTCGATCTCGAGCGTCTCGCTCGCCTCGGCATCGGGGGCATAGAGCGCCGGGCGTTCGCCGGGGTTGAGCCGGTGCAGCGCGGGCAGCGACCAATGCGTGACCGGAAGGCCGCTTTCGTCGGAAAGCACCAAGGTCGCCTCGCCAAAGGAGATCGTCACCGGGCGCGGCTCCGCCCCCGGTTCGCAGAACCAGATCCCATCCGTTTCCAGCCGGGCGAATTCCTTGAGTGCGGTCATCGTTCCTTTCGCGGGCCCGACGTCCCGGCTTGCCGTTTCGATGAACATAGCCGCGGGTGTGGCCGAGGAACAGGGGGCGCGTGTGGCGGCGCAAGGGCCGCCACACGCCGCCCGGTCAGGCCGCCTTGGCGGCCCGCCCGTCGCCGTAGCGGTCGTAGAAGCCCGCGCCCTGCGATGCCATCTCGCGCAGCAGGTCGGGGCAGGCGAAGCGGGGCCCGTGCGTCTCGGCCAGCGCGTCGCAGCGCTCGGCGGCGAAGCCCGCGCCGATCATGTCGAGCCACGAGAACGGCCCGCCCGACCACGGGGCGAAGCCCCAGCCGAGGATCGCCGCCACGTCGCCCTCGCGGATGTCGGTCAGCACCCCGTCCTCGAAGGCGCGCACCGCTTCGAGCACCTGCGCGAAGAGGAGCCGCTGCTGCACCTCGATGAGGTCGGGCTGATCCTCGGCCACCGCGAAACGCTCCGAGAGCCCCTCCCAGAGCCCGGTGCGCTGGCCCTTTTCGTCATAGGCATAGAAGCCCGAGTTCGACTTGCGGCCCATCCGGCCCTGATCGGCCATCCAGAACAGCACCTCGTCCACCGCCTCGTCGGGGTAGGCGTCGCCCATCGCGGCCTTCGTCGCCTTGGCGATCTTCACGCCGAGATCGATCGAGGTCTCGTCGACGAGTTGCAGCGGCCCCAGCGGCATGCCGACCATGCGCGCCGCGTTCTCGATCAGCGCCGGTTCCACCCCCTCGGCCACCATGCGGATGCCCTCGTTGATGTAGGGGATGATGCAGCGGTTGGCGTAGAAGAAGCGCGCGTCGTTGACGACGATCGGCGTCTTGCGGATCTGCCGGGTGAAGTCGAGCGCCTTGGCCACCGCCACGTCGCCGGTCTTTTCGCCCTTGATGATCTCCACAAGCATCATCTTGTCGACGGGCGAGAAGAAGTGGATGCCGATGAACCGCTCGGGCCGCGCGCTGGCCTTGGCCAACTCGGTGATCGGCAGGGTCGAGGTGTTGGTGGCGAAGATGCAATCCTCGCCGATCACTTCCTCGACCTTTTTCGTCATCTCGGCCTTCACGCCGACATCCTCGAACACCGCCTCGACGATCAGGTCGCAGCCCTTCAGCGCCTCGATCTCGGTGGTGGCGTTGATCCGGCCCAGCACCTGCTCCTTCTTCTCGGGGCTGACCTTCTTGCGCTTGATGCCCTTGTCGAGCAGCGCCTCGGAGTAGGATTTGCCCTTGTCGGCGGCGGCCTGTTCGCGGTCGATCAGCACCACCTCGATCCCGGCATTGGCCGAGACATAGGCGATGCCCGCGCCCATCATGCCCGCGCCGAGGATACCGACCTTCTTCACGCTCTGATCGGGGGCGTCGGGCCGGTTCGCGCCCTTTTCCAGCGCCTCCTTGTTGAGAAAGAGCGAGCGGATCATCGCGGTGGAGGAGGGGTCCATCAGCACGCGTGTGAACCAGCGCGCCTCGATCTTGAGCGCGGTGTCGAAGGGCACCAGCGCGCCCTCATAGACCGCCGAGAGAAGCGCCTTGGCCGCCGGATAGACGCCTTGCGTCTTGCCATGGACCATCGCGGAGGCGCCGACGAAGGTCATGAAGCCCGCCGGGTGGTAGGGCGCGCCGCCGGGCATCTTGTAGCCCTTGGCATCCCAGGGCTTCACGATGTCGGCGTCCTTGGCCCCGAGCACCCAGGCCTTGGCGGCGGCGAGCGGGTCTTCGACCACCTCGTCGATCACGCCCAGCGCCTTGGCCTTCCTGGGGTCGTTCAGCTTGCCCTCGAGCAGCAGCGGCGAAGCCCCCATTGCGCCGAGCTTGCGCGCGAGCCGGGTGGTGCCGCCGGCGCCGGGAAAGATGCCGACCATGATCTCGGGCAGGCCGATCTTGGCCTTGGGGTTGTCGGCGGCAAAGATCCGGTGGCAGGCCAGCGGGATCTCGAGCCCGATGCCGAGCGCGGTGCCGGGCAGGGCGGCGGCGACGGGCTTGCCGCCCTTGTTGGTCTTGGGGTCGAGGCCCGCGCGCTCGATCTTGCGCAGCACGCCATGCATGCGCATCACGCCCTCGAACACGGCCTTCGCGGGCTCGTCGCCGCCGGCCTGCTTCATCCCGGCGATCACGCCGAGATCCATGCCGCCGGCGAAGTCCTTCTTGGCGGAGGTGATGACGATGCCCTTGACGCTCTCGTCGGCCATGGCCTCGTCGAACAGCGCTTCCAGCTCTTCGAAGCCCTGCATCGACATGACGTTCATGGAGCGGCCGGGCACGTCCCAGGTGATGACGGCCACGCCGTCGGCATCGCGCGCGATGGTGAAATCGGTCATGTCGACCTCCTGTTGGCAGGATATGTGGAAAAGGGGCGGACCGGCGGCGTCAGCCGTCCGGCTCTGGCGGCGCACCGAACTCGATCATCTCGATCACCGGGCGCGGCGCGTCGAAGCGACAGTAGTAGATCACGTTGATCTCGATGCGCTCGGCGCCGCAGGCGCTCTCGAAGCTGCGCTCGATCCAGACCCGGAACCGGCCCTTGCGCGGCAGCTCCAGCGTGTGGACGCGCAGTTCGCTCTCCTGCATCCGCAGGGCGCCGAGATCGCGCTGCCAGCTCAGCAGCCAGCTGCGATATGTCTCGCGCGTGGCCAGGACCGAAATCCCGCTCATCCCCTGCACCGGCAGGGGATAGTCGCAATCGTCGAGCATCTCCTCGATCCGCCCCTCCCGAAACAGCCGGGCATGGCGTTCGATGAACTGCGACATGGGACAGGACATGTCGGTGCCCCCCCCGGATCATGAACGGCGCGACACCGAAAACACTAATTTGCGAGGGCGGGATGTCCATGCGTCGCCGTGTGTCGTGCCGGGACAGGATGGCGCCATGCATCATTTTCAAACCCGTTCGATGATCGTCGCGGCACCCATGCCCGAGGCGACGCAGAGCGTGGCGAGGCCGGTCTCGCGGCCCGTGCGCTCCAGCTCGTCGAGCAGGATGCCGAGGATGATCGCGCCGGTGGCGCCGAGCGGATGGCCCATGGCGATCGCGCCGCCATTGGGGTTGAGCCGCTCGGGGTCGATGTCGAAGGCCTGCTGGAAGCGCAGCGGGATCGCCGAGAAGGCCTCGTTGACCTCGAACAGGTCGATATCCGAGATCGCCATGCCGCTGTCGGCGAGGATCTTCTCGGTCACCGGCACCGGGCCGGTGAGCATGATGGTCGGGTCGGTGCCGATCTTGGCGGTGGCGCGGATGCGGGCGCGGGGCTTGAGCCCATGCGCCTTTCCGAACGCCTCATCGCCGATCAGGATGCCGGCGGCGCCATCGACGATGCCCGAGGAGTTGCCCGCGTGGTGCACGTGGCGGATCCGCTCCAGGTGCGGGTATTTCATCAGCGCGACCTTGTCGAAGCCGGGCATGACCTCGCCCATCGCCTTGAAGGACGGCTCGAGCGCGCCCAGCGCCTGCATGTCGGTGCCCGGGCGCATGTATTCGTCGTGATCGAGGATGGTCAGCCCGTTGACGTCGCGCACCGGCACGATCGAGCGGTCGAAGCGGCGGTCGTCCCAGGCGGCCTTGGCACGGCGCTGGCTCTCGACGGCGAAGGCGTCGACATCGTCGCGCGAGAAGCCGTACTGGGTCGCGATGATGTCGGCGGAAATGCCCTGCGGCACGAAGTAGCTCTTCATGGCGAGCGAGGGATCGACCGCGATCGCCGCACCGTCGGAGCCCATGGGCACGCGGCTCATCGCCTCGACCCCGCCCGCGATATAGGCGCGGCCCGCCCCGGCGCGGACCTGGTTGGCGGCGAGGTTCACCGCCTCCATGCCGCTCGCGCAGAAGCGGTTGATCGACAGGCCCGGGATGCGCTCGTCGAGGCCCGAGGCCAGAACGGCGGAGCGGGCGAGGCAGCCGCCCTGTTCGCCGACCTGCGTGGCGTTGCCCCAGATCACGTCCTCGAGCACATGGCCCTCGATGCCGTTGCGCTCAGCGAGCGCGTCGAGCACGCCCGCGGAGAGCCGCAGGCTCGTGACCTCGTGCAGCGCGCCGTCCTTGCGGCCCTTGCCGCGCGGGGTGCGGATCGCGTCGTAGATGAAGGCGTCGGTCATGTCGTCTCCTTTCGAACCCGGTCGGCGGGGGAGCCGGGCATCAGCTCGTAGGGGTGTTTCCAGCCGGGCAGCGCCGCGATGCGGTCGAGCCAGCGGTCGATATTGGGATGGTCTGCGCGCTCGAAGCCGAAGGGCTCGGGGTAGTAGAGATAGCCGCAGCAGGAGAAATCGGCATTGGTCGGCCCGTCGCCCACCAGCCAGTCGCGCGAGGCGAGCGCCCGGTCGAGCGTGGCATAGGTGGGGGCGAGGCGGCCCTTGAGCCACTTGATCACCTGCTCGGGGCGCTTTTCGGGCGGCAGGAAGTTCATCAGGAAGCGCAAGGTCCCGGCCTGCCCCGAAAGCTTGTGATTGTCCCACAGCACCCAGCGCAGCACCTCGCGGCGCTCTTCGGGGGTGGTGCCGCCGAACCTGCCGGTGCGTTCGCTGATCCAGTCCTGGATCGCGCCGGACTGGCTGAGCCGCGTCCCGTCATCGGTTTCGAGCACCGGCACCTCGCCCATCTCGTTGAGCGCGCGAAACGCGTCCGAACGGGCCGCGCCCGCGAAGAAATCGACCTTGACCGGTTCCCAGTCGAGCCCGGCGAGGGTCAGCGGCAGGGCCGCCTTGTAGGCGTTGCCGCTTTCGCCGAAGCAATGCAGTCGGATCATCTCGTCTCCTTGGATCGTGGCGCCCCGCCAGAGCCGGGCCTTTGCGTATTTGAAGAAAGATGAAGGGGAGGGCGCGCTTTAACCCATCGTCAACACTCGGCGGCCAAACTCGCAGCCGCGGTACAGGCTGGCGAGCCGATGACCGTGGAAGATGAACCCCGCGGCGCCCGGCGCTTCGTTCGGATGCCGGGTGCCGCGGGGGGATCGCCGGCCCGTTCATCTTTCTAAAAATACGCAACTCCTCCATCTGCCTCCCGCGCAGGTCTCACCGCTTGCGCGCCTCCAGCTCCGAATTGAACAGCCTCAGCCTGTGGCCGAAGGTTTCCTCGTCGAGGATGCTGTCGAAATTCTCGAACAGGAAGGAGAGCGCCTCGCCCTCGTCGAGCCCGGCCTCGCGCGCGAAGCGCTTCAGCCGGCGATAGCCATCCTCGCTCATCGCGACGGGAAATCTGCGGGTCAGTCTCAGGCGCTTTGGCATCTCGTCCTCCGGTCCGGGTCATCCGGGGCGAGCCTCGCCCCGGACGCACCGCGCGTCCATCAGAAAGCGTCGGCGTCCAGCGCCATCACCGGGGCGGCGCCGCTCTCGATCCGCGCGAGATGCATCTTCGTCGCCGGAAGCTGGCGCGCCATGTAATAGCGCCCGGTGGCGAGCTTGGTCTCGTAGAAGGCGCGGTCGCCGGTGCCTGCCGCGAGCCCGGCCTGCGCCGCGCGGGCCATCCTGGCCCAGGTCCAGCCAAGGCAGACATGTCCCATCAGATGCATGAAGTCGGTGCTGCCCGAAAGCGCCGCGTCGGGCTCCTTCATGCCGCTTTGCATGAAGAACATCGCCGCCTGCTGCATGTCCTTCGACGCGGATTTCAGCGGCTCGACGAAGTCGCGCGCGAAATCGGCGTCATCGGCATTCTCGCGGCAGAAGACCTTGATCTCCTCGATCAGCGTCATCATCGGCTTGCCGCCCTGCGCGGCGAGCTTGCGGCCCACGAGGTCGAGCGCCTGAACGCCGTTCGCGCCCTCGTAGATCATCGCGATCCGGGCGTCGCGCACGAATTGCGACATGCCCCATTCCTCGATGTAGCCATGCCCGCCGAAGACCTGCTGCGCCTGCACGCACATCTCGAAGCCCTTGTCGGTCAGGAAACCCTTGATGATCGGGGTGAGCAGCGAAATCATCGCCTCGGCCTGCGCGTCGCCGGTCTTGTGGCTGCGGTCGATCAGCATCGCGCCCCAATAGGTGAAGGCGCGCGCCGCCTCGTTGAAGCTCTTCTGATCCATCAGGCTGCGGCGGATGTCGGGATGCACGATCAGCGGATCGGCGGGGCCGTCGGGGTTCTTGGCGCCGGTGACGGCGCGGCCCTGCAGCCGGTCCTTGGCATAGGCCAGCGCGTTCTGGTAGGCCGCCTCGGATTGCGCCCAGCCCTGCAGGCCGACGCCGAGACGGGCCTCGTTCATCATGGTGAACATGGCGCGCATGCCCTTATGCGCCTCGCCCAGGAGATAGCCCTCGGCCTCGTCGTAGTTCATGACGCAGGTGGCGTTGCCGTGGATGCCCATCTTTTCCTCGAGCGCGCCGCAGGCGACGCCGTTGCGCGCGCCAAGGCTGCCATCCTCGTTCACGAGAAACTTCGGCACCACGAAGAGCGACACGCCCTTGATGCCCTCGGGGCCGCCGGGGATCTTGGCCAGCACGAGGTGGACGATGTTCTCGGCCATGTCGTGCTCACCGGCGGAGATGAAGATCTTCTGGCCCGAGATCCGGTAGGTCCCGTCCTCCTGCGGCACCGCCTTGGTGCGCATCAGCCCGAGATCCGTGCCGCAATGCGGCTCGGTCAGGTTCATCGTGCCGGTCCATTCGCAGGAACCGAGCTTCGGCAGCCAGCGCGCCTTCTGCTCGTTCGTGCCGTGGATGTTGATGGCCGTGTAGGCGCCGTGGGTCAGGCCCTGATACATGTTGAGCGCCATGTTGGCCGAGACCATCGGCTCGTTGGCGGCGGTGTGCATGAGATAGGGCAGGCCCTGTCCGCCGAACTCCTCGGCGACGTCGATGGCGGTCCAGCCGCCCTCGCGGATCTGGTCGAAGGCGGCCTTGAAGCCCTTGGGCGTGCGGACCACGCCATTGTCGAGCTGGCAGCCCTCGCGGTCGCCCGAAAGGTTCAGCGGCGCGAGAACGGCGGAGGAAAGCTTGCCCGCCTCTTCGAGGATCGCGGCGGTGAAATCGGCATCGAGATCGGCATAGCCCGGCGTCTCCTGCTCGGAGACGCGCAACATCTCATGCAGCACGAACTGGATGTCGCGGATCGGTGCGGTGTAGCTTGGCATTCCCTGTCTCTCCTCCGGCGGGCCGCACGGGGCCCGGTCTGGTCCGATGCGCGCGGCCCGGGCTCCTCCCCCGGGCCGCGCAATCTCATCTCGACCAGATGACGGAGAGGGCGGTCAGGCCGCCGCTGCCCGCGCGCGCAGCTGGTTCAGCCGCTCCGCGCCCCAGCTCATCTGCGCCTCCAGTTCCCGGATCGCCTCGTCGAGAGCGGCGCGCTGCTCCTGCATCTCCTTGAGATGCCGCTCGGCCACCTCGAAGGTGCGCGCAAGCTGCACCTCCTGCTGGTCGTCGGTCTCGTAGAGATCGAGCAGCTGGCGGATTTCCTCGAGGCTGAAGCCGAAGCGCTTGCCGCGCAGGATCAGCTTGAGCCGGGCCCGGTCACGCCGGGTGAAGAGCCGCTTGGTGCCTTCGCGAATGGGAAACAGAAGCTCCTTTGCCTCGTAGAAGCGCAATGTGCGGGGCGTCACGTCGAAGCTGTCGCACATCTGGCGGATGGTCATGGTCTGGTCGGTCATTTTTTTCTTAAACCCTTGGTGTCCGGTCAGACGATTCACCTGCGGGTTCTGAATAGACCTTACAAGCAAAGGTGACGCGAACGTAAACATGACCCGACGTCACCAGCGACATGACGAAAGGTCAAGAAAAATCCGCCTGTTGCCGAGAAATTTTGTTCTCTTGGTCAAAAAACGTCATGCGCGTTTGGGTTGTCGTCTCAGACAGGGATCACTTGGAGGATGCAATGGATTCGTCGCGCAGCTTGCGCAGCTCCGAGATGGTTTCCTCAAGCTCGCGGCGCTGCGCCTCCAACACGTCGATCTGCCTTTGCGCCATGTCGACCCAGACCTCCATCTGCGCCTTCGTGCCCTCGGTCTCGTAGAGGATCAGGAACTGGCGAATCTCCTCCAGGCTGAAACCGAAGCGGCGCCCGCGCAGGATCAGCGTCATCCGCGCCACCTCGCGCTTGCCATAGAACCGCGCGCGGCCCTGTTTCTCGGGCGCCAGCAACTCGATGTATTCGTAATAGCGCAAGGTGCGGGGGGTTACCTCGAAATGCTCGCACATTTCTTTGAAAGTCATAGGGGTATCGGACATCTCTCGGGCTCCTTCGGGCAGACATTAGGAGCGGCGCCCCCTGACGACAACACGCCTTCGTCGCGCTTTGTTCAAGTTTGCGCTTGCGGGAACCACGAGGATCGCGAAGTTGTCCTCATGACAGAGAATTCCTCTCCCGAACTGGCCCGCGCGCAGCAGTTCATCGACGCCCTGCCGCATGCGCAGGCGCTGGCGCTGCAGCTGACCGCGCTGGCTGACGGACATGCGGTGATCCGCATGCCATGGGCCGCGCAGCTGGTCGGCGACCCGGAAACCGGCGTGATCCATGGCGGCGCCGTCTCGGCCCTGATGGACACCTGCGCGGGGGCGGCGGTGATGTCGCACCCATCGGCCCCCACGAGCACCGCGACGCTCGATCTGCGGATCGACTACATGCGCCCCGCCACGCCCGGCCAGACCATCACCGCCAAGGCCGAATGCTGGCATGTCACGCGCTCCGTCGCCTTCGTGCGCGCCGTGGCCTGCGACGAGGACGAGACGCGCCCCGTGGCGACCGCCACCGGCGCCTTCACGGTCGAAAAGCCGAAGGACAAGCCATGAGCCGCCAACGCCCCGAACCGGTGCAGGTCATCAAGACACGGCGCGACGCGGCGCTCGAGCGGCTGGTGGGCGGCGTGCCCTACATCGCCTTTCTCGGCATCCGCTTCGAGCGGCATGGCGACGAGCTGACCGCCGTGCTGCCCTATGCCGACAGGCTGATCGGCAACCCGATGCTGCCCGCCCTGCATGGCGGCGCGACGGCGGCCTTTCTGGAGACCACCGCCATCGTCGAACTGGCCTGGTCGCGCATGTGGGGGCTGATCGAGGCGGGCACGCCAGAGGCGCAGGCCGAGGCCGAGGCCCGGCCCAACTGGCCGCGCACCATCGACATCACCGTCGATTACCTGCGCTCGGGCCTGCCGCGCGACGCCTATGCCCGCGCCCGGATCAACCGCTCGGGGCGGCGCTACGCGAGCGTCCATGTCGAGGCCTGGCAGGACAACCGCTCGCGGCTTTTTGCGCAGGCGACCGGGCATTTCCTGATGCCGGGGCGGGATGGCTGAGGCCGCGCTGCCGCCGGGACGACCGCTCACCCATGCCCGCGTCCTGAAGATCGCGCTGCCGATCGTGCTGTCGAACGCCACCGTGCCGATCCTCGGCGCGGTCGACACCGGCGTGGTGGGGCAGATGGGGGCGGCGGCCCCGATTGGCGCGGTGGGCATCGGCGCGGTGATCATCTCGGGCATCTACTGGATCTTCGGCTTTCTGCGCATGGGCACCACCGGGCTCGCGGCGCAGGCGCTGGGCCGCGAGGACAGGGCCGAGGTCTCGGCGCTGCTCACCCGCGCGCTGATGATCGCATTTGCCGCAGGCGCGGCGCTGATCGTTCTGCAGGGCGCGGTCTTCGCCGCCGCCTTCACCGTCGCCCCGGCAAGTGCGGAGGTCGAGACGCTGGCGCGCGATTACCTCGCCATCCGCATCTGGTCGGCCCCCGCCGCCATCGCGATCTACGGGCTGACCGGCTGGCTCATCGCGCAGGAGCGCACCGCCGCCGTGCTGGTGCTGCAGCTGTGGATGAACGGCGCGAACATCGCGCTCGACCTGTGGTTCGTCCTCGGCCTCGGCTGGGGCGTGCCCGGCGTCGCCACGGCCACCTTCATCGCCGAATGGTCCGGCCTCGCGCTCGGGCTGTGGCTGTGCCGCGACGCCTTCGCCACCCCCGCCTGGCGCGACAGGCTCAGGGTCTTCGACCCGGAGCGGCTCAGGCACATGGCGGCGGTCAACACCGACATCCTGATCCGCTCGGTGCTCCTGCAATCCATCGTCATCAGCTTCCTGTTCTGGGGCGCGGGCTTCGGCGACGTGCCGCTCGCCGCCAATCAGGTGCTCCTGCAATTCCTCAACATCACCGCCTTCGCGCTCGACGGCTTCGCCTTTGCCGCCGAGGCGCTGGTGGGGCAGGCGATGGGCGCGCGCGCGGCGCTGCGCCTGCGGCGCGCGGCGATCCTGCCCTCGATCCATGGCGGGGTGGTGAGCCTCGGCCTCGCGCTGGGCTTCTGGATCTTCGGGCCGAGGGTGATCGACCTGATGACCACCGCGCCCGAGGTCCGCGAGGCGGCGCGCGCCTACCTGCCATGGATGGTGGCGACGCCGATCTTCGGGCTGATCCCCTGGATGCTCGACGGCATCTTCATCGGCGCCACCCGCAGCCGCGACATGCGCAACATGATGCTGGTCGCGGCGGCGATCTACTTTGCCGCCGCGATCCCGCTCACCCACCTGTTCGGCAATCACGGGCTCTGGGCCGCGATGCTGGTGAGCTACGTCGCGCGCGGCGCGACGCTGGGCGCGCGCTACCCGGCGCTGGAGCGCGCCGCGGCCTAGAGCCAGTCGGCCCGGCCCGTGCCCACCGCCTGCGCCACGTTGTCGAAGCCGTCGCGCGCCAAGAGCGCATCGAGCCCGCGCGCGATTTCGCCCGCGAGGCTGACGCCGCCATAGACCAGCGCGGTATAGAGCTGCACCGCGCTCGCCCCGGCGCGGATCTTCTGATAGGCCTGCTCGGCCGAGCCGACGCCGCCGACGCCGATCAGCGGCAGATCGGTCAGCGCGGACAGCCGCGCCAGCACCCGGGTCGAACGCTCGAACAGCGGCTGGCCCGACAGGCCGCCCATCTGCTCCTTCTGGCTGTCGGTCAGCCCCTCGCGCGACAGCGTGGTGTTGGTCGCCACGATGGCCGACACGCCCGTTTCCCCGGCCACGCGCGCCACGTCCTCGATCTCGGGCTCCGACAGGTCGGGCGCGATCTTGAGAAAGACGGGCAGGGGGCGGGCGAGCCCGGCATTGGCCTCCATGACGCCCGACAGGAGGGCGGTGAGCGCCGCGCGCCCTTGCAGATCGCGCAGGCGTTCGGTGTTGGGCGAGGAGACGTTGACGGTCGCGAAATCGAGATGCGCGCCGCAGCGGGTCAGCACGGTTGCGAAATCCGCCGCGCGATCCGCGCTGTCCTTGTTGGCCCCGAGATTGAGGCCGAGGATGCCCGCGGGGCGGCGCTCCAGCCGCGCGGCGATCCTCTCCATGCCCTCGTTGTTGAAGCCGAAGCGGTTGATCGCGGCGCGGTCGGCGCTGAGCCGCCACAGCCGCGGGCGCGGGTTGCCCTCCTGCGGGCGGGGCGTCGCCGCGCCCACCTCGACAAAGCCGAAGCCCGTGCGCGCCAGCGCGTCGAGCGCCACGGCGTTCTTGTCGAAGCCCGCCGCCAGCCCGACCGGGTTGGGCAGGTCGAGCCCCGCGACGCGGGCCCGCAGCCTGTCGCTCGTCACCGGCCCGCCCTTGGGGCCGAGCCCCGCCTTGAGCGCCCTGAGCGCCAGCCCGTGACCGGTCTCGGGGTCGATCCGGTGCAGCGCGGCGAGGCCGAGCCTTTCGAGCGCGCTCATGCCATGTCCTTCGGGAACTCGTGCCGCCCGCCCGCCAGCGGCAGCTTTTTCGACCAGGCGACTTCGGAGCGTTTCAGCGGCCGGTAGAGATGCGGGAAAAGCTGCCCCCCGCGCGAGGGCTCCCATTTCAGCGCATCGCCCAAGGGCTCGGCCTCGACCGCGGCGAGAAGCAGCCCGTCCTCGCCCGCGAAATGCTTCGCGGCCGTCTCGCGCGCCTGCTCGGCGGTCGAGAAATGGATGAAGCCATCGGCCAGATCGACGGGAGCGCCGCGGGTCTCGCCCGCCAGCTCCAGCTCGGCCCATTCGGGCGCGCGGAATATCTTGTAGATCAGCATGACCGCCTCATGGCCGCGCCCCGCCGCGACGTCAAGCATCGCCGTCATGCGTCTGTCATGCCGCTAGGGCAGGACAACGGCGGCTTTGACAGACGCCGCGCCCTTGGCGCAGGCTCAAGCCCGTAACGTAACCGACAGGGACGCCACAATGAAACTCGGACTTTTCGGCACCACCGCCGCGCTCGCTCTCGTGGCCGGTGCCGCGCAGGCGGAATACAGCCTGACCCTCCTGCACACCAATGATTTCCACGACCGCTACGAGCCGATCTCGAAATATGATTCGACCTGCTCGACCGAGGACAACGAGGCCGGCGACTGCTTCGGCGGCGTCGCGCGTCTCGTCACCGCGGTGAACGAGGCCCGCGCGCGCGCCGGCGACAACCTGCTGCTCGTCGATGGCGGCGACCAGTTCCAGGGCACGCTGTTCTACACCTATTACAAGGGCGAGATGACGGCCGAGTTCATGAACCAGCTCGGCTATGACGCGATGACCGTGGGCAACCACGAGTTCGACGACGGCCCCGAGGTGCTGCGCGCCTTCATCGACAATGTCGATTTCCCGGTGCTGATGTCGAACGCCGACGTCTCGGGCGAGGAAAAGCTCGCCGATGCGATCCAGAAGTCGACCGTGATCGAGCGCGGCGGCGAGAAGATCGGCCTGATCGGCCTCACCCCGCAGGACACCGACGAGCTGGCGAGCCCCGGCCCCAACGTCATCTTCACCGATCCCGTCGATGCGGTGCAGGCCGAGGTCGACCGGCTCACCGAAGAGGGCGTCAACAAGATCGTCGTGCTGAGCCATTCGGGCTTCGAGACCGACAAGCGCGTGGCCGAGGCGACGACGGGCGTCGACGTGATCGTGGGCGGGCATTCCAACACGCTTTTGTCGAACGAGCAGGAGGACGCGGTCGACGTCTATCCGGTGATGGTCGGCGATACGGCGATCGTGCAGGCCTATGCCTATGGCAAGTTCCTGGGCGAGCTGAACGTGACCTTCGACGATGAGGGCGTGATCACCGAAGCCTCCGGCGAGCCGGTGCTGATCGACGGCCAGGTGGTCGAGGACCAGACGGCGGTGGACCGCGTGGCGGAGCTCGCCAAGCCGCTCGACGAGATCCGCAACCGCGTCGTCGCCAACACCACCGCCCCGATCGAGGGCAACCGCGACGTCTGCCGCGCGCAGGAATGCGAAATGGGCAACCTCGTGGCCGATGCCATGCTCGACCGCGTCGCCGATCAGGGCATCCAGGTCGCCATCACCAACTCGGGCGGGCTGCGCGCCAGCATCGACGAGGGCGAGGTGACGATGGGCGAGGTGCTGACCGTGCTGCCCTTCCAGAACACGCTCTCGACCTTCCAGGTTTCGGGCGCGGCGCTGCTCGAGGCGCTGGAGAACGGGGTGAGCCAGATCGAGGAAGGCGGCGGCCGCTTTCCGCAGGTCGCGGGCATGACCTTCGCGGTCGATGCGGCGGCCGAGCCGGGCAGCCGCATTTCGGACGTGATGATCGATGGCGAGCCGCTCGACCCCGAGGCCACCTATGGCGCCGTGTCGAACAACTATGTCCGCAATGGCGGCGACGGCTACAAGATGTTCATCGACACCGAGAACGCCTATGATTTCGGCCCCGATCTCGCCGATGTCACCGCCGAATACATGGCCGCGCAGGGCGATTACGAGCCCTACACGGACGGCCGCATCACGATGAAGTAAGGCCCCCTCGGGGTCGGGGAGGGCGCGCGCCGGGGGACCGGCGCGCGCCCTTTCGCATCAAGCCGTCCTTCTTAGATGTCCGACAGGTAATCGGCCGAGACGTAGCCGCCCAGAGCCGGCGCGTCGGCGAGCGTGACGCGGCACCACAGCTGGCCGCTCTCGGTCACGCAGTCGCGCCGCGTCAGTCGCGTGCCGTCGGGCAGGCCGAGGATCACCTTGTATCCCAGACCGGGCCCCGCCCGCAGCTTCAAAAGCTCGTCCGGGCCGGCCCCGTCGACGACGGTCCGGCTGCCGGAGGCGGCGCAGCCGGCGAGAAGCGCGGCGGCCGTGAGCGCGGCGATGAAGGGGCGATGCATGGGCGGGCCTCGTTCTTGTCCTGTCTGGTGCGGTTCTGTCAGGCGCGGTGCGCGGAAGAAAGCGCGAAGCCGCCCGGCAGGCTGGCAATCGCGCAGCGTGTCGAAGATGCTATGCCTGTCCCGAACCACAGGAGGCGCCCATGTGCGGACGCATGGCCATCACGCTGCCCCATGACGCCATGGCGCAGATGTTCGAAGCCGCCCCGGCCAACGATTTGCCAGAAGTGCCCAACTACAACGTCTGCCCGACCGTGCAGGTGCACACGGTCACCTCCCTTGAGGGCGCGCGCCGCCTGCGGCCCATGCGCTGGGGCTTCATCCCGCATTGGTACAAGGCCCCCAATGGCGGGCCGCTGCTGATCAACGCCCGCGCCGAGACGGTGGCCGAGAAGCCCGCCTTCAAGCAGGCCGTGCGCGAGCGCCGCTGCCTGATCCCGGCATCGGGCTTCTACGAATGGACGGTGGATGCGGAGGGCAACAAGCTGCCCTGGTTCATCCACCGCGAGGACGGCGCGCCGCTCGCCTTCGCGGGGCTGTGGCAGGATTGGGAGCGGGACGGCGAAAGCCTCGTCACCTGCGCCGTCGTCACCACCGCCGCCGATGGCGCGATGCGCGACATCCACAGCCGGATGCCGGTGATCCTCGAAGCCGACGACTGGCCGCTCTGGCTTGGCGAGGCGGGGCATGGCGCGGCGGTTCTGATGCGCGCGAACCCCGATCCGCTGGCCTTTCACCGGGTCGATCCGAAGGTGAACTCCAACCGCGCGCGGGGCCCCGAACTGATCGAGCCGATTGACGCCTGAGCCGTCTTGAAGCCCCCCGCGCGAGCCGCTATCAAGGCCCCGAAGCGGGCGTGATGTAGTGGTAGCCTGTCAGCCTTCCAAGCTGAACGTGCGGGTTCGATTCCCGCCGCCCGCTCCAATCCCCATCCAGATAGACGAGCGGGCAGGGGCGGACATGCCGCCCCCGGCCGATATCAGGCGGGCAGCGATGTCGCCCGGTCGGAAGAGCGCGCGCCGCTTTCCTGCCATTCGCCCTCGAAGTCGCGCGGCACCAGAAGGTTGTGCGGGCCGAGATCGGCCACGTCGCGCTCGCCGCACAGCGCCATGGTGAGGTCGAGCTCCTTGCGGATCACCTCCAGCGCCGCGGTCACGCCCTTTTCGCCCATCGCGCCGAGGCCGTAGAGCCAGGCCCGGCCGATCATCGTCGCATCCGCGCCCAAGGCCAGCGCCTTCAGCACGTCCTGGCCAGAGCGAATGCCGCTGTCGAGCCAGATCTCCGTCTCGCCCTTCACCTCGCGCACGATCGACGGCAGGATGCGAATCGAGGAGAGCGCCCCGTCGAGCTGCCGCCCACCATGGTTCGACACTACGATCGCATCGGCGCCGCATTCGACCGCCTTGCGCGCGTCATCGGCGTCGAAGATGCCCTTGAGGATCAGCTTGCCGTCCCATTTGGCCGCGATCTTGCGCACCTTTTCCCAGTCGAGCTTGAGGTCGAACTGCTCGGCGGTCCATTTCATCAGGCTGCGGGCGTCCTCCACATTCGAGGCATGGCCGACGATATTGCCGAACTGCCGCCGCTTCGTGCGCAGCATCTCCAGCCCCCATGTCCACTTGGTCGAAAGGTCGAGCATCGTGGCGGGGGTGAGCTTGGGCGGGGCCGAGAGCCCGTTCTTGAGATCCTTGTGCCGCTGGCCCAGAAGCTGAAGATCCAGCGTCAGCACCAGCGCCGAGCAGCCCGCCCGCTTGGCCCGCTCGATGATCCGGTCGACGAAATCCTCGTCGCGCATCACGTAGAGCTGGAACCAGAAGGGGGCGGAGGTATGCTCGGCCACGTCCTCGATCGAGCAGATCGACATCGTCGACAGCGTGAAGGGCACGCCGAACTTCTCCGCCGCCCGCGCCGCCTTGATCTCGCCATCGGCGTTCTGCATGCCGGTCATGCCGACGGGGGCGAGCGCCACCGGCATCGCCACCTTTTCGCCCAGCATCCGGCCCGCGGTCGAACGGTCGGACATGTCCACCGCCACCTTCTGGCGCAGGCGGATCTTCTCGAAATCGGTGGTGTTCTCGCGGAAGGTCTGCTCGGTCCAGCTGCCGGATTCGGCATAGTCGAAGAACATCTTCGGCGCGCGGCGCTTGTGCAGCCGTTTGAGATCCTCGATGCAGGTGACGATTGGCATGGCATTCCCCCCGATTGGTAAGGATGATTTACCAGCCGCCGCCGGGCACCGCAATGAAAACGGCGCCCGCGAGGGGGCGCCGTCGGAATTGCGTATTTTCGGAAAGATGAACGAGGGTCAGGCCGAATGCGCGCCGTCGGCCAGCGTTTTCACGAAGGACAGCACCTCCGCCACCGGCTTGCCCTCGGCGATCTGGCTGACGATGGCCGAGCCGACCACCGTGCCGTCGGCGATGCCGGCGATGGATTTCGCGGTCTCGGGCGTTCGCACGCCGAAGCCCACGATGATCGGCAGGTCGGTCTGCGACTTGATCCGCGCGACTTCGGGGGCCACCGCGTCGGCCTGCGCCTCGGCCGCACCCGTGATGCCGGTGATCGAGACGTAATAGACGAAGCCGGAGGTGTTCTGCAGCACCTTGGGCAGGCGTGCGTCGTCGGTGGTGGGCGTGGCGAGGCGGATGAAGTTCAGCCCGGCCTGCTGGGCGGGGATGCACAGCTCGGCATCCTCCTCTGGCGGCAGGTCGACCACGATCAGCCCGTCGATTCCGGCCTCGCGCGCCTGTTCGAGGAACCGGTTCACGCCGCGCGAATGGATCGGGTTGTAATAGCCCATCATCACGATCGGCGTCTTGTCGTCGGTCTTGCGCAGGTCGCGCGCGATATCGAGCGTGCGGTCGAGCGTCATGCCCTGCGCCAGCGCCCGCTGGCCCGCAAGCTGGATCGTCGCGCCATCGGCCATCGGATCGGTAAAGGGCAGGCCCAGCTCGATGATGTCGACGCCCGCGCCGGGCAGGCCGCGCACGATCTCCTTGGAGGTCTCGAAATCCGGGTCGCCCGCCATGACATAGGCCACGAAGGCCTTGCGCCCTTCGGATTTCAGCCGCGCGAAAGTGTCGTCGATCCGTGTCATGCCCGTCCCCTCTGGCCCGATCCTCATGCGGTTTGGGCCAAAGGGGGGCGGAAATCAATGGGGGCCTCAGTCCGGAATGGGCGCCTCGACCCCGATCATCCAGCGCGTGCCGAAGCGGTCGGTCAGCGTGCCGAAGCCCTCCGACCAGAAGGTCTTGGTGAACTCCATGTGGATCTGCCCGCCCTCGGCCAGCGCGTCGAACACCGCGCGGGCGCGCGGCACATCGGGCAGGTCGATGGTGATCGAGCAGCCCGCCATCTCGGGGCTGCCGCCCATGATGTCGTCGCTGGCATAGATCCAGCCCTCGCCGATCTTCAGCGCGGCATGCATCACCGCCTGCGGGCTGGCCTCGGGGATGCTGTCGCGCATCTCCTGCGGCGCTTCGGAAAAGGTCATGACATTGGCGGGGGGCGCATCGAAGATCCTTGCATATTCGGCCAGCGCATCGGCGCAGTTGCCATGGAAGGTGACATAGGGAATCGGGATCATCGCGCGCGCTCCTTGTTGCTCGGGGTGAGCATGGCATGCAGGCGCCCAAGGCACCAAGGCCCGTTACCAAGAGCCGTTGCCAAGGCCCGTTGCCAAGCTTGGCTTGCGCGCGGGCGCGCCTGCGGATAGGACCGCCGCGATGTGCTGCTAGGAGGCGTGACATGGGCTTTCGCATGGGGATCGTGGGGCTGCCGAACGTCGGCAAGTCCACCCTGTTCAACGCGCTGACGCGCACCGCCGCGGCCCAGGCCGCCAATTTCCCGTTCTGCACGATCGAGCCGAATGTCGGCGACGTCGCCGTGCCCGATCCCCGGCTCGACAAGCTGGCCGAGATCGCCAAATCCAAGCAGGTGATCCCCACGCGGATGACCTTCGTCGACATCGCGGGCCTCGTGAAGGGCGCGTCCAAGGGCGAGGGCCTGGGCAACCAGTTTCTCGCCAACATCCGCGAGACCGACGCCATCGCCCATGTGCTGCGCTGCTTCGAGGATGGCGACGTGGTGCATGTCGATGGCCGGGTCGATCCGGTGGCCGACGCACAGGTGATCGAGACCGAGCTGATGCTCGCCGATCTGGAATCGGTCGAGAAGCGGCTGCAGAACATCGGCCGCAAGGTGCGCGGCGGCGACAAGGAGGCGGTCGATCAGGAGCGCCTGCTGAAGGCCGCCCATGCCATGCTGTCGGACGGCAAGCCCGCCCGCATGGTCGAGGTGTCCGACGACGACGCCAAGGCGTGGAAGATGCTGCAGCTGATCACCGCCAAGCCGGTGCTCTATGTCTGCAACGTCGAGGAGGCCTCGGCCTCCACCGGCAACGAGCATTCCGCCAAGGTCGCCGAGATGGCCGCCGCCGAGGGCAACGCCCATGTCGTGATCTCCGCCCAGATCGAGGAGGAGATCAGCCAGCTCGACGCCGACGAGGCCGAGATGTTCCTCTCCGAGATGGGGCTCGAGGAGGCCGGTCTCGACCGGCTCATCCGCGCGGGCTACGACCTGCTGCACCTTGAGACCTATTTCACCGTCGGCCCCAAGGAGGCGCGCGCCTGGACGATTCGTCAGGGCACGCTCGCGCCGCAGGCGGCGGGCGTCATCCATGGCGATTTCGAGCGCGGCTTCATCCGCGCCGAGACCATCGCCTATGATGATTTCGTCGCGCTGGGCGGCGAGAGCGCCGCCAAGGAGGCGGGCAAGATGCGCGCCGAGGGCAAGGGCTACACCGTCAAGGATGGCGACGTGATGCACTTCCTGTTCAACACCTGAGGGCAGGGGGCTTCGAGACCCCATGCCGACGAAAACGCGCCGCATCCCCCGATGCGGCGCGTTTTTCATGGCAGGATCACTGGGCGCGCAGCTCTTCCAGATGCGCCTGCGCCGATTTCAGATCGGCGCGGAATTTCTCGGTCTCGTCCTCCCTGAGCGCCGGATCGGGCAGGCGCAGCAGGTAGGAGGGGTGCACCGTCAGGAACACCGGCACGCCGCCCTCCGTCGCCTCGATCGAACCGCGCCGCGACAGGATGCCCTTGCGCGATCCGGTCAGGCTCTCGGCCGCCGTGCCGCCCATCGACAGGATCAGCTTCGGCCTGATCAGCTCGATCTCGGATTTCACCCAGAAGCGGCAGGCCTTGATCTCGGAGGTGTTCGGGTTCTGGTGGATGCGCCGCTTGCCCTTCGGCGTGAACTTGAAATGCTTCACCGCATTGGTGACGAAGGCGCGGTCGCGCTCGATCCCGGCCTCCCTGGCGATGCGGTCGAACATCTGGCCCGCGGGGCCGACGAAGGGCCGCCCCGCCAGATCCTCCTGATCGCCCGGCTGCTCGCCCACCACCATGAGATCGGCGTCGCGCGGCCCCTCGCCGGGCACCGCCTGTGTCGCGTTCTCGTAAAGCGGGCAGCGGGTGCAGGCGTTCTCTTCCGCCTTGAGCTGATCGAGATCATCGGCCATCGGGCGCAGAACGCGCGGGGCGGCAAGCCGTTCCGTGATCTTGGCCGCGCGCAGCGGCGGCAGGGTCGGCGCGGCCTCCTGCATGGCGCGGGCGCGGCTCTCGGCGCTTGCGATCATCTCGGGGATATGCCGCGCCTCGGGCAGGTTCTTCCAGTATTTCTTGGGCATCTCCGACATCATCGCCCCGACCTTGAGCCGCGCGGGGTTGAAGATGTTGCGGAAATAGGTGCCCCAAAGCTCCTCGGTCGCATCGTCGGGAATCTCGGGCTTGGGCTGGCCCTCGGCAAAGCCGAGCGCGCCATCCTCGAACACCGCCGTCAGGTCCGGCGTGGCGATCATCCAGTCCATGTCCGCGAAACGGCGCGCAAAGAAGGGCGCGGTCGGCTCCAGCGTGTGATGCGTGGGCTCGAACCACGCGGCAAAGCGGCGGCGGGGCTGGTCGGGTGCGCCGATCTCGCGAAACCGCACGAAGGCGGTCATCTTGTGCCTGTCGCGCCGCACCGCCTTTTCCATCGCCCTGAGCTTGGCGAGATCCGCATCGCCGCGATCCTCCATAAGCCCCTTCTCGGAGCCGAGCCGCCACAGCAGCGCGTAGAGCCGGGCGAAACGCTCGGGGTCGCTGTGCCAGATCACGGTATTGGCCAGCTCCACGAAGCTGCGCGGCACCGAGATGGTCTTGCTCGCGGGCGCGATCTCCTCCGGCGGGGTGGCGAAGAGATCGGCCTCCGCCGCACCCCGGCTCCAGGTCACCTCCGAAGGCGGCACCCCGCGCGACACCAGCCCGCGCGCGGCGTCGCGCCAGGCGGTGTCGGTTCCGATATGGGGCAGGGCGACATGGGGCATGGGCACCAAACCTCAGAACAGCGACAGCTGTTCCGGCTTGGGCGCGAAACGCGCGGCGAGGTCGGGGCTGTCGAGCAGCGCGCCCGGCGTCCAGTCGAGCAGCGACACGAAGGGCCGGGCGTTCTTCATGTTGGCCCCCATCCGCGCCAGATCGTCCCAGCGCAGCCGCCGGTGCCGCCGCGCCGCGATGATCCGCTGCACCGTCCGCTCGCCAAAGCCCGGCACCCGCAGCAGCGTCTCGCGGTCGGCCCGCATCGGATCGACCGGGAAGGCATGGCGGTTCCTGAGCGCCCAGGCCAGCTTGGGGTCGATCGAAAGATCGAGATTGCCATCGGTGCCCGCGGTGATCTCGGTGGCGTCGAAGCCGTAGAACCGCATCAGCCAGTCGGCCTGATAGAGCCGGTGCTCGCGCATGAGCGGCGGCTTGATCAGCGGCAGCTTGGCCGTGGCGTCGGGAATGGGCGAGAAGGCCGAGTAATAGACGCGCTTGAGCCCATAGGAGGAATAGAGCCGGGTGGACTGGCCGAGGATCGTCGCGTCGTTCGAGCCGTCCGCGCCGATGATCATCTGCGTCGATTGCCCGGCTGGCGCGAAGCGGGGCGGGCGCTTGCCGGTATGGCTCTTCTCCTTCGCCGCCTCCTTGCGCATCCGCACCCCGGCCATCGCGCGGCGGATCGTGTCGGGCTTCTTCTCGGGCGCGTATTGCGTCACGCTGGCATCGGTCGGCATTTCGACATTGATCGAGACCCTGTCGGCATAGAGCCCGGCCTGCTCGATCAGCTCTTCGCTCGCCTCGGGAATGGTCTTGAGATGGATGTAGCCGCGGAAGTTCTCCTCCAGCCGCAGCTTCTTGGCGATGCGGACCATGTCCTCCATCGTCTTGTCCGGGCTCTGGATGATCCCCGAAGACAGAAACAGCCCCTCGATGTAGTTGCGCCGGTAGAACTCCAGCGTCAGCTTGACGACTTCGTCCACCGAGAAGCGCGCGCGCTCGGTGTTGGACGACACCCGGTTCACGCAATAGGCGCAATCGAAGATGCAGAAATTCGTCATCAGGATCTTCAGAAGGCTGATGCAGCGCCCGTCGGGCGCATAGGCGTGGCAGATGCCCGAGCCTTCGGTCGAACCGAGACCCTTTCCGTCCTTCGAGTTGCGCTTCGACGTGCCCGACGACGCGCAGGAGGCGTCGTATCGAGCGGCGTCCGAGAGGATGGCGAGCTTGCGCTCGAGGCTGTGCGTTGTCATGAGATTCAGGTAATGTTCCTGCCCTTGCCGAACAAGCGGGGGGGCCTGCGACAGCTTGTCCGGCGGCACCATCCCGCTAGGTCGGGGCGCATGCAGCCCATCCACGCGATCCCCGACATCCATGCCGATCCCGACCGGCTCGCGCGCAGCCTCGATGCGGCCGAACCCGGCGCGCGGATCGCCTTTCTGGGCGATTTCATCGACGCGCTGCCGGGGCAGGCGGCGGTCTCGGACCGCGCCGTGCTCGAGCGGGTGCGCGATCTGGTCGAGACGGATCGCGCCGTGGCGGTGATGGGCAATCACGAGCTGAACGCGATCCTGTTTCACCGGCTCGGCATCGACGGCGCGGCGCTGCGCCGCCACAGCCCGCGCAACCGGGCCCAGCATCGCAGCTTCGTGGCCGATTTCGGGATCATGACGCCGCAGGCGCTGGGCTGGACGGACTGGTTCCTGACCCTGCCGCTGTGGCGCGAGGAGGACGGCCTGCGCCTCGTCCATGCCTGCTGGAGCGCGCCCGCGATCGAGACGGTGGCCGCGCGCCGGCCCGACGGGCGACTGCGCGAGGCGGACCTGCCCGAGATCGCCGCCCGCTCGACCCGCTTCGGCCGGGCGGTGCAGCTGCTGGTGACGGGGCCGGAGCAGCGCCTGCCGGAGGGGATGGGCTTTCACGACAGCCATGGCAGCCTGCGCCGCCGCGTCCGGCTGGCCTGGTGGCGGCACGGCGCGAAAAGCTGGCGCGACGCCGCCCTGTCGGTGCCTGACCCCGAGGAGCTGCCGCGCACCGCGCTGCCCGCGCGCGGCGACCTGACCTTCTACCCCAAAGGCGCGCCGCCCGTGCTCTGCGGCCATTACAAGATGCGCGGCGCGCCCTGCATCGAGGCCCGCAACGTCGCCTGTCTCGACTATCCCGGCACGCCCTGCATCTACCGCTGGCGGGGCGAGGCGCGGCTCATGGAGGAGCATCTGCAGGCTGTTTGAAAACACGTGGCAGTTTTCTGCGAGAAGGCCGATTTCGCCCTTGTTTTCACCCCACACGCCGCATAGACACACCGGCGGAGACGTGGCCGAGTGGTCGAAGGCACACCCCTGCTAAGGGTGCAGGCGGGAAACCGTCTCGAGGGTTCGAATCCCTTCGTCTCCGCCACCATTCCCCCAGATTTCATCCTGCAACCGATCAGGCGCAGCAATATCTGCCGTCTGTTCGTGATGCAGCGTCGCAGCCTGTCATTTGCCGAGCTTGCGGAAGGAGCGCGCCGTCATTCGGACGTGCCAACTCATATCAGCGAATGCATGAGGCCCCGATCGCAAGCGCGAACGGGGCCTCAAGCAACTCCGGTAACGGAACATGCCGGGGCGACCGGCCGTCGCCCCCGACCTGCAAAGTCGAAGGGCGGGGGCCGGTCCTTCAGCCTCAAAAGCCGATCTGGCGCAGCAGCACGAAGCACAGCGCCGAGAGCAGCGCCGCGGCGGGGACGGTGATGACCCAGGCCGCGATGATGGTCAGGAAATGCGAGCGGCGCACCAGCTTGCGCCGGGCGCGTTCCTGCTTGGCGATCCGCGCCGCGGGCGGGCGGCCCTCGTTGATCTTGCGGGCGCGGCGCTCGGCGTGCCATTCGCGGAAGAAGCCGACGCCGAAGACGCCGCCCACCGCGATATGGGTCGAGCTGACCGGCAGGCCGAGCCAGGAGGCCGCGATCACCGTCACCGCCGCCGAGAGCGCCACGCAATAGGCGCGCATCGGGTTGAGCTTGGTGATCTGGCTGCCGACCATGCCGATCAGCTTGGGCCCGAACAGCACCAGGCCGACCGAGATGCCGACCGCGCCGATCACCATCACCCAAAGCGGGATCGCGACCTCGCCCGCCACGCCCGAGGCCTGCTGGGCATAGACCACCGCCGCCAGCGGCCCGACCGCGTTGGCCACGTCATTGGCGCCATGCGCAAAGGACAGGAGCGCCGCAGAGACCACCAGCGGCACCCGGAACAGCACCTTGAGCGACTTGTTGCGGTTCTCCAGCCCGATCGATTGCCGCCGGATCAGCGGCCGCGACAGGGCGGTGAAGAGCACGCCCGCCGCCGCCCCGATCATCAGCGCGGTGAGGATGTCGATCTTGACCAGCCGTTTCAGGCCCTTGAGCGCGAGATAGGCGGCGAAGGCGGCGGTCATCAGGCCGATCAGCACCGGCACCCATGTGCGCGCCGCGGCGATCTTGTCCTCGACATAGATGATGCGCCACTTGATGAAGGCGAGCATCATGGCCGCGATCACGCCGCCCAGCACCGGCGAGATGACCCAGCTTGCCGCGATGGCGCCCATGGTGGGCCAGCTGACGGTCGACAGCCCCGCCGCCGCGATGCCCGCGCCCATCACGCCGCCGACCACCGAATGGGTGGTCGAGACCGGCGCGCCGACCCATGTGGCGATGTTGACCCAGATCGCGGCCGACAAAAGCGCCGCCATCATCGCCCAGATGAAGATCTGCGCATTGGCGAGGCCGGCGGGGTCGATGATTCCCTTGGAGATGGTCGAGACCACGTCGCCGCCCGCCAGAAGCGCGCCCGCGCTTTCGCAGACGGCGGCGATGACGATCGCGCCGGCCATCGACAGCGCCTTGGCGCCGACGGCGGGGCCCATGTTGTTGGCGACGTCGTTGGCGCCGATATTGATCGCCATGTAGGCGCCGAAGGCGGCGGCGACGACGACGACGAGGCTTTGCGGCTCACCGCCGGTCAGCACCGCCGCGACGAGCGCGGCGAGGGTGACGAAGACGAGCGAGGCCCCGACGCCGACGAGCGGGCGCGAGGCATACATCGAGGCGGCTTCGAAGCGCGACAGCCGGTTCAGGTCCCGGTCGAGCGTCTTCCACTGGTGCGAGGGATCGTTCTGGGTCAACGGTCGGCTCCTTGCGGGCGGGGGCGGGGCTTGAAAGAGCGAAGCTGGAAAGAGCGGGGCGGGAAGGAACGGGGCGAAGCGAGGCTAGGGCGGGCAGGGCGCATCGGCTCAGGCGCGCTCGAGGCTGCGAAGGCTGGCGGGCAGATCGCGCAGCAGCGTCTTGAGCTGCGGCTCGTCGACCTTCTCGGCGGCCTCCTCGGGCGTCATCCAGCGCCGTTCGCGCCGGTCGGCCTCGGGGAAATCGGATTGCAGCTCGGCGCCCTCGAAGGCGTAGACATCCACATCCGTCACCACCGGCACGTTGCCGCGCAGGCGCTTGGTGTAGCGGTAGCGCCCGATGAGGCCCCGCCCGCTGCCCACGGGGCGGATGCCGGCCTCTTCCCAGGCCTCGTCGAGCGCGGTGCCTTCGGCGTCGAAGCCCTTCTTCGGCCAGCCCTTCGGCAGGATCCAGCGCTTGGTCTCGAGAGAGGTCACCAGCAGCACCTCGAGCCCCCGGTCGCTCTCGCGGTAGCACAAGGCCGCCACCTGAAAGCGCGGAGGCCGTCTCAGCAGCGGCGCGATGAAGTTCATCCAGAGTTTGGCTAGCACGGCAATCCACCTGAATTGTTGAAGCCCAATCGTCTAGACCGGGCCTTGCCTTCGCATCAAGCATCGCGTCCGGATTTTTTGCAGATCTTCCGTCGCGCTCCTTCCGTCGCGCTTCGGGGGCGGCCGGCGCGTCTCGTGGGATGCAAGCAGGCCCCGTGCCGTTACCACGATGGGTCATGCGCTCCCCGCATGGCGGGATTGACTGGCATTCGGCCGCGAAGACGCCCATTTGGCAGGCATGAGAGCGATGAAGCTCTCGGATGTTCCAGATGAGCTTGTGATGACCCAGAACGATCTCTACGCCCGCCCGACCCAAGCCGAAATCGAAGCCGTCATGTCCGAGGCCCGCCAGTTGCGTGCCGCTCATGTCGCTGGCGTCTTCCGCGCCGTGGCCCGCAAGCTGCGCGGCCTGACCGTCGGCGGCAAGGCTTCGGCCGCGGCCTGATCGCGATCGGCGGGGCGGCCCCGAATGGCCGCTCCGCCGCGCCTCTCCAAGCCTAGCGCAGCGCCGCGCGCAGCTCTTCGACGCGGGGCTTCACCCGCGCCACCGCCTCGGCCTTGACCGGGCCGAAACCGCGGATCTCCATCGGCGCCGCCAGCATCTCGCGGCAGCTGTCGAGATCCCCCGCCTGGGCCGCCTTGCGGCAATCCGACATGACCGCCTCGAACCAGCCGATCAGGGCGCGCTCCATGCGCCGCTCCTCGGTATGGCCGAAGGGGTCGAGCGCGGTGCCCCTCAGGCGCTTGAGCCGGGCCAGCCCGCGGAAGCCCGGCTTGATCCAGGCCCCGAAGGCGCGCTTGCGCGGACGGCCCCGGCTGTCGCGGCCCAGCGGCAGGAGCGGCGGGGCAAGGTGATGCTTCACCGTGAAATCGCCCTCGAACTCGGCCTTCAGCGTCTCCTCGAAGCCGGTTTCCTCGTGCAACCGCGCGACCTCGTATTCGTCCTTGTAGGACATCAGCTTGAACAGCGACTTCGCGGCGAGGATGGTCAGCTCCTCGACCTGCTCGGCCGGCAGGTCGAGCCCGGTGCGGAACGCGGTCAGGGTGTCGTGGTAGCGCTGGGCCCAGGCGCCGTCCTGGTAATCGGCGAGGAAATCGCCGCGCCGCTCGATCACGCTTTGCATGGTTTCCGGCGCGGCGGGCGCGCGGCCCAGCGCGGCGTCGAGCGCTGCCGGATTCGCGGCCAGAAGCCGCCCGTAAGCCAGCGCCATGCGATTCTTCTCGATCGCCACGCCGTTGAGCTCCACCGCCTGCTCCAGCGCCGCGAGGCTCACCGGCACGAGGCCGCTTTGCCAGGCATGGCCGAGCATCATCACGTTGGAGAACACGGCGTCGCCCAGAAGCGCCTCGGCCACGGCATTGGCGTCGAAGGCGTCGAGCTTTTCCGCCCCCACGGCCTGCGCGATCGCCGCCTCGCGGGCATCGACCTTGAGATCGGCGTCGCGGTGCAGCACCAGATCGCCCGTCGGCATCTCGGCGCGGTTGAGGACCACGCGCGTGCCCTTCCGGTAGCAGACGCTCGCCTTGGGCGAGGACGACGCGACGATGTCGCAGGCGATCACCGCATCCGCCGTGCCGGCCTCGATGCGGACTTGGTGGATCTCCTCGGGGCTGCGGGCGAGGCGGATGTAGCTCAGCACCGTGCCGAATTTCTGCGCGAAGCCGGTGAAGTCGAGCACGCTCGACCCCTTGCCCTCCAGATGCGCGGCCATGGTGATCAGCGCACCCACGGTGACGACGCCGGTGCCGCCGACGCCCGAGACCAGAAGCTCGTAGGGCTTCGACAGCGTGGGCAGGTCGGGCAGGGGCAGGTCGCGCGCCAGCGCCAGCGCGTCGATGCCCGCGCCCTCGCGCTTCTTGCGGGTCGCGCCCTCGACGGTGACGAAGCTCGGGCAGAAGCCTTCGAGGCAGGAGAAATCCTTGTTGCAGCTCGACAGGTTGATCTTCCGCTTGCGGCCGAACTCGGTCTCCTTGGGCTCGACGGAGAGGCAGTTCGACGCGACCGAGCAATCGCCGCAGCCCTCGCAGACGAGCTCGTTGATATAGGCGAAGCGCTTGGGGTCCTCCATCGTGCCGCGCTTGCGGCGGCGGCGCTTTTCGGTGGCGCAGGTCTGCTCGTAGATCAGCACGGTGACGCCGGGGATCTCGCGCAGCTCGCGCTGGATGCGGTCGAGCTCGCGGCGGTGGTCGATGGTGGTGCCGCGCGGCAGGTCGGCCTTGTCGAACTTTTCGGGGTGATCAGAGACCAGAGCGATCCGCTCGACCCCTTCGGCCCGGCAGGACTGGGCGATGGCCTGCACGCTCACCGGCCCGTCGACCGGCTGGCCACCGGTCATGGCGACGGCGTCGTTGTAGAGGATCTTGTAGGTGATGTTGGTCTTCGCCGCGACCGCCTGCCGGATGGCGAGGCTGCCTGAGTGGTACCACGTGCCTTCGCCCAAGTTCTGGAAGATGTGGCGGTTGCCGTTGAACTTCGAGGTCACGGCCCAGGGCACGCCTTCGCCGCCCATCTGCGCGTAGCCCAGCGTTTCGCGGTCCATCCAGGACGCCATGACGTGGCAGCCGATGCCGGAATTGGCCTGGCTGCCCTCGGGCAGCTTGGTCGAGCTGTTATGCGGGCAGCCCGAGCAGAAATAGGGGGTGCGGGTTGCGCCGGGGATGGTGAGGATCGGCGGCGGGGTCTCGGTCAGCGCCTTCGCCTTGGCCGGGAAGCCCTCGCCCGGGAACAGCTTGTCGAGGCGCTGGGCCAGGACGGGGAGCAGCACCTTGGGCGACAGCTCGCCGGTCCAGGGCAGGAGCGCGTTGCCCGGCCCGTCGAACTTGCCGACCATGCGCTCGGGCTTGTGGCCGGGCCAGTCGTAGAAATATTCCTTGAGCTGGCTCTCGATGATGCCGCGCTTTTCCTCGACGACGAAGACCTCCTGCTTTTCCTGCACGAAGTCGAGCGCGGCGCGGCGGGCCAGCGGCCAGACCATGCCCACCTTGTAGATGTCGATGCCGAGGCGGCGGCATTCGGCCTCGTCGAGCCCCAGAAGCCGCAGCGCCTCCATCAGGTCGAGATGGCCCTTGCCGGTGGTGACGATGCCGAAGCGGGCCTCCGCGATGCCGTAGATCGCGTGGTCGATCGGGTTGGCCTCGGCAAAGGCCTGCACGGCGGCGAGCTTGTGCTGCATCCGCGCCTCGATCTCGGGCGAGGGCAGGTCTGACAGGCGGACATGCAGCCCGCCCTGCGGCGCGGTGTAGTCGGGCTGATTGAACTCGCGCGGCGGCAGGAGGTCCACCGACTGGCCGCTCTCGACCGTCTCCGACACCGCCTTGAAGCCGACCCATGTGCCCGAAAAGCGCGACAGCGCGAAGCCCCATTCGCCGAAGGGGAGGTATTCGGCGACCGAGGCCGGGTTCAGCACCGGCATGAACCACGACATGAAGGCGACGTCGGACTGGTGCGACATGGACGACGAGACGCAGCCATGATCGTCGCCCGCCACCACCAGCACGCCGCCCTTCGCGGAAGAGCCATAGGCGTTGCCGTGTTTCAGCGCATCGCCCGAGCGGTCCACGCCCGGCCCCTTGCCGTACCACATCGAGAACACGCCCTCGACCTCGCGCTGCGGGTCGAGCGCGACCTGCTGGGCACCGAGCACCGCCGTCGCCCCGAGGTCCTCGTTCACCGCGGGGAGAAACTCGATCTTGTGCTCTTTCAGCTGTTTCTCGCCGCGCCACATCTCCATGTCGAGCGCGCCCAAGGGCGAGCCGCGATAGCCCGAGACGAAACCGGCGGTGTTCATCCCCGCCGCGCGGTCGCGCCGGGCCTGATCGAGCATGACGCGCACCAGCGCCTGCGTGCCGGTGAGAAACACCCGGCCCTCGGTCCGCTCGTAGCGGTCCGACAGCTTGTAGCTTCGGAAACTGTGCGACTGGTCTGTCATGGCGGAGTCCTCCCTCGACTCTGGCTTGCCTCACTGTGGACCACGCAGGCTGGATATTGCTTTCAGTTTCGCGCGATCAGCCGTAGTTTGCGGGATGCCGTTTCAGGCGCGCGCCCAATTTCGGAATGCCATGGTCACCTCCCTCGATCCCGCCGACATCCGCATCCTGACCGCGCTGCAGGAGGATGGCCGCCTCTCCAATGCCGATCTGGCCGAGCGCGTCGGCATGTCGGCCTCGTCCTGCTGGCGGCGGGTGCGGGCGCTGGAGGAGGCGGGCGCGATCGAGCGGCCGGGCGTGCGGCTCAACCCCGAGGCCTGCGGGCTGGGGTTTCAGGCGATCGTGCATGTCAGCCTCGTGCGCCACGAGATGCGGCCCGTGGAGGATTTCATCCGCGCGGTGCAGGCCCGGCCCGAGGTGCAGGAATGCTACGCCACCACCGGGCAGGCGGATTATCACCTGCGGGTGCTCTGCCGCGATCTCGCGGCCTATAACGCGTTTCTGGAGGAATTCCTGTTTCGCCAGCCGGCGGTGGCCAGCGCCCAGACCAACATGGTGCTGCGCGCCGTCAAGACGCGCAGCAAGCTGCCGCTCTAGGGCTTTGTCGTGACGAGGTATTTCGGATCATAGGCCGGGGCCTCGATCCGCCTGCGGCCCTCCTCGGCGCGGGGCAGGGGGTCGCAGGCCACGAGCTTTTCGCCCGCTTCCGCCGCGAGCCGGGTGTAGATCGCGGTGCCCTGGCTCTTCCACGCGACCTCGTCCTCGGTCAGCTCGCGGATCACCTTGGCGGGCATGCCGACGACCATCGAGCGCGGCGGGATCTGCATGCCCGCCTTCACGAAGGCGAGTGCTGCGACGATGCTCTCGGCCCCGATCACCACGTCGTCCATGATCACCGCGTTCATGCCGACCATCGCGTTCTCGCCGACGCGGCAGCCATGCAGCACCGCGCCATGGCCGACATGGCCGCGCGGCTCGATCACCGCGTCCTTGTTGGGAAAGGCGTGCATGACGCAGGTTTCCTGCAGGTTGGCGTTCTCGCCCACCACCACGCGCCCAAAATCGCCGCGCAGGATCGCGCCGGGGCCGATATAGGCCCCCGCGCCGACATGGGTGTCGCCGATCAGCACCGCCTCGGGGTGGACGAAGGCCGAAGGGTCCACCACCGGCACGACGCCGTCATAGGCATAGACGCGGGCCATCAAAGATCGCGCTGCTCTTTGGCCACCAGCGTCAGCACGTCGTATTGCGCCACCACCTCGGCATCGTCGCGCAGCACGGTGCAGTCCCAGCGCACCTCGCCGTAATCATCCGTTTCGCGCGGGTTGATCTGCTTGGCGGTGAGCTGGACGCGCAGGCTGTCGCCCGCGTTCACGGGCGTCATGAAGCGCAAGCTGTCGACGCCGTAATTGGCGAGCACCGGGCCTTCGTCGGGCTGCACGAAGAGACCCGCGGCGAAGGAGACGATCAGGTAGCCATGCGCGACGCGGCCCTCGAAGAACGGGTTCCGCTTCGCCGCGTCCTCGTCCATGTGGGCGTAGAAGGTGTCGCCGGTGAACTCGGCGAAATGCTCGATATCCTCGAGCGTCACCTTGCGCGCCTCGGTGACGATGGTGTCGCCGATCTCCAGCTCCGCGAGCGACTTGCGGAAGGGATGCACCTCGGTCTCGCGGCGGCTCGCGCCGGGCATCCACTGGCCGATGACGGCGGTCAGCTGGTCGGGCGTGCCCTGCAGCGCGGTGCGCTGCATGAAATGCTTCACGGCGCGCATGCCGCCCAGCTCCTCGCCGCCGCCCGCGCGGCCCGGCCCGCCATGCACCATCTGGGGCAGGGGGGAGCCATGGCCGGTCGAGGTCTTGGCCGAGAGGCGGTTGCCGAAGAGCACGCGGCCATGCAGCTTGGCGATGCCGCGACCCAAGGTCTTCGCGACCTCCGTGTCGTCGGTGAAGACTGACGCCACCAGCGAGCCCGCGCCGCGATTGGCGATGTCGATCGCCTCGTCGAGGCTGTCATAGGGCATCAAGGTGCAGACCGGGCCGAAGGCCTCGATCTCGTGCGGGGCCTTCGCGTTGAGCGGGTCGTCGCAGACCAGCACGCAGGGCGCGACGAAGGCGCCTTTCTCGGGCACGGCACCCGGCTCGATCACCACGCGCGCCTCGGCACCGATCGCCTCAACGGCCTTACGCACTTCCTCGACCTGATCGGTCGAGGCCAGCGCGCCCATGCGGGTCTCCTTCTTGCCCGGATGGCCGATGGTGGTCTTGGCGATGCGGGCGCGCAGCGCCTCGACGGCCGGTTCGACAAGCGCGCGCGGCAGGATGGCGCGGCGGATCGCGGTGCATTTCTGGCCCGCCTTGGCGGTCATCTCGCGATGCACTTCCTTGACGAACAGCTCGAATTCAGGGCTGTCGGGCGTGGCGTCCGATCCGAGGATGCAGGCGTTGAGGCTGTCGGCCTCGGCGGTGAAGCGCACCGCGTTCTCGATGACGGCGGGCGTATTGCGCAGCTTGCGCGCGGTGGCCGCCGAGCCGGTGAAGGTCACCACGTCCTGGCAGGTCACCCGGTCCAGCAGGTCGCCGGTGCGGCCGCAGATCAGCTGCAGCGCGCCCTCGGGCAGCTCGCCGGTTTCGAGGATCAGCCGCACGCAGGCCTCGGTGAGATAGGAGGTCTGGCTGGCAGGCTTCACGATGGCGGGCATGCCCGCGAGCCAGGTTGGCGCCAGCTTTTCCAGCATCCCCCAGACCGGGAAGTTGAAGGCGTTGATGTGGATGGCCACGCCTTCGAGCGGCATCAGCACGTGCTGGCCGATGAAGCTGCCATCCTTCGACAGGATCTCGGGTGTGCCGTCGGGGATGACATGGGCGTTGGGCAGCTCGCGGCGGCCCTTCGAGGCATAGGAGAGCATCGTGCCGATGCCGCCCTCGATGTCGATCCAGCCATCCGAGCGGGTCGCGCCGGTGGCGGTGGAGATCGCGTAGAGCTCTTCCTTGCGCTCCATCAGGGCAAGGCCGATGCGCTTCATCATCATGGCGCGCTGATGCGTCGTCATCTCGCGCAAGGCGGGGCCGCCGACCTCGCGGCCATGGCGCAGCATCTCACCCATGTCGATGCCGGTGGCGTCGACGCGGGCGACCGGATCGCCGGTCGCGGCATCGGCGACGATTTGGCCCTCATCGGTGCCGGCCTGCCAGCGGCCCGCAACATAGGACTCCAGGCGGCGCGGCTCGGTGGGAATGGCGTCCAGCATGTCTCAGTGTCCTTCGTATTCGATGGTGATCTCGTCGGAGAGCGGCAGACACTGGCAGGTCAGCACCAGCCCGTCCGCCACCTCGTTGTCCTCGAGAGCGTAGTTCTGCATCATCTCGACCTCGCCCGACTTCACCCGGCCGATGCAGGTCGAACAGACCCCCGCCTTGCAGGAGAAGGGCGCGTCGATGTCGTGTTCGCGGGCGGCCTCGAGCACCGACTGGCCGGTGCGCGGCATCTTGAAGCTGCGCGACACGCCGTCGAGGATCACGGTCGCGCGGACCATGTCGCCGCTCTCGCGCGCGGCCTTCGCGGCCTCGCGCATCTTGGCGCGGCCCGGCTGGGCGGCGCCGAACAGCTCGAACTTGATCTTGTCCTTGGGCATGCCCGCCTCTTCGAGCGCGCCCGCCACGTCCTTCATCATCGCCTCGGGGCCGCAGATGAAGGCCATCTCGGCCTCGGGGCTGACCCATGGGCCGAACAGCGCGCGGCACTTCTCGGCGTCGATCCGGCCCGAGAACAGCTCGATCTCCTGCGCCTCGCCGGAAAAGACATGCACGACGTTCAGCCGGTCGAGATAGCGGTCCTTGAGATCGCCCAGCTCGGTCTTGAACATCACCGAGGAGAGCTGCCGGTTGCCATAGACCAGCGTGAAGCGCGCCTGCTTTGATCCCTGCAGGATGCTCTTGGCGATCGACAGGACCGGCGTGATGCCGGAGCCCGCGGCAAAGCCGAGATAATGCTTTTCGCCCGCCTCCTCGGGGGCGGCGAAGCGGCCCTGTGGCGGCAGCGCCTCGAGCGTGTCGCCGACCTTCAGATCATGCTTGGCAAAGCTGGAGAACGCCCCGCCATCGACCTTCTTGATGCCGACGCGCAGCCCCTCCTCGGGCGTGGCGCAGATCGAGTAGGAACGGCGCAGCTCCTCGCCGTCGAAATCGCGGCGGAAGGTGAGGTATTGGCCGGGGCGGAAGCGGAACGCCTCGCCATCGCCCTTGGCGGGCGCGAGTGAGACGACCACGGCGTCGCGGGTGTCGTGGTCGATGCCGGTGACGGTCAGCGGGTAGAATTCTTGCATCAGATCGCCTTGAAGTAATCGAAGGGCTCGCGGCAGTCGCGGCACCGGAATTGCGCCTTGCAGGGGGTGGAGCCGCGCCCGGCCAGCATCTCGGTGTTCTCCGAGCCGCATTGCGGGCAGGCGGCGGTCTGGGCCGAGAGCATGCCGGCGCAGTTGGCGGCATTGAGCTGCGGCGGCGCGATGCCGTAATCGAGCAGCTTCTGGCGCCCCTCGGGGCTGATCCAGTCGGTCGACCAGGCGGGCGACATCCTGCGGCGGACGTCGACCTTCTCGATGCCGCGCGCGTGCAGCGCCGTCTCGATGTCGAGCGCGATCACCAGCGTCGCGGGGCAGCCCGCATAGGTGGGCGTCACCTCGACCACCAGCGTGTCGTTCTCCCAGCCCACGTCGCGGACGATGCCGAGATCGACCACCGAGATCGCCGGGATCTCGGGGTCGGGCACCTCGCCCAGCCAGTCGCGCACGGTGTCGGTGTCGGGCCGCATCGCGCTCACCAGCGGGCGTCGGGGAAGGTACGCGGGACCGACTGCATCTCGGCTAGGATGTAGCCCATCGTCTCGGTGTGGATGCCGGTGCGGCCGCCGGTGCGGGCGTGGCCGTTCTCGGGGATGGTGAGCGTCGCGCGGCTCAGCGTCGCGGCGGTCTCGGCGTCGAAGGCGCGGCGCACGCGGTCGAGCCCCGGCAGAACGCCTTGCCCCGCGAGCGTCTCCTCCACCTCGTCGGTCGCCATCAGATCGCCGGCATAGGGCCACAGCGCATCGAGCGCGCCCTGCATCTTGGCGCGGCTTTCATCCGAGCCGTCGCCCAGGCGCACGATCAGGTCGCGCGAGCGGTCGATGTGATAGCGCACCTCCTTCACGGATTTCTGCGCCAGGTCGCGGATCGCCTCATGGCTGCTGTCGCACAGCGCCTCCTGCATCGGCAGGTGCCAGGCGTCGAACAGATATTGCCGCATCAGCGCATGGGCGAAATCGGTGTTGGGCCGCTCGACCAGCTGCGCGTTGAGGAACTGCCGCTCGGTGCGAAAGAAGGCGAGGTCGTCGGGCGTGCGGCCCTTGCCCTCGGCCTCTGCCGCGATCTCGTACCACAGCTGGGTCTGGCCGATCAGGTCGAGACCCATGTTGGCGAAGGCGATGTCCTCTTCCAGCACCGGCGCGTGGCCGCACCACGCCGCCGTCTGCTGGCCGAGGATCAGCGTCGTGTCGCCCATGCGCAAGCAGAAGGTGACGATCGGGTCCATCACATCGCCCCCACGTCTTCGGGGATCTCGAAGAAGGTCGGGTGGCGATAGACCTTGGATTTGGGCGCCGCGAAATTGTGCTCCGCGGTGTCGGGGTCGAAGGCCGCGATCTTGGCGGATTCGACCACCCAGATGCTCACGCCCTCATTGCGACGGGTATAGACGTCGCGCGCGTTCTTCAGCGCCATCTCGCTGTCGGGCGCGTGCAGGGAGCCCACATGCCGGTGCGACAGCCCGTGCTGGCCGCGAATGAAGATCTCCCAAAGGGGCCATTCCTTGCTCATCTCGCTCACTCCGCCGCGATCTGTTGGTTCTGTTTGTCGGCATGGGCGGTCAGGCCGTCGCGATACCACGCGCCGTCGTCCCAGGCCTTGTTGCGGGCCGCGAGGCGGTCCTTGTTGCAGGGCCCGTTGCCCTTGATGACCTCGAAGAACTCGGACCAGTCCGGCTCGCCGAAATCATAGCAGCCCGTCTCCTCGTTCCATTTCAGCTCCGGGTCGGGGACGGTCAGGCCGAGCCATTCGGCCTGCGGCACGGTCTGGTCGACGAATTTCTGCCGAAGCTCGTCATTGGTGTTCTGCTTGATGCCCCAGCGCATCGACTGCTCGGAATGGACCGAATCCTTGTCCGAGGGGCCGAACATCATCAGCGACGGCCACCACCAGCGATTGAGCGCGTCCTGCGCCATCGCCTTTTGCTCCTCGGTGCCCTCGCAGAGCTGGCGCATCACGTCGAAGCCCTGCCGCTGGTGGAAGCTCTCTTCCTTGCAGACGCGGATCATCGCGCGGGAATAGGGGCCGTAGGAGCAGCGCTGCAACGGCACCTGGTTCATGATCGCCGCGCCATCCACGAGCCAGCCCACGGCGCCCATGTCGGCCCATGTCAGGGTCGGGTAGTTGAAGATCGAGGAATACTTGGCCTTGCCCGAGAGAAGCTGCTCGGTCATCTCGTCGCGGCTGATGCCCAGTGTTTCGGCGGCGCAGTAGAGATAGAGCCCGTGCCCGGCCTCGTCCTGCACCTTGGCGAGAAGGATCGCTTTGCGCTGCAGCGAGGGCGCGCGGGTGATCCAGTTGCCCTCGGGCAGCTGGCCCACGATCTCGGAATGGGCGTGCTGGCTGATCTGGCGGATCAGCGTCTTGCGGTAGCCTTCGGGCATCCAGTCATTCGCCTCGATCCGCACGCCGCGGTCGATCTTTTCCTGGAACTCCCGGTCCTTCTCCGAGGTCTCGGCGGCCCCGGTCTCGACGAGCTGTGCATACATGTCGGATCTCCTGCGGCTGGCGCTGACGCGATACCCTCACGGGATTCTGCGCCTCATGCAAAATATGTGACACGTGACGCGGCACATTTCAAGTCACAAGATGGATTGCGTGTGATGTATTGCATCGCGGCTCCGGCCCGCGACACGCGCGGCCGGTCAGTCGTAGGAGAGATCCGCGATGCGCCGGGCGATCCGGGTCGGGTCGGCCCTGAGCGGGCCGTCGCGATCGACGAAATCGCGCGCCACGGCGGCATCGGCGCGGGGGGTGAGATGCAGGTAGAGCCGCGCGAAAAGCGCCCGCACCGCCGGACCCTGCCAGTCCTCGGGCAGCATTCCCAAGGGCAGCGCCGGGTCGGACAGCGCGATGTCGCGATAGACATGCACGAGCAGGAGCCGCAGGCCCAGCGCCTCCTCGGGGCTGCAGGTGACGCCGTCGAGCGGCGCGAAGGCCTGCATGAAACGCGCCATCCGTTCGGCCAGCGCGTCGAGCGGCCAGGCGGCGCGGGCCATCTGGGTGAGGTCGTCCTCGGTCGTGGCGCGGAAATGCGGCGCGCCAAGGGGGGGCAGGGGGTCGCCCCGGTCGGGCAGGATCGCGAGATAGGGCTCGGCCATGCCGAAGCGCAGAGCCGTCAGCCGGTTCACCAGCGCCTCGCGCCCCGGCCCCTGCGGCAGCGCCACGAGGTGCCAGCCCCTGAGCGGGGCGGCGCGCGGGCGGCGATAGATCAGCCGGGCGGCGCGCTGGAATTCCTTTTCCGCCGCGGGCGTGAGCCGGTAATAGCTCTTGCGCCCGTCCTTCATCCCCTCGATCCGCTCGGAGGCCACCAGCCGCGACACGGCGGTGCGCACCCGGCTTTCGCTCAGGCCCACGGCGGCGCAGGCCGAGATGATGTTGCCCATCCAGATCTCGCCGCCGCGCGGGGCCACCACGTCGCCATAAAGCGTCACGATGAAGGCGCCGGCGCTGACCTGATGGGCGGCGAGGGCGTGATCGAGGGCGTCAGGCGACATGTCGGCTCCGGGTTGTGCGCGCGCATCGGTGTATGATGCGCGCGCGAAGGGCGCAATTCAGCCCTTGGGCCGGGCGTCGACGACGCGCTTCGCCTTGCCTTCGGAGCGCTGGATCGCGCCGCAGGGCTTGATCTCGACCTTGCACGACACGCCGACCACGCTCTTGACATGGCCCATCAGCTCGCGCGCGGCGGCCTGCAGCGTGGCCTCGTCGATCTCGGCCTTGCATTCGCAATGGATGCACATCTCGTCCATCCGGCCCTTGCGCGACAGGTGAATCTGGTAATGCGGGGCCAATGCCGCGCATTTCAGGATCTGCTCCTCGATCTGGGTCGGGAAGACATTGACGCCGCGCAGGATGATCATGTCGTCGCTGCGCCCCGTCACCTTCTCCATCCGCCGCATCGAACGCGCGGTGCCGGGCAGAAGGCGCGTCAGGTCGCGGGTGCGGTAGCGGATGATCGGGAAGGCTTCCTTGGTGAGCGAGGTGAACACCAGCTCGCCTTCCTGCCCGTCCTCGACCGGCTCGCCGGTCTCGGGGTCGATGATCTCGGGGTAGAAGTGATCCTCCCAGATATGCAGCCCGTCCTTGGTTTCGACGCATTCCTGCGCGACGCCCGGGCCCATCACCTCGGACAGGCCGAAGATGTCGACCGCGTCCATGTCGAAGGCCTGCTCGATCTCGCCGCGCATGGCGTTGGTCCAGGGCTCGGCCCCGAAGATGCCGGTCTTGAGCGAGCTTTCGCGCGGGTCGAGCCCCGCGGCGCGGTAGGCGTCGAGGATCGACAGCATGTAGGAGGGCGTGACCATGATGATCGAAGGCTTGAAATCCTCGATCAGCGTGATCTGCCGCTCGGTCATGCCGCCCGAGATCGGCACCACGGTGCAGCCCAGCCGCTCGGCCCCGTAATGCGCGCCAAGCCCGCCGGTGAAGAGGCCGTAGCCGTAAGCCACGTGGCAGATATCGCCCGGCGCGCCGCCCGCGGCGCGGATCGAGCGGGCCATGACGTCGGCCCATGTGTCGATGTCGTTTTTGGTATAGGCCACCACGGTCGGCTTGCCGGTCGTGCCCGAGGAGGCGTGCAGCCGCGAGATCTGGCTCTGCGGCACCGCGAACATCCCGAAGGGGTAGTTGTCGCGCAGGTCCTGCTTCACGGTGAAGGGGAATTTCTTCAGGTCCGACAGGGACTTCAGGTCGTCGGGATGGACGCCGCATTCGTCGAACTTCGCGCGGTAGAAGGGCGAGCCCTCATAGGCGCGCTGCAAGGTCTGCTTCATCCGCTTGAGCTGCAGCGCCGTGATCTCGTCGCGCGAGGCGGTTTCGATCGGATCGAGGGGCGCGCGGGCCCCGGTGGGTCTGGTGAGCATGTCGTCCTCCTCGGGCGCCTGTCCGTGGCGCCGGTAAGTGTTCACTTGGCGCGCGGCGTCACGATCCGCGAATTGCCGCGAAAGCTGGCGATCAGCGTGCCGTCCTCGCGCTGCACCGCCACGTCGTAAAGGCCCGCGCGCCCGGCGCGCGTCACTTCCCGGCCAATGCCGATCAGCACGTCGCCCAGGCGGCCCGGCGCGTGGTAGGTGATGTCGCATTGCACGCCGACGGCCTGGTAGTCGTAGCTGTTGGCGGCAAAGGCGAAGACGCTGTCGGCGAAGGCGAAGGTGAACCCGCCATGCAGCGTGCCATGGCCGTTCACCATGTCCTCGCGCACCGGCATCCGCATCCTGGCAAAGCCGGGGCCGACGTCCAGAAGCTCCATCCCCATCGCCTTGCTGGCGGTGTCCTCGGCCCACATCTCGGCGGTGCGCTTCTCGGCCTGCGCCTGCGGGTCGAGCGCGGTCTCCACCGCGCCGCTCATTGCGCGCGCCCGGTGAAGACCGGCTCCCGCTTTTCGGTGAAGGCGCGCACGCCCTCGGCGTAGTCGGCCGAGAAGCCCGCCTTGCGCTGCAGGTCGCGCTCGAGATCGAGGCTGGCGTCGAGATCCTGTCCGCCGGCGGCCTGGATCGCCTGCTTGGTGAGACCATAGCCATAGGTCGGCCCCTTGGCCATCGAGGCGGCCAGCGCCCCGGCCTCTTCCAGGAGCGCCGCATCGGGCACGGCGCGCCAGATCAGCCCCCATTCGGCCGCCTGCGGGGCGGAAAGCGGCTGGCCGGTCAGCGCCAGCGCCTTGGCGCGCGCCTCGCCCAGCGCCCGGGTCAGCGTCCATGTCCCGCCCGAATCCGGCACCAGGCCGAGCTTGGCGAAGGACTGGATGAAGCGCGCCCTCTCGCCCGCGATCACGATGTCGCAGGCGATGGCGAGATTCGCGCCCGCGCCGGCGGCGACGCCGTTGACCGCGCAGATCACCGGCTTGGGCAGGGCGCGGATGGCGCGCACCAGCGGGTTCCAGAGCGTGCCGATGGTCTCGCCCAGATCGGGCGCGCCGCCCTCGGCGTCGGGGTGCCGCTGGCCGAGGTCCTGCCCGGCGCAAAAGCCGCGCCCGGCGCCGGTCAGCAGCACCACCCGCACCGTCTCGTCCTCGGCGGCGCGGGTGATCGCGGCGCGCAGGCCCGCATGCAGCTCGGGCGTGAAGGCGTTGAGCCGGTCGGGCCGGTTCAGCGTCAGCCGCAGCACGCCCTCCGACAGGTCTTCAAGCAGAACTGGCTCGGTCATGGTCCCTCCCACGGATCATGCGCCGCATCCTTGCGCCTCCCCTCAAAGGAGCACGAAATCGGGGCGCTTTCGGCAAAAATGTGTTGCATGATGGAGGCGACTGGTCAATGAATAAAGCGTCACGGAATGCCGAAATTATATGCCTAGATGTGACGAAAGGGAGGAAAGACATGACAAGACAAGCCGTTGCTGCCGGTGTCTCGGCGCTGGCCCTGCTGACAGGCGCCCCCGCGCTGGCCGAGATCAAGATCGGCGCATCGCTCGCCGTCACCGGCCCCGCGGCCTTTCTCGGCGACCCCGAGGCCAAGACGCTGGAGATGCTGGTCGAAGAGCTCAACGCCAATGGCGGCATCAATGGCGAGGAGGTCGAGCTGGTCCTCTATGATGACGGCGCCGACCCCAACAAGGCGCGCACCTTCGCGACCCGCCTGATCGAAGAGGACGAGGTGGTCGCGGTGATCGGCGGCTCCTCCACCGGCACCACGATGGCGATGGCGCCGCTCTTCGCCGATTACGAGATTCCCTTCATCTCGCTTGCGGGCGCGGTGGTGATCATCGACCCGGTGCAGGAATTCGTCTTCAAGACGCCGCACACCGACCGCATGGCCTGCGAGAAGATCTTCGCCGACATCACCTCGCGCGGGATGACCAAGGTCGGGCTGATCTCGGGCACCGGCGGCTTCGGCGCCTCGATGCGCGAGCAGTGCCTCGACGTGGCCGAATCCTCGGGCGTCGAGATCGTCGCCGATGAGAGCTATGGCGGCTCCGACAGCGACATGACCCCGCAGCTGACCAACATCGCCTCCACCGACGGGATCGAGGCGATCGTCAATCCCGGCTTCGGCCAGGGCCCGGCGGTGGTGACGCGCAACTACGCCCAGCTCGGCCTCGACATGCCGCTCTACCAGAGCCACGGTGTCGCCTCCGACGAGTTCATCAAGCTTGCCGGTGACGCCGCCAACGGCATCCGCCTGCCGGCGACGCCGCTCCTGATCCCCGACCAGCTGGCCGAGGACGACGTGCAGCGCCAGCCGGTGCAGGACTACATCGCCGCCTATGAAGAGGCTTACGGCGAAAAGCCCTCGACCTTCGGCGGCTATGCCTATGACGCCTTCCACCTGCTGGTCGACGCGATCGAGCGGGCGGGCTCCACCGACCCGGTCGAGATCCGCGATGCGCTCGAGGCGACCGAGGAGCTCGCGGGCGTCACCGGCGTCTATACCTTCTCGCCCGAGGACCACATGGGCCTCGACCTGTCGGCCTTCCGCATCCTCGAGATCGAGGATGGCGGCTGGAAGCCGGTCGAAGAATAGAGGAACGCAACTTGTCGGAGCTTCTGCAATTTCTTGTCTCCGGGATCACGGTGGGCGCGATCTACGCGGCCATCGCCCTGGGCTTCACCCTGATCTACAACGCCTCCGGCGTGGTGAACTTCGCGCAAGGCGAGTTCGTGGTGATCGGCGGCATGACGGCGGCGGCGCTGATCGGCGCGGGCGTGCCGGTCTGGATCGCCGCGCCGCTGGCGGTGATCGCGGGCATGCTGGTGGGCGTCCTGCTCTACCGGCTGGCGATCAAGCCCGCGCGCGAGGCGCCGCTGGTCTCGCTGATCATCATCACGATCGGCGCCAGCATCTTCTTGCGCGGTGCCATGCAGGCGGTCTTCGACAAGCAGATCCATCGTTATGACGGCTTTTCCGGCGACGCGCCCCTGCGCGTCGGCGGGGCCACCATCCTGCCCCAAAGCCTCTGGATCGTCGGCGGCAGCATCGCGGTCTTCGCCTTTCTCGCCTGGTTCCTGAACCGGACGCGGGCCGGGCGCGGCATCAAGGCCACCGCCTCGAACCGCATGGCCGCCGCCCTCGTCGGCATCAACACCGGCCGGGCGATGAACCTGTCCTTCGCGCTTTCCGCCGCGATCGGCGCGCTGGCGGGCGTTCTGGCGACGCCGGTGACCTTCACCAGCTACGATGTCGGCGTTCTGATGGCGCTCAAGGGCTTTTCGGCCACCATGCTGGGCGGCGTCGGCTCGCCCCTTGGCGCTCTGGCGGGCGGGCTTCTGATCGGGCTGATCGAGGCGCTGACCGCGGGCTACATCTCGTCGGACTACAAGGACGCCAGCGCCTTCATCGTCATTCTTCTCGTGCTGTTCCTGCGCCCGCAGGGCCTGTTCGGCGCGCGCATCACGGAGCGGGTGTAATGGCCGGGCAGGGGACGACCACCGCGCCGCAAGAGAGCGGGCGCGAGATGCAGGCACGGACCGAACCCGCGCGGCGCCGCGTCATCGGGCCGGGGCTGCGCACCTTCCTGATCTTCGCCGTGCTGGTGGGCCTGGGCGCGCTCATCTTCCCGTCGAGCTACTTCTACCGGGTCGGCACGCTGGTGTGGATCAACACGCTCGCCGTCACCGGCATCGTGGTACTGCTGGGCTATGTCGGCCTCGTCAGCCTGGGCCATGCGGGCTTCTTCGCCATCGGCGCCTATGCCACGGCGATCCTGCCGAATTACGGCATTCCATCGCCGCTGGCGATGCTGGCGGGCGTGGCGCTGGCGGGGCTGCTGGCGCTGGCGGTCGGTCGGCCGATCCTGAAGCTCTCGGGCTACTACCTCGCCATCGCCACGCTGGGCCTCGGCATGCTGATCTGGATGGTGCTGTCCAAGGAAGCGTGGCTGACCGGCGGGCCGGACGGCATGGTCGTCTCGGGCATGAACGCGCGCAACCTGTTCAAGATGGTCGGGCTGAAGCTCAAATCCGCCGAGGCGTGGTACTGGGTCGCGGGCTTTGCCGCCGCCATCGGCGCGGCGATCGCGGTGAACCTCGCAGGCTCCCCCTCGGGCCGGGCGCTGCGCGCGATCCATGACAGCGACGTGGCGGCCCGCTCGCTCGGCGTGGACGTGGCAAAGGCCAAGTCGCGCGCCTTCGTGATCTCGGCCCTCTATGCCGCCGTGGCGGGTGCGCTTCTGGCGCTGGCCAATGGCTACATCACGCCCGAGACCGGCGGCTTCATGCATTCGGTCGAGATGGTGACCATGGCGGTGCTGGGCGGGGCCTCCTCGGTGTTCGGCGCGCTTGTCGGCGCGCTGATCCTGACCGCGCTGCCGCAGGTGCTCACCGTCTTTGCCGATTACGAGCACATGGTTCTGGGCGGCATCATGGTGCTGACCATGATCGCGATGCGTCGCGGCCTCGTGCCCTTCATCGTCGATCTGTGGAACAGGAGGAAATCATGAGCCTCGACATCGACGGCATCGGCATCGCCTTCGGCGGCATCAAGGCGGTGGACGATGTCAGCTTCACCGCGCGGCCGGGCGAGGTCACCTCGATCATCGGCCCCAACGGTGCGGGCAAGACGACGCTGTTCAACCTCGTCTCGGGCGTCTACCGCGCCAGCGCGGGCCGGGTGCGGATCGACGGGCAGGACGTGACCGGCCTGCCGGGCCACGCGCTGGCGCGGCGCGGCATGGCGCGGACCTTCCAGAACCTGCAGGTCTTTCCGCAGATGTCGGCGCTCGACAACGTCATGACCGGCTGCCACATGCAGGAGAAGTCGAACCTTCTGGCCGACCTGCTGGGCCTGGCTTCGGCGCATCGCGAGACCGCCAGGAGCCGCGACGCCGCCATGGCGGCGTTGCAGCGCGCGGGCCTTGCCGAGCTGGCGCATCGCCCGGCCTCGGAGATGTCCTATGGCCAGCTCAAGCGGCTGGAGATCGCCCGCGCGCTGGTCACCGGCTGCACCATCCTTCTGCTCGACGAGCCGGCGGCGGGCTGCAACGCGGTCGAGACGCGCGAGGTCGACGATCTCATCCATGCCATCGCCGCCGAGGGCAAGACCGTCGTGCTGATCGAGCACGACATGCGCATGGTGATGCGCATCTCCTCGCATATCGTGGTGCTCGACCAGGGCCGCAAGATCGCCGAGGGCGGCCCGGAAGAGATCCGCAACAACCCCCACGTCATCGCCGCCTATCTCGGCGCGCATGGCGCCGCCGAAGCCGAGGCCGCCGCCCATGTCTGAACCGCTTCTCTCCATCGAGGGCCTGCGCTCCGCCTATGGCCCGATCGAGGTGCTGCATGGCGTCGATCTCACCGTGCAGGAGGGCGAGATCGTCTCGCTCGTCGGGGCCAATGGCGCCGGCAAGACGACGCTGATGCGCTGCATCTCGGGCGTGCAGCCGGTGAAGGCGGGGGCCATCCGCTTCGGGGGCGAGGACATCGCCCGTCGCCCCGACCATGCGCGCGCGGGGCTCGGCATCGCGCATTCGCCGGAAGGGCGGCAGATCTTCGGCGATCTGAGCGTGGCCGAGAATCTGAGCCTCGGCGGCTATCACCGCAGCGATGATCTCGGCCCCGACATGGAGGAGGTCTTCGGCCTCTTTCCCATTTTGCGCGACAAGGCGGCGCTGCCCGCAGGCGGGCTTTCGGGCGGCCAGCAGCAGATGCTCGCCATCGGCCGCGCCATCATGGGCCGCCCGAAGCTCATGCTGCTCGACGAGCCGTCGATGGGCCTCGCCCCGGTGCTGGTCGACCAGGTGCTCGCGGTGGTGAAGAGCCTGCGCGATCGCGGCGTGACGCTTCTGATGGTCGAGCAGAACGCCTATGCCGCGCTGTCGATCGCCGATCGCGGCTATGTCATGGAGCAGGGCGAGATCACGCTGGCGGGCAAGGCCTCGGATCTCATCGCCGATCCGCGCATTCGCGAGGCCTATCTCGGGGCGTGACGCGGGGCGCGCATGAACGGCAAAGGGGGCCGCAAGGCCCCCCTTTTTCGTGTCAGCTCTCCGGCGCTTCGGCCGAGGGCTTGCCCTCGCCCTCGGGAAAGAAGCAGGCCGATTTCTGCACAGCGCCATCAAGCAGGGGCCGCGCGGCGCGGCACTTCTCCTGCGCCTTCCAGCAGCGCGGCGCGAAGGCGCAGCCGGGCGGCACCGCGAGCGGCGAGGGCAGCTCGCCCTCGAGCTTGATCCGCTCCTTGGCGGCCTCCGGGTCGGCGCGCGGCGTCGCCGAAAGAAGCGCCTTGGTATAGGGGTGCTGCGGGTTCTCGAAGATCATGTCCTTCGGGCCCGTCTCGACCGCCCGGCCCAGATACATCACCTTCACCTCGTCGGCGACGTGGCGCACCACCGACAGATCGTGGCTGATGAAGAGATAGGCCAGCTGCATCCGCTCCTGCAGGTCGATCAGCAGGTTCAGCACCGAGGACTGGATCGACACGTCGAGCGCCGAGACCGGCTCGTCGAGCACCAAGACCTCGGGCTCCAGCATCAGGGCGCGTCCGATGGCGATGCGCTGGCGCTGCCCGCCCGAGAACATGTGCGGGTAGCGGTCGAAATGCTCTGGCCTGAGCCCCACCAGACGCAGCATCTCGCGCGCCTTCTCCTCGCGCTCGGAATGCGGCATCTTGGGGCGGTTGATGAGCAAGGGCTCCATCAGGATCTGCCCGATCCGCTGACGCGGGTTGAGCGAGCCGTAAGGGTCCTGGAACACGATCTGCACCTTGGAGCGCAGGCTCTTCCACGCATCCGGCGTGGCGTTGGTTCCCGAAATCTCCAGCTCGCCGCGGGTCGGCTCCTCGATCAGCGTCACGACGCGGGCCAGCGTGGACTTGCCGCAGCCGCTTTCGCCCACCACCGCCAGCGTGCGGCCCGGCGTCAGCTCGAAATCGAGATCCGACAGCGCGCGCACGGTCTTGGGCTTGCCGAACAGCCCGCCGCCCACCTCGTAGTGGCGGGTCAGGCCCTTCGCGGTGACGACGGGGCCGGTGGTGGTGGTCGGGGCGTCTGTGGTCACGGCACTCACGAGGCGAGCCTTTCGTCGGTGTTGAGCGGGTAGTGACAGCGCGCAAGCCCGAGATCGGGCCCGCGCGGTTCCGGCGGCACCTTGCGGCAGTGGTCATCCGCGAATTTGCAGCGCGGCGAGAAGAGGCAGCCCTTGGGCCGGTCGAACTGGCCGGGCACCACGCCGGGAATGGTCGGCAGCCGCTTGTCGGTCGCCCGCTCGGGCAGGGCGGCGAGCAGGGCGGCGGTGTAGGGGTGGTGCGGCGAACGGAACAGCGGGCGCACCGGCTGCTCCTCGACCTTCTGGCCCGCGTAATGCACCGAGACGCGCTGCGCCGTCTCGGCCACCACGCCCATGTCATGCGTGATCAGGACGAGCCCCATGCCGGTCTCCTCGCGCAGATTGACCAGCAGGTCGAGGATCTGCGCCTGAATCGTCACGTCGAGCGCGGTGGTCGGCTCGTCGGCGATCAGCAGCTTGGGGTTGCAGGAGATCGCCATGGCGATCATCACCCGCTGGTTCATGCCGCCCGACATCTGGTGCGGAAAGGCTTTCAGCCGCTGCTCGGGGTCGGGGATGCCGACGAGGTCGAACAGCTCCACCGCCCGCGTCTGCGCCGCCTTGCGGTCCATCCCGAGATGGATACGCAGCGCCTCGCGGATCTGGAAGCCCACGGTGAAGCAGGGGTTGAGCGAGGACATCGGCTCCTGGAAGATCATCGCCAGGTCCTTGCCGACGATCCTGCGGCGGGCGCGGGCCGACATCTTCGACAGGTCGTGCCCGTCGAAGACCATCTCGTCCGCCGTCACCTTGGCGGTCCAGGGCAAAAGCCCCATCAGCGCCAGCATCGACACCGACTTGCCCGATCCGCTTTCGCCGACGATGGCGAGCACGTCGCCCTTGTCCACGTCGAGATCGACCTGGTCGACGGCGCGGAAGCGGCCGCCGGTGGTCGAGAATTCGACCGAGAGGTTGCGCAGTCTCAGAAGGCTCATGAGATCAGCTCCGCTTCAGTTTCGGATCGAGCGCGTCGCGCAGCCCGTCGCCCATCAGGTTGATGGCCAGGACGGTGACGAGGATCGCGAGGCCGGGCAGGGTGACCACCCACCACGCGCGCAGGATGAATTCGCGCGCCTCGGCCAGCATGGTGCCCCATTCCGGCGTCGGCGGCTGCGCGCCCATGCCCAGGAAGCCCAGCGCGGCGGCGTCGAGGATCGCGGTCGAGAAGCTGAGCGCCGCCTGCACGATAATCGGCGCGAGGCAGTTGGGCAGCACGGTGACGAACATCAGCCGCCACAGGCTGGCGCCCGCGACGCGGGCCGAGGTGACGTAGTCCTTGCCCAGCTCGCCGATCACGCTCGCGCGGGTCAGCCGCACGTAATGCGGCTGCAGCACGATCGCGATGGCGATCATCGCATTGAGCAGCGACGGCCCGAGGATCGCCACCAGCACCAGCGCCAGCAGCAGCGACGGGAAGGCGAGGATGATGTCCATCAGCCGCATGATCAGCGCGTCGAGCCATTTGGGCGAAAAGCCCGCCAGAAGCCCGAGCATGATGCCGCCCGAGGCCGCGACCACCACCACGACGATGCCGACGAAGAAGGAGTAGCGCGCGCCGTTCAGAAGCCGCGAGAGCATGTCGCGCCCCAGCGGATCGGTGCCCAGCGGGAAGGTCCAGTTGCCGCCCTCCTGCCAGACGGGCGGGATCAGAGCGAATTCGCGGAACTGCTGGGTCGGATCATGCGGCGCGATCCACGGCGCGGTGGCCGCGACGATCACGAAGACCACGAAGACCCAGAAGCCGAACACGGCGCCGCGGTTTTCACGGAAGTAGAACCAGAACTCGCGCAGCCGTCCGGGGCGCTTCTCGACCTGGGTTTCCACCTCTTTTGAGAGTGCGTGGTCCATCAGCGCTTCCTGATCTTGGGGTTGATGAGGCCGTAGAGCAGGTCGACGGTCAGGTTCACCACCATCACCATCACGGCGATGAGCAGCAGGCCGCCCTGCACGACCGGGTAATCGCGGCGGAAGATCGAATCGACCATCCACTTGCCGATGCCCGGCCAAGAGAAGATCGTCTCGGTCAGGATCGCGCCGGCGAGCAGCGTGCCGACCGACAGGCCGATCACGGTGATGACGGGGATGAGCGCGTTCCTGAGCGCGTGCAGCCCGTTGATCCGGCCCGGCGGCAGGCCCTTGGCGCGCGCGGTGCGGATGTAATCCTCGCCCAGAACCTCCAGCATGGCCGAGCGGGTCTGGCGCGCGATCACCGCGAGCGGGATGGTGCCAAGCACGATGGTCGGCAGGATCAGGTGCCGCACGGCGGAGGTGAAGGCGCCGTCCTGCCCCGAGAGCAGGCTGTCGATCAGCATGAAGCCGGTGACGTCGTCGAAGAAATAGAGAAGATCGATCCGGCCCGAGACCGGGGTCCAGCCGAGATTGCCCGAAAACACGATGATCAGCAGCAGCGCCCACCAGAAGATCGGCATCGAGTAGCCGACCAGCGCGGTGGACATCAGCGCCCGGTCGAAGAACTTGCCGCGGTTCATCGCCGCGATCACGCCCGCGGGCAGGCCGAGCGCCACCGCGAAGATCATCGCGCTGATCGACAGCTCCAGCGTTGCGGGAAAGAGCGCGAAGAACTCGTCCCAGACGGGCCGCTTGGTGACGTAGCTGGTGCCGAGATCGCCCTGCAGAACGCCGGTCAGGTAATCCCAGAACTGCGCATAGATCGGCCGGTCGAAGCCGAACTGCACCACGAGCTCGTCATAGCGCTCCTGCGTCATGCCGCGCTCGCCCGCCATGACGATGATCGGATCGCCCGGCAGCACGCGGATGAAGGCGAAGGAGATGAGGGTCACGCCGATGAAGGTCGGCACGAAGGTCGCAAAGCGCGACAGCACGTAGCGCAGCATCTAGCGGCCCGCCTTGCTGAGGGCCGCGCGCCTGGGCGCGGCGGGTCCGGTGAAATGGGGGATGACCATGCCGGTACGGGTCTCCTGTTGCTTGGCTATCGGGGCAATCGGGGCAATCGGGTGGCAGTCGGGGTCTCGGTCGGCGGCGGCCCGGCACGGGCCACCCGTTGAGCGCGCCTCGTATCACGCGGATCAAGATCCTGTCGACAATTCGTGATGCGTGACGCGGGGTCTCGTCCAGACTGCGCGCGCCGTGGCGCCGCGGTCAAGCGGCGCGGGCCTCATAGGCGAAGGGTCCGGGGCCTGCACGGCCCCGGACCCTCATCTCACGATCGCGCGGATTATTCGGCGATCGAGACGTTGTCGAAGAGGTGGCCGCCCAGCGGGTGGACGACATAGCCCTCGACCTCTTCGCGCATCGGCATGGAGACGACCGAATGGGCGATGGTGGCCCAGGGCGCCTGCTCCTTGAAGACCTTCTGGGCCTCCTTGTAGAGCTCGGCCCGCTCTTCCTGGGTCGACTTGGTCTTGGCCTCCTGGATCAGCCCCTCGAACTCCTCGTTGCACCACTGCGCGCGGTTCGAGCCGCCGACGCCGTCACAGCCCAGCAGCACGGCGAGGAAGTTGTCCGGGTCGCCATTGTCGCCGGTCCAGCCCAGAAGCACCGCGCCGTCGCGATCCTCGTCCTTCGAGCGTTCGAGATACTCGCCCCACTCGTAGGAGACGATCTCGACGTCGACGCCGATCTCGGACATGTCTTCCTGGATCAGCTCGGCCATGCGCCGCGCGTTGGGGTTGTAGGGGCGCTGCACCGGCATCGCCCAGATCTTCATCGACAGATCCTCGACACCGGCATCCGCGAGCATCTGCCTGGCGGCCTCGGGGTCGTAATTGTCGTCCTCGATCTCCTCGTTGTAGGACCACATGGTCGGCGGGATCGGGTTCTTGGCGATCTTGCCCGAGCCCTGGAACACCACGTCGAGGATCGCCTGCTTGTCGATCGCCATGTTCAGTGCCTTACGCACCTCGGGCTGGTCGAACGGCGCCTGCTGGGTGTTGTAGGCGAGATAGCCGACATTGAGGCCCTCCTGCTCCATCACCTCGATGCCGTCGGCCTCCTTCATCGCGGAGATGTCGGCCGGGTTCGGGTAGGGCATGACGTGGCACTCGCCCGCCTGCAGCTTCTGGTAACGCACGCTCGCGTCGGGCGTGATCGCGAAGATCAGGTTCTCGACCTTGGCCGGATCGCCCCAGTAGTCGTCGAAGCGCTCGTAGCGGATCACCGCGTCCTTCTGGTAGGCCACGAATTCGAACGGGCCGGTGCCGATCGGCTGCTGGTTCAGCATCTCGGGGTTGTCGGCGACGGCATCGGCGTATTCGGCCGAGAGGATCGAGGCGAAGTCCATCGCCATGTTGGCGATGAAGGGCGCCTCGGGGCGGGTCAGCTTGAACTTGACGGTGTAGTCGTCGACCTTCTCGATGCTCTCGATCAGGTCGGGCATCGACATGCCCTGGTAGTATTCCCAGGTGCCGCCCGAGGCCATGTGGAACGGGTGATCCTCGTTGCCCTGGCGCTCGAAGCTGAAGAGCACGTCATCGGCGTTGAACTCGCGCGAGGGCGTGAACTGGTCGTTCGAGTGGAATTGCACGCCCTGGCGCAGGTTGAAGGTGATCTCGGTGCCGTCCTCGGACACTTCCCAGCTCTCGGCGAGGCCGGGGACCACCTCGGTGGTGCCGGTCTTGAACTCGACGAGCTGGTTGTAGACCGTGTGCGACGAGGCGTCGAAGGTGGTGCCGGAGGTGTAGAGCGCCGGGTCGAAGCCCTCGGGGCTGCCTTCCGAGCAATAGACGAGGTTCTGCGCCTGAGCGGCGCCCGCGAGCGCGAGGGTGGCCGCACCGGCGGCGAGCCATGTCTTCATCTTCATGTCGTTCTCCCTGTCAGCCCGGCCATTTTCCGACACGCGAGGTGCAGGTCGGCCGATGCGTTGTGCCGGCAGGTTGTCCCAGCGCGGCGCGTCAGGCAAGACCCCCCGTTCCTCTGACCCGGCGGAAAGGTGGCGCATGTCCCTGTGGCAGCCGCAAGGCACCCCCGCTTGCGGCCCCCCGCCGGGGCGGGCATGGTCGCCACGCAACCTCCGGGCCTCGACTCATGACATTCCCGTTTCGATCCCTGTCGCGCCGCGGGCCGGCGCCCGCGGAGAAGTCCGCCGCGCCCGCCGAGCCGCTCCTGGGCGCCGCGCTGGTGACGCTGACGGTTCTGGTCACGCTCGAGGACTGGGCGCCGGGCACGCGGGCGGGGCTCTGGGCCGCGTGGTGCGTGCCCTTCGTGGTGGCGCTTCTGGCGCTTCGCCTGCGGGGGCGGCGGCTCGGCTTCGTGGTGGTGGCGCTGCTCGTCACGCTGGCGCTCTGGATGCAGGGCGAGGGCTGGGGCGCGCGGGTCATGGCCGGGTTGGGCGCGGCGGCCTTCATCGGCGCGTTCTTCGTGGCGCTCTCCACCTTGCGCGCGGCAGCCGAAACCTCGCCCGCGATCCGCGCCTGCGGGCAATATCTCGCGGCGCAACCACCGGGGCGCCC
>NZ_KZ304972.1 GCF_002723615.1 Limimaricola cinnabarinus
CGTTCTGCTCATCTTGGGGCCGGTCGGGCCTGCCTGCTTTTTCTCAATGTATCTACGGGTGACCTCGATCGTAACCCCGTCACCTTGGTCCAAGCTCTGCGACGAAACGCTTTAGTTCCTCGACAATCAGATCACGATCATGGTCGAGCGTCGCTACATGAAAGGAGTTCGCCAGCCAGCGTAGGCGGACCTCCGTGGAGCCGCATTCTCGAACGATCCGGTATGCGTTGTCGGGTTCCACGACATGATCGACGCGCGACTGCATCACAAGCAACGGCTGGCGCAGGAGCGGTAGCATCAGCCCCGTCGCCGTGGTCAGCAGGAAACGTTCGTGCAGTGTCGATGTCGGGATCCTGTCGTAGGAGATCTCGCGGCGCTCCGAGTGGCGGATATCCGAACCGATCCCGGCGCAATAGCCGTCCGACGGTGCATCGAAGACGGCTCGGGCCTGGTCGGGGCGGTAGATACCGGTGGAGCCGTTGATGGTCGCGATCGCGTCAACGTGCTGAGGGTGGCGAACAGCAAGGTTGAGAGCGATAGTTCCCCCAAGCGACAAACCGGCGACGATCACACGGCTCGCCCGTTGCCGTAGCGCATGAAGTGCGGTCTCGGCAGAGGCGATCCAGTCGCGATGGCCGGTGCGCGCAAGGTCTTCGGGCGATGTCCCATGCCCGGCGAGCAGCGGGGCCGTGACGGTGAAGCCCGTGCGCGCGTGCAACTCGTGGCCGACATGTCGGACGCTTTGTGGCGTGCTGGTAAAACCGTGCAGCAACAGAACGCCTGTGGTATTCCCGGCCAGATCGAACGGTTCGCAGCTCTCATCGTCCATCGCGCCCTCCCCATGAACCGGGTCCAGAACTCCGGGGAAGGGCTCAGAAACGCAAATCGCGATGCGTGATCGGATGATCGCAAACCGCTATCAGGCGGGTGCGAGGCTTTCGTTGCGCCCAAACTGGGCCCGGAAACTGCGCAAGAGCGCCGTGTCTGCCACGTGGTTCCAAGCCATGGAAATGGTCAGCGCCTCCCTCATCTGCGGCAGCGCAATCATGCGCAGGGAGGCGGGCAGGGCCGGCGCCGCGTCCATCGGGTAGAGCGTGTAGCCGCGCCCTTCGACCACGCGCTGGAACAGCACCTGCACGTCCCAGACCTCTTCGGCCACGGCCGGGGCGAGACCCGCATGGTCACACAGCCGGTCGAGCAGAAGCCGGTAGGAGCGCCAGTTCTCGCGCAGCCCCATCACGAAGGGCGCGCCCGTGAGCGTCTCGAAATCCGGAGCGGGGGCTTCGCGCGGCAACACCAGACCGATCGGGCTGCTCCAGACCGGCATCTGGCTGATCGCAGGATGCGTGACCGTCTCGTGGTTCAGCAGAAAGCCCGCGTCGATCTCGCCACCCGCAAGCTGGCGCAGCATCGTGTCGGTCGACAGCACATGCATCTCGATCTGCACCCCCGGGCAGAGTGCCTCAAAGGCCCCCAGCCCCTGGGAAATCTGACCCGAACTGGCCAGTGCCGAATAGCCGATGATGATATGGCCATGCGTCCCGGTCTCGTTGCGCCGGGCGGCGCGGATCGTGCGCTCGAACTGGGCGAGGCTCTGGCGGGCATCCTCGACGAAGCGCCGGCCCGGCGCGGTGAGCGACACGGCCTTGGGTCCGCGCTCGAAGAGCGCGAAACCCAGATCCTCTTCCATGTCACGGACTGTCTTCGTGATCGCGGGCTGGGCGATGCCGAGCATCTCGGCCGCGGCTCTGAAGCCGCCCGCATCGGCGACGCCGATGGCGCAGCGCAGATGCCTGATCCCGATCCGCGATTGCCGCATTGCCCGCCCTCCCCATTGGCCCGTCAGGGCGATAACCATTCGCGATCAACCGATCAAGCATTGCTATTTGTGCCGGGCCGGACTTGCGCGGAACAGTCGGCGGCGGGACGAGGAGGCGCGGCCGGATCGGGCCGTGTGGGAGGAGAAGGACGCATGGACGCTGCATTTCGCAAGCTGACCCACGCCTTGATGCTCATCGGTGGCATGGGCATCGTGCTGATGATGGCGCATGTGACATTGGACGTGGTTCTGAAGAACCTGTTCAACGCGCCGATCCAGGGCACGATTGAGATCTCGTCCTACTATTACATGGTCGCCGTAGTGATGCTGCCGATGGCGATGGTGGAGTATGAAGACGAACAGATCAGCGTCGATCTGCTGTTCACCCGCTTTCCCAGGCCGCTTCGAAAGATTTGCCTGCTGGCGACCTTCGTCATCACCGCCGCGGTGCTGTCCCTGGTCACATGGCGCACCGGTCTCGACGCGGTCCGCGCGTTTCGGGTCGGCGAGGTCGTGATGGGCAGCCGCGAAGTTATCGTCTGGCCGACCCGTTGCCTACTGCCGCTCGGCTTCGGACTGGCCGCCGTCGCGGCGTTGCTGCGCGCAGTGATGACGCTGCGTGGACGCGAGATGATCAAGTCCCATGCAACGGAGGGCGCAGCATGAGCATGCTGATGACCGGTTGGGCCGGGATCGCGGTGCTGTTCGGGCTGTTGGCGTTCCGAGTGCCGATCGGGGTGGCCCTGATGGCGGTGTCGATCGGCGGCATCACCTTGATGACCAATACCACCGCGGCGTTTGGAATCGTCAGTGCGCTGCCCTTCAGCTTCATCGGTGACTGGTCTCTTACCGCGATCCCGATGTTCCTGCTGATGGGATTCATCGCCGCCAATACCGGGCTGACCGCGGGGGCCTTCGACCTGCTGCGCCTGCTCTTGGGGCGGGTGCCGGGCGGTCTGGCCTCGGCCAGCGTCGGGGCCTGCGGCCTTTTTGCTGCGGCGTCGGGTTCTTCCATCGCCACCACGGCGGCGATGTCGCGCATCGCGGTGCCGGAAATGCTGCGGGCGGGCTATCACCCCTCGCTGGCCACCGGCGTCGTCGCGGCATCTGGCACGCTGGGCTCGCTGATCCCGCCATCGATCCTGATGGTGCTCTACGGCATCTTCACCGAGCAATCGATCGGCCAGCTGTTCATCGCAGGCGTGCTGCCTGGCGTGATCTCGGCGCTGATCTATATGGTGATGATCACTGTACGCTGCACGGCCAGCCCCGATCTTGCGCCGCCGCTCTCCGAACGGTTCGACCTTTCCCGTCTCATGCGACTTATCTGGTCGGTCTGGCCCTTCCCGGTGCTGATTCTGGGCGTGCTGGGAGGCATCTTTGGTGGCTTTTTTACCCCGACCGAGGCCGGGGCGGTGGGCGCTTTCCTCGCGCTGGTCATCGCCGGGCTGAGGGGGGGACTGACGCTGAGCGCGCTCGGAAACGCGATCCGGCAGACCACGCTGGCCACCTCGTCGATCTTCTTCCTGTCGATCGGGGCGATCATGTTCACCCGCTTCATGGGGCTGTCAGGCGTCCCGCGCGAACTGTCGGATATGATGCTGGCGGTGTCGGACAACCCTTTCGTCATCATCCTAATGGTGGCGGGGCTCTACGTGATCCTCGGCATGGTGATCGACTCGATCGGCCTGATGCTGCTGACCCTTCCGGTGCTGCTGCCGGTTTTGGAGACGGCCGACATTAACCTGATCTGGTTCGGAATCATCGCGATCAAGCTTCTCGAGATTGGGCTCGTGACACCGCCAGTCGGCCTTAACCTTTACGTGTTGCATAGCGCCCTGTCAGGCAAAGTGCGCCTAGGCGACATCATTTCAGGTACCGCATGGTTCATCGCGATGGACCTGCTGACATTGCTTCTTCTGATCGCCTTTCCCGCGATCAGCCTGTTCCTGCCATCGCTGATGGCGGGCTGACACAACGAACGACATCTACAGGGAGGATGACCATGACTTTTGCGAAACTTGCGGCCGGAACCGCGATCGGCCTTGCGGCTCTCTCAGGCGCGGCGCAGGCCGAGCAATACAACGCCAACCACTTCTTCGCCGAGCGTCACTCGATGGTGCGTGGGCCTTACGTCGATTTCGCCAAGCGCGTCGCCGAGGCAACGAATGGCGAGGTTGAGTTCCGGGTGTTCTCCGGCGGTTCGCTTCTGCCGCCGGCCTCGTCGCTGCAGGGCCTGCGCGACGGGGTGGCTCAGGTGAGCTACCACGCTGGCACCTACACGCCCTCCGAACTGCCTGTCGCCAACCTCGTCGGCAACATGGCCTTCTACAACACCGACCCGATGGTCATGGCCTTCGCCTCGACCGAGTTCGGCCTGACCAACGAGGCGGCGCTGGCCGAGTGGGACGAGAACGGCATCGTCTATGGCGGCGGCTACTCGACCTCGGAATATGTGATGATGTGCAACCAGCCAGTCGAGACGCTCGAAGACGTCGCCGGAAAGCGGCTGCGCATGGCCGGCGGTGCCTGGTCGCGCTTCGCCGAACATGTCGGGGCCATCCCCGTCTCGATCCCGTCGAGCGAGATGTATACCGGCCTCGACACCGGTTCGCTCGACTGCGCGGTGGCCGCGGCCGATGCGCTCGACAGCTTCAGCCTCAAGGACGTGGTGACCGATCTCAACACCATCGCCATCGGCAACTACTACGCCGGCTTCGGCTGGGGCTACAACGAGGCATTCTGGGCAGGGCTCACGCCTGAGACACGGCGCGTGCTGTTCGACGAGATGGCCTATGATCTCGCCCGCCACCGGGTTGAGTTCGACAGCGACGTCGATGTCGCGGTCGAGGCGGCGCAGGCCGCCGGCATGAAGATCCACGAGCCCGACCAAGCGCTGCGTGACGCGCTGGCTGAGTTTGTCGTGGCCGACGAGGCTGTCCTGATCGAGAACGCGGCCGAGCGTGGGGTCGAGAACCCTGAAGCAATCCTCGCCGATTACAAGCGCATCATCGACCGCTGGGCCGAGATGCTCGACGGCGTCGATCGCACGGATGTCGACACGCTCGCTGCGCTGGCCAAATCGGAGATCTACGATCCGTTGAATGCCGAGACCTACGGTCTCGACTGAGTTCGGCAGGCTACAGGCACGGGGGAGAGGCAGCGAGCCTCTCCCCTTTTTCATGAGGGAAGGTTGAGGGAATGAAGACGCGTTGGGGCCTGTTCGGCCTAGGATGGGCGCTGCTGCTGGTCGGGGCGTTGATCGCCCATCTCGTGCAGACCACGGGCGGCACCGAGATCAAGGATGTCCGCTTCATGGGAGCGGACGGCAATCTGCAAAGCGGATTGCTCTACATACCCGAGGGGGCGAGTGCCGAAGAACCGGCGCCGGGGATCCTCGCCGTGCATGGCTACATCAACTCGCGCGAAGTGCAGTCGGGTTTTGCCATCGAATACGCGCGGCGCGGCTATGTCGTGCTGTCGCTCGATCAGACCGGTCATGGCGCGTCCGAAGGCCCGGCCTTCTCGGCTGGCTTCGGCGGACCGGCGGCGCTGCAATACCTGCGTAGCCTCGACATGGTCGACACCGACAATATCGGCCTTGAAGGTCACTCGATGGGTGGCTGGACCGTTCTGGCGGCGGCCAAGGCCTACCCGGACGACTACCGATCGATCGTGCTAGAGGGATCTAGCACCGGCGCGCCCTTCGCCGCCGAGGGCGACACGAGCTGGCCGCGCAACATCTCGGTGGTGTTCTCGGCCTATGATGAGTTCTCGCAGCTGATGTGGGGCGTGGCCCGCGCCGACGATGCCGAGCAGAGCCCGAAGCTGCAGGCGCTGTTCGGCGCCGAGGGACCGGTGGAGGAAGGTCGCATCTACGGTGACATCGATAGCGGCACCGCGCGCGTGCTGTGGCAGCCGCCGGTGACGCATCCCGGCGACCATATCTCGCATGCCGCGATCGGTCACTCGATCGACTGGTTCGCGCAGACGCTCGAGGGCGGCACCGCCTTGCCGGCCGACGACCAAGTCTGGTTCACCAAGGAGATCGGCACGCTGGTGTCACTGGTCGGCTGGGTCGTGTTGGTGCTGGGCACCATCGGCCTGCTGCTGAGCCTGCCGTTCTTCGCGCCGCTGCGCGCGCCGGTGGTCGACGCCGCCCATGAACGCTGCAGCGGCAAGTGGTGGCTGGTCTTCGCACTGGGCGCGGTGATCCCGGTGCTCGACTACTACCCGATCTTCACACTAGCCGAAATGATCCTGCCGGCGAGCTGGCTTTTCCCGCAGACCATCACTTCGCAGGTCGCGCTCTGGGCGGTGATCAACGGTGTCATCATCTGGGGGATGGGCTTCGTGATCCGCGGGGCGAAGATGGAGTTCGATCACGACACGCCGCGCTCGGTGGCTTTGGCGCTGGCGACGATCTTCGTGGCCTATGTCGCGGTTCTGGTTCTCGACTTCTTCTTCAAGACCGACCCGCGCTTCTGGTTCGTTGGGTTGCGGCCGCTCACGGCCGAGCGCTTCGGCATCGCGCTGGTCTATCTCGTCCCGTTCGGTCTCTATTTCCTGCTGGCGATGCGGGCGCTGCATGGCGGCCTGTCGGTGGCGGGCCAGAGCGCCGCGGCGGAATACGTCTTCAACGCGCTGGCATTGATGGGCGGGTTTCTGGTGTTCCTCACTCTGCAATACGCGGTGTTGTTCTCGACCGGTCAGCTGCTGACGCCGTCTGAGCCGCTGAACACCATCGTCATGTTCCAGTTCGTACCGCTGCTACTGATCGCGGCGCTGATCAGCACCTACAGCTACCGCCGCACCGCGAGCTACGTGCCCGGCGCTCTGGTGAACGCGCTCTTTGTAAGCTGGTACGTGGTGGCAGGACAGGCGACCCAGTTCGCTTACTGATGCATCCTGTGCCCCGGCCCCCTATGGAGGGCCGGGGCCTTTTCTGTCGCATGGTTTCGCGTTCCTGCGGCATGGTCCTGCACAATGTACCGGATGTTGTCGTCTCGTCTCGCGCGATACGCATCCAGCGCGCCCGCGGCTGAGCAAACAGGATGATCGAGGTCGCCCAACCCGGCCTTGGCATGAACGCGCCATGCCCGTCGGACGATCACGACACGGGGCCACGCGCAAACGGCCAAGCCGCGCGTTCTGGCCCCGGCGACACGGTTGCCGCAAGCGTCGACTACCTCCTGCATCTTGATCCGAACGGTCGCCCCGTCTCCGGTTCATCAATGCCGCCGGAAGGGGCGAATTCACTCTGGCAGGCACATGTCAGGGGTGAAGGCGCGTGCTGGTTCCAAAAGAACACCGGAAATCTCCCTTCGGCACGCTACCTGAGCTGTCAGCCAACAGCGATGGGAGATCCGAAATGGTGAAATCCTCGACCCCGCCTCGCCCCGGGCTCTCGCGACGGATGAGGTGCTCCCCCATCTCTGGACAGGATCTGGCGCCGTCTAAGCTACTCTTAGCTCCTGCTGATCGGGTGCGTAAGTGGGTTTCTCTGCCAGTAGACCACTGCTGGCGGCTGGCCGCCATGGGCGGAATGCGGACGCTTTCGATTGTAGAAATAGAACCAGTTCTTGAGCCCCGCTCGTGCCTCCGAGCCGGTCTCCCAAGCGTGCAGGTAGACGCACTCGTATTTCAGGGTGCGCCAGAGCCGCTCGATGAAGATGTTGTCGAGGTAGCGCCCCTTTCCGTCCATTGAGATCCGGACGCCAGCACGTCTGAGCAGGTCGGTCCAGGCGAAGGACGTGAACTGGGCGGTCTCAACTTGTCGTCGCAACATGGCCAGTTTCTGGGTTGGCGAGCACCGCGTCCAGTGCTTCCGCCGGGGTTCTCCATCCGAGGGTTTTGCGAGGGCGTCCATTGAGCGCAGCGACAACCGCCTCGAGCTCATCGGGTCCATGCAAGCTGAGATCAGTGCCTTTTGGGAAGTATTGGCGAAGCAGCCCGTTGGTGTTCTCGTTCGTGCCGCGCTGCCATGGGCTGTGAGGATCGCAGAAATAGACTGGCAGATCAGCGGCGACGGTAAGTTCGGCATGGCGGGCCATCTCAGCCCCCTGATCCCAAGACAGGGACCGCCGTAAATGCTTGGGCAGTTGGATGATGCTGCGCATGATGGCATCGCGCACGGCTTCGGCACCGTGCCCTGCAAGAGGGGGCCCATTCTTGAGGCGAGGGCTCTCGCCATGCCCGGGCATTCTCGGCAAGTGGAGCAGCAGCGTAAAACGCGTCTGCCGTTCGACCAGCGTGCCGATGGCGGATCGTCCCAAGCCGATGATGAGGTCTCCCTCCCAATGTCCGGGAACGGCCCGATCCGCCGCTTCGGCAGGGCGCTCGCTGATCATGATATCCGGGGTCACGAAGGATTTTCCACGGCCGGCGGTTCGGGCCCGGGGCACACGCAGGGCCCGGCCGGTGCGCAAGCACGCGGTCAGCTCGCGGCGCAAAGCGCCACGCCCTTGGATATAGAGCGCTTGGTAGATGGCCTCGTGACTGATCCGCATGGTCTCATCTCCGGGAAAGTCGACCCACAACCGGTTGGAGATCTGTTCGGGGCTCCAAGCCTTGGCCCATCGACGCGGCTGGCGTGGTCCATGGCGGCGCCCCTTCCAAGCGACGTCCGGGCCGGCCATGACCGAACCGTCCAGCCGTGAAATCTGGCCCGAGAGTCTGTCTTGCACATACTGACGCAATCGCGCGTTCGTCGCCAGCTTGGCAGCCTTCGGGCGCCGCGCCGAGCGTTCGGCATGCCACTGGGCTGTGGTGGCCCGATATTCAAAGCCGCCAGCGCGAGTGGCGACGTTGCGCCGGATCTCGCGTGAGATTGTCGAGGCCGCCCGGCCCAGGCGACGTGCGATTTCCCGCAGACCGATATTCTGCGCCAGAAGCAGCGCGATCTCTTCTCGCTCCTCCAGACATAAATAGCGCCGAGATGGCGACGGCGCGAATGGCGCCAGATGCGAAGGGGGCATACCGCCAGCCTCTCGAAACCACCGTGATCCGACCGGCTGAGAGACGCCAGCCTCAACGGCAGCTTCCTCGCTCGATAGGCCTTGAGCAATCAGGAACCAGAACCGACGGCGCTCCGGTTGTCGTGCCACTCCGGGCCGCCCCGGCGAGGGCGTCTTGCGCCTCGTAGATCGTTCAGATCTCCGTCTACCTCTCGTCATCGCAACCTCCATCAGCAAGGTGTTGCGACGACAAGTTGAGACCGCCCCTTGATGCCGTGTCGAGCCGCATGGGGCGCGATGCTCCTGCCCGCCCCCGAAGGCGCCAGGGAGCGAGAGCCGGATCAGTCCCGGGAAAGGGAAGCGGGGCCGTGCCATGCCATTCGTTCGAACCCTTCGCGATGGGCGAAGCGGGCGAGGTGATCGTCGATGACCGCCCGCGCGCGATCGCGCGCCTCGGCGGTCTCGACCGAAAGGCGGACGATCAGCTCCTCATCGGTCGCGGTGAGGCGGAGCGGGCCGAAGGGCATGGCCACCCGGCCGTCATGCGTGCCGTAGCTGGCCTCCACCTTGTGCGCGAAATGCTTGCAAAGCTGCTGGAGATAGCGGCTGGCATTCGGGGTCCGAAAGCGGCCCTCGTCGAGAATTCCGTCTTGCATCCGGTTAATCCTGAGTTCATTGGTCGGAAATATACCTGACTGAAACAGTGGGCCGTGTCCAGACGGGTCTGGACAGGGCTGCACCGCAAGAGAGACATGCCATGAAGATCATCGCCACCAGCCTCGTTGCCCTGACGCTGCCGAGCCTCGCTCTGGCCGCCGAGCTGACGGTCGAGACCGCCGCCGGGGCGGCCAGCCTCGCCGCGCAGCCGGACAAGGTCGTGGCCTTCGATCTCGCCGCGATCGACGCGATCGACGCGCTCGGGGTCGCGCTGGCCGGCGTGCCGGAGGTCAGCCCGCCGGCCTATCTGGCCGGGGCGATGCAGGGGGTCGACCGGGTCGGCACGCTGTTCGAGCCCGATTACGAGGCGCTGGCCGTCATGGCCCCCGACCTGATCGTCGCCGGCGGCCGCTCGCAATCCGTGGTCGAGCCGCTCTCGGCTGTCGCGCCGACGATCGACATGACGATCTGGGGCGGGGCGCTGATCGAGCAGGCCAAGGCCCGTCTCGCCACCTATGGCGAGATCTTCGAGCGCGGCGAAGCGGCCGCCGAACTGACCGGGGCGCTCGACGACAAGGTCGCCGCGGTGCGCGACACGGTTGCCGACAAGGGCGACGCGCTGATCGTGATGACCAATGGCGGCAAGGTCTCGGCCTATGGCGCGGAGTCGCGGTTCGGCTGGATGCACGCCGCGCTCGACCTGCCCGAGGCGCATCCCGCGCTCGATGCCGAGACCCATGGCGAGGCGGTCTCCTTCGAGTTCATCGCCGAGGTCGACCCGGACTGGATCCTCGTCATCGACCGCGGCGCCGCCATCGGCCAGGACGGCGAGGCGGCGCAGGCGACGCTCGACAACCCGCTGGTCGCCGGGACCAAGGCGGCGCGAAACGACCGGATCCTCTATCTCGACAGCGCGCCGCTCTACCTTGCCGGTGGCGGCATCCGGTCGCTGATGGGCACGCTGGACGAGATCGAAACCGGCTTTTCCGAGTAAGCCATGCGCCTCTCGCTTGTCCTGATCTTCGTCCTGCTGGTCGGGGCGAGCCTCGGCATCGGCGTCGCGGACCTCTCCTCCGTCGACGTTGATGCCGGCCTGCTGCTGGCGATCAGCCGCTGGCCCCGCACCGCCGCCGCGCTGCTCGCGGGGGCGGGGCTGGCGCTGGCGGGGGTGGTGGTGCAGCTCACCGTGCAGAACCGGCTCGTCGAGCCCGGCCTGACCGGCACGCCGGAGGCGGCGATGATCGGTCTTCTGGGCATCACGCTTTTCGCGCCGGGCGCGCCGATCCTTATCAAGATGGCCGTGGCCGCGCTCGCCGCGCTGGCCGGGACGCTGGGTTTCCTGGCGCTGGCGCGCCACGTGCCGCGCCGCGACCCGGTGCTCTTGCCGCTGGTCGGTCTCGTCTATGGCGGCATCCTCGGGGCGGCGGCGCTCTGGGGGGCCTGGATCACGGATCTGATGCAGTATCTCGGCACATGGACGGCGGGCGAGTTCTCGGGCGTGCTGCGCGGGCGTTACGAGCTCTTGTGGCTGGTCGCGGGCTTGGGCGTGCTTCTGTGGCGCGCCGCCGACCGGATCACCATCCTCGGGCTGGGCGAGGCGCAGGCCCGCTCGCTCGGGCTCGATTACCGCCAGACCCTCGTGCTGGGGCTGGGCATCGTCTCGCTCACTGTGGCGGTGGTGGTGGTGACGGTGGGGGCCCTGCCCTTCGTCGGGCTGGTGGTCCCGAACATCGTCTCGCGGCTGCGCGGCGACAACCTGCGCGCCAATCTCGGGCCGATCGCGCTGTCGGGCGGGGCGGCGGTGCTCGCCGCCGACATGGTCGGGCGGCTGGTGCGCTTTCCCTACGAGATCCCGGCCGGGACGGTCTTTGCCGTCGCCGGGGCCGGGGTCTTCCTGTGGCTGCTGCATGCCCCCCGCAGGGAGGGCCGCGCCCATGGCTGAGCGTCGGCTGATCCTGATGGCGGGGATGCTGGCCCTGGGCTGCGCCGCCTTCCTTCTGTGGAACCTGCGCGCGCCGATGGGCTTCATCCTATCGCTGCGCGCGACCAAGCTCGCCGCGCTGCTGATCGTCGGCGCGGCCACGGGCGCGGCGACGGTGCTGTTCCAGACCGTGGCGGGAAACCGGCTGATCACGCCGGGCATCGTCGGCTTCGACGCGCTGTTCGTCTTCTTGCAGACCATGCTGGTGCTGGCGCTTGGCGGGGCGGGCTACGCCGCGCTGCCGGTGCTGCCTGCCTTCCTGATCGAGACCGCCTGTCTCGCCGGGGCGGGGATGGCGCTGTTCGGCCTGCTGCTCAGACGCGGCGCGGGCGACCTCGTTCGGCTGGTGCTGAGCGGGCTGATCCTCGGGGTGATGCTGCGCGGCCTGTCGGGCTTTGCGCAGCGGCTTCTGGAGCCTTCTGAATTCGCGGTGGTGCAGCAGGCGAGCTTCGCGAGTTTCGGCGCGGTCGACCACGTGCAGCTTTTCATCGCCGCGCCGCTTCTGGGCCTTGCGCTTCTGGTGGCGTGGCGGCTGTCGCCGCGGCTCGACCTCGCGCTTCTGGGCCGCGACAAGGCGATCACGCTCGGGCTCGATTTCGACCGCCTAGTGCTGGGCGTGCTGGGGCTGATCGCGATGATGGTGGCGGTCTCGACGGCGCTGGTCGGCCCGGTCACCTTTCTGGGCCTGCTCGCCGCGGCGCTGGCGCAGGCGCTGCTGCGCCGCCTCGACCACGCGGCACTGCTGCCCGCCGCCGCCGGGCTCGGGGCGCTGATCCTCGTGACGGGGCAGTTCCTGTTCGAGCGCATCCTAGGCTTTCAATCGACGCTGGCCGTGATCGTCGAATTCCTGGGCGGGCTGGTGTTCCTCGCCCTCGTGCTGAGAAGGACCGCGAGATGATCGAGATCGAGACGCTCAGCGTCGAGCGCGACCACGCGCCGGTGCTGCACGACCTGTCGCTGGCGCTGCCCGCGGGCGGCCTCACCGCGCTGATCGGGCCGAACGGCGCCGGCAAGTCCAGCCTGCTCCTGACGCTGGCCGGGCTGATCGCGCCGCGCGCGGGGCGGGTGCGGCTCGACGGCGAGGACATCCACGCCATGCGGCCGCAGGCGCGGGCGCTGCGGCTGGCCTTTCTGGGGCAGGAGCAGGCGCAGGTCTCGCGGCTCACCGTGCGCGAGATGGTGGGCTTCGGCCGCTGGCCGCATCACCGCGGCCGCCCCGGCCCGGCGGACCGGGCGGCGGTGGCCGGGGCGCTGGCGCTGTTCGGGCTCGGGGAGCTGGCCGAGCGCCCGGTCTCCTCGCTCTCGGGCGGGCAGCGCCAGCGCACCCAGATCGCCATGGCCCATGCGCAGGCCACGCCGCTGGTGCTGCTCGACGAGCCGCTCAGCGCGCTCGACCCGCGCTATGCGCGCGAGGTGATGGAGGCGCTGGTCGCCATGGCGCATGACCCGGCAGCCCCCCGCGGCGTCGTGGTGGTGCTGCACGATCTCGGCATGGCGGCGCGCTATGCCGATCATGTCGTGGCGATGAAGCATGGCCGCCTCGTGGCGGCGGGCCCGCGCCGCGAGGTGATGCGCGACGCGGTGCTGAGCGCGCTGTTCGACACCGGGCTGAAGCTGCGCGAGGTCGAGGGGGCGCAGGTGGTGCTTCCGGCCTGATCGGCGGCAACATCCGCGCCGCGCGACGCAAGGGCCGAGCAATTGCAGCTTCTTGGGCGTGACGAAGATGGCCTTCACGAGCCTGGGGGCTGTTCGGTCCGCCCGATCGCGCCATGCCTTCCCTGTCCTCATTGGCGTGGCGTTGCTTTCAATGTTGCCGATTTCGGCCTCATTGCTTTTCGATCATGCCGAAAATATCGCCATGTAGGCTGCCCTCTCGCTTATAAAGCTTGACCCGTCGGCCGTCGTCGTCGCAGGTTGGCTTCAAATACCGGTTCACCCGGATGGCATTCGCGCCCGCTTCGAAACGCTACGCAGCGTTTTCGTGCGGGCTTTTTTCGTTGGAGCGGCGCATGCGACGTGATGTGGAGATCGGCCTGCTTTATTCGCGAACCGGGGATTACGCCGCGATCGCGGCGGCCTGTCGGAGGGGCGCATTGAACGCCGTTGCCGCGATCAACGCCGATCACGGGAAAGGCATCCGGTTGCGGGTGACCGAACAGGATCCGGCAGGAAACCTCGATCACTACGAGCCGCTCTGCGCGGACATGCTGCGCGATGGCCGGGTGCGTCATGTCGTGGGCTGCGTCACCTCATCGAGCCGCAAGGAGGTGATCCCGGCATTGGAGAAGGCGGGCGGCACGCTGTGGTATGCCTGCCCCTATGAGGGGTTCGAGTGCTCGGACCGGGTGATCTACACCCATGCCTGCGCCAACCAGCACCTGCTGCCGCTGTTGCACTGGGCGTTCAGCCGATACGGTCGGCGCGGCCATCTCGTCGGCTCCAACTACATCTGGGGCTGGGAAATGAACCGGGTCGCACGGGAGGTGATCGGCTCGGCTGGCGGCACGGTGACCGGGGAGCGCCATCAAGCCCTTGGCGATACCGACGTGGCGCGCCTGATCGACGAGTTGCGCGCCGCGAAGCCCGATTTCGTGCTCAACAACCTGATCGGCCAGTCCTCCCGCGCTTTCCTCGAAGCGATGCGGGTGCTGCGCGCCGAAGACCCGTTCTTTGCCGAGGGCACCTGTACGGTGCTGTCGTGCAACCTCACCGAATGCGAGTTGCCGGGGTTCGGCGCCGCGGCCGAGGGGGTGATCGCGGCGGGGCCGCATTTCGCGGGCGCCCCGCTCTGGGGGGCCGGGCGTGGTGCCGCGGCGGCCTCTTCCTTCGAGGCGGCGGCCTATGTCGCGGTGGCGACGCTCGCAGCCATCGAAGAAGGGCCGGGCGATCCGGCGGCGCGGCTGGCTGGCTGCGGGGTCGACCCCGAAACCCGGCACATGGAGCTGCCGGTTCTGATCGCCCGGGTCGAAGGGGGGCGGTTCAGGGTTCTGGAGCATAGCGGTCCGGTCGTGGCCGACCCGTATCTCGCGCGGCGCGAGCGCTGGCCCACCGCACGCTACCCGGCGCTCAGGGTGGTGACATGAGCCGCCGTATCGCGACACCGGAGCTAGGCGGAGCCACGGCGCTGATCCTGCACCGGTCGCATGCGACGACCCGCGCCCTCCTTCGACAGCTCGTTGCGATCGGCCTGCGCGCGCAAGCCAACTGGCCCGAGCTGGATGCCGCGGTGCATGGCGCGGATTTCGTCTTCTTCGACGCGGATCAATGCCATGATGGCATGTTTCCATGGGCCCCGGGGGCCGCGCCGATGCCGATGATCGCGCTCATCGGGTCCGAGGCGCCGGGCCGGATCGAATGGGCGCTGGGGCAGGGGGCCGATGCGCATCTGCTCAAGCCGATCGGCGCGGGCGGGGTCTATTCCGCGCTGTTGATCGCGCGGCAGGGCTTCGAGGCGCGCCGCGCCGCCGCCGACGAGATCGCCGCCTTGCGCGCCCGGCTCTCCGAACGCCAGACCGTTGTCCGCGCGGTGCTGGCGCTGATGGGACGCGGGCGCTCCGAGGCCGAGGCCTATGCCCAGCTGAGAGCCATGGCGATGGCCTGGCAGGAAACGATCGAGCAGGCGGCGCGGCGGATCTGCGCGGCCGGAGAGACCGGCGCACCAACGCTGGCGACGAAGAGGGGACGCGATGTCTGACACGACGGGAACTTTGCCGCCGGGCGCGCCGCCGCCCGTGGCGCGCCGCGCGCCGCGCGGAGCTCTTGCGCGGCTGATGCGGCGCAAGCTGGCCCTGTTCGGCCTGGTGCTGATCCTGCTTACCGTGGCGGGAGCACTGCTGGCGCCATGGCTTACCCCCTATGATTCCAACGACCAGATGTTCGACGGGCTCACCATCACCGGCGCGCCGCTGCCGCCCAACGCGGAGTTCTGGCTCGGCACCGACCTGCTTGGCCGCGACCTGCTCACCCGCATCCTCTATGGTGCGCGCACTTCGCTCATCATCGGCGTGGTGGCCAATGGCATCGCCCTTGTGATCGGCACGGTGATCGGGGTGTCGGCGGGCTATTTCCGTGGTGTCTTCGGTGCCGTGCTCATGCGCTTTACCGATTTGATGATGGCCTTCCCCGCGCTCTTGCTGGCGATCTGCCTCGCCGCGATCTTCCAGCCCTCGCTGTGGATCGTCGCCATGGTCATCGCCATCGTGAACTGGGTGCAGACGGCGCGGGTGCTCTATACCGAGACCACCTCTCTGGCCGAACGCGAGTTCATCGCCGCCGAGAAGACGCTTGGTGCGGGTCATGCGCGCATCCTGCTGCGTCACATCCTGCCGCATCTGGTGCCGACGATCATCGTCTGGGGCACGCTCGGCATCTCGACCACGGTGCTGCTCGAAGCGACGCTGAGTTTCCTCGGCATCGGGGTGCAGCCGCCGACGCCGTCCTGGGGCAACATCATCTTCGAGAACCAGACCTATTTCCAGGCGGCCCCCTGGCTCGTGTTCTTTCCCGGCGCCGCGATCCTGATCCTCGCGCTGTCCTTCAACCTTCTGGGCGATGCGCTGCGCGACGTGCTCGATCCGACGCAAAGGGGGCGCGACTGATGATCGCCTATCTGATCCGCCGGTTGACGGTTTCGGTCCTGATCCTGCTCGGGGTCTCCTTCATCACCTTCTTTTTGCTCTACGCGCTGCCCGCCGACCCGGTGCGCCAGATCGCCGGGCGCTCGGCCACGGCGCAGACGGTGGAGAACATCCGCCAGCAGCTCGGCCTCGATCAGCCGCTTCTGGTGCAGTACTGGCGCTATCTCACCGGTCTGGTGCAGGGCGACATGGGCCGCAGCTACCTGCAGCGCACCGATGTCGGCACGCTGATCGCGGCGCGGCTTCCGGCATCGCTGCTCTTGATGGCCGGCGCGATCGGCTGCGAGCTGGTGCTGGGGCTCACCATGGGGGTGATCGCGGCGCTCAGGCGCGGCACCGCCACCGACCAGGCCCTGATGATCACGAGCTTCGTCGGCGTCTCGGCCCCGCAATTCGTGGTCGGCCTGCTGCTGCTCTACGTCTTCGCGGTGCAGCTCGGCTGGTTCCCGATCGGCGGCTACGGCACATGGGCGCATCTGGTGCTGCCCTCGGTCACGCTCGGCATCATGGGGTCGGGCTGGTACAGCCGGATGATGCGCTCCTCGATGGTCGACGTGCTGCGCGCCGACTACATCCGCACCGCGCGGGCCAAGGGGCTGGCGCGCCACCGGGTGATCCTGCGACATGCGCTGCCCAACGCGATCCTGCCCGTGATCGCGATGATCGGCATCGACATCGGCATCTTCATGGGCGGCATCGTCGTGGTCGAGAGCGTGTTCGGCTGGCCCGGCATCGGCCAGCTGGCATGGCAGGCGATCCAGCGCGTCGACATCCCGATCATCATGGGCGTCACGCTGGTCTCGGCCTGCGCCATCGTCATCGGAAACCTGCTGGCCGATCTCGTCACCCCGCTCATCGATCCGCGCATCAAGCTGCGCTGAGACCCCCCGCACGACCAAGCAAGAAAAGACCCGACAGGAGAGTGAACATGAAGAGACTTCTGACCTCGACCGCGCTGATCGCGGCGCTCGCCGCGCCCGCCATGGCGCAGGACTACACCCCCGACCCGGACGCGCAGCAGGGCGGCGCGATCACCATCACCTACAAGGACGACGTCGCCACGCTCGACCCGGCGATCGGCTATGACTGGCAGAACTGGTCGATGATCAAGTCGATCTTCGACGGGCTGATGGATTATGTCCCTGGCACCACCGAGCTGCGCCCCGGCCTCGCCGAGAGCTACGAGATCTCGGAGGACGGGCTCACCTATACCTTCAAGCTGCGCGACGGCGTCACCTTCCACAATGGCCGCGCGATGACGGCCGAGGACGTGAAATACTCGCTCGACCGCGTGACCGCCCCCGAGACCCAGTCGCCCGGCGCGGGCTTCTTCGGGGCGATCGAGGGCTATGACGCCGCAGCCTCCGGCGAGGCCGAGGAGCTGTCGGGCGTGAAGGTGATCGACGACCGGACCGTCGAGATCACCCTGACCCGGCCCGACGCGACCTTCCTGCATGTCATGGCGCTGAACTTCGCCAGCGTCGTGCCGCAGGAGGCGGTCGAGGCCGCTGGCGGCGATTTCGGCAAAGAGCCTGTGGGCACCGGCGCCTTCAAACTCGGCGAATGGACCATCGGCCAGCGGCTCGTGTTCGAGAAGTTCGAGGATCACTGGCGCGAAGGCGTGCCCTATCTCGACCAGATCACCTTCGAGGTCGGCCAGGAGCCGATCGTGGCGCTGCTGCGCCTTCAGAACGGCGAGGTCGACGTGCCCGGCGACGGCATCCCGCCCGCCAAGTTCGTCGAGGTGATGAACGATCCCGCCCAGGCCGAGCGCGTGGTCGAGGGCGGCCAGCTGCACACCGGCTACATCACCCTCAACACCCAGATCCCGCCCTTCGACGACGTGAAGGTGCGCCAGGCGGTGAACATGGCGATCAACAAGGACCGGATCATCCAGATCATCAATGGCCGCGCCGTGCCCGCCAACCAGCCGCTGCCGCCGACCATGCCGGGCTACACCGAGGGCCCCGACGGCTACGCCTACGACATCGAGGCGGCCAGGGCGCTGCTGGCCGAGGCGGGCCATGAGGACGGGTTCGAAACCGAGCTCTACGTGATGAACACCGATCCCAACCCGCGCATCGCGCAGGCGATCCAGCAGGATCTGAGCCAGATCGGCATCGATGCCTCGATCCAGAGCCTCGCGCAGGCCAACGTGATCGCCGCGGGCGGCGAGGCGGATCAGGCGCCGATGATCTGGTCGGGCGGCATGGCCTGGATCGCCGATTTCCCCGATCCGTCGAACTTCTACGGCCCGATCCTGGGCTGCGCGGGCGCCGTGCCGGGCGGCTGGAACTGGTCGTGGTACTGCAACGAGGAGCTTGACGCGATGGCCGCCGAGGCGGACGCCATGGCCGACCCGGCGCAGGCCGAGGCGCGGCTGGGCAAGTGGTCCGACGTCTACATGAAGGTCATGGAGGATGCGCCCTGGGTGCCGGTGTTCAACGAGCAGCGCTACACCATGAAGTCCGAACGCATGGGCGGCGACGACGCGCTCTATGTCGATCCGGTCTCCATCCCGGTGAACTACGACTACGTCTACGTGACCGAGCAATAACATGTGCCAGAACTGCGATTACACGATTCACGGCGCGCAGCATCATTTCGGCTGGGACAATTCCATCGCCCCGGCCGAAAGGGTGGAGCCCGGCGCGCAGATCGCCTTTCACTGCATGGATTCATCGGCGGGCCAGCTTGGCCCGTCGAGCACGGTCGAGGATGTGAAGGCGCTCGATTTCGGCAAGATCAACCCCGTCTCGGGGCCGATCCATGTCGAAGGCGCCGAGCCGGGCGACGCGCTCAAGATCACCATCGACAGCTTCGCCCCGCGCGAGGCCGAAGGCTCGGCCTGGGGCTGGACCGCCAACATCCCGGGCTTCGGCCTCTTGGCCGACCAGTTCACCGACCCGGCGCTGACGATCTGGAAATACGACGCCAAGACGCTTCAGCCCACCCTTTTCGGTGAGCATGGCCGGGTGCCGCTCAAGCCGTTCTGCGGCACGATCGGCAACGCGCTGGCCGAGCCGGGGATGCATTCGATCGTGCCGCCGCGCCGGGTGGGCGGCAATCTCGATATCCGCGATCTCGCCGCGGGCACCGTGCTCTACCTGCCTGTCGAGGTCGCGGGCGCGCTGTTTTCCGTCGGTGATACCCATGCGGCGCAGGGCGACGGCGAGGTCTGCGGCACCGCGATCGAAAGCCCAATGGACGCGGTGCTCACGATCGATCTGGTGAAGGACGCGCAGCTGAAATTCCCGCGCTTCACGACGCCGGGCCCGGTGACGCGGCATCTCGACGCCAAGGGCTACGAGGTGACCACCGGCATCGGGCCGGACCTTATGAGCGCCTCGCGCGACGCGGTGGCCGGAATGGTCGACCATCTTTGCGCCACGCGGCAGATGGCGGCGGTCGATGCCTACATGCTGGTCTCGACCTGTGGCGATCTGAGGATCTCGGAGATCGTCGACCAGCCCAACTGGGTGGTGAGCTTCTACTTCCCGCGCTGTGTGTTCGAATGAACGCCGCCGTCACGAAGCTGTCCGGGGCCGAAAAGGCCCCGGAGACCGCCCCGCCGGTTCTTTCGGTCGAGGGGCTCGAGATCTCGGTGCGCACCGGCGAAGGCCCGCGCGTGCTGGTCCGGGACCTGTCCTTCGACCTTGCGCGCGGTGAGACGCTGGCCATCGCGGGTGAGAGCGGGTCGGGCAAATCCCTTACCTCGCTGGCGATCATGGGGCTTCTGCCGCCGCCAGCCGTGCATGTCTCCGGTGGTACCATCCGGCTTGGGAAAACCGACCTTCTGGGCCTGCCCGAGCGATGGATGCGCGGCTTGCGCGGTGCGCGGATCGCGATGATCTTTCAAGAACCGATGACCTCGCTCAACCCGGTATTGACCATCGGCCGCCAGCTGATCGAGGCAATCGAGGCGCATGAAGACCTGTCGCGGCGCGACGCGCGGGACCGCGCGGTCGAGGCGCTGCGCGCGGTGCGCATGTCGCAGCCCGAGGCGCGGCTGAAACAATATCCGCACGAATTGTCGGGCGGCATGCGCCAACGGGTGATGATCGCCATGGCCATCGCGCTGCGCCCCGACGTGCTGATCGCCGACGAGCCGACCACCGCGCTCGACGTGACGGTGCAGCGCGAGGTGCTGGAGCTGCTGCGCGATCTGCAACGGGACCTTGGCACCGCCGTCATCCTGATCACCCATGACATGGGCGTGGTGGCGGAAATGGCCGACCGCGTCGTCGTCATGCAGTCGGGCCGCATGGTCGAGCAGGGTCCGGTGCGCGAGATCTTCGCCGCGCCGAGAGAACCATATACACGTGCCCTGCTGGCCGCGGTGCCGCGCATGGGGCGCGGGGAAGGGGCGGCGGCTTCCGGCATCGCGGAGACGGTCGCCCGGGTCGAGGAGCTGCGGGTGCGCTTCGACATCCGGGGCGGCCTGCTGAACCGGCCGACCCACGCGGTTCACGCGGTGGCGGGCGTCAGCTTCGAGATCCGCGCCGGCGAGACCTTTTCCCTCGTGGGCGAATCCGGTTGCGGCAAGTCGACCATCGCCAAGGCCCTCACCGGGTTGGTGCCGTTCGAGGGCTTGTTGGAAGTGGCCGGTCGCAGGCTTGAAAGCGGCCAGCGGCCCGACACGGCCTTCCGTCGCGGTGTCCAGATGATCTTCCAGGACCCCATGGCCTCGCTCGATCCTCGGATGCGGGTGGGTGACCTCGTGGCCGAACCGCTGGTCATCCATGACATCGGCACCCCGTCCGAGCGGCGCGCGCAGGCCGAAGCCTTGTTCGAGCGCGTGGGGCTGGAGCGTGATCAGCTCGACCGCTATCCGCACGAATTCTCTGGCGGCCAACGGCAACGTATCTGTATCGCGCGCGCGCTGGCCCTCCGGCCTCGCCTGATCATCGCCGACGAGAGCGTCTCCGCGCTCGATGTCAGCGTGCAGGCGCGGGTGCTCGATCTGCTCAAGGCGCTGAAGACCGAGTTCGGCATCGCCTATCTGTTCATCAGCCATGACATGGCCGTGGTCGAGAACGTCTCCGACCGGGTGGCGGTGATGCGGCTGGGCCAGATCGTCGAGATGGGCACGCGGGCGCAGCTGTTCGGCGACCCGCGCCACCCCTATACCCGCCAGCTCATCGCCGCCGTTCCAGTTCCCGATCCGACCCGGGTGCCGCCGCCATTTACGAGGCCGCAGGGCGACGTGCCAAGCCCCGTGAAGCGGCGTGGCATGGAGCCCCGGATCGAAGCACTGACCGATGTCGGGGAAGGGCACATGGTGGCCGGATCCGGCTAGGTCCCATTTGCACGGGTCTCGACTTCGAACTGCCGCGCGGCCGGTTTGCGGTCCATGGTCGAGCTTCCGGCGCGGCTGTACCGTGAACGGCGCGCCCAGTCGTTGCAATTTGATCATTTCCGGCAAGCGGCACCATCCCAGTCGGGGCGAGGGGCTTCGGTGATGGCGTGAATACTCTCTCCCGTGATGGCTTCACACATATCGTCGTGGCACATTGCGATGCCGCCGGGAGGGGCATCCACGCCGTCAACAAAGCCGCTACGAAACGCCAAATCAGATCAGGGCTGAACAAGAAGCCCTTGAAGCCGAAGCGGCCACGGGGATCAAGATGGCGGCATAACCTGCGCAACGCGCTGTCGCATGACCGTGCCCCGGTACACCATCCTTCCGCTTGAACTCGTCTCTGCCCATCATGGCCCCCTTTCTTCAAGATCGGCGAAGAAGGCGGCCATGAGACACGGGGCTATTCAGGCATTGGCCTCGGGCTGATCTTCATTCCGCCTCTCCTCGGGAATATCACCATACGATCCGGCCGGAAGCCCGGCCTTGCCCTGGGTCACGATGCGAACGCAAGAAGCGGCTGCAGCAGGCTGGACGGGAACTTCAGGTTCAACACTTGGGACAGCAACAAGAGTAAAACGCTTACCATGATCGCCACGACAACGCCCTGCCATGTCAGTCGTCGCAGCTCGAAGACGATCATCGCGAGGACGAACAGACCCGCCGCCAGCACGAGACCGAGCAGGTAGACCGCGATCAGAAATCCGATCAGCCAGCCGATATAGACATGCATCGTCCGGCGCCCATCTCGCGTACGCACCTCGTCGTAATGGATGCTATCTTCGCTTGAGCCACGCGCGAAGCGGTAGGCGATCACCGCCAGAATTGCCCCGGTCACGATGGAAGCGCCCAGCGGGAAGATCTGCGCCAGGAAGGTTCGCTGCAAGGCATCGAAGAACGCCCAGATACAAAGCGCGGCGAATACCAGGAGAAAACCCATCTCATGGACGCGGACGCTGCGTGTGGCCGGGCCTTGTCCGGTGTCCGGCTTGGGTGCATTGCGAGCCCGGACAAAGGTGATCGTCACCGACGCGATGATGACCAGGATCAACAGGATCACAATCGGGCGCTGAAGGAACGAAACGCCGTAGATCTGCGTGGCTTGATAGACAGAGTCCTCCAGCCCCTTGGAAAGGAAGAAGCCGATCAGCAGTGCCGGCCGCGACCAGCCGAACCGCTTCATGTAGACCCCGAGAACTCCGACCCCGAACAACGCGATCAGGTCGAGCCAGTCGCGGGTCGCCTGAAAGGCCGCGAAGAACACGATGACGATGACGACGGGACCGATATAGCCATAGGGGATGGTCGTCAGCTTCGAGATCGGACGGACCAGCGACAGGCAGACCAGCGTCCCGACGATATTGGCGATGGCAAGTGACCAGATGATGGTGAAGGTGAGGTCCAAGTTTCCCTGCACCATGCCGGCACCCGGCTCGATCCCGACGAGCACCAGCCCGCCCAACAGCACCGCCATCGTGGCAGAGCCCGGGACGCCGAACAGCAGCGTCGGGACCAGCGAACCGCCCTCCTTCGCGTTGTTGGCCGATTCCGGCGCCAACACGCCGCGGACGTCACCCTTGCCGAACTGGGACTTGTCCTTGGCCGATTGGACAACGTGACCATAGGCGATCCAGTCGATGACGACGCCGCCTAACCCCGGCAGCATCCCGATCAGCGCCCCGATGCCAGAACAACGCAGAACCAGCCACTTATGCCTGACGACATCGCGAAGGCCTGCGAACATCCCATGCCCAAGCTTCTGCTGCGTCGTCGAGGAAATCGTCTGTTTCTGGCTAAGGATCTCGAAGATCTCGGGTATTGCGAACAGGCCGATGGCGATGATCAGTAGCGGAAAACCATCATAGAGGTAGGTCTGGCCCAACGCCATGCGCAGCTCGCCGGTGCTGGTCGCAAAGCCGATCGTGCCGAGGACCAGTCCTACCCCGCAGGCCGCCAGACCCTTGAGCGGGTGGCTGCCGGTCAGGATGCCGACCATCGTAAGCGCGAACAGCACGAGCATCAGCTGCTCACCAAAGCCCATCATGAGGATGAGGGGGCGGGCGAAAAGAATGGCGATACTCAGAATGACAGCGCCGAAGACGCCACCAAACAGCGAAGCGCCGAAGGCTGCGGACAGCGCGCGTGCGGCCGCTCCCCTCTTGGCCATGGGAAAGCCATCCATGACTGTCGCCTGAGAGCCCGACGTGCCCGGAATGCCCATCAGAACCGACGGGAAGGTGTCGGACGTCGTGGTGATCGCCAATAGGCCGACCATCATGGCGAGGGCCTGAGAAGGCTCCATCCCGTAGACGAAAGGCAGCAGGAGAGACAGGCCGGCAAGCCCGCCCAGACCAGGCAGGATGCCCACGCCCAGCCCGACCAGAACCCCGAGCAGAAGGTAGCTGAGATGGCCAAGGCTGAACAAGGTCGTCAGCGCGTCCAACGCGGTTACCCAAACGTCCATCACGTTTTCCTTGTAAGAGGGGCTGAGCGAAATGTGAGGCAGACCGGCGATCCGGTCTGCCTTTGCTGCAAGAGGTCAGAGATCAAGGCCGTATTTCTTCTTCAGCCAGTCGCCCAGATAGCCGCGCAGATCGTCGCTGAGTGCCAGCGCCTGATCCATGTTCGCGCTCGCCTTGTCGCCGACGGCCTGATCATGTTCGCCGAAGAACTTCGCGTTCTCTTCGGCATAATCGGGATCGTCGATGATTTCCCGGATCGCTGCGACATAGGCGTCATAGATGTCGTCCGGCGTGTCGGCGGGCAGGAACAGCGATTTGGACGCGCCGGTGAACTGCAGGTGCATCTCGTAGAGCTCGCGCTCGGGTCCCGACAGATCGCTACCGTTGATCTGCTCGTAGAGCTCGAGATAGGTCGGAAGTTCGGGGAAGGCCGGATCGCGGACGATGTTGCCGTCAGCATCGAAATCGCCATAGGAGAAGATCGGCGTGACGATGCCGCTGTCGACCATGGACGCGTAGTCCTTGCGGTAGGCAGCCGAGGATGCGAACGCCAGGTTGATCTCGCCGCGCTCCATCGCGATACGGGCCGGGCCGCCACTGACGCCCCACACCGGCGTCACGTCCAGGCCCAGGCCATCAAAGCCCAGCAGGCGGAAGATCGACAGACCCCGCACGCTGTGATCGGCATAGCGTAGTTCGACGTCCTGCAGGGCCTTGACGTCCTCGGGGTCCGACGCGCCAGTGTCGGTATGGACAAGGGCGACTTCCCGCTGGGGAGTCAGGATCAGCGGACGCCACTCCTTCAGGTCGAATTGTGCGGCGGGGTCTTCGAACAGCCAGTTCAACTGCGTCGAAACCGTCATCGCGATCAGGGCGGTTCCGTCAGGCTCTGCGCGCGCCTCAAACTGATTGGCGCCGGGCATGCCACCGGCCCCGGGAATGTTGCTGACCACGACCGTCGGGTTGCCCGGAAGATGGTCGCTCAGCTTGCCTGCGAAAAACCGGCCATAGACGTCGGTAGCCCCGCCTGCCTTGAATGGCACGATCATCTCGATCCGTTTGCCCGAGAAATCGACCGTCGATTCTTGGGCAAAAGATGACGTTCCGAATGCGCTGCCCAGCACCGCCGCCGCTGCTGCGGCCAAGAAATTTCGCTTCATTTTCCTCTCCTTCTGGACTTTGTGAAGCCCGTTCTCGCTATAAAAATCGGTAGTCCGTTTCCCCGGCTCTTGCTGTGCCGATTGAAGGGGCGCGCCTATCGCGGCATCAGCCCTAGGATCTTGCGCGCTTCTGCCGGTGTCGCGGGGGGGCGGCCAACGGCCGTGCCCAACGCGGCCACGCGGCTGACCAGCGCGGCGTTTCCCTCAACCTCGACGCCGTCTACGCCGATCAAGCTGTCTTCGAACCCGACCCGGCAATGCCCCCCAAGGCCGAGGGCCAAGGTCTGAACAAGCGCATGATTTGCCCCACCCTTGGCCGCCCACCAATGCGCTCCCTCGGGCAGCAACGAAACCAGCTGCAGGATATGCGTGGCTGCGGCAGACGCGGTGACGTCATCCTTCAAAAACAGTCCGACGCAGGGTTGCCGAAGCCCGTCGACCTGTTCGCAGACGTCGATCAGGCGCTCGATCATTTCGGAATCCGAGCCATCGAACTCGGGGCAGACGCCGGCCTTCAGCATCGCCCTTGCCATCTGCGCGACGCGCTCATGAACATCCGCTCCCTGCTGCGGCCCCACGTCGCGTAGCGCCAGCGACGCCATTTCCGGCCCGAGCGCGATCGGCTGTAGCGCCTGCGCGACCGTCATGCCGCGCGTCCCGGTGCTGATTTGCACGATGATATCGCAGCGCGCGGTGATCCGCTCCTGTATCTCACGGTAGATCCCGATATCCTGGGTCGGCTTCCCATCGCTGTCGCGAGCATGCAGATGCGCGATCGACGCACCGGTCCGCGCGCAGGCCACGACGTCATCTGCGATCTCTTTTGGTGAGAGAGGGACGGCCGGATGATCGTTGCGATTGCGCCATGCGCCCAGCGGCGCGACACAAATGATGTTGGGCAAGCTCATCGGGGCTCTCCGGACGATGTGGCTGATTGCGTTTCTGACCACCAGCGCCGCAACAGGCCTTTGGAGCCACCCGCCTCGATGATCTGTCGCAAACTGCCGTCAAGCGGCGGGAACGACCGGCTTTCGCCGCTGCTCAGGTTCTCGAGATGGCCGGATGCGAAATCAACTTGGATGCCGTCGCCGTCCTCGAACATGTCTGACACCCCCTCGCAGCCGGTCATGAAGGCCAGGCCGCTGCTGACGCCGGCACGCAACGAATTATACGGCATGCTTTCGCAGATCATCCCGACCCCCAGGGCTTGCAGGGCAATGAACCCCTGCGCATGGGGCTTGCCCGAGGCGAAGTCGGTGCCACCGATGACCACGTCACCCGCCGTCGCGGCCTCGGCGAAACCGGGGCGCACGTCCTCGAAGAGATGCGGAATGAGCTTTTGCGGGTCGGTTACGCGACCGATTGCCAACCGGAACGGGATGAACCCGTCGTCTAGCGGAACGTCGTCGCCGAATTTATGCGCGCGGCCCCGGAACACCCAATTCACGTGGCTGACCTTTCTTCAAGAAATCGACGAGGGTCGCTGATCGCCCCTGCAACCGCCGACGCCGCCACAGTCGCCGGGCTGGCAAGAAAGATGGCCGCGTCCTTTGCGCCCATCCGTCCGAAGTTGTTGACGGCCGCTGTGCAAATCGAGGTTTCGCCAGACCCCAAAGGCCCCATCGTGCCGCCGGCGCACGGCCCGCACCCCGCTGGCAGCAGGATCGCACCCGCCTTGCGAAAAACGTCGCCCAGCCCTTCGCGCTCCAGTCTGGCGATGGTGACATTGCTGCCGGGGGTGACCAGGAAACGCGTGCCCGCTGCGACGGTCCTGCCTCTTAGGATGTCGGCTGCAACCACCAGATCATCGAATGTCCCTGACCCGCAGGATCCGAGATAAGCATGGTCCACCGCGCGACCCAGTTCCACGGCCTGCAACGGGATGGTTTTCTCGCCGCCAGGAAGCACGGCCTGAGGCTCGAGCGCCGAAAGATCGACGGCGAGTTCGCTTTCATAGCCCGCATCCGGATCGGCCGTGACGATTTCGCCGCCCGCAAGACCTCGATCACGGTACCATTTCGCCGTCTGTTCGTCAGGGGCAAAGTACGTCGCGCAAATCCCGATCTCGGTGAGCGTGTTGCACAGGGCGATACGTTCCGCCACCGGAAGCTGGTGCAGTCCCGGTCCATGAAACTCGATGGCACGGTAGTCATAAGCCCCGTGGCGGCCGGACACGAAATCCGCCGCGAGCCGAAACCCCAGATCCCGGGCCATGACCCCGGGCGCCATCTTGCCGGTCAACTCGACCTTGATCGTATGAGGCACCTGAACCCAGATCGTGCCCTGCGCCAGCACGGTGATGATTTCGGATCCGGTGCGAAGCGCAAGCGCCCCTACTGCACCGAAATTGGTGCAGTGCATGTCATAACAAAGCAGGAACATACCCGGCCGCACGAGCCCCTTTTCCATGGGAAAGACATGCCCCTGACCACCCTGTCCCACATCATAGAAGCGCGAGATGCCCCACTTTTCGGCGACAAGCCGGTTCTGACGCGCCCGTTCTGCTGCCAGAGGTGTGGCGTGGATCACGTCGTGATCGGTGACGAACATCACCCGATCGGGATCGAAAACCCTGTGGATGCCAAGCCCGCTCAGTTCGCGGTAGGCCGTCGCGATGTAACCGTCATGGACGATAACGAGGTCAGGATCGGGATGAACAATGTCGCCCGGCACCACCCTCGCGGCGCTGGAGGCGCGCGCCAGATGTTTTTCGATCGCTGTCAGCCCCATTGCTCCTCCCATGAACCTGATCCTGTTCCGCCGAATGGAACAATAATTAAATTTGATGTACCAACATACGGAACAGCATGTCAAGAATATCAGGGCTTGCGCCGTCTTCATTCAGATCGATGCTGCGTCTTGTAGGGAGCTGAGACTCGACGTCATGATCGCTAGAGCGGCCAAGAGTCTGGAAAACGGAGTCGAAATTGATCAATCAGCCAAGCATCCGGCGCATCGGTCCCGGTCAAGTAAAGCGCTGTCACGGCGACCCGCTGGCTGCTCTTGCCGCTCCTTGGGTCAGCGCATGTGAACCTGAATTCAGAGGTCTTAGCTCATGAACAAGACAACGCCGCGAAGCGGATCGTCGCGTGGCACCGGCGGCGCAGCGGGAAAGACGCTCGAGGTTCTCAAGGCCTTTGCCGATGGGCAAGAGGCATGGGGTGTCCGAGAACTGGCTGCGGCGCTCGATCTGCCGACCAGCTCGGTCCACCGCTCGTTGAAGATCCTGCAGGATCACGGGCTTCTCGGACGGGACGATGTCTCGGGACGCTATCGTCTGGGCAATGAATGGCATCGCTGGTCGATGCTTTCGCGGCGGCATTTTCGTCTGCCGGGGCTGGTTCGGCCTGTGGCCCGCAGCTTGGCCAGCGAAGTTCGCGCTCCTGTATGGCTCGCGGTTTTTGACCCTTCCGGGCCTTATGTCTGGGCCGCTTTCGAAGAGTCGCCGGGTGCGAGTGAACCTATCGTACAGATTGGGCTGGAAGAGCCCTTGACCGCTGGCGCCGCAGGGCTGGCGGTGCTTGCCGCCACCGTGTCAGCCGAGCAGACGGAGGCGACAGACACCGATGCGACCGGGCGCTATCAGGCGGAATTCGATCATTTGGCCAAGCATGGCTTCCTTGCGTATCCTGACGACGAAGACGAGCTGTCCGTCAGCCTCGCGGCGCCGATCCTCAACGCATTGCAGCAGCCCTTGGGCAGCCTTGTCGTGACCCTGCCCGCAAGCCAGCTCACAAAAGAGCGTGCGGCTGAAGCCGGCGCGTTGTTGTCAGCCGCAGCCCGCCGCATTTCGATCAGCTTTGCGACACGCTTCCTGATCGGCAGCGACGCCGCAAGTTCGCAGCCCGGCATGCAGACGCTGGCCAACATCCTGCGGTTCAAGAACAATCGGCTCGAACTGACACCATGGCGCAGCGGCGGCAGCGACAAGCTAGGCGAGATCAATGACGGTCGAGCCGCCTATGCCACCGCGGTCGGAAGCGCATTGAACGACGTCAGACGCGGCGTTGCCCCGTTCCCGCGTCCCCTCGAGCGCCTGCGCACCGTCACGGCCCTAATGCCGTTGCAGTTGCACATACTGGTCGCGGCAGACCTTCCGCCTGTGTCCTTCATCGATCTTGCGCGCCTGCGCGTGTCTGCGGGTGAACGCGATTATGCCACCGCCGTCCTCTATCTTCGCCTGATGGCCGAGGCTGGCTTGAATGAAGCGGACTTTGAAAGACAGGGCGGCGGGTGCTTTTTCCTCGACTATCGCGAAAGCAACCGACTATTCGAACAAGGGCGCCTTGACGTCCTCGTTTCACTCAACGCGCCCCCACACCCACGATACCGCAAGCTTGCTCGCAAACGGCCCTTCAGGCTTCTTGCGCTCGAAGACGATCTTGTCGCGGCATTCTTGAATAAGGGCAGCGGTTTGGCCCGAAGCGTCATCGCCCCCGGTCACTACCCCGGACAGACCGAGGCGGTTCAGACCGTGGAATCGCCGCTGCTGATCGTGACGGCCGAGGATCGCAATGAGGACGAAGTGTATGATTTCGTCCAGGCCGCGAGCGCGCATGCCGTGGAACTGGCCGAAATGAAGCCGGCTTTCGAGGTGAGAAGCCCGGACGCAGCTTGCCCCGGCTGTCTGGTCGAGACGCATCCCGGCGCGGCACGTTTCTTTGCCGAACAGCATAAGCGGCAGGGCCGTAGGTTCAGGACTCATAGCCAATAAATGACGATTGCGGCGAGAACGATGCGTCTCGCCACGGCCGATCGTCTGGCCAACTGCATAGCACTTTGCTGCGTCGTCGCTTGGCGAGTATCATGGCTGGCGATGCTCAACCGCGAAACAGCGGGAGCAGAACCTGCTGCAGTCTTCACGGACGCGGAGCGCCACGTGCTCGAACACGCGATGCCGGATAGAAAGCGCCAGCCACCTTACGATCTTGATTTCTACGTCAGAGCGGTCGCTCGCCTCGGCGGATATCTCGACCGTGCTTCCGATGCGCCGCCGGGGACGACCGTCATATGGCAGGGCTTCTCGCGTCTCGCGGACCTCGTCGAAGGAGCCCGCATCGCAAAGCCGCCGCCAGAGACTTATGGGTAACTGCAAGATCAATCGGGCGGTTACTACGCAGGCGCTTATGTCTACGGCGAAAGCGAGAAGAGCTATGGCTGAAAATGGGTGATGCGGCCTGAGAAGGCGGCGTATCGTGGCGGGTGCTGAAGCCTGCCAGAACCTCCCGAAGGAGCGATACGCCATGAAGAACGATACCGACATCATCCCGCTTCGTCAGCCCCATTCGCTGGACGATCCATTGACCGAGATTGCCCGCGAGGGGGCGCGCCGGATGTTGGCTGCGGCCTTGCGGGCGGAGGCGGATGCCTTCGTCGCGGAGCTTGTCGAAACCCGGCTGCCAGATGGGCGTCAGCGCGTGGTTCGGCACGGCTACGGCCCCGAGCGCGAGATCCAGACCGGGATTGGGGGGCTCGCAGTCAGGCGGCCGAAGGTTCGCGATCGCTTGGCAGGAAGCGAGGACGACAAGATCCGGTTCAACTCTTCCATCCTGCCCCGGTGGGCACGGCGCTCCCGCAGCCTCGATGCGTTGTTGCCGGTTCTCTATCTCCGCGGCATCTCGACGGGGGACTTCCAGGAGGCCCTCGCGGCCCTGCTCGGCGAGAACGCCCCGAACCTGTCGCCTGGTGTGCTGTCGCGCCTGACCGGCGAATGGGAGACGGAGTATGGGCGCTGGCAGCGCCGCGACCTCGCCGCGCGCCGCTATGCCTATGTCTGGGCCGACGGGGTCTACCTCCAGGCCCGGATGGAGCCGCAAGCCGAATGCATGCTGGTGCTCATCGGCGCCACGCCGGAGGGGAAGAAAGAGCTCGTGGGCTTTCAAGTCGGCATGCGCGAGAGCGCGCAGAGCTGGCGCGAACTGCTGGTCGACCTCAAGGCGCGCGGCCTGACCTGCGCTCCGGAAATCGCTGTCGGCGACGGCGCACTCGGGTTTTGGAAAGCGCTCGATGAGGTATTCCCCAGCACCAGGCAGCAGAGGTGCTGGGTTCACAAGACGTCGAACGTGTTGAACAAGGTCCCCAAATCCCTCCAGCCCGCCGTCAAATCCGACCTGCGCGAGATCTGGCAAGCCGAGACCCGTGTCGCCGCCGAGGCCGCGTTGGACGTCTTCGTCGAGAAATACGGCGCGAAATACCAGAAGGCCGCAACCTGTCTGAGCAAGGACCGCGAGGCGCTGTTGGCGTTCTATGATTTTCCCGCTGATCACTGGGACCATTTGCGGACCTCGAACCCAATTGAGAGCGTGTTCGCCACCGTCAGGCATCGGACGGTTCGCACGAAAGGTGCGCTATCCCAGAAGACGGCTCGCTTGATGGTTTACAAACTGGTGCAAGCCGCCGCGAAGGGATGGCGTCGCCTGAAGGGCGCCAACCAGTTGCCAATGGTGATCGAGGGCGTCAAATTCACCGACGGCGTCCTCGACGCCAAGAACCGCGCCGCCTGATCGAAGCGCGTCACCCAGATTCAATCATAGCTCAAGCGAGAAGCGGATCGAACTGGTTGATGGTCGGGTACGAAAAACCTACGGCCACGGCAAGCCTTCAGAGGCGTGGGACGTGCTGATCCGCGATCATCATGAAGGCTACGTTGGCTGGGCCGAGTATGAGCGGAATGAATAGCCCCGCGTTTCTTAGACGCCCTCTTGCCTCAGTTTCTGCTGCCACTCGAAGTCGACGGGCGACAGCATTCCGTTCCGCGCGTGCTTGCGCTTCGGGTTGTAGAACATTTCGATGTAGTCGAACACGTCCCGCCGGGCTTCCTCGCGCGTCCGGTAAGTCCGGCGCCTGATCCGCTCGCGCTTGAGCAGGTTGAAGAAGCTCTCGGCGACGGCATTGTCGTGGCAGTTGCCTCGACGGCTCATGGAATGCTCCAGATTGTGGGCTTTTAGGAAAGCGGCCCAGTCCATGCTGGTGAACTGGCTTCCCTGATCGGAGTGGATCAGCACCTTAGCCTTCGGCTTCCTCCGCCATATGGCCATGAGCAGAGCCTGGAGAACGACGTCGGTCGTCTGACGCGACTGCATGGACCATCCGACCACGCGCCGAGAGAAGAGATCGATGACAACAGCGAGGTAAGCGAAGCCTTCCTGCGTCCGGATGTAGGTGATGTCGGTCACCCAGACCGTATCCGGAGCCTCGACATCAAATTGCCGATCCAGGGTGTTGTCGACGACGACCGACGGCCTGCCGCCATACTTGCCCGGGCGGCGCTTGTAGCCGATCTGCGCCGTGATCCCGGCCAGCTTGGTCAGGCGGGAGACGCGGTTCAGGCAGATGCTTTCGCCCTGTTCGACCAAGTCGTCGTGCAGCTTCCGCGAGCTATGGCTGAAAATGGGTGATGCAGCCTGAGAAGGCGGCGTATCGTGGCGGGTGCTGAAGCCTGCCAGAACCTCCCGAAGGAGCGATACGCCATGAAGAACGATACTGACATCATCCCGCTTCGTCAGCCCCATTCGCTGGACGATCCCCTGACCGAGATCGCCCGTGAGGGGGCGCGCCGGATGTTGGCTGCGGCCCTGCGGGCGGAGGCGGATGCCTTCGTCGCAGAGCTTGCCGAAACCCGCCTGCCAGATGGGCGCCAGCGCGTGGTTCGGCATGGCTACGGCCCCGAGCGTGAGATCCAGACCGGGATCGGCGGGCTCACAGTCAGGCGGCCGAAGGTCCGGGATCGGTCAGCGGAGAACGAAGCGGATAAGATCCGGTTCACATCCGCGATCCTGCCGAGGTGGGCGCGGCGCTCGCGCAGCTTGGACGCGCTGTTGCCGGTTCTCTACCTCCGCGGCATCTCGACCGGGGACTTCCAGGAGGCGCTTGCGGCCCTGCTCGGCGAGAACGCCCCGAACCTGTCGTCTGGCGTGCTGGCGCGCCTGACCGGTGAATGGGAAACGGAGTATGGGCGCTGGCAGCGCCGCGACCTCGCCGCGCGCCGCTACGCCTATGCCTGGGCCGACGGCGTCTATCTCCAGGCCCGAATGGAGCCGCAGGCCGAATGCATGCTGGTTCTCATCGGCGCGACGCCGGAAGGAAAGAAAGAGCTCGTGGGCTTTCAGGTCGGCATGCGCGAGAGCGCGCAGAGCTGGCGCGAACTGCTGGTCGACCTCAAGGCGCGCGGCCTGCCCTGCGCGCCCGAACTTGCTGTCGGCGACGGCGCGCTCGGGTTCTGGAAGGCGCTCGACGAGGTATTTCCCAGCACCAAGCACCAGAGGTGCTGGGTTCACAAAACTTCGAACGTGCTGAACAAGGTTCCCAAGTCCCTCCAGCCCGCCGTCAAAGCCGACCTGCGCGAGATCTGGCAGGCCGAGACCCGTGTCGCGGCCGAAGCCGCGCTGGACGTGTTCGTCGAGAAATACGGCGCGAAATACCACAAGGCCGCAACCTGTCTGACCAAAGACCGCGACGCGCTGCTGACGTTCTATGATTTTCCCGCCGATCACTGGGACCATCTGCGGACCTCGAACCCAATCGAGAGCGTGTTCGCCACTGTCAGGCACCGGACCGTCCGCACGAAGGGCGCGCTATCCCAGAAGACGGCGCGGCTGATGGTCTACAAGCTCGTGCAAGCCGCCGCGAAGGGATGGCGTCGCCTGAAGGGCGCCAACCAGTTGCCAATGGTGATCGAGGGCGTCAAATTCACCGACGGCGTCCTCGACGCCAAGAACCGCGCCGCCTGATCAAAGCGCGTCACCCAGATTCAATCATAGCTCGCTTCCGCTGCCCATAGACCTTACCGCTCTCGACCCACGCCTCCTTCAGAAGCTCGTCCTCCCGAGCGCGTTTGCTCAACGGCGCCTTCAGCCAAGCATAGAAGCCGCTCGGCTGGATGCGCAGGCACCGGCACATCGCCCGCACGGAGAACTGGCTGCGATGCTCGGCCACGAACGCGTATCTCACTTTGCATCCCTGGCGAAATACGCGGTGGCCTTTTTTAGGATGTCGCGCTCCTCCGACACCCGCGCCAGCTCCTTCTTCAGGCGCCGGATCTCGGTGTCCTTCTCCGCCTCGCCCGAAGAGTTCTTCGCGAACCTCTTCTTCCAAGCGTAGAGCAAATACGGGCTGACCCCGAGCCGCTGCGACACCTCCCTGACCGGGTAGCCCCGCTCGGTGATCTGCGCGACCGCATCTCGCTTGAACTCGTCGCTGAACTTGTTGCTGCTCATCATGGCCTCCTTGCCTCAAAATTAGCGAAGAAGGCGTCTACAAGACACGGGGCTATTCAGGCCGTGGACTTGCTGTTGCCTACACCGGCTCCTCACTCTCCTGTGCAGATAGTTGCAGACCCACATTGGCGCACTGATGCCGTCGGGGGCGGGGTTAGATCATCAAGCCGTCAACCTGCACCGATGTCTCCTGCAAGCCAGCGAAAAGTGTCTTCCGGCTGGTGGCTGGGGCGGACTTCTTCCAGACGAAGTTCCAGCTCGATGTGCTGTAGGTGAGTCAGCATCTGCTGCACGGCTCCCTCCGCATCACGGCTCCTAATTTTTTGGGCGATATCCGCGTGTTCATCGCGGGGGCATCCAGTTTCCCCGTCCGCGTGAACAAGGATAGCCAGGCAGGTCAGGACCTGCAATCGCATCATGAAACTGGCCAGATACGGATTGCGGGCAAGTTCCGCGAGCTTGAGGTGAAATTCGCCGGTCAGCCGGATCAGCTGGGAACGGTCCCCGGTCAGCCGCGCCTCTTGCTCCAGCGCAAGATGCTCGTCGAGCAAGCGAAGATCGGATGCGCTTGCGGATCGCACGATCTGGCGGATCAATTCCGGCTCTACCATGCGTCTTGCGTCGATGAGCGCCTGCGCATCCTCCCGCGAGGGATGGGCCACCGTGCAACTGTAGTTGGGCTTCTTGACGAAAACGCCCATCTCGCACAATTGAGAGGTCGCCTGACGCGCTAGGGTGCGGCTGACGCCGAAGGTGCGGGAAAGCTTTTCTTCGGTGATGCGCATGCCGGGCGGAAGCCGGTGCTCGAAGATCGCGCGGACCAAGCGGCGCGTGATCTCATCCGCCGTGCGGCCCCGCTGGCGCTTGAAGTCGCCCAGGCCACCTTCTCTTACGGTCGCGTCTGCTTCTCCGCGCAGATGGTCCATCTGTCGCTCCTGCTCGGTGTCAATCAACACGGCAGTGTAAAGGTATCTGCGACGGGTGCTACACAAGAATTACCGATATTGCATGCAATTTTTTATAGGAAAAAAGCAAACTCTGTATACAGTTGATTTTGGCTGATGCCGAAAGAGAGATCTGGCGGCCCGAAGCGAACACTTGGGAGGGTACTGAATTGGTAAACGATATTAGGACATCTGAGACCTTCATTGGGCGGCTTGGCCGTCCGACACGCAGGCACGCCCTGGCCGCGCTGCTGACCAGCGCGCTTGTTGCCGCCGGCGGTCTTCCGCAGTTTGCGGCAGCACAGGACCGGTCCGAAACGCTGATCGTCGCAGGCCCCCGGACGCCGGAATCCCTTGACCAAGAATACCCGCCCACCGAGGCCACGCACGAGATGCGTCGCAACCTCTACGAGCGCCTTCTGGCCTATGAGATGGTAGAGCGAGAGGATGGTATCCTCTACGAGGATTTCGACAGCATCGTAGGCGCCCTAGCGGAAAGCTGGGAGGTATCCGACGACAAGACTTCGATCACCTTCCATCTTCGAGACGGGGTGATGAGCACCGCTGGAAACGAACTGAACGCCGATGACGTGATGTGGTCCTTCGAGCGCGGCTGGAACCTCGAAGCGAACTTCCACTGGTATATGACTCAGGTCCTCAAGATCAAATCTTTCGACGAGGCCTTCGAAAAGGTCGATGACATGACCGTGCGGGTGACGATCCCGAACTCGTCGCCGTTAATCGAGGACCTGTGGGTGAACAACGACCTCGGGATCCTCGACTCGGTGGAGATGGCAAAGCACACGACCGACCAAGATCCCTGGGGCAGCCGGTGGCTGGCCACCAACAGCGCCTCTTTCGGTCCTTACGCAGCAACACGCTACGCCCCGGGCCAGGAGGTGATCTATGAGGCGAACGAGAACTACTACCGCGGGGTCCCCCGCATCAAGCGCGTGATCTTCCGGGAGATGCCGACCAGTTCCAACCGGGTGGCCGCCTTGCAAGCCGGTGCTGTCGATGTAGCCGAATGGCTTCTTCCGCGCGAGCTGTCCTTCCTGGAGAAGATGCCGGGCGTCGAGGTCCAGCAGGTCTTCGGCAACTACATCCACCGCGTCGAGATGAACAACGAGGCGGAGCCGTTCGACGATCCGAAGGTGCGCCAAGCGCTGAACTACCTCGTGCCGCGCGACCAGATCTCTCAGGCGGTCTACCACGGCACGGCCCGGGCCACGCACAGCCCGGTGTCCGAGATCTATCCCGGCTTCACCGATGCGGGTTTCCCCTACGAATACAATGTGGAGCGCGCGAAGGAATTGCTGGCAGAGGCCGGGCATGAGGACGGTTTCACCGTCGAGCTGGGCTACCGCACCGGCGACCAGCTCGAGGAAGAGATTGCAGTCATCCTGCAAACTGCCTTCGCCGAAGCGGGTGTGACGCTGGAACTGTCGCGCCTGCCGGCCTCCACCCTGGTGGAACGCTACACGGGGGGCGACATCCCGATGTACTTCTTTCGCGACATGGCGATCGTTCCCGATGCGGCCTATGGTTCCAACCTCTGGTTGAACAGCGAGTCGCTGATCAACTACTCTAACTACAAGAACGAGGAAGTCGACCAGCTAATCGACGCGGCCCTCACCACCATCGACCAGGAAAAGCGGATCGCCGACATGGAACGTGTCCAGAAGATCGTGGTCGAAGAGGCGCCCTGGGTGTTTTTGTTCAACCCCGGCTACCAGCTGGCGCATCGCGCCAACGTCAAGGGTTTCTCCTGGTACACGCCGAACGCGAACAACTGGTACGATTTCTACAAGAACTGATATGCTGGGCGGCGCGTAAAGCGTCGCCCTCGCAATCACGCTAGATGGGGTTCTCTATGACAATCTCCGACACTTGGCACCGGCTTCCAAGACCGGTGCGGATCGTCCTCGCGCGTCTGCCGCTGCTTGTGCCGCAGATGCTGGGCGTAATCTTCGTGACCTTCATCCTGGTCCGTCTGCTGCCCGGCGATCCGGTCCTGCTGATGCTAGGCAACATGGCGACGGAAGAAAGCATTGCAACCCTGCGCGAGCAGCTGGGCCTGGACGGGTCCATCTGGTCGCAGTTCCTGGTGTACTTCCAGAACCTGATTCAGGGAGATCTGGGCGTATCCATGTTCACGTCGAACCCGGTCATCAAGGACCTGCTGGAACGCGCACCGGCGACGCTGGAGCTGATTACATATGCGATGATCCTGACGTTGCTGATCGCGGTGCCCACGGCCATCTACGCCACGGTGCGCCCAAAATCCATCGTCGACCGCGCGTCGCGCGTCTATGGGCTGGCGGCGGGGTCGCTGCCGGATTTCTGGGTGGCGCTGCTGCTAATCTTCATCTTCTTCACGACCTTCGGCATCGCCGTCGCGCCCTTCGGCCGGATCGACCCGATGCTGTCCGCGCCGGAATTCGTGACCGGTTTCTACACCCTCGACGCGCTCCTGGCCGGGGACCTGCAGGCGTTCCTGTCCGCCGGCAGCCGCCTGCTGCTGCCCGTCATCACCCTGGCGATCGTGAACTCGGGGGCGCTGATGAAGATGACATCCTCGGCCTTCGGCGAAATCTGGCACAGCGACTTCATCCAGCACCAGCGGGCCAGCGGCGTTCCGGAACGCAAGATCATCCGCGCCGCTCTGCGCAACAGCCTGCCGCCGCTGATCACCCTGACCGGGTTTCTCTTCGGCTTCCTCCTGGGTGCCGCGGTGCTGGTCGAGACGATCTTTTCCTGGGGCGGGCTGGGGCAGTACGCGGTGATGGCGGTCATCAATTCCGACTACCCGGCGCTGCAGGGCTTCGTGCTTGTCGCGGCTGCCTTCATCCTCATCGTCTACCTGATCGTCGATGTGCTTTACGAAATCGTTGATCCGAGGATCGAGGTATGAGCGCGACCATGACCCCCGCCGAGACCCCCCACACCGACCTTTCCGCCACGTCCGACTTGGGCCGTTTCCTGGTCCGGCGCCCGGCCGCGCTGATCGGCCTGACGCTGCTGGTTCTTCAGATCTTGGCGATCATCTTCGCACCGGTCCTGTCCACGCATGATCCGATGCAAGCCAATGCCCTCAGGTCACTGCAGCCGCCATCGTGGGAAAACTGGCTGGGCACCGACGTGTCGGGAATGGATATCTATTCGCGCATCATCTATGCCACCCGCATCAACCTGCTGATCAGCGTCACCGCCGTCGGCGCGGCCTTCATCGTGGGCGTGCCCATCGGTCTGCTGGTCGGGTACTACCGCGGCTGGGCCAGCAACCTGACCATGCGTGTCTTCGACTTCGTCCAGTCCTTCCCGGTCTTCGTGATGGGCATGGCGCTGGTGTCGGTTATGGGGCAGGAGATCTGGAACGTCGCCATCGCGCTTGGTGTGCTCTTTACGCCGGTCTTCGCCCGGCTGATCCGGGCCGAGACGCTGTCGTTGAGAGAACGGTCGTTCATCGCCGCGGCGAAATGCAGCGGCGCCACCGACATCAAGATCCTGTTCCGCCACATCCTGCCCAACGCGCTGTCCCCGGCGATCGTCCAGATCTCCATCAGCATCGGCATGGCGATCCTGCTTACGGCCGGCCTGTCCTTCATCGGGGCCGGGGTGCGCATGCCGACGCCGGAATGGGGGCTGATGGTTTCCACCGGATCGCAGCAGATGATCCTGGGCATCTGGTGGGTGTCCTTCTTCCCGGGACTGGCGATCATCCTGTCGGTGCTGAGCTTCGCGCTCATCGCCGATGCAGCAAGAGACTTCATCGACCCGCGGAGGGCGCGTTAATGTCTAAGAAAGTGCTACTCGAGACACGCGATCTCAGCGTCGCCTTTGGTGACAAGCTTGCCCTAGACCGGGTGAACATCGCGCTTGCCGAGAACGAGGTCGTGGGCATCGTAGGCGAGACCGGCGCGGGCAAGTCGCTGCTTGCGCGCAGCCTGATCGGCCTGCTTCCGCCGGGGGCGGAAAGGACCAACGGCGATGTCTGGTCGGATGGCCGGGCGCTGTCGACGATGTCGCCAGCAGAGCTGCGCAACTTGCGCGGCGGGGTGGTGTCGCTGATCGGAACCAACGCCAAGGCCCTGCTGGACCCGGTCCAGCCGGTGGGCGAACAGGTTGCCACCGTGCTTCGCAGCCATCGGCGCCTTTCGCACCGGGCCGCGCGCCAAGCCGCGGTGAAGCTTTTCCGCCAAGTCGGCATCACCGATCCCGAAAGCCGCGCGACGGCCTATCCGCACCAGCTTTCCGGCGGCATGGCACAGCGCATCGTGATCGCCATGGCGCTTGTGGCGGGGCCGAAGGTGGTCTTGGCCGACGACGCGACGCTGGGTCTGGACGCGACCATCCAGGTGCAGGTACTGGACCTGCTGGTGGAACGATGCCGCACCGAAGGCTTGGGCACCCTGATAATCACCCACGACCTCGGGATCGTCTCGCAGTATTGCGACCGGGTCGCGATCATGAAGGGCGGCCAGATCGTCGAGCAGAACGATGTCTCGGCCTTCCTGGCGGGTCCGCAGACAAGCTACGGGCAAGAGCTGCTGAAGGCCGCCAAGGTCCGTCCGACCCTGATCAAGGGCGATGGCGACGGCGACGGCGAGACGTTGCCCAAGGTCGGGGACGGCACTAGGACTGGGCCGAAGTCGAGCCCGCTGCTGCAGATCCGCGACATGGTCAAGCATTTCCGCGGACGCGACGGCGGGGTGGTCAAGGCCGTCGACGAGATCTCGATCGAGATCGGGCGCGGAGAGACGCTTGCCCTGGTGGGTGAAAGCGGCTCGGGCAAGACCACGGCTGGGCAGTGCATCGTCCGACTTCTGGACATCAACTGCGGCGAGATCGTCTTCGACGGAAAGGAGATCGGTAATCTTCCTGCGTCTGAATTCCGCGCGATGCGCAAGCGGATCCAGATGGTGTTCCAGGAACCCTACGTGGCGCTGAACCCTCGTTGGCGGGTGGAGGACCTGATTTCCGAGCCGCTGTCGCTTGACGAGACGGTGCGCTCTGCCGCCGACAGGCGCAGCCGGGTGCTGGAGATGCTGGAGGCGGTGCGCCTGCCCAAGACGCTGGCCAAAGTCTTCCCGCATGAGCTGACGGCGGGCGAGCAGAAGCGCGTGGGCATGGCGCGGGCCTTGGCGACACGTCCGGATTTCGTGGTGTTCGACGAACCGACGACCGCCCTGGACATCCGCGTGCGGGCGCAGATCATCGACCTGATCCGCACGCTGCAACGGGAAATGGGGCTCTCCGCGCTCTTCATCACGCATGACCTGAACTCCGTGCGCTCGCTGGCGCATCGGGTGGCTGTGATGCGCTACGGCAAGATCGTGGAAACCGGCGATACCTCCACCATCTTCGAGCGGCCGGGGCACGACTACACGCGCATGCTGCTCGACGCGGAGCTGCCGATCGAGCGGGTCGCGGAAAAAGACCTGATGGGCGCGATATGAGCGGATCGCACATCATCGTCACGGGCGCCTCGGGTCTGTTGGGCAATGCCGTACGAGTGTTGCTGGAGGAGAGGGGCTGCAAGGTGCTGGCGGTCGACCGTAGCGCAGGGCAGGTCGACGGCAGGCCGGTGCTGGCGGCGGATGTCACGGATGTTCACGCCCTGCACGGCCTGGCGCATGAACATGACATCGGCGGGATCATCCACTGCGGCGCGTTTTCCGGCCCGATGGTCGCGGCAGACAGCCCCGTGCAGATGGTCGACGTCAACATCGTCGGCACTGCGAACATGCTGGAACTGGCGCGCCGCGTCGGCGGAGTGCGGGTCGTCTTCTGCTCTTCAGCCAGCGCCGTTGGCCCCACGCCGGAAGGGCTGTCGCCGGTGACGGAGGCCGTGACGACCAATCCCTCGACGGTGTATGGTGCCAGCAAGGTCGCAGGCGAGGCGCTGATGTCGGGCTACCGGCGGCAGTTCGGCGTCGATGGCGTCAGCATTCGCATCTCCTGGGTCTATGGCCCGCGTCGCACCACCAGCTGCGTGATCCGCCAGATGATCACCGACGCCCTCGCCGGCAGGCCGACACGCTTGCCGTTCGGTAAGGGCTTTCCGCGGCAGTTCATCCATGTCTCGGACGCGGCGGCCGCGCTGGTGGCGGCCTTCGATCATCCTGACCTGCCCCTCAACACCTACAACGTCACAGGCGGCGATTTCCCGACCCTGGACGAGGTGGCGGAAGCGGTGTGCGGGATCGAGCCGCGGGCGGACATCGCGCTGGAGGAAGGGGCCGATCCGGGCGACGATTTTCAGCAGCGCTTCGACATCTCCGCCGCGGCGCGGGATTTTGGCTACAGGCCGAGCGTCAGCCTTGCCGAGGGCATGACGGCCTACCGCGATTGGCTTGCGGCGCAGGCCGGGAAAGACAGTGAATGATTGGAACGGAGAAGCACATGCTCAGCTTGAAGGGGCGGAAGGCCCTGATCACGGGCGGCAGCCGGGGGATCGGCGCGGCCATCGCCGGTGTCTTTGCGGATGCGGGCGCCGAGGTCTCGATCTGCCATGTCGGTGACGAGGAGAACGCCGCCGCGCTGACACAGGCACTGGAAACCCGCGGGCACAAGCTGCACAGCGGAAGCTGCGATGTCGCCTGTGCCGATGCGGTCGCCAAGTTCATCGGCGAACTGCAGCAGGATTTCGGCGCCATCGACATCCTGGTCAACTGCGCCGGGATCGGCGGCGATCTGGATTTCGCCGACATGGATGTCGCCGTCTGGGACCGGATGATCGCGGTAAACCTGCGTAGCGTGTTCTTGGTGACCCATCAGCTGTTTCCCGGCATGGTCGAACGCGGCTACGGCCGTATCATCAACGTGGCGTCCCAGCTAGCCTACAAGGGCGCCCCGGGGCTGGTGCATTACTGCGCGGCCAAGGCCGGCGTGGTCGGCTTCACGCGCGCACTGGCCTACGAGGGGGCGCCGCACAACGTTCTGGTCAACGGCATCGCGCCGGGGCCGGTGGAAACCCCGCTGCTGTCCGGTCTCAGCGACGACTGGCGCGCGATGAAGAAGGCCCAGCTTCCAGTCGGCCGGTTCGGCAAGGTGGAGGAGATCGCCCCCACCGCGTTGCTGCTCGCCTCGGAAGAGGCGGGGGCGTTCTATTGCGGCCAGACCCTGTCGCCCAATGGCGGCGACGTGATGCTTTGACGGTCAGGATGTTAGGAAACAAGATGCAGGAATACGACCTCGTTATCCGGGGCGGCACCGTCGTGACTGCGGCGGATACGGTTCTCGCCGATGTCGGTATCGTCGGCGAGAAGATTGTCGCGGTTGCCCTCGATCTGCCGCGCGGCGCCGAGGAAATCGACGCCACCGGCCTGCTGGTGATGCCGGGCGGGATCGACAGCCATGTGCACCTAGCGCAGCCGTCCTTCGGCGGGCCGAAGATGGCCGACGGGTTCGAGACGGGCACGCGTTCGGCGCTGGCGGGCGGCAACACCACCGTGATGCCCTTCGCGCTGCAGCCCCGCGGTGCCTCGCTGCGCGAAAGCGTCATGGCCTACCACAAGGAGGCCGACGGCCAAGCCCTGTGCGACTATGCCTTCCACATGATCGTCACCAACGCCGACAGCACCGTGCTGGAACAGGAGCTTCCGGCCCTGATCGCCGATGGCTACACCTCTCTCAAGATCTTCATGACCTATGAGGATATGGTCCTGAACGACCGCGAGATCCTCGGCGTCCTGGACAGCGCCCGGCGGCACAACGCGCTGGTAATGGTGCATTGCGAGGGCTATGACGCCATCCGCTACATGACGGAGCGGCTGGAGCTGGAAGGCAAGACCGCGCCTTACTACCACGGCGTGTCCCGGCCCCAGTCGGTCGAGCGCGAAGCCACCCACCGCGCGATCAGCCATGCCGAGTTAGCCGGCGCGCGGATGATGATCGTGCACGTTTCCGGCCGGGAGCCGATGGAGCAGATCCGCTGGGCGCAGCAACGCGGCATTCCGATCTTGGCGGAGACCTGCACGCAATATGTCTCTCTCGAGGCCGACGACCTTGCAGGGCTGAACATGGACGAGAGCGGCGGGAAATACGTCTGCTCGCCGCCGCCGCGCGAAAAGGCCGATTGGGAGGCCATCTGGGAAGGCATCCGCACCGGCGTCTTCCAGACCTTCTCGTCCGATCACTGCCCCTTCTTCTACGAAGGCGAGGACGGCAAGAAGAACGCCAAGGCGCGCACCAGTTTCAAATGGGTCCCGAACGGCATTCCGGGCGTCGCGGTGCGTATGCCGATTCTGTTTTCCGAAGGCGTGCGCAAGGGGCGGATCACCGTCAACGAATTCGTTGCGCTGACCTCAACGAACCACGCCAGAATCTACGGCCTCTATCCCCGTAAGGGGTCCATCGCCCCCGGCTTCGACGCGGATATCGTGTTGTGGGATGCCGACCGCGAGGTGACGATCACCCAAGATCTCATGCAGCATGGGGCAGATTACACCCCTTACGAGGGTATGGAAGTGACCGGCTGGCCGGTGATGACCATGCTGCGCGGCCGCGTCGCGATGCGCGATGACAAGGTGCTTGCTAGTCGCGGAAACGGCGGCTTCATATCGCGTACAGAAGAATAAGGGTCACATTCAG
>NZ_KZ304973.1 GCF_002723615.1 Limimaricola cinnabarinus
CCCCGCCGGCCAAGCCCGCGCCGCGCACGGGCGACAAGGCCGCGCGCGCCGCCCGCGCCCGCGCGCAGGCCGCGGGCATCACCCGCGTCACCGGCAAGACAGAGCTGGTGCAGGGCTTCTTCGACAGCGTGCGCGAGCGCGATCAGTGACGGCACCGCGGCCCTTCCAGATCGTGATCGGCGCGCTGGCGCTGGCCGGTGTCGCCAAGGCGGCGCTCTTGGTGGGCGATATCGGTGCGACCCGGTCGCCCGAGAGCGCGCGGCCGAACCTCTTCGTCGGCGCGGCCAATGCCGCGGGCGGCGCGCCCGAGCCCGAGCCTGCGCCCCAGCCCGCACCCGAACCGGTGGCCCAGACGATCCCGCAAAGCTGCGCCGCGCCCGAAGAGGTGCTCTCGGCCATCGCCACCGAGCGCGGCCTGCTCGACGAGCAGCGCGCCGCACTCGACGCGCGCGCCTCCGAGATCGCGCTGGCCGAGGAGACGCTCGCCGTCGAGATGGCGCGCCTGGGCGAGCTGCGCGGCGAGCTCGAAGGGCTGATGACCAAGATCGACGAGGCGCACCAGGCCGATGTCGCGCGTCTGGTGGCGCTTTACGTCAACATGAAGCCGCGCGACGCCGCGACGATCATGAACGATCTCGACATCGAGGTCGCGGTGACGGTGCTCGGCGCCATGCCCGAGCGCGACGCCGCCCCGGTGCTCGCGGCGATGAACGTGGTGCGCGCGCAGGCGATCTCGATGATCATCCTCGAGCGTTCCAAGCTGCCGGGCGACCAGCGGCTCAACGGCATCCGGCTTCAGTAAGCCTAGTCCTCCTCGCGCAGCATGGAGCCTTCGGGCGGGGCGCGGCGGATGCGGCGCTTGAGATCCATGATGTAGCCGATGATCTCGGCCACCGCCTGCCAATGCTCGGCCGGGATCGCGTCATCGACCTCGACCACCGCGTGCAGCGCGCGGGCCAATGGCTTGTTCTCGACGATGGTGACCTCGCTTTCGCGCGCGATGCGGCGGATCTGCGCGGCGACGAGATCGGCCCCCTTGGCGACGCAGACGGGTGCTGCATCGACCCCCGGCGTGTAACGCAGCGCCACCGCGTAATGGGTCGGGTTGGTCAGCACGACCGTCGCCTGCGGCACGGCGGTGGCGATGCGCTGCTGGGCGCGCTTGCGGCGCAGCTGCGCCCGCTTGCCCTTGATATGCGGGTCGCCCTCGCTGTCCTTGTGCTCGTCGCGGATCTCCTTGAGGCTCATGCGCTGCTTGCGGGTGTAGTCGATCCGCTTCCAGATGATGTCGATCAGCGCGACCACGGCGAGAAAGGCCGTCGCCCCCACGAGGATGCGCACCGCCGCGCCGCGCGCATGCGGCAGCAAGGTCTCGGGCGCGAAGCCCGGCGCCTGCCAGATCCCGGTGACCGAGGAGCGCACCGCCATGAGCGCGATCACGGTGACCACCGCCACCTTGGCGATGTTCTTGAGAAACTCGACCAGCGCGTCGGGCGAGAACATCTTCTTGAAGCCGGAGCCGGGGTTGATCTTGGACAGCTTGGGCTTGATCCGCTCCAGCGCCACCACGGTCTGGCCCTGGATCAGCACGCCGAACAGCGCCGCCAGCACCATGACGAGCGCCAGCGGCGCCAGCGTCACCGCCACCGTGCCGACGAGATGCTGCGCCACGCCGCTGACATCGCGCAGCCCCGCCGCGCCCGAGCCGATCTCGATGCTGCCCGCCGAGGCCAGAAGCCCCGACAGGTCGCCCGCCAGACGCGGCATGAGGCTCGGCAAGAGGTAGAGCGAGATGACGAGCAGCGCGAAGGCGCTCATCATGTTGCCGGTTTCCTTGGAGGAGGGGACGTCACCCTTCTGCCGCGCCTTGCGCAGCTTGGCCTCCGTCGGCTCCTCCGTCTTGCTGCTCTTGTCTTCCTCGGACATCGCGCCCCCCTAGAAGCTGAAGCCGATGAGCCAGTCGCCCAGCGCCTGCATGGTCCCCGATAGCATGGCCGGCCCCGCCGCGACGAGGCCCAGAAGGCCGGTGGCGATCAGGATCGGCGCGGCGACGAAGAACACCGGCAGGCTCGGCATCGCCCGGTTGGCCAGACCCATGCCGAGATTAAGCACCAGTGACAGCACGTAGAAGGGGGCGGCGAGCGAGACGCCGAGATAGAAGCTCTGCGCCACCGCGCGCACCGATTGCTGCGCCAGATCGCCCAGCATCAGCCGGCCGGGGGGAAACAGCGCATAGCTGTCGAGCAGCGCCCGGATCATCAGATGATGCAACTCGGTGGCGAAGACGAGCGCCACGCCGGCCATCAGCAGCGCGCCCGCGATCAGCGTCGAGCCCTCGAAGCTTCCCGTCCCCGGCGCAAAGGCATTGGACAGCCCCGCGACCATGCCGATCTGGTAGCCCGCGAATTGCAGCGCCGAGAACAGGATGCGCGCCGTGGTGCCGATCCAGATGCCGATGGTGACCTCCACCGCGAACATCGACAGCAGCACCACCGGGGCGCTCTCGGCCAGCCCCTGGGCGGGCGCGACCGGCACCAGCGGCGCCAGCGCCGCGCTGAGCGCGAGGCCGAACAAAAGCCGGTGCCGGGCGGGGATGGTCTGTTCGCCGAAGCCCGGCAGGAACATCAGCGCCGCCCCGAGCCGGGCGAAGACGAGACCCGCCAGCAGCGCCTGCGAAACGAGGAAGGCCCCGAGATCCAAGCCCTAGCCGCCGATGGTGGCGACGGTGCGCAGCGCCGCCTTGCGGTGCACCTCGTTATGCGAGATCACCTGCGTCATCGGGCTGACCCGCTCCAGCATGGAGCGCACGAAGGAGCGGACCTCGGGGCTGACCATCAGCGCGGGCCACTCGTCCTTCTGGGCGAATTGCTGGATCTCCTTGCGCGCCTCCAGCACGAATTCCTGCACCCTTTGCGGCGACATCAGGAAATTGCGCTCGTCGCCGTTCATCCGCACCGCGCCGTTGAACTCGCCCTCCCAGGCCGCCGACATGGTGATCACCGGCACGAAGCCCTGCGCGTCGGTCAGCGCGTGGCAGATCTGGTTCGACAGGCGGCGGCGCACATGCTCGGTGATCAGCGTGACGGAGGAGGTCGTGCGCCCGGCCTCGGCGATGGCCTCGACGATCAGCGGCAGGTTGCGGATCGAGATCCGCTCCAGCAGCAGCGCCTGCAGCACGTGCTGCACGAGGATGGTCGGGCTGGTGCCCGAGATCTCGCCCGCGAGCTTCTGGTAGGGGCGGGGCAGCCCCTCGATCAGCTCCTGCACCGCGCCATAGGTCAGAAGCTCGGGCATGTGCTGCTTGATCACCTCGGTCAGGTGGGTGGTGATGACGCTTTCGGGGTCGACCACGGTGCAGCCCGCGGCCTCGGCCTGATCGGCGAGGGGCTGGTCGACCCAGACGACCTCCAGACCGAAGGTCGGGTCCTTGCTGCGCTGGCCCGGAAGCGCGATCCCGGCCTCGGAAGGGTTGATCACCATCATGCCGGTGGCGCGGATCTCGGCGGTGGCGGCGGCGACGCCCTGCACGGTGATGGCATAGCTGTCGGGGCCGAGCGCCGGGTCGTCCTTGATCCGCACCGAGGGCAGCACGAAGCCGTATTCGCGCGCGAAGAGATGGCGCAGGCTCTTGATCTTGCCGGGCAGGGCGGCGTCGGGGCGGTTGATCAGCGGCACCAGTGCCCCGCCCAGATCGAGCCGCAGATCGTCGAGCTTCAGCGTCTGCTGCACGTCGTCCTCGGAAGGGGCCTCGGCGGCCTGCTCGCTCGCGATGGCCTGCGCCGTCTCGCGCGCCGAGCGGGCCTTGGCCTCGCGGCTCATCACGTAACCCAGCCCCGCCATCATCGCGGCGAGGATGACGAAGACCGGCAGTGGAAAGCCGGGCAGCAGGCCGATGCCGCACAGGAGACCGGCGGCCATGTAGAGCGCCTTGGGAAACTTGCCGAGCTGGCCCAGCACCGCCTCGTTGGCCGCGCCCTCGGTGCCGCCCTTGGTGACGATGAGACCGGCGGCGAGCGAGACGATCAGCGCCGGGATCTGGCTCACCAGACCGTCGCCGATGGTCAGCGTGGTATAGACATTGGCCGCTTCGCCGATCGGCAGGCCGTGCTGCACCACGCCGATCAGGATGCCGCCGACGATGTTGATCATGGTGATGATCAGCCCCGCCACCGCGTCGCCGCGCACGAATTTCGACGCGCCGTCCATCGCCCCGAAGAAGCCGCTCTCGTCCTCGAGCTCCTTGCGCCGGGTCTTGGCGGTCGCCTCGTCGATCAGGCCTGCGCCGAGATCGGCGTCGATCGCCATCTGCTTGCCCGGCATCGCGTCGAGCGAGAAGCGCGCGGCGACCTCGGCGATGCGGGTCGAGCCCTTGGAGATGACGATGAAGTTGATCACCACGAGGATCGCGAAGATCACGATGCCGATCACGAAGCTGCCCGCGACGATGAAGCGCGAAAAGCCCTCGATCACGCCGCCCGCCGCCCCCGGCCCGGTATGGCCCTGGCTCAGGATCAGCCGGGTCGAGGCGACATTGAGCGACAGGCGCAGCATGGTGACGACCAGGAGCAGCGTCGGAAAGCTGTTGAACTCCAGGGGCTTCGGAATCCACAGCGCGACCATCAGGATCAGCGCCGAAAGCGCCAGCGACACCGCGAGGCCGAGATCGAGCAGCACCGAGGGCAGCGGCACGAACAAGACCGCCAGCACCAGCGTGACGCCGACCGCGAAGCCCACGTCGCGGTTGGCGAGGCCCGCCGCGAGCGCGGTGGAGGAAAGGGTGGGCTTGGTGGCGGGGGGCTGGCTCATGCGGGCCTCACGAGGATGGGGAGGGCGGGGAGATCATCGGCTTGAGCGGCGCGTCGCTGTAGATGCCGAACCGCGCGCCGCCCGCCGATCCGTCCGCCGATCCGTCTGCCATGCCGCCCGCCGCTTTGCCGGTCGACCAGCCGCGCCGCGCGCCCGGCGCGGGCTGCAAGGAGGGGCGCGCCGCCCCCGCCCCGGGGCGCGCCCCCGGCGCCGCGACATCGCGAAACTTCTCGATCCGGTCATTGGCGGTCTCGATATTGCCGCGCAGCGCCGCGAGATAGACCTGCTGCGCCTCGGGCGTGCGCGAATGATAGGCCCCGGCGGCGGCGGTCCAGTCGCCGAATTCCTCGTAGAGCCTGCGCAAAAAGCGCGCGGCGTAATCGACATTGATCGCCGGGTCGAAGCCCTGCGCCGCGCCGTCGAAGGCCTCGGGGTGCCAGCGCATGTTGATCTGCATGCAGCCCACATCGATGCTCTCGATCCCGGCCGCGCGCCGCGCCGCGATCCAGCCCAGCGCCGCCTCGCGGTCGTCGAAAAGCCGGCCTTCGCCCGCGGCGTTGACCGCCCAGGGCCAGATGGTGAGCTGGCCGCCCCGCGTCACACCCGCCTCCTGGATGCCGATCGCCAGGAGCAGGTTGCCGGGGATGCGGTGGCGCAGCTGCGCGCGCAGGATCTCGGCCACGCAGACGCCGTGCTCCAGCGGCGCGCCGCGCGCCTCCGCCCCGGCAGCACCGGCGACACCCGCGGCATCGCTGCCGCGGTAGAAATCCCCCCATCCGGCAAGGCCGGGCCGGGGGGCGAGCGCCGAGGCGAGCGCGAGAACCAGCGCGAGCCGCCTCATGCGCCGCCGCTCGCGATCAGGTCGAACACCCGGTCCGACAGCCGCGTCAGCGTCGCATAGATGAAGGGGGTGGCGGCCAGAAGCCCCAGAAAGATCGCCGCGATCTTCGGTACGAAGGTCAGCGTCATCTCCTGGATCTGGGTCAGCGCCTGGAAGAAGGCGATGACGAGGCCGACGCCCAGCGCCAGCGCCAGGATCGGGCCGGAGCCGATCAGCACCGCGAGGATCGTGTCCGACAGGATGTCGTAGGTGTCGCTTTCGGTCATCGCCGCGCCTGCGCCCCCGCCGGTGCCGCGATCAGAGCGGCATCCGCATGATTTCCTGATAGGCCTCGACGACCTTGTCGCGCATCGAGACCATCACCTTGACCGTGCTTTCGAGCTCCAGCGTCGCCTCGACGACGCGCTGGGTGCCGATTTCGCCGGTCAGCCCCTTCTGCGCCACCGCCTCCGCCTCGCGGACCTTGCCGACGGCCCCGGTCGTGGCGGTCTGCAGCATCTCGGAAAAGCTCTCGCCCTTGGCCGTCGCGGCCTCGGGGCCGGGCAGGCCGGAAAGCTCCTTGGAGGAGCGGTAGGCGCCGCGGACGCCGGAGGTGGAGAGGATCGAGGAGAACTCGGTCATCGGTCAGCCTTATCTGAGAAGGTCGAGCATCTGGCTGCGCATGTCGCGCCCGGCCTCGAACATGTTCATGTTCGCCTCGTAGCTGCGCGAGGCCTCGCGCATGTTGCTCATTTCGAGGATCGGGTTGACGTTGGGCATCTTGACCATGCCCGCCGCATCCGCCGCCGGGTGGGCCGGGTCGTGCATCAGGGTGAAGGGGGTCTTGTCGCGGCCGATCTTGTCGACGGTGACGAGCGAGGCGCCGATCTCGCGGTCGACCAGCTCCTCGAAGGCCAGCGTCTTGCGGCGATAGGGCTCGGCGCCCGGCGTGCTGCCGGTCGAATCCGCGTTGGCGACGTTCTCGGACACGATCCTGAGCCGTTCGCCCTGCGCCCGCATGCCGCTGGCGGCGATGGCGCTGATCGAGGAAAGCGGGTCCATGGCGGTCTCCTATGGCTTAGCGCAGGCCGGTGGCCGACAGGGTGAGAAGCTCGTGGCCCTTGCGGTAGAGCTGCGCCGCGAGGCGGTAGCTTTCGCTGACCTCGGCGGATTTGACGGTCTGCTGCTCCAGCACAACGGTGTTGCCGTCGAGCGAGCGCTCCCAGGCGGTGGTGTCGGTCACGGCGCGCGGCGCGCCGTGGCTGCCGCCGCTGCTGATATGGCGCGGATCGGTGGTGACCGCGCCGGGCTGCGCATTGGCCAGCACCGCGTCGAACCTGGCGAGATCCCTCGCGCGGTAGTCCGGGGTGTTGGCATTGGCGATGTTCTCGGAGATCACCTTCTGCCGCGCGGCGAGCCAGTCGAGCCGCTTTGAAGCAAGAGCGAAGAAGGACATGCCATCGAGCATTTGCGTTTCCTTTCGGGTCGAGCATGGATAGCATGTATAAATCCGCATGACTACGGGACAGGCGCCATGCAAACCGCATTTTCCGATCTGACGTCGCAACTGCGCAACGCCGCCGAGGCGCGGGTGACCGGCGAGGTGCGCGCGGTGCTGGGCCTGTCGCTCACGGTGAGCGGTCTGGAGCGCGCGGTCGGCATCGGCGGGCGCTGCACGGTGCATGGCGCGCGCGGGCCGGTGCTGGGCGAAGTGGTCGGCATCGACGCGCGCGGCACGCATCTTCTGCCCTTCGGCTCGTGGGAGGGGGTGGTGGTCGGCGACCGGGTCGAGCACAGCCCACGCGGCGATCTTGTGCGCCCCGATGCCGGGTGGATCGGCCGGGTCGTCAACGCGCTGGGCGAGCCGCTCGACGGGCGCGGGCCATTGATGGAGGGCGAAGCGGCGCGGATGGTGCGCGCGGGTCCACCGGCAGCCTTCGCCCGCCGCCGCGTCGGCAAGCGGCTCGACACCGGGATCAAGACGCTCGACGTCTTCGTGCCGCTCTGCCGTGGCCAGCGCATGGGCGTCTTCGCGGGCTCGGGCGTCGGCAAATCGACCCTGATGGCAATGCTGGCACGCGGCGCGCGGGCCGACGTGATCGTCGTCGGCCTCGTCGGCGAGCGGGGCCGCGAGGTGCAGGATTTCATCCAGGAGGATCTCGGCCCCGAGGGCATGGCGCGCTCGGTCATGGTCGTCTCGACCGGCGACGAGCCGCCGCTCATGCGCCGCCAGGCCGCCTGGACCGCGACCGCGGTGGCCGAGCATTTCCGCGACCAGGGGTTGCAGGTGCTCCTGCTTCTCGACAGCGTCACCCGCTTTGCCATGGCGCAGCGGGAGATCGGGCTCGCGGCGGGCGAGCCGCCGACCGCCAAGGGCTATCCGCCGACGGTCTTCGCCGAACTGCCGCAATTGCTCGAACGCTCCGGCCCCGGCTCGGAGGGGCAGGGCGACATCACCGGGCTCTACACCGTTCTGGTCGATGGCGACGACATGAACGAGCCGGTGGCCGACGCGGTGCGCGGCGTGCTCGACGGGCATGTCGTGCTCGACCGCGCCATCGCCGAGCAGGGGCGGTTTCCAGCGGTGAACATCCAGAAAAGCATCTCGCGCATGCTGCCCGCCTGCCATTCGCCCGCCGAATACGCGGTGCTGCAGGCGGCGCGGCGCAGCCTCGCGCGCCATGCCGACATGGAGGAGCTGATCCGCATCGGCGCCTACAAGTCCGGCTCCGACGAGGAGGTCGACGCCGCGATCCGCTTTGCCGGGCCGGCCGACGCCTTCCTGAGCCAGCGCAAGGGCGAGAGCATGATCGCCGATGAGAGCTTTGCCGAGATCTACCGCATGCTGAGCGAGGCAGGGATCGCCGTGGCGCTGCCCAAACCTCCCGCGCCGCCGCAGCCGCTGCGCCGCGCGCCCGCCTGAGGGGGCTTTCGCCCGCGCCCGCGCGCGGCTAGAGAGGTCCGCTCGGACCGGCCCGGCGGGGCCATTCACGGCGGAGACCCCTCATGACCCCCACGGCCTGCGGCATAGATTTCGGCACCTCCAATTCCACCGTGGGGCTGGGAGACGCGCATGGCGCGCGGCTCATCGCGGTCGAAGGCCACGAGACGACCATCCCCAGCGCGGTGTTCTGGGAGGTGGACGATCCCACCCCGATCTTCGGCCGCGCCGCGATCGACGCCTATGTCGAGGGCGAAGAGGGGCGCTTGCTGCGCGGGCTGAAAAGCACGCTGGGCTCGTCGCTGATCACCGAGCGCACCGCAATCGGCCGCCGTTCGGTCAGCTTCGTCGAGATCCTCGGCCATTACATCGGCCATCTGCGCGCCCGGCTCGATGCCGAGGCACCGGGCGTCGAGCGCGCGGTGCTGGGCCGCCCGGTGCATTTCGTCGATGACGACGCGGCGGGCGACCGCGCGGCGCAGGATGCGCTGGAGGAGATCGCGCGCGGGGCGGGCTTTGCCGAGATCGGCTTTCAATACGAGCCGATCGCGGCGGCGCTGCATTACGAGAGCACGGTCGCGGACGAGGAGCTTGTCCTGATCGTCGATATCGGCGGCGGCACTTCGGATTTCTCGGTGGTGCGGGTCGGCCCCGACCGGATGGCGCGGCCCGACCGCGCCGACGACATCCTCGCCAATGACGGCATCCGGGTCGGCGGCACCGATCTCGACCGGCTGCTGAGCCTCGCCAGCGCCATGCCGCATCTGGGCCTCGGTAGCCCGATCCGCGGCGGCAAGGGCGACATGCCGCGGCATTACTATGTCGATTTCGCCACGTGGCACCGGATCAACCGGCTCTACGCGGCGCGCGCGCTGTCGGACCTCAAGGCGCTCTTGCGCGAGGCCGACGCGCCCGAGCGGGTGGGCCGCATGGTGCGCGCGGTGGAGGACCGGCGCGGCCACGCGCTGGCCATGGCGGTCGAGGGGGTGAAGGTCGACCTGTCGGAGGCCGAGGCCGCGCGGCTGGAGCTTGGGCCGCTGGTCGGCGGGCCGAACCCGGTTGTGACGCGCGAAGCCTTCGAGGAGGCGATCGCCACGCCGCTGGAGCGGATCGGCGCGCGCATCGCGGCGGTGCTGGAACAGGCCGGGGTCGGGCCGCAGGCGATCGGCACGGTGTTCATGACCGGCGGCTCGTCGCGCCTGCCGATCCTGCGGTCGCTGGTCGCCGCGCATCTGCCGCAGGCCCGCATCGCCACGGGCGACATGCTGGGCTCGGTCGGCACCGGCCTCGCGCTGGAGGCGGGCCGCCGTTTCGGCTGAGCAACGCAAAAGGCCCGGGCGATCTGCCCGGGCCTTTTGCTTTCGTCCTGCCGCGCTTCAGAGCGGCCGCTTGAGCCATTTCGAGATCACGCCGACGATCCCTTCGCGGAACAGCAGCACGCCGAGCACGAAGATCACGCCCTGGATCACCGTGACCCATGCGCCCATCGAGGCGAGGTAGTTCTGCATCGTCACCACGATGGTCGCGCCGAGAATCGGCCCGAACACCGTGCCGACCCCGCCCAGAAGCGTCATCAGCACCACCTCGCCCGACATCGACCAATGCACGTCCGTCAGCGAGGCAAGCTGGAACACCTGGCTCTTGGTCGCGCCCGCAAGCCCGGCGAAGGCGGCCGACAGCACGAAGACCATGAGCTTGTAGCGGTTGACCCGGTAGCCCAGAGAGATCGCGCGCGGCTCGTTCTCGCGGATCGCCTTCAAGACCTGCCCGAAGGGCGAATGCACGATCCGGTAGAGAAACAGGATGCCGCCGAAGGTCACGGCGAGCACGAGGTAGTAGAGCGCCTCGTTGCTGTCGACGGGGAAGATCCCGAAGAGCGAGCCGCGCGGCACCGATTGGATGCCGTCCTCGCCGCCGGTGAAATCGGCCTGCAGCGCGAAGAAGTAGAACATCTGCGCGAAGGCCAGCGTCACCATGGCGAAGTAGATCCCCTGCCGCCGGATCGCCAGCGACCCGATGGCAAGGCCGAGCAGGGCGGCGGCCAGCGTGCCGACGAGGATCGACAGCTCCGGCGTCAGCCCCCAGACCTTGGAGGCATGCGCCGCGACGTAGCTCGCCCCGCCGAAATAGGCGGCGTGGCCGAAGGAGAGAAGCCCGCCGAAGCCCAGCAGAAGGTTGAAGGCCGCGGCGAAGAGCGCGAAACACATCACCTTCATCGCGAAGACCGGGTAGACCAGCATCGGCAGCACCGCGAGCAGCACGAAGAGCACGGCGAAGATCGCCATGTGCAGCTTGGGCATGCCGGCGGTGGCCGGGCGGCGCTCGTTCGGGGCGGGCTGAAGATCGCTGACGCTCATCACGCGTTCCTCCCGAACAGGCCCTCGGGCTTGATCATCAGCACGATGGCCATGATCACGAAGATGACGACCGCCGAGCCCGCCGGGTAGAACACCTTGGTCAGACCCTCGATCACGCCAAGGCCGAAGCCGGTGACGATCGCGCCCATGATCGAGCCCATGCCGCCGATGACGACCACGGCGAAGACGACGATGATCAGGTCCGCGCCCATGTTCGGGTTGACCGAGTAGATCGGCGCCGCGAGCACGCCCGCAAAGCCCGCCAGAGCCACGCCGAAGCCGTAGGTCAGCATGATCATCAAGGGCACGTTGATGCCGAAGGCGCCGACAAGGGTCGGGTTCTCGGTCGCGGCGCGCAGATAGGCGCCGAGCCGGGTCTTCTCGATCACGAACCAGGTGCCGAAGCAGACGATGACCGAGGCCACGACGACCCAGCCGCGATAATTGGGCAGGAACATGAAGCCGAGATTCTGCCCGCCCGAGAGCTGGCTCGGGATGTTATAGGGCAGGCCCGAGATGCCGTAATAGTTGCGAAACAGCCCCTGGATGATCAGCGCCACGCCGAAGGTCAGCAGCAGGCCGTAGAGGTGATCGAGATGGTAGAGCCGCCGCAGCGCGAGCTTTTCGAGCACCACGCCCGTCGCGCCGACGACGATCGGCACGATCAGGAGCGCCCACCAGTAGTTGATGCCCAAGTATTCGAGCAGCATCCATGCGACGAAGGCGCCGAGCATGTACTGCGCGCCATGGCTGAAATTGATGATGTTGAGCAGGCCGAAGATCACAGCCAGCCCGAGCGAGAGGACCGCGTAGAACGACCCGTTGATCAGCCCGAGCAGGAGCTGCCCCATCAGAACCTGCGGCGGAATGCCTAGGAGTTCGAACATGCCTGTCCCGTTGTTTTGAGTGGCCCCGAGGGGCAGGGGTGGGCGCGCCCCGCAAGGCGCGCCCGCATGGGCATCAACCCGCCTTCACGAACTCGCAGCCCGCGCCTTCCATCGGCAGGAAGGCGTCCTCGCCGGGGATGGTCGAGACGTGCTTGTAGAGGTCCCACTCGCCGGTGGATTCGTCCGGCGTCTTCACCTCGTAGAGATGCATGTCGTGGATCACGCGGCCATCCTCGCGCACGTAACCCTCGCCGAAGAGCGGATCGTCGAAGGAGTTGGCCTTCATCCACTCGGCCACCACGTCGCCATCGGTCGAGCCGGTGGCCTCGACGGCGGCGAGGTAGTGCATGGTGCCCGAATAGACCCCGGCATGCACCATGGTCGGCTTGGAGCCGAACTCCTCCTCGAAGCGGGCCGACCATTCGCGGGTCTCGTCGTCATGATCCCAGTAGAAGGCTTCGGTCAGCACGAGGCCCTGCGCCGTCTCCGCGCCGAGCGCGTGGACGTCGGTGATGAACATCAGCAGTGCCGCGAGCGACTGGCCCGACTGGGTGATGCCGAACTCGGCGGCCTGCTTGATGGCGTTGACCGTGTCGCCGCCGGCATTGGCGAGGCCGATCACGTCCGCGCCGGAGGCCTGCGCCTGCAGCAGGAAGGAGGAGAAGTCGGTCGCCGGGAAGGGGTGGCGGACCGAGCCCACGACCTCGCCGCCCGATTCCTCGACGATCTTCATCGTCTCTTCCTCGAGCGAGTGGCCGAAGGCGTAGTCGGCGGTGAGGAAGAACCACTTGTTGTCGCCGCGCTCGGTGACGGCGCCGCCGGTGCCCTTGGCAAGTGCCGCGGTGTCGTAGGTCCAGTGGATCGTGGTCGGCTGGCACTGCTCGCCGGTGAGCTGGGTCGAGCCCGCGCCGCTATCGATCAGGATCTTGTTGGCCTGCGCGGTGATGTCGGCCACGGCGAGCGCGGTCGAGGAGGTCGGCACGTCGAGGATCGCGTCGACGCCGTCCTGGTCGTACCACTGGCGCGCGATGTTCGAGGCGATGTCGGGCTTGTTCTGGTGGTCGGCCGAGATCACCTCGACATTGAGCCCCTTGGACTCCGCGTCGAAATCCGCGACCGCCATGCGCGCCGCGACCACCGAGCCTTCGCCCGAGAGGTCGGCATAGACGCCCGAGCGGTCGTTGAGCACGCCGAGCGTCACGTCCATGCTGTCCTGCGCCATGGCGGGCAGGCCGAAGGACGCGACGGTGAGCGCCCCGAGTACCGTTTTCTTCATGTTTTCCTCCCAGTAGGTGGCGCTTTTCATGCGCCTTGCGAAGTCACACGCCCAGATAGGCGTGCAGCTTGTCGATATTGGCGTCGAGTTCGGCATTGGGGATCATGTCCACCACCCGGCCCTGATCGACGACGTAGTGCCGGTCCGCGACCGAGGCCGCGAAGCGGAAGTTCTGCTCGACCAGCACGATGGTGAAGCCCTCCTGCTTCAACTGCCGGATCGTCGCGCCGATCTGCTGGACGATGACGGGGGCGAGGCCCTCGGTCGGCTCGTCCAGAAGCAGAAGCTTCGCGCCGGTGCGCAGGATGCGGGCGATGGCGAGCATCTGCTGCTCGCCGCCCGACAGCTTGGTGCCCTGGCTGCGCTTGCGCTCCAGGAGGTTCGGAAAGAGCTCGTAGATCCGCTCCACCGACAGGCCGCCATCGGCGATCTTGGGCGGCAGCATCAGGTTCTCCTCGACATTGAGCGAGGAGAAGATGCCGCGTTCCTCGGGGCAGAGCGCGATGCCGAGCTTGGCGATATGGCGCGGCTCCATCTGAATCGTCTCCGCGCCGCGCATGGTGACCGAGCCCTTGCGCTTGGACAGGATGCCCATGATCGCCAGCAGGGTCGAGGTCTTGCCCGCGCCGTTGCGGCCCAGAAGCGTGACGACCTCGCCCTCGCGCACCTCGAAATCGATGCCGTGCAGCACGTGGCTTTCGCCATACCAGCCCTGAAGTCCCTCGATCCTGAGAAGCGCGTCGCCGCCGGCGGCGGTGCTGTGGGTCATGGTCGCGGCCTCAGTCATGTCCGGCTCCGATATAGGCGTCGATCACGTCGGGGGATTTCGACACGGCCGCGTAATCGCCCTCGGCGAGGATCTCGCCGCGCGCCAGAACCGTAATCTTGTCAGACAGATCGGCGACGACCTTCAGGTTGTGTTCGACCATGAGGATGGTGCGGTTCGCGGCGATCCGCTTGATCAGCGCAGAGGTCCGCTCGACGTCTTCCTGTCCCATGCCCGCCATCGGCTCGTCGAGCAGCAGCATCTCCGGGTCGAGCGCCAGCGTCGTCGCGATCTCCAGCGCGCGCTTGCGGCCATAAGACAGCTCGCCCGCGCGGGTGTCGGTGAACTGCGACAGGCCGACCGCGTCGATATGCTCGCGCGCCTCGTCGTCGAACTGCGAAAGCCCGCGCTCCGAGCGCCAGAAATCATAGCTGTCGCCGCGCTTGCGCTGCAGCGCCACGCGCACGTTCTGCAAGACGCTGAGATCGGGGAACACCGCCGAGATCTGGAAGGAGCGCACCATGCCGAGCCGGGCGATGTCGGCGGGGGCCATCCTGGTGATGTCGCGCCCGTCATAGGTGATGGTGCCGCGGGTCGGTTGCAGGAACTTGGTGAGCAGGTTGAAGCAGGTGGTCTTGCCCGCGCCGTTGGGCCCGATCAGCGCGTGGATCGAGCCCCGCTCCACCGCGAGATCGACCTTGTTGACGGCGACGAACCCCTTGAATTCCTTGGTGAGCCCCTCGGCCTTGAGAACGGCGTCCATCAAAGACCGCCCCGCATGCGCGGATCGGCCAGCGTGATCATCGTCACGGCTTTCCTCCCAATCTTGTGCCGCCTCCGTTTCCCCCGGACGGCTTTCGGAAAGGCTAGGCAACGCGCGGGCGAGCTGTCAACTGTCGCATGATCCTCCATGCCGCAGACGCAAGGTAAAGGCGCTGCGGCGCAGAAGGCGGGCCGCCAAATGCCGCCGCTCGGGGCGGTTTTTCGAATGCCGCGCCGCAGGCAGGCGTTGCGGCGAAGGGTCCGGCCATGCCATGACGGCGCGCAAGGCAATTTCACAGAAGGAGGGGGGGATGCGCGCGCTCGCGGCGGTGGTCACCGCCATATCGGCCCTGAACCGCGTCATTGGTCACGTCTTCTCGTGGCTGGCGCTCGGGATCGTCGTCGTCTGCTTCACCGTGGTGGTGCAGCGCTACGTCTTCGCGATCAGCTATGTCTGGATGCAGGACCTCTACATCTGGCTCAACGGCGCGATGTTCACCGCCGTGGCGGGCTTCGCGCTCCTGCGCGACGATCACGTCCGGGTCGACATCTTCTACCGCCCCGCCTCGATCCCGAAGAAGGCGCTGATCGACCTGATCGGCGTGGTGCTGTTCCTCGTGCCCTTCTGCATCGTCGTCTATCTCTATGCCATGCCCTTCGTGCAGCGCAGCTGGGGCTATTACGAGGCCTCCGCCAATATCGGCGGGCTGGAAGGGCTGTTCATCCTGAAAAGCTTCATCATCGTCTTCGCCGTGCTGGTGGGGCTGCAGGGCCTCGCCATGGCGGGCCGCGCGATCCTGACGCTGAAGGGGCGCGACGAACTCCTGCCCGAGCGGCTGCGCTACAAGCTCGACATCGACCACATCACCGAGGCCGCCGAATAACATGGACCTGACGCTTATCGGAGAGATCCTGTCGGGTCTCATGTTCTTCGGCATCATCGGTTTTCTGATGATGGGCTTTCCCGTGGCCTTCACGCTGGCGGGCGTGTCGCTCATGTTCGGCCTCGTCGGCTGGGCGCTCGGCGTGTTCGACCCGTCGAATTTCGGCAGCCTGCCGGGCCGCTATATCGGCTTCATGTCGAGCGAGGTGCTGGTCGCGGTGCCCTTGTTCATCTTCATGGGGGTGATGCTGGAGCGCTCGCGCATCGCCGAGCAGCTGCTTCTGACCATGTCGAAGCTCTTCGGCAATTTGCGCGGCGGGCTTGGCCTTTCGGTGGTCATCGTCGGCGCGATGCTCGCGGCCTCCACCGGCGTCGTCGGCGCCACGGTGGTCACCATGGGGCTCATCTCGCTGCCCGCCATGCTGCGCGCGGGCTATGATCCGAAGCTCGCCACCGGCGTGATCTGCTCCTCGGGCACGCTGGGGCAGATCATCCCGCCCTCGACGGTGCTGATCTTCATGGGCGACATGCTGTCGGGCATCAACTCACAGGTGCAGATGGAGAAGGGCAACTTCGCGCCCACGCCGGTCTCGGTCGGCGATCTCTTCGCCGGTGCGCTGCTGCCGGGCGTGATGCTGGTCGGGCTCTACTCGGTCTGGATCATCTTCAAGGCGATCACCGATCCCGAAAGCTGCCCGGCGACGCCGGTCCCGGCCGACGAGAAGAAGGGGCTGTTCAAGGAGGTGCTGGTGGCGCTGCTGCCGCCGCTCCTGCTCATCATGGCGGTGCTGGGCTCGATCCTGGGCGGGATCGCGACGCCGACCGAAGCCGCCTCCGTGGGCGCGGTGGGCGCGATCATCCTCGCGGCGCTGCGCTGGCGGCTGAGCCTGCGTGTGCTGCACGAGACGGTGGTGGCCACGGCGACGATCACCTCGATGGTGTTCATCATCCTGTTCGGCGCCTCGGTCTTCTCGATCGTGTTCCGCCTGATGGGCGGCGACAACCTCGTGCACGAGTTCCTGACCAGCCTGCCGGGCGGCACGGTGGCCGCGGTCATCGTGGTCATGGCGATCATGTTCGTGCTGGGCTTCATCCTCGACACCTTCGAGATCATCTTCATCGTGATCCCGATCACCGCGCCGATCCTGCTGGCGCTCGATGTCGATCCGATCTGGCTCGGCGTGCTGGTGGGGATGAACCTGCAGACCTCCTTCCTGACGCCGCCCTTCGGCTTCGCGCTGTTCTATCTTCGCGGCGTGGCGCCGAGCTCGCTGCCGACCTCGGCGATCTATCGCGGCATCATCCCCTTCGTGGTGCTGCAGATGATCGGCATCGCGATCCTGTTCATCTTCCCGCAGATCGTGACCTGGCTGCCCAAGGTGCTGTAGACGCCGGGAAAACCGGCCCGACGGAACGAAAAAGCCCGGATCCTTCGATCCGGGCTTTCTCTTTTCAGCGGGCGTTTCAGATCACATCTCGAAATACTTCTGGCGCGCGCGGATGAAGTTGGCGTCCGCCGTCTCGCCCTTGGTGCGCAGAAGCTTGAGGGACTCGATGAAGCTCTCGGTGGTGCGCTTGGTCAGGTCGTCGCCGCCGTCGCGCAGCTCGGTCATGACCTCCTTGGCCGCCCCGGCCGCGGCTTCGAGCACCTCGTCGGGGAACTGGCGCACATTGACGCCATGCTCGTTCACCAGCGTGTCGAGCGCGCGCGGGTCGTTGGCGGCGAAATCCGAGGCGACCATGTCGTACTCGGCCTGCGAGACATCGCGGATGATCGCCTGCAGATCCTCGGGCAGCTCGGAATACTTCGCCTTGTCGACCACAAGCTCGGTGGCGAGGCCCGGCTCCACGAAGGAGGGGAAGTAGTAGTTCTTGGCGACCTGGTGGAAGCCCAGCGCGAGGTCGTTGTAGGGGCCGACGAACTCGGCCGCGTCGAGCGCGCCCGATTGCAGCGCCTGGAAGATCTCGCCCGCTGCCATGTTGGTCGCGGTGACGCCCATCTTCTCCCAGACCCGGCCGCCGAGGCCCGGCGTGCGGAAGCGCAGGCCCTGCAGGTCGTCGAGGCCGTTGATCTCGTCGCGGAACCAGCCGCCCGCCTGGATGCCGGTGTTGCCCGACAAAAAGCCCTTCACGCCGAACTGGTCATAGACCTCGTCCCACAGCTCCTGGCCGCCCATGTGGCGCATCCAGCCCGCCAGCTCGCTCGCGGTCATGCCATAGGGGACGCCGGTGAAGAAGTTCAGCGCCGAGGACTTGTTCTGCCAGTAATAGGCCGCCGAATGCGACATCTCGGCGGTGCCGTCGATCACCGCGTCGAGCGATTGCAGCGGCGGCACCAGCTCGCCCGCCGAATAGACCTGGATCGTCAGCCGGCCGCCCGAGGCGGCGGTGATCCGGTCGGCGAGGCGCTGGGCGCCGACGCCGAGGCCCGGGAAGTTCTTGGGCCAGGTGGTGACCATGCGCCAGGTGATGTTGCCCTGCGCCACGGCCGGCGCGGCCAGTGCGGCGGCGCCAGCGCCGAGACCGGCCTTGGTGATGAACGAACGACGATCCACGCGTCTCTCCCTGTTGTCTCTCATGTCCCGCGCCCCCCTCCGGGATGCGGGCCCTCGGGCGAATAAATCCGCGTGGCGCGGGCTTGTCCAGCCTCGCGCGCGCGGCGCGCATCGGCGGGCCCCTGCCGTGCCGTGGCGAAGCTGTTGACGCCCATGGGCAAATGGATTCATCTCCGACCGAGCGCAGGAGAGAACGGATGACGAACCAAGACACGCGGCTCCCGGTCCTCGCGCCGCGCATTTCCATCGAGATCGACGCCGTCGCGCGGCTCGGCCTCGCCACGGCGCAGGCGCGTTCGGCGGTGCTCCGGTCGCTGGCGCTCGACCATGCGGGCGAGGCGGCGATCGAGGGGGCCGAGCTGCATCTGTGGTCGGAACCCGCGGTGCTGCGCCCGCGCCAATGGCGGATCGAGCGGATCGCGCCGGGCGCGCGCCTCGCGATCGACGATCTCGCCGTGGCGCTCGATCCCGTGCCGCTGGCCACGCTGGAGGCTTCCGAGCCCGCCATGCTGAAGCTGGAGCTGCGGCAGGGCGGGCAGGTGCTGGCCCGCGTGCGTCGGCCGGTGACGCTTCTGGCACGCGACGAATGGGGGGGCTTGGGCGAGATGGCGCATCTTTTGCCCGCCTTCCTGCGCCCCGACGCCGCGGTGGCGGCGGGTCTGGTCGAGGAAGCTTCGGCGCTTCTGGCGCAGGCCGGGCGCGGCGCGCCGGAGGGCTACCGCGCGCAGGACCCCGCGCGCGCCTGGATGCAGGCGGCGGCGGTCTGGTCGGCGGCCTGCGGCTGGGGGCCGCGCGGCGCGGTGGCGGGCGGCGACGTGGCGGCGCGGGGGCAAAGGCTGCGATCTTTGGCGCAGATCCGCGCCGAGCGGCTGGCGACGCCGCTGGAGGCGGCGCTGCTCATCGCGGCGGGGGCCGAGGCGCTGGGCCTCAACCCGGTCATCGCCTTTGCCCAGGGGCGGGTCTGGTGCGGCGTCTGGCTTGTGCCGCGCGACTTGGGCCGGGTGGTGGAGCCCGACGCGGTGGCGCTGCGCAAGGCGCTTGCCGCGCGCGAGCTGTTGATGCTCGACCCCGAGCTCGTGACCCGCGGCGCGGGTTTCGAGGCTGCGCTCGCCGCGGGCCGCGCGCTGGGCGAGGAGGCGCGCGAGGCGGGCTTCATCGCCGCGATCGACGTGGCGGCGGCGCGCGCGGCGGGCATCATGCCCTTGGGCGAAACCGCGCTCGACCCCGCGCCCGCGCCGCATGAGGGCGCGGCGCAGCCGCTGCCGCCGATGCCCGCTCTCGCCGACCTGCCGGTGACCGAGATCGAGGAGGAGGAGGCCGAGACGCCAGAGGGGCGGATCGCGCGCTGGCAACGCAAGCTGCTCGACCTGTCCTTGCGCAACCGGCTGCTGAATTTCCGCGACGGGCGCGGCGCTGTGCCGTTTCTTTGCGCCGACATGGCCGCGCTCGAAGACAGCCTCGCGGGCGGCGCCACCGCGATCCCGGAGCCGATCGAGGAGGCCGAGAGCCTGTCGCCCGACGAGATCGCCGCGCGGGCGGCGCGCGCGCAAGAGCGCGGCCGCCTCGCCGCGCCGCTTTCGGCCCAGGAGCTGAACGCGCGGCTCGTGGCGCTGCACCGCCGCGCCAGGAGCGACATGCAGGAGGGCGGCACCAACACGCTGTTTCTCGCCGCCGGTTTCCTGCGCTGGCGGCGCGAGGGCGAGGAGCGGGCCTATCGCGCGCCCTTGCTGCTGATCCCGGCGCGGCTCGAGCGGCGCTCGGCCAATTCGGCCTTCCGGCTCGGCCATCTCGAAGACGAGGTGCGCATCAACGCCACGCTGCTCGAATTCCTGCGCCGCGATTTCGCGCTCACGGTGCCGGGGCTCGATGGCGAGCTGCCGCGCGACGAAAGCGGCATCGACCTCGTGCGGATCTTCGATCTGGTGCGCCTCGCGGTGCGCGACCTGGCCGGTTTCGAGGTGATCGAGGACATGGCGCTTTCGACATTCTCCTTTGCCAAGTTCCTGATGTGGGAGGATCTGGTCGCGCGCAACGACGCGCTGCGCGACAGCGCGCTGGTGCGTCATCTGCTCGACGGGCCGGACGAGGCCTATCCGCAGCCCGACCTGCCGCAGATCGCCCCGCGCGATCTCGATCATGCGCTCGTGCCCGCCGATCTCGTCATCCCGCTGCCCGCCGACAGCAGCCAGCTCGCCGCCGTGGCGGCGGCGGCGCAGGGGCGCGATTTCGTGCTGATCGGCCCGCCCGGGACGGGCAAGAGCCAGACCATCGCCAACATCATCGCGCAGGTCATGTCGCAGGGGCGGACCGTGCTCTTCGTCGCCGAAAAGGCCGCGGCGCTCGACGTGGTGCAGCGCCGTCTCGCCGCTTCGGGGCTGGGCGATGCCTGTCTTGAGCTGCATTCGAGCAAGACGGACCGCAAATCCGTCCTTGCGCAGCTTGGCCGCGGCTGGGACCGCGCGGCGGAGGGCGACGGGGCCGACTGGATCGAGGTGACGGAGGATCTGCGCCTCACCCGCGACCGGCTCAACGCCTATGTCGCGGCGCTGCACCGCAAGGGCAGGCAGGGGTTCTCGGTGTTCGAGGCGATCGGCAGGGTCGCGGCGGGCGCGCCGCCTTTCCGCCTGAGCTTTGCCGCGTGGGACGCGCATGACGCCCCAAGCTACGCCCGGCTGCGCGATCTCGCCGCCGAGCTGGAGCGGCTGGCGCAGGTCGCGGGGCGGGACGCGCCGGGTGATCTTCTGGCGGGCGCCGAATGGTCCTTCGACTGGCAGGAGCGGTTTCTCGACGCGGCGGCGGCGCTGGGCGCGGCGGCGAGAGCGCAGAACAAGGCGCTGGGCGTTTTGTGCGACAGGCTCGGCCTCGCGCCGGTGGCCGGACGCATGGCGGCGCGCGGCGCGCTGTTCGCGGTTCTTGCGGAAGTGGCGCGCGAGGGCGCGCCCGACCTGTCGCAGCTGCCCGATCTTCCATTGGCCGATCTGGAGCGCGCCGCCGCCGCGCGCGAGGAGGCCGAGGCCGCGATGGCCGCCGCGCGCGCCCGGCTTGCCGCCGATTACCCCGAAGATGCCGACAGCCGCATCGACATCGCCGCCCTCGACGCCGATTGGCGCGCGGCGCAGGCCGGGATCTGGCCGCTTTCGGCGCTGGCGCAGCGGCGGGTGCGCGGCGTGTTGCAAAGCCATGCGCGCGCGGGCCAGGTCGATCCCGGCGGCGATCTCGACGCGCTGCACCGGCTTGGCCGGGCGCGGGCCGCGCGCGATGCCTCCGCGCTGGCGCGGCTGCCGGGCGAGCGGATCGCGCCGCTCCTGGCCGCGCGCCGCGCGGCGGAGGCGGCGCTGGCCGGGCTTCAGGGCGAGGGGGCGGAGCCCGCGCAGTTGGGCGCGCTGCGCACCGAGCTGCGCCAGCCCGGGCAGGGCCCGCTGCGCGCGGCACTGGCGGCGCTCGACCACGCGCAGGCCGAAAGAACCGCAGCCGAAGAGCGCTTCGCCGCGCTGGGCGGGCGGGCGCCCGAGGATATGGCCCCCGCCGATCTGGCCCGCGCGCTCGACGCGCTGGCCGCGCAGGCGCCGCGGCTCGCCGACTGGACCCGCTGGATGGGCGCGCGCGCAAGGGCCGGTGAGGCCGGGCTCGGGCCCCTGATCGAGGCGATCGAGGCGGATCGGCTCGACCGGCCCGCTTGCGCCGCCTTCGAGGCGGCCTATGCCGCGTGGTGGCTGCCGCGCGCCATGGATGCCGAGCCGCTGCTGCGCGATTTCGCGCATTGGGCGCAGGACGATCTCGTCGCCCGGTTCCGCATGCTCGACGACCGCGCCGCGGCCCTCGCGCCCAAGGAGGCGCTGCGCCGCGCGGGCGGGGGGCTGCCCGCGCGCGACACCGTGCCGCGCGCCTCCGAGCTGGGGCTGCTGCGCCACCAGCTCGGGCTCAAGCGCCCCTCCATGCCGATCCGCCAGCTTCTGGGACAGATGCCCGAGAGCCTGCCGCGCCTCGCCCCTTGCGTGCTGATGTCGCCCCTGTCGGTGGCGCAGTATCTGCCCGCCGGTCAGCCCGCCTTCGACGTGGTGATCTTCGACGAGGCGAGCCAGATCACCACATGGGACGCGGTCGGCGCCATCGCGCGCGGGCGGCAGGCGATCGTGGTGGGCGACCCCAAGCAGCTGCCGCCGACCAATTTCTTCGGCCGCTCCGAGGAGGACGACGACGAGGACGACGCCGATGGCTTCGCCCTGCGCGACATGCCCTCGATCCTCGACGAGGTGGCCGCCTCGGGCGTGCCGGTGCGCCGGCTCGATTGGCACTATCGCAGCCGCGACGAGGCGCTGATCGCCTTTTCGAACCATTTCTACTATGATGGCGGCCTCGTCACCTTTCCCTCGCCCGGCACCGGGGGCGAGGCGATCACGCTGCACCGGGTCGAGGGGCGCTATGGCCGGGGCAAGGGGCGCACCAACATCGAGGAGGCGCGCGCCGTCACCGCGATGATCCGCGCGCGGCTCCTGGCCGAGCTGGACCGCCCCGAGCCCCAGCGCCACAGCCTCGGCGTCATCACCTTCAACGCCGATCAGCAGGCGCTGATCCTCGATCAGCTCGACGCGCTGCGCCGCGAGCTGCCCGAGCTCGAATGGTTCTTCGAGGAGGCGCGCGAGGAGCCGGTGATCGTCAAGAACCTCGAGAACATCCAGGGCGACGAGCGCGACGTGATGCTGTTCTCGGTCACCTTCGGGCCGGACCTCGCCGGGCGTCTCAGCATGAATTTCGGCGCGCTCAACGCCGAGGGCGGTGAGCGGCGGCTCAATGTCGCGATCACGCGGGCGCGCCGGGCGCTGCATGTCTTTGCCTCGCTCGGGGCCGAGGAGATCGATCTGGGCCGGACCCGCGCGCGCGGCGTCGCCGATCTCAAGGCCTTTCTCGATTATGCCGAGCGCGGCGCGGTGGCGCTGCCCGCGCGCGACGAGGGCAGCCTCGGCCCGGCCGAGACCCCCTTCGAGGAAGCGGTGGCGCGCAGCCTCGAGGCCAAGGGCTGGGAGGTGCGGACCCAGATCGGCGTTTCGGGCTACCGGATCGACCTCGCGGTGGTGCATCCCGACCGGGGCGGGGCCTATCTTGCGGGCGTGGAATGCGACGGCGCGACCTATCATTCGGCGGCCACCGCGCGCGACCGCGACCGGGTGCGCCAATCGGTGCTCGAGGGCCTTGGCTGGCGGATCGAGCGGGTCTGGTCGACCGACTGGTTCCGCGCGCCCGCCCATGTGGCCGAACGGCTCGACGGGCGGCTGCGCGAGGCGCTGGCCCGGGACCGCGAGGAGCGCGCGAACCGGGCGCGGCACGAGGCCGCGCGGCCCGAGCGGCTGTCATTGCCCGCGCCGCAAGGCTGACTTGCGCGGCTTGCCCGTGACTTGACCAAGGCGGGCGGGATCACTAGCCCTGTGGGACGGTCGATCACGGGCGCGGCGATGGCGTCGCCCGGGCCCGCGGCCAGTTCACCATTCCCGTCCCGGACGCCCGGACGTCCGCGCGCCCCGAGGATCGCGGCGCGCGCATCTTTGGAGACGTTCATGATCCGACCCCGCACCAAGAGCCCCGTCGCCTCCGCCCGCCGCAGCGATCACGGCCCCGCCGGCACCGGCATCGCGCTGATGATCATCGCCATGGCGCTCTTGCCCATGGGCGACACGCTGGCCAAGCTGCTTACCGGCGTGATGCCCGCCACCGAGGTGGTGCTGTGGCGCTTCGGCTTTCAGGCCACGACCCTCGTCGGCCTGGCGCTGCTCTTGCGCCACAGGCTGCGCGGGGCGATGTTCTCGCCGGTGCTGATGCTGTCGGGCCTGTGTTCGGTCGTCACCATGACCAGCCTCGTCAGCGCGTTCGCGGTGATGCCGATCGCCACCGCCATCGCGATCTTCTTCGTGGAGCCGCTGATCCTCGTGCTGCTGGCGGCACCGCTTCTGGGCGAAAAGGTCGGGCCGCGCCGCTATGCCGCCGTCGCGGTGGGCTTCGTCGGCGCGCTGGTGGTGATCCGCCCGGGCTTCGAGGGCTTCACCCCGGCGGCGCTCCTGCCGCTGCTGGCGGCGACCGGCTTCGCGCTCAACGCGGTGATCCTGCGCAGCGCCTCGGCCACGCGCTCGGCGCTGACGATCCAGACCGGGGCCACCTTCTACGCGGCGCTGATCGCGCTCGCCCTGTTCGGGACGATGACGCTGATGGAGGGGCCGGGCCTTGCCGCGCTTCGCGCCCCGGCCTGGGTCTGGGCGGTGATGGTGCTGGCGGGGCTGCTTTCGGCGGCGACCTTCCTGCTCATCGCCGAGGCGTTCCGCCGCTCGGAGGCGGGGCTGCTCGCGCCGTTCCAGTATCTGGAGATCGTCGGCGCGGTGGCGCTGGGATATCTCGTCTTCGGCGATCTGCCCGATGCGACGACGGCGCTGGGCACGGCGATCATCCTCGGCTCGGGGGCTTACGTGGTCCACCGCGAGCGGATGGCGGCGCGGCAAGGCCGCGCGCCCGAGAAGGCGCTCGCCACCGAAAGCTGAGGTCGGGGCGGCGGGCGGAAGCGGCGGGCCGGGGCGTGACCCGGCCCGCCGCCACGCGGCCTCTGGCCCGCTCTCAGGTCTCGGCCTTGGGCAGGTAGAGCGCGCCGCCCTCGCGGAACTTCTCGGCCATCTTCGCCATGCCCTCCTTCTGCGCCTCCGAGCGGATGTCGTGGCTGATCCGCATGGAGCAGAATTTCGGCCCGCACATGGAGCAGAAATGCGCCGTCTTGTGCGCGTCCTTGGGCAGCGTCTCGTCATGCATGGAGCGCGCCGTGTCGGGATCGAGCGCGAGGTTGAACTGGTCCTCCCAGCGGAACTCGAACCGCGCGCGCGACAGCGCGTCGTCGCGCAGCTGCGCGCCCGGATGCCCCTTGGCCAGATCGGCGGCATGGGCCGCGATCTTGTAGGTGATGACGCCGGTCTTCACGTCGTCGCGGTCGGGCAGGCCCAGATGCTCCTTGGGTGTGACGTAGCACAGCATCGCGCAGCCGAACCAGCCGATCATCGCAGCGCCGATGCCGGAGGTGATGTGATCGTAGCCCGGCGCGATGTCGGTGGTGAGCGGCCCCAGCGTGTAGAAGGGCGCCTCGTCGCAGCAGGCGAGCTGCTTGTCCATGTTCTCCTTGATCTTGTGCATGGCGACATGGCCGGGGCCTTCGATCATCACCTGGCAGTCATGCCTCCTGGCGATCTGCGTCAGCTCGCCCAGCGTCTCGAGCTCGGCGAACTGCGCCGCGTCGTTGGCGTCGGCGATCGAGCCGGGGCGCAGCCCGTCGCCCAGGCTGAACGAGACGTCGTAGCGGCGGCAGATTTCGCAGATTTCCTCGAAATGCTCGTAGAGAAAGCTCTCGCGGTGATGGTGCAGGCACCACTTGGCCATGATCGAGCCGCCGCGGCTGACGATGCCGGTGACCCGGTCGATGGTGAGCGGCACGTGGTGCAGCCTGAGCCCGGCATGGATGGTGAAGTAATCCACGCCCTGCTCGGCCTGCTCGATCAGCGTGTCGCGGAACACCTCCCATGTGAGGTCCTCGGCGATGCCGCCGACCTTCTCCAGCGCCTGATAGAGCGGGACCGTGCCGATCGGCACGGGCGAATTGCGCAGGATCCAGTCGCGGATGTCGTGGATGTCGCGGCTCGTGGAGAGGTCCATCACCGTGTCCGCGCCCCAGCGGATCGCCCAGACCATCTTCTCGACCTCCTCCTCCATCGAGGAGGTGACGGCGGAGTTGCCGATATTGGCGTTGATCTTCACGAGGAAATTGCGGCCGATGATCATCGGCTCGAGCTCGGGGTGGTTGATGTTGGCGGGGATGATGGCGCGGCCGCGCGCGATCTCGTCCCGCACGAATTCGGGCGTCACGTGATCGGGGATCGCCGCACCGAAGCTTTCGCCGTCGCGCGCCCGCGCCAGCGCGGCGTCGCGGCCCATGTTCTCGCGGATCGCGACATATTCCATCTCGGGCGTGACGATGCCCGCGCGGGCATAGGCAAGCTGGGTGACGGCGCGGTCATCGGTCGCGCGGCGCGGCGCATGGGCGCGCGGAAAGGGGCGCAGCTTGCCGCTCGCCGCGTCGCGGCCATTGTCCTCGGGGCGGATGCGGCGGCCCTCGTAGCTTTCGGTGTCGCCGCGCGCGGCGATCCAGCCCTCGCGCGGGCGGGGGAGGCCCGCGGCGGTGTCGATCGCGGCCTCGATGTCGGTATAGGGGCCCGAGGCGTCATAGACCCGCAGGTCGGGCTCGCCCGCGCTGGGATGCAGCGCGATCTCGCGCATCGGCACGCGGATCTGCGCGTGCAGCCGCCCCGCGACATGGATCTTGGAGGAGGCGGGCAGCGGCCCGGTGGTCACGCGGGGCAGCTCGGGCGGGGTGGTGTTGATCGTCATGCGGCGTCCTTTTGCGGCGGTGACGATCCAGCATGACAGCGGGGGTGGAGAAGCGGCAAAGGGGCAGGGGGAAGCCCCGAACGCCCGACAGCCGCGCACCGTCCCTACGCCAGTATGAACTGGATCAGGTTCGAAGGGTCCGTGCGCGCGTGGGTCCGGTAAGGACCTCGCCAGCACTGTCTCAGCCCCTTGCCGGGGCCCCCCTGGTGAAGTGCGGCCACCCTGCCGCCGCGGCAGGGCGGCTGTCAAGCGTCGCGTGGACGCTCGAAGCGCATCATCGCCGTCACGGCGCGAAAATCGGGATGGGTGGCGATGTCCGACAGGTCGAGCGGCGCGCGCGGGCGCCAGTTGGGGTAGTCGTCCACCGTGCCGGGCATGTTGGTCGGCGCCTTGGGGCCCACCATGTCCGCCAGACGCACGCCGACCAGCGCCGCGCGGGTGCGCGCGAGGTAGCGATGCGCTGCGACCAGCACCTCCTGCGGCATCTCCTTTTGCCGCGGCAGCCGCCCGCGAAGCGCGCCCGCGCGGCGCATCGCATCCAGAAGCGCGCGGCGCTCGCGGGTGCGCTCCCTGGCATGGGCGTCGCTGTCGGCCTCGCCCACCAGCCCCAGCTCGCGGCGCAGCGCAATGTCCTCGCCCGCCCACCAGCGCTCCAGCACCGGCAGGTCATGGGTCGAAAGACAGGCCAGCGCGGTGGGGCGGTATTCCTCGGGGCGCTTGAAGCGGTCGCCCTCCTTTTCGAAGTAGAGGATCGAGTAGGAGAGGATGTTCGCCGCCTGCATCGCCTCGCGGAAGCCCGGCGGCACGAAGCCCAGATCCTCGCCGATCACCACCGCCTCGCGCGCGCGGCTTTCATGCGCCAGAACGCGCAAGAGCTCCGAGAAGGGATAGCGCAGATGCGCGCCCGCACTCGCGGGCTCCCCGTCGGGGATCAGGAAAAGCTGCCACAGCGCCATGGCGTGATCGATCCTGAGCGCGCCCGCATGGGCGAGCTGGGCCGCGATCATGTCGCGGAAGGGCGCGAAATCGCGCGCCGCCAGCGTGCCGGGGTTGAAGGCGGAAAGCCCCCAATACTGCCCCTCGGAGGCGAAGACATCGGGCGGCGCGCCGACCGCCAGCTCGGTCATCTGCGTCTCGCCGCCGCCCCAGCTGGCCGAGCCGTCGGGCGCCTCGCCCACGGCGAGATCGAGATAAAGGCCGATGCGCATCCCCGCCTCATGCGCGCAGGCCTGCGCCGCGTCGAGCTGGCGCGTGGCCTGCCATTGCAGCCAGAGATGAAAGCGGATCTCCTGCGCGTTCTTTTCGGCAAAATCCGCGACCTGCGGGCCCTCAACGTCCCGCATCGCCTCTGGCCAGCCCTGCCAGCCCGCGCCGTGGCCCTCGGCCGACATGGCGAGCGAGAGCGCCTCGAACAGCGCGTGACGGTAGAGCGGCGTGCCGCCCTCCTGCACGAAGGTCTCGAACGCCGCCTCGTCGCCGTCGAAGGGCCTGCGCTCGAAGGCGGCGCGCAGCGCGGAAAGCTTGGCGGGCACCACCGCGTCGTAATCCACCAGATCTTTCGCGCGCAGCGCGCCTGCGTCGATATCGGCGGGGTCGTGGCCTGCCAGCGCGTCGAGCGCGATGTAGACCGGGCTCAGGAAGCTGCGGGTCGAGGGGAAGAAGGGGCTGCGGCGCGAGGGATCGCCCGGAAACAGCGCGTGCAGCGGGTTCACCCCGAGGAAATCCGCGCCCGCCCGGCCCGCGATGCGGGCCATTTCGGAGAGATCGGTGAAATCGCCGATGCCGTGGTTGCGCGCCGAGCGCAGCTCGTAGAGCTGGCAGAAGACGCCCCAGCCCGGCGCGCGCTCCAGCCATTCGGGAAAGTGGCAGACGCCGTCTTCCGGCACCTCCATCTTCTGCGGCGCGGCGGGGCCATCGATCGGCCCGTCGGGATCGACGCCGATCTTGCGCAGGATCAGGCGCAGCGTCGCCTCCGGCACGGGGCGCGTGCCCTCGCCCGAGGGGTCGTCATATTCGGTGGTGATCCCGTGGTGATGGCTCAGTCGGACGAGGTCGGTCATGCGGGCTCCAAGGGAAAAAGGGCCGGGACAAGCCCGGCCCGTGCGCGTCATTCGGGCCGAAGATCCCGGCCCGAACGGTTTCAGCGGTCGGGAACGAGGATCACCGTCGCCAAGGGCGGCAGGCGCAGCGACAGCGAGACCGAGCGCCCGTGGCATTCCTCCTGCCGGCTCTTCAGCTTGCCGGTATTGACCACGCCAGAGCCGCCATAGGCCTCGTCATCGGTGTTGAGCAGCTCCACCCAGTCGCCGCCCTCGGGCAGGCCGATATGGTACTCCTCGCGCACCACGGGCGTCATGTTGGAGATGACGAGCGCGGGGCGGGTGCCGCTGTCGGCCTTGCGCAGAAAGGCGAAGATCGAGCGTTCGTCATCCGCGCCGTCGACCCATTCGAAGCCGTGCGGGTCGCAGTCAAGCGCGTGCAGCGCCTTCTCGTCGCGGTAGATGCGGTTGAGGTCGCGCACGAGGCTCTGCGCGCCCTTGTGCTTCTCGTCCTCCAGAAGATGCCAGTCGAGCGAGACGTCGTGGTTCCACTCGCGCTCCTGACCGAACTCGCAGCCCATGAACAGAAGCTTCTTGCCCGGATGGGTCCACATGAAGCCCAGATAGGCGCGCAGATTCGCGAATTTCTGCCAGCGGTCGCCCGGCATCTTGTTGAGAAGCGAGCCCTTGCCATGCACCACCTCGTCATGGCTGATCGGCAGGACGAAGTTCTCGGACCATGCGTAATGGATCGAGAAGGTCATCTGGTGGTGGTTGTACTTGCGGTGGACGGGGTCGTTCTGGATGTAGCTCAGGCTGTCATGCATCCAGCCCATGTTCCATTTGAAGTCGAAGCCCAGACCCCCCTGATCGACGGGGCGGCTGACGCCCGGGAAGGCGGTGCTTTCCTCGGCGATGGTGGCGGCACCCGGCGTGCGCGCCTCGACCTGGTGGTTGGTGCCCTTGAGGAATTCGATCGCGTCGAGATTCTCGCGCCCGCCATACTGGTTGGGGATCCATTCGCCCTCGTTGCGCGAATAGTCGAGATAGAGCATCGAGGCGACCGCATCCACGCGCAGCGCGTCGATGTGATACTTGTCGAGCCAGAAGGTGCCCGAGCAGCGCAGGAAGTTCGCCACCTCGTTGCGCCCGAAATTGTAGATCAGCGTGTTCCAGTCCTGGTGGAAGCCCTGCCGCGGATCGGCGTGCTCGTAAAGCGCGGTGCCGTCGAAATTGGCGAGGCCATGCGCGTCCGAGGGGAAATGCGCGGGCACCCAGTCGACGATGACGCCAATGCCCGCCTGGTGCAGCCGGTCGACCATGGCGGCGAACTGTTCCGGCGTGCCGTAGCGCGAGGTCGGCGCGAAGAGGCCGACGGGCTGGTAGCCCCACGAGCCGGTGAAGGGATGCTCGGAGACCGGCATGAACTCCACATGGGTGAAGTTCATCTCGGTGAGATAATCGACCAGCAGCCCGCCGATCGTGTCGTAATCGAGCACCTCGCCATCGGCGCCGCGGCGCCAGCTGCCCAGATGCACCTCGTAGATCGAGACCGGCTTGTCATGCAGCGAGCCCTTGGCGCGGCTCTCCATCCAGTCGCCGTCCTGCCAGTCGTGGCGGTGCATGCCATGCACGATGGAGCCGGTGGCGGGGGGCTGCTCCTGCCGGAACGACATCGGGTCGGCCTTCAGCGGTTGCAGGTCGCCATGCGCGCCGACGATCTCGAACTTGTAGAGATCGCCCATGGCGAGGCCGGGCACGAAGAGCTCCCACAGCCCCGCGCCGAAGCGGCGGCGCAGCGGGTGGCGGCGGCCGTCCCAGGCGTTGAACTGCCCCACGACGCTGACGCGCCGGGCATTGGGCGCCCAGACGGCGAAGCTCACCCCCTCGACCCCTTCATGGGTGACGGGATGCGCGCCAAGCCGCTTCCAGATCTCCTCGTGGCGGCCTTCGGCAACGAGATATTCGTCCATCTCGCCCAGCACGGGGGTGAAGCGGTAGGGATCGTCGCGCTCCCAACTGTGGTCGCCCGCGCGCATGGCCAGCCGGTAGGGGGTGCCGTAATCGAAGCCCTCGGGCATCTCGCCCCAGAACACGCCCTCGGGGTTGATGCGGGTGAGCGGCGCGATCTCGTCGCCCTCGGGCGTCAGCGCCCGGACCTCGGCGGCGTCGGGGGCGAAGACGGTCAGCCCCATCGCGCCGCCGTCGGTCTTGTGCGGGCCGAGGATCTCGAACGGGTCGCCCATGCGGCCCCGGATGATCGCCTCGATGCGGCTGGCGTCGGGGGCCGATGCGGGCATGGTGTCGCTCGCGTTGGTCGTCATTGGGTGTCCTCTTCGTCGATCAGGTCGAGCAGGCCGCTCAATGGAATGTCCACCCATGCAGGGCGGCTGGCAAGCTCATAGCCCACCTCGTAAACCGCTTTCTGGATCACGAAGAGATCCAGGAGGGCGGCGGCGAAGCGCGGGTCGTCGGGATGGGCCGGGCTCTCGGCGATGACGCCGTCATAGGCGGCCATGAAATCGCGCACCGCGCCCTTGTGCCAGTCGCGGATCAGCGCGTCGGCCTCCTCGCCATCGGTGCCTGAGCTTTCGGCCCAGCGCAGCGCCGATTGTGCGGCGTAGTCGAGCGAGCGCAGCATGCCGGCCACGTCGCGCAGCGCGTGGCTCTTGGCGCGGCGCTCGTCGAGGCTGCGGCGCGGCTCGCCCTCGAAATCGATGATCATGACGTCGTTCTGCGCCATCAGCACCTGTCCGAGGTGATAATCGCCATGGATGCGGGTGAGCTTGCCCGAGGCGTCCATCTTCGAGACCGCGTCGATCCGCGCGATCAGCGCGTCGCGCCTGTCGAGGATGCGCGAGGCATAATCGCTCGCGCGCTCCGACAGCTCGCGCATCCCCTTGAGCCGGTCGAGCATGGCCACCGTCTCGGCGCGCACCTCGTCGCACAGCGCGGTGAGCTCGCCGCCGGTCAGCGGCTCGGCGGCAAAGGCCGGGTCCTCGGTCGGATGCGCCAGCGCGCGATGCATCTCGGCGGTGCGCTGGCCCAGGATTTCCGCGATGCCGAGCACCGACAGGTAGGGCGGGGCCTCGTCCTCGTTGCCCGTGGCGTGATCCTGCAAATAGCGGTCGAGCGCATTGGTCAGCGCGGCCCAGGCGTCGCCCTGGTTGGCGACATAGGCGAAGGCGGCGCCGAGCGAGGTGGCCTCGCCCTCATCGGGGCGCAGCGCGATCTCGCCCAGATAGGCGGGCGTGCCGTCGAAGCCCGCCACATCCGTCAGGAAGCGCGCCACCTCGATATCGGGCTGGGTGCCCGCGCGCAGGCGGCGGTAGACCTTGAGCACCGCCTTGTCGGAGAAGGCGACGGTGGCGTTGGACTGCTCGACATTGAGAAGCCGCGGCGCGCCCGGCTCCTCGATCTCTCCCATCGCGGCGCTGGGCGCAAAGACGAGGCGGCCGCGCGGTGTGTCGGTCTCGTGGCCCTCGCGCAGCGCGGCGAAGAGCTCGCCCATCAGCGTCTCGTCGGCGGTGCCGTCGATCAGACCGCCCACCGTCGGGCCGCGGCGCAGCTTGGCCATGGTGTAGCCCAGCGTCGACGAGCCGAAGGAGACGCTGTCCTCGCCCCAGACCGAGGCCAGCGGCAGCAGGTAATGCTGCGTCTCGCCGCCGACCTCGACATCGATGAGGCCCAGCGCGCCATTGCCGCCGATCTCGGCCAGGGGCTCGATGCCGACGCGGGTGATGCGTTCGTCCTTGGCGCCGAACCAGCGCTGGAGCGGCAGGAACTTGGGCAGCACGTCGGTGCCCAGGAGCCGCCCGTCGCGGCCAGAGATGGCCGAGGAGACGCGCCCGTCGCGGGTGGTCAGCGTCACGAATTCGGGCAGGATCTGCTGCGGCGCGGTGTGCCAGGCCGGGGCCTGATCCTCATCCGCCAGAAGGAACCAGTAGAAGCCGTAGGAGGGCAGGGTGATGAGATAGGGCAGCGCGCCAACGGGCGGGAAGGCCGAATGCCCGGTCAGCTCGATCGGCACGCGGCCCTGATAGGCCGAGAGGTCGATCTCCACCGCCTGCGCGGCGCGCCCCAGATTGGCGACGCAAAGCACCGCCTCGCCCTCATGCTCGCGGATATAGGCGAGCACGCGGCGATTGCTGGGATAAAGTAGCTTCATCTCGCCGCGCCCGAACACCGTGTGGTTCGAGCGGACCTGCACCATGCGGCGCATCCAGTTCAGAAGCGAGGAGGGGTCCTTGGACTGGCTCTCGACGTTGAGCGCCTGAAAGCCGTAGATCGAATCCTGAATGGTCGGCAGGTAGAGCCGCTGCGGGTCGGCCTGGCTGAAGCCCGCATTGCGGTCGGGCGACCATTGCATCGGCGTGCGCACGCCGTCGCGGTCGCCCAGGTAGATGTTGTCGCCCATGCCGATCTCGTCGCCGTAATAGAGGATCGGCGTGCCGGGCATCGACATCAGGAGCGAGTTCAGAAGCTCGATCTTGCGCCGGTCGTTCTGCATGAGCGGCGCGAGACGGCGGCGGATGCCCATGTTGATCCGCGCGCGCTTGTCGCTGGCATAGGTGTCCCAGAGATAGTCGCGCTCCTTGTCGGTCACCATTTCGAGCGTCAGCTCGTCATGGTTGCGCAAAAAGATCGCCCATTGGCAATCCTCGGGGATGTCGGGCGTCTGGCGGATGATGTCGGTGATCGGGTGCCGGTCCTCCTGCGCCACCGCCATGTACATGCGCGGCATGAGCGGGAAGTGGAAGCCCATGTGGCACTCGTCGCCCTCGCCGAAATAGGGGCGGGTGTCCTCGGGCCACTGGTTGGCCTCGGCCAGAAGCATCTTGTCGGGGTAATGCGCGTCGAGATCGGCGCGGATCGCCTTCAGCACGTCATGCGTCTCGGGCAGGTTCTCGTTGTTGGTGCCGTCGCGCTCCACGAGATAGGGGATCGCGTCGAGCCTGAGCCCGTCGACCCCCATGTCGAGCCAGAAATGCATGACCCGCAGCACTTCCTTCAGGACTTCGGGATTGTCGAAGTTCAGGTCGGGCTGGTGGTCGAAGAAGCGGTGCCAGTAGAACTGCTCCGCGACCGGGTCCCATGTCCAGTTGCTGTCATGGGTGTCGTTGAAGATCACCCGCGTCTTGTCCATCCACTTGCTCGGATCGTCCGACCAGACGTAGAAATCGCGCTCGGGGCTGCCCTTGGGGGCGTGGCGGGCGCGCTGGAACCATTCATGCTGGTCCGAGGTGTGGTTGATCACCAGCTCGGTGATCACCCGCAGCCCGCGGCGATGGGCCTCGTCCACGAAGGCGCGGAACTCGTCCATGTTGCCGTATTGCGGGTTGATCTCGGTGTATTCCTGGATGTCGTAGCCGTCGTCGCGCAGCGGCGAGGGGTAGAAGGGCAGCAGCCACACGGCGGTGGCGCCCAGCTCCTCGACATGGTCGAGCCGGTTCATCAGCCCGGCGAAATCGCCGATGCCGTCGCCATTGCTGTCCTGATAGGCCTTGACGTGAAGCTGGTAGATCACCGCGTCCTTGTACCAGTCGCGCTGGTTGTTATCGATCGCGTCCGAGGCGGCGGGGGTGGTTGCGTGGTCTTCCATCAGTCTCTCGCTCCTCCCGGCGGGATCAGTCGCCAGATCGCATAGGGCCGGTTTTCGGGGTCGAGCGTCAGGTGATGCTCCTTGCCGTGCCAGGTGAAATGATTGCCGTGGATCGCGTCCTGCACCTCGATCGAGGCCTCGTCGGGCAGATCGAAGCGCCACAGCGGCAGGTCGAAGGCGAAGTCGCGCCCGGCATGCGGGTCGAGCAGCACATGAAACAGCAGGTAGCTGTCGCTGGCGCGGTCGAAGCGGCCATAGCACAGCACCGCGTCGTCATGCGCGTCGAAGAACTCCAGATTGGTGAAGTCGCGCATCGCGGCGTGCTTGCGGCGGATGCCGTTGAGCAGGCGGATATCGTCCTTGATGTGGCCCTCGCGGTCGAAATCCCAGTCGCGGATCTCGTATTTCTCGCTGTCGAGATACTCTTCCTTGCCGGGGATCGGCGCGGCCTCGCAGATCTCGTAGCCATTGTAGACGCCGTAATTGCCGCCCAGCGTCGCCGCCAGCGCAAGCCGGATGCGGTGCCCGGCGCGGCCCGAGCTCTGGAGGAAATACGGATTGATGTCGGGCGTGTTGACGAAGAAGTTCGGCCGCATGTAGTGGCGGCACTCTTCCTGCGTCAGCTCGGTCAGGTATTCGGTCAGCTCCGCCTTGGTGTTGCGCCATGTGAAGTAGCTGTAGGACTGGTTGTAGCCGAGCTTGGCCAGCCGCTTCATCATCTTGGGCCGGGTGAAGGCCTCCGACAGGAACACCGCGCCGGGATGGCGCGCGCGCACCTCGTCGATGATCCACTCCCAGAAGGGGAAGGGCTTGGTGTGCGGGTTGTCGACCCGGAAGTTCAGCACGCCGTGATCGGCCCAGTAGAGGAACATGTCGCGTACCGCCTCCCAATAGGGGGCGTTGGGGCTGCCATCCTCGAGGTAGTAGCGGAAATTGACGATGTCCTCGTATTTCTTGGGCGGGTTCTCGGCATAGGCGATGGAGCCGTCGGGCCGCCATTCGAACCAGTCGGGATGCTCCTTGATCCACGGGTGATCGGGCGAGGCGTTGAGCGCGATGTCGAGCGCGATCTCGAGCCCGTGGCCGCGCGCCTCCGCCACCAGCGCGTCGAAATCCTCGATGGTGCCGAGCTCGGGGTGGATCGCGGTGTGCCCGCCCTCCTCGGAGCCGATCGCATAGGGCGAGCCGACATCGCCCGCCTCTGGCGTCAGCGTGTTGTTGCGCCCCTTGCGGTTGGTGCGCCCGATCGGGTGGATCGGGGTGAAGTAGAGCACGTCGAAGCCGAGATCTTGCACGTAAGGAAGCCGCTCGATCACGTCGCGGAAGGTGCCGTGGCGCGTGCCGGGCGCGGCCGAGCGCGGAAACATCTCGTACCACGCCGAAAAGGCCGCGATCTCGCGGTCGGCAAAGACGGCGAGGTCGCGCTCGTAGCGGGTAAGCCCGTAGCGGCGGCCCGCGCGGGTCATCAGCGCCAGCGTCTCCTCGTTCATGAGGATGTCGAGCCGCTCCTCGGTGCTGCCATGATTGGTCGCGTGGACGAGGCTTTCGAGCGCCGCGCGCCCCTCGCCCTCGGGCGCGTGGTCGCGCGAATTGGCGACGAGCCGGTGGCCCATCTCGGCCTCGACATCGACATTGAGCCCGGCGGCGATCTTCTTGGCCGTGTCCTTGCGCCAGCCGAGGAAATCATCCTTCCAGCCGATCAGCGTGTAGCGGTAGAGCGCGTTCTCGGGCGGGGTGAAGCGGCCCTCCCAGCGGTCGTTGACGAGGAACTCCATCGGCACTTCGTGGATCTCGTCCGAGCCCTGCCGCCACCACAGCAGGGCGGCGCGGATGCTGTCATGGCCTTCGCCGAAGATGTCGGCCCGCACGGTGAAGGGGCGCCTGGCGACGCATTTGGCGGCAAAGCGTCCGCCGTCGATCTCGGGGTCGATCCCTTCGATGCAGATGCGCGAAGCGGCCAGTACTTGCATCTCGCGTGCGCTGCCTTGGGCGCGGCCCGTCTCCTGCGGGCGCAGTTCCTCGTCTTGCATGAACCAAGGTCCCTCTGCTTGGCTGGTGTCCGTCTCTCAACCGCGTGATCGGCCCCCGGTTCCTGAAAGCGATGCCGCCCATGCGAAGGCGGGGCCATATTTCCGCTTGATGCGCGGCAGGGCACGGCTACCCTTTCGCAGGTCGCGGCCCCGGCAGGTGGAAGTGACCGGTTTCATTCGCACAAAGGGCATCGCCATGCGCGCCACATCGATTTTCGCCATCACCGTCGCCACCGCGCTGGGCGCGGGCACGCTCGCCTCGGCCGAGGTGGTCATCGGCTCCAAGGCCGATACCGAGGGCGCGCTCCTAGGCAACATGATGAAATTCGTGCTCGAGGATGCCGGGATCGAGGTCGAGGACCGGATCAGCCTCGGCGCGACGCCGATCGTGCGCCAGGCGATCACCGGCGGCGAGATCGACCTCTACCCCGAATATACCGGCAACGGCGCCTTCTTCTTCGATCAGGCCGATGCCGAGATCTGGCGCGACGCGCAGGCGGCCTATGACGAGGTGTCGAGGCTCGACGCCGAGGCCAACGACATCGTCTGGCTGACGCCCGCGCCCGCCAACAACACATGGGCCATCGCCCTGCGCGCCGATCTGGCCGAGGAGCACGGGCTCGAGACCATGTCCGACATGGGCGCCTTCATCTCCGAGGGCGGCGAGATCAAGCTCGCGGCCTCCTCCGAATTCGTGAACTCCGACGCGGCTCTGCCCGCCTTCCAGGAGGCTTACGGCTTCGAGCTGCCCAATGATCAGCTGGTGATCCTGTCGGGCGGCGACACGGCGGCGACGATCCGCGCCGCGGCCGAGCAGATCGACGGCGCCAACGCCGCGATGGCCTACGGCACCGATGGCGCGATCGCCGAGGTCGGGCTCAAGGTCATGGCCGACGACAAGTCGGTGCAGCCGGTCTACGAGCCCGCGCCGATCATCCGCCGCGACGCGCTCGAGGAGAACCCCGAGATCGAGGAGCTGCTGAAGCCGGTCTTCGAGGGGCTCGACCTCGAGACCCTGCAATCGCTCAACGCCCGCATCCAGCTTGGCGGCGAGAACGCCGCCGACGTGGCGCGCGATCACCTGACGCAGGCCGGGCTGCTCGACTGATCGGCCGGAACGGCAAGATGCGAGAGGCATCCCGGCGGGCGGCGGCGGTCTATGCGCTGCCCGCGCTCGCCGGGCTGGCGCTGCTGCCCTATCTGAATTTCCGCGCCAACCGCATCGTCAGCGGCGACGGCGTGATGATCTGGTCGCCCGAGGGCGGCGCGATCATTGCCGCCCTGGCGCTGTCGGCGCTCGCGCTCGGCACCGTCTGGGCGCGGGCGCAGGCCGTCCGCCTCGCCTGCGCGCTGGGCGCTCTGGCGGTGCTGTTATGGAGCGTGGGGCAGGGGGCGGCGGCGCTGTCGGCGGATGCGCCCGAATTCGCGCGGGTCTCGCTCGGCGGCGGCTTCTGGATCGCGGCGGCCTTTCTGGCGCTGGCGGCGGCGGATGCGGTGGCGCGGATGTCGCTCGGCGCCTGGGCGCGGATCTCGGCGCTGCTGTTGCCTGCGGCGGTCTTTGCCGTTGCGCTGCGCGCGGGCCTGTTCGACGCGCTGTCGATCCTGCGCGAATACGACACCAACCGCGACGTGTTCGACGCCGCTCTGGGCGGGCATCTGCGGCTGGTGATCGGCAGCCTGATCCCGGCGCTGGCGATCGGCCTGCCGCTGGGCTGGGCCTGTTTCGCCGGGCCACGGGCGCGGATGGTGATCCTGCCCGCGCTCAATCTTCTGCAGACGACGCCGAGCATCGCCATGTTCGGCCTGCTCATGCTGCCCTTGGGCGCGCTGTCGCGCGCGGTGCCCGCCTTGCGCGACTGGGGCGTGGGCGGCATCGGCGCGGCACCCGCCATCGTGGCGCTGGCGCTCTACGCATTGCTGCCGATCGTCGCCAACACCTATGCCGGCCTCGCCGGCGTGCCCGAGACGATGCGCGACGCGGGCCGCGGCATGGGCATGTCGCGCGCCCGGCTTCTGGCGCGGGTCGAGCTGCCGCTCGCTGCGCCGGTGATCCTCACCGGCATCCGCATCGTCGTGGTGCAGAACATCGGGCTCGCCGCGGTGGCCGCGCTGATCGGCGGCGGCGGTTTCGGCACGCTGGTGTTTCGCGGCATGGGGCAGGCGGCGATGGATCTCGTGCTTCTGGGCACGGTGCCGATCGTGGCGATGGCGATCCTCGCGAGCCTTCTGTTCGACGTGGGCATCGAGCTGACCAGACGGGGAGGGGCGCGATGATACGCGTATCGGGACTGCGCAAGAGCTTCGAGGGCGTCACCGCCGTTGAGGGGCTCGATTTCGAGGTCGCGCATGGCGAGGTGCTGGCGCTGGTCGGCACCTCGGGCTGCGGCAAGTCGACGACGCTGCGGATGCTCAACCGGCTGATCGAGCCGGATGCGGGCCATATCGAGATCGACGGGCGCGACGCGCGCGAGGTCTCGCCCGACGCGCTGCGCCGGGGCATCGGCTACGTGATCCAGGGGGTGGGGCTGTTTCCGCACTGGACCGTGGCGCAGAACATCGGCACCGTGCCGCGCCTGCTGCGCTGGGACAGGGCGCGGGTGCGCGCGCGCGTCGAGGAGCTTCTGGAGCTGTTCGGCCTCGAAGCCTCCGAATATGCCGACAAGTATCCGTCCGAGCTGTCGGGCGGGCAGCAGCAGCGCGTCGGCGTCGCCCGCGCCATGGCGGCCGAGCCCGCGATGCTGCTGATGGACGAGCCCTTCGGCGCGCTCGACCCGGTGACCCGCGGCCGGCTGCAGGACGAGTTCACCGCGATCCGCCGCAGGCGCGGCATTACCGCCATCCTCGTCACCCATGACATGGACGAGGCCTTTCGCCTCGCCGACCGGATCGCGGTGATGGATGCGGGCCAGATCCTTCAGATCGACACGCCCGAGCGGCTGCTGCGCGGCCCGCGCGAGGGCTTCGTGCGCCAGTTCGTCGGGCTCGACGACCGCGCCTTGCGCATCCTGTCGCTGCACCGGGTGCGCGAGCTGTCGCGCCCCGCAGCCGATGCGCCCGCGCCGAACCAGTGGGTGTCGCCCGACGACACGCTGCGCGAGGCCGCCTCGCGGCTGATCTGGGAGGCGGGCGACAGCCTCGCCGTGGTCGAGGAGGGCCGGGTGACGGCCGAGATCCGGGCCGAGGACATCTGGCGCACCGGCGCGCGGGGCGCGCCTTGAGCCGCGCGGGCCTCGCGCTCGCGGCGCTGTTTGCGCTGTTCGTGGCCCTCGTCCTGCGGCCCGAGCTGATGAGCCCGCTGCTGCGGCTCGTGGCCGAGCCGGGGCAAGTGCTGCTCTACGACCGACAGCCCATCCGGGTGCTGGTCGGCTGGCACCTGGCGCTGGTCGCGGCGGCGGGGGCGGTGGCCTGCGCGGTCGGTGTGCTGCTGGGGGTGTTGGTCACCCGCCCGGCGGGGGCTGATTTCATGACGCTGGCGCGCATGATCTCCAATCTGGGCCAGACCTTCCCGCCGATCGCTGTGCTCGCCATCGCGGTGCCGCTCCTGGGCTTCGGCTTCGAGCCGACCTTCCTCGCGCTCTGCGCCTACGGGCTTTTGCCGGTGTTCGAAAACACGGTGGCGGGGCTGCGCGGCGTGCCTGCCACGGTGCGCGAGGCGGCGCGCGGCATGGGGCTGGCGGGCGCGCAGCGGCTGTGGCGGGTCGAGCTGCCGCTGGCCGCCCCGGTGATCCTCACCGGCCTGCGGCTCTCCACGGTGATCAATATCGGCACCGCCACGATCGGCAGCACCGTCGGCGCGGTGGGTCTGGGCGAGGTGATCATCGCCGGCCTGCAATCGGGCAACACCGCCTTCGTGCTGCAAGGCGCGCTGCTGGTCGCGCTGATGGCGATCTGCGCCGATCTGGCGCTGCGCCGGATCGAGCGGGCGCTGACGCGGGCTTGATGGGCAACAGCTTGTCTCGGGGCGGGTCACGTGCCAGATCGAAGGGGTGACGCCGGTATTGCCCGTGCCGTGTGTCATGAATTTACGCGGTCGCGGGAACTCCGACCCCGTCCAGCCGATTTTTCTGCCGGAGGCACTGAACATGATTGACAGACGTTACTTTCTGGCCGCGGGCGCGGCGCTCGGCATCCTCGGCACGCGCGCCGCGGCGCATGACACCGGCGGCGCCGCGCAGCTGCCCGAGAAATACCAGCCCCGGATGGTCCAGATCCCCGCAAGCATGAATCCGGGCGAGATCCATGTCGATCCCAACCGCTTCGCGCTCTACTGGACGATGGAGGGCGGTCAGGCGATGCGCTACTCCGTGGGTGTCGGCCGGGCCGGGCTCTACGAGACGGGCGTGTTCCGGATCGGCGCCAAGAAGGAATGGCCGAGCTGGACGCCGACGCCGAACATGATCGAGCGCGAGCCCGAGAAGTACAAGAAATACGAGGACGGCATGGAGGGCGGCCCCGACAACCCGCTCGGCGCCCGTGCGCTCTATCTCTTCGAAGGCACCCGCGACACCTATCTGCGCATCCACGGCACCAACGCCCCCTCGACCATCGGCACCGCCGTGTCGAATGGCTGCGCGCGGCTGGTGAACGATCACATGATCGACCTCTACGAGCGCGTGCCGATGGAGACGACGGTCTTCCTCTATCCCAAGCTTGCCTGATCCCCCCAAGGATCGTGCCGTCATCCGCGCCCCGGCCCCATGGCCGGGGCGTTCGCATGTCGGGGGGAAGGGCGCGGCAAGAAAATTCGCGGTTCGGTGAAAAAACCTCTTGCGGCCTTCGGAACCTTTCCCTAAATAGCCCCTCACCGGCGGCGCAGAGATGCAGCGCC
>NZ_KZ304974.1 GCF_002723615.1 Limimaricola cinnabarinus
GGTCTTGGTCTGACCGAGGCTGAGCTCGCACTCGCTCTCGGCATGTCCCAGAATTCTCTGGCCACCCCGCCGCGATCGATAGCGCTGGCATCGCAGCGCAAGCTCAGGGACTTCGTCGAGATCCTCATGACTGTCGTGCCTTGGGCAGGCTCGCTCCCCCAAGCGTTCGACTGGTTTTCCACCCAGCCCCTGGCCTCCTTCGGGAACCGGACCGCGGCGGACCTGGTGCGCAAGGGGCGCGCCGAGGCAGTGAAATCCCACATCTCCCGGATTGCCATCGGTGAATACGCCTGACGGCATCGAGCCGGCTGGCGCGACGACGAGAAAGCGTGACGCGGCCTAAGCCGGGCAGGATCTGAGGTCGCCCAGCAGCCGGGCCGCAATTCTCCGCGTGCGCTTGTCAAGATCCAGCCTATCCGCAGCCAACATCAGCTCATTGAGGGTCGTGAAGCTGTCATCGCTCCCGCTCTTGACCGCGGCTGTCCAGAGCTTGCGCACGGTCGCGCGGGACTCGCGGCGCGTGCTGGCCGCGCGGCCTTGGGCCGCGGTGGCAGTTCAACTTTATCCCGCTTCGAGTGGGACTACATCTCTGTTATCGTCAGGATACTGATCCTTAGCGACGCTCGATAGCTGAGGGATGTATGTCCTCGTCACTGCTGAGCGGATGAAAGCAAGCGACCTCTCCCCCATCGAGGGCCGGCTCCAATGGGGGAATCTCTTGCCGGCATCGCTCCGTCGCACGCGGACAGCGTGCGGCGAAGGCGCATCCCTTCGGCGGATCGAGAGGGTCCGGGAGTTCGCTCCCTCTTGCCTCCGGTGCCTCGAGCGGACGCCCCACCACCGGCGCGCTGTCGGCCAACAGCTTGGTGTAGGGATGTTGCGGCGCCCGGAAGATCCGTTCGGCCGGCCCGATCTCGACCAAGGCCCCGAAGTAGAGGACGGCCACTCGGTCTGAAACGGCCTCGACCACCGCGAGATCGTGGCTGATGAACAGGTAGGTCAGCCCCAGGCGTTTGCGCAGATCCGCCAACAGGTTCAGCACCTGGGCCTGGACGCTGACATCGAGGGCCGAGACCGGCTCATCGAGGATCAGAATGCGCGCGTCCGCAGCCAGGGCCCTGGCGATGCCGATCCGCTGCGCCTGGCCGCCCGAGAATTCATGCGGGTAGCGGTCGAGGAATTCTGGTCGCAGGTTCACGTTGTCGAATATCTCGGCAATGCGCTTCTCGCGGGCGACCTTGTCCATACCGTGCAGCTTCTTGAGCGGGAGCTCCAGGATCTGCCGGATTGTCTTGCGGGGATTGAGCGAGGAGATCGGGTCCTGGAAGACGTATTGAATGCGGCGGCCGAAGTCGGCCGGGTCCGCGGTGTCGAGAGCGGCCCCCTCGATCTCGATCGTGCCGGTGCTCGGTGCGACCAGCCCGACAAGCATCCGAGCGAGCGTGGTCTTGCCGCAGCCTGACTCCCCCACGATTCCGAGCGTCTCGCCTTGCTCCACGCTGAGCGACATCGGCTGCACCGCGCGCACCCCGGCGCGCGGCCCGCCGAACAGCCCCCCGCGCAGGGGAAAGGTCTTGGACAGATTGTCCAGTCGCAGGGCCTTGGTCATTCGGCGGCCTCCCTGGCAGGGCTTTCTTCGGGGAAGAGACAGCGCACGGCCCGATCGCCTTTCTGGGCGAGCGGGATATGTCCTTCGCGGCACGCGCTGCGTGCCTTGTTGCACCGCTCCGCGAAGGCACACCCCTCTGGCAGGCGGTCGACGGCAGGGGGGAGACCCGGAATCGCCTCGAGTCGGCGGCGGCCGCCGCCCAGCTCGGGCACGCAGGCAATGAGCCGGGCGGTATAGGGATGGCGCGGCGCTGCGAGAACCGCTTTCGTCGGGCCCTCCTCGACCACCTTCCCAGCATACATAACCGCCACCCGGTCGCAGAGCTGCGCCACGACCCCGAAATCATGGGTAATGAAAATGATGGCGAGATCGCGCGAGCGCCGGAGGTCGTCGAGCAGCGACAGGATCTGCGCCTGCACCGTTACGTCGAGCGCGGTGGTCGGCTCGTCGGCAATGATTACCTCGGGGTCATTGGCCAGCGCCATGGCGATACCGACGCGCTGACGCATGCCGCCCGACATCTCGTGAGGGTAGTCGGAAATCCGGCGCTCGGGATTGGGTATTCGAACATCACGAAGCAGTTCGACCGCCTTGCCGCGGGCCTCTTCCGTTCCAATTTTCTGATGCGCCTGTATCGCCTCGACCAGCTGATCGCCGACGCGATAAAGGGGATGCAATGTCGCAAGCGGGTCTTGAAAGATATAGGCGATCTCCCGGCCGCGCACGGCGCGCAGGTGTTCATAGGGCGCCCCAATGAGGTCGTCGCCGCGATATCTTACGGCGCCACCGGTGATGACGCCCGGCGGCGACGCCACGAGCCCAGTGACCGACAGGGCAGTGACCGATTTGCCGGACCCGCTCTCGCCGATGATGCCGAGGCATTCGCCCGGTTTGACCGACAGGCTGACGCCGCCCACGGCGCGCAGCTTCCGGGGCCCGACATGGAACTCCGTCTCGAGCCCTTCGACCGTGAGGATGCCCTCGAGGCTCGGTTCCGGAGCTGGGGCCTGACGGCGCACTCGGGTCGCGGCCATCGGCCGTGACAGCGCGCCGGATTTGAGCCGCGGATCGAGCGCGTCGCGGATGCCGTCGCCCAAAAGGTTGATCGACATCACGATGATCAGGATCATCACCCCGGGCACGACCGAAGTGTGCGGGTGGCTGATCAGCGCGGCGCGCGCTTCACCCAACATCGAACCGAGATCCGCCTGGGGTGGCTGGCTTCCCAACCCGAGGAAGGAGAGACCCGCCGTCTCCAGGATCATCCAGCCGATCGTGGTCGACATCGCGATGACGATGATCGGCAGCACGTTTGGCAGGATCTCGGTGAGGATGATCTGCGGCCGCGACAGGCCCGATAGGCGCGCCGCGTCGACAAACTCCTTGTGCGCGAGACCGACGGTGATGCCGCGGATGTTGCGGGCGAAGAACGGCACGTTGACTGCTGCCACGGCGATCAGCGCGTTGAGAAGACCCGGGCCGAGGGCCGCAACGATGGCCAGCGCCAGAAGGATGTAGGGAAAGGCCATCAGCATGTCGACGCCGCGCATGATGACGTTGTCGAGCCGTCCGCCGTAGAAGCCGGCGACGACGCCGATCGCGGCGCCGATGGTCGCGGCGATAGCTGCCGCGGCGAAGCCGACCGCCAGCGAGAGACGAGTGCCCCAGAGCAGGCGGGACAGCAGATCGCGGCCCAGATGGTCGGTGCCAAGCAGAGCGCCCTCTGAGAGCGGCGGGAGATACCGGTTCGCGGTATTGGTCACATCAGGGTCGGTCAGCGGCAGGATCGGTGCCGCGAGGACCAGGAGCACGACGAGGCTCAGGAGGATGCCACCTGCCAGTGCCAGCCGGTTGCGCGAGAAAAGGAGGAACGCGCTGGTCATGTTCTGATCCTTGGATCGAGCAGGCTCTGCGCCACGTCCACGATGATGTTGAAGAACACGTAGCAGGCGGCGACGACGATCACGCCTCCCTGCACGAGCAGAATGTCGCGGCGCAGGATCGCGTCGACCAGCATCCTTCCGATGCCGGGCCATTGGAATACGATCTCGATATAGACAGCGCCAGACAGCACGAAGCCGGCTTGGATGCCCAGCACGGGCAGGATCGACACCATCGCGGCCCGAAGCGCATGGCGCCAGATGACCGACCGCTCGTGCACGCCCTTGGCCCGGGCGGTGCGGATGAAATCCTGTCGCAGCACCTCGAGCAACGCGGAACGGGACAGTCGCGCGATCACGCCGGTCGCCACGACCGCGAGCGCGAGCGCCGGCATCGCCAGGTGCGAGATCAGCGCAGCCGCGTCACGAGCCCCGTAGATCGGCCACATGCCCGACACCGGAAACCAGCGCAGCCGGACCGCGAACAGCAGGATCATCATCATGCCGAGGAAGAAGGAGGGGATGGAGATGCCCAAGAGCACCGCGAAGGTGATCGCCTTGTCGGCCCAGCCATACTGGTTGGCGGCCGAGATCGTCCCGGCGATGACCCCCAGAAGGGCGCAGAGCACAAAGGCCGTGCCGGCAAGGATCAGCGTCGCGCCGAAGCGCTCGAGCACCTCGTCCAGCACGGGCCGGTTCAGGGCGAAGCTCTGTCCGAAATCGCCCTGGAGCATATTGCCGAGCCAAATCAGATATTGGCGCCAAAGCGGTGCGTCGAGGCCGAGCTCGCGGTTGATGCGGGCCACGTTCTCGGGCGTGGCGTAGCTGCCCAGGATCGCAGTCGCCGGATCTCCCGGGATGAGTGCCATGATCAGAAAGACGATGACCGTGATGCCGAGAAGCACCGGCACCGCCGAGAGCAGTCGTCTGAGGATGTATCCGCCCATGCGCGGTCTCTCCCGTCTCGGAGAGCGGGGGCCGGGGCGCGGCCCCCGCGCGTGATCAGTTCTTGGCGACGTCGTCGAGCAGCAGGAAGAACGACGGCTGGAGGTCGAAGTTCTCGACCCGGTCGTTGGTCACCGCGTTCTGCTTCCAGTTGGCCACGAAGACCCAGGGCGCGTCCTCGTGCACGATTTCCTGCATCTCCTTGTAGAGGCGCGCGCGTTCCTCTTGGTCGGTAGCGCGGCGGGCCTGTTCGAGAAGCTCGTCCACCTTCGGGTTGGAGTAGTAGCCCGAGTTGAAACCACCCTGATCGGGAAAGGCCTCGCTGCGCAGAGCCAGGAAGGGCAGGGTGTCGGGATCGTTCGTCATCCAGGCCATCTCGGCCATGTCGGCCTTGCCCTCGAGGCCCGGGTTCACTTCGCCCAAGAAGGTGTTCCATTCGTAGGTTTCGATCGCCACATCGAAGCCCACCGCCTCCAGATCGGCTTGGATCGCGGTCCCCATCGCCACAGGGTCGAGCATACCGGAGCCCCCCTCGGTGACGTAGAAGGTCAGCTCGGCGCCTTCGGCACCCGCTTCGGCGATCAGCTCGCGCGCCTTTTCCGGATCGTAGGGGTAGGGCTCGAGATCCTCGTTATAGGCCCAGGCGAAGGCGGGCGGGGTTGGTCCGGCGGCGACTTCGGCGGTGCCCTCGAGCACCTCGTTCACGATCGCTTCCTTGTCGATCGCGTAGTTCGCCGCCTGGCGCACCAGCTTGTCCGCGAAGGGGCCTTCCTTGGCGTTGAGGATCAGGAACCACAGGTGCGGGCCAGCCTGCTCGTGCAGCTGGTAGCTCTCGCCCTCGAACTGCGACAGCGCCACGGGCGGGACCTCCACCATCAGGTCGATGCCGCCGGCCAGCATTTCTGCCGTGCGGGTGCTTGCATCGGTGATGGGGCGAAACACGACGGCTTCGAGCTGCGGTGCACCATCCCAGTAGTCGGGGTTGGCCTCAACGACGACCGCCTCGTTGGGCCGCCATTCCGCGAACTTGAACGGGCCCGTGCCCGACGGGTTGCGACCGAATTCCGAGCCATGCTCCTCGACCGCGGCGGGCGAGACGATCAGACCGGTGGGGTAGGCGAGGTTGGACAGGAAAGGCGCGTAGGGCTCGTTCAGAACGAACTTCACCGTCGTCGGATCAACGACCTCGACCTCCTCGATCGCGGAGAAGAAGAAGGAGAGCGGGAACGGGCCGGTATCGTAATAGGGATGACTCTCGTCGAGCATCCGGTCGAAGTTGAACTTCACCGCCTCGGCGTCGAATGAGCTGCCGTCATGGAAGGTGACGCCTTCGCGCAGCGTGAATGTGTATTCGGTGCCGTCCTCCGAAATCTCCCAATCGGTCGCCAGCGCCGGCTCGACTTCCAGAGTGCCGTCTTTGTAGCGCACGAGCCCGTCATAGACGTTCATCAGGATGCGGAAGTCATTCACCGCGGTCACAGCAGCGGGGTCGAGGGCCTTGGGCTCCGCAATCTGGCCGACAACGAGGACACCCGGCGGGGTCTGGGCGAAGGCCGGCGCACCCAGGGCCATGGTGAGGGCGGTGCCAGCAGCAAGCAGGCTTCGGCGGGTCAGATGTCCAATCGACATGGGTTACCTCTCCTGTTCGGTTCGATCTTATTTTTCATGATAAATTGCATCAGGGCAAATTTTCATTATAAATTCAAGCGCGCTGGCACGGAGATGATGGGATGACGATTTCAATCCTCGCATATGACGCGGAAACAGGCACTTACGGTGCAGCGGCTACTACGGGCAGCCTGTGCGTAGGGGGGTGGGTGCTGCGCGGGGATGCCGAATCAGGGCTCTCGGCCTCGCAGGGGTCTTTGCCGAGCACCCTTTGGGGCACGCAAGTGCTGGAGCGCATGCGGGCTGGCCAGTCGGCTGCCGAGGCGGTGTTCGAGGTCGCCGATGCCGATGCGGGACGGGCTCATCGCCAGCTGGCGGCTCTCGACCCGGATGGGGGAACAGGACACTTCACGGGGGCTTCGAGCATTCCGGCGGCTGGTGCGCGGCAAGCGCCCTCGGTCGTGGTGACGGGCAACCTGCTCTCTGGCGACGACGTGATCGAGGCCTGCCTGCAGGGTTACCTCGAGGCGCGCGGAAACATGGCCGAGCGGCTCATCGCAGCGCTCGAGGCGGCCGCCATGGCAGGGGGCGACAGCAGGGGGCTTCTGTCTGCTGCACTGCTCGTCGTGTCGCGCAGCGACCCCCCGCTCAGCCTCCGGATCGACTACTCCGAGACACCGTTACAGGATCTTTCGGACCTGCATCGCCGGGCCACCAGCGGGGCCTACAGCGAATGGGCGCGTCTCGTGCCGACGCTGGACGAGCCCGAACGGGCCGAGCCTTTCAGCGAAACCGTGACCCCTGCTGGCTGATCAGTGGGCCATGAAGCGCTTCATGACGACGGCCTGCTGATCTTCCATCATCCGCCAGGCCATTTCCATGTGCGATCGCATGATGGAGCGGGCCTCCTGAGCATCCCCCCGTTCCAACGCATCGAGCAGGTCGAGCTGATGCTGTCGACCCGTCCGCCAGAGTTCCACGTTGGGTGCGGCGTAGAGCTGCTTGTAGACGGTGAGGTCCGCGAGGATCTGCGACATGAAACCGATGATGAAGCCCAGCAGCGCATTGTCGGCGAAGCTCGCGAGCTTGGCGTGAAACCGAAGCGACGCGACATGCTGGGCGCGCTCCTCTTCGGGGTCACCGGCCGGCTCGGCGTAGTCGTCGATGATCGATCGCAGATCGGCGAGCTGATCGACCGACAGGCGCCCGGCCAGCGATGCCGCAACTTCTGGTTCGAGAGCGACCCGGAGCTGGTAGATGTCGGCAATCGAGATGTCTCGAAAGTAGAAGTAGTTCGCGAGCAAGGCGTGCGCGCGCTCGGTGGAGACCTCGCCGACGAAACTTCCACCGCCGGGCCCGGTCTTGGTTTCGACCAGGCCCTGTGCCTGCAGCAGGCGCATGGCCTCGCGGATCGTGCCCTTGGACATGCCAAAACGTTCGATCAGATCGGTCTCGCCGGGCAGGCGGTCACCCGGCTGCAGGCCTTGCTCGACCACCCATTCCTTGATGGCCTCGGCCACGCGGATGGGACGGGAACGCCTACGGCCCTTCTCGGCGGGAGTGACGCTTGTTCTCGCCATCGCACAACTCTTTCGACTTCCGAAGGCATCCATAAAGCAAATTTATCATGATAAATACAAGGGGAAGTATGACCTACGGGGAGTTGGCAGCGGCAAGGTTGCTGGAAATCGCCGAGATGTCCGAAGCGGGACCGGGAGTCACTCGTCTGCCTTGGACCCCGGAACATCGTCGAGCCCTCGATACCATATCGGCATGGATGAGGGATGCCGGACTGGACGTCAGCCTCGATGCGGCGGGCACGCTCGTTGGGCGAACGCCCGGTATGGTCGGCAAGCCGGCACTGTTGCTCGGCTCCCATCAGGACAGCGTGCGCTCGGGCGGTCGCTTCGATGGGATCATGGGAGTTGCCGTGGCCTGCCTTGCCGTCCGTCGGCTTCGCGAGGAAGGCGTGCGGTTGCCGTTCGCGGTCGAGGTTCTGGCCTTCGCGGACGAGGAAGGGGTGCGTTTTCCGACGGCCCTGATCGGCCCGCGTGCCTTGGCGGGGCGTTTCGACCCGGCCGTCCTGGACATGAAGGACGCCCAAGGGGCGAGCATGCGCCAAGCGATGCAGGAGTTCGGTCTGGATCCGGAGGGGATTCCTGCGCTGGTGCGTAAGAAGGACGAGGTGATCGGGTATCTGGAGGCCCACATAGAGCAAGGGCCTGTGCTGGAGACCGAAGGCCGGTCACTCGGTGTCGTGACCGCGATTTGCGGCATATCCCGCTACGCGGTCACCTTCGAAGGTGAGACTGGTCACGCAGGGACGGTTCCCATGGCGGGCCGGCGTGATGCGCTGGTGGCTGCTTCCCGCTTTGTGGCGGCCGTATCGGAGGCGGCGACTGCGATCGAAGATTGCCGCGCCACAGTCGGCCAGATCGATGTGAAACCCGGTGTCGTCAACGCCATCCCATCCGAGGTCAGTCTGACATTGGAGCTTCGAGCGCCGTCGGACGAGATACGGCGGGACTTCCGGTCGCAAGCCATGCGGCGGGTTCAGGAGATCGCTACGCAAGTCGGGGTGGCTGTGCGGATTGAGCAAACTTACGAACAGCCCGCCGTTGCCTGTGACCCGGGTATGAGAGAGGCGCTGTCTCAAGCAATGACCGCCTCGAACTTGCCTGTCGTCGCCATGCCTTCAGGCGCAACTCATGATGCATCGGCGATGGCGGATCTCTGCCCAGCCGGAATGCTCTTCGTCAGGTGCAAGGGCGGTATCAGTCACCGACCGGACGAATACGCTGACGCAGACGATATGGACGATGCGATCCGGGTTCTCGCGGAAGCCGTGAAGAGCATCGGCTCTCAGGAAGTGCTTGCATCAAAGGTGGATAGGAGGGCTGAATGAGCAGAGTTCGACTCCACCTGGCAGGCACATTTGCCGGCTCAGCGGTCAGCTTCGAGTTGCTTGCAGGCCGTGACCGCCCGTTCGCTGAGAGATCGCCGTAAGGCGGGCTCCAGAAGCAGCGGAAGCTGCTCTTCGAAAAGCTCCCCGACGGCACCCATCAAGCCGGGCATGTCGATCTCAACCACGGCGTTGTTGATCGTCACAGAAGTCTCGCCGACGATGCAGGTGGAGAGATCGATGACTACTTCCGCATCGATCGCTGCGCTCACGAAGCCAGGAGCCACTGCGCCTGCCGAAGACTCGCAAGCAAGGCTTCCAATAAGGTTCGACGTCATGATGTCACCTTCGATGACTACCGACGCCCTCTCTACGCTGATCGAGCGCAGTTGGTCCACACCGACCGCCATTCCCATCAGATCCGTCGAAGCGCTCGCGCACGGGTTCGCGTCAATGATCAGGCTCTCGATCGCGGTTGGGGTAGCGTCCTGTTGAGCTGCACCCGAGGTGACGATGAAGAGGCCAAAAAGGGCAAGGCAGTAGGGGCGCATGATAATCTCCTGCGTGGTCGCGAGGACTTTAGCACATTGCTTATGATCGCAGCCCAAGCCCCACCTCCACAAAGCTTGCGCTAAGATGGCAATCTGTTCTCGTCGTGCCGAGCCGTCATATCATTCTGATCAGGTTCCGTCTCGAGCGCGAAGGATGCAGGGCACGTAGGCGATTTCGGGAAGCCCAGCGGGCGCATCGATGCGCGCAAAGGCGGTAGCAACCAACCCTGTCACGTCCTGCTGCACCATACCGATGTTGTCCGCGAGTTGCGCGGCGAACGGATTCCAGTCGAAACAACCAAATGGCACGTCGCGGCGCTCCGTGCGAAGCCACCGAACGACGCCTTCGAGCGAGATCTTAGAATTCACCAAAAGCGCAGGCGGAGACTCGATTGAAGCTGAAGTGATCACCAGCCCGCGCGCTGGATTGCAAAGTCGGCCTCGGCCCGGTTGCAAAACGCGAAGTCAGGATGCCGCGTTTCCAGTACAGGCTGCGGCCGGGGCTCGGCGGGACGCTCCCAGATCTGGGTCGCGCAGCTCCGTTCGCGCAGCAGGCCGCTGGATCCCGCCACCTGCACCGTGGCGTCGATGTCCTCGACAAGGCGGAAGGCCGGATCGAGCCGGTTCTGCACGCTCGTCTTGCGGAAGCTGAGCGGCACCGTGATCGTGATGGTCTGTGCCTCCACCGCGGCCGCATTGAAACGCGCAACGGCCTCCCGCGATGTCGTCAATGACCACCCGATCGGACAGCGCGGCGGCGTCGACTTTGGGCATTTTGCGCTCCCCCGGAGCCGCAGTCGCACCGGGCGTTGCCTGCTGCGCGGCCCTGTCAACCTTCTCGACCGACAGTTTTTCAGGGGCGGCGCGCACCTCCTGTGCGATCTGCCGCAGCATCGACACTGCGGTGCCAACAGTTGCGGTCCGGGCTTCCTCGGCCTGGGCTGCCTCGTAGAGCGCAACGACCTCGCTCATGTTGATCGAGCCACCACCGGCGCCGTTGCGGGCATGCTTCGACATGTCGAGCCGCGCGAAGCGCTCCTTCAGCTCTTCCGGACTGCAGCCGGTGGCCCGCAGGAAAATGTTGGACTGTGGGCTCCACTGCGCCCCGAGGGGCTTCAGCTGACCGGCATGCGCGCCCACGCGCCGGATCACGAGGTCCGCTTCGGTCTGGCTGCAGCGCTCGAAATGCGGATGCGTGGTCTCGAGCGTGTGCAGCTGACGCGGCGCCGAGCGACGCTCCCAGATCTGCAGCACGCAGGGCACGTGAACGGTCTTGCCTTCGTAGATGAAGGCATCCTGTGGCACCTCCTCCTCGTGCACGAGGTGCAGGCGTTTGTCGACGCGGTTCTGCTGCGTTTTCTTGCAAAACGTCGCTGGCAGAATGAACGCGATCACATCAGCAAAGCCGGCGGCGTGGTTGAGGAAGGCGAGTGCCGCCTTCTCGCCGAAGGGCGGATTGCCGATGACGAGGCAACGATCGGCGGATACCGCGGGCGTCCAGTTGAGGAAGTCGGCCTTGATGATGCCCGGCGCCTTCGGGTCGAGGTCGAACGCGATGCAGTCGGGTCCGAGAGGGCGCGAAAAGGCGCCGCTACCGGCGGAGGGCTCGATGACGGTATCGAAGGGGTTGGCGACGTAGCGCGCCCGGACCTGTTTCACATAGTCCGCCGCAATCTGCGCGTTGGTGTAATACTGGCTGAACTCAGCGGCGGTGGAAACGTGGCGGGTGCTGGCGGGTTTGGTGTTGGTGGTCATGGATCAGGTCCCTCGTTGTGTGCGAGGGGGAAATTGATCCGAAAACCCAAACCCAGAAGCGGGTTTGGTTAAAATTATGTAATAAGATTCAATGCTTTGAAGTGAGGCTAAGATTTTTTTGCAGTCGCAGCCTGTGCCGCATGGCCTGTCGGCCTGACGGAGCCATGCTCAGCCGAGACGCGGAGGTATCAGCTGATTTCTCCAGCTGGCTGCGCATGCCGCAAAACGGGCCTATGCTTCTCGGCATGGCTGACCCGCTCCCTCCGTTCCCAACCGCGCAGGATCTGATACGACCCGATGGCAAGGTTGTCATCGATGACCTTCTCGAAGTGCTCCGCCTGAGCAGGGCCGAACTCGCGCTCGCTCTCGACCTGCCGGAGGAAGCGCTGAGCGAGCGTTCACGGCTGGAAACGCCGGAAACGCAGCGCAGGCTCAGGGATCTGATTGAAGTCCTCGTGCAGGTCGTCCCATGGACCGGCTCATTTTCTGAAGCCTATGCCTGGGTTTCGACACGGCCCCTCCCGTCCTTCGGTGGCCGAACCGCGGCGGACCTGCTGCGGGAGGATCGCGTCGAAACGGCAGCGTCCTACGTCTTCCGGGTTGCTCAGGGGGGCTACGCGGGAGGTGGTCCGGACGGACAAGCAGGCGGCGCCACCGGCATGGTGGGCCGTTGAGGTAACTTCGGTCTGCAACAACGATAGAAGATCTGCTGGAAGATGTCGGCCTTCCGACAGACCATCTCGACGCTAAGCTTGTCATCCACCTGCTGTAAAATGAAGGCGGTCTGCTGTTCGCGGAACAGAGACGCTCGCATCGGTCTACCTCCCGTTGTCGGCTCGGCAGTTACGAACCTTTTCCAGATCCGGCGATCCAGCTTCCCGGAAGCAGGTCTATTATCATGCACCAAGATTGAAAACGGATCACTCCACTGGGGCAGGCCATCCATCGATTCATAACGTGGCACATCTCCAGCGAGCACGAGCCGCATTTGATTCAATTGTCTCCATTCTTTTCTGCAGAAGCCGGCCTGACCCTAATTCCCCCGGGCCATGCTCGACAGACCTCTCACCCGCGCCGATCTCATCACCTTCTTCGCCCTGGAGTCGAAGCGCTCCTCCGGCCATTCCCCGGATCCCCGGCGGCTGGCCCGCGTGCTGAAGGCTCTCGGGATCTCCCTGCGCGGTGGCACGACGCGCTGGCCGGTGGTCTGGCGAGCGCTCGGACTATCCGAAGTGCAGGATCGCGCACACCACGCCGCGCTGACCGAGCCGCTTCTTACCGCACAGGCCGTGGCCGAGCGGGTTGGCGTCGCGGACCCGTCCATCATCTACCGCTGGGAGAAGGGTCAGGTGCCGAAGGGTGCCGGACCCTTCCCATGCGCGATCGACCTGTCCGGTGGGCGCAAGGATGCCCGCGCCAAGCGCTGGCGCCGCGCCGAAGTGCTGGCCTGGCACATGGACCAGCCCCAGCCCCGCTACGCCAAGCCCGCCCCGGTCTTTGGTGCGATCCGGCCCGCCCCATGACCCATGCGATGCACCGCATTCCCCGCGCCTCGGACACACCGATCCACGCCTTGGCGACCGGACCTACTCCCAAGCGACCGGGACACAGACGCCCGGCCGGTTTCACCGGCGGCAACCTCGAAGGCGTCTGTGTCCCAAGCGCGCTTTGGCGACCGAAACCGCGTCCAAGCGACCCAAACCAACAAGAAGAAAGGATCCCCTCATGCTCGATCTGACCGGCCATACCGTCCCCGCCAAACGGCACATCACACAGGCCCACGCCCCCGCAGTGACCGGGCCGACCCTGGCTGACCTGCATGCCCACGTGGCGGCTCGGACGGATCTCTCGGACACGACCCGCAGCCGCTATCTCACCGCGATCGACAACGTGAGCAAGCGTCTGAACACGCCGCTGGAGATGATCCCTGCCGATCTCACACTGGTCATGGACCGGTTTCCTCTGACCGGCTTCGATCCCGCGCCTTGGTCGAGCGACGCCGCCTACCTGCTGTTCCGGCGCCGGCTTCAGGCGGCGCTGCGGGAATTCCTCGGCGTGCACGCGGAGCGCGCCCGGTTGCGCGCGATGAAGGACGATTGGACGCAGCTCTGCGCCGCCATCAAGCCGTTGACGGAAGGTCGGGTGGGGCAGGGCGTGCAATGGCATCCGATGAAGCTCTCTGCCTTGAGAACCTTTGCGCTGGTGGCCCGAGCCTATGGCTGGCAGCCACGCGACCTCGGACTGCCGGAGGCACAGCGGCTCGACGCGGACTTCAGCGGCAACAAGCGCGAGGCAAACCGCCGGTCGCTCGCCCGGCTCGACGAGTTGCGGCAGTTTCCCGAGCTGCTGGCATGGCTGCCGCCGCAGCCGATCGGGTTCACCGCCGGGGCGCGCGTGCCGCAACTGCAGGCGCTCGAGCCGCAATGGGAGGCGCAGGTCGAACGCTGGATCGCGGCGGTGACGCAAACCGGCTGGGACCCGGTCGAGCAGTCATTCACCGACGAGCACAAGGGCCATGCACATGTCATGCGCAGTGCCTTCCGGACTGCGTTGAGGATCGCCCGTGACCTGGGGCGCCTCGCCCCCGGCACTCAGGATCTCCAACCGCTGCTGGCCGATGACGAGGCGCTCTGCGCCATCGCGGGGGAGATGTTCGCGCGGCGGCAGCAGTTGAGGCGCGACGGTCATCTCGAACCCCGCTCCGCCCGCAAATACCTCATGGCTCTGAACCAGGTGCGAGGGCATCTCGGCATCGATACCTCGCTTCTGGAGCAGGTGCTGGCCAACAATGCCGTCGCGCGGGCGGGTCGGAAAGCCGACAAGCGCATGACGCCGAAGAACCGCGCCTTTTGCGAGATGCTGGTGGACAAGGCCCCCATGCGCCGCCGGTTCCTCTCGTCGTTCCAGGTGCTGCGTCGGGAAGCCGAGATCCTGCTGGCACGCGCGGCGCAGGAGGAGCGCGCGCTCAGCGGTCATGAGCGGGCGCGGGTGCGGCTGCTCGGCGCCAGCGCCGGCTTCGCGGCCATCGAGATCGGCGGCGCACCGATCCGCGTCGACAACGCGATGCAACTGACCTGCATCGGCGACGATGCCCAGATCCGCATCCCGCAGACCGGCAAGAAGCCGATCAAGGTGATGATCCCGGCGGAGTTGACCAAGAACAAGGCGGAAATCGCGTTCCCGATCCGCGCCAACGTCCATGGTTATCACGACACCATACAGTGGTATGTCTCGGTGATCCGGCCGCTCTTTCCGCATGCCGCGACGAGCCCCTACCTGTTCCCCGCGGTGACGGTGCCGGGGGCGCCGCTCAACAGCGACTACTTCGGCGCCGAGTTTGCCGGGCTGATGCGCACGGTGGTGAACCTGCCGATGACGCCGCACCAGATGCGCCACGGCCAGACCTCGCTGCTGCTCGACAAGTATCCCAACGAGATCGAGGTGATCGCCAAGCGGATCGACGACAGGCCCGGAACGCTGCGGCAGTATTACGGCTGGCTCAGCGCCCTGAAGCTCGTCGAGCGCGGCCAGGACCTGCTGGTGGGGCTGATGCATGACTGACAAGGCCTATGACACCCGCAGCCGCGAGGAGATCCTCGCGGCGGAACATTTCGCACCGTTCCGGGACAGCCCCGGGCTCGACGGGATCGGTCTGCGCGCGCTTCGCACGCTCGACCGGTTCTTCGGCTTCGCCGAAGGGCAGGGGATCACCGTCCCGGGGGTGGCGGACTTCCTGTCTTTCGTCGCGGCGGACACATCGACTCGTAGGCTCGATGACCTGCGCACCGCCTTCGACAGGCTGCTGCCCGCTGGCACGCCGGTGCGCGAGGTGGTGCGCGAAGCAATCCGTCAGAAACGCCCCCGCAGTCGCAGCTGTGACCGGCGGGACCGGGAGACGCTGCGTGCCGATCCGCTGATGGCGCCCTACCGACATCTGCCGACCTTCGACGAGGTGCCGCTTGAAGACCTGCGCGTGCTGGCACGCTTTCTGACCTTCGCCGACGCGCGCGGCATTACCGTGCCGACGGAAGCCGACTATCTCGCCTTCGTCGCCGATACGGGCTCCAGCCGGCGGCTGCGCAGCCTGAAGGCGGCGCTCGATCGGCTGCTGCCAGGCAATCCGGCGGTGCATGTCGTGCTCGCCGCCGCGATCGCGCGCAAGAGCCCGAAGCGTCCCTCGGCCGCAGGTCGCAAGCCGCGTCCAGCAGCAATGCGGCGCGTGGCGTCAAGCGATCTGCCGGAGGCATGGCAGGTGCTGCTCGGCAAGATGCGCCTTGGCGCCCTGCCGATGCACCAAGCCGTGCCCGCCGCCTCGGTCATCGACAGCATGGAGGACACCCTGCGCGCATACGCCCGTGTGCAGTGCGAGGCAGGCGCGGAAGTGGCGATGACCATCGAGGGCGTTCGTAGGTTCGAAGCGTCCCGCGCCGCCGATGCCGCCGCCCGCGCGGCGCCCACCTATCAGGCGCAGGGCAACCGCCCCGCCACGCGGCACACGGCCGTGATGCGGCTGCGGCAGTTCGGCGAAGCCCTCGGCCTCGATCCACTCCTGCTGGTGGCCCTGCGTCACCATGAGAACAGCCTGCGCCGCGAGCTCGATACGGTGGTGCCGCTGAAGTTCGGTCGCCTCGACGAGCTGCCGGATCTCTCCGCTACCTGGAGCCTCGCCACCGATCTGCTGGAACAGAGCCGACAGGCTCCACGCCGCCAGACGGCGCTATGTCTACTGAACGCGGCGGCGATCATTGCGATCTGGACGCTGCTGCCGCTGCGCCTGCGGGACGGGCAGCTGCTCTGGGGCCGCGATATTCGCTTTGATGGCACCCGTTACCGTGTCGATATCGAGACCGCAAAGGAGGAAGAGCCGTTGCAGGGCGCGCTGCACCCGGTGCTGACACCCTTCCTCGATACGCTGGTGCTGCGCGGGATGGAGCCTCTCTGGCTCGAGGAGATGCGACGCCGCGGCATGGCGGATACGCTGCCTCTTTTTCGCGGCGTGGACGGGCGACAGCTGGCGGCGAGTTATCCCTCGACCGTCTGGCGCAAACATATCGGCACCGGCGCGCATATCTCCCGGGCCCGTGTGCATTCCGAACTGGGCCAGCTCGGTCCGGAAGGCGTCGAGATGGCTCTGGCGCTCTCGGCGCAGCGCGATCCCCGTTCTGCACAGTTCTACCAAGGCAGGGCCGTGCAGGCGGCGCAGCGACGACAGGGACAGGACATGGTGGATGGCTTGCTGGCGGAGTGCCTCGATCCGGATCCTTCCGGCGAGGCGCGGTGACTTGCATTGCGCCCACGCCGGTCGATCAATGTGGCGGAGGAGGTCCTTCCCCGCGGCATCAACAGGCCCTGGTGCTTCTCGAGAAATCGTCGCCAATGAGATGCGCCCGTCGCCTGCCCAGACAGACGACCGAGCAGGACGCGCCTCAATAGCAGTCGAACCAGCGCATGGCAGTGGCAATCACGTTCTCATAATCGCTGGCGAAAGCCTCCTTCATGAACTGCGCGAGTTCGTGCCGGCTGGATCGGGGCATGTGACGGTTCCTCTCAGGAGTCCCCCGCACGGCCCCGCAGCCGGTCAGGCGCTGCTCTCCGGTGAAGCGGTCACGGTTGCGTATTTTTGCACCCAGTAGCGATGATCGGCGAGACAGAAGCCATCGTTGCCTGGCCTGGATTCCCATCCCAGCTGCGGCAGGGCATCCCTGATGTCGTCCTCGATTTCGACCCAGATCTCGCGGCTGACCGCCATGTCGAGCTCCTGGCTCTCGATTTCTTCCTCGCGGCTTTCCAAGGCGATCCGTCCGGGTCCGCTGAGCGCGCCGGTTTCGTCGAAGGGCAGCAGGAAGGAGAGTGAGTGGTTCTTGTCAGAGTCGCTGATCTCGAATACGCCATGCTCGCCCGGACGAGGCGATCGCTTGATGTCCTGGAAGCTGCCGAACTGCTCCCACACCTCCCAGATCGGATCGAAGCGCACTACATCTTCCAGCGACTCCACGTCGAAGCCGAAGTTGTCGAGAAATTCCAAGTCTGTCGTCATGTCAGTCTTTCCATATTGTTTGAGTTGGGGATCTGGGAGCCATGGCAGGCTCAATGCCCTTGGTTTGAATCCCGGCCGGTATAGGTCTGGGGGCCCTGACCGGAGGGGCATCAAGATGCTCCATCCGGTCGCCTGGGACTGCGTTCCGAGCGGCAGGAGGTGCGAGAACCACCGGGCGAAAGGCCTCCGGAGGTCGCGCCCTCAGTGTGTGCCCATCTCCGGAAGCCGGACCAGGAATTCGTCGCGACGAAGCGGGCCCGCCGCCCTGGTCCCGAAATCCCAATCGGCCTCGCCATCGACGAACTGCATGAAGAGCCGCATTCCTGGAGAGGGCAGATCGAACATGGCAGGGCGGGTCGAGGTCGGCATCGCACTTGCGGTTGCCTCCTCGGCGATGGCCGGAGCCTTGCCCGTGGCCACGCGTGCGGCCTCGTAGAGGGCCACGAGGTCTCCCTTGGAGACCGACGGAATACCGGCGACTTGGTAGCGCAGGAGATCGAAGTCGATGGTGGCAAGGCAAGCACGCAGCTCGTCCGCGCAGCCGTCTGTGGCCTTCAAGTAGTAGTGCGAGCTGGCACTGCCCGCCTCAGCGACCGGCTTGATCCTGCCCGCATTGGCTCCGACACGCTGCACCGCAAGGTCGGCATCCGAGCGACCGCTGAACACGAAGTCGGGGTGGGACTTCGGCTGCATGATCTTGGGCCGCGGCGTGACACAACGCTGCCATACCTGGAAAACGCAGGGCACGTTGCGCTCCTTGCCAACCTCGCCGGTGATCAGGCCGACGATGTCCTCGTCGTGGATCAGGTGGAACATCGGATCGAGCCGGTTCTGCTGGCTCGCCTTGCGGACACTGCGCGGCAGCAGGAGGGCGATGGTATCGGCATATCCAGCCGCAGCATTGAAGAAGTCCACGGCAGACTTGCCATTCCTGCCGAACGCCGCGGCACCGACTACAAGGACGCGATCGTAGTTGCAGTCAGGCGTCCAGGTCGCGAAATCTGCAACGCAGAGGCCGGCTGGACGCGGAGCGATATCCAGAGCCACTCGATTGCGCAGGCTGGTCGACAGCGCGCCGGGTCCTGCGGCGGGATCGATGATCGTGTCGAACGCCTCCAGCGGACAGATCGCCTCGAGTTGGCGCAGGCAACCCTCTGCGATGCTAACGGTGGTGTCGAAGAAGGGGCGGGTGGTGGTGGGGGTGGTCATGCTGTGTCTCCGGTTACGATGACCGGGAAATTGGTCTCCTTCCGAAATTGCAAAACCCGCAGGTGAAGGTTTGAATCTTAACAAAACAGACACTTAGGAGGATCAGTGCATTTTTCTGAAAGATCTTTTTAGCCGAACAGCAGATTGTTGGGAGTGGCGGGGAGGCGCGCAAGGTCACTGATGTCCGGTCGGGCGCGACGGGTGCCGCCCGACCGGACATCAGTGCTCTCGCGAGCCAGCGGGACGGGCGGAGATGAATTCTCCGAAGGATCCTGCCCCATGCATTCCCCACAACCTGCCTGTCAGACATCTCATCCCGACTGGAGATCGAGGCTCTGCGCCGGCGACATCGTCGCCTACCGTTTCCCGCATGAACGCGACGGTGATGAGCCACCGAAGGTGCGCCCTACGCTCGTGCTCGCCATCCATGTCGAGAACGGTCAGCGCATTGCGACGCTCGCCTATGGCACCTCGAGCGGCCGGCCCCGCGCGCCCCGCCTGCTGGTGCCGGTGACTGACCCGGACGAGCTGGCCTGCGCGTCGCTGCGCAAGCCGACCGTCTTCGATGCGGCGCGGCGGCTGCGCGTGCCGCTCGACGACCCTGCGTTTGAGCCCCACCCCGTTCTCAACACGGCCGTCATCGGACAGCTTACCGGGGCCGCCGCGGCACGGCTCGCGCTTGTCCAGAGGCAGGTCACGCGCGGATCTGATCGGCGGCTGCCTTGGGGCCGGGCGCGACCCTCCTGCACGCCGGCCCCCATCAAGCATCGCCGCAACCGGCCCCTGCTGTCCTGCAAGCCGCCCGACCGGCGGGACATCAACACCCAGTCGGGAGGGTAGCGCCGCGTCCGTCGCGCGACCGCGGTCATCCAACACTCGGATCCCTGAACAAGGGGCAACTTCGGCCATCGGCTTCTGCGGGAGCTCACCGGAGTGAGAGCCCCGCAGCATCCGATGCGTCCCAAGTCATCCGGAAAAGAGCCTCGAGACCTCCACCGCCAATCCGTTGCTGCCCCCCCATTTGGACGGGCCACCTTGTCGCCCGCGGCGTGCCGCCGGGCCTCATATCTCAAGGAAAGATTTCATGTTCGACACGCCCATCCCCCCTTCCGCTCTGCACCGGTTCGCCCGGCAATACGACGTCGCGCTCCAGAACGCGGCCTGGTGCCTCGGCGGTCAACCGTGGCTTCTGCGTGCGCAGCGCCTGCTCGACGATCTCCGTCAACCGGTGCCGCTGACGCGCAGGACCGCGCGCGATGCGAAGGCCCTGCTCGGCCTGCTTCGCCTCGAGCATGTGCATAACGACAGCCGCATCGAAGCGGAATGCTTCGCGGCGATTGACCCGACTTCGCCCTATGTCGAGGATATCTGCCTGCTTTCCGAAGCCCTGAAGGACGCGCTCTGCGCGGCGCAGTCGCAGTCGCAGCAGGAGACGGAGGCCTGTCATGTGTGAGCGATGCCATGGGAGCGACAGCCTCGTCGTGCGGATCAACCATGCCCTGGATGCCGCAGAAGCCACCGAGGCCGCTCTTGCAAAGGCCGAGAAGGCGCAGGGCCTGTCGCTCTCGCAGCAGCGCCAAGCCGCGAAGCTGCGTAAGGAACTGGCGCAGACCACGATCTTCTCGACGCTCGACGTCGAAGCATTCCGTGCTTTCGCGGGCGACCTCGATGCAGCCATCCGCCAAGGCACGCGGAGCCATTTCATTTCCGATGAGCATGCAGCCTCGGGAGGTTACGAGCAGCAGGTCTCGAACGAGGCCGCGATGGCGCTGATCGCCCTGCAATCGGCGCTGAAGCTTCTCGTCGAACGGATCGGTGCGGTGCGCAACCGGCTGCGCGCTGAGCGGATCGCGAGCGAGCTTCGGGAGTGAGAGGGTGGGGGCTGGAGACAGCCCCGCCCCGGGGAACGTTAGTCCGAGCTGCGCAAATTACCGTGTGGCGAAGCCATTGAAGACCCTCCGTAAGATGCGGTGCATACACGAGCGCCACTTGGTGGGGACAGCTGATGACAAGCTTGTAGGTTCCAGCGCGAGGTGGGGTGAGCAGGAGAAGCGCCTTCAACAATTACCCGCGCAAAGTCAGAGCTGTTTATGTCATCGAAGCAAGGCGCTGAAAGCAGCTACCTCGTTGAAATGGGATTCGGGGAGTCGGCCCATAGGACCGTCGTGAAGCGCGCCGGTCGTCGCCTGAAGCGCGCTTTCTGAGCCAGCAAAACCACAACACGCACAAAATCCACCATCTCCTCGGACCAGTTCCGCATCTATACTGCAGATGCGATGCAATCTCCGGTATATCTATTATATAACAGTTACTTAACAGATTTCGCTTCACCGAGTGGTCTTAGCCCGTCGTATCGGCTCTCATTATATTATATTACGTTATATCAGTGGCTTGCCCTATGGTGTTGAGACCTCGGGCGCTCATCCCGCGGTTGTCTCACCGGCATCGCCGCCGACAAAAATGCTTGCTTTCCGCCACCCCTCATGTCGTTTTTGTGAAGAACCTCGCAAAGAACTGCGAGGAAGGGTCGCGCGAACACCAGTTCGGCGCGGCCTGAGCAGGAAAACAGCGGCAGGAGACGGGCGGCAAACCAGCGATTTTACTAATTGGGATCGGGCCCTAACCCCGAAAGTGAGAAGACCGACGAGTTGGCGCTCGTCGGTCTTCGATAGTGTAACTGCGCGGCTCCACAGCTATGACACCCAAGTTTTAAGGGAGGTGGGATGCTGCGCGCAAGTCAAAAGAGCAGTTTCCATGTCAGAAACCACAAGCTGCGGTGCATTTTGCATCGTTCCGCGAGACTTGATCGAGCGCGTTGCTCGGGCAGGCCTTGGCGCATGTCATCTCGGCCTCCTCACATTCTTGATCGACCGCGCCGACCGGCGCGGGATCTCTTTCTGGTCATTCAAAAAGATCGGCGAACGGCTTGGCTGTTCAAAAAGCACCGTTTCGCGAATGCTGTCTGATCTGCACCGAGAAGGTTTTGTCGACAAGAAGCCCCGCCCCCGCCGCGACAGGGCGAATAGCGTTCTCGAAATTCAGATTGCGGGTTACGCAGAGTTTCTCTCAAGCCGAGCAAAACGGGGCGAAGCCAAGAACCCTGCGGAAGCAGAGAACTTGGCCGAAACAACCGCAGCGACTGTCACCTGCTCTGACAAGGAAACGGATACGTCTGTAAAGCCGAGCACTTTCGCAGCATTGGGCGTCGCGCAGATGAAACGGGCCGTCTCGCGCACGCAACACCCCGTTGCAGAGGCGGGACGCCATGGGAACGAGAACCAAGTTAATAACACCCAAGAGAAAAATCACTCATCTTCTTTGCCAAAACGAGAGGGAACCAACGTCCCTCTTGTTCCGGGCTGGGACCAAGCAAAGGAGAGAGACTGGGTGAGATATTTCGGAATGAAGACTGGTCTGCATGACCGTCCTTCCGAGTTGCCGCCGATGGCGTTGCTCGATGCAGCTATTAAACATGACAGGCTCAAAGTCAGGCAGGAAGCGGCCCAAGTAGCCGATCGCAAGAGTGCTTGGAGGCAGATGCTTCGGTCAGTAGGCGTTACGCTCCCGGCCGAGCACGCGAATGAGCTTGCCAAGGCGACATCACTGCTTAATGAGGCGGCTCTGTCCGCCTTCCTCGAGGGCTATAAGCGCGACTGGCAGGCGCATTGGCGTCGTCCTCCAACGATCGAACAGGTCAAAGATCGCGTTGCAGGCATCAAGTATAGCCCTACGGATCGTGACCTCTGGGCGGCTCGCAATGAGATCAGAACGCGAGCAATGGTCGCCTCGCACATCAAGACAGAGCTGGCGATGGCCGAAGGCCACCGCGCAGAAAAGGAAATCGCATGATGGATGGATCAGACACGATGACGCGGCCTCCGCTCGCTAACTCGACCCACCGGTTTGCACGTATGCTGGCGGCGAGGCTCAACCAGCGCCCGAGCGGCCGGAGCCGTGAGCGGGATCTCGATCGCTCTGAGCGGATCTGGACCGTGTCCGAGTTTTGCAGGCTGTCCGGTGTGCCGAAGCGGGTCGTTGAGAAAGTGCTGGAGCATCCCGACGCACCGCAGCTCGAGAAACCGCATAGGGATCGCGTCATGGACACTCGTCAGTCCCTGCACTTGCGGGCCCTGATCCAGCTGATGCACCCCAAGGAATATCCCGGATTGATAAACTGGCGGGGTAAAGGCACCCAGCCTCCGGTGGTTGCGGCGGCAGCACTCAAGGGTGGAACGGGCAAGTCGACCCTCGCTTTACATTTGGCGATCGGGGCGGCTGTGAAGACCGGCCTGCGCGTCGGTCTGATCGACGCTGACGGTCAGAAGACAAGCACGATTTACCTGAGCTCGAGCCTTTCCGAGATCATGAACACCCAGGGTCAGACCTATCCCGATTTCATCGCGATTCCGCGCGAGGGAGATGTCACCAGATACGAGATCGACAGCCATCGACTGCACGGGTTCTGGCGCACGACGCCTTGGCCGGGCGTCAAGTTGATGCCCGGCGGCGGTCGGATCGGAATGGCTGACCAGCACATGACTGTCTACCAACTCAAGAACTTCGACGACGACCCGCGGCTTTGGATGAGGCAGACGCTTGAGCGCTGGATGAAGGCCAACCCGGTCAAAACAGAGGTCACTGATTGCTGGTCGAATGGCCGGTTTGATGCCCGCCTGTTCGATGCAGGCCTCGACGAGACACTCGACCTGATCATTATTGATTGCCCGCCTAACATTTCCCTGTCGGTGATCGGTGTGCTGCTGGCTGCCGATTCGTTCATTGTGCCGCAGACAGTTCGCAACGTCGATCTCGCAACGCTCAGCGCGTTCATGGCATCTGTGGATGAGGTCCATCGGTCAGTCGCAATGAGCGACGGGTTCGATGAGCTTTCCTACCAGGATACGCCAAGCTTCATGCTCCCGATGCTGGTCAACAGGTCGGCCGACATGGAGAGTATCTCGGAGCTTGTAGCCTATGCTCCCGATGTTGTTTGTCCGGTTTATTATCGCAAGTCCGACGCTGTGAGTAACCCGGCGGCGACGTATGAAGATTTCTTCAGCCACAAGCCCGACCGCAACCGTCGAGAGGGACACGCACGCTTCCTGAAAAATGTCCATGCGGTCAACGATGCGATCCTGCCCAAGGTTTGTCCGTGGGTTAGGCCAACTGGCGAGGCGAACGAATTCATCCAAGAGGAATATCTGGACGAGGAGACCGGTCAAAGCTTCGTCTCTGACTGGAACTGAGGAGATCTAAGACTATGAAAGCAAAGAAATTTTCTAACGTCATGGTTCCGGATATTCCCCCGATGGACGATAGGCTTGATGCCGAGATCCCGTCGGCTGAGCGCGTCGATACGATGGCGTCCTACGACGCGGCAAATCGCGCCGAGATCAGCTTGCGCGCCGCAAAGGAGATCCGTGGCCGCGCAAAGGATGATGTTTTGGAGGGGCGCCGACTTGTCGAAGTGTCACCCTATCAGCTCCACGACCCCGTCGGCACAGATCGCATAGATTTCGCTGCACAGGACGGCAAGTCAGCCGCCGAAGCGGATATCGAACAGCTGATGAAGTCCATCGAAAGAGATGGGCAGCAAAACCCCATCATCATCCGTCCCAAGGATCCCCGGTGGACGCCGCGTTCAGACGACCCTGCAAATGTGGAAGGTGTCGAGTTTGAGCTACTTGCTGGACGGCGGCGGACGCTCGCGATCCAGAAGTTGAATGCCGGGCGCAGCCCGTCGGAGCAGCTGACGGTCCGCGCGCGCATCAGCCACGTTACTCCGGATACTCCCGAGGGAGAGCGGAGGCTCCATGCACTCCACAATCGGTATCTGGAGAACGCCGCTCGTAAGGATTTGAGCGCCTTCCAGTCAGCAATCTCCGGCGGCGAACTCATCTGGGCCTACGTTGAGATGGGTCATTCGGCCGAGGAAACTGAGAGCTTGCTCAACATCAGCCACTCCACCCGCCAAATGTGGCAGAAGGCGTATCGGCAGCAGGAAGCAATTCGCGAGTTTTTCGGCTCCCGAGAGCCGTCGTTCGATGAGCTGAAGAAGTTCTGTAATGGATCCCTCGGTCAGCGCGGAGAACCTTTTCCAGCGCCTCCCGAGAAGGTCAAAGGTATACGGGGGAGCTACACGATCAAGCCTGCCCGGGGGCCGGGCCAAGTTGCGATGAGCCTGCGACTGACCCTGAATGAGGTCGAAGACGCTGAGCTGATCCAGAAGCTAAAAGAGGTGATCGACCAGGAGAAGGCTGCAGGCTGAGATCTTTCCTGATCATTGAGAGTGGGCGTCATCGCGGGTGGCGCCCTTCTTTATGCTCGGGTGAAAGCGACTTTCACCAGCCGTGATCGAGCTACGAGGTGAAAGTCACTTTCACCAGGTCCGAGGCGACCCCTTCCGTGCCCCGCTATGTAGCCTCTTGGAAAAGTCACCAACCTCGGCGGACATCCTTCTGGCCGCGGACCGGTTCGCTGAGATAGTTCTTGTTCAGAATGGTGCAGCTCATGATCTCACTGCGGGTGCTTGTCACAACTCTGCCAGTGTCGATGAGTTCAACGCTGATGACCTGATTCTCTGCGGACAGGCCGGTCTGCTCGGCCAGATCTCTGCCCGCTCCCTCGATGGCACGCTCGGCGTTATGGAAAAGTGAACTGATGCGGTGGATGCCCCCGCCCCCGGAGCCGGACGGCGTCTCGTATGCCATGACGTGTGTGGATGCCCCCTGTTTGGCAAGCTTGATCTTCGCGGGTGGGCGGGGTCTTCGATCGGACGTGTGTCAGGCTTCTGAGTGTGGCCTTCGATGACGCCACGGGCCGGTATGCTGTTCGGATGGCTGGGTTCACATCGGTTCAGAGAGCTGCAAGCGCTCGAGCCCCGGGTCTGAATGTCCCTGCCATGAACTTCGAAGTCCGTGTCGCCTACTCCTCGTCGATCGCTTGCCCCGGCCTTTCGGCCATGCCGTGCCGTTGCCCGGTCGGGCTTCGGTCACGCCATTCTGTAATCCTCCCGCTTCGTGGTCACGGCCCAGATCATCCGCGCCATCTTGTTGGCCAGCGCGACGGCCGCGACCATCTTCGGCTTCCTGGCCACGAGGGCGGCGAGCCAACGGTTGGGGCTGCCGCCCTTCCTGACCACCCAGCGGATCACGCTCATCGCGCCGACGATGAGAAGTCGCCGGATGTCTGTCTGGCCCATCTTGCTGACCGATCCGAGCTTTGTCTTCCCGCCTGTCGATCTCTGTCGCGGCACGAGGCCCAGCCAAGCCGCGAAGTTGCGCCCGGTGTCGAAGGTGTCGAGATCTGGCGCAAAGGCCGCGACGGCGCCCGCGGTCACCGGCCCGATCCCAGGAATAGTGCACAGCCGGCGCAACTCCTCATCGGTCTTCGTCGCCGCCTCCAGTTCGGCCGCGAGCCGCTCGATTACCTCCGTGAGGTTCGCGATCTGCTCAAGGTAGACCGTCCCTATCTTGCGGACCGGATCGGGCAGGTCCGTGGTCTCGTCGTCGAGGGCGTTCTCCAGCAGCTTCAGGCTCGCCGGTCCCTTGGGCGCCACGAGGCCGAACTCCGCCAAATGCCCCCGCAACGCGTTGATCAACTGCGTGCGCTGCCGGACCAGACACTGGTGGGTGCGGAACGCGACCGCCCGAGCCTGCGTCTCTGCGCTTTTCACCGCCACAAACCGCATCGTCGGGCGCATGGCCGCCTCCGCGATGGCCTCCGCGTCAGCGTGATCGTTCTTCTGCCGCTTCACGAATGCCTTTACGTAAGCCGCCGGCACGATCCGAACCTCGTGGCCATGCGCTTGCGCGATCCGCCCCCAGTGATGCGAGGTCGCGCAGGCTTCCATCGCCACCACGCACACTGGCTGCTCGGCGAGCAGCGACGCCAGCCGCGTCCTCGACATGGCCCGGTTGGACAGGACCGCCCCGTCTGACCCAACGGCGCAGACTTGGAAGCTATCCTTCGCGAGGTCGATCGCCAGCATGCTGATCTTCGTCTTCGTCATCGGTGTGCCCTCCACATGGTTCTATAGAACCGTCATGGCATACGAGACGCCGTCCGGCTCCAGGGGCGGGGGCATCCACCGCATCAGTTCAGACAGGCAGGCAAACGATGGTCACACGCGAGGTGAAAGTAACTTTCACCTAACGCGCCTCCCCTACCCCACCACCGCCGGAGACTTTCGGTCCCGAGGTTCAGTCGAGGGAGAGCAGTTTGAGTCCGACAGCATCGACCAGCTGCATCATGGTGCTGTCCTCCTGCCAGAGGTTGTTGAGGGTCTCCGAGTGGCTCTGAGGTTCGACTTCGGGGTAAGCCTCTTCCAGGACCGCCTGCGCTGCACTCACGGTGGTCAGTTGCCCATCGGTGAATCTTTCGGTGGTCAATTGAGGCCAGGTCGTCATGGTGCCTCCTATCCACGGCTCAGTGCCAAAGTTGCTTAGAGGATAGTGCCGAACGAAGAAGCTACTGGGGTGAAAGTGACTTTCACCTCCCCTCCCCTGCTGACAGGTCCGTATCCGCACACCGCGTTCTTATAATGTTCTCGTCCATGCAGGCAACCGCTCTACAAAGAGCGACCATGGCCCCGCTCCTACCTCTGTGTAAGAATACATCTTCTCCCGGATGAGCAGCATGAAGTGGCTCTGTCTATGGGTCTCACTCCCCTACTGCGCCTCTTCGCTCTTGCCGGTCTCTTATTCTCCTTGGCGCTGTGTAGCAGCGAGGCAGACCCTGACTTCGCCTCTACTTCGGAATCGAGGTCGCCCCTGTTGAAAGCGACTTTCACCTCACCATCGTGCTTAGGTCGCCGTTACTGAAAGTGAGCTTCATCTCGAGCGTGAGCCGGAACCTACTGAAAGTCACTTTCAACAGCTGCCTGGAAGCCGTTGAGGGTGGATCCGTAAGATCGGGAAGGTTCTCCCCATGGCGGCGTCAGGCGCACGCCGAGCGGCCGTCGATGCGATGTCAGTTCCTCCAGCGAGGGTTGCGCCCGTGAGGATGCCGGCGGGCCCTGTGGCGCGGGTTGTTGCTCGGATGTCTCGTCGAACAGGAAATCCCGCTGGGGTGAAAGTGATTTTCACCTGCTGTGTCCGCACCCTACTGAAAGTGGCTTTCACTTCGGCCATAGATCTGGTCTCGGCCTCTGCTTCAATCTCAGTGGCTCTTTGAGATGGTTTCTGCTGAAAGTGACTTTCACCTGTCTTCACCAAGCGCCGGCGGGTGCCGTGACTTGGCGCTGATCAGATCCCCGTCGCTCACGCGGAGAAGATCGCGCGAGAGACCCCGGCATACAGAAAGAAAGAAACTTCGATCCAGCCAGACGGACAAACAGGCAGTCAGAAAGTCAGAATCGCCCGGCTCCTTCCGCCCGCGGTTAGGTCTTTCATCTCCAAGGTTGGTGAAAGTGAATCTTACTTCGACGCGCCCGGTGCCCACTGGGGCATCTTCCACGGACCGCGCTTGCCATCTACTGAAAGTGACTTTCACCAAGACGACGCGCTCGCCCTATCAGCCTATCTTTCTGTCTTAGGCGGGCAGGGGGGCTCGCAGGATCTCGTCCAGGATGGCGGGGCGACCCCTGACGTAGGAGAGGGCAGCTCGATCAACTTGGATGTCTTCAGGGCGAAGCGGGGAGGCGAGGCTTAGTCCGTCGAGGCTGCGAGCCCGGCCCAGTGCAACGTAAGTCTGCCCAACTTCGAATACACGGGACGTCAGGTCGATCCTGACATCGTCCAGACTCATGCCCTGGGCCTTGTGGATGGTTGCCGCGTATCCGTGAAGAAGAAGCAGCAGGGCGCTGACTCTGCCGGCCACGATTGGCTCAACGCGGCCGGTCTTCTGACTCCACGCGTGCCTTCTCTCCGTCCAGGTGGCTGGATAAACCCTTGTCCGGTGCTGCGAGCCGCTAAATAGCACCAGGGCGCCTCCACAGCCCGGCTGAGGGAGCTGGATGACTGTGCCAAGGGATCCGTTGGCGTATCTGCACATGGGATCGTTCTGCGTGGCGTAGACGCGAGATCCTTCGACCAGCACAAGGCGCTCGGCGAAGGGCAGGGCGTTCTTGTTGTGTTCTGATGTGAGGGGGCGTTGTTGACGTTGTTGCTGTCGACATGATCTGTCTCCCTGTCCCACTCAACCAGAAGTGGGGCGGCGGGTTCGGCGCCGCCCCGCACTTCGTGTCACCCGTCGAACCCCACCCGCGCGGCACGCAGCCTGAGCGCGTTGCCGATCACCGAGACCGAGGACAGGCTCATCGCGGCGGCCGCGATCACCGGCGACAGCAGCAGCCCGGTGAAGGGGTAGAGCAGGCCGGCCGCGACGGGCACGCCGAGGCCGTTGTAGAGGAAGGCGAAAGCGAGATTCTGCTTGATGTTGCGCACCGTGGCGCGGCTGAGCCGGCGCGCGGTGACCAGCGCCGTCAGGTCGCCGCGCACCAGCGTGACGCCGGCGCTCTCCACCGCGACATCAGCGCCGGTGCCCATGGCGATGCCTACATCCGCGGCGGCGAGCGCGGGCGCGTCGTTCACCCCGTCGCCGGCCATCGCCACGGTGCGGCCCTCCGATTGCAGCCTTCGGATCGCCGCCTGCTTGTCGGCGGGCAGCACCTCGGCGATCACCTCGTCGATGCCGAGATCCTCGGCCACGGCGCGGGCCGTCACCTCGTTGTCGCCGGTGAGCATGACGATGCGCAGCCCCTCGTCATGCAGCGCCGCGATGGCCTTGGGCGTCGTCTCCTTGATCCGGTCGGCCACGGCCACCAGCCCTGCGGCGCATCCGTCCACCGCCACGAGGATCGCGGTCTGCCCCTTGCGCCGCGCGGCATCGGCCCGCTCGGACAGGGCTGCGGTGTCGGCGCCCGCCTCGCGCATCATCGCGACGTTGCCGATGGCGGTGCTGCGGCCCGCGACCCGGCCCGAGATGCCCTTGCCGGTGATGCTGTCGAAGCTTTCGACCTCGGGCAGGGTGATGCCGCGCGCCGATGCGCCCTCGACGATGGCGCGCGCCAGCGGATGTTCGGACTGCGCCTCCAGCGCCGCAACGAGGCCCAGAAGCTCGTCCTCGGTCATGCCTTCGGCCAATACCTCGACCAGGGCGGGGCGTCCCTCGGTCAAGGTGCCGGTCTTGTCCACGACCAGCGTGTCGACGGCGGCGAACCGTTCGAGCGCGGCGGCGTTCTTGATCAGCACGCCGTGCCCCGCGCCCTTGCCGACGCCCACCATGATCGACATCGGTGTGGCGAGGCCGAGCGCACAAGGACAGGCGATGATCAGCACCGAAACTGCCGAAATGAGGCCGAGGGCCATCGCCGGGGCTGGACCGAACAAGCTCCAGACCACGAAAGCCAGCAAGGCGATCCCGACGACGAAGGGGACGAAGTAACCCGAGACCTTGTCGGCGAGCTTCTGGATCGGCGCCTGGCTGCGCTGCGCCTCGGCGACCATGGCGACGATGCGGTTGAGCATGGTGTCGGCGCCGACGCGCTGCGCCCCCATCACGAAGCTGCCGGTCTGGTTGATCGCGCCGCCGGTGACCGCGTCGCCCTCGGCCTTCTCGACCGGGATCGGCTCGCCGGTGAGCATGCTCTCGTCGATGGTCGAGCGTCCTTCCAGAACCACGCCGTCGACCGGCACGCTCTCGCCTGGCCGCACGCGCAGCCGGTCGCCCGAGCGGATCATGTCGAGCGGCACGTCGCGCTCGCCTCGGTCGTCGACAAGGCGCGCGGTCTTGGGCGCGAGATCGAGCAGCGCCCGGATTGCGCCCCCGGTGCGTTCGCGCGCGCGCAGTTCCAGCAGCTGGCCCAGTAGCACCAGCGTCACGATCACCGCCGCCGCTTCGAAATAGACGCCGACCTCGCCCTCGTGGCCGCGGAACTGCGGCGGAAATATCTGTGGCACGACTGTGGCCACGACCGAGTAGACATAGGCCACGCCAACGCCGAGCGCGATCAGCGTGAACATGTTGAGGTTGCGGCTGCGGACCGAGGCCCAGCCCCGCTCGAAAAAGGGCAGGGCACACCACAGCACCACCGGTGTCGCGAGGATCAATTCAATCCAGTCGAGCATCGGCGCGGAGATGATGGCGAAAGCCTGCGGCGCGAAATGCCGGCCCATGGCGATAATTGCCAGCGGGATCGTCAAGGCTGAGCTTAGCACGAAGCGGCGGCGGAAGTCGATGTATTCCTCGCTCGGGCCTTCGGTCATCGGGATGCCCTTGGGCTCCAGCGCCATGCCGCAAATCGGGCAGGAGCCGGGGCCGACCTGCTCGATCTCCGGGTGCATCGGGCAGGTGTAGATCACGTCCTCGCGCTCGGGCGGCGCGGCCTTCAGCGCGGGGTCGAGGAAGATCTCGGGCCGGGTGTCGAACTTCTCTCGGCACTTGGCCGAGCAGAAATAGAAGGTCTCCCCCTCGTGGTCCGAGACATGCTTGGCGGTTTCGACATTGACTGACATGCCGCAGACCGGGTCGATCGCTGTTTGATCGCCGGGCAGATCGTGATGATGGGTATGGTGGCTCTGGCCCATGACATGCCTTTCAAATCCGAGAGCGGTGTCGTGTGGCTCCCGCGTTGCAAGAAGCCCTCGTGGGGCAAGATAAATTCGGCATTGTGCCGGATGCGTCGTCCACTGGACGCTCTGATCTCTCGATCTCGTCTCGGCCTGCGTTCGAAAGACAGACCGATTGCCAGTATGGTTCTATCCAATCCTTCCCAACACAGGCATGGTTTCGAGCAGCCAGTAAGACAGGTCGCTTAGCTGGCCTGTCATCATCGCCAGCCCCATCAACACCATGACACCGCCCGCGGCGCGGTGCAGAACGCGTCCGAATTTGCGCGCCGAACGCAGACGTCGGCTGGCTTGCTGGATGAACGCCGCCACCATCAGGAAGGGCAGTCCCAGCCCTGCCGAATAGACCGCGAGAAGCGTCATGCCGTCTCCGATGGTGGCCTGCGCGGCGCTTGCGGTCAGGATCGCGCCAAGGATGGGGCCGATGCAGGGGGTCCATCCGAAGCCGAAGGCCAGACCGAGGACATAGGAGGCTGTCGGCTGGCCGCCGGGGATGTCGAGGTTCAGCCGGAACTCGCGTTCGAGAGACCGCAGGCGCGCGGCCCCGAGCATGAAGAGCCCGAAGAGGATCACGACCCCGCCGCCGACCATGTTCAGCTCGTAGCGCCATCGCAACAGCGCCTGTCCGAGCGCCGTGGCCGAGGCTCCAAGGGCGATGAAGATCGTCGAGAAGCCCAGCACGAAGCAGAGGCTCAGCCCGATCGTCGCGGCGCGGCCCTGCGTGCTGCCCGGCGCCGTTCGTCCCGCGATGTAGGAGACATAGCCGGGCACCAGCGGCAGGACGCAGGGCGACAGAAAGGAGACGGTGCCGGCCAGCAGCGCGGCGAGAAGGCCGAGCGACTGGATGTCAGCCACGGGTGATTCCCCGCCAGGACAGCCGGGATGTGGCGCCGAGATAGGCGGCCACGGGCACGACGAGCCATTGCAGGAACGGGGTCAGGCCCGCATCGATGACCGGGATCACCGGCATGATGTCACGGTAAGCCCAGGCCTCGCGCACGGTGATGTTCAGCCATTCGCTGAAGATGGTGTAGCCGACGCCCATCACCACCGCGGCGAGCAGCACCGGAGCCCAGCTCTGACGGGGCCAATCCCCCGATCCCAGGGCGAAGAGCGCCAGGAGCAGCGTGCTGAAGGCGATGAAGAGATCGCCACCCGTGCAATGCAGGATCGCGAAGGCGATCTCGCCTACCGTGCCTTCGATCCAGATCGTGTAGAGCGGGATATGGGCGATCTCCCACAGCAGGTGACCAATGAGGGAGAACAGGAAGTAGCGCCGCAGGACCGTCAGCCAGTCCGGACGGGTGGCGGTGCGCGAAGGCGCAGGCGCGGCCGCGGTCATCGGAACCACCCTCTTGCCCGGTCGAGCAGGCCCTCGGGCTCGGGATGCGGATGCGCGTTGGTAAGGCCATTGATATGCATGAGAAGGTTGAGCGGCGCGAAGCTGGCGCCATGGAAGATGGCGACATGCCGCCCCTCCCGGTCGAAGAGGTGAATCATTGGGTTGTCTCCATTTCGTGCGGATCGGGAGGCGAGTTCTACCTCGAGGTCTTCGAGCGCACCATTTGGCACCGCGACCGACCAGTTCCCGGCGTCGACGGTGTCGATACCGTCCGGTTCCTCGGCGATCGTGATGAAGCGGACCATCTCGCGCATCGGGCTCGCATTGAGCGACGCCACCGTCTGCGCAAGCCGATCATGCTGCGCCCGGCAGGGCTCGAGGCAAGGGCTCGAGCGAACGTGCACGGCCACGACCTGTCCCACGAGGTCCGCGAGATCGAGCGGCTGACCATCCGCGCCGATGAGGTCCAGATCAGGCGCGGGGCCGGAGATCGCCTCGAATGCGGGCTCTTTCTGGGCGGTGACCTCGTCGAGCCGTTCGCCCGGGTGATCGGCCAGCGCCGGGATGCCGAGCAGGGCCATGGTCATGGCAATGGGAACGAGGCGCCGCATCAGCTTCGCTCCTCCGCCTCAAGACGCATCTCGATCTCCCGGGCCAGGTCCTCGGGGGGCTGGTCGCCTTCCAGGAAGACGGCCTCGAAGCGGCCGTCGGGCCGCATCAGGTAGATGTGGCCGGCATGCGCCATGCGGTATCCGTCGGCGGCCTCCGCATCCGGCAGCTGCTCGTGATAAACCTTGAAGGCATGCGCGGCGGCCGTGACCTGATCGTTGCTGCCGGTCAGCCCGACGAGGTCGGGGTGAAAGTTCGCGACGTAGTCGGCCATGACCTCGGGCGTGTCCCGCTCGGGGTCCACCGTGATGAAAAGGGGCGCGATCCGGTCTGCATCCTCGTTCAGAAGATCAAGCGCGGTGGCCATGTAGGCCAGCGTGGTCGGGCAGACATCGGGGCAGTTGGTGAAGCCGAAGAACACGAGCTGCCAGCGGCCGGCGTAATCGGCCTGTGTCACCGCACGCCCGGTGTGGTCGATCAGCTCGAAGTCGGAGCGGATGTCGGCCTCGCCGCTGTAGGCAACCTCAATGGGCGCGGAGGGATCGCGCAGGACGACAAGTCCCGCGATGGCCAGGGCGAAAACGGCGGCCCCGCTCCAGAGGAGGAAGCGCAACCGTCGGTAAAAGCTGTGGGAATTGGGCATCTGTCTGTCTTTCTGGTTGGCCCGCCCGGGCGAGGGCCCGGGCGGGCCTTCGTTCAGCCCTGATCGGCCTCGTCGTGATGTTCCTGCATGTGGGTGTTCATCGTTTCCATCATCTCCATGCAGGCCTGCATGTGCTTCATCATCATGGGCATCATGTTTTCCATGCCTTCCATGCCTTCCATGCCTTCCATGCCCTGCATCCCGGCCATGTCGCCGCCCATCATGTGGCCGCCTTCCTTCGTCGTCTCCTGGGTTTCCGCCGGGGCGGTCTCCTGGGCGTGGGCCAGGGGGGCGAGCGCGAGCAGGGAGAGGGCGACGGCGCCGCCGAGCTTGGTGGTGGTTTTCATGTTGTGTCCTTTCGGAATGGGTTTCAGTCGGTCGAAACGTCCGGCTTGATTGCTGGATCGCTTTTGTTGGCGCAGGCGGACGAGCCCCCACGCATGCAGAGGCCCAACGCGCACATGACGGCGCAGGGGGCCAAACTCAGGATCAGGGGCGCGGCGCCGATGGCGGTGAGCCAGCCCCAGTTCAGGATCATGCCGGTGCCGATGACGGCGAAGGCCAGCACCATCCAGCCACGCCGTCCGAATGCCGGGAAACGGCGGGCAGGGGCGGTCACGGTGGCGGATTTTGACAGCTCGCTCATGCCTCGCCCTCCGACTGGAGCCGTCGCACGACCGGCAGGATGTCCTGCTCGAGCGAGCGGCGGTCAAAGGGGCCGACATGCTTGTAGGCAATGCGGCCCTGTGCATCGATGACGAAGGTTTCCGGCAGACCGTAGACACCCCAGTCGATCGAGGCGCGTCCCGAGCGGTCGGCGCCGATGCGGGTATAGGGGTCGCCCGTCTCGTCGAGGAAGGCGAGCGCCGCGTCCGGCGCATCCTTGTAGTTGATGCCGTGGATCGGAACCGTGCCCTGGGCGGCCAGCTCGACCAGCAGCGGCATCTCGACCCGGCAGGGCACGCACCACGAGGCCCAGACGTTGACGATCGACACCTCGCCCTGCAAATCGGCGGAGGACAGGCCGTCATCGCGGCCCTCGATCGGCGGCAGGTCGAATTCGGGCACCGCGCGACCGATCAGGGCCGAGGGCAGCCGGTCGTCGGAGTTCATCAGGCCCCAGTAGAAAGCCGCCGCGAGCGCTGCGAACAGCGCCGCTGGGAGCAGCACCAAGGCCCGGCCTCGGGATTGCCTGCGCGGGGCTTGTTCCGCCGAGCTCATGGCTTGCCCTCGGCCCCGGCCGAGACCTCTGCCTGGAAGCCGCGCTCGCGCTCGGACCAGCTGGTCTTGATGTAGGCCAGCACCGCCTTGATCTCGTCATCGCTCAGCAGGCCCTCGAAGGCCGGCATGTCGCTCTCGTAGCCGGGCACCACCGCACCTACACCATGCTTGGTAATGGTGAAGAGATCGCGGTCGGCGTGGTGCCAGGTATGGCCGCTGTCGTCATGCGGCGGGGCGGGCATGCGCCCGTCCTCGGTCCGGCGGCGCCAGTCGGGCTGGCCCTCGAGCTGCGCGCCATGGCAGGCGGCGCAGCTCTCGGCATAGATCGCGCCGCCCTGTTCGACCATGTCCCGCGTGACAGGCTCTCCGAGGATGGCGAGCCCCGCGATCTCCGCCGGTGCCGCTCCCTGCGAGTCCCCCTCCATCAAGCCTTGGGCCACCGCCGCGATCGCGGCGGCGCCAATCAGGCCCGAGGCGAGGCCGATGGCCAGCCCGCGTCTCATCGCGCGCTCCTGAGGAACTTAACCAGCGCCAACAGGCTCAGAACGAGCAGCGTCAGCACCAGCAGCATGACGAGCCCGCCCCCGGCCATCATGGCGCCCATCATCGGTCCGTTCATCATCGACATCATGGCCTCCATGCACTCATTCATCGGAGAACACCGTCACTTCGTCGCCGGCGAAGGCGTAGGTCTTGAGCGTGCCACTCTTGCCGCCCATGCCAGGGGCGTTCATCGGCATGCCGGGCAGGGTGATGCCGGTGATCTCGGGGCGCTCGGTGGTCAGCCGCGCCACGATTTCGGCCGGGACCAACCCGCTGACATAGTAGCCATCGACCTGCGCGAGATGGCAGCCAAGACCCTGCTCGGGCACCCCGGCCTCGATCGAGCGCTTGTCGAAGTCGCGGTCGTCGATCCGCGTCACATGGTAGCCGTTCTCCTCCATGTAGTCCGCATAGGCGTCGCAGCAGCCGCAATTCGGATCGCGCCAGATCGTCATCTGCCGATCGGCGGGAACGGTGGTCTCGGCGAGCGTGACAGCCGCGCTGTCGGTTTCGGCGGTGGTGAAGGTCGCGATGCCGATGGCGGAGACGGCGGCCAGCGCGAGGGCGGTGCCGGTGAGAAGCTTGCGGTTCATGTCAGCTATCCTTGGACAGATCGAAAGGGGACCAGTTGGTGCCGCCGTCGCGCGAGACGCGCAGACCGGCGGCATCGGCGGAGATCACGTGGAGCGGATCGGCGGGGTCGACGGCGAGGGCGCTGATGGGGTCGGAGGCGCTCTGCTCCCAGTTCACCCCCGCATCCATCGACAGCCACAGCCCGGAGGGCAGCGCCGCGAGAAGGCGCTGGGGTGCGTCGGGGGCAAGGGCGAGGATCTCGATTGGCTCGCCTTCGGGTAGCGCGGCCACCGCCGCGGGGGCGTCTCCCGCCACGAGCGCGTCCAGCGCGTCGCCTGCGACCACGTCCTGCCAGCGGCAGAAGCAGTCGGGCACCCGCGTCAGCCCGGTCCGCGTGCCGGCATAGAGCCAGATGCCACCCATGCCGGTTTCGTGCGCCACGGAGACGAGGCTGAGCACGTCATGCTCTTCGCCGCCGAGATAGGGGCGGTCCATCACGAAGGCCCACGTCTCGCCACCATCCTCGCTGCGCCAGAGCCCGTCGCCTTCGAGAGCGGCATAGATGGTGTCGGGCGCCTGCGCGGCCACAGCGATCGAAAGGATCGCCGCGCCGGGCAGCCCGGCATCGGCGGGGACCCAGCTTTGGCCGCCGTCATGGCTGCGGCGCAGGGCGCCGTCGCGCCATCCGGCGAGGATCGTGCCCGGGCGGTCGGGATGCGTGGCGAGGGCGGAGGGTCCCGCCGGAGCGTCGAGCCGGGTCCACGCATCGCCCTCGTGGCGCAGCAGGCCATCCGGCGTGGCGGCAAGGAGGGCAGTGCCGTCGAAGGCCAAGGTAGTGACGGCGTCCGAAGGGGCACTCCGGGGGGCCGAGCGGGCGAGGCCCGGGGCGAGCATCGTCATGCCCATCGCGGCAAGGCCGGAGGACAGGACGCGACGGCGCGACAGCGCACGTGCGAAATGAGTGGTCATGGAGGATATCCCGAGAAGGAGAAGGTCGGTTCAGCGTCCGCCTGCCGAAATCGGGCGGGCATGACGAAACCGGGCCGTCACCTGCGCGGTGCGGCCGGTCAGCTCAGGATGGTGGCTCGTGGGGGTGCGGGGTCGAAGCCCGGCTGGCGTGTTCGCACCGCCGCGTCCGCGGGCCAACCGAGAGCGGTCGCGGCGACAGCCTGCGGCAGCGCTGCCATAAACGTCTCCGTGGACAGCAGCGGCGCAGTGCAGTCGAGGTCACAGACCACCTGTTCGCTCGCATCCTGCGCACAGGCCGAGCAGAGATCGTCCTGCTGTTCCACGGTGCTGGACGCCGCCATGTCGATCGACATCCGGGCGCCGGCAACGTCATGCACCAGCACGCCGACCAGAAGGGTCAGCGACAGGCAGAACGTGGCAAGGCGAACCCAGAGGCGCATGGCAACGATCTAAGAACGGACGCGCCGCCTGTCTACCGGGCGAGGGGGAAATTCGCTCACGAAACCGTCACCTTGCGGATCGTCGCCGAAGCGCGCGCGAGGCGGGAACGCGGCCATGGGTCTGTTCGTTTTCATCCCGCACTCAACAGAGGAGCGAAGCATGCAAGTTCAGGACATCATGACCAGCGATCCCGTCTGTTGCGGCGGGAACACCACCATCCAGGAAGCCGCGAAGCTGATGGCCGAACGCTCCATCGGGGCGCTTCCGGTGCTCAACGACGCGGGCGAGCCGATGGGCATCGTGACGGATCGCGACATCTGCTGCGGCGCCGTGGCCGAAGGCAAGTCCGGCGATACGGCCGTCTCCGAGGTCATGTCGACAGATGTGCTGACCACCTCGCCGGAGGAGGACGTCTCCTCCTGCTGCAACAAGATGGAAGAGCGCCAGGTGCGCCGCGCCGTCGTGACCGATGGTGAGGGCAAGTGCTGCGGGATGGTGGCGCAGGCCGACGTGGCGCGTGAGGCGCAGGGCGCGGAAACCGCGGATCTCGTCCAGAAGGTCTCGCAGCCGGAAGGCCGTTCGGGCTGCTGCTGACATGACGGGCGGAGCGCCGCGAGGTGCTCCGCCTCTTTTTTCCGTCTCGGCGGCGATGTCCGGACCCGTCGTCCATGCCGGAGGTTGAGGGGGTCGAAGGCCTTACGAGAATCGGCGCGGCCACAGCACAGGAGACATAGATGATGGACGGCGGAATGATGGGCGGAGGAATGATGTTCGGCATGGGGATCTGGGGTCTCCTGATCCTCGTGCTGGTGATCCTCGCGATCGTGGCGCTGGTGAAATATCTGCGCAAATAGGTGAGGAATGACGGAGACACCGGACAAGCCCGTCGTCCTTGTCACCGGCTCCAGCGGCTATCTTGGCGGAGCGGTCGTCCGACGCCTGCATCAGAGTTACCGCGTTGTCGGGCTTGATCGCCATTCGCCACCACACCCGCCTCACCAAGCGGAATGTGTCTGTTTCGATATCACCGATCAGCAAAGCGTAGACAAAGCTCTGGCGAGGGTGCGGCTTGCCTATGGCGATCGCATTGCCGCGTGTATTCACCTCGCGGCCTATTTCGATCTGACGGGCGAGGACAATCCCGCATATGACGCCGTGACGGTGGAAGGGACGAAGCGGCTGCTGAAGGGGTTGCAGGAGTTCCAGCTCGAGCAGTTCGTCTTTGCCTCCACCATGCTCGCGCATGCGCCGACTTCGCCGGGGCAGCCAATCGATGAAGACGCGCCGTTCGATGCGAAGCTTCCCTACCGTGCCTCGAAGGTGCGCACCGAGGCGATGTTGAGACAGGAGAAGGGCGAAGAAAAGCTTGTCCTGATGCGCCCTGCCGGCATCTACGATGACCAGGGGCATTCCACGTTCCTTGCTCACCAGATCGCGCGCATTTACGAGAAGCGCTTCAGCGGCAAAGTCTACCCGGGCGATCTGTCACGCGGACAGGCCTTTCTGCATCTCGAAGACCTGCTGGATGCGATCGAATGCATCGTGGATCGTCGGATGGATCTCCCGGATGTGCTTCCGGTTCTGTTGGGCGAAGCCGAACCCATTCCCTTCGGAGAGTTGCAGCGCCTGATCGGGCACGAGTTGCATGGAGAGGATTGGATCACCTGGAACATCCCGCCGAAACTCGCCAAGAT
>NZ_KZ304975.1 GCF_002723615.1 Limimaricola cinnabarinus
CGCATCGCGGCAAGCTGCGTGCCCGGCTGCGGCGCGGTCGCCCGCTGCGGCCCGCAGGTCACCGGCGCGCCGCTCTCTTGCAGCACATAGCGCCGCCCCGTGGCGGCCATGTCGGCGCAGACCGCGGCGAGGCTGTAGGCCCCGCGCAGCGGGGCGCCGGGGGCGGCGGCGGTCGCAGGCGCGTTCGCTCCGGCATCACCGCAGATGATGGTCTCGCCCGTCGCGCTGCTGACATAGCCGGGCTGCGGTCCGCTGCGATTGGCGCAGAAGGCGGCGCGCGTCAGCTTTGCCGGGGCGGCGGCGCGGGCGGGCTCGGGCGCGCGCACCTGCGGCGAAGCGGGCGCGGCAGCAGCAGCGGTGCGGCGGGCAGGCGCAGGCGCGGAACGTTCGGGCGCGGCTTCGGCGCGGCGCTCGGGCGCGGGATCGGCGACCACCGGCAGCGCCGGGGCGGCGGCGGTGCGGCTCGGCTGAAAGCCGCAAAGCGGCTCGCGCGCGCGGTTCATGCGCGGGATCCAGTTGGTCATGCCGCCGATGCCGGCGCGGATGAAGGCGCAGCCCTCGCTGTCGACATACTGGTTGGCGCTGTAGCTTTCGGGCGGGAATTCCGCCGGAATGCTGCCCTGCGCCGCGCCCGGACCCGCCACGGCGAGCGCAAGCGCCGAAGCGGTGAGTACTGTCCTGATCATCTGCCCCTGCCCTCGGAGTTTTCCCGGAGCATGGCGTAGTGCCACGAAGCTGTAAAGATTGCGCTACTTCGTGCCGAACATCCTGTCACCCGCATCCCCCAGTCCGGGGACGATATAGCCGTGATCGTCGAGCTTCTCGTCGAGCGCGGCGGTGACGATCGGCACGTCGGGATGCGCCTCCTTCATCCGCGCCACGCCCTCGGGCGAGGCGAGCAGGCACAAAAAGAGGATGTCCTTCGCGCCCGCCTTCTTGAGCATGTCGATCGCGGCGACCGAGGAATTGCCGGTGGCGAGCATCGGGTCCACGGCGATGGTCAGCCGCGCGTCGAGGCCCTTGGGCACCTTGAAGTAATACTCCACCGGCTGGAGCGTTTCGGGGTCGCGGTAGAGGCCGACGAAGCCGACCCGGGCCGAGGGGATCAGTTCGAGGATGCCGTCGAGCAGGCCGTTGCCCGCGCGCAGGATCGAGATCAGCGCCAGCTTCTTGCCCTCGATCGCGGGGGCGTCCATCGGCTGCATCGGCGTGTCGATGCGGGTCGTAGTCATCGGCAGGTCGCGGGTGACCTCATAGGCCAGAAGCAGGCTGATCTCGCGCAGAAGCTGGCGAAAGCTCGCGGTCGAGGTGTCGGATTTGCGCATCAGGGTCAGCTTGTGCTGCACCAGCGGATGCGTGACGACGGTCAAATGTTGGTCGGTGTGGCTCATGCCGCCTCCAGTTTCTGCAGGATCTGCGCGCGTGTGTCCTCGTCGCAGAAAGCCGCCTCGGCGGCAATGCGGTTCGATTGGCGCAGCCGCTCCTCTTCCCATCCGAAATACCGCTCCAGCATCTCGTATTCATGCGTCATGCTCGTGCCGAACCATGGCGGATCGTCGGTCGAGACGGTGACGCGCAGCCCGCGCGCGCGCAGCTCCTCGATCGGGTGGCTCTTCCAGTCCTTCACCGCGCCGAGCACGAGGTTCGACACCGGGCAGACCTCGAGCGTCACGCCCTTTTCGATCAGGTGGTCGCACAGCGCGTGGTCCGAGACGGCGTTGATGCCGTGGCCGATGCGCGTGCAGCCCAAGTGATCCACGGTCTCGCGCACCATGTCCGGCCCGCCCCATTCGCCCGCATGGGCGGTGAGCCCCAGCCCGGCCTCGCGCGCCGCGTCATAGGCCCATGCGAAATCGCCGGGCCGATGCATCATCTCCGCACCGGCAAGGCCGAAGCCGGTGACGAAACGCCCCGCCGTCTCGGCGGCGCAGCGGGCGACGGGCTTGGCCGCCTCGGGGCCGAGATGGCGCAGGCAGGTGACGATCCCGCGCGAGGCGATGCCGAAGCTGCGCTCGGCCTCATCCGAAGCCGCGACCATCGCGTCGAGATAATCGCGCCAGGCGCTCAGATCGCCGCCGCCGCAGAAATCGGGCGACAGGAAGAACTCGGTATAGACCACGCCCTGCTCGGCGCTCTGCTCCAGCACGGCGAGCATCAGGCGGCGGAAATCCTCGGGGCGCTGCAGCACGGTGCAGGCCGCGTCATAGGCCTTGAGGAACCAGTCGAAATCGCCGCGCACATAGCCGCCCTGCCCGTCGAAGATGCGGTCGATGTCGATCGACTTCTCGCGCGCGAGGCTGGCGATGAAGGCGGGCGGCGCCGCCCCTTCGAGATGCAGGTGCAGCTCGACCTTGGGCAGGGAGCTGTAGCTCATGGCGCGGCCTCCGGGTCGGGGGCGGGAATGTCGAGATGCCGGGCCGCCAGCGCGCCCACATCCTTGAACCCCATCAGGCCCAGCTCGCGCGCGCCGAGGCCGTGGCACAGCACCGGCACCCGTTCGCGCGTGTGGTCGGTACCGGCGAAGCTCGGGTCGTTGCCGTGATCGGCGGTGACGATCACCAGATCCCCCTCGCGCAGCCGCGGCAGGACAGTTCCGAGGGCGGCGTCGAACCATTCGAGATGGCGCGCATAGCCCGCCACGTCGCGGCGGTGGCCGAAATTGGTGTCGAACTCCACGAAATTGGCGAAGACCAGCGCGCCCTCGGCGGCCTCGTCCACGAGGTCCGACAGGTGCTCCATCAGCGTCTCGTCCGGCCCCTTGCGCAGATCGGTGATGCCGCGCATCGAGAAGATGTCGCCGATCTTGCCGACCGCGTGCACGTCGCGCCCCGCGCGCTTCGCACTGTCGAGCAGGGTGCGCCCCGGTGCCGCGATGGCAAAGTCGCGGCGGTTGGAGGTGCGGGTGAAGCCCGACGGCTCGTCGCCCACGAAAGGCCGGGCGATGACGCGGCCCACCTTCATGTCGTGCAGCATCGGCGCGACCTCGCGGCACATCTCGAGGAGCCGGTCGAGCCCGAAGCGCTCCTCATGCGCGGCGATCTGCAGCACGCTGTCGACGCTGGTGTAGCAGATCGGCCAGCCCGTGCGCATGTGTTCGGGGCCTTCCTCGTCGATCACCACGGTGCCGCTGGCATGACGATTGCCGAGAATGCCGTCGGTGCCCGCCGCCTGCATCAGCGCGCGGGTCACCTCGGTCGGGAAGGCGGGGGTTTCCTTGGGGAAATAGTGCCACTCCCACGGCACCGGCACGCCCGCGAGCTCCCAATGCCCCGAAGGCGTGTCCTTGCCCATCGAAACCTCGGTCGCCGCACCCCAGGCGCCCGTGGGCTTTGCGCCGAGGCCCGGCGCATCGAAGCCGGAGGCCAGCGCGATTGCGCGGCCCAGCCCCATCGCGTCGAGCGTGGGCAGGCGCAGGGGCCCCGAGCGGCCCTCATCGGCCTCGCCCGCGGCGCAGGCCTTGGCAATGTGGCCCAACGTGTTCGAGCCGGTATCGGGCACGTCGCCGTTGAAGAACGCGTCGGCATCGGGCGCGCCGCCGATCCCGGCGCTGTCCATCACAAGAAGGAATACGCGCGTCATGGGTCCACCCTTTCTCTCACGAGATCATTGAGTTGCGGCGCTTCGCCGATCGTCACCGCGCTCCGCAGCGCGGCCTCCGCCCTTTCGGCCTCGGCCTCGGTCGCGGCATGGATGCGCGCCAGAAGATCGCCGGGGGAAAGCTTCGCGCCGAGCCGCGCCACCTCCGACAGGCCCACCGCCGGGTCGATCCGGTCGGTCTCGACCTTGCGCCCGCCGCCCAGGCCCACGACCGCATGGCCCAACGCCTCGCCGTCGATGGCCGAAAGATGCCCCGCCTCGCGCGCCGTCACCTCGCGGATCACCGGCGCCTTCGGCAGATGCGCCTGCCAGTTCTCCGCCATATCCGCCGGACCGCCAAGGCCGTGCAGCATCTTCGCGAACCGCTCCATCGCGGCACCCGAGGCGATGGCATGGGCGATCTTCTCCTCGCCCTCCCCCTCCGCGCCGCCCGCCAGCGCCATGAGCCGCCCGCCCAGCGCCACGGTGAGATCGTGCAGCCTCGGCGCCGCGCGCCTGTCGCCGCCGAGCAGTTCCATGATCACCGCCATCTCGGTGGCGTTGCCGAGCGCGGGCGCGAGCGGCTGATCCATATCCGTGAGGAACGCCGCCGTCGCACAGCCCGCGCCATTGGCCGTCGCCACCAGCGCCCCTGCCAGTTCGCGCGCCTCGTCTTCGGACTTCATGAAGGCGCCAGAGCCGACCTTCACGTCGAGCACGAGACCGTCGAGCCCGGCGGCGAGCTTCTTGGACAGGATCGAGGCGGTGATGAGGTCGACATGATCGACCGTGCCGGTCACGTCGCGCACCGCGTAGAGCCGCTTGTCGGCGGGGGCGATGCGGCCCGTCGCGCCGACGATGGCGCAGCCGACATCCCGGGTGATTTCGCGCAGCTTCGCCTCGTCGGCTTGCGTCGACAGCCCCGGCACGGCCTCGAGCTTGTCGAGCGTGCCGCCGGTATGGCCCAGGCCCCGCCCCGAGATCATCGGGACATGGACGCCGCAGGCCGCGAGCGCGGGCGCGAGCAGCAGGGAGACGCAATCGCCCACCCCGCCGGTGGAGTGCTTGTCGAGCACGGGCCCCGGCAGATCCCATGCCAGTCTGTCGCCGCTGTCGCGCATGCCGGTGGTCAGCGCGACGCGGCCCGCCTCTCCCAGCCCCCGCAGGCAGACGGCCATGGCAAAGGCCCCGGCTTGGGCGTCCGAGACGCTGCCATCGGCCAGCCCTTGCGCGAAGGCGCGGATCTCCTCGGGCGGCAGGGTCTCGCCGCGCCGCAGGGCGGCGATGAGACGGCGTGCCTCCATCAGGCGCGCTCCATCTGCGCCTGGTCGAAGGCACCGGGCAGCAGATCGCCCAGCGTCGTCTCGCGGGTGGTGCCGTCGGTGGTGGCCAGCGTGACCTTCACCTCGCCGCGGCCGAACTCGGCGAGCTTCTGGCGGCAGCCGCCGCAAGGCGAGACCGGCACCGGGCTGTCGGCGATCACCGCGACCTCGGCGATCTCGGCGTCTCCGGCGGCGCACATCGCGGCGATCGCCCCGGCCTCGGCGCAGGTGCCTTCGGGATAGGCCACGTTCTCGACATTGACGCCGAGATAGACCTCGCCCGAGGCGGCGCGGATCGCGGCGCCGACCTTGAAGTTGGAATAGGGCGCGTAAGCGTTCTCGCGCACGCGGCGCGCATCATCGACCAGCGACATCGGGGGCCTCCTCCGGGTGGTTTGCCGAAAACAGTGTCGCGCGCCCCCTTTCGATGCAAGTCCGTCCTCGCGGAACCCCTGCCCAGAGGCCCGGGTTTCCCCCTTGTCGTTCCAAACCGAGGAGCCACGCGATGATCGAGCCGACCAAATCCGTGCTGCCCGAGACCGAGGCCCGCACGCCGGACGACCCGGACGCCCCGATGAACCCCAAGCAGGCGGTGCTGCTGCGCGACCTGTGCGAGAAGACGGGCGAGGAATTCGACACCTCGCTGACCGAGGCGCAGGCTGATGAGCGGATCAGGGTGCTGCAGGATCGCGCCGGGGCGCGATAGGGCTTTCACAGCCCCTCGGGAAAGGTTTAACACTGAACCATTCCGATGAGGGGAGAGACGAGGCGATGGCCGACAGCACCGATGACACCAGCCGCACAGGCCCTGACAGCCTGCGCAGGGCCGCGCTCGACTATCACCGGCTGCCCAAGCCGGGCAAGCTGGAGATCCGCGCGACCAAGCCGCTGGCCAATGGCCGCGACCTTTCGCGCGCCTATTCGCCCGGCGTGGCCGAGGCCTGTCTCGAAATCAAGTCCGACCCCGACACCGCGCGCGACTACACCTCGCGCGGCAATCTCGTCGCCGTCGTCACCAATGGCACCGCCGTTCTGGGCCTGGGCAATATCGGCGCGCTGGCCTCCAAGCCGGTGATGGAGGGCAAGGCGGTGCTCTTCAAGAAATTCGCCGATATCGACTGCTTCGACATCGAGCTCGAGGAAAAGGACCCCGAGAAGCTGGCCGAGATCGTCTGCGCGCTGGAGCCGACCTTCGGCGCGATCAATCTCGAGGACATCAAGGCGCCCGACTGCTTCATCGTCGAGAAGATCTGTCGCGAGCGGATGAACATCCCCGTCTTTCACGACGACCAGCACGGCACCGCCATCGTCGTCGGCGCCGCCGCCACCAACGCGCTGCGCGTGGCGGGCAAGAGCTTTTCCGACATCAAGGTCGTCTCGACGGGCGGCGGGGCGGCGGGCATCGCCTGCCTCGACATGCTTCTGAAGCTCGGGGTGCGGCGCGAGAACGTCTATCTGTGCGACCTTGCCGGTCTCGTCCATGAGGGCCGGACCGAGGACATGACGCCGCAAAAGGCCGCCTATGCCCAGCCCGGCGGCGCGCGCAGCCTCTCGGAGGTGATCGACGGTGCCGATCTGTTCCTCGGCCTCTCCGGTCCCGGCGTGCTCAAGCCCGAGATGGTGGAGAAGATGGCCGAGCGGCCGATCATCTTCGCGCTCGCGAACCCCACGCCCGAGATCATGCCCGACCTCGCCCGCGAGGTGGCCCCCGGCGCGATCATCGCCACCGGGCGCTCGGATTTCCCCAACCAGGTCAACAACGTCCTGTGCTTCCCCTTCATCTTCCGCGGCGCGCTCGACGTCGGCGCCACCACGATCAACGACGAGATGAAGATCGCCTGCATCGAGGGCATCGCGGCATTGGCGCGCGCCACGACGAGCGCCGAGGCGGCGGCGGCCTATAGCGGCGAGCAGCTGAGCTTCGGCCCCGATTACCTGATCCCCAAGCCCTTCGACCCGCGGCTGATGGGCGTGGTCGCCTCCGCCGTGGCCCGCGCGGCGATGGAGACCGGCGTCGCCGCCCGCCCGATCGCGGACATGGAGGCCTACAAGACGCGGCTCGACAGCTCGGTGTTCAAATCGGCGCTGCTGATGCGGCCGGTCTTCGAAGCGGCGCATTCGGCCGAGCGCCGGATCGTCTTTGCCGAGGGCGAGGAGGAGCGCGTGCTGCGCGCGGCGCATGCGATGATCGAGGAGACCACCGACACGCCGATCCTGATCGGCCGGCCGGAGGTGATCGAAACCCGCTGCGAGCGCGCGGGGCTGACCATCCGCCCCGGCATCGACTTTGAGATCGTGAACCCCGAGAACGACCCGCGCTACCGCGACTACTGGGGCACCTATCACGAGATCATGGCGCGCAAGGGGGTCACCCCCGACCTCGCCAAGGCGATCATGCGCACCAACACCACCGCGATCGGCGCGGTGATGGTGCATCGCGGCGAGGCCGACAGCCTGATCTGCGGCACCTTCGGCCAATATCTGTGGCATCTCAACTATATCGAGCAGGTGCTCGGCACGCCCGATCTGCACCCGGTGGGCGCGCTGTCGCTGATGATCCTCGAAGACGGCCCGCTCTTCGTGGCCGACACGCAGGTCCATGCCGAGCCGAGCCCCGAACAGATCGCCGAGACGGTGAAAGGCTGCGCGCGCCATATCCGCCGCTTCGGCATCACGCCGCAGATCGCGCTGTGTTCGCATTCGCAATTCGGCAATCTCGACATCGGCACGGGGCGGCGGATGCGCGCGGCGCTGGAGATCCTCGATTCCGAGCCCCGCGATTTCGCCTATGAGGGCGAGATGCATGTCGATGCCGCGCTCGATCCGGCCTTGCGCGAGCGGATCTTTCCCCGCGCGCGGCTCGACGGGGCGGCCAACTGCCTCGTCTTCGCCAATACCGACGCGGCCTCGGGCGTGCGCAACATCCTCAAGATGAAGGGCGCGGGGCTCGAAGTCGGGCCGATCCTGATGGGCATGGGCAACCGCGCCCATATCGTGACGCCCTCGATCACCGCGCGCGGGCTGCTCAACATGTCGGCCATCGCCGGAACGCCCGTGGCGCATTACGGCTGAAGCGCCGCCTCCTTTCCCGCCCACCCGGCTTTCCCGCCCACCCGGGGGGAAAGGAGGCGCGCCCTCCCCCGTTCATCTTTCTTCAAATACGCAAATCCCCCGCCAGCCCGGAACGCTGCGGCGGCCCTTCGGGCGGCACTTGCCCGAACCCCTTGGGCGGGCGTAGGATTTCGCCCGAGGGAGGACTGTCATGACATACGCGGACGTCTATGAAAGCTGGCGCTCGGACCGCGAGGGCTTCTGGTTGCAAGCGGCGCGGGCCATCGACTGGCACCGTTTTCCCACACGGGCCCTGACGGAAGAGGCCGATCCGGTGCCGCAATGGTACCCGGACGGCATGGTCAATGGCTGTTACAACGCGCTCGACCGCCACGTGGCCGAGGGCCGCGCGCATGACGTCGCCATCATCCATGACAGCCCGGTCACCGAAAGCCGGCAGGAGATCACCTATGGGGACCTCCTGGGCCGCGTCGCCCGGCTCGCCGGCGCGCTGAAGGCGCGCGGCGTGGGCAAGGGCGACCGCGTCGTCATCTACATGCCGATGATCCCCGAGGCGGTGGAGGCGATGCTGGCCTGTGCCCGGATCGGCGCGATCCACTGCGTCGTCTTCGGCGGCTTTGCCGCGCGCGAGCTTGCGGTGCGCATCGATGATTGCCGCCCCAAGGCGATCCTCGCGGGCTCCTGCGGGATCGAGCCCAACCGCGTCGTCGCCTACAAGCCGCTGCTCGAAGCCGCGCTGCGCGAGGCCGATCACAAGCCGGAGTTCTGCGTGATCCTGCAGCGCCCGCAGGCGATGGCCGAGATCGAGCATGGCCGCGATTTCGAATGGCACGACTTCCAGGAAGAGGCCGAGCCCGTCGATTGCCTCCCCGTCGAGGCCAACCACCCGGCCTATATCCTCTACACCTCGGGCACGACCGGCAAGCCCAAGGGCGTGGTGCGCCCGACGGCCGGGCATCTCGTGGCGCTGCACTGGACCATGAAGAACATCTACAACACCGACCCCGGCGAGGTGTTCTGGGCGGCCTCGGATGTGGGCTGGGTCGTGGGCCACAGCTATATCTGCTACGGGCCATTGCTGCACGGCAACACCACGCTGATCTACGAGGGCAAGCCGGTGGGCACGCCCGATGCGGGCGCCTTCTGGCGGGTGATCGCGCGCAACAAGGTGCGCACCCTGTTCACCGCGCCGACCGCGCTGCGCGCGATCAAGCGCGAGGACCCCGAGGGGCGCATGGCGCGCGATCACGACATCTCGGGCCTGCGCGCGATCTACCTCGCCGGCGAACGGGCCGACCCGGACACGGTGGCCTGGGCGCGCGATGTGACGGGCGTGCCGGTCTATGACCACTGGTGGCAGACCGAGACCGGCTACACCATCGCGGGCAACCCGGTGGGGATCGAGGCGCTGCCGGTCAAGGACGGCTCCTCGACCGTGCCGATGCCGGGCTACGAGGTGCATATCCTCGACGAGGCGGGCCGCGAGGTGCCGCGCGGCAGCCTCGGCGCGGTGGCGATCAAGCTGCCTTTGCCGCCCGGCACGCTCTCGGGCATCTGGGGCGACGAGGACCGCTTCCGGCGCAGCTACCTTTCGGCCTATCCGGGCTACTACGCCTCGGGCGATGCCGGGATGATCGACGAGGACGGCTATGTCTCGATCCTCGCGCGGACCGACGACGTGATCAACGTGGCCGGGCACCGGCTTTCGACCGGTGGCATGGAAGAGGTGCTGGCCGATCACCCCGACGTGGCCGAATGCGCGGTGATCGGCGTTTCCGACCCGCTCAAGGGCCAGCTGCCGATGGGGTTCTTGTGCCTCAACCGCAACTGCGCCCGCCCGGCCGAGGAGATCGCGCGCGAGGCGGTGGATCTGGTGCGCGAGCGGGTCGGCCCGGTGGCGGCGTTCAAGCTGGCGCTGGTGGTGGAGCGGCTGCCCAAGACGCGCTCGGGCAAGATCCTGCGCGCGACCATGGCCGGGATCGCGGATGGCGAGGATGTCGCCATTCCCGCGACGATCGACGATCCGGCCATTCTCGACGAGCTGCGCGCGGCGATGGCGCATCTGGGCTACGGGGTGCGCCGCGAGGCGGCAAGCTGAGCCGCGCTCAGGCGAACTGCTCGCGGATCAGCCGCTCTTCGAGCCCGTGGCCGGGATCGAACAGGATGCGGTGCCGCACCCGCGGCTCCGAGCGGATCTCGACCGCGCGCACGTCGCGCACCAGCCGGCTGTCGGCATCGGCCATCACCGGGCGCTTCTCGGCCTCCAGCACCTCGAAGCGCACGGTGGCCCCGGTGGGCAAAAGCGCGCCGCGCCAGCGCCGGGGCCGGAAGGGCGCGATGGCGGTGAGCGCCAGCACATCCGCCCCGATCGGCAGGATCGGCCCGTAGGCCGAATAATTGTAGGCGGTCGACCCCGCCGGCGTGGCCAGAAGCGCGCCGTCGCAGACCAGCTCCTCGAGCCGCACCCGCCCGTCGACGATCACCTTGAGCTTGGCGGCCTGCGGGCCTGCGCGCAGCAGGCTCACCTCGTTGATCCCCAGCCCGCGATGCACCTCGCCCGAGGCGGTCTCGGCGGTCATGGCGAGCGGGTTGATGATCGCCTCCTCGGCGGCGGCGAGCCGCTCGGGCAGGTCGTCCTCGGAAAAGGCGTTCATCAAGAAGCCCACCGTGCCGCGGTTCATCCCGTAGACCGGCAGGTCGAGCGCCTCGGTGCCGTGCAGCGTCTGCAGCATGAAGCCGTCGCCGCCCAGCGCCACGACGATCTCGGCCTCGTCGAGCGGATGATCCCCGTAGCGCGCCGCGAGCCGGGCGCGCGTGTCCTGCGCGACGGTGGTTTCGCTGGCCAGAAAGGCGATGCGGTCGGTGCCCAAATTCGTCTCCCCCGGAAGCTGTGCGAAACTTGTCGGCCAGCGCCCGGCGAAAGGCAAGCCGAGAGCTTTCGCCGGGCATGGGGCGCGGGAGGGCGGTTTCGGGGCTTTTGGCCCCCTTGTCGCTGGGTTAAGAGAGCCGCGACGCAACCCCTCACGAGGTGTCCGAGATGAACGCATCCACCCGCGACGACGGCTTCTTCACCGAAACGCTGGCCAGCCGCGACCCCGAGATCGCGCAGGCGATCACCGACGAGCTCGGCCGCCAGCGCCACGAGATCGAGCTGATCGCCAGCGAGAACATCGTCTCGGCCGCCGTGCTCGAGGCGCAGGGCTCGGTGCTCACCAACAAATACGCCGAAGGCTATCCGGGCCGGCGCTATTACGGCGGCTGCGAATTCGCCGACGTGGCCGAGAACCTCGCCATCTCCCGCGCCAAGGAGCTCTTCTCCTGCGGCTTTGCCAATGTGCAGCCCAATTCCGGCTCACAGGCGAACCAGGGCGTGTTCCAGGCGCTCCTGCAGCCGGGCGACACCATCCTCGGCATGAGCCTCGATGCGGGTGGCCACCTGACCCATGGCGCCAAGCCCAACCAGTCGGGCAAGTGGTTCAACGCGGTGCAATACGGCGTGCGCCAGCAGGACCAGCAGATCGACTACGACCAGATCCAGGCCCTCGCCACCGAGCATAGCCCCAAGATGATCATCGCCGGCGGCTCGGCCATTCCGCGGATCATCGACTTCGCCCGGATGCGCGAGATCGCCGACAGCGTCGGGGCCTATCTTCTCGTCGACATGGCGCATTTCGCGGGGCTGGTGGCCGCGGGCATCTACCCCTCGCCCTTCCCGCATGCGCATGTCGCCACCACGACGACGCACAAGACCCTGCGCGGCCCGCGCGGCGGCATGATCCTGACCAATGACGAGACCATCGCCAAGAAGGTCAACTCCGCGATCTTCCCCGGCATCCAGGGCGGCCCGCTCATGCATGTCATCGCCGGCAAGGCCGTGGCCTTCGGCGAGGCGCTGCGCCCCGAGTTCAAGACCTACCAGGAGCAGGTGGTGAAGAACGCGCAGGCGCTGGCCGACCAGCTGATGAAGGGCGGGCTCGACATCGTGACGGGCGGCACCGACAGCCATTTGATGCTGGTGGATCTGCGCCCCAAGGGGGTGAAGGGTAACGCGACCGAGGACGCGCTGGGCCGCGCCAACATCACCTGCAACAAGAACGGCATCCCGTTCGACCCGGAAAAGCCCGCCATCACCTCGGGCATCCGCCTCGGCTCCCCCGCGGGCACGACGCGCGGCTTCGGCGAGGCCGAGTTCCGGCAGATCGCCGACTGGATCGTCGAGGTGACCGAGGGGCTGGCCAAGAACGGGCCCGAGGGCAATGCGGAGGTCGAGGCCAAGGTGCGCGGCGAAGTCGAAGAGCTGTGCAAGCGCTTCCCGCTCTACCCTTCGCTCTGAAGAGCTTGGCGCGGGGTCACAGCACCTCGCGCCACAGCACGCCCGCGATCAGCGCGGCGATGAGGATGGTGGCGATGGCGCGCGCGCGCCTGATCCAGACGGCCCGGCGCAGTGCCTGGCGCAGCTCGCCCGGCTCCTCGGCCATGAGCCAGCTCTGCACGGTGACATAGGCCGTCTCGACCCGCTCCATGTCGATCCCCTCGGCCCGGCCGGGCATCCGCGCCACCGCCTCGGCGGCGGCGAGAAACCGCGCCCGCGACAGGATCTCGGGCGGCAGGACGGGGGCGGCGTGGTCGAGGCGGTCGCCGAGACTGCGCCCCTCCACCCCTGCCCTGTCGGACAGAAGCCGGGAAATCTCGCGCGTCCAGCCGGTTATCGTGGTGCGGTCCATCCCTTTTGTTAGCGCCCCCGGCCCCGGCACTCAATGGGCAGCAAGGGGGCTGGCGTCATCGGGCGCAGGCGCTACAACTCCCCCATGCTCAATACCATCCTCACCGGAGAGCCCTCCGACCGCCCGCCCCTCCTGATCGTCCATGGCCTGTTCGGCTCGGCCCGCAACTGGGGCGTGATCGCGCGCCGCATCGGCACCGACCGGCAGGTGATCTCGGTCGACATGCGCAACCACGGCGACAGCCACTGGACCGAGAGCCATGATTATTTCGGCATGGCCGAGGATCTGGCCGAGGTGCTGGAGCATCACGGCACGGCGGACGTGCTGGGCCATTCCATGGGCGGCAAGGCGTCGATGGTCCTCGCCCTGACCCGGCCCGCGCTCATCCGCCGCCTGATCGTCGCCGATATCGCGCCCGTCGCCTATGGCCACGACCAGATCGACAATATCCGCAAGATGAAGCAGGTCGATCTGGAGAAGATCGCCAGCCGCTCCGAGGCGGCGGAGATGATGGGCGATCTGGAGGCCGCGACGGCGGCGTTCTTCCTGCAATCGCTCGACTTGCAGGAAAAGCGCTGGAAGCTGAACCTCGACGTGCTGGAGCGCGACATGGAGACGATCCTCGGCTTCCCGGAGGTTTCGGGCCGCTTCGACGGCCCGGCGCTGTTCTTGTCGGGGGCGAACTCATCCTATGTCACGCCGGAGCACCACGCGGCGATCGAGGCGCTGTTCGCGCAGGCCCGCTTCGAGGAAATCGCGGGCGCGGGGCATTGGCTGCACGCCGAAAAGCCGCGCGAGGTCGAGGCGGCGGTAACTCGTTTCATTGAGAACTGAAGCTTCTCTGCAGAATGGAATATCTACATGAGCTGCTCTTAAGCAGGCGCGCGAAAAATGAGCTATGAGTCAATAAACTATTTTCCGGCAGGCACTAGCCTCAAGCGCATCAAGGAAGTTGTTGAGCTTCTTGGCTACAAGTCCGTGCCTAGCTGGGTCAAAACAGATGATATGGTGGGTAGCTATGTTTGGTATGAAAGCTCAGAGTACAAATCTTGGAGCGGCGTAGAGCTTAGCATCTATAAATCGGCTCAGCCCTTAGAATTGCATACCCGATCCACTGTTTCCAGAAGCTACTGGGACTTAACACACCAAAACAAAACCATAAGGGTACTCAAGGATCTATTCGGCGGTACTTTCGAGACGGATGCCGGCAAAGGACGTTATTATCGGCCAGATTTCCCTCCTCCTTCTCCCTTATCCTCAGGTTGTTATCTAGCTCGCTGGAGATTCCACAATGCCTTAGGAAAAGCTCATGTTTACTTGGGATCAAGAATATTGGAAGGTAATATAGCTCTAGACGGCCCAAACCCAATTCCGTTTCTGGACTCCATGAACCCAAGACTGCTATCAAACAACCTTCTCATTCCGTATATTATTGCAGTTTGGGAAGAATATTTTAGGGCAACATTTGCCGCTGTCCTTCGCTACGCTGATAAGCGAGAGATCGTATTAAAAAGAGCGCGTCTTAGCCACGCTCAGCTGGAGCAGATCGCAGCAGAAAAGCAGATAGAGCGCGCAATATCTGAATGCTTCTCCTTCCAACGGCCAAGCATAATTGGCGAGAACTTTAGGCTAATAGATCCGAAGCTCGACCTAGCCTCCGCGATGCGAAAGCCTTACAATGGAAGGAAAACGACCTTATACGACTCGATAGAAGATCTTATTGAGGGCAGAAATGCGTTTGTTCACGCAGGACATATGAATATGCGCCTTTTCGATAAGAAAACCCAAACTACACTTTCGGACTTAGTAGTCGCAATTGATCGCGCCTACAATGAAATCGGAAGTCATTTCAGCTTCACACCAATCAAAAACTACTAATCCCAAAATCGGATTAAAGATTCAAAATGGCCATTATGAAGATGATACTAGCTATCCATCTTCAACGCAGAGATGAACGCTTCCTGCGGAATGTCCACCTTGCCGAACTGGCGCATCTTCTTTTTACCCGCCTTCTGCTTGTCCAGCAGCTTGCGCTTGCGGGTGGCGTCGCCGCCATAGCACTTGGCCGTCACGTCCTTGCGCATCGCCGAGAGCGTCTCGCGGGCGATGACCTTGCCGCCGATCGCGGCCTGGATCGGGATCTTGAACATGTGGCGGGGGATCAGGTCCTTGAGCTTCTCGACCATCGCCCGGCCCCGCATCTCGGCCCGGTCGCGGTGCACCATCATCGACAGCGCGTCGACCGGCTCGTCATTGACGAGGATCGACATCTTCACGAGGTTGTCCTGCCGGTAGCCGGTGATCTGGTAGTCGAAGCTGGCATAGCCCTTGGTCACCGATTTCAGCCGGTCGTAGAAATCGAACACCACTTCGTTGAGCGGCAGGTCATAGACCACGAGGGGCCGCGTGCCCGCATAGGTCAGCTCCTGCTGGATGCCGCGCCGGTCCTGGCAGAGCTTGAGCACGTCGCCGAGATAGTCGTCGGGGACCATGATCGTCGCCTTGATCCGCGGCTCCTCGATGTGGCTGACGAGGGTCATGTCGGGCATGTCGGCGGGGTTGTGCAGCTCGATCATCTCGCCGTCCTTCATGTGGACGTTGTAGACGACGGAAGGAGCCGTGGTGATCAGGTCGATATTGTATTCGCGGTCGATCCGGTCGCGGATGACTTCGAGATGCAAGAGCCCGAGGAAACCGCAGCGGAAGCCGAAGCCGAGTGCGGCGGAGGTTTCCATCTCGTAGGAGAAGGAGGCGTCGTTCAGGGCGAGCTTCTCGATCGCGTTGCGCAGATCCTCGAATTCGGCCGAATCGACCGGGAAAAGCCCGCAGAACACCACCGGGACCGAAGGGGCAAAGCCCGGCAGCGGCGCGTCGGTGCCCTTCTTTTCGTGGGTGATGGTGTCGCCGACCTTGGTGTCGCGCACCTGCTTGATCGAGGCGGTGAGAAAGCCGATTTCGCCCGGCCCCAGCTCCTCGACGGGCAGCATGCCGGGCCGGAACACGCCGATCCGGTCGACCTGGTGGACCGTGTCGTTCTGCATGAAGCGGACGCGGTCGCCCTTCTTGAGGACGCCGTCCATGATCCGCACGAGGACGACCACGCCGAGATAGAGGTCGTACCACGAGTCGACCAGCATTGCCTTCAAGGGCGCGTCGCGCTCGCCCTTGGGCGCGGGCAGGCGGTGGACGATGGCCTCGAGCGTCTCGCGGATGCCCTCGCCGGTCTTGGCCGACACCAGCATCGCCTCGGAGGCGTCGATGCCGATCACGTCCTCGATCTGCTCCTTGATCCGGTCGGGCTCGGAGGCCGGCAGGTCGATCTTGTTGAGCACGGGGACGATCTCGTGATCGGCGTCGAGCGCGTGGTAGACGTTGGCGAGCGTCTGCGCCTCGACCCCTTGGGTCGAATCGACGACCAGAAGCGAGCCTTCGACCGCGCGCATGGAGCGGGAGACCTCATAGGCGAAATCGACATGGCCGGGCGTGTCGATCAGGTTGAGCACATAGGTCTCGCCATTGAGCGCCTTGTACTCGATCCTGACGGTCTGCGCCTTGATGGTGATGCCGCGCTCGCGCTCGATGTCCATGCTGTCGAGCAGCTGGGCCTTCATCTCGCGGTCCTGCACCGTTCCGGTCGACTGGATCAGCCGGTCGGCAAGCGTCGATTTACCGTGGTCGATATGCGCCACGATGGAGAAGTTGCGGATGTGCGAAAGCTCGGTCATGGCCCGCATATGCAGGGCTTCGGGCTTTCGGTCAATGGGGCGGCGCGGGCGGGGAGCGGGCGGGCGCTCACGCCATCGTGAGGCAGGCGTTCTGCGGAGGCGCGCCGGGTCGAATTGCACGCGCCGCCCGAGTGCGGCATCTTGGCGCGTGGCAGAGCAGCACCGCGACCCGGGTCAACCCGGGCGGGTTCAGACGGGGATATGGGCATGCGCATCAAGATCGGCCTCTTGGCACTACTGACATTGGCGGCCTGCGGCGGCGGACCTTCGGGGCCGATCAGCCGCGCCTGCGAGGCGGGCGGACGGCCCGGCGCCAACCAGGCGCTGTGTTCTTGCGTGCAGGGCGCGGCGGATGCCACGCTTTCGGGCCGCGAGCAGCGCCGCGCGGCGAAATTCTTCAAGGATCCGCAAAAGGCGCAGGACACGCGGCAGGGCGACGGCACGGCCGCCTTCTGGCGCCGCTACAAGGCCTTTGCGGAGCGCGCCGAGGCGGTCTGCCGCTGAGGCTGGACAGAGTGCGCGCGCCCGGCGACAACTCGGGGCCATGAGCATCGATATCGAGGATCTGGCCGCGCGGATCGCGGCGGGCGAACGCCGGGCGCTGGCGCGCGGCATCACGCTGGTCGAAAGCACCCGCGCCGATCACCGCGCGGCGGCCGAAGCGCTGCTCGACCGCCTCGCCGATCCGTCGCGCATGGCGCTCCGGGTCGGGCTGTCGGGCACGCCGGGGGTGGGCAAGTCGAGCGTGATCGAGGCGCTGGGCCTGCGGCTCACGGGCGCGGGGCACCGCGTGGCGGTGCTGGCGGTCGATCCCTCATCGAGCCGCTCGGGCGGCTCGATCCTTGGCGACAAGACGCGGATGGAGCGGCTGAGCCGCGAGGCGCGCGCCTTCATCCGCCCCTCCCCCGCCGCGGCGCAGCTCGGCGGCGTGGCCCGGCGCACCCGCGAGGCAATGATGCTGTGCGAGGCGGCGGGCTTCGACGTGGTGATCGTCGAGACGGTGGGCGTCGGGCAATCCGAAACGCTGGTCTCGCGCATGACGGACGTGTTCCTTCTGCTGCTCGCGCCCGCGGGGGGCGACGAGCTGCAGGGCGTCAAGCGCGGGATCATGGAGATCGCCGATCTCGTGCTGGTCAACAAGGCCGATGGCGATCTCGCGGCGCAGGCGCTGCGCACGCGGGCCGATTACGCGGGCGCGCTGCGCTTGATGCGGGCGCGCGACACCGACCCCGAGGGCATCCCGGCGGCGCGGACCATATCGGCGCTGACCGGCGACGGGCTTTCGGAGGCCTGGGCCGAGGTCGAGCGGCTGGCCGCATGGCGGCGCGAAAGCGGCGTGACGGCGCGGCGGCGCGCGGCGCAGGCGGGGCAATGGTTCGAGGACGAGCTGCGCGCCGGCATCGAAGCGCTGCTGAGCTCGGACCGCGCCCTTGCCGCCCGGCTCGACGAGCTGCGCGCACGGGTCGAGGCGGGCCACGCCGCGCCGGGGGCGGCGGCGCGCGAAGCGCTCGATCCGCTGATGCGGGCGCTTGACGGGGCCGCGGAATCCCCGTAAGGCCCCCTGACCGAATTCATGGCCCGGCCCCGTTGCCGACGCCGTATCCCGTGCCTTTCGGGCGCGGGTGACTGCCAGGCCCCGAGACACGAAGGATGAGACCATGTCGCGCCGTTGCGAACTGACCGGAAAAGGCCCGATGACTGGCAACAATGTCAGCCACGCCAACAACAAGACCCGCCGCCGCTTCCTGCCCAACCTGCAGGATGTGACGCTGCTGTCGGACACGCTGGGCCGCGGCTTCAAGTTCCGCGTCTCCTCGCATGCGCTGCGCTCGGTCGATCACCGTGGCGGGCTCGACGCCTTCCTCGCCAAGGCGAAGGCCGAGGATCTCTCGGACGCCGCGCTGAAGGTCAAGAAAGAGCTCGCGAAGGCCGCTGCGGCCAACGCCTGATCCCTTCCCGGATCGCGAATCCGAAGGCCCGGCCCTCTTGCGAGGCGCCGGGCCTTTTCGCGCGCCCTCGTTCATCTTTCCCCAAATACGCACGGCGCCACGCCCCTCCCCCGAGCCCCGGCGCCGCCTGTCGCGCGGGACCGGACGTGGCGCCATGCCCGACGATACCCCATTGAAAAGCGGACATCTCCCGATAGGCTCGACGCCAAGCATGACAGGGAGGAAACCATGCGTCACATCCTAGCTTTCGCCGCGACCGCCGTTCTGGCGGCCGGGTCCGCCGCCGCGCAGTCGCAGCTTTCGATCGCGACCGGCGGCACCGGCGGCGTCTACTACCCCATGGGCGGCGGGCTTGCCGAGGTCATCAACAACCATGTCGAAGGCATGAGCGCCACCGCCGAGGTCACCGGCGCCTCGGTCGAGAACATGGGACTGATCGCCACCGGCGACGCCGACCTCGCCATCGGCCTCGCCGACACGGTGCAGCAGGCCTATTCCGGCACCGGCCGCTTCGAAGGCCAGGAGCTGTCGATGATCCGCGCCGTGGGCTCGCTTTACGCCAACATGGTGCAGATCGTGACCCCGGCGGATTCGGGCATCTCCTCGATCGAGGATCTCGCCGGCAAGCGCGTCTCGGTCGGCGCGCCGGGCTCGGGCACCGAGGTCAATGCGCGGACCCTGCTCGAAGCCAACGGCATGTCCTTCGACGATTTCGAGGCGCAGCGGTTGAACTTCAACGAGACCGCCGACGCGCTCGCCAATGGCGACATCGACGCCGGCTTCTGGAGCGTCGGCGCGCCGACCTCCTCGATCCTCAACCTCGCGACCACGCAGGACGTGCGGATGATCTCGCTCACCGAGGAGCAGGTCGCGGCGGCGACCGAAGCCGACCAGACCTTTGCCGCGCTCTCGCTCGCGGGCGGCACCTATGAGGGCATCGACGAGGATGTCTCCACCATCGGCGTGCCGAACGTGCTGGTGGTCTCGTCGGAGGCCGACGAGGAGACGGTCTACCAGATCACCAAGGCCATGTACGAGAACATCGCCGATCTGCAGGCCGTGCACCCGGCGGCCAACGAGACCACGGTGGAGTTCACCATGAACGCGACCCCGGTGCCGCTGCATCCGGGCGCGCTGCGCTATTTCGAGGAAGCCGGCGCCGAGATCCCCGACGATCTGCGCCCGTGAAGCACCGCATCATGGCGGGAGGGGCGCTGTCCCTCCTGCTGACCGCCAGCCCGGGCATGGCCGAGCCGGCCCGCCCCGGCGGCGCGGCCGCCGCGCTGACCGCGACCCTGTCCGACGGCACCGAGATCGCGCGCCTTCCGGTGCCGGAGGGCGGCGAATGGTGCGTGCTCTGGCGCCATTCGGTGCAGGGCTTCGAGGTCGCCGACTGCTACGAGAACCGGGGCGGGCGCATGGTGCTGATGCGCTCGCACCAACCCGATTTCGCCGCCGGTCTGGGGCATATCCCCGGCCGCGGCAGACAGGCCTCGGATGGTGACGGCGGCTACTGGATCACCGGCATCGAGGAGCCGGTGCCGGGCGACGCTTACGTTCTGCGCGCCGGTTCCATGGCCGTCGACCACCGCCTGAGCGCGGGCGGTGCCACCGTCTCGCTGTCCGAACGCGCCGCCCGCGCCCGCATCCGCATCGCATTGGAGCCCGCCACATGACCCCACCGGAGGAGCGGCCCGCCACCGCCGCGTCCGCGCCGCCGCCCGAATTCGCGCCCGAACAACCAAAGCTCGCGCTGCGCGCCATCGCGGTGATCGGCATCGCGCTGTCGCTGTTCCAGCTCTATGCCGCCGGGGTGCAGCCCTTGGGGCTGTTCTTCCAGCGCCCGATCCATCTCGGCTTCATCCTGGTATTGTGCTTCCTGATCTACCCGGTCACCCGCAACCGGCCGCGCGGCGCGCTCGGCTGGGCGATCGACGGGGTGCTGATCCTCGGCGGCGTGCTTGTGGGCTTCTGGGTGCCGTCGAACATCGACGCCATCGCCAACGCCATCTTCCCGCGCACGCAGGACGTGGTGGTGGGGGTGATCACCGCGCTACTGGTGCTCGAAGCCTCGCGCCGCGCCATCGGACCGACGATCACCGTGATCGGCGCGGTCTTCGTCGTCTATGCCTTCGCCGGCAATCGCGGCGAGCTGCCCTTCTTCGCCGATTGGATGCCCGGCATCCTCAACCATCGCGGCTATTCGCTCGACCGGCTGGCGAGCCAGCTGACGCTCGGGGCCGAGGGCATCTACGGCATCCCGCTCGGGGTCGCGGCGACCTTCATCTTCATCTTCGTGCTGTTCGGCGCCTTTCTCGAGGTGACCGGCGCGGGCAAGTTCTTCATCGATCTCGCCTATGCCACGACGGGGCGCCAGCGCGGCGGCCCGGCCAAGGCGGCGGTGATCGCCTCGGCCGGCATGGGATCGATCTCGGGCAGCGCCATCGCCAACGTCGTCACCACAGGCGCCTTCACCATCCCGCTGATGAAGAAGCTCGGCTACCGCCCGGCGCAGGCCGGCGGCATCGAGGCCGCGGCCTCGACCGGCGGGCAGATCATGCCGCCCCTGATGGGCGCCGGTGCCTTCCTGATCAGCGAATTCACCCGCACGCCCTATATCGACATCGTGCTGGTCTCGATCTTTCCGGCCTTTCTCTATTTCGGCACGGTCTACCTCCTGGTGCACATCGCCGCCGTGAAACGCGGCCTTGAGGGCCTGCCGCGCGAGGAGCTGCCGCGCGTCCGCACGGTGCTGGCCGAGGGCTGGCATTTCCTGTTGCCGCTCGGGGTGCTGGTCTGGCTTTTGGTCGCGGGCTATTCGCCGATGCGGGTGGGCTATTACGCCATCCTCGCGGTGGTGGCCTCGGCGGTGCTGCGGGCGCTCTACACCTTCGCGCGAAGCGGCCCGACCATGGCGGGCGGCGTGGCGCTGGCGCGGCTCGGCCTTGCCAAGCTCGGCGAGGCGCTGGAGCTTGGCGCGCGCAACGCGGTGGCCGTCTCGGTGGCCTGCGCGCTTGCGGGCATCATCGTCGGCGTGGTCGGCCTGACCGGGCTGGGGCTCAAGTTCTCGGCCATGATGATCGCCTTTTCGGGCGGCAACATGCTCCTGGCGCTGGTCCTCGTGGTGATCGCCAGCCTGATCCTCGGCATGGGGCTGCCTGTGACGGCGGCCTATATCGTGCTGATCATCCTGATCGGCCCGGCGCTGACCGAGGAATTCGGCATTCCGTTGCTGGTAGCCCACCTCGTGGTGTTCTGGTGGAGCCAGGATTCCAACGTCACGCCACCGATCGCTCTGGCGGGCTTCGCGGGGGCGGCGATCGCCAATGCCCCGCCGATGGAGACCTCGGTGCAGGCGTGGAAATTCGCCAAGGGGCTCTACCTCGTGCCGCTCTTCATGGTGTTCAACGAGCCGATCATCACCGGCGGGCCGGTGCCCTTGGTGCTGTGGAACGGGCTGATCGCGATCCTCGCGCTGACCGCCTTCGCGGCGGTGCTGGAGGGGTATCTCTTCGCGCCGATGCCGCTCTGGGCCCGGGTGCTGGCCGCCATGGGCGTGGTGGCGGTGTTCTGGCCGGCGCTGCCGGTCGAGGCCGTCGGTGCCGCGGTGATCGTGCTGCTGCTCGGGCTGAACGCGGCGGCGGCGCGGCGAGGGAGCGCGGTGGCGGCGGGCTGAGCCGCCGCCTGCCCCGGCGGCGCGCACCGCCGGGGCAGGCGGCTTGACAGTCCCCGCCGCACGGGGTCGACAGGCGGCGAGACAAGCAGCAATCAAAGGCCCCGGCAGCGCCCCTGCCCGGCCAGCCCGAGGCGCGCCATGACCCGACTGCCGATCGACGATGCCATTCCTGCGCTGCTTTCGGCCGTGAAGCGCGAAAGACAGGCGGTGCTGATGGCCCCGCCCGGCGCGGGCAAGACGACGCGCGTGCCGCTGGCGATGCTCGATCATGTCGCGGGCCGGATCGTCATGCTTGAGCCGCGCCGCCTGGCCGCGCGTGCTGCGGCGCAGCGCATGGCCGCGACGCTGGGCGAAAGGGTCGGCGAAACGGTGGGCTTTCGCATCCGGGGCGAGGCGAAGGTCTCGAAGACGACCCGGATCGAGGTCGTGACCGAGGGCATCCTGACCCGGATGGTGCAGTCCGACCCCGAGCTTTCGGGCGTGGGCGCGGTGATCTTCGACGAATTCCACGAACGCTCGCTCAACGCCGATCTCGGCCTCGCGCTGTGTCTCGAAATCCGCGGCGCGCTGCGCGAGGATCTGGTGCTGGTGGCGATGTCGGCCACGCTCGACGCGCAGCCCGTCGCCGATCTGATGGGCGCGCCCGTCGTGGTCTCCGAGGGGCGCAGCTTTCCGGTCGAGACCCGCTGGCTCGACCGCCCCCTGCCCGCCCGCGCCCGGCTCGAAGCCGAGGTGGCGGATCTGGTCGGGCGCGCGGCGCGCGAGACCGAAGGCTCGATCCTTGTCTTCCTGCCCGGCGAGGGCGAGATCCGGCGCGTGCAGGGGATGCTGGAGGGGCGGCTCGGTTGCCCGGTGCTGCCGCTTTACGGCGCGCTGCCGCCCGCGCGGCAGGCCGAGGCGCTGGAGCCGGGCGAGGGCCGCCGCGTGGTGCTGGCCACCGCCATCGCCGAGACCTCGCTCACCATCCCCGACATCCGCGTCGTCGTCGATGCCGGCCGCGCCCGGCGCGCCCGCTTCGACCCCGGATCGGGCATGTCGCGGCTGGTCACCGAAAAGGTCACCCGCGCCGAGGCCGCGCAGCGGGCGGGGCGCGCCGGCCGGGTGGCGCCGGGCGTGGCCTACCGGCTCTGGACCCGCGGCGAGGAAGGCGCGCTCGCGGCCTTTCCCGACCCCGAGATCGCCAGCGCCGACCTCGCGCCACTGGCGCTGGAGCTGGCGCAATGGGGCGCGCAGGATCTGCCCTTTCTCACCCCGCCGCCCGGCCCCGCGCTCTTCGAGGCGCAGGCGCTCCTGCGCGATCTGGGCGCGCTCGATGCGGGCGGCGCGATCACCGCGCATGGCCGCCGCCTCGCGGCACTGCCCTTGCATCCGCGTCTGGGGCACATGCTGGAACGGGCTGGCGCGCAGGCCGCGCCGCTCGCTGCGCTGATGGGCGAGCGCGATCCGCTGCGCGGCGCGGGCTGCGATCTGGCCCTGCGCCTCGCCGCGATATCCGGGCGGCGCGACCTGCCCGCCGCGCCCGACATGGGCGCGCTGGGCCGCATCCGCGACGAGGCCAGGCGCCTGTCGCGCGGCCGCGGGCAAGGCCCCGAAATGTCGCCCGGCGCGATGGCGGCGCTGGCCTATCCCGACCGGATCGGGCTGAGGCGGCCCGGCGACGATCCGCGCTGGCTGCTTTCGGGCGGGCGCGGCGCGGCGATGGCGGCGAATGATGCGCTCGCGGGCGCGCGGCTGATCGTGGCGACGGACCTGTCGGACGACGTGCCCGAGGCGAAGATCCGCATGGCGGCGCGGATCGAGGAGGCCGAGCTGCGCGAGATCTTCGCGGAGCGGATCGAGGAGGTCGCGCTTTGCGACTGGTCCAAGCGCGAGAACAGGGTCGTGGCGCGCCTGCAGGAGCGGCTCGGCGCGATAGCCCTGTCGGACCGGATCTGGCGCGACGCGCCCGAGGAGACGGTCGCGCGCGCCATGCTGACCGGCGTGCGCCAGCTCGGCCTGCGCCCCTCGCCCGCCGCCGAACGGTTTCGCGCGCGGGTGATGCTGGTGCGCGCGGGCGGCGCGGATCTGCCCGACATGTCGGACGCGGCGCTGATGGAGACGCTGGAAGACTGGCTCCTGCCCTTTCTCGGCAATGTCCGCAGCGCCGGCGACTGGAAGGGGTTCGACCTCCTGGGCCCGTGGAAGGCGATGCTCGACTGGGGCCAGTCCCAGACGCTCGACCGCGAGGCGCCGCCGGGCTTCACCACACCGCTGGGGCGGCAGGTGCCGATCGACTATGGCGGTGCGGTGCCCGAGGTTTCGCTCCGGCTGCAGGAGGTGTTCGGCGTGACGCGGCACCCGAGCGTGGGCGGCACGCCGCTGAAGATGACGCTGCTGTCGCCCGCGGGCCGCCCGGTGCAGGTCACCGACGATCTGCCCGGCTTCTGGGCCAGCTCCTACGCCGATGTGCGCCGCGACATGCGCGGCCGCTACCCGCGCCACCCCTGGCCGGAGGACCCGACCGAGGCCGCGCCGACGCTGCGCGCCAAGCCGCGCGGGCGCTGAGACCGGCGCGCGGCGCAGGCCCGCCTTCCCGGATCAAAGATCGAGGGCGTAATGCACGAGCGTCAGCGGCGCGCCATGCAGCTCGGCCTGCGCGGGCGTCTCGCCCGTGGGCGCGAAGCCATTGGCCTTCAGCACCTTGATCGAGGCGACATGGCCTTCGGGTACCTTCGCCATGAGCCGATCGAGACCGATCTCGCGCGCCACGTGGATCGCCACGCCCAGCGCGGCGCTGGCAAGGCCCCGCCCCGCATGGGCGGGGCCGATGCGGTAGCCCACCTCCGCCATTCGCCCCGCGGGCCCATCCGCGATGCCGGTCAGGTTCACCCGGCCCATGATCGTCCCGTCCATGGCGCGCACGAGGAAGAAGCGGGCGCGGTCGGCGTCGGGCCCCTCCAGCATCTCGCGCAGGATCTCGCGCAGCGTGTCGGGTTCGAAATGGCTCGGCGGGCGCGGCGGCACCTGCCGCTCGAACCAGTCGCGGCCGGCAAGCTCGAAGGCCGAGAGCGCCTCGGCGTCCCCGACCTCGAGCGGCACCAGCCGGAAGGGGGGCGTCACGCGCCGAGACACCAGCGCATCACCGCCTTTTGCGCGTGCAGCCGGTTCTCCGCCTCGTCGAAGATCACCGAAGCCGGGCCGTCCATCACCTCGCTCGTCGCCTCGTCGTCGCGATGCGCGGGCAGGCAGTGCATGAAGAGCGCGTCGGGCTTGGCCCGTCCCATCAGATCGGCATTGACCTGGTAGCCGCGCAGCTGGTTGTGCCGCCGCTCGCGCGCCGAGGCCGGATCATGCATGGAGACCCATGTGTCGGTGACCACGAGATCGGCGCCCTCGACCGCGGCCATCGGGTCGCGGATGATCTCGATATTGGCGCCCGCCGCGCGCGCGGCCTCCATGATCTCGGGCTCGGGGTCGAGCGGCTTGGGGCCGGTGAATACGAGATCGAAGCCGAATTGCGCGCTGGCATGGGCAAAGCTCGCGAAGACGTTGTTGCCGTCGCCCGACCAGACGACCTTGCGGCCCTTGATCGGCCCGCGATGCTCCTCGAAGGTCATGATGTCGGCCATGATCTGGCAGGGATGGGTGCGGTTGGTCAGGCCGTTGATCACCGGCACGGTGGCGTTCTCGGCCATTTCGATCAGCGTCTGCTCCTCGAAGGTGCGGATCATGATCAGATCGACATAGCGCGACAGCACGCGGGCGGTGTCGGCGATGGTCTCGCCATGGCCAAGCTGCATGTCGGCGCCCGACAGCACCATGGTCTGCGCCCCCATCTGCCGCGCGCCGACGTCGAAGCTGACGCGGGTCCGGGTCGAAGGCTTTTCGAAGATCAGCGCGACCATGCGCCCCTCGAGCGGCGTCTCGTCGTCGCACATGCCCTTGGGGCGGCCCTTGCGCGCGTCCTTCATGGCGCGGGCGTGGTCGATCATCTGGCGCAGATCATCCGTGGGCGTGGGCAGGATGTCGAGGAAGTGCTTCATGTCTCTCTTTCGGGTCGAAGGGCCGGGCGCGGCGCCCCGGCGGATATGGGAAGGGTGAGGTCAGTCGGCCCCCAGCGTCATCAGCCGGATCGGGTCTCCGTCCTCGCAGGGCAGGATGGCGTCGCCCGCAAAACCGGCGCGCAGATAGGCGGCGATGGCGCGGGCATTGTCGGGCGCGGGATCGACCGCCACCAGCGGCGCGCCCGCGGCGATGAGCTGCAACGCCCTCTCGCGCAGGAAGGCCGCGCCGTGGCCGCGCCCCAGATAGGCGGGATCGCCGAGAAAGGCATCCATGCCGCGCGCGCCCTTGGGCAGATGCGCGTAATGCGGCATGTCGTAGAAATGCGCCTCGTAATCCTGCACATAGGCGAAGGGATGGCCCTCATGCTCGACGATGCGCATGTCGGTGCCGGTGTTGCCCTCGGCCCAGTCGCGGGTGATCTCGGCCCATTCGCTCGCGGCATCGCCCCACCAGCCGTCGATATGCGGCTCCGCCAGCCAGCGGTCGAACAGCCGCCGGTCGGAGGCGACCAGCGGCCTGAAGCGGTACCTACCCGGCATCGGAGCCGATCCGTGCCGCCGCCCGGTCGAGCCGGGAGAGCGCCTCGTCGATCTCGGCCTCGGTGATGTTCAAAGGCGGCAGCAGGCGCACCACGTTGTCGGCGGCGGGCACGGTGAGCACCTCCTCGGCATAGCCCGCCTGCACCACCTCGCCCGCCGCGGCCTTGCATTTCAGCCCGAGCATCAGACCTGCGCCGCGCACGCTCTCGAACGCTTGCGGATGCGTCGCCACCAGCCCTTCGAGCCCCTGCCGCAGCCGCCCGGCGCGCGCCCGCACGCCTTCGAGGAAGCCCTCATCGGACACGATCTCCATCACCTTCGCGCCGACGGCGCAGGCCAGCGGGTTGCCGCCATAGGTCGAGCCATGCGTGCCCGCCGTCATCGGCGCGGCGGCGGCCTCGGTGGCCAGCACCGCGCCCAGGGGGAAACCGCCGCCGATGCCCTTTGCGACCATCATGATGTCGGGGGTCACGCCCGCCCATTCATGCGCAAAGAGCTTGCCGGTCCGGCCCATGCCGCATTGCACCTCGTCGAAGATCAAGAGCGTGCCGGTCTCGTCGCAGATGTCGCGCAGCCCCTTCAGGCACTGGTCGGGCACGGGCCGGATGCCGCCCTCGCCCTGCACCGGCTCGATCAGGACCGCGCCGACATCCGGCTGGGCCATGGCCGCGCGCAGGCCATCGTGATCGCCCCAGCCGAGCTGGGTGAAGCCCCCCAGCAGCGGGCCGAAGCCCTTGGTCATCTTCTCGGTGCCGACGGCGGCGATCGCGGCGGAGGAGCGGCCATGAAAGGCGCCCTCGAAGGTCAGGATGCGGCTGCGCTCGGGCTGGCCCCGATCGTGCCAGTATTTGCGCGCCATCTTCACGGCGAGCTCCATCGCCTCGGTGCCCGAATTGGTGAAGAAGCAGCTGTCGGCGAAGGTGCTCTCGACCAGCGCATCGGCGAGCTTCTGCTGCGCCGGGATCTGGTAGAGGTTCGAGACGTGCCACAGCGCATTGGCCTGCGTGGTCAGCGCATCGACGAGGTCGGGATTGGCATGGCCCAGCGCGTTGACCGCGATGCCCGCGCCGAGATCGAGAAATCGGCGCCCGTCCCCGGTCTGCAGCCAGACGCCCTCGCCCTTCACGAAGGACAGCGGCGCGCGGTTGTAGGTCGGCAGGATCGAGGGGATCATGGCAATGGTCCTGTGATAGGCCCCGTTGGTGCCGCAGCGGCAGGGGCGAGTCAATTGTCGTGGGGGAAAGAAGACGCGAAGGAGCCGCGCCGCGAAGCGATGAAGAGCTTCAGCGTCGGCGTCGGGAGGCGGCGAAGGCGGCGGTCTGCGTCATGCGCGCGACGTTAGGCGCAAAAACGACGGAACGTAAGGGGGAAAACGCCCGTCGCCGCGCCGCGCCGTGCTAGCCTGCGGGCAGGACGAGGGAGGGACGGCATGCAGGACGATCTTGCGATCCGCGCGCGCGGGCTGCGGCGCAGCTTCGGCGATCTGAGGGCCGTGGACGGCATCGACCTCGACGTGCCGCGCGGCATGATTTTCGCCATCCTCGGCCCCAACGGCGCGGGCAAGACCACGCTTCTACGCATCCTCGCCACGCTCACCCGCGCCGATGCGGGCGAGGCGCGGGTGATGGGCCACGATCTTGCCGCCCATCCAGAGCGGGTGCGCGCCGCCATCGCCATGACCGGGCAGTTCGCCTCGCTCGACGAGGATCTGACCGGGCGCGAGAATCTCGTGATGCTGTCGCGGCTGTGGGGCTTTGGCTGGCGCGCGGCGCGCGGGCGGGCCGACGAGCTGCTCGCGGCCTTCGACCTCTCGGAGGCCGCGAAGAAGCAGGTCAAGGACTACTCGGGCGGGATGCGCCGCAGGCTCGACATCGCCGCCTCGCTGATCGTCAGCCCCGGCGTGCTGTTTCTCGACGAACCGACCACGGGGCTCGACCCTTCGGCCCGCGCCGGGGTCTGGCGGCTCATCCGCGGGCTGGCGGCCGAGGGCGTCACCATCCTGCTCACCACCCAGTATCTCGAAGAGGCCGACCAGCTCGCGGGCCGCATCGCGGTGATCGATCATGGCCGCAAGATCGCCGAGGGCACCAGCCGCGAGCTCAAGGCGCAGACCGGCTCGGGCGTGCTGCATGTCACCCCGCTCGATCCGGGCAACCGCGAGATCGCGCTGGGCCTTCTGGGCGAGACGGCGCAGGCCGATCCCGAGGGCGGGCGCATTTCGGTGCCGGTGGCCGACGACGCGGAGGCCGCCGCGCATCTGGCGCGGCTGGCTCAGGCGCATATCCGGCTGGCGGAGTTCTCGCTCGGCGCGCCGAGCCTCGACGAGGTGTTCTTCGCCCTGACGGGAAGGGAGGCGGCATGAGCATCCCCCTGCCCCGCGGCCCGCGCCCCGCCGCGCCCTCGCCCGCCTCGACGGCGCTGACCTTCGCCTGGCGCGCGGTGCTGAAATTCCGCCACGTGCCCGAGCAGCTGTTCGATCTGGTGATGACGCCGATCATGTTCACGCTGCTTTTCACCTTCATCTTCGGCGGCGCGCTGGCAGGCTCGTCGACCGCCTATCTGCAATGGTTCATCCCCGGCATCCTCGTGCAGACCACGGTGTTCAACACGGTCTATTCCGGCATGGGTCTTTCGACCGACCTCTCCAAGGGGCTGTTCGACCGCTTCCGCTCCCTGCCGATCTGGTCGCTGGCACCCTTTGCCGGGCTGATGGTGGGCGACATGCTGCGCCACAGCATCGCGGGGGCGATCATCCTCGGGATCGGGCTGGCGCTCGGCTACAGCCCCGAGGCGGGGCTTTCGGGCATTCTCGCCTCCTTCGCCCTGCTCCTGGCGATCGGCTTCGGCTGGGGCTGGATCTTCATCGTGCTGGGCCTCGTGGTGCGCACGCCGATGACGGTGATGACGCTGGGCTTCGCGGTGCTGTTTCCGGTCACCTTCGCCTCGAACATCATGGTCGATCCGGCGACCATGCCGGGCTGGCTGCAGGCCTTCGTCGCGGTCAACCCGGTCTCGCTGATGACCACCGCGCTCAGGGCGCTGATGGCGGGGACGGCGACTTTGCGCGAGATCGGGCTGGCGCTTCTGGGGCCTGCGGTGCTGACGCTGCTGCTCGCGCCGCTGACGCTCGTGCTTTATCGCCGCAGGTAGCGCCGCCAGCGCAGCCGCCCCTCGCCCCCGGGCGGCACGGGGGTGAAGAGGTTGCGCTCCAGCACCCGGATCGAGCCCGCATTGCCGGGATCGGTCTCGGCCAGAAGCGCGCTCAGCCCCTCCCGGGCCGCGCGTTCGACGAAGCAGCCCACCGCCGCGCCCGCAAGCCCGCGCCCGCGCTGCCCCGGCGAGATGGCATAGCCGAACTCGGCCTGCCCCTCGGCATCGGTGGGTTTGGGCATCACGAAGCCGACCATGAGATCGCCCTCGACGATCAGGCAGGCGCCCCAGCCCTGCCGCGCGCGCAGCGTGCCGCAATGCCGCGCGATCAGCATCGCCACCGGCGCCGTCATCAGCCCCGCCTCGGGCAGCAACAGCCCCTGCGGCGGCAGCCCGACCGCCAGCCGCTCGAAATCGGCGGGCACGGCGTCGCGCAGAAGGCTCATGGCTTGAGCCTGTAGCCCTTTTCGAGCCAGCCCCAGGCGAGGCCCAGCACCACCACGCAGGAGACGAGCGCGACCGCGAGGCCGAGCACCGGCGAGCTGTCGGAGACGCCGATCATGCCGAAGCGCGCGCCGTCGATCAGGTAGAAGAACGGGTTGGCGTGGCTCATGGTCTGCATGAAGCCCGGCAGCGCGTCGATCGAGTAGAAGGTGCCCGAGAGGAAGGCGAGCGGGGTCACGAGAAAGTTGGTGATCGCGGCGAGCTGGTCGAATTTCTGCGCATAGATCCCGGCGATCAGCCCGAGCGAGCCCATGAAGACCGAGCCCAGCACCCAGAAGGCCAGCGCCCAGAAGGGATGCGCGATCTCGACGCCGAGAAACAGCCAGACGCCGATCGCGATCACCACCGCGACGATCAGCCCGCGCGCCACCGCCCCCGCGACATAGCCCGCCAGCACCTCGGCCGAGGACAAGGGCGCCATCAGCGTGTCGACGATGTTGCCCTGCACCTTGGCCGAGGCCAGAGAGGAGGAGGTATTGGCGAAGGCCTGCTGGATCACGGTCATCATCAGCAGGCCCGGCGCTAGGAAATGCAGGAACTCCACCCCCATCACGTCGCCGCGGCGCGGGCCGATGGCGATGGTGAAGATGAGCAGGAACAGCGCCGCGTTGATCAGGGGCGCCATCACCGTCTGCGCCCAGACATTGAGAAAGCGGCGGATCTCGCGGCTGGCGAGCGTCGCGGTGCCCAAGCTGTTGAAGCGGCCGAAGCGGCGGATGCCGTGGTCTGTGTCGATGCTCATGAAATGCGCCTCCTGAGCCCGGGGTTGTAGCGGTCATGCGCATGGTGGCAAGTGCGCGCCTCGGGGCGCGATCTGCGCCGCGAGGCGCGCGCCGGGTTGAACTGCCGCGCGGGGCTGTGTAAATCGGCACGTCGCAACTGAAACGGCGGGCCACCGCCCAACCGATCGGAGGCATTGCATGTCCTGGACCGACGAGCGCGTCGAGACGCTCAAGAGAATGTGGAACGAGGGCCAGTCGGCGAGCCAGATCGCCAAGGAACTCGGTGGCGTGACCCGCAACGCCGTGATCGGCAAGGTGCATCGCCTGGGCCTGTCGAACCGCACCGGCGTGGCGCCGCAGCCCGCCCCCGCCGCACCGGCGGCCCCCGCCGCGCCGCAGCCGGCGGCGCCCGCT
>NZ_KZ304976.1 GCF_002723615.1 Limimaricola cinnabarinus
GTGATCCGCCGCCGCGCCCGCCGCCTCGCCGCGACCATGGACCGCCCCGAACGGCCCGGCGCGCGCGCCGCACTCGGCGCCCCCGCCCGCGCCGACTGGCCGCGCGACGCCCCCGAGCGCCCCGCCCGTCTCGTTCGCATCGGCCCGGCCGAGGCGCTGTCGATGCCGAGAGACAGCGGTCTGGTGCAGCTCGATCTCGGCTTCGACCTCGCGCAGCTGCCTGCCGCCGACCTGCCCCTTGCCGGTCTGCTGGCCGAGGCGCTGCGCCACGCCGCGCCCCCCGGCATCACCGCCGAGACCCGCGCCGCCCCGCGCCCGGATGGCGGCGTGGCCGCCCGGCTCTGGCTGCGCGGCACCGCGCCGGTGGCCGAGGCGCGCGAACTGGTCGCCGCACTGCTCGCGCGCGGCACCACCCCCCTGCCCGACCCGGCACCGCTGGCGGCGTCCCGCGCCGCCCGCCATCATGCGCACCTCACCGGGCAGGGCCACGAGGCCGCCGACCTGATGCTGCGCGCCCAGATGGGGGCCGCGGGCGCGACCGAGGCCGCGCTCACAGCCCCCGCCAGGGCCGACGCCGCCCGCCTCGCCGCGCTGCGCGACCGGCTGCTCGGCACGCGCCCCTTCTGCGCGCTCTCCGGTCCCGCCGCGACGCTGGACGCACTGCACGACGCGCTGGCCCGAACCGTCGCCGAAGGCGCCCCGCCAAGCCCGGCACGGCCGGCGCCCCCCTGCTTAGGACCCGTCCGCCTCGCGCTGCCGGTCGCCGCGGCGACGGTGGCGCGCGGCCTCGATCTCGGCCCGCAGCCGGGCAGCGTGGCGGCGGCGGCGCAGCGCCTCGCTACTGGTTGGCTCTGGCCGCATGTCCGCGACCGGATCGGCGCCTATGGCGCGCAGGCCCGGCTCGACCCGGTGACCGGTCATCTGCGGCTGATCTCGATCCGCGACCCGGGCATTCAGGCCACGCTCGCGGTCTTTGCCGAGGCCCCTGACTGGCTCGACCGCGCCGAGGGGATCGAGCGCGGGATTGTCCCGGCTCTGGCTATGCTCGACCGGCCTCTGCTCTGGCGCGAGGAGCTCATAAGCCACGCTATGGCGCATCTGGCCGGCGACATCGCCGGCCCCCGCCGCCGGGCCGAGCTGATCGCGGCCGGCGCACGTGCCCTGCCAGACCTAGCGGCGGCGATGCGCGCCGCGGCCCATCAGCCGCATCTGGTGGTGATCGCGCCGGGTTGAGCCGCTATATCAGCGGCAATGGCCGATCGGGTTGTCTTGATCGGCTTACCGCGAATGACGCCCTGGAGCCCCATGGACCTCATCAGTCGCGCCACCGTGCAGCGCGCCACGTCGAAACCCTCCCGCTCCAGCTGGCGCCACACCTTGCGGACGCCGTAAACGCGGAAGTTGGGTAAGCGGTGGTTTCTCCCCATAGCCCAAGCCCGGATCGGCCGCTCGTTCGCAGTTTAAGCCGCAGCTTTGACTGCGGTCTTGGGGAAGACCCACGGCAGGAGGTCGTCGATGCGCGCGTGGGGATGGCCGGTAGCAATGGCCTCGAGAGTGGTGCGCATATAGGCGAAGGGCTCGACACCGTTCATCTTGCAGGTGGCGATAAGAGAGGCGATCCGGGCCCAGTTCTGTGCGCCTTCATCGTGGCCGGCGAAGAGGGCGTTCTTCCGGTTCAGGGCCAGCGGACGGATCTGGTTTTCGACGAGATTGCTGTCCATTTCGACCCGGCCGTCGTCGGCGAAGAGGATCAGCCCGTCCCAGCGGGTCAGGATGTAGGCGATAGCCTTTCCCATCTCGGATTTGCGTGACAACCGTGCCGCTTGGGCGCGGAGCCATGCCTTGAGGTCGTCGAGCAATGGCACGGATCGATCCTGCCGCTCGGTGCGGCGCCGTTCGGGACCCTGACCGCGGATGTTTTTCTCGATGCCATAGAGCGCGGCGATACGCTTGAGCGTCTCTTCGGCGATCGGCGATCCCGCCTTTGGCGTCGCCTTGATGATCTCGCGTCGAGCATGAGCCCAACAGTATGCCAGCCGCAGCGGAGCACCATGCTCGCGCCTGTCGTCGGCCAGCCGGTTGTAGCCCCCATAGGCATCGACCTGAAGGATACCCTCGAACCCTTTCAGCATCCGTTCCGCATGAGCACCACCCCGCCCCGGGGCATAGGCGAAGACCACCCCGGGCGGATCGTCACCGTCCCAAGGCCGATCGTCCCGCAGCATCGCCCAGATGTAGCCGGTCTTCGTCCTGCCGCGACCGGGGTCGAGCACCGGCGCGGTGGTCTCGTCCATGAACAGCTTGCTGGACCGCTTCAGCAGTTGGGCCATCCGGTCTACTACGGGGGCAAGATGGAACGCGGCCCGGCCCACCCAGTCGGCCAATGTCGAGCGATCGATGGAAAGCCCGTGCCGAGCCATCCCCTGGGCCTGGCGATACAGGGGGAGATGCTCAGAATACTTGGAGACGAGCACATGGGCGATGGTGGCCTCGGTAGGCAGACCGCCCTCGATCAGCGCCGGTGGCGCCTTCTGCTGGACAACACCGGCTCGGCCTTTCGGACAGGCATAACGCGGACGCACCGTAACGAGAACGCGGAACTGGGCAGGTGTGATGTCGAGGCGTTCCGAGCGATCTTCGCCAATCCGGACCATGTCGCCGCAGCCGCAGGGACATGCCAAGTTCTCAGGCTCGATCACCCGCTCCTCGCGTGGGAGCTCCTTCGGGAGGGCCCGGGACATGCGGGCCTTACGGACGGGCTGTGATTGGCTACGGGCCGCAGCCGCCGTATCGTATTCCTCCTGCGCCTCGGCAATCGCGGTCTCGAGGTCTTCGAAGGCCAGCTCAAGTTGGTCGGGGTTCAGCTTTTCTGACCGAGGGCCGAACCGAGCCCGCTTCATCTCATTGGCCAGATGCTCGAGCCGGGCGTTCAGCGCCGCCAGCTCGGCATTACTCTTGCGCAGATCGGACACGCTGGCACGCAGGTCCGCGTTCTCGGCGTCCAAGTGCAGGCGCGCGGCCCGCTCCGCGGCAAGCGCTTCGATCTGTGCTTCGACCGCTGTTCGCAGTTCGGCGGGAAGGCTTTCGAGGAGGTTCGGATCGAGGGGCAACGACATGGCTAACCATACCTCGTTCCGGTCCGATCACCCAGTAAAATATAGCACTTTCTTATTCGGCCACCGTTGGTGCCGACACCCGGCGGGCCATCACCCGTCTCCAATCCAGACCTTCAAAGAGCGTCTCGAACTGCGCCCGCGACAGGCGCATGACCCCGTCCTGAACCTTCGGCCAGGTGAAGCTCCCGGCCTCGAGGCGCTTGTAGATCAGGACCAACCCAGTCCCGTCCCAGACCAGCACCTTGATCCGGTCGCCGCGCTTGGAGCGGAACACCACCGTCAGCCCCGAATGGGGGTCGAGGCCCAACTCGTTTTGGATGGTGGCGGCGAGACCGTCGTGCCCACGGCGGAAGTCGACCGGACGCATGGCGATCACGATCGGCAGGCGCTGACCCGGCAGGATCATGACCGAGCCTCGCGCAGCGCCGTCGCGATCTCGGCGATCCGCATTGCCGGCGTGGAAGGCGCCAGCCGGATCACTACACCCCCGCCGGCCTCGATCTCGATCCGCTTGAAGGGCGCCGCCTCTGGTTCGGGCGTGGGCCAAAGGGAGGCGGCTTCAGACCCAGGCTCGTCCAGCATCAGCGGCACGAAGGCTGGCGGGGCCGCAACCGGGGCCGAACCGAGCTTGCCCTCGCGATGCAGGCGTCGCCAGGTCGTTACCTGCGACGGCATTAGCCGATGCTGCCGAGCCACCTCGCTGACCATCGCCCCGGGTGCATAGCTCTCCGCTACAATCCGCAGCTTCGCGTCCGTAGGCCACGTCCGACGCCCGGCGGCGCGATCCTCCAGAACCTCATAGCGCCCCGCAAACCCGTTCGACATCGCACTCTCCTGATCCACATCCCAAGGATAGGACGGAGCGCGCAGCAGGGACGAGATCAGAAGGGAATGGGCCGTAGGCCTCGCTTACGAAGTTGGCATCGAACACGCGTGCAATCTCGGGGCGCAGCTCTGCATCCCGCTTGTCACGCTCCGACCGCTGGGCCGGATCAGCCCGTTTCGCTACGTGGTCATAGTAGGTGGACGGGGCGATCGGCAGCACCTTGCAGATCGGCTCGACCCCGTGTTCTGGGCGATGTTCGTCGATAAAGGCGACCATCATTTCGACCGGCGGTCGAGCTCCGCCTGCGCAAAGTCGATCATGTCACGCCACCGGTTCGAGTGGCGTGATCGACGCTGAGGCCTTCCGCAGGATCTCGTTGGCTTGGCGCAACTCGCGGTTCTCCCGCTCCAGCGCCTTCATCTTCTCGGCGGCCTCAGCCAGTATGCCCGCTCGCTGGCCGCTGTCGATCTCTGCCCTCTTGATCCACTCGTTCAGCGTCTGCGGCGCGCAGCCAATCTTGGCCGAAATCGACAGGATAGCCGCCCAGCGGGACTCATGCTGCCCTTCGTTGCCCAGAACCATGCGAACCGCACGCTCGCGCACTTCAGGCGCATACTTGTTCGTCGTCTTGCTCATGCTCCACCTTACTCAGGAGTTGGAGCCTCCGACAAACCCGGGGCGGTTCAGTATTCCAAGATCGCCGGTAGCAACTTTTACTGCTGCATCTTGAGGCGAACCCCTTCGCCTGCCTCACTAGTAGTAGGCAGAAATTCGATACCAGCCTTTTCTAGGGCCTCCTTCACTGCAGTGACAATCCTAACGGAAGACCTTGTTGGGCCGAACTGTGGGTTCTCGATCCGTTGAATAGTGGGAAGGGATACTCCTGACAGCTCTGCCAGTTGTCGTTGATCCATATGCAGAAAGAGGCGGGCTGCTTTCACCTGCTCAATACTTATCACGTTCTAAACCTACTTTACTATGTTTCATACTTTACTTCACCCATCAGCACTCCTATGTATGAAACATAACGAAAGAGGTTCGCCAGTGCAAACACCGTAGCGCCTATGGGTGGCTTCGGGTGAGCCTCTGCGGCCTGCTGAAACTTAGGAGTTTGCCATGCTGACCCCTCTCCCCACTGCTGTTCCCCGCCTCCTCGATGTCGTCCTCGATTGCCGCCGCTATCCGGATGGCGACATGGCCTACGCCGCCTCCCTGCTCGACTCGCTGGATGCATCCGAGCTGGCGCAGCTGCGCCGGACCACGACCCTGTCGCATGTGGCCCGGGCACCGGCGTTCCGCTGCGTGTCCTGCAATGGCCCGCTGCTCGTACGGACCGACAGCGTCCGGTCGTGCCGTGAGCTGGGCGGCCGCCGCGCCCGGTTCTACCATGCCCGGAACAGCCGCGCCGTCGGCTGCCTGTTTAATACCGAGGAAGGCATGACGCCTGATGCGATCAACGCCCGCCAGTTCGAAGGGCGCCAGGAGGGGGTGCGACACGAAGCGCTTAAAAAGGGATTGGTTGACGCCCTGTACAGGGACGTGGAGGTCATCTCTGTCGCAGCCGAGCAGCCCGTGATCGCCGATCGGCGGTTTCGCCGTCCCGACGTGCTGGCCATGCTGGCCTCCGGCGACCGCATCGCGTTCGAAGTTCAGCTCGCCTCGCCGCAGATGGCAACGATCGTCGGCAGGGCGCAGTTCTATGCAGACGCCCGCGTCGCCCTGCTGTGGGTCATGGACAAGACGCAGCTGGACGCCTCGCTGCCCCTGCAGGGCTTCCAAGACGTCTACTGGCCGCAGGGCGGGGCGGTTTTCGCCATCGACGACGAGGCTCTGGCCGAGAGCAAGTGCGCCGGCGCGCTGCGGCTGCACCAGGTGACGGTAACTCAGATCGACAACCGGCTGGAGTGGAGCAGCGAACTGGTCGGACTCGATGCCGTGCGAACATTCCTCGGTCTCGACGTGCCGGATCGGCACCCGAGCATCGCGGTGGATCCGCTGGCCCGCGTCATGCTCGATGCCTTGGCCCGGGGTGACAGCCGCGCTGCCGGTGCCGCGTTCACCCTCTTGGTGCAGAGCTGCGGTGCGGACTTGAGCTGGCACGACGCGCAGCAGGATGGGTTTGATCGCATCGTACCGGTGCTGGTCACGCTGCTCACCGGCCGCAAGGCGGCGCCCTCGGGCTATGCCAATGATGCGGCTGCGGCGATCCTGAACTCGGCCCTTGAGGCGCCGAGCCTGCGCGACTGGAGCCGGGTCGTCGCCGTGGTGGGCAACTCGACCGTCGAGGCGGCAGGTCGGATGGCGCGCCGGAGCACATGGAGCAAGGTCTCGCGGAATCTGCGAGTCATCGGCCGGGCTCCACAGCGCGCCGACGCCCTCGAGCAGCGTTGGCGCCCCGTCCTCCGGCGCCTGTTTCCCCAACTGCCAGACTGACACCGGTCGCAAGGATCTGCCTCCCCCGCAGAGAGGTAGCTGACCCTACACACTGACCGCCCACCCGATCTCTCCCCTCCGCAAACACCACTCCTGATGCCCCGCGGCATCGGGCCGACCCCCTGCATCCTCCACACATGACGAGGTCTTCCATGTCCCTGATGCCCTGCCCTGCCTCCAACGTCTGCACTGCCCCTATGACCCTGCTCATCTCAGCTGATGTCGCCTCCCACCTCGACAGCCATTGCCATGCTACCGGCGGCGTGCTGCTCTTCGATTGGCTGATGGCGCGCAAAGCGGCCGAGGCGCATGCCGCTGCCCTTGAAGACTGGCATCGTGCCGATAACGCCGCGCATCGTCAGTACCGGAAAACCATGGGAGCGTACGACGAAGCCGTCGAGGCGATCTTTGGCGGTCCGGTTAACCTTCCGGAGATCGAGGATCCCGGCCCGGCCCCGGTCGCGCCGCAGGAAGAGGTGCCGTTCGGCCCGCCCTGCCCCGCCGCCATCGGTCGCAGCCCGACAGAGGTCGCCGAGGCCGCCGCCTGCGGCATCGACCTCTACGCGGTCATGCAGACGCATAGGACGCAGGTGCCCCCGTATCCTCCCGCCGCACTCGAGGATCTGATCGACCTGCTGCCGCTCTGCGTAGCGTTGGCGCGAGAGAACCACATTGCGCAGTTGTTTGCGCCATCGGCCGTGACGATCATCGAGACCGACCACGGTCCTGCCAGTGTGAAAACGGAAACGGCCTTAAAGGAGCTGGTCCGGCTGATCCGCACGGCCCCAGAAGAACAAATCGCCCTGCTCGGCGCGGTGATGCACGCGAACCTGCCGACCGCGATCCCGTCTCTCGGATCGCTGATCTACGACAGCGGTGAAGTTCTGCGGCATCGCCGCACCAATCGACCACAGGACGCGCTGCCCGAGCTGCGCCGGCAGGAGCCACTGGTCGTTCTGGTCGAAAGCCGCAATCAACTCAGCCCGCAGCTGCAGGCGCTCGGTCTGCCCATCGTAGCGCTGCCTCCGCTCGACGCTGATCTGCTGCTGGCAATGCTGCGACGCTGGTGCAGCGCGACTGGCTACCTGCATGAGGCGGAGATCCGTAGGCGGCTGCCCACCCCCGCAGCGCTTGCGGCGACCTCTCCCGACGGGCTGGTCTATGCGCTACGCCAATCGACGACCCTCGCGGTCGCAGAGACGCTGGGGCGTCAGGCCGAGCGCATGCAGCGGGACCAGGGCGGCACCGGACCATGCCTGGGGGAACTGCACCTGCCGCAGGCCGTGCATGATCCGCTCGCCCAGCTCGCAGTTGACCTTGAGGCTTGGCGCATTGGCGATCTGCCGTGGACGGACATCGAGACCGGGTGGCTGATCTGGGGACCGCCCGGCACCGGCAAGACCATGCTCGCAGCAGCGTTGGCCCGGACCGCCGGTGTGCCGCTGGTTGCCGCCTCCTATGCGCAGTGGCAGGCGGCAGGGCACCTCGGGGAAATGCAGCGGGCAGCCCGGGAGACGTTCGAAGAGGCGCGGCGGATGCCGAACGGCTGCATCCTGTTCATCGACGAAGTCGACGCGATCGGCAATCGCAGTGCGGGGGGCAGCGATCGCGGCGCTGCTTACGAGAACAAGGTCGTCGCAACGATGCTGGAACTGATCGACGGCACGTCCGGCCGCGAAGGCGTAATCGTGCTCGGCGCTACCAACCTGCCCGAACTCGTCGATCCCGCCCTGCGCCGTCCGGGCCGACTCGGGCGCATCCTGGAACTGCCGCTGCCGCGCCCGGTCCAGATCGCGGGCATGCTGCGCCATCATCTGGGTCGCGATCTGTCCGGCCTCGACCTGATGCCGCTCGCCCGACAGGCGGCGGGGCTTTCGGCAGCCGACATCGCCGCGCTCATCCGGCAGGCCCGGGCCACGGCGCGGGCGGCCCGACGAGCGATCGATGGCATGGATCTCCAGCGCGCGCTCGACGGTCTGCGGCCGCGGGGCTGTGCGGCGCATCGTGAGCGCATCGCGATCCACGAGGCGGGACATGCGCTAGCGCACCATCTGCTTGGGATCACTCGCCCCATGGCGATGCGGCTGACGCTCACTGGCGGCATGGTCGAGGTCGAGACGCTGGTCGAGCCGCAGACGCTGGCTCAGTTCGAGGTGCGACTGCAGACGCTGCTCGCCGGACGCGCCGCCGAGCGGCTGCTGCTCGGCAACGTTTCGGCAGGCGCGGGTGGCGGAGAGGGCAGCGACCTGGCCATGGCCACGGAGACCGCGCTCCGGATCGAAACCGTGTTCGGCCTAGGCGGCCAAGGACCGCTCTGGATCCCGGGATCGGCTCAGCATCTCACCCTCGACCGCGCCCTCGCAGCTCAGGTCCGGGAGCGGCTGGAGGCGGCCGAGACAGCGGCAGGCCACCTGCTCAAACTGCATCTCGAAACGCTGCAGAGGCTCGCCCATCGGTTGTTGGTCGAGGAGGAGATCGAGGGCGAGGCGTTGCTAGCGCTGCTCGGAGAGCCTGTCGAACTAAGGCCCTGACGTTCGGCTTTTTGCGGAAAACTTATACGGCCTGGGCGTTTCGTCCGGGCCTTTTCTCTTTGTAGATGGCTGCCCGCCGTACGAGTGGCAGCCTTCGGCAGGGCGGCGAATGCCCCAACCATCGGCCGGGGTGTTTCCATAGTAGAAGACAGTGCCCTGAGTGTTTCCCACGACTGGACAGGGCCCACTCCCTAGGTCCTTATAACCCCCCGCCGACGGACCAGGCGGAGAAAATCTCGGCATCAAGATTGAAATACGATGCCAAGGAAACTGGGCGCCCTGTCGCTCCGATCCGGGGGGACGTTCGGTCGCGGCATGCTGCCAAGACGATTCAGGTGCCGTCGCTCCGATCCAAAGGGCGTCGAACGGAATCCGACAATCCACAGGTTTCGCGTGTCGCATGGCCGATACCCTCTCCTGCACGCAGAGGGCGACCTCTATGATGCAGACTATATCGATGAGCCCAGTGGGCGATCGACGGTGGAGGGCAGGAGGTGAGCCATGGCTGACGAAACAAGTGCGAACGTTACGACAGGGTCAGATGACACCAAGCAGGACGTAATCTCGTCCATCGTGTTCGAGGATCGCGACAATACTTGGGTGCCGCCGGGCGTCCTGCCGATCCTACCGGACGTCGGTCCGGACAGTGGGAAGAAAGAAGAAACGATCAAGGTTCGAGTATCGGCGAGGCGTCATCGGGCCATGACCGAGCGCGCGACAGCGGCCGGTTCAAATCTCTCGACCTACCTCGTGAACTGCGAGGCGGCGATGAGCATGCCTCGGCACGATGACCTCGAAGTGCTTCTCGGGCGCATTCTCGCGCTCGCCAGCGATTTGCACCACCGCCCCGATGATCGCCTCCTCTCCCGCCGCAAGACAATCGACCTCGCCCATCGGCTCGACGTCACCATGCAGGCGGTCATCGACCATGTGAGGCAATCCGATGCGAGCACATAACAGGGAGGTGGAGGATGCCCGGCAACTGACAGGCTATATGTACAAATCGGGAACCAAGCCTCTAGGTGGATCACTCTACTGGCGCGGCCGCGATGACTTGACCGAGCGCCTCGTCCGGTTAGGAGGCGATCGACCGTTCCTGCACATCACCCTCTCGCTGCCCGAGGGGACACGTGCGGCTGACAGCGTCGCATTGCGAATGATCGCAACCGAGCTGTCGCATCGTGGGATCGACCCGCATGCCATCCCGTGGGCAGCCGTTCGCCATACCGACCGGACCTGCGACCACTTCCATGTCGCCGTCGCGCAGGTCACGTTTCTTGGTCGACCGATCAACCTTAACCTGACGTACGCACAGTCGAATGCGAACGATCGCAAGCTGCGCGAAGCCTTCGGGCAGCCGCTCTTGCCAGAGTTTGACCCCGCAGCACCGCCCCGGCTCGTGCCGCACGTCCCGAAGCGACGCCAACGGGGGCCCGCGGCAGCGCGGCTCGTTGCCGTCCTGTCGGACCTATTCCGCCGACTGGTGCCTGACTCCCACCAAGCATTGATTGCCGGTCTGTCGGAGGCGGGCTACGATGCCAAGCTGAGCTCCAATTACCATCAGGTAATGTCATTCGAGGTCGATGGCCATGGCTTCGAGGGTCGGCTCGGCTTGCTCGGAGAGGCCTACTATCCCCGACAGCTCGAGCGGCGGTATCGGTTGGTAAAGCGTTTCCGTCTTTTGAGCAGCCTGCTCGACCTGCGCGACGCCATGCGGCAGCTGGCCCAATACGACACATCCCTTCCTCCAGAGAAAAGGCTCTCCCATGTCGAAGAACGACATCCCGCCCTCCCCGATCGAACCGCTGAAGCACGACAGCCTCATGCTGCAGAAGATGACCACGATAGATGGCAAGCTCGACGAACTGATGCCGCTGCTCGATCTGCTGGAGACGGAAACCGACCCGAGTGGACACGGGATGCTGATTCGCGTCCATACGGTCCTGCGGGACGTACAGGAAGAGTTGCGGGTGATCCGGACAGACCGCGACGAACTGAAGGCCAGCATGGAAGCGCAGAAAGAAGAGCTCCACCAAGTGGCACAGGCCATGCGGGAATTGGCCAAACTCTTGGGAGCCAAGATCAGCATCTGACCTTAGCCGAACGACTTCGACAACTCGCTCCAGTCATCCGGACGATGAAAGGTCAGCTGGTACGGGTCGAGCATCAGCCCGACGGAAGAATATTCGCTGTAATTCAGCTGCCCGGACAGGATGGCGTCGTCAAACTTGAAAGGCGCCTACTTGGAAAGCGGCTCGACGCGCCTCGTGTTAAAGGGGGCCGAGAGGCCGTCGAACAGCAAGGTGGAGCATTGATCGGGAACGCCTGTACGCCCGCGGAACCTCCCGATCCTGATATCGACTTCCCGACGGGGATCGAGCATCAGCCCACATGACGCCAACGAGGCACTTTTGCACCGCCTTTCTCGAACCGTCCTGCAGGCAAATTCGCGAAAGCCACCGGAGTCAGTTGCGGCTATCAAGCTTCACCTCCCGCCCCGCTTCAGCGCTGACCCATGCGGCATCCAGCACCGCGAGTACTGCCATGGCCTCCTCGGCGCTGACGGGCGGCTCCGTTCCGTCCCAAGCTGCGCGCGCGAACCCCTCGTAATGATCATGATAGCGTCCTTGCTCCGACGGGATCCGCTGCTCACCGGCTGCTGTCCACAGTGTGCCCCAGCGCGCCCTGTCCTCGAAGCCCCAACCGTCGGAATCTTCTGCCGGGTATCGGCCCGCGAAGACCGACTGCGACTACAGGTTCGGATCACGCCCATGCGCCTTCGGCCAGCTCCGCTGTGGCCTCACTCCCTGACGAATCGAAGCATCTCGACAAGCTTTCGGCCGCCAGCTCGGCAACCGAGTGCTGTCCTGCCTCCTCTTCGACGCCTTTGGTGATGCGATCGCGCAGTGTAGCATCAAGACGCGGCGTTCCGAGGCTGCTCCAGCGGAGTTCTTGGCAATCACCAAGATGAGCCAGATATTGACCAATTACACCCGCTTCGTCAGATATCATTAAGGCTAATCCACCGCGCGTTCGCCGTGCTGGAGGCGATGGCGGCGGTGACGAAGCGCATACCTTCAAGCCCGTCGGCCAGCCCGGGAAGCTCCTCCCGCGGCTCGCCTCGGATCACGGCCGCGAAGTCGCGGTACAACGTGGCGAAGGCTTCAAAATAGCCCTCGGGATGGCCTGGCGGGATACGGTGCCCGGCGTTGGAGATATCGGCCGCCGCGCTCGCCCTAGTAATCCGCTGCGCGGGCTGGCCGAAGGCGGTAAACCACAGCGTGTCGGCCTCCGCCTGCCGCCATTCGATCCCGCCCTTGTCGCCATAAAGCCGCAGCGCAATGCCGTTCTCGTTGCCTGGCGCCACCTGGCTGGCCCAGAGCATGCCGCGCGCCCCACCTTCGAAGCGCAGCATCATGTGGACGTTGTCGTCGAGCCTGCGGCCCGGCACGAAGGCGGCGAGGTCGGCGCTCAGCGCCTCAAGCTGCAGGCCGGAGACGAAGCGCATCAGGTTGTAGGCGTGGGTACCGATGTCGCCAATGCAGCCGCCGCCGCCCGCGCGGGCAGGATCCGTGCGCCACTCGGCCTGCTTGGTGTCGACTGCCTCGGTGAGCCAGTCCTGCACGTATTCTGCCTGCGCCACGCGGAGCTTGCCGAGCCGCCCTTCGGCGACCATCGCCCGGGCCACGCGGACCATCGGATAGCCGGTGTAGTTGTGGGTTAGCAGAAAGCGGGCGCCATTGTCTGGCTTTATCGCGGCGAGCGCCTCGGCATCCGCGAGGCTAGAGGTGAGCGGCTTGTCGCAGATCACGTGGATACCCGCCTCGAGGAACGCCTTGGCTGGGCCGAAATGCATGTGGTTCGGCGTCACGATCGCCACCGCCTCGATCCCGTCGGCGCGGGCCGCCTCGGTCTGGGCCATCGTCTCGAAGCTGTCATAGGCGCGGGCGGGCGCGATGCCGAATTCTGCTGCCGAGCGTCGCGCGACGTCGGCACGTGATGAAAGTGCGCCTGCCACCAGCTCGTATTCGCCGTCAAGCCGTGCCGCGACGCGATGGACATAGCCGATGAACGATCCCTCGCCGCCCCCGACCATGCCGAGCCTGATCTTGCTCATGCCGTGCCCTCCAGCCCGAGCATCGCGCGGTTGCGCGCGTCGTCCGTCGCCGCGCCCGCGAAATCGTCGAAGGCTTTGTCCGTCACGTCGATAATGTGGTGCGCGATGAAGGGCGCGCCCTGCGCCGCCCCCTGTTCGGGCGATTTCAGGCAGCATTCCCATTCGAGCACAGCCCAACTGTCGTAGCCATGCCGCGCCAGCTTCGAGAAGACGGCCCCGAAATCCACCTGTCCGTCGCCGAGGCTGCGGAAACGGCCGGCGCGGCTCAGCCACGGCTGATAGCCCGAGTAGACCCCCTGTCGCCCGTCGGGATTGAACTCGGCATCCTTCACGTGAAAGGCGCAGATGCGCTCGTGATAAAGGTCGATAAAGGCGAGATAATCCATCTGCTGCAACAGGAAGTGCGACGGGTCGTAGTTGATCCGCGCCCGCTCGTGGCCATCCAGCGCGTCGAGGAACATCTCGAAGGTGGCGCCGTCGAAGACGTCCTCGCCGGGATGCAGCTCGAAGCCGATGTCGATGCCTTGCGCATCATGGGCGTCGAGGATCGGTCGCCAGCGCCGCGCCAGCTCGGCAAAGGCCTCCTCGATCAGCCCGGCCGGGCGCTGCGGCCAAGGGTAGAGATAGGGAAAGGCCAGCGCCCCGGTAAAGCCGACCGTCGTGTCGAGCCCGAGGTTGCGCGCGGCGCGGGCGGCGAGCATCAGCTGCTCGACCGCCCAGGCTTGCCGCGCCGCGGGCTTGCCATGCGTTGCCTGCGGCGCGAAAGCGTCGAACGCGAGGTCGTAGGCCGGGTGGACCGCGACCAGCTGCCCCAGAAGATGGGTCGACAGCTCGGTAATCTCGACCCCTGCGTCGGCGCAAATGCCGCGCAGCTCGTCGCAGTAGGTTTGGCTCTCGGCTGCCAAGCCGAGATCGAACAGCCGCGCGTCTGTGCAAGGGATCTGCACGCCGCGATAGCCCAGCCCCGCCGCCCATCTGGTGATGTTCTCCAGCGTGTCGAACGGTGCCTCGTTGCCTGCGAATTGTGCCAGGAACAGCCCTGGCCCCTTCATCCTGCCCATGTCGATCCTCCCATTTCACCGCGGCTCAGCCGGCCATGTCGCTCAGCATCTCGAGGTGCCGGATCTCGACCGGGCGGGCGAGCAACTCGCCCTGCCGGTCGAAGAGCGGCTTGAGATGCGGCTTGGTCAGATGCGCGTCGAGATCCTGAAGCGTTGTCCAGTTCTCGTAGAACACGAAGACGCAAGGGTCCTTGGCATCGGCGTGGAAATCGTAGTTCAAGCAGCCCGCCTCGGCCCTCGTGGGTTCGACCTGCGCATGCAGGATCTCCTGCAGCTCGGCCCGGGTGTCGGGCTTCGCCACAACGGTTCCGATGATTGTGCAACCTGGCTTCATGGCTCAGTTCCTTTTCTGACTCAGCGCCACAGCGAGAATGATGATGCCGCCACGCGCGATCAGCTGCTGGCTGAACTCGAGGCCCATCAGGATCAGGCCGTTGTTGATCAGGCCGATCATCAGCGCGCCTACGATGGTACCGATGACGGTGCCGTAGCCGCCGAAGAGGCTGGTGCCGCCGAGTACCGCCGCAGCGATCACCGACAGCTCGTCGCCTTCGCCGAGCTGGAACCGCCCCGACTGCAACCGGCCCGCATAGAGCATTCCGGCAAGGGCCGCAGCCATCGAGGAGACCACGAGAACCCGGAACTTCACCGAGCTGGTGTCGATCCCCGAGTAGCGCGCCGCGGTCTCGCCGCCGCCGGTAGCGAGCACGCGCCGACCGAAGGTCGTCCGCTTGAGAACGAAATGGCCGACCGCGCCGAGCCCGAGCATCCACAAAAGCAGCACCGGCACGATGCCGATGGAGCCGCCGCCGAACAGCCACGAGTAGCCGGGGTTGATGATCGGCACGGCGGCGGTGCCGCTGATCCACATCGCAACGCCTTTGGCGATGCCCATCATTGCGAGCGTGGTCAGGAACGACGGAATGCCGATCCGGGTGGTCAGGAGCCCGTTGAAGACGCCGACCGCGATGCCTGTGGCCAGACCGGCGGCGACGCCGAAGAAGATGCCGCCCGCAGCGATCGCCATCGCCGCCGTGACCGAGGCGAGCCCCGCCACCGCGCCCACCGAGAGATCGATTTCCCCCGACGAGAGCACGAAGGTCATGGCGATCGCCATGACCGCGATCATCGCCGTCTGCCGCACGATGTTGAGCAGGTTGTTGGGGTTGAGGAACCCCTTGTCGTTCAGCGTCAGCGCGAAGATCGCGAAGATCACGGCAAAGCCGATATAGATGATGTATTGACGCCAGTTGGTCAGGCCGAAGCGGGCGGCGACCCCGGAAACGTGAATGCTATCGCTGGTGGACATGGCGCACTCCCTGATGCTTCAGGGCCTCCTGAATGTGAAATTGGAGTTTCTGCTCGGCCGCCTGGAGCCGGTGCATCGTATCGTCGGCCGGAAGATCCGGGTCGTCGAGGTCGTGGCGCGCGAAGCTGCTGACCGCACGGCCTTCGGACATCACCAGGATGCGGTCGCAGGCGGTCAGCAGCTCGCTAAGTTCGGAGGAGATCATCACGATGGCCTTGCCGGCCCGTGCCAGCTCGCGGACGAGCCGGATGATCTCGGACTTCGACCCAATGTCGATGCCCGCCGTGGGTTCGTCGAGCACGAGGATGTCGGGATCGGCGGCGAGCCACTTGCCGATCACCACCTTCTGCTGGTTGCCGCCCGAGAGCGTGCCAACCGCGTGATCGCGCGAGGCGGTCTTGATCGCGAGCCGTTCGATCTGGTGATCGGCCACCTCCTCGACGGCGCGGCGACTGACGACGCCGCTGGACGACACACGGTCGAGCACCGCCATCGACAGGTTGGCGGCGACCGAATGGGCGGCGATGATACCTTGGGTCGCGCGCGCCTCGGGCACCAGCGCGATGCGCGCGTCGATGGCATCGCGCGGGCTGCGGATCTCGATCGGCGTGCCCGCGACTCTGATCTCGCCCGCCGTGCAGGGCTCGATCCCCGCGATGACCCGGGCGAGCGATGAGCGGCCCGAACCGAGCAGCCCGGCCAGCCCCACGACTTCCCCGCGATGCACGGTCAGGCTGACATCACGCGGCTTGTGACGGCCCGAAACGCTGACCAGTTCCAAGAGCGGCTCGCCGATCTCGACCTGCTCGCGCGCGACATCCGACAGGCCGCGCGACCGCTTGCCGACGATGTGCTCAATCATCGTGTCGATCGGTAGCTCCGACAGCGGCGCGGTGATCACGTGTCGCCCATCGCGCAGGATCGTGGCGCGGTCGGCGATGCGGGCGATCTCGTCCATGCGGTGCGAGACGTAGATGATCGCCACGCCGCGATCCTTGAGCTTGCGCAAGAAGGTGAAGAGCCGCTCCACGTCCGACACCGACAGCGCCGTCGATGGTTCGTCGAGCACCAGCACCCGCGCTTCCTGGCTGATCGCCTTGACGATCTCGGTGAGCTGGCGCTGCCCGGCACCGAGATCGGCGACGAGCGCCCGGGGGTTAACGTCGACCTCGAGCATCTCGAACAACGCACGCGCCTTCTTTTCGGCGGTGCGGTCGTCGATCAGCCCGAGGCCGGTCTTGGTCTCGCGCGTGAGAAAAACGTTCTGCGCGACGGTCAGCGAGGGGACAAGGCTCATCTCCTGGAAGATCATCGCCACCCCCGCCTGCCGCGCCGCTTCCGGCGAGGGCTGGGTGATCCGCTGGCCGCAGATCTCGATCGTGCCGGCATCCGGCGCATGCACGCCGTTGAGCACTTTCAGGATCGTCGACTTGCCCGCGCCGTTGCCGCCCAGAAGCGCGTGGACCTCGCCGGCCTCGACCTCGAAGTCGACCCCGGCCAGCGCCCGCACACCGCCAAACTGCTTGGCAATGCCGCGCATCACCACCGCCTGCGGCGCGGCGGTCACGTCTTCACCTTGACCCATTGCTGCGTCTCCCCGGACTCGATCAGCGCATCGGCGACCAGCTCGGTCAGGTAGCCATCCGCGAAGTTGGGCGAGGGCTGCACCCCCGTGGCGATCGCCTTGAACAGATCATAGCACTCGACGATCTTGGTCTCCGAGTAGCCGATGCCCAGTGCCGGGATCGGCCAGAGCCCCTCGCCGTAAGGATGCGCCGGGCCGCTATAGACGGTGCGGAAGCCGCGCGCGTCGGCGGGGTCGCTATTGAACATGACGCGCAGCTCGTCGCGGCGCTCATAGTTGAACAGGATCGAGCCCTCGGTGCCGTGGATCTCGAAGGTGATGAAGTTGTTGCGGCCGTAGCCGTTGCGCGTGGCCTCGAGCGAGCCGATGGCTCCGTTCTCAAACTTCAGCAGCGACACGACCTCGTCGTCGACGTCGACCGTAGCACGCTCCGCATCGGCGTTCTTCTCGCTGGCGCCGAGCTTGTCCTGCCCCCCGGCCTGCACCGGCCGTGTCGTCACGTAGGTGGGCGTCATCGCGGTGACAGCCGAGATCGGCCCGACGAGGTAATGCGCCAGATCGACGACATGGGTGCCGATATCGCCGATGGCGCCGGACCCGGCGATCTTTTTCTGGAAGCGCCAAGAGAGCGGCCCGTCAGGATCGGCCGACCAGTCCTGCAGGTAAGTGCCACGGAAGTTGAGGATCTTTCCGATCCGGCCCTCTTCGATGTATTTCCGCGCCAGCGCCACAGCGGGAGTGCGGCGGTAGTTGAAGGCGACCATGTGGATCACGCCGGCCTTCTCGACCGCGTCGAGCATCTCCCGCGCTTCCTCGCCCCCGCGCGCCAGAGGCTTCTCACAGATGATGTGCTTGCCTGCCTTGGCCGCCGCGATGGCGATCTCGGCATGGACGTTGTTGGGGGTGCAGATGTCGACCACGTCGATATCGTCGCGGGTCACAACCGCGCGCCAGTCGGATGAGGCCTCGTCAAAGCCGAAGCGCTGGCGAGCGTCCTCGGCCAACTCGTCGGTGACGTCGACGACGACCTTGCGGTGCGGGATCGCCGGGGCGGGCCAGAAGAACATCGGCATTGATGCGTAGGCCATGGCATGGGCCTTGCCCATAAAACCGCCACCGATCATCGCCACATTGAGCGTCTTGGTCATGTGTCTAACTCCGGAAGATATGGGAGGGCGGGACCGGCCCACGCGGAGCCGCCACCGCGGCGACGGGCGGGCGCGTGGCCTGCCCGTCGCGCTCGATCAGTTCATGCTGTTCTGGATGTTGGCCGTGGCGTCGGCACGGTAGACCGTCTGCCAGGCATCGAGCAGCGTCTCGCGCGTGACCGGCAGCGCCGGCAGTGCGACGAAGGCGGGCGCCTCCTTGTCCAGAAGGCCGTAACCCGCGAGCGTCGCCTCGGCGACGCCTTGATCGAACGGCCGCTGTGCTCCGAGGCCTTTGACGAAGCCGCCCTGCGCCATGTTAATCGCAACGTTCTCGCCCAGATCGATGGTGGTGATGACCAGATCGTCGCGCCCCGCGACCCGCGCTGCCGAGATCACGCCCTCGGCCGGCACATCCCAGACCGCCCAAATCGCGTCGAGATCGGGGTTCGAGGTCAGCATCGCCGAGGCGACCTTGTCAGCGTCACCGGTGAAATCCGGCCCGCCAATGCCCTGCTCGGCCACAATTTCGATACCGGGATAGTCTTCCGCAACCGTCGCCTTGAAGGCGTCGTAACGCTGCCGCGTGACGAAGAAGTCGGCCGCGTGGTAGACCAGCCCGACCTTGCCCTCGCCCTCGAGCGCCTTGGCCAGCAGATGCGCCGAGGCGACGCCGTTGCCGTAGTTGTCGGCCGAGACGACCGAGACGTAGTCCGTGCCGGCCTCCAGCCCCGGGGGGGTGTTCTCCATAAAGACCAAAGTCACTCCCGCATCGGCGGCAGCCTTGTAGGCCGAGGCCGTCGCGGCAGGATCGGTCGGCACCGAGACGATGATATCGGGCTGCTGCGCCAGAACGGTCTCAATGTCCGCGACCTGCTTCTCAGGCTTGAAGCCGGCATCCGTGACGGCGATCACCTCGATCCCCATCTCGTCGAACCGGTTCCGCAGCCCTTCGACCTGCGCCCGCGACCAGTCATTGCCGCCATAATGCATCACGATAGCGGCAGTGGCGTTCATGTCCCTAATCTGGGTAAGTTCTTCGTCCGAGAGCGACAGCTCGGCGGCCGGGGTCGCTGTCTCGCCGTTCGGCCCCTTGGAGAGCACTTCGGATTGCAGCTCAGCGAGCGCCGCGTCGGGATCGGCAAGCGCTGGTGCAGCCAGCACGCCGGCGGCCACGAAGGCCGCGGCGGCGGCTCGGCCAAGGCTATTGATGATAGTCATGTTCGGGTCTCCCTCCCTGTGAGCGCGAACCCTCTCGTCCGCGCGGGTCGTCTTGCGGTTCAGGCCGTTTCCAGCCGTTTCACCAGATATCGGCGGCTTGCCTCCGCCCCGGCGCGGGGATCGTCCCATGCGTCCAGCTCGACCGTTACCCAGCCGTCGTAGCCGGTTTCGAGCAGTGCCTCGACGATCGAGCCGTTATCGAGATCGCCGCGGTCCAGCGGCGTGAAGGCGAAAGGCTCGCGCTGCCAGCCCTTGAGATGGACGTAGGAGATCCGCTCGCGATGCTCGCGGATCATTTGCGCGGGATCGCCGCCGGCGGCGGCGAGATGCGCGGTGTCGGGACAGAAATCGATCGAGGTTTCGCCGAAGATCCGGCGCACCTGCTCGGGGCCCTCGACAATCGTTGTCAGGTGGGGGTGGTAATGTGCCTTGAGTCCGCGCTCGCGGGCAATACCCACGATGCGCTCCAGCGCCGCACCAAGCTTCGCGTGATCGCCGTCGCGCGCCCCCCCTGCCCGCTTGGCTCCGCCACCGATGACGAGATGCGGCGCGCCGATCTCGGCCGTGCGGTCGGCGACGCGACGGATGCGGTCGAGTTCTTCCTCAAGAATGTCGTCGAAGATGAAGTTGCCACCCGAATAGGCCGCGACCAGCGACAGCCGGTGCTTCTCGAGCAACGTGCGAAACGCCTCCACGGAATGGTCGAGAAGGTTGCCATCGAAGACCTCGACCCCCTCATAGCCGGCCGCCGCGATATCCGCGAAGGCGCGGTCCATGTCGGCGAAGGTGCGGTAGGTCAGCTCGGCGACCGAGGTCACGCCGACCGCGTTGCCGCCAAGTGGGCCCCAGCAATTCGCCTGATAGGCAAGCTTCCATCTCGTCATTTTCATCTCCCTCGGCCATCGGGCCGTCCCAGACGCCGGGTCGCGACCGAGCCCTCCAGCCCAGTGCGGAGGCCACGCCCCGCCGCGTCCTTCCCTTGCGTTAATCCAGGATTAAGCGAGCAAAACTCCTAAGTCAATATTTTATCAGCATAACCATGCATACTTTTGCAGATTATCTGCATAAGCATAATGTTGATACGTCGAAATGTGTCGTGTATTCCTGATCTATCGGCAAAACTGGATGCGGGATGCCCAGTAAAAGCATCGAATCACACAGTGATCTGCCCTTGGGCGGATCGGGGGACTCCGAGGGGCGCGCCAACAGGCGCAGCGCGGTAGCCGATGCCTGACAGCGGCATGGTCGAGACGAGCCGGCCGAAGCGCGGCAAGGGGCGGCCTCGCAATGCCGACGGCGCCGCGCAGAGCTTGGGCACGATCCTCAACCTCGTGCGCAGCGGCGCCGCGCACACGCGTCAGGAACTGGAGCGCAAGAGCGAGCTGGGCCGCGCTATTGTCGCCGACCGGCTCGCAACGCTCAGCGAGATCAAGCTGGTCGATGAAAGCGCGCTGGCCGAGGCCAGCGGCGGCCGCGCGCCCCGGCTGGTACAGTTCAATGCGAACCGGGCGCGGATCCTCGTGGCGACGCTCGATCAGACGGCGCTCGGCGTCGGTATCGCCGACCTGTCGGGCCGGCTGATTACCGAACACCACGAAGCGATGGATCTCAGCGCCCCGCCCGAAGCGACGGCGGAGCGGCTCGGAACGCTGTTCGAATGGCTACTCGCAAAGGACGAACACTCGGCGCCGCTCTGGGGGCTAGGCATTTCGGTGCCTGGCCCGGTGCAGTTGTCGCCCGGCGACGATTTCCTGCAAGCGACGCCGACATTCCTGCCCGCATGGGAGGGCTTTCCGCTGGTCGAGCAGCTGGCTCGACGCTTTAGCGTGCCGGTCTGGATGCGCAGTAGCGTCGAGACGATGGCCATGGGCGAACTGCATGCCGGCGCCGGCGCCGGCATCAATGAGATGCTCTTCATTAAGGTTGGCAAGCGGATCGGCGCGAGCTTCGTCTTCGACGGCAAGCTCTATCGAGGCGCGCAAGGGGCGGCAGGGTTGATCGGCCATCTGCCGCGGGCGGCGAGCGGCCGAACCGCCTCGCTCGACGTGCTGGCCGGAAGCGACATGATCGCCCGCGACGGCCTCGCCGCCGCGCAGGCCGGCACCAGCCCTGCGCTGGCCGACATCCTGAACCGGGGCGGCGAGATCACTGCTATCGAAGTCGGTCAAGCCGCACAGGTCGGCGATTCAGTCAGCATGGAGATCATGTCGCGCAGCGGTCACCTAATCGGCCAACTGGTTGCCACGCTTGCCAACATGCTCAACCCGTCGCTGATTGTGCTGAGCGGCTCGATCGCGCAGACCAACGACATCCTCCTCGCCGCGGTGCGCGAGGCTGTCTATGGCGAATCGCACCCCCTCGTGACACGCGACCTGCGGATAAGTGCCTCGCGGATGGGCAGCTCTGCCGGGCTCGTTGGAGCCGCCAAGGTTGTGAGCGAGGCGTTGTTCGACCCGAGCTTCCTGCGCGAATGGGTCACCCACGGCGCCCCGACAGCGATGCCTAGGCTTTTGGCTGCGCTCGACCAGATGGGCACGGCGGCGATCGGTGCGCCCGCTTCGCCCCCCGCAGCCGCCGCGCCGCCCGGTGCATGATGACCTGAACAGGGAAGACGAAGGATTATGTCGATAAGCGGACTGGGCCCCCACGGCGAACGCGCCGCGCCGCCGAGCCGGCTGAGCCTGACGCCCAGCGACGTCACCGCCGCGCGTGACAGGCGGTTCCGGGTGGCCGTTGTGCTCCATACCGGCGAGAGCGACTGGTCCCGCCAGCAGCTCGCCGGGATCGCCGGGACCTTGGGCGACTGCGGCGTCATCGTTGGCGAGGTCGTCGATTGCGGCTTTCAGGCCGCGACCCAGATCGCCGCGCTCGAACGGCTGAGCCACGAGGGGCTTGACGCGATCATCTCGATCCCGGTGGCGAACGCCGCGGTGGCCGAGGCGCATCGGCAGGTGTCCCGCGCCGGGATACGGCTCATCCTGCACGACAACGTGCCTACGGGCATGCTGCCGGGCGCGGATTACACCTCGCTCGTCTCGGCCGACAATTTCGGTCTGGGGCTGATTGGCGCCAAGCTGCTCTCCGACAGGATCGCGCAGGGCGGCGAGGTAGGGCTGATGACCTACGGCGTCGACTTCTACGCCACGAATGAGCGCGAAATCGCCTTCGGGCGCTGGATAGTGGCCAATCGCCCCGATCTGAAGCTGCGGACGATCCGCTTCCCGTCACTAGGGGCGGTTCGCGAAACCACTTTGTCGATGATTGAGGAAAGCCCCGACCTTGCAGGGCTCTTCGTGGTCTGGGATACGCCGGCAATGGAAGCCGTGGCCACACTGAATACGGTCGGGCACGACATGCCGGTCACCACCGTCGATCTTGGCCGCGATGCAGCGATATGTCTGGCGCAGGACAATCACATTGTAGGCATCGCCGCGCAGCAGCCGTTCCGGCAGGGCGTCGCCGTCGCGGAAGCGACGATCCTTTCTCTTTTGGGGCGCGCAGTTCCGAGTTGGATCGCCCTGCCCGGACTTGCCGTTACGAAGGCCAACGTGGCTGACAGCTACCAGACCGTATGGCGCAGCCAAGCGCCGCAGGAGATCCTCTCTGCCCTGTGACACACGAAGCCGCCATGCGGCCCCTTCAGTGCGCTGCATCGTGGCGGTCCTCCCCTTCAGGAGGTGGCGGCATTGCCATGGAAACCTGCCCGCATGTTAGAAGAGTCATTGCTTTATCTGCTCGGTTCGCTTGACGCTTAGTGATTCACGGCTACCCTACAGGGACGTCATACACGCAGCGCTCGCTCGAATTTCTAAAGAATATTCAGTGCCTTGGGCATCGTGAAAAATTCACTGGGGCTCCTACCACCCCAGCCAGGTTTTCCCAAAAACCTAGTGAAATCAGAGCCTCAAATCGCTCTGGATCGACTCATGCGCTCCAGCCGCCCGCGGCTGTGACACAGCGCGAGACGAACTGGCCCGCCTGCAACGCGGCGCGGTCCAAGTGCGGCTCCCTGCCGACCTCGATAGTCCCCTGTCTCGTGAATGCTTTCTTCGCTGGTCTTGAGACAAGGAGGCCATGATGCGCCGCAGCAAGTTCAGCAGCGAATACATGCAGGGCGCGGCCGCGCAGATCATCGAGCGGGGCCATTGGCGACCATACGGAACACCCCGTGGCTGCGCCCACGCGGAAACGCCGCTCGACCGATCCGGTCAAGCGGGCGCTCGGGCTGTCTTCCTGTCTCTGACGAGAGCACGCGGCAGGGTCGCATAGGTGCCGGGACATGTAGGTCTGCCCCGACGCGGAGCCTCGAACCACCGCCATTCCGGCAATTCCGCGCGCGATTCGGCTCAGCGCCAGCCGGTGGCGACGTCGCGGGCGATCCTTGCAGCGTCGCCGGTCAATGCCTGCTCGTTGCCGATATAGGAGGCCGAGAACATCAGCGCTTCGGGACGCCAACCCGGATCGAACTCGGCGATGCGTCCGGCGGTCACGTGGCGCCGCCCGAGGCATTCGGGAATGACACCCACCCCGAGCCCCGCGGCGATCATCTCGATCGCGGTGGATAGCGAGTTCGAGGGGAAGATCTGCGCCGTGCCGCCATGCCGCGCATGGAGTTCCGCCGCCAGGTGGCGATGCGGCCGCGACTGGCGGTTGTAGGTGATCACCGGCACCTTCGACAGGTCCGGCGCCTCCATCGCCAGCGGTCGGTACCAGGCGAGCGGCACCGGCGGCAGTTCGAGGTTGTCGACGCTGTATTCCGAGACCGGCCCCATCAGGAATGCCAGGTCGAGGGCGCGGTCGAGCAGCGCCTCGCGGAGGTTGAGCGAGATGTCGACCGTGATTTCGATCTTGAGGCGCGGATAGGTCGTGCCCAACCGCCTCAGGAACTCGGGCAGCCAGGTCTGCACGATGGTTTCGGCCGCGCCGATCCGAAGCAGCGAGGACAGCCTCTCCGGCGGCACGATCTCGGCCCGGATCCGCTCCACCGAGGCGATGATCTGCTCGGCATGGCTGCGCAGGAGCACCCCTTCGCGTGTCGGCGTCACCCCGCGCGCCGCGCGGGTGAACAGCTCGACCCCGAGCGTGTCTTCGAGCGCCGAGATCCGGGCCGAGATCGCGGGCTGGGACACGTTCATCTGCTGCGCGGCCCGCCGCACCCCGCCCAGCCGCGCAACCCACAGGAAGGTCCTGAGCTGTTCGAGCGTCATGCCGTGATCCTTTCAACCTCGATCCCTGATCCATAAACCTGATCACCTTTTGAAGAAAATGGCGATTTGATTTTATAGGGGTGCCTTGTCTAGCCTGTCGGGCAGAAAGAGGTGCCATGCCAGACACGATCCGCCACGCCGACCTGATCCGTCTCGAGTCCGCCGCCCTGCGTCGCCAGTTCCGCGCCGACGCCTACAGGGGCCATACCGCCGGCCTTGCCCCGGGCCGTCTGCAATGCAACCTCGCCATCATGCCGGCGGCGCATGCCGCCGATTTCGAGGAATTCTGCGCGCTGAACCCGGTGCCCTGCCCGCTGGCGGGCCGCACCGCCACGGGCGATCCGACGCTGCCGGCGCTGGGGCACGACATCGATCTGCGCCGCGATCTGCCGCTCTATCACGTCTACCGGGACGGCATGCTGGCAGACCGGGTGCCGGAGATTTCGGAGCTGTGGCGCGATGACATGGTGGGTTTCGCGATCGGCTGCTCCTTCACCATGGAATCGGCGCTGATGCGGGCCGGTTTTGCGATGCGCCACATCGAGCGCGACGTGACCGTGCCGATGTATCGCAGCGCGATCGAGACCCGCCCCGCCGGCCCTTTCAGCGGCGCCGTCGTGGTTTCGATGCGTCCGGTCCATCGCGACCGGATCGACGAGGTGCGGGCCTTGAGCGCGCGATACCCGATGGCCCATGGCGCGCCGCTGCATGTCGGCGATCCGGCAGAGATCGGCATCGACATCGACAAGCCCGACTGGGGCAGCGCGGTCCCTGTCGAAGCCGACGAGCTGCCGGTGTTCTGGGGCTGCGGGGTTACCCCGCAGGTGGCCATGATGACAGCGAGGCTGCCGCTCTGCATCAGCCACGCGCCCGGCGCGATGCTGGTCACCGATCTCGATGACGGCACGCATGAACGAAACGAACAATGACAGGGAGAACCACGAAATGATCCGCACCCTTCTTACGCTGAGCACGGCGGCGGCCCTCATGGGCGGCACGGCAGTACAGGCCGAGGAACTGGCCGTCGTCGGCAGCTGGAGCGGCCTGCCGCTGCACAAGCAGTACGAGACCCCGTTCTGGACCGAGGACCTGCCCGCCGCCACCGACGGCGCGCTGACCGCGACGCTGACCACCCATGACCAGATGGGGATCGACGGCGGCGACGTGTACCGGATGCTGGGCGACGGCGTGTTCGATGTCGGCATGACCGTGGCCGACTACGCGGTGGCCGACAGCGCCGCGCTGGAGGCGCTCGACGTGCCGCTTCTGGCCGAGGACGCGGCCACCGCGCGCGCCATGGTCGAGGCGGCCCGGCCGATGGTCGACGACATCTATGCCGACGTCTTCAACGCCAAGGTGCTGGGCATCGCGCCCTACCCGCCGCAGGTCGTGTTCTGCAACGGCGAGATCACCGGCCTCGCCGATCTCGAGGGCAAGAAGGTCCGCGCCTCGGGCCGGATGACCGCCAAGCTGCTCGAGGCGCTTGGCGCCGAGGGCGTCAATGTCAGCTTCGGCGAGGTGCCCGGCGCGCTGCAGCGCGGCGTGGTCGATTGCGCCGTGACCGGCGCGGGCTCCGGCTACTCGGCCGGTTGGTGGGAGGTGTCCACCCACCTGCTGCCGCTGCCGCTCGGCGGCTGGGACCCGGTGGTCACCGCGATCAACATGGACACGTGGAACGCGCTGTCGGAGACGCAGCAGCAGCAGCTCGAGACGGCCGTGGCCGAAAAGCTGCAGCAGCCCGCCTGGGACGCCGCGCAGGACGCGCTCGAGAACGACATCGCTTGCCTGACCGGCAATGGCGAATGCCCCTCGGGCGAGGCGCGTGACATGACACTCGTCGAGGCCACCGCCGAAGACACCGAGACCGCGCGCGAGGCGCTGGTCGGCGAGGTGCTGCCCGACTGGGCCGCGCGCGCGGGCGACGACTGGGCCCAGCGCTGGAACGACAGCGTCGGCCAGGTGGTCGGCGTGACGATCGGAGGCTGAACCGATGGCGAGGATCATCCGATGGCTCGGCCGGATCAACGAGGGCGTCGCGCTGGTCGCGGGGCTCGGGCTGCTGGCCTGCGTCGCGCTGATCCTCGCCGAGATCCTGGCGCGCCGCTTCGGCGCGCCGATCGGCGGCACTGACGAGATCTCGGGCTATGTCATGGCGGCGGTGACCAGCTGGGGCATCGGCTATGCCCTGACCGAGCGCGCCCATGTGCGCATCGACCTGCTGCGCGTGCGCGGCGGCCCCGGCTTCAGGGCCGCCCTCGACTGCCTTGCCCTGCTGTCGCTGGCCGGCGTCGCGCTGGTCACCGCCTGGCATGGCTGGAACGTGCTGGAGAAGACGCTCGGCACCGGGGCGCGGGCCAATACCGCTCTCGAGACGCCGCTCTGGATCCCGCAGGCGATCTGGTGGGCCGGTTGGAGCTGGTTTGCCCTCTCGGCCGTGGTGCTGGCCGCGGGCGCGCTGACGCTCGCCGCCAAGGGCCGCTTTGAAAGCGTCGGCGACATCGCCGGAACGGAGGCCGCGACATGATCGCCTTCACCGCCATAGGTCTGCTGGGCCTGCTCGCGCTGTCGATCCCGGTCGGGATCGTGCTGTTCCTGCTGGGCTTCGGCCTCGACCTCTTCTTCAGCCCCTTCCCGCTGATCCGCGGTCTCGGGCAGGTGGTCTGGTCGTCCTCGAACAGCGCCACCCTGATCGCCATCCCCTTCTTCGTGCTGCTGGGCGAGATCCTGGTGCGCAGCGGCGTCGCGGCGCGCACCTACGAGGCGCTCAACACCTGGGTCTCGTGGCTGCCCGGCGGGCTGATCCACGCCAACATCGCCACCTCGACCCTGTTTTCCGCCACATCCGGCTCGTCGGTGGCGACCGCCGCCACCGTCGCCACCGTGGCGATGCCGCAGGCCGAGCGGCTGGGCTATGACCAGCGATTGTTCTCCGGCGCGATCGCCGCGGGCGGCACGCTGGGCATCCTGATCCCGCCCTCGATCAACCTGATCGTCTATGGCTTCCTGACCGAAAGCTCGATCCCGCAGCTCTTCCTCGCCGGGCTGCTCCCGGGCCTGCTGATGGCGCTGGCCTTCATGGCCGCGACGGTCATCCTCTGCGCGATCAACCCGCGCCTCGGCGGCCCGCGCCCCCATTTCGGCTGGGGCCAGCGTATCGCCAGCCTCGCCGACCTGCTGCCGATCCTCGGGCTGTTCGTGGCCATCGTCGGCTCGATCTACGCCGGCTGGGCGACGCCGACCGAGGCCGCCGCGATCGGCGTCGCCATCGCGCTGCTGATCGCGGCGCAGCAGAAGGCGCTGAACCTCGCGATGCTGCGCGACGCGCTGCGCGGCGCGGTGCGGACCTCGGCCATGGTGATGCTGGTGGTGATCGGCGCCTATGTCCTGAACTACGTGCTCACCGCTGCCGGTGTCAGCCGGGCGCTGCAGAACATGCTCGAGGGGCTCGACATCTCGCCGCTGGCCACCCTCTTCGTGATCATCGCGATCTACATCGTGCTGGGCTTCTTCATCGAGACCCTGTCGCTGATGGTGGCGACGATTCCGATCATCGTGCCGATCGTGGTCGGGCTGGGCTACGACAAGATCTGGTTCGGCGTGCTGATGATCATCCTGGTCGAGATGGCGCTGATCACCCCGCCGGTCGGCCTCAACCTCTACGTGGTGCAATCCGCACGCAAGGGCCGCTTCACCGACGTGATGGTGGGCTGCATCCCCTATGCGCTGGTGATGCTCGGCATGGTCGGCCTGCTGATCGTGGCGCCCTGGCTCGCGCTCTACCTGCCCTCGACCTTCTGACCATCAAGGAAAGCCCAATGCAGTTCGATACCCCCGACGGCCCCGTCGACATCACGATCACCGCGCTGACCGTCGCCGGCTGGACCGGCCGCGACCGCGCCGCCGTCGATCACCACATCGCCGAGCTGGCCGAGCTCGGGGTCGCGCCGCCAAGCCAGGTGCCGCTCTACTACCGCTGCGGGCCGGAGCTTCTGACCCAGTCCGGGCGGATCGACGTGCTCGGCGGCGACAGCTCGGGCGAGGCCGAGCCTCTGCTGCTGCACGCCGAGGGAAGGCTCTGGCTCGGTCTCGGCTCGGACCAGACCGACCGGGCGCTCGAGGCGCATTCGGTCGCCCATTCCAAGCAGGTCTGCCCCAAGCCGGTGGCCCGCGCGCTCTGGGCCTTCGACGAGGTGGAGGCGCATCTCGACCGGATCGAGCTCGGCTCCGATATCCTCGAGAACGGCGAATGGGTGAGCTACCAGAAGGGCACGCTCGCCGCGATCCGCCCGCTGGCCGACCTGGCCCGTGACGGCGGTCTCGCCGAGGGCGGTGCGATGCTTTGCGGCACGCTCGGCGCGATCGGCGGGGTGCGTCCGGCCGAGCGGTTCCGAATGCACCTGTCGGACCCGGTGCTGGGCCGCACGATCACCGCGGAATACGCGATGCGCGTGCTGCCGGTGGTGGCATGAGCGGCTCGGGCTGGAGCCCCGGGACGGCTTCGCGGCGACTCGCGGCGCTGCTCGATCGGCTCGGCCCCGAAGGCGGGCCGCGCGGCGTCTACACCTCGGTCTTCGCCGAAAGCGCCCGGACCGATGCCGAGCGGGCGCAGAACGCCGATGGCCCGCTGGCCGGAGCGCTGGTCTCGGTGAAGGGGCTTTACGACGTGGCGGGAGAGATCACTCATGCCGGCACCCGCTTTCTCGAAGAAGGCCCGCCCGCCGGTGCCGATGCCCCCGCCGTCGCCCGGCTGCGCGCCGCTGGCGCGGTGCTGACCGGCCACACCGCGATGTCCGAGCTGGCCTATTCCGGGCTCGGCCTGAACGACCATCACGGCACCGCCGACAACCCGGCCTGGCCCGGCCGCATTCCCGGCGGCTCGACTTCGGGCGGCGCGGCCTCGGTCGCGGCAGGGCTGGCCGACCTCGCCATCGGCAGCGACACCGGCGGCTCGCTGCGCATCCCGGCCGCCTTCTGCGGGCTGACCGGTTTCAAGCCGACCCAATCGAGCGTGCCGCGCGACGGCACGGTGCCGCTCTCGGACAGCCTCGACAGCCTCGGCCCGATGGCGCGCGACGTGGAGGGCTGTGCTGCGACATGGCGCGTGATGGCCGGGCGCGACGCCCCCGAAACAGCGCCCGCGCCGCTGCGCCTGCGCGTGGCGCGAAATTTCGGGTTCGACGATCTCGCCCCGGAGATCGCGGAGGGATTCGAGGCGCTTCTGGGCCGGTTGCGCGACCTCGGCTGCGAAATCGATGAGACGCCGCTGCCGCTTTTGGACGATGCGGCCGCCATCCCGCCATGGCACCTCACCGCCGTCGAGTGCCGGGCGCATCACGAGACCGCCTTCCGGGAGAAGGCCGAGACCTTCGACCCTCGTGTCCATGCCCGCATGGCCCGCGCCGACGAGGTTTCGGCCGTGGCCTATCGCCGGACGCTGAACAGCCGGGCCGGCTTTGCCCGGGCTTTCTCCGACGCCCTCGCGGGTCAGGCCCTTTTGCTGCCGACCGTGGCGATCCTGCCGCCCACGCCCGAGCAACTTGAGGCGGATGAAGCGTTCAACCGCCTGAACTTGCTGGCGCTGCGCAACACGACGCTGGGCAACATCGCCGATGGCTGCAGCATCGCCCTGCCCTATCGCCGGCACGGCACGCTTCTTAGCGCCATGCTGATCGCCGGGCGCGACGCCGACGAAAGGCTGCTCGCCACGGCGAGCGGGCTGGAGCCCGCGCTGCGCGCTATCTCCGCCGGTAGCTGAAGAAGCCCCCTTGAAGCTGACCTCCGCCCGCTCCTTGGCCGAGCGGGCCGTCACCTTCGAACGCGCGCCCTGCACCGGGGGAGCTTGCCGCCGCGCTTCGCCTCGAATTGGGCCATGCGGCGCGACACCGCCGGCGGGGCGGTGTCGCGCGTCTCGGCTGCCCGCAAAAACGGCCAATCGTCGCGGCCCGGCGTAGCGTTTCCAGGGCTTTCGACCGGCCATCCTTCGCTCCTGA
>NZ_KZ304977.1 GCF_002723615.1 Limimaricola cinnabarinus
GGGGCGCCCTGGCGAGAAAATCATCAAGGACGGCCTGTTCTGGATTCCCCTTATTGCCGCATATACCGGCGCCCGCCGTGCGGAGATCGCGGGCCTCGCGATCGAGGATCTCCGTCAGGACGAGAATAGCCTTTGGTTCTTCGATATCCGCTTTACGCACCTCCGCCGTCTCAAGAACGAGGCCTCGATCCGCAAGGTACCGGTTCACACTCACCTCATCGAGCTTGGCTTGATCGAGCACCTGAACGCCCGGAAAAAGTCAAAAGTTGCAGAGCTATTCCCTGACATGCGGCCGAAGCATGCCAAGGGCACCTTTGGTGATCGGCTCGACCGGAACTGGAGAATGATCGTGACGCAACAGCTCGGGAACGATGAGAACGACAATTCGCCCGAACAGGTTTTCCACTCTCTTCGCCACTATGTGGTCAACCAGCTCAAGCGCGATCCTGAACTCAAGGCAGGGTACGAAAAAGATATCATCGGGCACGCGGGACGAGACGAAACCGAGGAGCGCTATGGGGATACGTTGCCTATCAGCATCCTCAAACCCGCCATCGAACGCCTTCCACGAGTGTTCGCATTCGACTGACAGCACTAAGATCCACGTATTTGCCCACACTCGATCGAACTTGCCGAGTTCGACAGTAAAAAGTGGCGCCTACAACCCGGACCGGTCGTTCGTGCTATGTGCAGCAAAAGGCCGAAAGCAGCCCTTTTGCGACCTTCGTGCCATGTGCAGCAGGGAGCCGACGGTTAGGCACGAAGGGCGGCAAGCCGACTTGCTGCGATGCGGCATTGCAGCCGCGTAAAATAGTCGGCCCTGAACAACGACCTCAGGCGGCGGCAGCGCCGGTTGGCCGGTAAGGATCCGGTTCGAACGCACCAATAAGGGCTGCGATCAGCAGAGACAAAAGCGCCCTGAGGTGGGCGAGGATCTTGCGGATGTTGTGACCGCAGGCGCAGAGGACGGCGAAGATCGCGTCGCCGGCGGTTCCCTTGAGCGGACAGCGCGTCAGACGCCCATCGGCTTTCATGTGGCCGATTTCCGGCTCGATGGCACTGCGGCGCCGTAGGAGCTTGGTCAGTGCTGGCGTCATCCCTTTGCGCGTGCCGCTGATCAGCACCCGCGTGGTCTCGACGCCGTGGCCACGGTAGCCCCGGTCGACGACGGCAAGCGTCGGTCGCTGATCCGTCAGCACCTCGACCTGCTCGAGAGTCTCGGCGAGGGTGTGGCCGTCATAGGGATTGCCGGGCAGCGCCCGCATACCGACGATGAAGCCCTCGCGGATGGTGGCGGCGACGCTGACCTTGGTGCCGAACTCGTAGCGCTGCCGCGCCTTGCCCTTCGAGATGCAGTCCACCTGCGGCTCATGCAGGCTGAAGATCTTGCCTTTGTCCTGCGGCTGCTGATGCAGCAGCCGGGAGGTCAGAACCAGCATGTCGAGAGCACGCGTCCGGAGCGGTCCTGCCGGCATGTCATCGATCTGGCGGCGCAGGTCGCGCATGACGCGCCCCGTGTAACCTCGCAGCGTTCGCAGCGCCTTTCGCATCCGCTTGAACTGCCGGGCATGCGCATAGCGCCCGACCTTGACCGTTAGGCGCGGTGCCAGGCGCGCATAGCTCTGGCGCAGCTCGATCCCGGCCTCGACCGCAAGCGCCACCAGCTTCTGCCGCGCCGTCTCGTAGAGCCGGGCGTCGGTCGGATGCGCGATGTTCTTTTCCATGACCGTGGTGTCGACCGACACCTGCATCAGGCTCTTGTCCGCCACCGCGCCCGAGGTGCGACCTGCTTCGATGGTCTTCGTGAGCAGCCATTCCACACCTTCTTCGCCGACGCGCTTGCGCCAGCGGGTGAGCGAGGAGGGATCGATCGGCGGCCGGTGCTGGAAGAACGTCTCACCGCAGAAGTGCTGGTAATACGGGTTCTCCACCCAGCGTGCGACCACGGCTTCGTCCGAGAGCCGGTAGGCGTGCTGGAGGTAGAGGAGTCCAGCGATCAACCGTGGTGATGTCGCTGGTCGCCCGACCGACGATGGAAAGAACCCGGCCCACTCACGCTCGAAGAACTCCCAGTCGATCAGCTCTGCCAACGTCGCCAGCTCATGGCGCATGTCGATCATGTCGGTCAGTCGGGGCCGCAGGAGGTCGTCCTGCTCTTCAGCGCGGGGATGAGGCTTCATCACGGCTCCGGAATTCGCAAGCTTTCGAAACACAGCTTACGAAAGCCTGCAAATCATCGCCACCATTTCCTAAAGTTCAGAGAGCAAATTCAGGCGCTTGGGAGTTGCTCAGGGCGAACTAAAATAGTGACAGCCGCCATTCACGAGCATGACAGCGAAACTTCCACTAGCGCGGGCCTATTCGGGCGTTGAGGCCGTTCCCCGAAGTCGAGATCGGTCGTTACGATGATCGAGGCGCGCTCCCAGACGCGGGCGGTGAGGTGGAACAGCAGCTGTCCGCCGGTCGGCAACGCGCACAGCGCCGCAGGTTGTTATGTCGCTTCCTAAAGCGCAATCACGTTCGAAGTATCGACCGTCTGTTCACGGCCCCCCTTGCAACTGAAGCCACTGATAGTCGCCCGACATATCTGCCAGCATTCTCGTTCCCGCCGAAGCCCAAGAAGGCTGATATGAGTTGCTTCCGTCGCGAAGAATCAAACCTGCAGTGTGAACTTGGCTGTGAAGGGTATTGGCGCTCGCTAAATCAGATATGACGATTTGCATCGCTTGCCGTGCATCTGCCGATGCCGCAAGTGGACTCACATACGCAATTATCTGGTGGACCATATGCCGATAGGAATCCCACTTCTGCCAAGCAGTGGCGGTCACTGTTGACACTGCCCCTGAGTACGGCGAGTGAACCAGAATTGTGTTCTGCAGCGCAGATGGCAGCTGGAGCAATTCATCTGGGTACACAATTGTGCCCCAAAGCGGAGTAGAAAAGAAGCGTGGCGGCGCGTCGCCACCACCACCTTGCCCCGTCGACGGCTGGAAGCGAGATCGTGTGAAACCCCAAAGGTTTTGCCAAAAGCCGATGGCCGCGGCTCTCGCGCCAGAACCGAAAGCAAGCCCGGCCAATGGGCCCGCGTATGCGTGAAGGACGGGCTTCCCCGTGCAAGCGAGTGTTAAGCCTGCCGAACAGTAACGGAATACCGCTTCGACGTCCGTTGGAAGCCGCTCAGCGCTGTCAAATTCGATAGCGTAGTACCAACCATCGGCATTGAGTGCCGTCGCTTGGGATAAGATAGATTGCGCGACTTGAGATGTTGTGATGCTACCGCCCATGACGACAGTTGCGTAGGTCGGAATGCCTAGCGAGTCACCCGCAGCTTTAGCAGCAGCAAAGAGACGAGCATTCAGCTGAGCTATATCTGGCCGAGCCGCCTCGTAGGGTATCGCTGGTGCAATAACCGCGCTAGAGCCTAGTGCTTGGTTTTCATCACGCAGAGCAGCTGTAAGATTTGCAAAGGAGTGAGCTGAAAGCGCTCCAAGAGATGCGATCGACTGCCGGAACTGTGCGATTGGGTAGCTGGAGAGCTTTCCATCCGCAAAGTCGGGTTCGTAGAATTGAGGGTCGAGGAGAACATCCGCGCCAGCGCGTTTATAATCGCTCGCGTATTCTTGTGCCTTCTCGTATGCCAAGTCTTTCGGGCTCAGGATTACACCTGCACCCATTCCAGTTTGCAGCATTTCGAGAATAAATTTCTGATTGTTAGCACCGCATTGATGCCAAGCTCCCCGCCTCATTGCTGCCCCCCCAAACCATTTAGGATGGTTCCGACCATAGCCGCACTAGTTGGTCTGCGACCTCGTTCTTTTTCCAGCAATCGTTGCAGGACAAGCTTCAGGGTCGGGTCAAGACCCAAGTAGTCAGGGTCCGATTTGAAATCCTCCGACGTACAAATGGCTTCGTCTAGTTCGTCAAATGTCTTCGGGCTATCAGTTAGGGATGGGTGCTTCCCAACTGCCGCCTCGTAAAGAATGACGCCTAGAGCATACAGGTCAGTTCGTGGATCGATATCACGCTTCGTACCGCGGAGCTGTTCCGGGGCAAAGTATTTCGGGGTACCCAGCATCGCGCCCTCAACGGTTGCGGTGAGACTTTCCATGTCCAGAAGTCGTGCGAGGCCAAAGTCAATAATTACAGGCTTCCCTGTATTATCGACCCTGACATTGCTGGGTTTAAGGTCCCTGTGTACAATATTATTTTCCGCTAGCGCATTTAGACCGCCGCAGAGAGGAACAAATATATCTTTGATCTGCTGTAGGCTCAACTTTCCATGAGCCGCTAAGTAGTGTGAGAGATCGCTTCCGGCTACAAATTCTTCCACTAGGTAGTGCCGCGTTTTACCACCGCGCGCGCTATATTCGTATTCAACCACCCTGGCTACGTTAGGATGGTTGAGGGTTTGCATCGCCAAAACTTCACGCTGAACTCTTTCGAGAGACTGCGTTGGAGCAATGATTTTCAAACAAAAATCATCATCGTTTCTTTTGACGTGGAAAGCCGCTTTTTGAGCGCTTGGTGTCAGTGCGGTTACAAACTCATAATCCGGGTGCTGCTGACTTGCGTCATCTATACTAACTTGAAACACTGTTATCAGAAGCCCTCAAATCTCCTGCCGCTCTCGCAGCGACAGTATAGTAGTATGCCCAAGCCTTAGGGGATGACTTCCTTGCTCGCTTCACAACGCGACTTACGCCATTGTCGTCGATCGAAATCAGCCCCAAGCCCAATGACGAGAAAGCTAATTCGTCCTTAACGCGTTTAGCAACACCTTCAGGCAGAGCCACAAAGGACCGGTGCGCGAAAATGCGATTTCGTGACGCTTGCGCAACAGCTTTCTTCCAGTCGGAAACTTTCACCTCGACTGCCGAAACATCATCCAAGATGTTCTGCCATGGCTGCGCCAAGCTAAAGTTCTTTTGAATTTGCTCGATTACGCCCTGTCCTTGGAGCGCATCTAGTTTGTTAAGCGTGGTCTTTTCGCTCAAACCCAGACGTTCCGCGATTGTCTCTCCGCGAGCGCGCCGAGCTGCGCGCAGGTATCCGAGAATTGCAATGGATATGCTGTCTGCATCAGCGATGCTTACGGCCTCAGGCCGCACACTTGCTCGTAGCAAATCTGGCACCCCCGCTCCAACCGGGACGGTGCTTCCCGTCCAAGAAAATTCACCGAGAGGGAGTAACTTCGCGATATGTTTTTCTACAGAAGCTTGCAGAACAGCTTCAGGGCCGACTTTGAGTGGCCGAAACACCGAAACATCAGCGTGGCTTGATGCTGTAAGTTGGACTGAATCAAGCAATTTTTTCCCCACTCGCGTGGGCTGCAGTTTACCCATTTTTTTTCAAGCAGTCCAGTATCTTGTGATCCTTGATCACTAGATGTTCGACATAAAATTGTGAGCTCCTCGAGCGAACAGAGGCGACAAAGCGTGAGGTGGTGAATGCCGTGGGTCTGTTCCAGCTGTAGGTGAGCGGCGTCGGACGATCCGGATCAAGGTCCGCTTCGTCCGCTTCACCGCCACTAACTGGCCATAAGTGCTGCGCACCGAACGAACGTCGGGTCTGGTGAATGCCGCGGGGCAGCCCGGCGCCATCTCGCACGACGACTGAGGGCCGTTTGCGGCCTTTATTAGGGAGCAGCGCATTGAGACGAGCGGGGCGGAGTGCCCTGCCCTGTGGCCCTTAAATGCAGAAAGCCTCCCGAGGGAGGCCTGTTTGGATCTGTGTCAGATTTCAGTGGTTGCGAGAGCAGGATTTGATGAAACACGTACGGCCGGAAGACTGCGCGCTTCGGTGTAACCAATAGCCCCGCGTTTCTTTTCGACATCAAACTGCCGATCAAGGGTGCTGTCGAGGATGATCGAGGGCTTGCCGCCATACTTGCCGGGGCGGCGCTAGTAGCCGATCTGTGCCTTGATTTCAGCCAGCTTGGTCAGGCGGGAGACACGGTACAAACAGATGCTCTCAGCCTTGTTCGACAAGATTATCGTGTAGCTTCCGGTGCCCATAGACCTTGCCGCTTTCAACTAAGGCCTCCCTCAGCATCCCGGTCTGACGGCGATCTTCCGGAGCCCGCCTGCACAGCAGCGCCTTCAGCTATGCGTAGAAACTACTTGGCTGGATGCGCAGGCGCCGGCACATCGTCCGAGCAAAGAACCGCTCGCGATGCTTGGTCACGAACGCGTATCTCACTTTGTATCCCAAGTGAAATACGCGGTGACCTTTCCCGAATATCGCGCTCTGAAACCCGTGCCATCTCCGCCTTCACATGCCGGATCTCCATGTCCTTCTCCGTCTCGCCCGAAGAGCCCATTGCGAACTTCTTTCAGGCGCAGAGCGAATGCGGGCTGACCCCGAGCTGCTCCGACACTTCCCTAAACGAGCAGCCCCGCTCGGTGATTTGCGCAACCGCGAATCGCTTGAGCTCGTCGCTAAAGTTGCTGCTGCTCATCTTGCCTCGCATCAAAATTGAAGAAGGCGTCTACAAGCTATGGGGCTATTCACTTCTCGCCTTTTCAAGAGCCTGCCCGCGCCAGCAGCTCCTTCATCACCGGCACGGCCTTGCCGCGCAGCTTACCGATCTTAGGCGCCGATCCAGGCTCGCCGACCTTGATCAGCCCGACCATGCCCATCGCTTCGTGCGGCTTGCACTTATAGGGATAATAGCCCGGCGCGTCGAAGGTCACGGTGATTTCCTCATCGCGCTTGCCCTTCCAGCTCTCGAAGCCCTCGGGTAGCATGTCGTCTACGGTCTCGGTGTTGTGCGACTTTTCGGTGGCGAGGAAAGTGACGCTGTCACCAGGCGCGATCTCCAGATAGGCTGGCTCGAACACCATCATGGCGCCGTCGGCGCCGCGGCTCAACATCCTGATCTCGTGGGTCTCGGCGAAGGCGGGGGCGGCCAGGGTTATGGCCGCGGCGAGGGTCGCGGTGAAGCGCATTAGATCGGTCCTTTCGGGGAAGGGGTTAGAGACAGACCTCGGAGCGGGTCAGGAAGCGCCGCCCCGTGCCGTTGTCGAGCGAGAACATCCCGCCGACGCCGTGGATCGCATCGATGGTCAGGGTGGTGTGCTTCCAGCGCTCGTACTGGTCGCGGTTCATGTAGAACGGCACGCCGCCGATCTCGCCCATCAGCACGTCCTGCGGGCCGGTGATGTAGTCCGAGGCGGCGAAGCACATCGGCGCGCTGCCGTCGCAGCAGCCGCCCGACTGGTGGAACAGCAGGTCGGCGCCGTGGCGCACCTTGATCTCCTCGATCAGGTCCAGCGCGGCCGGGGTGGCGGTGACCATCGGTCGGGGCGTGTCGGCCATGGGCCTGTCTCCGGAAGGGGGATGGGGCCCGGACCGGCGCGGGAGTTCGCCGGTCCGGGCGGGGAGGCGCGGCCTCTTAGAAGAAGCCCAGCGCGTTCGGGTCGTAGGACACCAGCAGGTTCTTGGTCTGGCGGTAGTGATCCAGCATCATCTTGTGGTTCTCGCGCCCGATGCCGGACTGCTTGTAGCCGCCGAAGGCCGCGTGGGCGGGATACTGGTGGTAGCAGTTGGTCCAGACCCGGCCAGCCTGGATCGCGCGGCCCATGCGGAAGGCGCGGGAGCCGTCGCGGGTCCACACACCGGCGCCGAGGCCGTAGAGCGTGTCGTTGGCGATCTCCAGCGCCTCGGCCTCGTCCTTGAAGGTCGTGACCGACAGCACCGGGCCGAAGATCTCCTCCTGGAAGATCCGCATCTTGTTGTTGCCGCGGAAGACGGTGGGCTGGATGTAGTTGCCGTTCTCGAGGCCCGAGCCGAGGCTCGCGCGGTCGCCGCCGATCAGCGCCTCGGCGCCCTCGTCGCGGCCGAGCTTGAGATAGGAGGTGATCTTCTCCATCTGCTCGGTCGAGGCCTGCGCGCCGATCATGGTGTTCATGTCGAGCGGGTTGCCCTGGCTCACCTTGCCGACCCGCTCGATCGCGCGGGCGATGAAGTCGTCGTAGATCGATTCCTGGATCAGCGCCCGGCTCGGGCAGGTGCAGACCTCGCCCTGGTTGAGCGCGAACATGGTGAAGCCTTCGAGGCACTTGTCGAAATAGGCGTCATCGGCCTGCATCACGTCCTCGAAGAAGACGTTGGGCGACTTGCCGCCGAGTTCCAGCGTCACCGGGATCAGGTTCTGCGAGGCGTATTGCATGATCAGCCGGCCGGTCGTGGTCTCCCCGGTGAAAGCGATCTTGGCGATCCGGTTCGACTGCGCCAGCGGCTTGCCGGCCTCGAGGCCGAAGCCTTGCACGATGTTGAGAACGCCTGCCGGCAGCAGATCGCCGATCAGCTCCATCAGCACCATGATCGAGGCCGGGGTCTGCTCGGCCGGTTTCAGCACGATGCAGTTGCCGGCGGCCAGCGCCGGGGCGATCTTCCAGGTTGCCATCAAGAGCGGGAAGTTCCACGGGATGATCTGGCCGACCACGCCCAGAGGCTCGTTGAAGTGGTAGGCGAAGGTCTGGTGGTCGATCTCGGCGATCGAGCCCTCCTCGGCGCGGATCACGCCCGCGAAGTAGCGGAAATGATCGACCGCCAGCGCGATGTCGGCGTTGATCGATTCGCGGATCGGCTTGCCGTTGTCGATGGTCTCGGCGGCGGCGAGCAGGTTGGTGTTGCGCTCGATCACGTCGGCGATGCGGTTGAGGATGTGCGAGCGATGCGCCAGCGAGGTCTTGCCCCAGGCGGGGAAAGCTGCGTGGGCGGCATCGAGCGCGGCCTCGACGTCGGAGGCGTCGGAGCGGGCGATCTCGCAGACGATCTCGCCGGTGATCGGGGTCGGGTTCTCGAAATAGCGGCCCGCGCGCGGCTCGACAAACTCGCCGCCGATGTAGTTGCCGTAGCGCGCCTTGAACGGGAACGGCACGCCGAGATGGCTGGTGTCGAGCGCGGCGCTCATCGAACGGCTCTGGCCGTCCTGGGTCTGGATGTTCATGTCGTCCTCCCTGAGTTGACGCGGGCCGTCGCGATGTCGCGGTCTGCGCGTCTGGGAAGAGGATGCCTAAACCGGGCGGGGGCGGAAATGCGGCCATGGTCGTAAGACCATGGTCGCGGGTCAGGAGTCGAGGCCCAGCACCGCCCGCAGCGCCTCGGCGCCGACCGGCTTGGGCAGGATCGTCACCCCCGCCCGCCGTGCGGCCTCGCGCAGCTCGGGCGAGCGGTCGGCGGTGACCAGACGGGTCGGGCGCCCCGGCAGCAGGCCGCGGAGCGCGGCGATGGTGTCGAGGCCGGTCATGCCGTCCCCGAGCTGCTGGTCGACCAGCAGCAGGTCCGGCTCGGCCCCGGTCTCGCCGATCAGCTCGATCGCCGCCTCGCCGCTCTCGACATCGAGCACGGTCACGCCCCAGCGCTCGAGCAGATGGCACATGGCGCGGCGCAGCTCGGCGTCGTTCTCGACCAGCAGCACGACCCGGTCGCAGCCATCCTCGTGCGCGACGGCGGCAGGCCCGTCCGAGGCGGCCTCGGCCACCGCCTGGGTCACCGGCACCGTGACGCTGAACCGGGTGAAGCGGCCCGGCTCCGAGATCACGTCGAGCGGGTGGCCGAGGATCGCGCAGGCGCGCTCGACGATGGCGAGGCCCAGCCCCATCCCTTCCGAGGCCGAGGCGCGGGCGTTGAGCCGCGCGAATTCGCGGAAGATGGTCTGGAAATCCTCCTCCGGGATGCCGGGGCCGGTGTCCCAGACCTCGATCGCCGCCGCGCCGCCGCGCCGCCGCGCGCCGACCAGAACCCGTCCGGTCTCGGTATAGCGGACCGCGTTGCCGATCAGGTTCTGCAGCACCCGCTTGAGATAGGTCCGGTCGCTGGTGACGCTGAGGGCGCAGGGCAGAATGCGCAGCTCGATCCCCTTGGCCGCGGCCTGTAGCGCGAACTGGTCGCGCAGCTGCGCCAGCACCGGGCCGAGCGCCACCGGACCCACATCCATTGAGGCGTGGCCCAGTTCGAGCTTGGAGATGTCGAGCAGCGCGTGCAGGATCGCCTCGACGCTGTGCAGCGCGTCATGCGCCTTGCCCAACACTTCGCGGTTGGCGGGGTCGTCCTGGCGCAGCGCCGACAAGAACAGGTTGGCCGCCGAAAGCGGCTGCAGCAGGTCGTGGCTGGTTGCGGCGACGAAGCGCGAGCGGCTGGCATTGGCCCTCTCGGCCCGCTCCAGCGCGTCCTCGAGCTCGAGCGTCCGGCCCCGCACACGTTCCTCCAGCGCCTCGTTGGTGCGGGCGAGGTCGTGGATCGCGCGCCGCTCGGCGGTGATGTCGGTGAAGGAGAACACGAAGCCGCCATCCGGCATCTGCTGGGCCGAGGCGTCGATAAAGCGCCGGTCCTCGCTGCGCATGGTGAAGCGCAGCGGCTGGCGCGCCAGCGGGGTCTCGACCCAGGCGGCGAGGCGGTCGCGGGACATCTCGCCGTCAAAGCCGAAATCCTGCGCGATCATTCGCCACAGCGCCGGGAACTGCAGCCCGCGCCTGAGCCGCGGCGTCGGAACGCCCATCAGCTGGGTCAGGCCGTCGTTCCACCCTGCGAGCCGGATCCGGCCGTCGAAGATGCAGATTCCCTGCTTGATGTGGTCGAGCGTGGCGCGCGCCATCCGCGACTGGTCGTCGAGCATCCGCTCGCGCGCCTGGCGCTCGGCGCGGATCATGTCGGTGACGTCGGTCTGCAGGATCACAGTGCCGCCGCCCGGGGTGCGGTGCTGGCTGATCTGCACCCAATGATCCCCGGCGAGCGAGACGTTGAAGATCGCGTGGCGGTCGTCATGCCGCGCCAGCCGCCGCGTGCGCCAGATCTCGGGCGTCTCGCCCGGTGGCAGCGACAGCGCCCGCGAACCGGCGACGCTGTCGATGTAATCCACGAAGCGCAGCCCCGGCACCAGCTGATCGCGCAGATCGTCCATGTGCATCCCGAAGCGCGAGTTGCACATCACCATGACCCCGTCGGGGTCGAACATGGCGAAGCCCTCCTGCACCGTCTCGATCGCGGTGGACAAGTCGCGCCGCGCGGCCTCGGTGTCGCGCATCGCCTGCGCCAGCCGGGCGTTGGAACGGTTGAGCATCCCCAGCGCGTCCTCGAGCTCGGCGGTGCGGGCCTGGACCTGCTCCTCCAGAAGCGCCGCGCGGCGGAACTGGGCATAGGCCTCGCCCGAGCCGGTGCCGCCGCGCTCGACCTGCCGCACCAGCGCGTCGACGATCTCGATCAGCTTCTGGTTCTGCCGTTCGAGACCGTCCTCGGGGTCGAGATAGGCGTGCGGGATGCTCACGGCCGGCGCAGCGCCACGCCGGTCATGGTCTGGTTGACGTGCAGCCCGTTGAGCTGTTCGCCATAGGTCGAGAAGCCGACGATCCCATGCTTGCGCAGCACCGCGCTCATCCGCCCGCCCATCTGCTTCTCGGTGGCCTCGAGCCGGCGCAGGATGCAGTCGAAGGCCAGGATCGCGTCGGGCGGGCCGTCCTCGCGGGCCATCGCCTCGAAGGACGCGTCGAGATGCTGCGCGATGTCGCGCGGCTCGGCCAGCGACAGCACCATCCCCTCGTCGATCGCGGCGTAGAACACCAGCTCGCCCGCCTCGGTGACCCTCTGGATCGCCCGGACGTGGTGGCGCCCGCCGATCCGCACCACCAGGGGGTGCGCCGCGAAGGTGAAGGCCGACAGCTGGCTGCGGTCGAGCCCCAGCACGCGGGCGTATTCGCGCGCCGCCGGCTCGCCGTTGAGCCGCCGCACCAGCCGCGCCTCGGGGTCGGCCTGGGTGACGATCATCCGCTCCTCGGTGGGGTCGAAATGGTCGAGGTTGAACACCGCCGCCCGGCAGGCGGTGCGCACGAAGGCGAGCACCGCCGCGCCCCGGTGCCAGGCGCCGTCGATCAGCACCCGGGTCTCGCCGAAATCCTCGCCGTCGCCGGCCGAGCCGCCGAACAGCGGCACCCGGCCGATCCCGGCCGAGAGCGCGGCGGCGAGCGCGTCCTCGCGCCGCGACAGCCCGTCGACCAGCAGCATCGCGAATTCCGAGGTCCAGTTCGGGCGGCGGCCCTCGACCCGGGCGCGGGTCTCGGCCAGCTGGCGCAGCATCTCGGGCGCGCCGACCCGGTCGAGATCCGGGATCGCCATCACCTCGGCCTCGAACAGCTCGGCCGGCAGGCCGATGCCGACGATCTCGTCCTCGGCATAGCCCGCGCCGGTGATCTCGCCCGCGGTGGTGCAGCCGATCACCGCTCGCGCGCCGGGCCAGGCGGCGGCGGCGGCGGCCAGCGCCGCCATCGGCGCGCGCGGCGCGGCGAAAATCAGCACCAGCGCGAAGGGACCGGGCCCCAGCACGCGCATCAGCGCGGCCGCCGGATCGGCCTCGAAGGCCGAGACGCTGGCGCTGCGCAGCACCCGACCCGCCCCGAGCCGCGCCCCCTCCGGCGCGTCTGCGACAGCCTGCATCGCGATCTCCTCCCCGCGCGCAGGCTACCGCCCGGCGGGCGGCTCGGGCAACATGTTTCCGAAGCTGGCCTCCTTGGCCAGCAGCACCGCCTGGGTGCGGGTCTGCACCCCGAGCTTGCGCATGATCGAGGTGACATGCGCCTTGACCGTGGTCTCGGCGATCGACAGGTCGTAGGCGATCTGCTTGTTCATCGCCCCGCAGCAGATCTTGTGCAGGATCGTCGCCTGCTGCGGGGTGAGCTGCGCCAGCCGGTCGATCGCCTCCTCGGTGCCGCGTCCCGGCGCGTCGGGAAGGTCCATGCCGTCGGGCAGGTAGAGCCCGCCCGCCGCGATCACCCGGAAGGCGGTCAGGAACACCTCGCGCTCGCTGTGCTTGGGCACAAATCCGCGCGCGCCAGCGCGCACCGCCGCCGCGACCACCTGTCGGTCCGCCATCGACGAGACCACCACGATCGGCGCCGCGCCCGCGACCCGGCGCAGCCGCACCAGCCCGTCGAGGCCGGACACGTCGGGCAAATGCAGATCGAGCAGGATCACGTCCCAGGCCTCGCCCGCCCCCAGCCGGTCGAGCGCCGACTGCAGCCGGTCGGCGGTGTCGATCTGCGCGATGCCCACGAAATTCCTCAGTGTCAGCCCCAGCGCGTCGCAGAACAGTGGGTGGTCGTCGATCACCAGCGCCCGCCCGAAGGCCCCGTTCTCCTGTTGCGTCCCGGCCATGATCGCACCCCGTGCATTGCGTCCCCGTCCACACTACCAGCCCCTGCCCGGCCGCCCCATTGGCCAAAAGTCCCATGCCGCGCGCTCCGCGACCAAGGTCGGATTCCCGCGCCCCCATGCGCGCGCCTAGCCTTTCGCCATGTCTTGCCACCGCGCCCTGCTTCTTGCCGCACTCGTCGCCTGCCTGCCGTTCGCCCCGGCGCGGGCCGAAGCGCCCGCGCGGGAGGAGATCGAGGCGTTGATAGTGCCGCCCTATGCGCTGGGCGGAGAACTGGGCGAGGGGGTCTGGCGGCTTTCGAACTCGGGCGGCGCGGCGGCGGGCTACGCCTTCCGCACCGCACCTCTGGCGCCGCTGCCGGGGTTTTCCGGCGCGCCGATCGACATGCTGGTGACGCTCGACCCCTCCGGCGGCTTCATCGACGCGAAGCTCCTGACGCACAACGAGCCGATCTTCGTCTCCGGGCTGGGCGAGGCGCCGTTCCGGGCGTTTCTCGAACAGTATCGCGGGCTGTCGATCGACGACAACATGGTGGTCGGCACCCCTTACGGGGCGGGCGAGACCGGCTCGGCGCTGGTGCATCTCGACGGGGTGAGCAAGGCCACGGCCAGCGTGCGGATCGCGCATGAAACCATCCTCGCCGCCGCGCTCAAGGTGGCGCGCGAGCGGATGCGCGGCATCGACACTGCCCCGCCCGCCCGGCCCGACCTCGACCACGACGAGCCGCTGGACTGGGCGGCGCTGGCGGCGCAGGGGCTGGCGGCCCGCCTTGCCGTCACCAATGCCGAAGTGGATGCCCGCTTCGAAGGCACGATCTGGAGCCATGACGATCCGCAGGCCCGCGCCGAACCCGAGGCGATGTTCCTCGATCTGTGGCTGGTCGATCTCGGCCCGCCCGCCATCGCCCGCGCGGCGCTGGCGCCCGCCACGCTCAAGGAGCTTGACCGCCTGCGCGAAATCGCCCCGCATGACGAGCCCCTGCTGCTGATCGAGGCCGGGCGGCACGGTCTGGTCGGGCCGGACTTCGTGCGCAACACCGCTCCCGAACTGGTCTCGGCCCGGCAGGGCGGTCTGCCGGTCGCGCTGCGCGACGCCGACATCTTCGTCGAGACCGCGCCCGGCGCGCCGGAGGGCACGGCGATGATCCTGCGCGCCGACCGGCGGCTGGGCTTCGACCCGGCGGCGGAGTGGGTGCTGGACGTGCGCGCCACCCGCGAACACGGCATGCTGATGCCCGAGATCGGCGCCACCGTGTTCGAGCTGCCGCATGTCACGCCCGAGCGGTTCTTCGAGCGACCCGAAGTTGTCACCCCGCAGACGCCGGCCATGGCGGCGCTGGCGGCGCGGGCCGGGGATCTCGGACTGCTGGCGGTGTTCCTCGCGGCGCTCCTCGCGGCCCTCGGGCCGGGTCTGCGCCGCGCCGCCGCGCCGGGGACGCTGACGCCGCTGCGGCTCGGGGCGCTGACGGTGACCACAGGTTTCGTGGGCTGGTGGGGACAGGGGCAGCTGTCGGTGGTCACGGTGCTGGGCGGGATCCGCACCGCGATCGAGGGACGCAGCTTCGCCTTCCTGCTCTACGACCCGTTCGGCCTCGCGGTCTGGGGCGCCGCGATCCTCGGCTTCGTGCTGTGGGGCCGGGCGCTGTTCTGCGGCTGGCTGTGCCCCTTCGGCGCACTGCAGGAATTCGCCCATCACGCGGGCCGGCTGCTGCGCCTGCCGCAGATCCGGCCCTCGGCGGCTTGGGACGCGCGGCTCAAGCTTCTGAAATACTTGGCGCTGGCCGGGCTGGTGCTGATCGCCATTCTCGCGCCCGAGCATGTCGACACCGCCGCCGAGATCGAGCCGTTCAAGACCGCGATCACCACCTTCTTCGTCCGCGAATGGTACTATGTCGCCTATGCCGCCTTCTGGCTGCTGCTCGGGCTGGTGCTGTTCAAGGGGTTCTGCCGCTATCTCTGCCCGCTGGGCGCGGTGATGGCGATCGGCGGGCTCCTGCGCGGGCGCGACTGGATCGCCCGGCGCGAGACCTGCGGCTCGCCTTGCCAGCTCTGCCGGGTCAAATGCGCCTATGGAGCCATCGAGAAGACCGGCGGAATCGACTATTCCGAATGCTTCGGCTGCCTCGACTGCGTGTCGATCCATGACGACCCGGCGCGCTGCGTGCCGCTGGTGCTCGACGCCCGCCGCCCCGGCCGCCCGCCGCCCCGTCCCGTCGCCGCCGAATGAGAGCCGCCATGCAGACCCGTCGCCGTTTCCTCGCCATCGCCGCCGCCACCCTCGCCGCGCCGGGCGCGGTCCATGCCGAGGGCTGGCGCGGCACCGCGCTCGGCGCCGAGGCGGCGATCACGCTTTCGGGGCCGCGCCGGGAGGTCGAGGCCGCGCTGGCCGAGGCCCGGGCCACCCTAGAGCGTATGGAGGCGCTGTTCAGCCTGCATCGCCCGGACAGCGCGCTTTCCCGGCTCAACGCCACCGGCCGGTTCGACGCGCCGGCGCCCGAATTCATGGCGGTGATCGATCTGTGCGCGGCCGCCCATGCCGCCACCGGCGGGCGCTTCGATCCGACCGTGCAGCCGCTCTGGCGGGCGCTGGCCGAGCAGGGCGACGTTCCCGCCGCCGCCGCGCGCATAGGCTGGGAGCGCGTCGCGCGCGGCGCGGGCCTCCGGCTCGGGCCGGGGCAGGCGCTGACCTTCAACGGCATCGCCCAGGGCTATGCCAGCGACCGCGTGGCCGAGGGGCTGGCGACGCGCGGCTTCGAACGGGCGCTGGTCAATATCGGCGAGATGCGGGCGCTGGGCGGGCCGTGGCGGATCGGCATCGAGGACCACGCGCGGGGTCTGCTGGGGCAGGCGACCCTCACCGGCGGCGCGATCGCGACCTCGAGTCCCGGCGCGCTGTTCCTGCCCGGCGGCGCGAGCCACATCCTCGATCCCAGAAGCGGCGGCGCGGTGCCGCCCGCCTGGTCGAGCGTCAGCGTCGAGGCCGACAGCGCTGCGCTGGCCGATGCGCTGTCGACCGCCTTCTGCCTGATGGAGCGCGACGAGATCGCGGCGCTGCGCGTCGCGGGGCTGAGGCGCGTGCGGCTGGTCGATGCCGCGGGCGATCTGACGACGCTCTAGCGCCTCACCATTCCGGCGCGGTCCAGCTCAGGCCGTGATCCTCGAAGATCGCCGCGATCCGGCCGTCGGCTACCGCCTCGGCGACGATGCCCTCGATCATGTAGCCGAGGTCGCGGTGGCTGTGATGCACCGCGAGGCCCAGCGCCCAGTCGGGCTTCATCAGCCCCGGGAAAGGTGGAACATGGACCAGCGCCCGGCCGAGTTCGGCCTCGAGCTGCGCACGCGGCCCCATCACCGCCGTCACCTCGCCCATGGCCAGCGCCGCCATCGCGGCTTCGGTGGTCGGATAGCGCGAGATGTTCGGCCCCAGCTGCCCGCCCGCCATCGCCGAGAGGTAGAAATCCGAGATCGAGTCGTTCTCGACCCCGACCCGGTGCATCCGGAACATCGCCGGACCGGGGCCCTCGGTGCCGAACACGCCCGCATCATAGGCCACTGCCAAGGTCTCGACCCCGTAGAGGCCGGTGAACATCACCTGCTCGACCCGGCAGGTGAAGGCGCTGTCATAGGGGATGTGCAGCATGACGTTGGCGACCGATCCGCCGACCACCGGCCCCTTCCAGACCCAGTTGCGCAGATCGGCGGCCAGGTCCTCGCCCGCGGCGACCAGCCGGAAGCGCGGCGCGACGCCCATCTCCTCGGCGATCAGCCGGCCAATCTCCACGTCGATGCCGATGGCCGCGCCGCCGGCCCGATGGGACCAGGGCGGGAAATCCTCGTAGACCGCGAACTCGACGAAGCCGCGATCGAGGATCTCGTCCAGCGTCTGGCCGACATAGTCGCGATCGGCGTTCTGGGGCTTGGGCTGCGGCACCCAATCCTCGCAACGCGCGAAGGCCCCGCCCCCCGCGAAGGAGAGGGCGAGGCCGAGCGCCAGCGTAAGGCCCGCGCGGCGCGTCACTGCGCGGCCGACAGGCCCACGGTCAGCGTCTCCGCGGCCTTGTTGAAGCTTGCGGGCGTGCCGTCGATCTGGGCGGCGGCGCGGTAGGCGATCGAATCGGCCACCGGCGCGCCCGACAGGGTCTCTATCTCCTCGGCGATGCCGGAAAGCTCGGCCTTGACCGCCTCGGCGTCGACCTCGCCGCCCGCCGCGAGCGTGTCGCGCAGCGCCTTGAGCTCGGCGGATTTGGCGCTCACCGCGTCCTCGTCGGGGCGGGTCTCGAGATAGGTGCGGATCGCCCAGGCCGCCTTCTGGCCCAGAAGATCGCCGAAGGCGGGCATCCGGGTGACGCCGTTCTGGGTGAAGCCGTGGCGGAACCGCTCCATGTACCACTCGTCGCCGTATTCCTCGGCCTCGAGAAAGCGCAGGTCAGGGGCGAGGCCGCCGGACACCGCGCCGAGGCCGTGGCAGCGGGCGCAGTTCTGGTTGTAGCCCGAGGCACCGATCTCGATCGCCTTGGCCCAGACCTCCTCGCCCTGCTCGCGATAGGGGTTCTCGGTCAGCCACTCCTCGCCGATATCGGGCAGGGCGTCGGTGTTCACCGCCTGGATGTCGAGCGGCAGGCCGGCGGCTTGGGCGATGGTCGCGGCGGCGGCGATCGCGCCGAGCGACGCCAGGATGCGTGTGGTGCGGGGCATGGTCGGTCCTCCCTTGGTCCTGGGCCACAGGGATAGCCGGACCGGGCCGGGCCGCCTATGCGACCTTCGGCGGGGCGCGACCATGGTCGTATGGGGGCGGGCCGGGCGGCGCTGCTAGCCTGCTTGGCGGGAGGAAGGCAATGCTGCGACAGGCGACATCCATCGTGATGCTGGGACTTTGGGCCGGCGCTGCGCAGGCCGCTATCGAGGTGCCGGTGACCTGGCTTAGGCAGGAGGTGGCGCACCCGCCGGTGCTGTCGAACCTCGACGAGATCCCCCAGGACGAGGGCCGCGCGGGCGCCGAGCTCGGCCGCGACGACAACGCCACCACCGGGCGCTTCCTCGGTCATGACTACGCGCTCGAGACCGTCTCGGTGCCCGAGGGCGGCGACCTCGAGGCGGCGGCCCGCGCGGCGCTGGCGCGCGGTGGCCTGCTGATCCTAGACGCGCCCGAAGACGCCGTTCTGGCGGTGGCCGACATGGCTGAGGCGCAGGGCGCGCTGCTGTTCAACGCTGCCGCCCCCGGGGCGCGGCTGCGCGGCGCCGATTGCCGCGCCAACCTGATGCACACCATCCCCTCGACCGCGATGCGCACCGACGCGCTGGCGCAGTTCCTCGTTCAGCGCCGCTGGGACGATCTGGCGCTGATCGCCGGGCAGCGGCCCGAGGACATCGATTATGCCGAGGCGCTGCGAGGCTCGCTGGCGAAGTTCGGTCTGCAGCTGCGCGCCGAGCGCGACTGGCTCGATGATGCCGACATCCGCCGTAACGCCGGGCAGGAGGTGCCGGTCTTCACCCAAGCCCTGCCCGATCACGACGTGCTTCTGGTCGCCGACGAGGCCGGGGATTTCGCCCGCTACATCGCCTATAACGCCTGGACGCCGCGCCCGCTCGCGGGTTCGGAGGGGCTGCAGGCGGTGGCCTGGGCGCCGGTGGTCGAAGCCTGGGGCGCGGCGCAACTGCAATCGCGATTCGAGGAGTTGGCCGGCAGAACGATGCGGCCGCGCGACTACGCCGCCTGGGCGGCGATGCGCGCCATCGGTGAGGCGGTGACCCGCACCGGGTCAGTCGACCCCGAAGTGCTGCGCGACTTTCTCCTCGGCCCCGATTTCGAGTTGGGTGGCTTTCTCGGCAGCCCGCTGTCGTTCCGGTCCTGGGACGGGCAGATGCGCCAGCCGATTCCGCTGGTGACCGAACGCGCAGTGGTCGCCACCGCGCCGCTTGAAGGTTTCCTGCACCCGGTGAGCGAGATGGACACGCTCGGCACCGACGCCCCCGAATCCCTCTGCGCCGCCTTCGAGGAGAAATCATGAGATACGCCGCCATCCTCGCGCTTCTCGCCACGCCCGCGTTCGCACAGGGCCAAGGCGAGATCTGGGTCACCAACGAGAAAGACGACACGCTGAGCGTGATCGACGTCGCCACGCTGGAAGTGGTGCGCACCATCCCCACCGGCGAGAGGCCACGGGGGCTGACCTTCAGCCATGACTTCTCACGGCTCTACATCTGCGCCTCCGACAGCGATGCGGTGCAGGTTATGGACCCCGAGACCGGCGAGATCCTGCACGACCTGCCCTCCGGCGAGGACCCCGAGCAGTTCGTGCTGCACCCCGACGACCGGCGACTCTACATCGCCAACGAGGACGACGCGATCACCACCGTGGTCGACACCGAGACACGGTCGGTGATCGCCCAGATCGACGTCGGCATCGAGCCCGAGGGCATGGCGGTGAGCCCCGACGGCCGAATCGCCATCACCACTTCTGAGACGACCAACATGGCCCATTGGATTGACACCGAGACCGAGGCGCTGTTCGCCAACACGCTGGTCGACGCCCGCCCGCGCCATGCCGAGTTCGTCAAGGACGGCACCGAGCTGTGGGTTTCGGCCGAGATCGGCGGCACCATCTCGGTGTTCGACGTGGCCAGTCAGGGCGAGATCGCCAAGATTGGCTTCGAGATCGCGGGCATCCACCCCGACCGCATCCAGCCCGTGGGCTTCGAGCTGACGGCGGACGAATCCATCGCCTTCGTGGCGCTGGGGCCGTCGAACCACGTGGCGGTGGTGAACGCGGAGACCTATCGGGTCGAGGACTACATCCTGGTCGGCCGCCGCGTCTGGCACATGGCCTTCAACGCCGACCGCTCGCTCCTCTTCACCACCAACGGTGTCTCCGGCGACGTGACCGTGATCGACGTCGCGAAACGCGAAGCCCTCAAGACCATCAAGGTCGGCCGCTTTCCCTGGGGCGCGGCCTTCCGTCCCGCCCAAGGAGACCCGGCATGATCAGACCTTTCGCCATCGCGGTCGCGCTCGTCGCCCCGCCCGCCCTGGCCGACGACCATGACGAGGCCGGCTTCGGCCCGGCGGGCGTGCTGTCCTCGGGCAACAAGCACGACCTGCCGCCGATCCTGCTCTCGGCGGGGATGCCGCTGGCCGAGGCGCCGCTGACGCTCAGATCCGGCAGCTACTACGAGATCGAGATCGAGGCCGACGGCAGCCAGGAGCTGGCGCTGACAGCGCCCGAGTTCTTCCGCGCGATCTGGATCGACGAAATCGTCATCGAGGGGCTGGAGATCCGCCCGCTCGGCCTAGACAGCGTCGAGTTCGACGAGGCGGGGGTGATGGAGATCGGCTTTCTGGCGATCAAGCCCGGCCGCTACGAAATCCAGGTACCCGGCGGCGGCGAGAGCCAGCGCCTCGCCGTGACCATCGAATGAGCGGGCTGGCGATTGAGGGGGTGAGCCACGATCACGGCGCGCGCCGCGCACTCGACGCCGTGTCGCTGCGGGTGGCGCCGGGGCAGTTCTGCGCGCTGCTGGGTCCCAATGGCGCTGGCAAGTCGACGCTGTTCTCGCTGCTGACCGGGCTTGCGGCGCTGCAGGCGGGGCGGATCGAGATCGCGGGGCACGACATCGCCCGCCGCCCACGCGCGGCGCTGACCCGGCTCGGGGTGGTGTTCCAGCAGGCTGCGCTCGATCCCGAGCTGCCGGTCATGGCCAATCTGCGCTACGCCGCCGCCCTGCACGGCATCGGCGGGCGCGAGGCGGGCCGCCGGATCGACGCAGCGCTGGCGCGGGTGTCAATGGCCGAGCGGGCGCGCGAACGGGTGCGCGACCTCAACGGCGGCCACAGGCGCAGGGCCGAGATCGCCCGCGCGCTGTTACACCGGCCGTCGGTGCTGCTGCTCGACGAGCCTACGGTGGGCCTCGACGCGGCCAGCCGCGCGGCGATCACCGCCCATGTCCACGACCTGGCCGGACAGGGCGGGTTGACGGTGCTCTGGGCCACGCATCTGGCCGACGAGGTGGCGCCCGGCGACCAGGTGGCAGTGATGCATCGCGGCCATATCCTGGCCTGTGCGGTGGCGCGCGACATCGCCCCCGAGGGCGATCTTGCGGCGCGGTTCCTAGCGATGACGGCGGAGCCGGCATGACCGACACGGCGCTCTCCACGGCCTCCGCCGCCCATGCGCCGTGCCCCCGGCGCCCCGCCCCCCGGGTCTGGGCGCTGGCGATGGGCTGGATCGTGCGCCGCGAGGCGCTGAGATTTCTGGGTCAGCGCGCACGGCTAGTCTCGGCGCTGGTGCGGCCGCTGGTCTGGCTTCTGGTCTTCGCTGCCGGCTTCCGCGCCGCGCTGGGGCTGTCGATCACCCCGCCCTACCAGACCTACATCACCTACGAGACCTACATCCTGCCGGGCCTGTGCGCGATGATCCTGCTTTTCAATGGCATGCAATCCTCGCTGGGCTTGGTGCTCGACCGCGAGACTGGCACCATGCGGCTGCTGCTGACAGCGCCGCTGCCGCGCTGGTGGCTCCTGACCTCCAAGCTGGTGGCCTCGACGCTAATCTCGGTACTGCAGGTCTATGCCTTTCTCGGCATCGCCGCCGCACTGGGCCATGCCGATCCCGGATGGGGCTGGCTGCTGGCACTGCCGACGCTATTCCTGTCGGGGCTGATGCTCGGCGCGCTGGGGCTGGCGCTTTCGAGCACGGTGCGGCAGCTTGAGAACTTCGCCGGCGTGATGAACTTCGTGATCTTCCCGATGTTCTTCCTGTCCTCGGCGCTCTACCCGCTGTGGAAGATGGCCGAGGCCAGCGCGCTCCTGCGCGATATCTGCGCCGCCAACCCCTTTACCCACGCGGTCGAGGCGATCCGCTTCGCGCTGCACGGCCAGGCCAACTGGCCGGCAATGGGTTGGGTGGCGCTGGCGGGGGCCGTGTTCCTCGGGCTGGCGCTGGCGGGGTTCGAAGCCGGGCGCGGTCGCAGGCGGGCACGCTAAGGCCCTCGACCAAAGTCGGGGCTGCGTGCCACTTCAGGACGGGACAGGCTGACATCATCCCGAAAGCTTTCTTTCCACCTGCTGCCGACCCCGCCGCCCGCGTCTCTCCTGCGGGCGGCGTTGGGCGTTGGCGTGGACCCTTCGACCGTTCGGCGCGGGCTACGACCTTGGCAGGGGGGCGGGGCTACGACCATCGTCCGATTTCCGCGCCCCCTGCCCCGCGGCGATCATGCAGGCGGCGCGAGGGGTTCTGACGGGGCCGCTGCCGCCGCCACATGGGAGGAGGACCCACATGAACCGCTTCATCGCCGCCGCCTGCGCCACGCTGATCGCAGGCACCGCCGCCCAAGCCGCACGGGCTCAGGTCACCGACGAGGACATCGCCAACGACGCCGCCACCGTAGAGGACGTGGTCACCAACGGCATGGGCCGCGGGCTGCAGCGCTACAGCCCGCTCGACACGCTCAACCGCGAGACGGTCGAATATCTCATCCCCGCCTGGGCCTTCAGCCTCGGCGGCGAGAAGCAGCGCGGCCAGGAGACCCAGCCGCTCGTGAAGGACGGGGTGATGTACATCACCGGCTCCTATTCGCGGCTCTATGCCATCGACGCCCGCACCGGGCAGGAGCTGTGGCAGTACGACGCCCGCCTGCCCGAAGGCATCCTGCCCTGCTGCGACGTAGTTAATCGTGGCGCGGCGCTCTGGGGCGACAAGGTCTATTTCGGCACGCTCGACGCGCGGCTGGTGGCGCTCGACGCCAAGACCGGCGACGTGGTCTGGAACAAGAAGATCGCCGACTACAAGGAAGGCTACAGCTACACCGCCGCGCCGCTGATCCATAACGGGCTGATCATCACCGGCAATTCGGGCGGCGAATTCGGCATCGTCGGCGAGGTGCAGGCCCGCGACGCCGAGACCGGCGAGCTGGTCTGGACCCGGCCGATGATCGAGGGCCACATGGGCACGCTCAACGGCGAGGAATCGACCATGACCGGGACGCTGAACGCGACTTGGCCGGGCGACATGTGGAAGCAGGGCGGCGGCGCCACCTGGCTCGGCGGCTCGTATGACGCCGAGACCGACACGCTGGTCTTCGGCGCCGGCAACCCCGCGCCCTGGAACAGCTGGCTGCGCAATGCGGGCGAGCCCGTCGAAGGCAACACCGGCGACAACCTCTACGCCGCCTCCCGCGTCGGCCTCGACCCGGCGACCGGCGAGATCAAGTGGCACTTCCAGACCACCCCGCGCGAGGGCTGGGATTTCGACGGCGTCAACGAGGTGGTGGGCTTCACCGACAAGGACGGCAACAAGCGCTACGGCACCGCCGATCGCAACGGCTTCTTCTACGTGCTCGACCGCGCCGATGGCGGCTATGTCGACGCCTTCCCCTTCGTGAAGGATATCACTTGGGCCGAGGGCATCGACGACACCGGCCGGCCGATCTTCGTCGAGGCCAACCGCCCCGGTCGCCCGGCCGAGCTGACCGGCGAGGCCAAGGGCGAGACGATCTTCGCCGCGCCGTCCTTCCTCGGCGGCAAGAACTGGATGCCGATGAGCTATTCGGAGAATACCGGCCTGTTCTACGTCCCCTCCAACGAATGGGGCATGGACATGTGGAACGAGCCGGTGACCTACAAGAAGGGCGCGGCCTACATGGGCGCGGGCTTCACCATCAAGCCGCTCTATGAGGACCATATCGGCAGCCTCAAGGCGATCGATCCCGCCACCGGCGAATGGGTGTGGGAGTTCAAAAACGACGCCCCGCTCTGGGGGGGCGTGATGTCGACCAAGGGCGGTCTGGTGTTCACTGGCACCCCCGAGGGGCGGTTCATCGCCTTCGACGATGCCACCGGCGAGGAGCTGTGGAGCTTCCAGACCGGCTCGGGCGTGGTCGGCCAGCCAATCACTTGGGAGCAGGATGGCGAGCAGTACGTCTCGGTGATCTCGGGCTGGGGCGGCGCGGTGCCGCTGTGGGGCGGGGAGGTGGCCAAGAAGGTCAACTTCCTCAATCAAGGTGCGACGCTGTGGACCTTCAAGCTGCCCAAAGCATTGGCCGAGCTGGCCTCGACCCAGTAACCTGGCACTGCCTTGCCATTGCGACCGGCCGGCCCCCCGGCCGGTCGCATCCTTTCGAGATCTCGACCTCAGCTAGCTAACATCACGACATGATCACCGGCGCGCGCTTGAAGTCCGAGGCGGGCCGCGTATTCGACGTCCGGCCGCAACTTTTATTTCCAATCAATGTCAGGCGATCCGGCGTTTTGCGGCATGTAACCTACCTGAGCGCCCGCGACACTGCAGTGTTCCTATAGTTGCATCCGCATATCGCGATCGGCACAAGGACATGGCTCCCTGCTCCTTCCGCATGCCTTGGCAGACCAGCACCCTTGAGTCCCCGAGCGGGCAGGTCTGGCACAACCGGCCGCGCCATGGGGCATGTGATGGTCACGCTTGGCGCAAGGCCCGACCCCACATTGAGGCGTTGCCCCCGACCGTCGGTCATCTCGGGCACCGGCCAGGGCCGGCGCCGCAGCTGCAAGGCTCGACCGGCGCGCCGCGCTATGTCGGCTGAGCGGCCCGGCGCTCTACGACCATTTGACGATACCGCCCCGCCCCGCCGCGCTGCTAGCCTGACCCGAGGGACCGGCCCCCGGCCCCGCGCCGCCGCCGGGCGCACCGGCGGAGCCTTTGAAGGGAGTGCTGCATGGCCTGGAAAGCCCCGAAGATCGTCGAAGTCGAAGCCGGCATGGAAATCAACATGTACGCCTGCGCCAAGCGCAAGTGACCGGCGGCCGCGCCCGCCGCGACGCCTTGGGGAGGAGGCTCGCATGCTGAGATTCATCACCCTGGGCTGCGCGGCGGGTGGCGGCTACCCGCAATGGAACTGCAACTGCGTCGGCTGCCGGGCCGCCCGCGCCGCGCCCGACACCCATGAGGGCCAGGCCGGGATCGCCGCTTCGGTCGATGGCGAGCACTGGTTCCTGATCAACGCCTCGCCCGACATCCGCGCCCAGATCAACGCCACGCCCGCCCTGCACCCGCGCGCGGGCCGGCTGCGCGACACGCCGATCGCCGGCGTCATCCTCACCAATGGCGAAATCGACGCCGTCACCGGCCTCCTGTCGCTGCGCGAGGGCTCGCCCTTCGCGATCCACGCCCATCCCCGCGTGTTGTCGGTGCTGGCCGAGAACCCGATCTTCGACGTGCTCGACCGCGCCCGCGTGCCGCGCCACGCCATCGCCCTCGACACCCCCTTCGAGCCCGCCCTGCCCGACGGCACCCCCTCGGGGCTGATCGTCGAGGCCTTCGAGGTGCCGGGCAAGCCCGCCTGGCATCTCGAGGGCCGGGCCGAGCCGACCGAGGAGCGCCCCGGCGACACGCTCGGCCTGCGGCTGCGCGCCGCCACAGGCGGGCCGGAGGCCTTCGTCATCGCCGCCTGCGGCCGGGTCACCGAAGCCCTGCGCGATCGGCTGCGCGGCGCGGCGCTGGTGATGTTCGACGGCACGCTGTGGCATGATGACGAGCTGATCGACCAGGGGCTGGCCGCCAAGACCGGCCGCCGGATGGGCCATGTCTCGGTTTCCGGCCCCGAGGGCGCGATGGCCCGTCTGGAGGGTCTCGGCATCGCGCGAAAGCTGTTCGTCCACGTCAACAACTCCAATCCGATCCTGCGCCCCGGCACGCCCGAGCGCGCCGCGATCGAGGCCGCGGGCTGGCGCCTGCCCCGCGCCGGAGAGGAGATCGCGCCATGAACGCCCATCAGCCCCCTGCCCCGGATTTCGACACGACCTTCCATTTCACGGGCGAGCCGCTCGACGACGCCGAGGCGCTGGAGCGCCGGCTGCGCGCCATAGGCGCGGCCCGCTACCACGACCGTCACCCGTTCCATCACCTGTTGCATGACGGCAAGCTCACCCTCGGCCAGGTCCAGGCTTGGGCGCTGAACCGCTGGTATTACCAGTCCTCGATCCCGATCAAGGACGCGCTGGTGATCTCGCGCTTCCGCGACCGGGCGCTGCGCCGCGAATGGCGCCACCGGATCGAGGACCATGATGGCCGCGACAACGACGCCGGCGGCATCGACCGCTGGCTGCTCCTAACCACCGGCCTCGGCCTCGACCCCGACTACGTCACCTCGGCCCGCGGCGTGCTGCCCGCCACCCGCTTCGCGGTCGACGCCTATGTCAGTTTCGTCGCCACCCGCTCGCCGCTCGAGGCGATCGCCTCCTCGCTGACCGAGCTGTTCGCGCCGAACATCCACGAGCGGCGCATTTCCGGGATGCTGGAGAATTACGACTTCATCACCCCCGAGATCATGACCTATTTCAAGACCCGGCTCGGCCAGGCACCGCGCGACGCGGGCTTCGCGCTCGACTACGTCAGGACCCACGCCCGCACGCCCGAGAGCCGCGCGCTGGTCTGCGAGGCGCTGGTGTTCAAGACCGAGGTGCTCTGGGTTCAGCTCGACGCGCTCTACCACGCCTATGTCACCGGCCACCCGCCGCCCGGCGCCTTCGTTCCGGAGGACGCCCCGTGACCCCCGACAGCCGCCCCGCCCTGCCCCGCTTCGTCAAGCTGCGCTTCGACCGCGCCCGCGACACCTGGCTGCTGCTCGCGCCCGAGCGGATCCTGATCCCCGACGAGATCGCGGTCGAGGTGCTGAAGCTCTGCGACGGCGAGGCGACGCTCGCGGCCATCGCCGCCACCCTCGCCGCCCGCTACGACGCCCCCGAACCCGAGATCCTCTCCGACATCACCGACATGCTGGCCGACCTCGAGGCCAAGGGCTTCCTGCGCGACCGCGAGGCGGCATGACCGAGCTTTCCGCCCGCCTGCGCCCCGACCCGGCCCGCAGCCACGGCATCCCGATCGCCGTGCTGGCCGAGATCACCCATCGCTGCCCGCTGCAATGCCCCTATTGCTCCAACCCGGTCGAGCTCGAACGTGCCAGCGCCGAGCTCTCGACCGAGGAATGGCTGCGGGTGCTGGGCGAGATCGCCGATCTCGGCGTGCTGCAGCTGCATTTCTCGGGCGGTGAGCCGCTGGCCCGCCGCGACCTCGAAACCCTGGTCGCCCGCGCCGCCGCGCTCGACCTCTACACCAACCTGATCACCTCGGCCGTCACCCTGACCGAAGCCCGGCTTGACGCGCTGGCGCAGGCCGGTCTCGACCACGTGCAGATCTCGGTCCAGTCGGTCGAGGACGCGCTCGCCACCCGGATCGGCGGCCTGCGCGGCGCGCTCGAGCGCAAGCGCGCCGCCGCCGCATGGGTCCGCGCCCGCGACCTGCCGCTGACGCTCAACGCCGTGATGCACCGCCAGAACCTGCACGAGCTGCCCGAGATGATCGAGATGGCGCTCGATCTCGGCGCCGCCCGGCTCGAGGTCGCCAACGTCCAGTATTACGGCTGGGCGCTTAGGAACCGCGCCGCGCTGATGCCGACACCCGACCAGATAGACACCGCCTCGAAGGTGGTCGACGCGGCCCGCGCCCGGCTGCATGGCCGCCTCGTCATCGACTATGTCGAACCCGACTACTACGCCGCCCGGCCCAAGCCCTGCATGGGCGGCTGGGGGCGGCAGGTCTTCAACATCTCGCCCTCGGGCAAGGTGCTGCCCTGCCACGCCGCCGAAAGCATCGCCGGGCTGCGCTTCGACTCGGTGCGCGACCACCCGCTGGCCTGGATCTGGGATCATTCCGAAGCGATGAACCGCTATCGAGGCACGGCCTGGATGCCCGAACCCTGCCGCTCCTGCGCGCACAAGCATGACGACTGGGGCGGCTGCCGCTGCCAGGCGTCGGCGCTTCTGAGCGACGCCGGCGCGACCGACCCGGCCTGCGCCTTCTCGCCCCGCCATGCCGAGGTGTTCGAGGCGGCGCTGGCCTTTTCCGAGGGCTCCGACCGCTACACCTACCGCGACTTTTCTGGCGGCACGCCAGAGCCGGGCGGATGAGCGGCTTCGCCGGCCACGTCGATGTCGGCGACGGCCACCAGATATATGCCGAGCTGACCGGCCCCGCCGACGCGCCCGCCGCGCTGTTCCTGCATGGCGGGCCGGGCAGCGGCTGCCAGCCCGCCCACCGGGCGCTGTTCCCCAAGGCGACCCGGCTCCTGATGTTCGACCAGCGCGGCGCCGGGCGCTCGCGCCCGCATGGCGCGCGCCATGCCAACACCACCGCGCATCTGATCCGCGACATCGAGGCGCTGCGCGCCCGCTTCGCCATCGACCGCTGGCTGGTGGTCGGGGGCTCGTGGGGCGCGACGCTGGCGCTGGCCTATGCGCTGGCCCATGCCGAGCGGGTCTCAGGGATCGTGCTGCGGGCGGTGTTCCTCGGCACCCGCGCCGAGCTGGAGACCGCCTTCCTCGACACGCTGCCGCGCTTTCACCCGGCGCTCTTCGACGACTTCCTGGCGCTGCTCGACGCGCCCGAGCGCGCCGATCCGCTCGGCGCCTACTGGACCCGCATCCTCGACCCCGACCCGGCGATCCACCGCCCGGCGGCCCGCGCCTGGGCCGGGACCGAGCGCATCCTGTCGCGGATCACCCCCGCCGCGGCCCGGCTCGACCGCGATGCGCTCGCCGCCCCCGGCCCGCTGCCCGCCACCCCGTTCATGGAGGCGCATTACTTCCGCGCCGGCTGCTTCCTCGACGCGCCGCTCCTCGACCGCGCATCGGCGCTGCGCCCGGTCCCCGGCCACATCGTCCAGGGCCGCCATGACCTCCTCTGCCCGCCCGCGACCAGCCACGCGCTTGCCGCGCGATGGGGCGCGCCGGTGGAGGTGATCGAGGATGCCGGTCACGACATGGCCGATGGCGGCACCATCGCCGCCCTGCGCGCGGCGATCGCCGCGATGGCAGCGCGGTGAGCGGTTTCGCCGTCGCAGCCGAAGCGCATCTGCCCGAAATCAGCGCGCTGGCCCGGCTGCACCATCACCCGGGCGGCGGCGCGGCGCTGACCCTGCAGGGCGGCGATCTAAACGCACTGTCGCTCGGCATCCGCACGCCGCTACCCGACGACAGCGGCATCGCCCATGTGCTGGAGCATTGCGTGCTGCAGGGCTCGCGCCGCTTTCCGCTGCGCCGGGGCTTCGCCGCGCTGCTCGACGGCGCGCTGCACGGCCATCTCAACGCCGCCACCCTGCCCGGCCTGACCGTCTACGAGATCGCCTGCGCCCATGACCGCGAGTTCGACCGGCTGGCCGCGATCTGGCTCGACGCGGCATTCCACCCACTGCTGCACGCTGATGCCTTCGCCCGAGAGGGCTGGCGCCTCGCGCTCGACCCGCCGCGCCTGACCGGCGTGGTGCTGAACGAGATGCTCGGCCACCGCGCCACGCCGCGCGCCTTCGGCGACGCGATCCGCGCGGCGCTGTTTCCCGGCGCGGCGCAGGGCTTCGACCCCGGCGGCGACCCGGCCCGGCTGCCCGATCTCACCCTCGCGGCGATGCGCCGCTACCACGCCCGCCACTACCGCGCCGGCGGCGCGCTGGCGGTGATCGCCGGGCCGGAGCCCGAGGCGCGGCTGCCAATGCTGGCCCACGCCTTCGACACCGCGCCCGGGCCGGTGCCGGACGCGCCCGCCCCGCCC
>NZ_KZ304978.1 GCF_002723615.1 Limimaricola cinnabarinus
GGGAATAGGGATCTCGTTTGTGCGGCAGTAGTTGGACGCACCCGCAGCGATGATGTCACTGCCGCAAAAGACCGCCGTTGGCCGCGGATGGGTCTGCATCGCCGATTGCATGGCGTGGTAGCCGCTCTCAATTCGATACGGCGCCTCCAGAACCAGAACATCTGACTGGCAGATGCCTGCACCTTCGAGGCCATGCAGAAAGCCATCCCGGCGCTGTGTCGCCCGGTCATTGCCTTTCGTGACACCTGCAATCATGGCGACCCTGGCGTGGCCGAGACCCACAAGGTACTCGGCAACCATCTGTCCGGCCCTGAAATTGTCGAAGCCAACCGCTGCATCCCCGCCGTCGGCTGTTGAGGTGTAAGTGTAGACTTGGCGAATCCCTGCATCCCGAAACAGCTGTGTGGTTTCGGGACTATGTTCGGTACCGACGAGGACGACCGACTCGACACCTCGACCGACCAGTACGCGCGCCTGAACCTTCTCCCGCTCGAGATCATAATCAGAGGTGTTGATAATGAGTGACATGCCCATGGCGGAGAGTTGTTCCTGAAGGCCGTCGACCATCTTGGCGTAGATGGCGTGATCGAGCGTCGGGATGATTGCGCCCACTAGGCGGGTGCTCTGGGACCGCAGGGCGCGGGCCGAGCTGTTGGGCACATAGCCAAGCTGCGCAGCGGCAGCCAGCACCCGCTCTCGGTCTGAGGCGCCGACCTTCGCATTCCCGTTTAGGACGCGGGATGCGGTCGCAATAGAGCAACCCGCGCGAGCAGCCACGTCCTTGAGGCGGACCGTGTGGCCGGGCGTCCGACGATCTGGTGCTTGGCCGTTCTCCACGGGCACCTCTGGGCTCAGCCGGTAAAGCCGGCGTAGGGCTTCAGCGCGACTACGTCGATGTCGAGCATGCCGCGTTTGGCGAATGGCAGGGTGGCCAAAGTGTCGCGCACCTCTGCCTCGTCTCTTGCCTCGACAACCTGGCAGACGCCGCCGCCGTCTACGCGATGCCAGATGTGACGGGTGAAGCCCGCGGCGTAAAGCTCCCGCGCGCGGCTGGCCTCGTCTGCGAATAGGCGGTCGAACTCTTCCTGCGGGAAATCCTCCGAACGGCGGCGCGACATCACCAAAAACTGCATCCCGTACTCCTCAGGCCTTCTGTCGTCAGGGCCTTGTCCCTGGCGGCGATCTGGACCAATATACCGGAGAAAACGTTTTCACGTCAATGCGGTGTTGCATGAAGTCTGGATATATTGTGGCAATTGACGTCGACGGAACGACGTTGACCAGCGACTACCAGGTGCTGACCGAGGTGCGGGATGCCATCGCGCGTGTCCGCAAGGCGGGGGTCGCCGTAACGCTTGCCACGGCGCGGGCGCCTGCATCGGTTGTTCATATCCTAGACGACTTGGGCGAAGTTGATGCCGCGATCTGCTTTGGTGGAGCGGTGACCTGGCGCGGGCCAAGGCGCGGCGGGGTGTTGCCGGAGCTTACTGAACCGGTCGATCCTCATACGGTGCGCGAAGTCGTCCGGCGTTGTCGCGAAGTCGGATTGCCGCTGGCGGCCTATTCTCTCGAGACCGCCCATGTCGACAAACTGGACGCCATGTGGCGGCGGGAATTCGGCCACACCGGAATGCCCGCGGTTGAGAGCGATTTGAACGATCTCAAGGAACCACTCGCTAAGCTTCTGGTAATTTCCCGTCCGGAAGATGTCGCCAAACTCGCCGCGCTGAAGGCGGAGTTCGATGACAGTCTGGACTGCTATTTCTCGCATGATACCTACCTAGAGATGGCGCAACCCGGCGTGTCGAAGGGTCGGGCGGTCCAGGCGCTTGCGCGGAGCATGGGCGTCCCACCTGATGGGATCGTTGCAATCGGCGACTCCGGCAACGACCTGCCGATGTTTAGGATCGCCGGTGTTTCCGTCGCGATGGGAAATGCGCCGACTTGGGTCAGCAGGGAGGCCGACTGGCAAACAGCTTCGAACGACGAAGGCGGCGTTGCGCTGGCCCTTCTCCGCTGCGCCGGGATGTTCGGTTGGGAGCTTTGATTCTGGTCTTCTGGCAATCGTTTTCTAATAATTACTCGATTAACTATAAGATTTTACTTATAAAAAAATTAAGTTGACGTGTATCTTTGAATTTGGGAAAACGTTTTCACACGGTATTGGGGCGGTTCGGAGGGGAATCGCCAGTCGTGATGGGAGGACAAGTTTTGCTCTTGGATGGAATCAAGGTCGTCAGTTTTTGCCATTTTCTGCAGGGACCTGCCGCAGCGCAGTACCTAGCGGACATGGGCGCCGACGTCATCAAGGTGGAACCCGTCGCCGGCGCGCATGAGCGACACTGGTCGGGGGCCAAGGTTTTCGTCGAGGGCGTCAGTGGATTCTACCTCTGCGCTAACCGCAACAAGCGGTCCATCGGCATCGACCTGAAATCCGAGGGCGGACGCGAGATCGCGCTGCGCCTGATCGCGGAGGCCGACGTGGTGATGGAGAATTTCCGTCCCGGTGTCTTCGCGCGTCTCGGTTTCAGCGAGGATGAGATGCGCCGGGTAAACCCGAACGTCATCTTTGCCTCCGCGAGTGGCTTCGGCTCCAGTGGTCCCATGGTAGGCCGGCCAGGGCAGGATATCCTGATCCAGGCAGCCTCGGGTATGATCAGCGCGACCGGCGCCCCGTCCCGCGGCGCGACTGCTGTCGGGGCTGCAGTCTGCGACCAGCATGGCGGCGCGCTGATGGCGGTGGGCATTCTCGGAGCGCTTTTGAAGCGCGAACGCGGTGGTAAGCCGACGCGGGTGGAATCTAGCCTGCTGAACTCGGGCATCGACCTGCAGACCGAGCCGCTGGTGAACTACTTCGCCGGAAACCTGGGCCGCGACCGTTTCGACCGGGACGAGAACCTCGCGACCTGGTTCCACGAGGCGCCTTATGGCGTCTATCCGGCCCGCGATGGCGACATGGTGATCTCTCTCTGCACCGATACGGCGCTGGCCGAGGCGCTCAGCTCCGACACGCTGCGCAGCCTCGTCGGCCATGACCGCTACGAGGAGCGCGATGCCTTCGCCGCCGCCGTGCGCGATGCAACCCATACGATGACCCTGGCCGAGCTCTCGGCACGGTTCGACGAGCACGGCGTCTGGTATTCGCCCGTCCAGACCTACGACGACTTGGCCGATGATCCTCAGATCGCCCATTGCGAGGTGTTCCGGGATGTCGAGGTTCGCGGCCGCAAGGTGCGCCTCGTAAACCACCCCAACCGCTATGACGGACAGGTGCCGGAACTGCGCTTCATGGCGCTGGAGATTGGCGAACACACCCGCGAGATCATGACCGAGATCGGCTACGCCGGAGAGGAAATAGACGGCATGCTGGCGCGTGGCGCCGTGGTGGAACCGGCCGGTGAGGCCCTTGAAAAAAGGGTGGTATGATGATGCTGGACGCCAAGTCGGACACCTCGAAACCTAACGCCGCTGAAACCCGGCCGGGCGTGGCGCTTGTCACCGGCGGTCGCCGGGGCATCGGGCGGGCGATCTGTATCGATCTCGCGCGGCGTGGTTTCGACATTGCATTCCTCGACCTCGAGCATGACGACGACGCCCGCCAGACGCAGGCAATTGTCGAGGATCAGGGCGGCAAGGCCATGTTCGTAGTTGCCGATATCGCCAAGACCGACAGCATGCCGGCGCTGGTCGACGAGGTGGTTAGCCACCTCGGGCCGATCACCTGCCTTGTGAACAATGCAGGCGTTCAGGTCTCGGTCCGCGGGGATCTTCTGGATGTGGACGAGGCCGAATTCGACCGGCTGGTGAACGTGAACCTGCGCGGGACGTTCTTTGTGACCCGCGCCGTGGCCCGGCATATGCTGGCGGCCGAGACTCCCGCGGCGCATCGTTCGATCATCACGATCACTTCGGCTAACGCGGGTCTCGTGTCGCCCGAAAAGGGGGCCTACTGCATCTCGAAGGCAGGGCTTTCGATGGCGGTGCAGAATTTTGCCATGCGGCTTGCGGCCTCCGGCATCCGGGTCCACGAAATCCGTCCGGGCCTGATCGAAACCGACATGACCGCCGAGGTGCGCGCGGCCTATTCACCGCGTATCGAGGACGGCAGCATCTGCCCGGTGCGTCGTTGGGGCAAACCGGACGACATCGCGGGCGCGATCGGCGCGCTGGCGAGCGGCCTGATCCCCTACAGCACCGGCGACATTTTCCACATCGGGGGAGGGATGCAGATTGCCAGCCTCTGACAAATCCGTTCGCCTGCCTAAGAAAACGTTTTCTCAGGCCGCCTGTCCGATGGACGGCCCGACGCTCTCGGTGCTCGAACGCAAAACGCTGCTGGAAATGCACGAAATCGAGAAGTCCTTTCCCGGCGTGAAGGCGCTTCAGGGGGTCAGCTTCAAGGTCCGCCACGGCGAAGTCCACGGCCTCGTGGGCGAAAACGGCGCGGGCAAGTCGACGCTGATGAAGATCCTCTCGGGCGCCTACACCGCCGATGGCGGTGAGATCCGGCTGGACGGGGAGACCATCACGGCACCCACGCCATCGGACATGATCGCCCGCGGCGTCGCCGTCATCTACCAGGAGTTGGCCCAGGCCGAGCACCTCTCGGTCGCTGAGAATCTGTTCATGAACAGAATGCCGCGCGGTGCCTTCGGGCGGATCGACTGGCGGAAGTTGCACCACGACGCCGCAGATGCGATGATGCGGCTCGGCTTCGAGATTGACCCGCACCTGCCGATTTCCCGCCTCAGCGTGGCGCAGCGGCAGTTGGTCGAGATTGCGCGGGCGATTTCCCAGAACGCCAAGCTGATCGTGCTGGATGAACCCTCCGCCGTGCTCGGCGATGCGGAGCTGGAGACGTTGTTCGACATCATCGCGCGCCTCAAGGCCGAGGGGGTGTCGTTCATTTACATCTCCCACCGCCTGAAGGAGATTTTCGAGCTGTGCCAGGTCGCCACGGTCCTGCGCGACGGCAAACTGATCGACTCCCGCCAGGTGCGGGACTGGACGACCGACACGCTGATCGGCTCCATGGTCGGACGCTCAATCGAGGATTACTTCCCGGCCCGCAACGCCGACCCCGGCGACGAGGTGCTGCACGTGGAGGGACTGACTCGGAAGGGCATCATCCGCGACATCGGATTTACCCTGCGGAAGGGCGAAATCCTTGGGATCTGCGGGCTGGCCGGAGCAGGGCGGTCCGAGGTGCTGCGCGCCATCATGGGCGCCGATCCGATCGACGCCGGCACGATCCGCGTGCATGGCTCCGAGACGAAGATCACTCACCCGCGGCAGGCGATCCAGCTGCACATCGGCTTTGCCCCCGAGGACCGGAAAACCGAGGGGCTGTTCCTGAATCAGGCGATCCGCTTCAACGTGACGATCTCGCGCATGAAACGCTTCATGCGCAACGGCAAGCTGAAGCTGAACGAGGAACGCAAGGCGGTCGAGGGGCTGGTACAGCAGTTGCGCGTCAAGACGCCCGGCATCGAGACGATGATTGGCACGCTTTCGGGCGGGAACCAGCAGAAATGCGTGATTGCCAAGCAGTTGAACGCTGAGTGCGACGTGCTTCTGATTGACGAGCCAACACGCGGCGTCGACGTGGGCGCGCGCCGTGAAATCTACGAACTAATGGTCGACCTGGTGGAACGGCGCGGGCTCGCGGTGTTGATGGTCTCATCTGAACTGCCCGAGATCATCGGCATGTGCGACCGCATCCTAGTGATGCGCGAGGGCGAGATCACGGCAGAGCTGCCGCGTGGCGCGTCCGAGGAAGACATCATGAGATACGCGACCTTCCACTGAAGGTATGCGAGAGGCTCCGTCCGGCGCGGCGGGGAGGGACTGACGGGAGGATTGCCGGATGGCATCGATCGACACGGATCAGCAGAAAAAAAGCGGCCGCCTGGGGTTCAGGATGCCGAAGGGTCTGGGCCTCGTCTGGGTTCTGATCGGGCTTTGCATTGTCGCGGCACTGCTGTCGCCGGCATTCTTGAACCCGATCAACCTGACCAACGTCATGCGACAGGTCGCACTTTTCGGCGTGGTCAGCGTCGGCATGACCTTCGTGATCCTGACGAAGGGCATCGACCTGTCCGTCGGCTCCATCATCGGGGTCTGCGCAGTGACCTGCGCGCTGCTGTTCGGAATGGGACTTCCGGTTGGCGTGGTCATGTTGTTGACGCTTCTGGCGGGGGTCCTCATGGGGGCGGCGAACGGCCTCGGCGTCGCCATTGGTGGCGTGCCGCCCTTCATCATGACGCTTGGCATGATGGTGATGGGGCGCGGCCTTGCGCTGACGCTGGCGGATGGCCAGCCGATCAGCCTCGGCCAGCGGACGCGTGATTTCATGTGGCTTGGCCGCGGCGATTTCCTTGGTCTGCCTGTCCCGGTCTGGGTGTTCCTGATCGTCGCCGCCATCGCCATCTTCGTACTGCGCTACACCGCTTACGGTCGCCAGATTTACGCGGTCGGCTCCAACGTCGAGGCGGCGCGCCTGTCGGGCATCAACGTCAAGATGGTGACCTTCAGCGTCTACTTGATCAGTGGCTTCCTGGCGAGCCTGACGGCGCTCATCTTCGTGTCCCGCCTGACGGTCGGGGAACCGACGGCTGGCGAGGGAATCGAGCTGGAGGCGATCGCCATCGCGGTCATCGGCGGCACCAGCCTGTTCGGGGGCGAAGGCGGCGTGATCGGCACGATCATCGGCGCGGCGATCCTCGCGGTGCTGGCAAACATCATGAACCTGATCGGCGTCTCGCCCTTCACGCAGCAGATCGTCAAGGGCGCCATCATCGTCATCGCCGTTCTCTACGAGATGTGGAGCAAGCGGCGGGCCAACAAGTGACTAACCCGCCCGGCGCCTGACGCCCGCGCGCATCGAAGAAGTCCAGAGGAGGAGGATACCATGGATAAACGGAATTTCCTGAAATCGGCCCTGTTCGCAGGCACGGCGATGATGCTGGCGGCCCCGGCGATGGCACAGGATGACACCATCGTTATCGGCTTCAGCCAGGGGACGATGAACCACCCTTGGCGGGTCGCGATGGTCGAAGGCAACCAGCGCTACGTCGACGAGAACCTGCCGAACGTGGAGTTCATCGTCACTGACGGGCAGAACTCGTCCGAGAAGCAGGTCACCGACGTCGAAACCCTGCTGGCACGTGGCGTGGACGTGCTGATGATCAGCCCGCTGACCTCTGACGCCCTGACCCCGGTGGTCATGGACGCGCTCGACGCGGGCATCCCGGTTGTCACGATGGACCGCCGGGTCAACGTGCCGGTCACCGTCCACGTAGGCGCCGAGAACCGCCCAATCGGCCAGTCCGCGGGAGAATTCATTGCCGAGCAAATCGGCGGCACCGGTGCGGTCATCGAAATCCAGGGCACCGCGGGCGCCTCGGCCACCATCGACCGTCACGACGGCTTCATGGATGCCATCGAAGGCACTGACATCGAAGTCGTGGCTTCGCAGCACGCCGACTACCTGCGCGAGAACGCCCTGCGCTTCATGGAAGACCAGCTGCAGCGGTTTGGTCCCGGCGAGATCCAAGCCGTCTACGCCCATAACGACGAGATGGCACTCGGCGCGGTGCAGGCACTCGAAGCCGCAGGTCGCCTCGACGAGGTTGTAGTGGTCGGGATCGATGGCCAGAACTCGGCCTTCGAAGCTATCGCCGAGGGGCGGCTCGACGCGTCCTTTGTCTACCCGTCCGTCGCTCCAGAGGGTGTCCAGATCGCCTACCAGATCGCCACCGGCGAGTCTGTTCCCTCCGAGGTTGTCCTCGAAGGCATGCGGGTCGACGCCTCGAACATCGACGAGATGCTCGGCCACGGGTTCTGAACCAATCCGCGGGAGCCACCGGTGGCTCCCGCACCAGTCCGCCAACCAGGAGTAGAACCGATATGAGCGCACGGAGTTTCGAACCACGGGGGGTCATCCCGGCCTGCCTGATGCCTTTCAACGCCGACATGAAAATCGACGAGGCGGCCTGGACGGCGCACCTCCGAGACATCGCCTCGGTCGATGGCATCGCGGGCATCGCGATCAACGGCCACGCCGCCGAGGTCCATGCGCTGACCATCCCCGAGCAGGAACGTGCCGTGATCCAGGCGCGTGAAGTCCTCGGGCCGCTGGGTGTTCCGGTCGTGGCGGGCGTCTACACGGAATCGAGCCTCGAGGCCGGCCGCATGGCCGCCCAAGCGCAGCGCGAGGGTGCCGAGGGTCTGCTCGTCTTCCCGCCCGCCTTCATGTCGCTCGGCGGCCACATGCGCCCCGAGATGATCGAGGAACATATCCGCCACATCACCGACAACTCGGACCTGCCGATCGTGCTGTTCCAGTTCCCGGTGATCTCAAACCTGTCTTATCCGCTGGCGACGCTGATCGGGCTCTGCGAGAAATTCCCGACGATCCGCGCGGTGAAGGACCAGATTGGCGACGGCAACCAGCACGAGCGCCAGATCCGCGAACTCCACGCCCTCGACAACCCTGTGAACGTGCTGACCACGCACAGCGCCTGGCTGCTCGGATCGCTAGCGATGGGCTGCGACGGGCTTCTGTCCGGGGCCGGCAGCGTGATTGCCGACCTTCAGGTCGCACTGTTCCGCGCGGTCGAAGCCAATGACCTCGCCACCGCGAAGGCGATCAACGACCGCATCTATCCGACCGTCCGCGCCTTCTACGATGCGCCGCTTCTGGACATGCACAACCGCATGAAGGAGGCTCTCGTGCTGCTCGGCAAGATGTCCGAGTCCCACGTGCGCCCGCCACTGATGCAGCCAAGCCCGGAGGAGATTGCAAAGATCGGCCGCATGATGGAGGCGGCCGGTCTGACCTCCGACACGGTCTACCGCAACGCGGCCTGAGCGCCATTCACGAACAGGATGACCATGCCGAAAGATACCGATCCCACCCCCGAAGCTCTCGTCCGCTCCTCCGCTCCGGCGCCGGGCGTGATGTTGCTCACCCTCAATCGCCCAGACAAGCTCAATGCCCTGTCCAAGGCATTGCTGGAGGAGCTTGCCGCGCATCTCTCCCGCGCGGCCGGGGACCCCGGTACGGCATGTGTCATCCTGACTGGAGAGGGTCGCGCTTTCGCCGCCGGCGCCGACATTTCCGATATGCTGGAGCGCGGGGTCGACAGCTACGCCGACCCCGACCGACTGGCGCTCTGGTCGCGGATCGAGGGGTTCGCAAAGCCTATGATCGCCGCCGTGAACGGCTACGCGCTCGGCGGCGGGCTGGAACTGGCGCTTCTCTGCGACATCATTCTTGCCGCCGAGGGCGCGAAGTTCGGGACGCCCGAGATCAAGATCGGTTCCTTCCCCGGCGACGGTGGCACTCAGCGTCTGCCGCGGCTGGTGGGCAAGTCTTTCGCCATGCAGATGGTCCTCACAGGAGAGCCGGTGGAGGCGGCGCTGGCCGAGCGCAAAAGCCTCGTCTCCGAGGTGTTGCTGGCGGAGGCACTGATCCCCCGAGCGGTCGAGATCGCGGGCGCCATCGCGCAGAAATCCGTCGCGATAACCCCCTATGCCAAGGCCGCCGTCAACGCGGCCTACGAGTTACCCCTGACCGAGGGGCTGAAACGCGAACGCGACCTCACAATCGAGGCCTTCGCGACCGAGGACAGGATGGAAGGGCTGCGGGCCTTCGCTGAGAAGCGGCCCTCAGAATTCAAGGGAAGGTAGGGACATCATGGCCCGCAAGGACTGGGATTTCATCATCATTGGCGCCGGATCGGCCGGCTGCGCGCTGGCGCATCGCCTCTCGGAGGCCCCCTCGACGCGGGTCCTGCTGCTGGAGGCGGGGAGCCGCGACTGGAACCCGATGATCCACATGCCCGGCGGGCTCGGGAAGCTGTTCGGCCCGCGCGTCAACTGGCGCTTCCACACGGTCCCGCAGAAGCATCTCGACAACCGCGCGGTCTGGTATCCGCAGGGCAAGACGCTCGGCGGGTCCAGCTCGATCAACGCGATGATCTACATTCGCTGCCAGGCGGAGGATTACGACAACTGGGCCGCGCTGGGGAACGAGGGCTGGTCCTATGATGAGGTGCTGCCCTACTTCCGTCGGGCCGAGGACAACGACCGGCTGGCCGACGAGTACCACGGCGACGGTGGGCCGTTGTGGGTGTCTGACCAGGTCGGGCCGCACAAGATAACGCGCGCCTTCGTTAAGGCGGTGCAGCAGTGGGGCCTACCCTACAACCCCGATTTCAACGGCGAGACTATGTATGGCGCAGGCCTCTATCAGGTCACCTGCCGGAACGGCCGGCGACGGTCGGCGGCGGTCTCGTACCTGAACCCGATCCGTGAGCGAAAGAACCTGACGATCGAGACCGGCGCCCGCGTCACACGCCTTGTGATAGAGAACGGCCGCGCCACAGGCGTCGAACTGGCCGGCAAGGGCGGGTCCACCCGGATCGAGCGTGCAGCGGCCGAGGTCATCGTCTCGGCCGGCGCGATCAACTCCCCGCGGCTTCTGATGCTCTCGGGCATCGGCAGCGGCGCGGAGCTGTCGGCGCTCGGCATCACGCCGGTCCATGACCTGCCGGGCGTGGGCAAGAACCTGCATGACCACATCTGCACCAACGTGCACGTCCAGACCAAGGAGCCGATGACCTATGACGGGCACGACCGGTTCCCGCGCTCGGCGCTGCACGGGCTGCAATGGTTGCTTTACCGGACGGGGCCCGTTTCCTCGGTGATCGTCGAGGGCGGCGGGTTCTTCCAGACCGAGGGGGAGGCGACGCCGAACCTGCAGATCCACATCGCCCCCGCCACCGTCGTGCGCGGCGGGCAGAGCCGGATCGAAGGCAACGGCTTCACCGTCAACTCCACCTCGCTCAGGCCGCGGGCGAGGGGCAGCGTCACGCTCGCCTCCGCGAACCCCGCGGACGAGCCGCTGATCGACCCGAACTACCTCGGCGATCCCTACGACCAGGAAATGGCCCTCCAGTCCATCCGCATCATCCGGGAAGTCCTGCAGCAGCCCGCCATCGCGCCGCATATCGCGCACGAGCGGCTGCCGGGTGACGCGATGAAGTCCGACGAGGAGCTGATGGCCTACATCCGCCAATACGCCTGCTGCGATTACCACCCGGTGGGGACCTGTAAGATGGGCTCCGCCTCGGACGCGATGGCCGTCGTCGACCCGGAGCTGAAGGTCTACGGGCTCGACGGCCTCCGGGTCATCGACAGCTCGATCATGCCGGTCCTGACCAGCGGCAACACGAACGCCCCCACGATCATGATCGGCGAGAAGGGCGCGGATATGATCCTGGGCAAGAGCCTCGGGTCGGCGAAAACGGCGCAGGGACTGGCTAGCGCGGTGTGACGCGCAGAGCCGGGATCTGACAGGAAAGGACAGACCATGGATACCCAGAACTCCACCGCAAAGCTGCCCGCGCAGGTTCGCAAACTCGGTTACTACATCGACGGGGCCGCGCGCGAGGCGGGCGACCGCAAGACCCTTGTGCGCGAGGCGCCGGGCTACCTTGTGCCCGTGTCCGAGGTGGCGCTCTGCACCCGCCAGGACCTCGAGGAGGCGGTGACCGCCGCCCGCCGCGCCTTCGACGGCGGAGCCTGGTCGCGCTGCGATGCAGTGATCCGCGCGAAGGTCCTGATGGCAGCCGCCGACGGCATCCGCGCGCGGCTGGAGGAACTTGCTTACTGGGAAACCCTCGAAACCGGCAAGCCGATCTCCCAGTCGCGCGGAGAGATGGAGGATGCCGCGGGCCATTATGAGTTCTGCGCGGGCGCCGCGCGGCTGCTACATGGCGACAGCTACAACAACCAGGGCGAGGCGCTGTTCGGCGTGGTCACGCGCCAACCCTCGGGCGTGGTGGGTCTAATCACGCCGTGGAACTTCCCCTTCATCGTGCTGGCCGAACGGCTGCCCTATATCCTCGCCTCTGGCAATTCGGTGGTGGTGAAACCGTCCGAGCTGACCTCGACCACGACTCTGATCTTCGCCGACATTCTCGCCGAGGCTGGCCTGCCGAAAGGCGTCTACAACGTCGTGACGGGTACCGGGCCGGAGGTCGGGCAGGCGATGTCAGAGCACATGGACATCGACATCATCTCCTTCACCGGCTCCACCGCGACCGGGGCGCTGGTGCTGAAAGCCAGCGCTACGAATTTCAAGAAGGCAAGTCTGGAGCTCGGGGGCAAGAACCCGCAGATCGTCTTTGCCGACGCAGACCTCGATGCTGCCGCTGACGGTGTCGCCTTCGCCATGTGCTTCAACGCCGGCCAGTGCTGTGTCAGCGGCAGCCGCCTAGTGGTCGAGGCCTCGGTCGCCAAGGGATTCGTCGCGCGACTGAAGGAGAAACTGGCGCGGGTGCGGATCGGCGACTGCCTCGATCCCGACACCCAGTTGGGGGCCGTGGTCACGCCCGAACATCAGGCCAAGATCCTGTCCTACGTCGAACTCGGCCAGCAGGAGGGCGCGCATCTCGCCCTCGGAGGCGCTGCCTGCGAGGGCCTTTCCGGCCGCTTCATCCAGCCCACCATCCTCGAAAACGTCCGTCCCGAAATGCGCGTCGCGCAGGAAGAGATCTTCGGCCCCGTCCTCTCGGTCATTCCCTTCGAGACGGCTGAAGAAGCTCTCCAGATCGCCAACGACTGCCCCTACGGCCTTGCTGCCAGCATCTGGACCAAGGACATCGACAAGGCGCTGCAACTAATGCGTGGCGTTCATTCCGGCCGGACCTGGGTCAATACCACGATCGCAGGTGGGCCGGGCCAGCCGATGGGCGGGTTCAAGCAGTCGGGCATCGGGCGCGAGGCCGGGATGCTGGGCATCGAGGAATACACCGAGGTGAAATCCGTCCACATTGCCATCGGCGACCGCAGCCCCTGGGTCGGCTGAGGAGCGCGCGGCGATGTTCGAACGCACGGAGCTAATCCGCTTCCAGCACTGCGACCCGGCGGGGATCGTCTTCTATCCGCGCTACGTGGAGATGATCAACGCCACGGTCGAGGACTGGTTCGCCGAGACGATCGGCATCTCGTTCCACGCGATCCACGTGGAACTGAACGTCGCCATACCCGCGGTGGCGCTGGAGGTGGGCTTCACCGCCCCGTCCCGGATTGGCGAAGTCCTGACCTTCATGCTCACGGTCGAGCGCCTCGGGGCGAGCAGCGTGACACTGAACATCTCTGCGAACCACAACGGATTGGCGCGGCTCGCCTCGAAGCTGACTCTGGTGATGATCTCGAAGGAAGATTACCGGCCGCGAGCTTGGCCAGAAGACTTCCGCTCCCGCATCACCGGCAGGGAAACCTCCCAAGGTGCCTGACCGACTTGGGCCCAAGCCCCTGCTTCTGACGATGTTCGACGCGGCCGTCGAGGCTGCCGACCCGATGCGCTCGCTGTCGCGGTTCCTGCCGGAGAAACCGGCAGGCCGCGTCGTGGTCATCGGCGCAGGCAAGGCCAGCGCGCGCATGGCCGAGGCAGTTGAGGCGGAGTGGGGCCGGTGCGAGGGCCTCGTGATCACGCGCTACGGCTACGCCCGCCCTTGCGAGGGGATCGAGATCGTCGAGGCCGCGCACCCCGTCCCGGACGAGGCCGGCGCGCAGGCGACGGTGCGGATGCTGGAGCTGCTCGAGGGACTGGGCGAGGGCGACACGGTGCTGGCGCTGATCTCGGGCGGGGCCTCGGCGCTGCTGACCGCGCCTGCGGGCGACATCACGCTCAAGGAAAAGCAGGCGGTGAACGCCGCGCTGCTGGCCTCCGGCGCGCCCATCAGCAAGATGAACGTCGTCCGCAAGCACCTGAGCCGCGTGAAGGGCGGGCAGCTTGCCGCGGCGGCTTTCCCAGCGCGGATGCTGGCGCTGATGATCTCGGACGTGCCGGGCGATGACCCGGCGATGATCGGTTCCGGCCCGACGGTGGGCGATGCCTCAACCCCCGAAGAAGCCCGCGCCATCGTCGAGAAATGGAACCTCGACCTGCCAGCTTCAGTCACCTCGGTGTTGGCGGACGAAACGGGGGTGATCCCGCCAGATGACGTGCGCCTGTCGCACGTCCGCAACGTGGTCTACGCGGCGCCCTCGCAGTCGCTGGCGGCGGCGGAGAAAATCGCGCGGGCGCATGGCTATTCCGTCGAAATCCTCGGCGCCGCGATCGAGGGCGAGGCGCGCGACGTGGCCGCCAACCACGCGGCGCTGGCGCGGGCCGCGAAGGGGCCGCGCATCCTGCTGTCCGGCGGCGAGCTGACGGTCACCCGACGCGGCGACGGGATCGGCGGGCCGAACGCGGAATACGCGTTGGCGCTGGCCATCGCACTTCGGGGCGCACAAGGCGTCCACGCGCTTGCCTGTGATACCGACGGGGTGGATGGCGCGGCCGAGGTCGCGGGCGCGGTGATCTGGCCCAAGACGCTGTCCGACGCGCTGGCGAAGGGCGTCGACCCGCTGGAGGCGCTGGCCCGCAACGACGCGCACAATTTTTTCGGCGCGGTGGGCGGTCAGGTGGTGCCCGGACCGACGCTGACCAACGTCAACGACTTCCGGGCCATCCTGATCGCCGGCTGAGCCCTCAGCGCTGGGGCAGGCGGGGAGAACGTTGGATTACAGTCGCGTGGCCTGAGGGGGAGGGTCGCGCCCTCCCCCTTCTCTCTCGCACCCTGGATCAGTGAGAGAGGCCGGGATCACGGTCGATGTCCCGATCAATCTCGCGGTCGTTTTGCTTTCCGACCTCCCGATCCTTCTCCCAGTCGCGCTCGTCCTTTTCACGCGGCTTGTTCAACACGTCCTTCAGGCGCTCGTTCACGGACGGCTTGCGGTCTTCGCGCCCAGCCTCGTGGTCAAGCTCCGAGTCGCTGTGCCCGTCCAGCTTGTGAACCGCCGCCTGGCCGTCGCGGCCAGCGTCCTTCTCCATGATCTCCTTCAGACGCTCGCGCGCATAGTTGCGGCCGCGTGTCTGTTCTTCGTCACTCTGCCCACCACGGTCCTTGTCGGTGATCCGTGCCAACCGCTCCCGCATATCCTCCGGCCCGGCCCGCGCGCCGCGCTCCTTCGCGGCCGCCGCCCTGAGCGCCGCCAGTCCGGCTGAGACACGCCCCTGCCCCGCGTCCCGCTCGGCCCCGTAGGTCTCCCGCGCGATGTCCAGGCGCTCGCGCAGCTCGCGGAACGCGGCACGAGCCTGGCGGGCGGCATGGACCACGGCCCCACGCTCGGTGACAGGCACGTATTCCCTGCCCTGGTGCTCGGCCATCGCCTTGGCCCGGCGCTCCATGGAATTCGCCGCAGGCCCCAGCTTCAGCTCGGGATCGCGGTCCAGCTCCTCGGCCGAGAGCTGATCACCACGCTCCAGCGCAGCCTCGCGCTGCGCTTCGAGCGACCGGTGATCGACCCGCTCCACCTCCCCTGCCCGTTCCAGAGCGCGGTTCTGTAATTCGGCCCAGACACCGCGCATCTGCTCGATCTCGACTCCGCCGGTCTTCGCGGAATCGAGCACCCGCGTCTTGGCGGTGAAGCCTTGCGCCTCCAGCCTGCGGGTGGAGGTCAGGACATGGGCATGGTGATTGCGCTGGTCCCCCTCCCGGTGCGGCGCGTGGATCGCCACATCGACCGCCACGCCGTAGCGGCTGACCAGCTCCTGGGCAAAGTCGCGGGTGATCTGCGACCGGTCCTCGGCGCTGATCTCGGACGGCAAGGCCAGCTCCCACTCGCGGGCGGTGACGGAGTTGCGGCGGGTCTCGCTGGCCTCGACCTCGTTCCAGAGGCGGGACCGATCCGTGGCCCAGTCCGGCGCGTCCTTCGGGGTCAGGATGAAGGTCTCCTCGATGCCCTGCTTGCGGGTGTAATCGTGGATGCGACCTTCCCGCTGGCACTCGATGCGCTCACCGACGCGATAGGCGGCTGCCGCCGTGGCGGAGCGCCCGGCGCTACGTTTGATCGTCTTCACGGAGAGGTGGTAGCTGGCCATGCGCCTTCCTCTCTCGCAGACGACAATTGCCACCGGCGTGCGCATTCCCACCGCTGTGCCACACCAGGCACGCCCGTGCCGCCCGGCTCTTGGCCCGTGACAAGAGCCGGGGTGCTGACGCAGGATGGGAGGTGAGCTGGTCCCGTTGCCCTCGCGGACGGGACCGGCTTCAACCTCCCTGTTGGGCAAAAGCCGGGGGCTTCGGAACATCGCGTTCCGGAGCCGTCGGGGCGGCGCGCAACCGTCTTTTCCCCGGAGGCCCGCGCCCCAGAACGCTGGGGGCGGAGGGGAAAAGACAGCCCGTCTGAAGCGAGCCTTTGGCTCTCTGAGGCGCGGGCTTGCCGATGCGTTCCATCAATCTCCCCAACCTCATGATAGGCGGGAGATTGGTGGCACACATCGGCGGTTTGCCACCGGCAAACCCGGCAAGGATCGGCACCGACAGGTCCGACGATCCGCGCAGCCCGCAAGCGCGGCACCCCCGGCATGCCAGCCCCGGTTACGGGGCACGGGATGCCGACAAGGGCGCGCACTGCGGGACGCGATCCAACCGCGCAGGTTGGTTCCGGAGGGTTTGGGAGGGCGAAGGCCGCTCCCATTCCGGCGCGTGTCGCGTCGGACGGAGTTGGCCATCGGCTGAGGCTTTGCCTCAAGGAGATCGCACGCAAATCTCGGAACCGCAGGTGGAGAGTTTGCATAAGTGCGCCCTTGTCCTTTACAGGCCTACGGGTATGCGCTACCGGTTGATCTGGCAAGCACTACATTGCCACAGGGTTGTTTTGAAGCGGGAGGGTCCGATTTGGCCGAGACAGAGCTGGAACGCGCCGAGAAGCGATACGCCCAGGCCAAGGCCCGGCTTCAGGCTCTGAAGAACCGGGAAGCCACCAGGCAGCGCAAGCTGGATACAAGGCGCAAGGTGATCCTCGGGGGGGCGCTGCTCGATCTGGCGGAACGCGACAGCGGGGCAGCGGCGATGGTGGACCGGCTGGTGCGGAACCTCTCCCGCGATCAGGACCGCAAGGCCTTCGCGGAGTGGGACGGCACGGGTTCCGGCGGGGATGCGCCGTCCAGTTCGCGTGGGGACGGCCCCCCTGCCCCGGCGTCCGGTCCCGATCCTGACGGGTCCGAGTGATGCGATCCTTCATGCGCGTCATGGGCGGGTTGGCCCGGTTCTTCGGGCGGCTGATCTTCACGCCGATCCTGCTCGGATGGCTGATCGGCGCGATGGCCTTCGGGGCGATGCTGGGGGCGCTTGTGGCCACCCCGTTCATCTTCGCCTTCTTCGATCAGGAGCCGGGGCAAAGCGCCTGGCAATGGATCGTCTTCGGTCCCCTCATGGTCGTCGGCGCGGTCTTCGGGTTCCAATACTGGCGCATGGCCTCCGGGGCCGATGCCTACTTCGGGCTGACCGGCGACAGCCACGGCTCCGCCCGGTTTGCGGGCCGCAAGGAGCTGAAGGCGTTGGAGGGCCGGAACGGGCAACAGGATGCCGGTCTGCTGATCGGGCGCAATCCACGCACCGGGCGGCTCCTGCGCTATGACGGTCCCGCCCATCTGATCACCCTCGCCCCGACCCGCGCGGGCAAGGGCGTCGGCACCGTCATCCCGAACCTGCTGGCGGCAGAACGCTCAGTCCTGGTCATCGACCCCAAGGGCGAGAACGCGCGGATCGCGGGCGAGGCCCGGCGGCGCTTCGGTCCCGTCCACATCCTCGATCCATTTGGTGTCAGCGACACTGGCATGGTCAGCGGCCCCCCTTCCGCCGCCTACAACCCGCTCGACCAGCTCACGCCCGACAGCCTCGATCTGGGCGAGGATGCCGCCACCCTGACGGAGGCGCTGGTGATGGACCCGCCGGGCCAGGTCACGGAAGCCCACTGGAACGAGGAAGCCAAGGCCATCCTCGGCGGGCTGATCATGTTCTGCGTCTGCCATGAGGACCGCGACCGCCGGTCGCTGGCTACCGTCCGGGAATATCTCACCCTGCCCCCGGATCGGCTGAAGGCACTGCTGGAGCTGATGCAGGACAGCGACGAAGCGGGCGGGCTGATTGCCCGCGCCGCCAACCGCTTCCTCGGCAAGGCCGACCGGGAAGCCGCCTCTGTCCTGTCGAACGCGCAGCGCCACACCCATTTCCTCGACAGCCCGCGCATTGCCCGGTGCCTGGCGCGGTCGGACTTCGCCTTCTCCGATCTGCGCCACCGGATCACCTCCGTCTTCCTGGTCCTGCCGCCCAACCGGATGGACGCCTACAGCCGCTGGCTGCGTCTACTCGTCTCCCAGGCCCTCCAGGACATTGCACGGGACGCTGAGCAGCCTCACAGGGCCCCTGAGGCCGTCCCTGCCCTCTCCGGGGCTCCTGTAGCCCCTCTGAGCGCTACAGGGCGGCTCAAGGCCTCAAACCCCACGTTGGGGCCTGCCTTGTTCCTGCTCGATGAGTTCGCCGCTCTCGGCCGTCTGGAGGCCGTGGAGCGCGCCATGGGGCTGATGGCGGGGTATGGGCTGCAACTCTGGTCGATCTTGCAGGACATGAGCCAGCTCCGCGATCTTTATGGGCCACGCGCGAACACCTTCATCGCCAACGCCGGGGTGTAGCAGGTCTTCGGGGTGAACGACTTCGAGACCGCGAAATGGCTGAGCCAGATGATCGGCCAGGAAACATCCCGCTTCCAGACCGACAGCTTCAAGCCCGGCGACGGCCCCAGCTTCTCCAACAACCTCACCGGCCGCGATCTGCTGACCCTTCACGAGATCATGCAGATGCCGCCCGATCTCCAGCTCCTGCGCGTCCAGGGCCAGCCCTCGGCGCTTGCCAAGAAGCTGCGCTACTACGCCGATCCCGAATTTGCCGGGCTGTTCACGCCTGAAACCAGATAATCTGAAAGCGCCTTACCCCATGTCTGACATCCCCGCCGCCCCTGCCCCGCTCTCCGACGACGAGCTGCGCGAAACCCTCGATCTTCTCAGCACCGTGCTGGCGTCGGTCTCGGATCGCGTCGATGCCCAGACCGACGCCATGGACCGGCTGACCAAGACCGCGACAGAGGCGCGGCAAGCCGCCTTCGCGGCGCGATCCCAGACCAGCCCCGAGAACTACGGCCAGCTCGTCGGCGACACCATCGACGGCAGGATCAGCGACAGCCTGACCCGGATCACCCAAACTGCCAGCGACCTGATCCGCGCCTCCAACCACACTCAGGAAGTTCTGAAGAAGGCCAGTGAAGACAGATCGGACGCCCTGCGCCAGCTCCGGGACCGGGAACAGAAGCTCGACCGCTTCAAAAGCCGCCTGCCCTGGTTCGGTCTGGGCGCTGCCGTCCTGGCCCTTGCGCTGACCGTCATGCTTCCCCGCTTCATGGCCAGCAACCCCTCCACCTGCGCTGTCCTCGGGGCCTCCTGGACCACGACAACCACAGGCATCGATGCTTGCGTGTTCTACCAGCGGTGAATGGCAAAGCGCAGCTCTCGATCTGCCGCTCTGTCCTCTTCTCAGCATCGCGGGCGCTTGTGGCGGCCAGGAGGCTCTGCCTCCCCTGCCCCGAAGGGGCATTCACCACCGGGATATTTGTGGAACAAAGATGGCGTGATAGGATTGCCCCACGGTACAGGCGGGACGCCGATGGCCGTGAACGGAGATACCTCCGAGCGCCCTTCCGCCGAAACGTGGAGGGGCGTTTTTACGCCACAACGCTGGGTTTAGGAGAGCAACGGGTCGGCTCAGGCCGCGATGCTGGGTGTTAAATATGTGTTAAATATAGTGTTACGCTCCAAATAGGTGCGTCTAACTAACTGAAATAACAGTTGTTTTTTTGGTGCTCGGTGTGTAAAAGCACGAAAGTTGGTGGGTGATAGCACGAAAATCGGTGTGTAAAAGCACGAATCTCTTGACCCCGGTGGGTGAAAGCACGAATGTTGGCAGATGGTGGGTGGTAACACGAATTCACGGTCTCCGCTTTTGCCGGATCGGATGCAGCAGGCAGACTTCTTTGTCTGCGACATCTTTGATGCTGCGCCCAAGGGCGACATGGCGTCCATGGAGCATCCGATTTTCTCGATTTCAACAAAGCCTGACAGACATATTCGCCGTTACGAAAGCGGGCCAAATTTCGTTGAGATCACCCCTTCGATGAAGGGGCTGGCTACGGTCCATGATCGGGATGTGCTGATCTATTGCATCAGTCAGTGCATTGCAGCGTTGAATGAGGAACGGGAGGTCAGCCCGACCATTCGCTTTCGAGCTTACGACCTGCTGAAGGCCACAAACCGTGGAACGGACGGACGGGGCTATGAACAGCTCAGGGCCGCCCTGGAGCGCCTGCAAGGCACGATGATTACCACCAATCTGATTACCGGGGGCAAAGAAGAGTTTGATGGTTTCGGGCTGATCGACCGGTTCAGGATCGTCCGGGAGACACGCGACGGGCGGATGCAGGAAGTGGAGATCAGGCTTTCGGACTGGGTATTCAATGCCATCAGGCATCGTGAAGTTCTGACCCTGCACCGCGACTACTTCCGCCTGCGCAAGCCGTTGGAGCGGCGCATCTACGAGCTTGCTCGCAAGCACTGTGGCGCGAAGAAGGAATGGAAAATCGGGCTGGCGAAACTGCAAGCCAAGTGCGGCTCCAGCTCCACCGAAAAAGAATTTCGCCGCCTTGTCACGAATATCGTGCGGCAGGACAGGCAACATACCCATATGCCCGACTATGCCGTGCGGCTGGAAGACGACATGGTGGTATTTACCAACCGGCGCAGCGATCAAACTGTGACCGCCGCTCCTGCCCTGTCGCATGTCCGGCTCGACCCGGAAGCATACCACGATGCCCGGCAGGTAGCGCCTGGATGGGACGTGTATGTTCTCGAACAGGAATGGCGGGAATGGATAACGGAACCGCCTCGCAACCCCAACGCCGCCTTCATCGGGTTCTGCAAGAAGGTTTTCGAGAGACGCGGCAGGCCCTAATCGGAACCGCCTCGCTTCTCTGACAGCAGCAACTCAAGGCCTTGCCAAAGCGTGATGTTGCGCTCCTGGCAGAAAGTCCGAAACTCATCGACGACACGCTTAGGGCCAGGGATTGAAACCTTGTCCTGAGCTTCCTTGCGCTTTGGACCCGGCTTTAGCCTAGTGGAACCTTCCCGGCTGACAAATCCCAGAGATTTCCCGGCCTCAACGGCTTTCTCGACCGAATCCGGCGCAACTTTGGGCCGCGCTTTGGAAGCCTTCGAAGGCTGAGGAAGCTCGATGCCTCCTCCAAAGCCATACTTGCTCATGCCGCCCTCTCTTTCGTGAGGGTGTGAATTACGGCCTGGGCATAGTCTCGGGCGTTCTCGATGGCCCCCGCGACCTGTTTCATGGCCTTTTCGGTGGCAGATGCTGCCTTCCCTTCGTGTTCTTTCGCAACGATGCCCGGCAATTCTGCCAGCAACACTCCGTCACGAAAGATGCGGGTGTAGGGCGCGCGTTTTGCAATGCGGATCGGCAATGTCGGGATGTTGTTTATCTCCATCTCTTGCCGCACGTCGCGCTCGTCCGTCGTCTGAAATGCTGCGTTTGTTCGCGTAAAGAGCAGCGAATACCCTATCGGTGAGCGGATCATATTGGACGTGGTCTGCACTAACCGAACGGCCGCTGCTGCCTGTCGGGCCTCCATGGGTGAGCCATCGAGCGGAATGACGCAAAGGTCCGCCCGGGAAAGTGCGAAGGTGACAACCTGATCTTTCGACCCTTCGAGGTCGATGATCAGGTAATCCGCTTCGTCGGCAAGCTGATCAATCAGCTCCACCGTATCCTCGGCCTGCGGACGTGCATGAACTGAGAAAGGCACATCGCGACCTTCCGCCCGCCTGCCTTCAGACCACGCAAGAATGTTGGCGTTCGGATCAAGATCGAGAATGGATACCCGGCCACCCGACAGGGCGATCTGTTCAGCCAGAAGGATGGCGGATGTCGTTTTCCCCGACCCGCCTTTCGGGTTTGCAAAGGTGATTACATACATGGACGCATCAAAACCAACATTAACGATAAAGTCAACATTAACAACAGCAGCAACGTTAGAGTTATAAATAACTCTAACGTTAGCGATGCTTTCAGCATCGATTGGCGGCGGTCCAATGCTTGCGAAATATGCAAGCATATGCTACATAGCCTGATGAATAGCAAGCACCGCAAGACTCTGGCAATTGTCTTCACCGACCCCGTGTCGGGCACTGTCGAATGGTTGGCAATCGAACGCCTGCTTGTCGCTGCCGGTGCGCAGGTGATCGAGGGGCGCGGTTCGCGGGTCAGGTTCGAGAAGGATGGTGAGGTCGAGACGTTCCACCGTCCGCACCCAGCCAAAGAGGCCAAACGCTATCAGGTACGCGCTGCCCGCGCGTTTCTGGAACGGATCGGAGTAAGACCATGACGAATACAATGACCTATAAGGGTTACTCGGCCCGCATCGAGTATGACGACGAAGATGGCATCTTCACCGGGCGTCTTGCCGGTATCCGTGATGGTGTCGGCTTCCATGCAGATACGGTCGAAGCCCTCCGGGATGCCTTCCATGAAGCCGTGGAAGACTACATCGAAACCTGCGCGAAGATCGGCAAGGAACCTCAGAAGGCTTTCTCCGGTCAAGTGATGTTCCGCGTCGATCCTGAAGTGCATCGCAAGGCAGCGCTGGCGGCCGAGCTGTCGGGCAAAAGTCTCAATCAATGGGCCGAAGAAGTTCTGGAGCGCGCAGCGGGGTAGGGGGCCAAGCTTTTCGGCCCTGGTTCACCTTGCGAGCCGATACCCACGCTTCTGTTTCGCCCGATAGAGCGTGATCATAGCGTCGGCCGCGCTACCTGCATCAGCAAACAGCTCGATCCGATGCCGCCCCTGGGTGCCGATCCGGCCCCATTCCCGCAGGAGAGACACGCCACCGAACAAGTCGGGCATGAGCCGGAGCCGATAGAACCGATACATATTGGCCTCCGAGTCCACGCGCTCGATGCGGATGTTTTCGAGAAACAACTCAAGCTGCTGCATCGGAGGCCTCCCGCATGACGCGGCTGATCGTGGAGCGGTGAACGCCGAAGAGCCGCGCCGCCTCTGCCTCCGTCCGCTTGCCGGATCGCACCATGTCGCGGATTTCCCGGCGCTGGTCGTCGGAGAGCTTGGGCTTTCGCCCTGGGTGGCGTCCTTTCCTGCGCGCGCGCTCCAGACCGGCGCGGGTGCGCTCCCGGATCATCTCGCGTTCGAACTCGGCAAACACGCCCACCATCTGCATCATCATCCGCCCCGCGGGGGTGGTCGTGTCGATGGCTTCTGTCAGCGACTGGAACCCAGCACCGGCCGCGTCGATCTTCTCCATGATGGACAGAAGGTCTTTCAGGGAGCGTGACAGCCGGTCGAGCCTCCAGACAACGACTACATCGCCCTGGCGGAGCTGGTCGAGCATCCGGTGCAGCTCCGGCCGATCCCATCGGCCGCCGGACGCACGTTCCTCGAACACACGCCCGCAACCAGCCGCGCGCAGCGCATCGAGCTGCGCGGCCGTCGCCTGGTCGTCTGTCGAAACTCTCGCATAGCCCAACTGCATGCCAACAGTGTTGCGCTTTCCTGTTGCTCAATCAAGTTAATTCGCAACATATATTTGCAACAATACGCAGTAGGGCAGGGGGCCTGTGGTTCCGAACGCTCCTACGCCTGATTTTTATAGCTCAGAGCGCTGCTGACGGATCGTTCGGTCTCGGAAGGGCAGGGGCGTGTTGCGTAATGGACCGTTTTTGGCGCAACTGTTCTGTCAGGGGGTTTGTGTCCGGTGTGCGAACGAAGCGCCGTCTCGCTGCGGTTGCGCCAATGTCCGCTACTGGTCGGAGAGATCGTCTTGGCCTTGTCATCCGACATCTTCAAAAAAGCATGCAGACACCGTAAAGTACGATCACACGTACGATGTGCTGGGGGCGAAGCTTGGAAAATGGATTAAATCCGAAAGGTGTGTCGCTATCAGGTGCAGAAGGTCCCACAATCGACACAAGCACCCTAGCAGACGCGCAGGAAGAGATAGCCCGCCTCCGGCGTGAGCTTGCGGTCGAACGCGCCGCGCGCAGCTCAAATGGCGAAACCAGCTTGCCTCTGAATGCCGAGGATACTTCAAACCGGACCGCCTTGCTGGAAGCTATGCTGGAGACCGTCCCTGTCGGAGTAGTCCTGGCAGATGCGAACGGACAAATCGTCCATGGAAACTCTTGGGTAGAGCGGACCCTCAGACATCCGGTGCGTCACTCGGCCGACACTGAATCCTACGGAGAATGGGTCTCGTTCCATGCCGACGGGCGGCAAGTAGAAAGCCATGAATACCCCCTAGCGCGCGTGATCAAGGACGGTGAAGATCACGCGGAACTCGATGTGCACTACCAGCGTGGCGACGGGTCGTTGTTCTGGATGCGGGTCATTTGCGAACCGGTTCGCAACGCAAATGGCGAAACCATTGGTGCCACCGTCGCCCTCGTCGATATCGAAGACGAAATGCGGTTGCTGGAGGAGAAAGAGATTTTGCTGGGTGAGGTCAATCACCGGGTCAAGAACTCTCTGCAGTTGGTCGGCGCGATCCTGTCGCTCCAGGCACGTTCAGCACAAGACGAGGCCGCTACACTTTTGCAGGCAGCATCCGCCCGTGTGCAAGCCATCTCCTCCGTTCACGCCGCGCTTTACCATGATGACGACGTGCGCACGGTCGAGTTTGGCAGCTACCTGCACCGCTTTTGCGACCGACTGGCTGATGCGCTTGGTGCCAGCGCGCGGGGGATTGCCTTGAAGGTTGACGCGGAACCGCTGGTTCTATCCGCCGATAAGGCGGTGCCTCTCTCACTCATCGTCAATGAACTGGTAACGAACGCGTTCAAATACGCCTTTGCTGACGATCTGATCGGGAGCGAGGGCGACGATCACGATACCAGTATCATAGTGCGGCTTGCCAGCAACAGTGACGGAACCTTCTTTGTCGAAGTGTCAGATAACGGCGTCGGTGCTGGAACCAAGTCAGCCTCGGAATCGTTCTCTCATGACCAAAATATGGGCAGTAGCGAAAGAACTGGGCTGGGCACAACACTCACAAAGACCCTAGCCCGGCAGTTGGACGCAACGATAACAAAGAAACAGGCCGATGGATGGATCGTCAGATTGGAGTTCGAACCCTAGTTCGTCTGGGGAAGAGTTTTCGTTGGATCACAAGTTGCGCATTCTGATCGTCGAAGACGAACTTCTGATCGCACTCGATGCCGAAATGGCATTGCAGGACGCTGGACATAATATCGTCGGTACAGCCACGACCGAGGAACAGGCCGTGGAGATGGCCATCAGCCAAAAACCTGAGCTTATGATTGTCGATTTGCGGTTGGCGCACGGCGGATGCGGCCGTGCTGCGGTCGAACGCATCCGCCTGATTCTGGACGTTGAGGTTATATTCGCCAGCGGAAACCTCGACCCGGCAATGCGCGCGCGGCTCGAAGGGCTCGAACCGGTCGCCATGCTGTCAAAGCCCTACGGCGGTGACGAGTTGGTGCGGACGGTCGAAACCGCTGCGGCCTGAATTGAGCTATTATCGCAGATCAAGCTCGCTAGCACGTGCATATACAATCACTTCTGAAGCTGGGCGAGCTAGATTCTCAATTAAGCCGACATTCGCGTATTGTGCAGCATCAGTTGCTGAGGGCTCGGTCCCGACCTTCTCCGCACCGCAGGATGTGCCGAAACTCAACCGTTTCTGTCACCGGCGATAACGACCGGTTGCGATGATCACGCTGGCCGATCTGACTGCCCGCGACGTTGCTGCGTTCCTGAGGCACACTGAACAAGGGCGCGGCGGCACAATCGGCACGCGCAAATGCGGCTTGCCGCGATCCGCAGCTTCTTCAACTTCGTGGCGACCAGAGATCCAGCATTGTTCGCTCAATGCGCAGAAATCCTCAACATCCCGGTCAAGCGAACACCGGTATCGGAACCCTATTATCTGAAACCGGCGGAAATGGCAGCGATCCTTGCCTGGCCAGACCGCTCGACCCTCGACCTTCACGCTAAGTGCTGGCTTGACCCGTGCTGCCTCTGACTATCAGCCGTGTCTGCATCTCGTGGACTATCAAACTTTTCACAGGCTTCGAATCACCGCTCAGGGCCTTTCCAGCCATGATGCCCATCTGTTTGGCGGGGACATTGACAGTGGTAAGGGGCGGGGACACCAGCTCTGCGATCTCCAGATCGTCAAAGCCGACGATCGAAACCTCTGC
>NZ_KZ304979.1 GCF_002723615.1 Limimaricola cinnabarinus
GCGCGGCCGCGGGCGCGCCCTCCCCTTCCTTGTCCCAGCCATTGTCGAGTGCCGCGCGCAGATAGCCCACCGGGCTGCGCACCCCGTCGCGCCCCGCCACCCAGTCGAGCTTTTCGGCCACCGCCTCCGCCCCGTGCTCGGCGATCCATTGCCGCGCCAGCCGGTCCGAGACCCCCTGCGCCCGCAGCCGCTCATAGACCGGCTGGCTGCGCGCCGCCTGACCGTCATCTATGTCGAGCATGGCAAGCTGCGGGTTCTCGCGGATCGAGAAGCGCAGCTCCTTGACGGTGCGGCCCAACCGCCTGAATTCGGGCTCCACCTGGATGTTGGAGGCGCGGTTCACCTCCTCCACCGCCGGCTTGATGACCTTGGCGTTGAGATGCTTGAAGCTGCGGTAATACTCGCTGTCATCGACCCCCATCAGCCGGCGGAACACCTCGAGCGGCCACCAGCCGGTCGATCCGGTGCGCACGAAGCGGTAGCAGTTCTCGTAAAGCGCCAGCCCGTGGCCGGAGGTGAAGCGCCGCTGGATGTCGAGATTGATCAGCGCGAAGACCTGCGGGTCGTGCAGCTTTTCGGCCAGCGCCGGGGAATAGGCATAGTCGCAGACCCCGTCGCGCAGCCGCGCATGGGCCAGAAGCGCCGAGACCCCCCATTCCTGCCGGCCCTTCTCGTCGAGCATGTCCCATTCGGCCACCGTCTCGGCGAGCCCGCGCAGCGCGTCGCGCAAGCTGTCGATGTCGTTCGAGTTGTAGCCGATCATCGCGGCGAGGGTGCGCGCGTCGATCCGGTGCGTCGCCTGGCTCAGCAGCGTGTCATAGGCGTTGAGCAAGAGCACGTTCGACAGCTTGCGCTGCAGCAGCGTCAGCTTGCCGCCGATATGGATCGCGGCGACGTTCTTCTTCACCGCGCCGCGCCTGAGCGCGCCGCTCAGCGCCTCGGGCCCGTCGCGTCCTTCGCCCTCCCGCCCCTGTCGTTCCGCCATGATCCGCGCCCTTTTCCCCGCCCGGTGACCGCCGGCCGCCGCCCGCCCGCCATTCGCGCGCAAGCTGCCTCTTGCGGCACCTCTGCGCAAGAGAGTTCCGGGTACCTTCGCCACCTTCGGAGCCTATCCCGTAAAGGGGTACCTTTGCGTGAAGGCACCGCGCGCAGGTCCCTTTGCCCCGCGCAACGGCTCGGGCGGTGAGTCCGAAGATGCGAATCGGGGCCGGGATCGGCCGCTTTCGCGCCGCGAAACCCGCGGGCAGGCCCGGTTTCGCCCCGGTTTCACGGGGTTTCTCCCATCCCGTAACCGGGAACCCTTCATCCTGTAGCCGGGTACCTTTCATCCCGAAGATTGGTACCTTTCGTCCCGAACTTGGGTACCCAACACCCTATAAGATCATGATATGAATGAGGTTTTTTGAGCCAAAGACTCTAAAGATTCTTAAAGATTCAAAACAGGCTGCGTGCTGTCGTCTCAGAAGATTTCAGGATTTGCGGGGCATGGTTTCGCGGCGAAACCGGCAATGTCACGGCGGGGCTTCGCCGTGCATGTCGATATTTCACCCGGCCCGCCGATGTGCGATGGTTGCTCCGACAGAAGCCCGAGAGGCGTACATGACAGCAGGTATCGCATGACCAAGCGCGCGGACACGAGCTCACCGCCCTTCCACAACATCGACCCGGCGCGCGCCGCGGAGCGGCTCGGACCGCGTGTCGATACCACGCGATTCGCCAAGGCCGCCACCTTCTGCGCCCGCGGCCGCGACGACATGGCCCGGCGCGGCTATGCCCCCGACGGCACCAAATCGCTGCGCCGCTTCTCGATCTGGGAGATCACCCGCTACCTGATCCCCGTCGCCGCCGCGCATCTGCGCCGCGTGCTGAAGGCCAACCCCGACCTGCCGCAGGGCGAGGGCGAGGCGGGCGCGAAATGGTTCACCCTCGACGAGGTGCTCCGGCTGCGCGATCACTTCGCCGAGGAGGGCGCCGCCAACAAGGAATACCGCCCCTGGCGTCCCGAGGGCCTGCCCGCCAAGATCACCGCCGTCGCCAATTTCAAGGGCGGCTCCGGCAAGACCACGACCTGCGTGCATCTCGCCATGGCCGCCGCGCTCGATGGCTACAAGGTGCTGGTGATCGACCTCGACAGCCAGGCTTCGATGACCTCGCTTCTGGGCGGCAAGGTCGCCGATGAATGGCAGACCGTCTTCCCGCTTCTGGCGCGCGACTATGCCCGCGCGGTGAACCAGGAGAACCTCGTACGCGAGGCCGAGGGGCAAAGCCCCCTGCCCCTCGACGAGACGCTGACCGAGGCACTGGAGGTTTCGCCGCGAAACCTGATCCAGTCGACCCACTGGCCCAATATCGACCTGATCGGCGCGCAGCTCAATCTCTACTGGTCCGAGTTCCAGATCCCGGTCTGGCGGATGAACCTCAAGAGCTGGTCGCTGTGGGACGCGCTGAGCAACGCGCTGAACGAGGAGGGGCTGCTCGACGAGTATGACCTCGTCTTCCTCGACACCCCCCCTGCCCTCGGCTACCTGACGATCAACTCGCTCTCCGCCGCCGACATCCTGCTCGTGCCTTTGGGCGCGTCGTTTCTGGAGTTCGATAGCACGGGCCGTTTCTTCGACATGCTCTACTCGACCTTCGCCTCGATCGAGGAGGGCGAGAACGCGCAGCGCCGCCGCGCGGGCCTGCCCGAGATGCGCTTCGAATGGGACGTGGTCCGCGCCGTCATCACCCGCTACGACGCCGGGCAGCAGACCGATCTGGCCAACGTGATCCAGGCTTATTTCGGCGATTTCATGACCGCCTACCGGCAGGAATTCACCGCGCTGGTGGGCCAGGCGGGCGAGCAGATCAACGGCATCTACGAGGCCGATTACCGCGACTTCAACCGCGAGACCTATCTGCGCGGGCGCGAGGCCTTCGATCGGACCTATGCCGAGTTCAAGGAGCTGCTCCTGGGCAGCTGGTACCGCGACATGAAGGAAGACGAGGAGGAAAGCCATGGCCAGACGCAGGACGCTTGAGGCGCCCGACCCGAAGGCGCTGGCCGAGATCGAGGCCGGTTTCGCCGCGAAACCCATGACCGGCCCCGGCGGCTTTGCGGCCCCGATCGCGCAGGTCGCGGCCGAAGCCGCCTCGGGCCGCGATGCCCGCCCCGCGCCCGACCGCGCCGAGGCCGCGCGCGTCGCCAGCCAGGCCGCCGCATGGCGCGAGGCGCAGGCCGAGGGGCGGCTGATCGAGACGCTGCCGCTCGACCGCATCCAGGTGAACCACCTGTCCCGCGACCGGATCGAGACCGATGCCGAGGCGATGGAGGAGCTCACCGCCTCGATCCGCGCCAATGGCCAGCGCCTGCCGATCGAGGTGATGGATCTGGGCGAGGGGCGCTACGGGCTGATCTCGGGCTGGCGGCGGATGCGGGCCCTGGCGCTGATCGGGGCCGAGGACGGGACCGCGCCGGTCGCGCGGGCCATCGTGCGGCCCGTGGTCGAGGCAGGCGCGGCCTATGCGGCGATGGTCGAGGAGAACGAGGTCCGCGCGCAGCTCACCCCATATGAGCGTGGCCGCATCGCCGCGGTCGCGGCGCATCTGGGGGCGTTCCCTTCGATGGAGGCCGCGGTGGACGAGATCTTTGCCGCCGCCTCCAAGGCCAAGCGCTCCAAGATCCGCTCCTTCGCGCTGGTGCATTACGAGCTGGGCGATTTGCTGTCGCATGGACGCGCGCTGTCCGAGGCCGCCGGCCTGCGGCTGGCCTCGGCGCTGCGCGGAGGTTTCGCGGCGAAACTGCGCGCGGCGCTGGAGCGGTGCGAGGCGCGCGATGCGGCAGAGGAATGGGCGGCGCTGGAGGCGGTTCTGGCCTCGGCCGAGGCGGCACCAGCGCCGCGCCAGCGCGGCGGACGCCCGCGCCGGGACGCCCCGCCGCCCTTGGCCGAAGCGCGGCTCGCGGATGGGGCGCGGGCGGTGGTGCGCGGCGAGGGCGCGAAGCTGGTGCTGACGCTGGACGGGCAGGAGGGGCTGGACGAGGCCGCACGGCAGGCGCTGGCCGAGCGGATGCTGGAGCTGGTGGAGCAGGCGCTGCGCGGCTGAGGAACGCCGCGCAAGAGGCTGGTTTTGCGAGGGTTCATCGGGGTGGCGGAAGGGAAAGCAGGCTTTCCTTCCGTCCGAACGAAAAAGCGGGGCCGATGGCCCCGCTTTCGGTCGTCCAGCAAGGCTTCGGGCTCAGGCGAGCGCTAGGTTCACCGCCGACTCGCGGCCATCGCGGCCGGATTCGATGTCGTAGGACACCTTCTGATCGTCGGCGAGGCCGTTCAGCCCCGAACGCTCGACGGCCGAGATGTGGACGAAGACGTCCTTGCCGCCGGTGTCGGGCGCGATGAAGCCGTAGCCCTTGGTGGTGTTGAACCATTTCACGGTGCCAGTGGCCATGTCCGTGTCTCCTGTCTTGTCGCTGCCCGCGACATGCGGCAGCTGCGGCGCGTTGCAGTCTGGATCGATCAACTGAGCCGGCCGAGCGGAGACAGAAGGGTCGAAAAAGCTAACGTCAGCCCCCCGAATATGGACGGGTCGACGCATGATTCAAGCCCGCAGGCGGGGAGGAGCAGGATCGCGCATGAGAAAGGGGGCCGAAAAGGCCCCCGTCTCGGCCGGGCCGAAGCCCGGTTCTCCCCATGCGGGGAGGGCGGTGCGGATCACATGTAGATCGCGCCGCCGAAGATCTTGCGCACCATTTCGGGGCGGCTGGTGCCGAGCGCTTCGAGGTCTTCGTCGCTCATCTCGTTGAGCTGCTGGACCTGCTTCATGCGCGGACCGGCTTCGGCCATGGCGATCAGCCCGCGGCCGATCATGGCAAAGGGAGCGACCGCGAGGCCGAGAAGGCGGGAGGGGGCGGTGGTGGTCTGCGCCATGTCTCTGGACTTTCTATGTTTTGCCGTGTTGAGCCAGATATGCGCCTCGCATGGCATCGGGACAACCGACGATCCGGCAGGGCCGGTCTGCGCCCAGTGCAAGGCCCGCTCAGCCCGGATGCAGCGCCCGCGCCGCCGCGCGCCCCGAAAGCAGCGCCGCCTCGATCGTCTGCGGCAGGGGCGGGGCGAGCCAGTCGCCCGCCAGCGCCAGATTGTCATGCGGAAGACGCGGCGGACGGGCGGCGAGCGCCGCCGGATCGCAGGCGGCGGTGGCGGCGCGGGCGCGGATCAGCCGGGCGGCAAGGGGCGGCGCATCGGTGCCCGCGGCGCGGGCGACCTCGCGCCAGATCCGGGCCTCGGGCGTCTCGCCTTGCAGGTCGGCCTCGGCAAGGCAGCTTTCGGCGGCGGAGACGGTGACGGAGAGCACGTCGTCGCGCCGGAAGATCCAGTGCGACAGGCCGGAGACCAGACCGAGCAGCGGCGGCATCCGCGCGGCCAGGTCCGGGGCCACGCGGAAATGGGCGTTGAGGATGCTTTCGCCCGGCGCGGGCATGGGGGCGGCAAGGAGCTTCGACAGCGCCTCGGGCGGCAGGGCGAGGATCGCCGCCTCGTCGGGGCCGAGCGCCACCTCGTCATCGCCGAAGCGCAGCGCGGTCACGCGCGCGCCGCGCGTGGAGAGGCCCGTGAGCGCGTGGCGCTGGACGATGCGGACACCGCGCTGCCGAAGCAGCGCGAGGGCCGGATCGACCAAGGTGGGGCCGAGGCCGAGGGGCATGGTGACGGGGCGGCTCGCGCCACCGCCGCGCAGCACGCTGCGGCGCAGCATCTCGGCAAGCGGCGCGGCGGCGGCGCGCTCTGGCGGGGCGTTGAGCACGGCGAGGGTCAGCGGCTCCCACAGCCGCGTCCATGCCGGGCCGCGACGGGGCAGGGCCTGGGCCACGGTGGTCTGCGCATCGGCGCGCAGGAGGCGCAGCAGGTCGCCCGGCAGGGCACGCATGGTGCCGGACGGCAGGCGCAACCCGCCGTGCAGGAGATCGCGCGGGCCTGTGGGCAGGCGCAGGCTCCAGCGCGCGCCGGAGGCGATATCGAGAAAGTCGATCTCGGCGCGCGCCGCGATGTCGAGCGCGGCCTGGCTGCCGATCCGGGCGCAATGGGCCATGACCTCGGCATTGCCCGACAGCACCAGATGGTTGCCATTGTCGATCCGCCGGTCGAGCCGCGCGTCGTGAAAGCTCCAGGCCCGGCCCCCGGCGCGGGCGGTGGCCTCGTGCAGCACGACCTGCACGCCGGGGCGCTCGGAGAGCGCCAGCGCCGCGGCGATGCCGGCGAGCCCCGCGCCGACCACATGGACCCGCCTCACCGCGCGGCACCGCCCGCGGCGAGGCAGCGCAACCCGTCCATGAGCTTGCGCCAGCGCGCGCGCGGCGGCGGCGGGCGCTGCGCATCGGCCTCGATCTGGCGCAAGAGCCGCTCATAGGGGCCCATCATCAGCAGGGCGGGCGCGATGCGCAGCCGCGAATGGGCCGGGATCTCGCGCGCGGCGGCGGCATAGGCCGCGCGCGCGCGGGCGGCGAGGCGGCGGCGCAGATCGGGCAAAGCGGGGGAGGCGAGCACCGCCTCGGGGCGGGGCGGGATGCCCAGCTCATCGAGAAGCTCGGCGGGCAGGTAGAGACGGCCCAGACCGGCATCCTCCTCGATGTCGCGCAGGATGTTGGTAAGCTGCAGCGCCTCGGCCAGCGACAGGGCGAAGCGGCGCGAGGGCGCGCCGCGCCACGCGCCGAAGACATGCATCGACAGGATGCCCACCGCGCCCGCGACGCGGCGGATATAGGCGTCGAGCACCGCCTGCGGCGGGGCGACCATGCCGTCGAGATCCATGCGCATCCCGTCGAGCACCAGCTCGAACTCTTCATATGGCAGATCATAGGCGCGGGCGGCATGGGCGATCTCGCGGCCCACCGGGGTTTCGGCGCGGCCCTCGCGCGCGCGGGCGAGCTCGGCCTCCCAGGCCTTGATGCCGGCGCGGCGCTCGGCCAGCGGCGCGGGGCCGTCGACCACGTCGTCGACCACGCGGCAGAAGGCATAGACGGCGAGGATGGCGCGGCGGCGCGGTGCGGGCAGCACGCGCATGCCCGCGCGAAAGCTGCTGCCCGAGCCTGCGACGATTTCCTCGACGCCCTGTTGCACGAGCGCGCTCATGCCGGGCGCGCCGAGGGGCCGGGGGAAAGGAGCGCGAGGCCGCCGCGCAGGCCCGCGCGCCACCAGTCGGCGCGGGCGGGGGCGACGCGTTCGGCCAGCGGGTCGCGGCGCGACAGCTGCGCGTGCAGGCGGCGGGCCAGCGTCTCGATGCTGCGGATCTCGGCGCGCAGGCGGCGCGAGCGCACGAGACCGGGCAGCGCGTCGGCGCGGGCCATGAGCGGGCCGCAGGCGTCGAGCATCCGGTCGACCACCGCGCGCAGCTCGGGCGTCAGCGCCGGGCGGGCAAGGTCGCGCGGATCGGCCCCGGCTTGGGCGAGCCAGTCGGCGGGCAGGTAGAGGCGGCCCAGATCGCGCCAGTCCTCGCCCAGATCCTGAAGGTGGTTGAGGATCTGGAGCAGGGTGCAGAGCGCGTCGGAGGCGGTGCGGGCGGCGGGCGGCTCGCCATGCAGGTCGAGCAGGAAGCGGCCCACCGGGTTGGCCGAGGCGTGGCAATAGGCGTCGAGATCGGCCCAGCTCCGGCAGGGCCGGGCGGCGATATCGGCGCGAAAGGCGGCGAGCATGGCGATGGCGTGGCGCTCCGCGCCCGCATGGCCGCATTCGGCGAGGGCGTGGCGCAGGCGGGTGCTGCGCGCATCGCCATGTTCGCCCCTCAGCCCGGCCTCGATCGCGTCGAGACGGGCGGTCTTGTCGGCGGGGGGCATCCCGGGGTCGTCGGCGATGTCGTCGGCGGCGCGGACCACGTCGTAGAAGGCGCGCACCGGCGCGCGCAGCGGCGCGGGCAGCAGCACGGAGCCCACGGGAAAATTCTCCCGATCCGCGCCGCGCGCCCGGCGCGGCGCGGGGTCTGCGCCGGGGGGCCGCGACGTCGCGGCGATTTTTCCCATGTCTTTGGCCATTCGTGCCCTAACTGGTTCCTCGCCTTCCCGCAGGGCCGACAACGATAAAGATCGATATACATGGTAGATACGCGACACCCCAGAGCAATCCATTCCGTTTCGGCAAGCGGCATCGCGCCGCGCCGATCCCGACGAGGCGTCTGAGATGGACGGGGCCCTGCCGCGCGCCATCCCGCCCGCGTTTGCACGCCGCGCCGCGCCGCGCCGCGTGCTCGTCATCGGCGCGGGCCCCGGCGGGCTTGCCACCGCGATGCTGTTGCGCGCGGCGGGGGCCGAGGTCACGCTTCTGGAAAAGGAGGACCAGCCCGGCGGGCGCACCGGCGCGATCCGCCGCGACGGCTTCACCTTCGACATCGGGCCGACCTTCTTTCTCTACCCCGAGATCCCGCGCGAGATCTTTGCCGCCTGCGGCGCGGATTTCGACGCCGAGGTCGAGCTGATCCGGCTTGACCCGATGTACCGGCTGCAATTCGACGATGGCCGCCGGATCGACGCGACGGCGGATGCGGATCGGCTGGCCGAGCAGGTGGCCAGGATCGACGCGCGCGACGCCAGGAACGTGAAGGGCTATCTGGAGGCCAACCGCGCCAAGTTCGAGGCGTTTCGCCCGATCCTGCAACGCCCCTTCGCCAGCCTGCGCGATCTGGCGCAGCCCGACATGCTGAAGGCCCTGCCCAAGTTCCGGCCTTGGTCGACGGTGGATGGCGAGCTGCATCGCTGGTTTCGCAACCCCGATGTGCGCGTGGCCTTCTCCTTCCAGTCGAAATACCTTGGCATGTCGCCGTTCAAATGCCCCTCGCTCTTCACCATCATCGCCCATGTCGAATACGGCTTCGGCGTCTGGCACCCCAAGGGCGGCTGCAACGCGATCACCGCGGCCATGGCGCGGGTGGCGGCGCGGATGGGGGTCGATATCAGGCTTTCGGAGCCGGTCGAGAAGCTCAAGCTCGACGGGCGGCGCGCGGTGGGGGCGGTGACGGCCAAGGGCGAGCATGACGCGGATGCGGTGGTGATGAACGCCGATTTCGCCCATGCGATGACCTCGCTCGTGCCCGATGCCGCGCGCAGGCGCTGGAGCGACAAGCGGATCAGGTCCAAGAGCTATTCCTGCTCGACCTTCATGCTCTATCTCGGGATCGAGGGGGAGCTGCCGGATATGAGCCACCACACCATCGCCTTCTCGAACGACTACCAGCGCAACGTGGCCGAGATCGACGCGGGCAAGGCCCCGGTGGAGCCGACGATCTACGTGCAGAACGCGAGCGTGACCGATCCGACACTGGCGCCTAAGGGCCATTCGGCGCTCTACGTGCTGGCGCCGGTGGGCAACCTCACGGGCGGCGAGGATTGGGCGGCGCTGGCGCCCGCCTACCGCGAGAAGATCCTCGACCGGGTGTCGAAGCTGGCGGGGCGCGACATCCGCCCCGCGATCCGCACCGAGATCATGTTCACGCCCGAGGACTGGCGCTCCAAGCTCGCGGTCTACAACGGCGCGACCTTCAACCTTGCGCACAACCTCGGGCAGATGCTGCATTACCGGCCCCGCAACCGCTTCGAGGATATCGACGGGGTCTATCTTACCGGCGGCGGCACGCATCCCGGCTCGGGCCTGCCGACGATCTTCGAGAGCGCGCGCATCGCGGCCAAGCTCTGCGCCGAGGATCTGGGCCTGCCGGGCAATGAAGAGCTGACGACGGAACTGCCGATGGAGGCTGCGGAATGACGATCGGAATCATCGGTGGCGGCCTTGGCGGCCTCGCCTCGGCCTGCACGCTGGCGGCGCGGGGGCACAAGGTCGTTCTGTTCGAAAAGAACGACTGGCTCGGCGGCAAGGCGGCGGTGCTGGAGGCAGAGGGCTTCCGCTTCGACATGGGGCCGACCATCCTGACCATGCCGCGGGTGCTGGAGCGGATTTTCGGCGAGGCCGGGCGCGATCTGCACCGGGAGCTGGACCTGCGAAGGCTCGATCCGCAATGGCGCTGCTTTTACGACGACAAGACGGTGCTGGACCTGCGCGACGATCCCAAGCTGGCGGCGGAGGAGATCGGCCGCCTTTCGCCCGCCGACCGGGCGGGCTTCGAGCGGTTCATGGAGGTGGCCTCGCGGCTGTCGGATGTCTCGGACCGGTTCTTCTTCTGGAAATCGGTCGAGGATCTGCGCGACACGATGGATCTCAAGGGGAGCATGAATCTCTCGACGCTGTCGGACGTGATGGCGCTTCGGATGCACCGCACCGTGGCCGGGCAGATCAAGCGCGACGTGAAGGACCACCGCGTCGCCCAGATGCTGGAGCATTTCATCCAGTATGTCGGCTCTTCGCCGCTGGCCTCGCCTGCCGTGCTCTGCGGCATCGCGCAGATGCAGCAGGGCGAGGGCGTGTGGTATCCGATGGGCGGCACGCGGGCGGTGCCAGAGGCGCTGGCGCGGCTGGCCGAAAGCCTCGGGGTCGAGGTCAGGACCGGCACCGGGGTCTCCAAGATCGAGGTCGAGGGGGGGCGGGCGCGCGCCATCGTCACCGAGACGGGCGAGCGCGTTGCCTGCGAGCGGATCGTGTCGAACATGGACAGCGTGCGCACCTATGACGAGCTGGTGGGCGGCGATGAGGGCGCGGCCTTTGCCAGAAGCCGCAAGCGCGAGGCGGCCTGTTCGGGGGTGGTGCTCTATCTCGGGCTCGACCGGGCCTATGAGCATCTGGCGCATCACAACTTCGTCTTTTCGCGCGACCCCGAGGAGGAGTTCGCCGCGATCTATGACAAGGGCGAGCCCGCCCCCGACCCGACCGCCTATGTCGCCGCACCCGCGCGCACCGAAGCCGGCGTCGCGCCCGAAGGGGGCGAGGCGCTCTATGTGCTCGTCCACACGCCCTATCTGCGTCCGCATCACGACTGGCGCGAGATGCTGCCCGGCTACCGCGAGGTGATCATGAACAAGCTCAGGCGCACGGCGGGGATGGAGGACATCGACGCGCGGATCGTGGTCGAACGGTCGCTCACGCCGCAGGACATCCATGACCGCTACCGCGTGCTCAACGGCGCGATCTACGGGCTGGCGAGCCATGGCAAGGTGATGGGCGCGTTCAAGCCGGGCAACCGTTCGCGGCAGGTCGAGGGGCTCTATCTCGCCGGTGGCTCGGCCCATCCGGGGCCGGGGATGCCGATGGCGCTGATGTCGGGCTGGATCGCCGCCGACACGCTCGACCGGGACGCGGGCGGGGCGGCAGATGGGCGCGCGGATGTCGCGGCCGAGTGATCCCGAGGCGGCGCGCTCGGCGCCGATGGCGCGGTTCTTCGCCTCCGTGATGCGCCGCCAGCTGCGCGCGCAGTTTCGTGCGGTGCGCATCGCCCGGCCCGGATTGCCGGATCTGCCCCGTGACCGCCCCGTCATGGTGGTCTGCACCCATCCCTCATGGTGGGACCCGGCGGTGATGATCGGGCTGCATGAAAGCCTGTTTCCCGGTCGCACCGGCTTTGGCCCGATCGAGGCGAAGATGCTGGAGAGCTATCCCTTCATGCGGCGCATCGGGCTCTTTGGCGTCGGCGCGGGGCGGCGCGGGGCGGCGGAGTTCCTGCGGGTGGCGGGCGCGTTGATGGCGCGGCCCGACAGGGTCTTGTGGATCACCGCGCAGGGGCGCTTTGCCGATCCGCGCGAGCGGCCGCTCGGGCTGCGCCCCGGTGCGGCGCATCTGATGGCGCGGCGGCGGGATGTCGTGGCGCTGCCCATGGCGCTGGAATACCCGTTCTGGTCGGAAAGGCGGCCCGAGGCGCTGATCCGCTTCGGCGCGCCGGTCATGGCGCGCGAGGGCGAGGGGGCGGACGGGATCGGCGCGCGGCTGGAGGCGGCGCTGACCGAAAGCTGCGACGCGCTGGCCGGGCTGGCGATGGCGCGCGATCCCGCCGGTTTCGAGACGGTGCTGGGAGGCGCGCGCGGCACGGGCGGGGTCTACGGGCTGTGGCAGCGGGGGCGGGCGGCGCTCTCGGGGCGGCGCTTTTCGCCCGATCACATGGAAGAGCGATGATGCTGCTGGCCCTGTCGATCCTCGGCCTCGCGCTGGCGGCGCTCTTCGCGGTGATGTGCCTCGTGAACCTCGCGGCGCTGCGCCCGCCCGAGGGGGCGGGGGAGGCGGCAATGTCGGGGGCGGTGTCGATCCTGATCCCGGCGCGAGACGAGGCGGAAAACATCGGGCCCGCGCTCGATGCGGCGCTGGCGCAGCGCGGCGTCGCGGTCGAGGTCGTGGTGCTCGATGACGGGTCGAGCGACGAAACGGGCGAGATCGTCGCCGCGCGGGCCGCGGCCGATCCGCGCGTCAGGCTGCTGCGCGGCGCGGCGCTGCCCGCGGGCTGGATCGGCAAGACCCATGCCTGCTGGCAGCTGAGCCGCGCCGCGCGGCATCCGGTGCTTTTGTTCGTCGATGCCGATGTGCGGCTTGATCCGCAGGCGGCGGCGCGGATGACGGGGGAGATGGACCGGCAGGGGCTCGATCTTCTCAGCGGCTTTCCGGGGCAGGTGACGGGGACATGGGCCGAAAAGATCGTGATCCCGCAGATCTTCACCACGCTTCTGGGTTACCTGCCGCTGCCCATGGCCCGCGCGCGGCCCGATCCGGCCTTTGGCGCGGGCTGCGGCCAGCTGATGGCGGTGCGGCGCGGGGCGTACGGCGCGGCGGGCGGACACGCGGCCTTTGCCAGCCGGATGCATGACGGGCTGGAGCTGCCGCGCCGGGTGCGCGCCTCGGGCGGGCGCACGGATCTGTGCGACGCGACGCCGATCGCCACCTGCCGGATGTATGACGGCGCGGGCGCCGTCTGGCAGGGGTTTTCCAAGAACGCGACCGAGGGGATGGCGACGAAGCGCGCGCTGCCGGTCTGGACGCTGCTGCTGTTCGGCGGGCATGTGCTGCCGTTTCTCACCCTCATCGCCGCGCTTTTCGCGGGGGCCGGTTGGGCGGCGTGGCTTTCGGGCGCGGCCTGCGCGCTGGTGCTGGGCGCGCGGGCGGCGATGGCGGTGCGGTTGCGTCAGCCCTGGCTCTCGGTCGCGGCACACCCCTTGGGCGTCATGGTGGTGCTGGCGATCCAGTTCGTGGCGCTGTGGAACGGCGCGCGCGGGCGGCGGGCGGGCTGGCGCGGGCGCGATTACCCGGCCTAGCCGATCAGCGATTTCACGATGCGCTCGATATTGCGGCCATAAGGCGGGCGGACGAGGCGCGCCAGCGAAGGGCGCGCGACCATGACGCTGCGCGGCCGGGTGAAGGCGCGGAACCCCTCCTCGCCGTGATAGGCGCCCATGCCGCTGTCGCCCGCGCCGCCGAAGGGCAGCTGGTGGATGCCGACATGGATCACCGCCTCGTTGATCATCGCGCCGCCCGAGCGGATCGCCTCCGCCTCGGCGCGCGCGGCCTTCGTGTCGCGCCCATAGACATAGAGCGCCAGCGGGCAGGGGCGGGCATTGACGAAATCGCGCGCCTCCTGCGGCGTGTCATAGGGGATCAGCGGCAGGATCGGGCCGAAGATCTCCTCTTGCATGAGCGCGTGGTCGCGCGGCGGGTCGATCACCGCGACCGCGCCCATGCGCGGCGGCGCGGGCGGATGCGCCATCAGCGGCACCGTTTCCAGCCCGTCCAGCAGGCAAGCGAGCCGGTCGCGGTCGGCGGGGCGGGCGATGGCGGCGTAGTCGGGGCCGGACGGGTCGGGGTAGAGCGCGGCGCTGGCGGTTTTCAGCGCGGCGACGAAGGGTTGCAAAGCCGCGCGCGGCACCAGCGCGTAATCGGGGGCGACGCAGGTCTGCCCGGCATTGAGCAGCTTGCCCGCGACGATCGAGCGGGCGCTGTCGTCGAGATCGGCATCGGCGCGCAGAAGCGCGGGCGATTTGCCCCCGAGCTCCAGCACCGTGGGCACGAGGTTTTCGGCCGCGGCCTGCGCCACCTTGCGGCCCGTGGCGGTGGAGCCGGTGAAGAACAGCCCGTCGAGCGGGGCGGCGGCCAGCGCCGCGGCGGTCTGGGGCGAAGGCTCGAGCGCGGTGGCGCGGCCGGGCAGGGCGGCCTCGACGATGCGGGCGATCTCATGGGCGGTGCGCGGCGTGTACTCGGAGGCGTGGAGGATCGCCCGGTTGCCCCCGGCGATGGCGGCGATCAGCGGCACCAGCGACAGCTGCAGCGGATAGTTCCACGGGCCGATGATGCCGACAAGACCCAATGGCACGCGCTCGATCCGCGCGGTGGAGGGCCAGAAATGCGGCGGCAGCACGACACGGGCGGGCCGGGCCCAGCGGCGCAGATGGCGCGCGGCCTGCCGCGCCGCGCCGATCGTCATGGCGACCTCGGTCAGCAGCGTCTCGGGGCGCGGGCGGCCGCCGAAATCGGCGTCGGTGGCGGCGGCGATGGTCTCGGCGCGGGCGCGGATTTCGCGCTCCAGCGCCCTGAGCTGCACGCGGCGCTCGGAAAGCGGCGGCGGGGTCTCGTCGTGGCGCAGATCGGTCAGGGCGCGGGCGAGCTCATCGGTCATGTCTTTCATGGGCGGGGCTTTCGAACATGCGCGGGAAAGCGGCGACCGCTCCATGCGCCGTAGATGATCGGATTTCGGGCGCAGAACTCGACCAGAAGCCCCGAGAGCGGCAGGCGGGTGCCGCGCCACAGCCGCCGCAGCGCGGCAAGCGCGCCGTAGCTCGCGCCCATGATGTTGACGGCGGTGTCGCCCATCGTGTCGGGCAGGCCCGAGCGCTGCGCATTGGTGCCGAAAACGGCGTCGATTGAGAATTCGAACAGCTCCCAGCAGGCACCGACCAAGGCCGCGAAGCCGACGCCGAGCAGGCCGAGAATCCAGCCCGCGGTGCGCGGCGCGGCCCCGGCGGTGGGCAGGAGCGCCAGCGCCACGCCCACCAGCGCCAGCACCGCCGAGGCCACGAAATGCAGCGCCATGTCCCAGACCGGGATGGCGGCGTAGAAGCCGGCCGCCTCGCCCAGGCCGAAGGCGCAGAGGCAATAGACGAGAATGCCGGTGGCCAGCCCGCGCGGCATCACGATGCCCGAGACCCATGTGTAGAGCGGCAGAAGCGCCGCCAGCGCCATCGCGCCCGCCGCGCCGAGCGCCACCACCGGATGGCCCGCGATCAGGCTCAGCCCCGCCATGAGCGCGGCACCGCCCCAGACCAGAAGGCGCAGCGGGCCGGGGCGGGGCGGGGCGGGATCGGTCGCTTGGGTCATCGGGCTCTCTTTGCAGGCTGCCGCTCATCTAGGGCGCGCGGGCGCGGACCCAAGGATGTCTGCGAAAGAGGGCGGCGGCGAAAGGGGGCCTGTTCCCTTGCGCGGGGCGCCGGGGCGCGGCCTAGCGCAGCCGCCGCTCGCTGGCCGCATCGAACAGCATCACCCGCTCTGCCGCGATCTCGAGCCCGACCCGTTCGCCCGAGCGCGGCGCGGGGTCGTCCTCGCTCAGCTCGACCACCAGCCGGTCGCCCGTGCCCGCCACGAGATAGGCGTAGGAGACGCCGCCCAGACGCTCGACCAGATCGACGAGGTGGCTGTCGCCCGGCGCGAGGGTAAGGTGCTGCGGGCGCACGCCGACGATCACCTCCGCGCCGGGCGCGGGCAGGGCCGCGCCGCTGGGCAGGGTCCGCGCGCCGAGGCCGGGGGCCAGAACGCCGTCCTCGGCCACCGAGCCGCCGACGAAATTCATCGCCGGAGAGCCGATGAAGCCCGCGACGAAGCGGTTGTCGGGGTCGCGGTAGAGATCCATCGGCGCGCCGACCTGCTCGATATTGCCACCCCTGAGCACCACGATCTTGTCGGCGAGCGTCATCGCCTCGACCTGATCATGGGTGACATAGATCATCGTCGCGCCGATCTCCTTGTGCAGCCGCGCGATCTCCACCCGCATGTCGACCCGAAGCTCGGCGTCGAGATTGGACAGGGGCTCGTCGAAGAGGAACACCTCCGGCCCGCGCACGATGGCGCGGCCGATGGCGACGCGCTGGCGCTGGCCGCCCGAGAGCGCCTTGGGCTTGCGCTTGAGGTAATCGTCGAGCTTGAGGATGCGGCTCGCCTCGCGGACCTTCTCCCTGATCTCGGCCTTGGCATGGCCGGTCATCTTCAGCCCGAAGCCCATGTTCTCCTCGACCGTCATGTGCGGGTAGAGCGCATAGGTCTGGAACACCATGGCGACGCCGCGATCGGCGGGGTCGGCGCGGGTGACGTCGCTCGCCCCGATGCGGATTTCTCCGGCGCTGGTCTCCTCCAGACCCGCGATCATTCGCAGCAAAGTGGACTTGCCGCAGCCCGAGGGGCCGACGAAGACCACGAATTCGCCATCCGAGATGTCGAGGTCGACCCCGTGGATCACCTCGACCTCGCCGTATCGCTTCACCAGCTTGCGCAGGGTGACGTCAGACATCGCTCTCTCCCTTGTCGCGGGCCCGTCCCGGATCGGGAAAGCGCCACGCCTCCGTGTCCTTCGAGATGCACGCCGCCGTCTCGCGCAGCAGCGGCACCATCTTTTCCAAATCGTCCAGTGTCTTGCGGGCGGTCACCGAGGTGACCGACAGCGCGCCGATCACCCGGCCCCGGGCCGAGAGGATCGGCATCGCGACGCAGATGATGCCCGGCTCGTGCTCCTCGCGGTCGAAGGCATGGCCGCGGTCGCGGATCTCGGCCAGCTCGGCGCGCAAGCTCTCCGCGTCGGTGATCGTGTGCGGGGTGAAGCGGTAGAAGCTTTGCAGCGCCACCGCCCGGTCGAGTGCCTCGCCTTCGAGAAAGGCGAGCATCGCCTTGCCGACGCCGGTGCAATGGGCCGGGCCGACCTTGCCCGCCTGGCTGAACATCTCGACCGGGCGCGAAGGCACGCGCTTGTCGACATAGAGCACCTGTCCGGCGTCGAGCTGCGCGAGATGCACCGTCTCGCAAGCGCGGGCAGCGAGCCGCGCGAGGTGCGGGCGCGCCACCGGGGCGAGCGAGGATTGCTCCCACGCCGCATGGGCGAGCCGCATCAGCCGCAGCCCCGGCGCATAGGTCTGCCGCTCGGGGTCGAGCGCCAGAAGCCCCTGATTGGTCAGCGTCTGCAGCAGCCGGTAGAGCGTCGCCTTGGGAAAGGGCGAGCGCTCGCGCAGCTCGTTGAACCGCACGGGGCGTTCGAATCCGGCCACGAGATCGAGCACCGCCACCGCCTTGCCGATGGTGCCGTCGCCCGCCTGTGTTTCGCTCCGCTGCGCCGTCATTTCGCCTCCCCCCTCATGTTCCGGCGCGTCCGATTGCGCCTGAACTGTTGACAAGCATAGGGCAACCCGGCGTATGATTTCAATATGCAAAACCTAGTCTCAAATAATGAGACTGGACTTGCGGAGAGTAATGGGGAGGAGACCATGGTTACTCACTACCGGGCCGCGCTTGCCGCGCTGGCCATGACGACCCTGCTGGGCAGCGGCGCGCTGGCCGAAAGCCACGAGATGGCGCTGTCGGGCGAGCTGAAGATCTTTTCGGACATGTCGAACCCGGCGCCGCGCGCGGTGATGGAGGGGATGGTCGAGCGCTTCGGCGAGATGCATCCCGATCTCGACATCGAGCTGACGGTGATCGACCGCGAGGCCTACAAGACGCAGATCCGCAACTTCCTCACCGCCAACCCGCCGGACGTGGCGAACTGGTATGCGGGCAACCGCATGGCCCCCTATGTCGATGCCGGGCTGTTCGAGGATGTCTCGGATCTGTGGGACGCGGAGATGAGCGAGAGCCTCGCCTCGACCAAGGGGGCGATGACGCTCGACGGCAAGCAATGGGGCGTGCCCTATACCTACTACCAGTGGGGCGTCTATTACCGGAAGGATCTCTACGAGGAGCACGGGCTGGAGGAGCCGCAGGACTGGGAGACCTTCAAGTCGAACTGCCAGACGCTTCTGGACAACGACATCAAGTGCTTCACCATCGGCACCAAGTTCCTGTGGACCGCCGCCGGCTGGTTCGACTATCTCAACATGCGCACCAACGGCTATGACTTCCACATGGCGCTCACCGCCGGTGAGGTCGAATGGACCGACGACCGGGTCCGCCAGACCTTTGCCAACTGGGCCGAGCTGATCGAGATGGGCGCCTTCATCGACAATCACACCGCCTATAGCTGGCAGGAGGCGCTGCCCTTCATGGTCAATGGCGATGCGGCGGCCTACCTCATGGGCAACTTCGCCGTGGCACCGCTGCGCGAGGCGGGGCTGTCGGACGACCAGCTCGACTACTACCAGTTCCCGGCGATCAACGGGGATGTCGAACTGGCCGAGGACGCGCCCACGGACACCTTCCACATCCCGTCGGGGGCGCAGAACAAGGAGGCCGCGCGCGCCTTCCTCGAATTCGTGACCTCGGCCGAGAACCAGACCGAGATCAACGCGGGCGACGCGCTGGGGCAGCTTCCGGTCAACGCCAATTCCTCGGTGGATGAGGACAAGTTCCTGAAGGAAGGCTTCGAGACGCTGTCGTCCAACAGCCCCGGCGGCGTGGCGCAGTTCTTCGACCGCGACGCGCCCGCCGAGATGGCCAAGGTGGCGATGGAGGGCTTTCAGGAGTTCATGGTCAAGCCCGACAATCTCGACCGCATCCTCGACCGGCTCGAGCGCGCGCGCCAGCGGATCTACTGATCGCGCGCCGCGCGCCTGCCGGGGGCGGCCCGCCCGCCCCCGGCCCTTTTTCCATCCCGAGGCCCCGACCCCGTTCGAAAGGTGCTGCCATGGCCCCGCTCCCCCCCTCCACCGCAGACCGGCCAGCCCCCGGGCCCGCGCCGCGCTCGTGGTGGCGCCGCAACCAGATCGCCATCACGCCATGGCTGTTTCTCGCGCCGGGCATCCTGTTCTTCGCGGTCTATGTCCTGATCCCGGTGTTCCAGAGCTTCAATGTCTCGCTTTATGAATGGGACGGGCTGGGCGCGGCCGAATATGTCGGCCTGCGCAATTACGAGGAGATGTACTGGGACGACGCCTTCTACACCTCGCTCAAAAACAACGTGATCTGGCTGGTGCTCTATCTTCTGGCGATCCCGATGGGGCTCGCCATCGCGCTTCTGCTCAACCAGACCGTCACCGGCATCCGCATCTACAAATCGCTGTTCTTCTTTCCCTTCGTGATCTCACAGGTCGTCGTCGGCCTCGTCTTCAGCTGGTTCTACGATCCGTCCTTCGGCCTCCTGAACGTCATGCTGGGCTGGTTCGGCGCGGGGCCGGTCAATGTTCTGGGCGATGAGCGCTGGGTGACCTACGGCATCATCGCCGCCGGTCTCTGGCCGCAGACGGCCTATTGCATGATCCTCTATCTCACCGGGCTCAACGCCGTGGACCCCGAGCAGATCGAGGCGGGGCGGCTCGACAACGCCAGGGGCTTTCGGATGCTGTGGCACATCATCCTGCCGCAGCTCAAACCGGCGACCTTCATCGCCTTCGTGGTGACGATCATCGGCGCGCTGCGCTCCTTCGACCTCATCTCGATCATGACCGGCGGCGGGCCCTTCGGGCAAAGCCGGGTGCTCAGCTTCTACATGTTCGAGGTGGCGCTGTCGGAATACGGCTTCCGCATGGGCTATGGCGCGGCCATCGCGGTGGTGCTGTTTCTCATCATGCTGGTCTTCATCACCTATTTCCTGTGGTCGATGTATCGCGAGGAGCGCGGCCGATGACCCGCGACGAATTCGACGCGATCTGCGCCGCGCAGCCCGGCGCGGTGCGCTCGGGTCCGGGCGAGCTCGACTCCTGGAAGGTCGGCGGCAAGATGTTCGCCTGCTGGGGCGATTTCGAGCACCGCGAGACCAATACCGACACCGTGGTCGTCGCCACCCCCGACCGCGAGACCGCCGAGATGCTGATCGAGGCGGGGGCCGCGCATCGGCCGCCCTATTTCCGCGGCGCATGGGTCGGGCTGACATTGGACGGCCTCGACGCGGAGGAGGCCCGCCACCGTATCGCCACAAGCTACGCCCGGATTCGCGCGGGGCTGACCAAGACGGCGCAGGCCGACCTGCCCCCCCTGGAGGACTGAGATGTTTCCCGCACCCATCGAGCGCGCCTCGCGCCCCGCGCAATTCGCCTATCAGGCGCTCATTCCCGCCGCCCTCGTGCTGTGGCTTTTGCCGCTGATCGCCGTCGCGGTCTTCTCGATCCGGCCCGACGCCGATTTCGCCAATGCCAATTACTGGGGCTGGCCCTCCTCCTTCGAGGGGATCTCCAACTACTCCAAGGTCTTCTTCGAAAGCGACATGCCGCGCTACCTGTGGAACTCGGTGCTGATCACCGTGCCGACGGTGATCGGCGCGGTGGCGCTGTCGTGCATGACCGGCTTCGCGCTCGGCATCTACAAGTTCCGCGCCAATCTGTGGATCTTCTTTCTCTTCGTGGCGGGCAATTTCGTGCCCTTCCAGATCCTGATGGTGCCGGTGCGCGACCTGACGCTCGATTTCGGCCTCTACAACACCAAGACCGGGCTGGTATTGTTCCACATCGCCTTTCAGACCGGGTTCTGCACGCTCTTCATGCGCAACTTCATCCGCGCGCTGCCCTATGAGCTGATCGAGGCGGCACGGGTCGAGGGCGTGGCGGAATGGCGGATCTTCTGGTTCGTGGTGCTGCCCTTGATGAAGCCCGCCATCGCGGCGCTGGCCGTCCTCATCTTCACCTTCATCTGGAACGACTATTTCTGGGCCGTGGTGCTGACCCAAGGGGCCGAGAGCCAGCCGGTGACGGCGGGGATCACCTCGTTCAACGCGCAATACCGCGCGGCCTATCACCTGATGAGCGCGGGCAGCATCGTCGCCGCGCTGCCGCCGGTGGCGATGTTCTTCCTGATGCAGCGCCACTTCATCGCCGGCCTGACTTTGGGAGCCGTGAAATGACCACCGATTGCTGGCGTCTCGACAGCTTTGCCCAGACCCTCGTTCTGGCCGGATCGGGCGGGCGGCTGCCTTGCGTCGTCTACTGGGGCGCGCCGCTGCCCAAGGCCTGCGACCTCTCGTCCATCGCGGCGGCAGAGGCGCGCGACGTCACCGGCGGCATGCTCGACGCCAACCCGGCGCTTTCGATCTGCCCCGAGGCCGATCGCGGCTTTCCCGGCCAGCCGGGGCTCGCGCTGCGCGACGCCGAGGGCCGGGTGCTGCGCCCCCGGCTGCGGCTTTTGGAGGTCGAGGCCGGGGAGAACGCGCTCACCGTGAAAGCGGGCGATGACGAGATCGGGCTGCGCTATGTCGCGCGCTTTGCCATCGACGCCGAAACCCATGTGCTGACGCTTTCGGCCGAGATCGAGAGCGACGCGCCGGTGATGCTCGACTGGCTCGCGGCCCCCGTGCTGCCCGCGCCGCAGCTTTCCGACGAGATGATCGACGTCTCGGGCCGCTGGATCGGGGAGTTCCGGCTTCAGCGCACGCCGTGGTCGGCGGGCATCCGAATGCGCGAGGCGCGCACGGGGCGCTCGGGGCACGAGCATTTTCCCGGCCTGATCGTGCCGGGGCGCGGGGCCACCAACACCGCCGGCGCGGCCTACGGCTTTCATTATGGCTGGTCGGGCGGGCACCGGATGGTGGCCGAGGAGCTGCCCGACGGGCGGCGGCAGGTGCAGTTCGGCCATGCGAGCGGCACCGAGCTTGCGCCTCTCACCCGCGCGGCGACCGCGCCCTTGCTCGTCACCTTCTCGCGCGCGGGCCTCAATGGCTGCGCCACCGCGTTCCAGCGCCATATCCGCGACCGGATCGTGCAGTGGCCCGCGCCCGAGCGCCCGCGCCCGGTGCATTACAATTGCTGGGAGGCGGTCTATTTCGACCATGACGTCGCCGAGCTGAAGGAGATCGCCACGCGCGCGAGCGCGCTCGGCGCGGAGCGCTTCGTGCTCGATGATGGCTGGTTCGGGCGGCGCGACGACGACACCACGAGCCTTGGCGACTGGTGGATCGACGAGCGGAAATATCCCGATGGGCTCGCACCGCTGATCGATCATGTGCATGATCTCGGCATGAGCTTCGGCATCTGGTTCGAGCCCGAGATGATCAATGCCGAGAGCGAGACCTTCCGCGCCCATCCCGACTGGGCGCTGGGGCCGATGGACCAGATCGAGGGGCGCCAGCAGCGTGTGCTCGATCTCGCCAACGAAGCGGTGCGCGACTACCTCTTCGACCGGATCGGCGCGGTGCTGCGCGATCACGCGGTCGATTACGTCAAGTGGGATCACAACCGGCTCCTGCCCTACCCGGACGCGGCCCAGACGCGCGGCGTCTACGATCTTCTGGACCGGCTGCGCGCGGCGCATCCGAAGGTCGAGATCGAGAGCTGCGCATCCGGCGGCGGGCGGATCGATGCGGGGATATTGGCGCGCACGCAGCGGGTCTGGCTGTCGGACAGCAATGACGCGGTCGAGCGGCTGCGCATCCAGCACGAGGCGGCGCTGTTCCTGCCCGCCGCCATCACCGGCAGCCATGTCGGCCCGCGCCGCTGCCACACCTCGGGGCGGGTGCTGTCGATGCCGATGCGCGCCTGGGTCGCGGCGCAAAGGCATATGGGTTTCGAGATGGACCCGCGCGAGCTTACGGAAGACGAGGCGCAGGCGCTCACCCGCGTCACCGCCTGGTGGAAGGCCAACCGCGACTGGATGATGCGGGCCGAGATCCACCGGCTCGACAGCGCCGACGACGCCATCATCGCCGAGGCGCAGATCGCCGAGGCGGGCGCGCGTTTCGTCGTCTTCGCGGGCCGCGCGGGCACCTCGCCGCAGATCCTGCCCCGGCCCTTGCCGCTCACCGGGCTGGAGCCCGATGCGCTCTACCGGCTGGAGCTGGTGAACGGGCAGGATATCGGCCCCGCCTCGCGCGGCGATGTCGCGCTGGCGCGCGGCGCGGTCGAGCTGCCGGGGGCCTATCTGATGAGCCACGGCATCCAGCTTCCCGCCGCCTTTCCCGAAACCATCTGGGTGATCGAGGGCAGGCGCATATGACCGACAGGCAGGCCGACATGACCGATCCCCTCCGCACTCTGGGCTGTTGCTACTACCCCGAACACTGGCCGCGCAGCCTCTGGGCCGAGGATGCGCGCCGCATGGCCGAGACCGGGCTGACATGGGTGCGGATCGGCGAATTCGCCTGGGAGCGGCTGGAGCCGAGCCCCGGCGATCTGCGCTTCGACTGGCTCGATGAGGCGATCTGGACGCTGGGCGAAGCGGGATTGAAGGTCGTGCTCGGCACGCCCACCGCCACGCCGCCGCGCTGGATGCTTGATAAGCACCCCGACATGCTGGCGGTGGACGCGGAGGGCCGCCCGCGCAAGTTCGGCTCGCGCCGCCATTACTGCTTTTCCCACGAGGGCTACGCCGCCGAGAGCGACCGGATCGTGACGCTTCTGGCCGAGAGATATGGCCGCAACGACCACGTCGCGGCGTGGCAGACCGACAATGAATATGGCTGCCACGACACGACGATCTCCTATTCCGACGCGGCGCGGGTGGCTTTCCGGCGCTGGCTTCGTGCCCGTTACGTCGATATCGACGCGCTCAACGCGGCCTGGGGCAATGTGTTCTGGTCGATGGCCTACCGCGATTTCGACGAGATCGACCTGCCCAACCTCACCGTGACCGAGCCCAACCCGGCCCATGCGCTGGCCTTCCGGCGGTTTTCCTCGGATCAGGTGGTGCGCTTCAACCGGCGGCAGGTCGGGATCATCCGGGCGCGATCGGAGGCGCCGATCACCCATAACTACATGGGCCGGATCACCGATTTCGATCATTTCGCGGTTGGCGAGGACCTCGATTTCGCGTCGTGGGACAGCTATCCTCTGGGCTTTCTCGAAGACCGGGCCGGGGCGGATGCGGACACGCAGCGCGATTTCGCCCGGCAGGGCGAGCCGGATTTCCAGGCTTTTCACCACGATCTCTACCGCGCCGTGGGGCGCGGGCGGATGTGGGTGATGGAGCAGCAGCCCGGCCCCGTGAACTGGGCCCCGCACAACCCCGCGCCGCTGCCGGGCATGGTCCGGCTGTGGAGCTGGGAAGCCTTTGCCCATGGCGCGGATTGCGTGAGCTACTTCCGCTGGCGGCAGGCGCCTTTCGCGCAGGAGCAGCTTCATGCGGGGCTGTTGCGCCCCGACAGCCAGCCCGCGCCGGGGCTGGAGGAGGCGGCACAGGTCGCGCGCGAGATCGCGCAGGCGCCCGAGGTGTCGGCCACGAAGGCCGAGGTGGCGGTCCTGTTCGATTACGACGCCGACGCCGCATGGGCGGTGCAGCCGCATGGCGCGGGGCTGAGCTATTTCGGCCTCGTGCTCGATTTCTACAAGGCGCTGCGCGGGCTGGGGCTGTCGATCGACATCCTGCCCGCCACGGCGCGCGATTTCACGGGCTACCGGCTGATCGTGGCGCCGGGGCTGATGCACATGGCCGAGGGCCTGAAATCCGCTCTGGCGGAGGCCGGGGCGGAGGTGCTGCTCGGCCCGCGCTCGGGCGCGCGGGATGGCGAATTCTCGATCCCCGTGCCGCTGCCGCCCGCCTTTCCGGGCCTCGACGTGACGGTGAGCCATGTCGAAAGCCTGCGCCCCGACTGCCCCGCGGCTCTGGAGCAGGGCGGGGCCTTCGCGGGCTACCGCGAGGCGCTGGAGGGCGCGGCGCGGGTGGTGGAGCGCGATGCGCAAGGCGCGCCCGCGATGATGCGCGAGGGGCGGGTGAGCTATCTGGGCGGCTGGCCCGACGGACAGGCGGCGCGGCGCATCCTCGCCGCGCTGTGCGCGCGGGCGGGTCTCGACACGGTTGCGCTGCCCCATGGCATCCGCCGCCGCGACACGGCGCGCGAGCGGTTCTGGTTCAACCACACCGCGCAGGCGGTGACGGTCGAGGGGATCGAGCTGCCGCCCCTCTCGGTCACGCGGCTGGAGCGCGGCGCGGACGGCTGAACCGCAAGGGGGGCAATCAGCCCTTCGCCCCGGCCAGCTGGCAGATCCGGCGCACCGCCGCGGCATAGCCTTCGACCCCGAGCCCCGCGATCACCCCGTCGGCGCGGCGCGAGACGAAGGAGTGGTGGCGGAAGGATTCGCGCTTGTGCACCTGGCTCAGATGCACCTCGATCACCGGTGGATCATAGGCGTTGAGCGCGTCGAGGATCGCGATCGAGCTGTGGGTCAGCGCGGCGGGGTTGATGACGATGCCGCAGCTCGCCTCGCGCGCCTCGTGGATCCAGTCGATCAGAACGCCCTCGTGGTTCGACTGCTCCAGCCGGATCTCGAAGCCGGGATCGGCCGCCGCCGCGCAGATCCGCGCCACGTCGTCGAGCGTCTCGTGGCCGTAGATTTCGGGCTGGCGCTTGCCCAACAGGTTCAGGTTCGGGCCGTTGAGCACGTAGATCGTCTTCATGGGGTCTCCCGTCATCGCGCCGCAGGCGCGTCGCTTCAGATCGCGCGGCACGCGCGTCGCTTCAGATCGCGCGGCACGCGCGTCGCTCCAATTCGCGCGGGGATGCGCGCCTGCGTTTATAGCGGCAATCGGCCCGTGGGACAGGGCCGCCGGAAGGGCAGGGCGCGTCGCCTCGGGGCCCTTCGCGGATGGGCTACCGGCGCGATGCGCCAGTTTCCAGTTTTTGTTGGTCTATAGATACGGTCGTTTGAGGGCGCTGGTGAGGCCCATCCCGCGCTGAGCGCAGTCGCGAAAACGCAAGCGCAAGGGCCGCGAAAGCCCTTGCCTGCAACGGTGCCGGGCGAGGCCGGGGATAGCGCTCTGGCGCATCGGACGGCACCGGTTTGGAGGAGCGGTCCTGTCCGACCGGCCTTCGAAGCGGCCCGCATGGGGGTCTTTGCCATCCACCAGTATGATTGAGAATGGGCGTTTGTATCCTCAACCAAGAGATAAATAGCAAATTATAACAATGACTTGAGGGGTAGGCATTGAGCCGCAAGGGGCGCGATGCTCCTGCCCGCGAAGGCGCCGGGGAGCGGGAGCCGGATCAGTCCCGGGAAAGGGAAGCGGGGCCCTGCCATGCCATCCGCTCGAACCCCTCGCGATGGGCGAAGCGGGCGAGGTGGTCGTCGATGACCGCCCGCGCGCGATCGCGCGCCTCGGCGGTCTCGACCGAGATGCGGACGATCAGTTCCTCATCGGTCGCTGATGGGCACGCTGGACGAGATCGAAACCGGCTTTTCCGGGTAAGCCATGCGCCTCTCGCTTGGCGTTGTTGCAGAACTCAGGCTTGAGGCGCAGAT
>NZ_KZ304980.1 GCF_002723615.1 Limimaricola cinnabarinus
TCTGATGTCGTCGAGGTTGAAGCTCTGCGCCCAGACGCGGGACGGGTCGATGCCCGCATCCTTGTACTCGTCGATCATCTTCTGGGCGTAGTCTTCCTGGCTGAAGCCCTCATGCGGCATCTCGACCGAGGGCGCCTTGAGCTCGGGCGTGAAATCCGCGCCGAGGCCGTCGATGAGTTCGATCGATTCCGCATGGGTCAGAAGCTCGGTGCCCGCGACATAGAGATCGGTGCGCCAAGGGGCGGTGCCGCCCTGGAACTCTTCGGGCGTGGTCGCGGATTTGTCGGATGCGTCCATCTTGGGGCTGAGCTCGCGGAACTCGGCCAACGTCAGGTCGGAGGTGCGGCACTCGGCGCTTGCATCCGTCCCCTCGCCCGCCGGGGTGAAGGGGCTCGTGCATTTCTGCGCGAGATCGGTGACGAGGATGTCGGTGGTGGTGGCGAGGTCGTTCTGCGCATGGCGGCAGACCAGCTCGTGATCGGCGGTGAAGGTCACGTCGCATTCGACGATGCCCGCGCCCTGCCGCGCGCCCGCGACATAGGATTGCTTGGTGTGCTCGGGGATCATCAGCGGCGCGCCGCGATGGGCGATGGAAAAAGCGCTGCGCTCGGGCGTCTGGCCCTGGCAGGACATCAGCTTGTCCTTGAGCGGGCCGTCCTCCATCGCCTCGATCAGGTAGAAGGGGCGTTCGCCATAGCTCAGCGCGCCGCCCGAGGCCTCCATATGGGCATCGGCCAACGCCATCGAGGGCAGCGCCGTGGCCAGTGCGAGCAGTGTCGTGGTCTTCATCTGTCGTCCTCCCTGTGAACCCCGGCGCCTCCTGCACCGGCCTTCTGCTCGGGGAGCCTAAGCGAAACATCGCTTTGAAAATAATCTTTTGTGACAATGCGCGTATGCGGCGCGCGGCAGCCCTGCGAGACAGGGGGATCGTGACCTCCATCGCGCCTCGATCCATGCGATTGCCAATTGGCAATCGGACCCCGCCTAGAGCGGATTGGCCTCGGCAAAGCGGCGGAAGAAGGCGAGGAAGGCGCGGTCGGGGTCGTCGGCGGCGGGCTTGTCGCGCGACCAGTCGCGCCATTGGCCCTCGACATTGTAGATGTCATAGCCCGGAAAGCGCAGCCGCGCCGTCTCATAGGTCTCGCTGCGCAGCGCCTCGCCCTTGCGGTCGAGCCAGGCGGGCCGCGGCCGCGGCGGCGTCTGGCCGGGAATGACCGGCGCCGTGCCCTGCCCCTCGGGCTTTTGCGCCGCGCGCTGGCGGCGGCCCGGGCTGGCAAAGCTAAGCGCCCGCTCGGTCTCGCCCGTGGCGTCTCCATCCTTGCGCCACCATTTCAGCTCGACATGGGTCACTCGGCGCCCGGTCTTGATCGGCGCGATCTCGACCATGTAATCCGACAGCGCGCAGACCTCCGCCACCGCCGGATCGATCGCCCGCAGCCGCAGGTTCGACCATGAGGTCAGCTTGCCCTTGGGCACGCCGAGCACGCCGCGCAGCCCTTCGAGGGTGAAGGTCTCGGAGGATTTCCAGCGCAGCTTTCCGCGCTTTTGCACCATCTCGTAGAGCGTCAGCGCGTATTTCGAGGAGAGCGCGAACATCACCTCGCGCTGCAGCCGGGCGAAGACGGTCGAATTGCCGATCACCTTGCGCAGCCGCGCCGGGATCTCGTATTCGAACAGCCCGTCGGCCCGCGCCGTCTCGACGTTGCCGCCCAGAAGCTGCACCCGCTCGACCGCGGGCTTGCCGTCCCAGATCACATCCATCTTGACGATCGCGCTCATCAGCCGCTCGATCGACTCGCCGATCCGGTCGTTGGAGTTGTGGTTGCCGCGCAGGTCGGTCTTGGAAATCACATGCATCACCGGCTTGTCGATCGCCTCCCAGGCGTTTTCGAGAAGCTGGTTGTAGATCCTGCGGTCGGTCAGGGTCAGCGGCGTCACCTCGACCAGATCGATCAGCTCGCCCGGCTTGATCAGCGTGTCGGTACCCGAACGGGCATCGATGGTCCGGTGGGAGGTCTGGGGCTGTTTCGACATGGATCGGGGGGACTCGGCTACCTGTTCGCGATACTTTTGTACGGAGCCGAATGTAAGTCAATCGACTGCCCCAGAATGGCCCCCCACCCGATAAGTAAGCCTTCACGCAACGCGCGCGGCGCGGCGCGATTCGCAACACCCTGCAAAACAGCGCTTTGCGGCAGGGGGGTGATTCCCGCGGCGCACCCCACCCGAAATGTAAGTTTTAGGGCACCCAAAATGTATCGCTAGCCATCCCAAAAAGTATCGCCAGCCCACCCAAAATGTTGCTCTATCCATCCCCAAAAGTAAGCGATATAGCACTTTTTACCTTATAAAACAGTGACTTGGCTCCTACGAACATAGAACATTAGAATCTAGAACAGAGAGGGGTTGGTTTCTGGCCTGTGGATAAGTCTTCCTTGGCCGCACCCTGGCGCAGCAAACCGGACGGGTCGGTCATGACCGCCAAGCCCCGACTTGCTGTTCGTGGGGAATTTTTCCCCTCTGCGGTAAACCGGCCACCATTCTTCCGGCTGTGGTTCGGCATAGAGCAGCAGGGCGAACCCGGACTTTACCTCCCTGGTTCGAAACCGCATCTTGGCCCGAATGAACGCCCAAGGATATCATGGTGGAGCCAGAGACCTACCCGATCGGACTGGAGGAGATCGACGCGCTGGCCAGCCGGGCCGGGCGGGTGATCGAGAAGCTGCGCTCGCGGGTCTACTCGCCCGGCAGCTCGAAGACGCTCGATCTGCGCTTCAATGTCCGCAGCGCCGCCGAGATGTCCGGCCGCACGGAAAAGGCGCTGCGCGACGCCGAGAGCGACGGGCGGCTGCCGCAGCCCGACAAGGACCCCGTCACCGGGCGGCGCACCGGCTATTCGCTGGCCGAGGTGAACCGGATACGCGAGGCCTTCGGCACCCTGCCGCGCCGCGCGCCCTCCGATCCGGCCTGCGTGCTCGCGGTGCAGAACTTCAAGGGAGGGGTCGGCAAGTCGACCGTGGTGACGCATCTGGCGCAGTATCTCGCGCTGAAGGGCTACCGCGTCTGCGTCATCGATTGCGACAGCCAGGCCTCCACCACCAGCGTCTTCGGGCTCAACCCCGACATCGATGTCGACGAGGAGGAGGACACGCTCTACCCCTTCTTTCGCCATGGCGGACCGGCGAGCCTGCATTACGCGCTGCGCGCCACCTACTGGCCCGGCATTGCGCTGATCCCGGCCAATCTGGGGCTTTATGACGCGGAATACGAATTCGCCGCCCGCATGGCGCGCGAACAGGATTTCGTGCTCGACCGGCTGCGCGGCGGCATCGAGACGATCTCCGACCAGTTCGACGTGATCCTGCTCGATCCGCCGCCCGCGCTCGGGATGATCTCGCTTTCGGTGCTGCGCGCGGCCAATGCGATCATCGTGCCGGCGCCGCCCAACAACATCGATTTCGGCTCGACCGCGCATTTCCTGCGGATGATGGCTTCGACGCTGGGCGAGCTTGCGCGGCATGGCGGGGCGCGGGGTTATCATTTCGTCAAGATTCTTGCGACCAAGATGAACGACCAGAAGAGCGCCCATGGCGCGATCAAGCGGATGATGGATGCCGTGTTTCCGCAGGACATGCTGGGCGCCGTGCTCAAGGACAGCGCCGAAATCGACAATGCGACGGCCAATCTGATGACCGTCTACGAGCTGACCGGCGCGGCCACCCGAACCGAGACGCACAAGCGTTGCCGCGTCTATCTCGACGCGGTGGGCCGCGAGGTCGAGACCGAGATCCGCAAGACATGGCCGAGCCATCACGATGCGCTGCGCAGGGAGGGGATCTTGTGAGCAGGAAGCATGACGACATCTTCAACGACGTGCTGAGCGGCCTCGACGAGGCCGCGCCCGCCGCACCGGCAGAGGCAGAGCGGGCGCAGGCGCGGTTTCTCAAGCGCTCCACAGCCATGTCCGAACAGATCGCCGGGGGGCGGCAGGAAAAGGTGCTGCGCCTCGTCGATCCGGCGAGCTGCGTCATGTGGGCGGGGCACAACCGCGCCTATGAGCTGCTGACGCCCGAGAATTGCGCCGACCTGATCGAGGGGATGAAGGCGCAGGGCCAGCAGGAGTTTCCCGCCATCGTGCGCCGGCTGCGCCCGGCGGGGCAGGGTACGGGGCCAGAGTTCGAGGTGATCTGCGGCGCGCGGCGGCACTTCGCGGTGAGCTGGCTGCGCGCCAACACCTACCCGCAGTTCCGCTATCTCGTCGAGGAGCGCGGGTTGACCGACGAGGAGGCCTTTCGCCTCGCCGATATCGAGAACCGCGACCGCGAGGACATCTCCGATTACGAGCGCGCGCGCGATTATGCCCGCGCGGTCGAGGCCTATTACGGCGGCCAGCAGAAGCTGATGGCCGAGCGGTTGCAGGTTTCGCCCGGCTTCCTGTCGCGCTTTCTGCAGCTTGCCCGGCTGGAGCCGGAGATCGTCGCGGCCTTTGCCTCGATCCGCGAGATCAAGGAGATCCACGCCCGGCAGCTGCGCCCGCTCATGGCCGATCCCGACGCGCGCGAGGCGGTGCTGGCCGAGGCGCGCGCGATCGCGCAGGAAAGCCCGCGCCCGGCCGCGCCCGCCGTGCTCTCGCGGCTGCGGGCCGCCGGGTCGAAGGCGGACCCGTCCAAAGCCGAACGGGTGATGCGGCACGAGGACAGGCAGGTGCGCTTTGCCAAGAAGGGCAGGGCGATGATCATGGAGTTCGACCCGCAGACCTCCGACGCCGCCCTCCGCGCTGCCCTTGATGAGTACTTGAAGCGGCGCTGACGCCAGCGATTGCCAATTGGCAATCGCGGTGAAACCGTAACGCTGCGAGATATCCGCGCGGGCGTTTCCGAGCCGAAGGGCGGGCCTTCAGCCCTGCTCCAGCAGCCCCGCCTGCCGCGCGCGCTCCAGCAGATGCGCGACGGAAGAGGTGGCCCATGTCGTGCGGCCTCGCGGCGTCGGCTCGCGCATGGCTTCGAGCCGCTGCGCAATCTGCTTCAGCGTCATGTCGGGGGCGGCGCTCTTGATGCCGGCGATGATCGCGAGAATCCGGTCGTCCTTTTGCGAAGGCGCGGCGCGGTCGAGCACGGAGCGGTCGAGCAGCCCGTCCTTGACGAAGCGGCCGGCGGCGCGGCGCAGGCGCTCCACGGTCCAGGGCCTCGCCTCGGGGTGCCGGCTGTTGACGATCCGCACCACGTCCTCCCAAGGCAGCCGGGGCCGGAACTGCCGGACCGCGGGCAGCCAGTGCTGCGCCTCGCCGTTGAGCTTGTCGAAATAGCTGCGATCGCGCGCGCGGGAGACCTTGGCGATCGCCTCCGGGTCGCGATTGCGCAGGCCGGGATTGCCGCCGACGCGGCCCGCATCGCGCGCCGCGGCCAGCCCCGCCATGGTGCGCTCGCGGATCAGCGCCCGCTCGAATTCGGCCGTGGCGCCGAGGATCTGCAGCGTGAACTTGCCCTGCGGCGAGGTGGTGTCGATCGGATCGCCGAGCGAGCGGAAATGCGCGCCCTTGGCCTCCAGCGTCTCGATCACGTCGAGCAGATGCGACAGCGACCGCGCGAGCCGGTCGATGCGCACCACGACCAGCACGTCGCCGCGCCCCAGACGCGCGATCAGCTTGCCCAGCACTGGCCGGGCCCGCGCGGCGCCCGAGGCGAACTCCTCGTGGATCTCGACGCAGCCCGCCGCCTTCAGCGCCCGCCGCTGCGCGGCGGTCTCCTGCAGCTCGGTCGAAACACGGGCGTAACCGATGAGAGGCATGATGTGGTCAATTCCAATATGATATGGCTTCGAAATACGGTCGTTTGAAAGCGGGAGCAAGCTGCGTCGCCTTGGTGTGCAGGGGGCGCGCGGCGGGCGCATCGGCCCCTCGGGATGCCCCGGCAATGCCCGCACAGCCCCGCTCGGTGATCGCGCATGGCAATTGCAATTATCGGTGTATATCCTCAAGCCTCGGGGCAAATTCATGTCTGGGCGGGGGTCTGCGGAATGGATGTCGAGCAAGCCGCGCAGGCACGCAGCGCCGTATCGATCTTCATGCGGGCCGAGGTTCTCGCCGCGCGGCTCGAAGCCATGGCGCGGGCCGAGCCCGAGGTCGGCAATCTCTGGCGCTCGGAATTGGCTCTGGCCGAGGCGGTGGCGAGCGCGGGGCTCGAGGGGATCCGCATCTCGGAGGGCGATCTGCTGCCGCGCATCGCCCGCAATGGCGGGCAGCAGGCGGACCCTACGGGCGCGGAGCTGGCGCTGAGCCTGATCCGGGTGCTGAAGGCCCCCGGCGACCCCCTGAAACAGCCGGTCCCGAGCCTGCGGCGCTTCGAGCGGGCGGCGGGCACCGGGCGGGGGCCGGGCCTCGGCACGCAGGACGACGCAGAGGAGCAGCCGCCCGACGATGCCGAGATCGAAACCCTCTTCGCCGGGCTGGGGCCGGGCGACATGCCGATCCTGACCGCGGCGCGCGCCGCGGCGGGCTATGCGTTGCTGTCGCGGCGCGCCAACCCGATCATCGAGCGACTGGTCTTCATGGCGGTCGAAAGCGCCCTGCGCGGCCGCGCCATGGCCGGCATCGAAACCGAGGACGTCCTGCGCGGCCTGTCGGGCCGGGTCGATGCGCATTGGGTCTCGCCGCCCGCGTTGGCGCTGAGCCATCAAAGGTTCCTGCCCTGGTCGCCGGGCAGCGAGACGGGGCTGATGGATCTCGGCTCCGGCCTTACGCGCGTGCTCGAGGCCGAGTTGGGGCGCTTCGCGCTCTCGCGCGACTGGCTGCGGCGCGGGCGGGAGGCGGCGCGGGGCAGGGGCGGGCGCTCGCGCATGGCCGATGCGGTCCAGGCCTTCGGCACCGCGCCGGTGCTCAGCTCGGCGCTGCTTGCCGAAGCGATCGGCGTGTCGATCCGCACCGCGCTGACCCTGCTCGACGAGCTGACCGATCTCGGCCTCCTGCGGGAGATCACCCATCGCCGCACGGCACGGATCTGGGCGGTGCCGGGGATCGGCGCGCGTCTCGCCGCGCGGCCGCCCCGGCGCAGCGGGCTGCAAAGGCACAAGGTCATCCCCCCGGTCGGGCTGCGCGACAGCGCGCGCCCCCGGAGCCGGGAGCAGAGGGAGGCGGCGCTGCAGGCGATGGAGCGCGCCTTTGCCGAGCTTGACGGGGCGCTTGGCCGGACGAGCGCGCTGCTGATCGATACCAAGCGCGCGCCGAAAGGCGGCGGCTAGTCCCGCATGCCACGGCCCGGCATGGCCCCGCGTTCAATCGAGCCGCGGGAAGACCGTCCGGCGCTTGACCGTGCCATAGGCGAAGCTGGTTTCGATCGCGGCGATGCCGCCGATCTGGTGCAGCCTCTGACGCACGAAGAGCTCGTAATCCTGAAGGCTCGAAACCAGCACCCGCAGCAGGTAATCATCGTCGCCGGTCATCATGTAGCAATCGAGGATCGCGTCGATGTCGCGCACCTTGCGCTCGAATTCCCCCACCGCCGCCTCGCTGTGCCGCTCCAGCCGGACCCGCACGAAGGCGGTGATCGGCAGGCCATAGGCGGTTTCGTCGACGATGGCGGCATAGCCGCGGATGATCCCGGCATCCTCGAGCATCCGCAGCCGCCGCAGACAGGGCGAGGGCGAAAGGTTCACCTTCTGCGACAGCTCCTGATTGGTCAGCCGCCCATGCGCCTGCAGCGCGGCGATGATCTGCCGGTCCTTTTCGTCCATTTCGCGCCGCTCCTTGGCAGATCCTGCCAATCTATCGCCCCATCGCCGCAGAGATAGCAAGCCGATTGCGCAGGCTCCGCGCCAAGGTGCGGCAGACACCGGCAGGAGCACGAGATGAGCCACGGCACCACGATACCCGCCCCGATCCGACGTCTGCCGGAGGCGGCGACGCTGTGGGGCTATGCCGCGATTGCACTGGCGGTGACGATCTGGGCGGGCTTCGCCCTGTCGATCCGGGCGATCGGCGGCTCCGTGCTGGCCCCGGCCGACGTGGCGCTGATCCGCTTCGGCCTGCCGGTGCTGCTGCTCGCGCCGCTGCTGCCCTCGCGCCTCGGGGCGCTGCGCCGGGTCCGGCCGATGGATGCGGCGCTGGTCGCCTTCGGCGCGGGGCTGCCCTTCTTCTTTCTTGCCTCGGCGGGCGGGGCGCTGACCTCGGCGGCGCATGTCGGCGCGCTGATCGCGGGCACCACGCCGCTTTCGGTGGCGCTGCTGCTCTGGCTGATCGAGCGGCGCGGCATCAATGCCGCGCTCGGCCGGGCGCTGGCGCTGATCCTCGGCGGCGTGGCGCTGCTGGTGGCCGGTCAGGGGGCGGGCTTCGGGGCGGGGGCGCTCGGCGGGGCCGGGCTGCTGCTCGCCGCCAGCCTGTTCTGGGGGGCCTACACGCTGGGCTTGCGCCGCGTCGGGCTCGACCCGATCGGCTGCACGCTGCTTCTGGGCCTGCCCTCGCTCGCGGTGCTGGCGCTGCTGATGGGCACGGGGGCGGTCGAAAGCCGGATGGCCAGCGCCTCTCTGGCCGAGATCCTGCCCTTCGTCGTGGTGCAGGGCCTCGGCGTCGGCGTGCTGGCGAGCCTTGCCTATGCCGCCGCCATCGCCCGCCTCGGCCCCGCCCGCTGCGCCGCGATCGGATCGCTCGCCCCGGCGCTGGCCGCGCTCGGCGCGGTGCCGATCCTGGGCGAGGCGCTGACGCCGCTCGTCGTCGCGGGCATCGCTCTCGTCACCTTCGGCGTCTACCGCGCCACCCGTTGCTGACCCATTCGGACAGGAGTTCGCCCATGCTCGCCCAACTGCCCCCCGCCAGCCCCGACCCGCTATGGAGCCTGATCTCGGCCTACCGCGCCGACCCCCGCCCCGAGCGGATGGATCTCGTGGTCGGCATGTATCGCGACGAGAGCGGCACGACGCCGGTTCCGGACGCCGTCCGCGCCGCCGAGACGCGGCTGGCCGAGGCGGGGGCGTCCAAGGCCTATCGCGCGCTGTCGGGCAATGCCGATTTCAACGCCGGCATGGCGCGGCTGCTCTTGGGCGATGCGCCCGCGCGGCTGGCGCGGCACTACACGATGCAGAGCGTCGGCGGCACCGGGGCGCTGCGGCTTCTGGCCGAGCTGGTGGCGTGCGCCACGCCGAAGGCCACGGTCTGGTCGAGCGATCCGGGCTATGTCAATCATCGCCCGCTGATGACCGCGCCGGGCCTGGGCTTTGAGACCTACCGGCTGCGCGAGGCGGCCCAGGGTCTCGACATGGCCGCGATGCTCGACGATCTCGCCCCGGCAAAGCCCGGCGACGTGGTGATCCTGCATGGCTGCTGCCACAACCCGACCGGCATCGACATGCGCCCCGAACACTGGGCCGAGGTCTCGGCCTTTTGCGCGCGGCGCGGCCTGATCCCGCTGGTCGACATGGCCTATCAGGGTTTCGGTGACGGCATGGAGGCCGATGCGGCGGGGCTGCGCCGCGTGGTGGACGACAACCCGACCGTGCTCGTCGCGGCGAGCTGTTCGAAGAACATGGGGCTCTATTGCGAGCGCACCGGCGCGGCGATGGTGCTGGGCGAGAGCCCCGCCGCGCTGTCGCGGGTCGCACCCCTGCTGGAGCGGATCGCGCGGGCGAGCTACTCCATGCCGCCCGAGCACGGCGCGGCGGTGGCGGCCGAGATCCTGGCCGCGCCCGAAGCCTGGCTGCGCGAGGTCGAGGCGATGCGGCGGCGTGTCGCCCATCTGCGCGCGGCGCTCGGCGCGGCGCTGCGGGCCGAGGGCGCGAGCGCGGAATTCGCCGCGCTGGAGCGCCAGAAGGGGATGTTCTCGCTGCTGCCGCTGGGGCCGGAGGAGATGCGCCGCCTGCGCGAGGATCACGCGATCTACGGCACCGAGACCGGCCGCATCAACGTGGCCGGGCTGACGGCTGCGCAGGTCGGGCCATTGGCCCGGGCGCTCAGGCAGGTCGCCACCCCCGCCCGCCGCGCCTCGGCCGCCTGAGGCGCGGCGCCGTCATGGAGCCTCTCGGAGGGGCTTCGCGCGCGATGCAGCTAGCGCAGCGCGCGGGGCGGCACCGCGCCCTCCATGCCGGACAGGCGGACAATGGCGCGGCGGTGCTTGCCGCGCATGACGCCGAGCACCTCGACCGAGTGGCTGCGCGCCTCGGTCAGGCGGCGGATGCGCGAGCCGGGCGCGCCGATCGGGCGCAGCCCGTGCGGGCGCAGCTCGGGCATGACGGCGGCGGCATCCTCGAGCGCGCGTTCGAGGTCTTCCTCGGCTTCGAGATAGGCGCGGTAGGCCCGGATCAGGGCGCGGCGGGCGGTTGCGGCATCGGGATTCATCGCAGGTCCTCCCCGGAACTGGGCGATTTGGTTTCGATCAGGCCAAAACGACAGGTGTCTGTCAACGCCGCGATGCGCCCGCCCCGGCCGGCGCCCGCCCCGACCGCCATCGCCTTGCCGCCACCGCCCATAGGTAGATCGCGCCCAGCCCCGCGGCGATCACGCCGAGATAGAGCGCGAGCCCGCGCGCGCCCGTCACGACGGGCCAGCCCGCGGGCATCTGATCGGCGAAGAGCGGGGGCGCGAGGATCAGGCCGAAGGCCGCAATGACGAGCGCCGTCCCGGCCCATATGGCGCCGCGCATCGCCCTCGCCCGTCGCGGCAGGCGCCGCGCCCGGCGCAGCGCGCGGGTGGCGCGGCCCAGATCGGCCTGCGCCGCGATCAGCGCCGGCACCACCAGCAGCACGAGGAACATCCCGAAGCCGAGGCCATAGACCAGCGTGATCACCGTCGGCTTGAGGAACTCCGCCTGAATCGAGCCTTCATAGAGCAGCGGTGCCAGCCCCAGCACCGTCGTGGCGGTGGTCAGGAAGACGGGGCGCAGCCGGTCCGCAGCACCATCGATGATGGCGGGGAGAAGGCCGCGCGTTTGCGCGTGATCGTCGATCGTCGTCACCAGCACGATGGAATCGTTGATGATGATCCCGGTCATGCCGATCAGCCCCACCACCGAGAACAGCGACAAGGGCACCCCCCAGGCGACATGGCCGTAAATCGTGCCGACCAGACCGAAGGGAATGATCGCCATCACCACGAGCGGCCTCGTCCAGCTCGCGAAGATCCAGGCGAGGGTGAGATAGATGCCGATCAGCACCAGATAGAGCCCGAGCGTCGCGTCGGAGAGAAAGGCGCGCTCCTGCTCGGCCAGCCCCGACAGCGCGGTCGAGACGCCGAAGCGGCTCTCGATCTCGGGCAGGATCTCCTCGGCGATGCTGCGGTTGATCTCGGCGGCGCGCGCCGGGTCGCCGTCATCCAGCCCGCCGGTGACCGAAATGAGAAGGATGCCGTTCTCGCGCCTCAGGGTCGAAAACCCGGTCGAGCGGCTCACGGTGACGATGTCGGCCAGCGGCACATGCGCGCCCGCCGCGGTGCGAATGAGCGTGCGCGACAGGAAATCGGCCGTCAGCTCGGCCTCGGGCAGTTCGACCCTGATGGTGGCGGTGCGGCCGTTTTCGGGAAAGCGCGCCGCCTCGATCCCCGAAATCCGGTCGCGCAGCGTCGCGCCCAGATCCTCGATCGACAGGCCGAGCGCCTCGCCGCGCGGGGTCAGCTCCAGCACCAGCTCTTCCTTGTCATAGGCCAGCGTGTCCTCGAGCCCGCTGACTTCCGAAAACCGCGCCAGCCGGGTCTTGAGTGCCTCGGCGGCGGCCTTCAGCACCTCGGGCGCGGCACCCGAGATCTGCACGTCGATCGCGTCGCCGCCCGGCCCCGAGCCCCAGCTGCGAAAGCTGATCGTCTCGACCAGCGGGTGCTGGCGCGCGCGCTCCTGCAGCATCGAGACGAACTCGCCCGAGGAATAGGGGCGCAGATCGGCGTCGATCAGCTCGATGGTGATCGCGCCGAGCTGCCACGGCTCCTTGGTCTCGACGCCAGACAGCCCGCGCCCGGCGGTGCCGCCGGTCTGGGCGATCATGAAGGTGATCGGGTCGCGCCCGTGCTCGGCCTCCAGCTCCTCGCCCAGCTTGCGCGCGCTGCGCTGCAGCTCGCTCATCACCGCGCGCGCATCCTCGCGCGTGGCGCCGGGCAGCATGGCGAAATTGCCGGTGACCGAGCCCTGCTCGGGCGCGGAGAAGAAGCGCCACTGCACATCGCCGCGCAGGAACAGCGCCGCCTGCGAGGCCAGCGCCAGAAGCGCCAGCGCCAGCACCGGGTAGCGTGCCCACACCACCAGCCGCATCAGCGGGCGAAACAGCCTGTCGCGCAGCCATGAAAAGCCCCGGTTCACCATATGGCTGGGCCAGTCATACCACGGGCGGCGCGCGCCGAGCCGGATCGAATGGCTCAGATGGTTGGGCAGGATGATGAAGCATTCCACCAAGGAGGCGGCCAGCACCGCGATCACCGTGAAGGGAATGTCGGAGATCAGGTCGCCGAAGCGGCCGCCGATGATGACGAGGCCGAAGAAGGCGATGATCGTGGTGATCGTCGCCGAAAGCACCGGGTAGAACATCCGCGCCGCCGCACGCTCGGCGGCGATGACGGGCGGCTCACCCAGCCGCCGGGCGCGGAAATCGGCGTGCTCGCCCACTACGATGGCGTCGTCGACGACGATGCCCAGCGTCAGGATCAGCGCGAAGAGCGAGATCATGTTGAGCGTGAGCCCGCCGAAATACATCAGGGCCACCGCCGCCGACATCGCCACCGGGATGCCCGCCGCCACCCAGAAGGCGGTGCGCGCGTTGAGAAACAGGAACAACAGCACCACCACGAGGGCGAGGCCGATCAGCCCGTTGTCGAGCAGGAGCGCCAGCCGCCCCGAGATCGCGTCGGCGGTGGAGTTGGTCAGCTCGATCGTCGTGCCCTCGGGCAGGGTGGCCTCCAGCGCGCGCGCGGCTTCGGCGGCGGTCCGTTGCAGGGCGATGGCGTCGCCCGCCTCGCTGCGGCTGACGCGCAGCTGCACGGCCGGGTTCTCGCCGATGAAATAGGCGCGGTCGCGATCCGCGCCGAGCCGCGTCACCCGCGCCACATCGCCCACCGTCAGCGTCGTGCCATCCGCCGCGCGGCGCAGCACCACGCCCGCCACCTCCTCGGCCGTGCGTTTTTCGGTGCCGGTGCGCACGCGCTGCGCGCCGGCCACGTCGCCGGCGGGGTCGGTCGTCACCTGCCCCGCGATCGCGGCGGCGATGTCGCTCAGCCCGATATCGTGGCGGATCAGCGCGATCGAGGGCACCTCGACCACCAGCTGCGGTGCTGCGACGCCGAGCAGGCTGGTGCGGGTGACGCCGCGCGCGAAGAGCCGGGCCGACAGCTCGTCGGCATAAAGCGCGAGCTGATCGACCCCGACGGGGCCGGAGATGACGATGTCGGTGACCCTGTCGGACCAGCTGCCGCGCCGGAACTCGGGCTCCTCGGCCCCTTCGGGCAGGCCGGTCACCGCGTCGATCGCCGATTGCATCATGTCCTCGGCCTCGGACATGTCTGTGCCGGGCTCGAACTCGACGCTGATCGAGGCGCGCCCTTCGCTCGACCGCGCTTCGGAGGCCGTGACGCCTTCGACCGCCAGCATCGCGGGCTCAAGGAGTTGCACCACCGCGCGGTCGACATCCGCCGCGCCCGCGCCGCTCCAGGCGACCGAGACGCTCAGGCTGTCGCTCACCGTGTCGGGGAAGAACTGCGCCCGGATGCGCGGCGTGGCGAAGAGCCCCAGCGCCAGCATCATCACCAGCACGAGGTTCGCGGCGGTGCGGTGCCGGGTGAAATAGGACAGGAGCCCGCCGAGGCTGCGCGACAGATGCGCCGCGCCGCTCATCCGCCCATCCGCCCTTCGAGCCGGTCGACGATCTCTGCCGGGACCTCCTCGGCCCCGAGCTGTTCGATCAGCCGCGCGCGCGCCTCGGCGGGCATCCGGTCGCTCGCCTCGACGAAAGCCACGAGCCGGGCCCGCCGCGCGGGATCGAGCGCGATCATTTCGGGCGCAATCATTTCGGGCGCGGCATCCGGATCTGCGCCCGGATCGGCCGGTGTGTCGTCGAGCCGGCGCACCTTGATCCCGGCGCCCAGGAGCGGCGTGCGCCGGGCCACGATCTCGCGCCCCGCCAGATCCGCCGCCGCGATCAGCACCGCGTCGCCCTGGGTGCGCAGCTGCTCCACCGCAACGCTTTCGAGCCGGTCTTCGGGGCCGATCGCCAGCACCGTGCCATCCGCGCCGAGCGCCGCTGCCGGGATGGTGGCCACCTCGTCGAGCGGCGGCTCGGTGACGATGACGGTGACGAAATCGCCGGGGCGCAGGCCCGGCGCGCGGTCGAGCGCGGCATAGATCAGCCGCCCGGTCTGCCCCTGCGCCACCACCGCCGCCTCGCGCACCACGCGGCCCGCGCCGGTCAGCGGCAGCCCGTCGACATCGAGCCGCACCCGCACCGGCGCGCCCGCGATGCGCCCCTCCTCGTTCAGCAGCCGGGCATATTGCGTGGCCGAGACGCGAAACGCCACCTCCAGCGCGTCGGGATCGACCAGCACGGCGAGCTGTTCATTGGCCGCGACCCGGCTGCCGGGGCCGATGGCGACCTCGGTCAGCTGGCCGTCGAAGGGGGCGGTGATGCGGGTATTGGCAAGGTCGCGCTCGGCCTCGGCAACGGCGATCTCGGCGCGCGCGCGGCGGGTGGCGGCCTGGTCGATGCGGGTTTCGGCCTGGGCGATGGCCTGCCTGCGGGTCAGCACCGCCTGCGCCGCGGTGGAGGCCGAAAGCTCCGCCGCCTCCAGCTCGGGCGCGGTGCCGATGCCGCGATCCTGCAGCCCGCGCTGCCGGGTCAGCGCCTGCTCGCGCAGCACCGCCTGCGCCTCGGCCGCGGCCAGCTCGTCGCGCGCCAGCTCCAGCGCGCGCTCGGCCTCGCGCCCCTCAGACAGCGCATCCTCGAGATCGACCCGCGCGCGCGCCAGCGCGCTTTCGGCATCCGCCGGGTCGATCTGCAACAGCAGCTCGCCCGCCGTCACCGCGCCGCCCTCGACCATGGTCTCGGCCACGTCCTGCACGGTGCCGCCGACCGCGGCGCGCAAAGCGACGGTGCGCGAGGACAGCAGCTCGCCGAAGACGACCAGCTCGGGCCGGGTCCGCCCGGGCGCGATGGTGAGGCCGCGCACCCCCGCCACGCGCTCCTGCTGGGCAAAGCTGCGTGGCTCGGCGTTCATCCGCGTCTCGACCGCGGACCAGAGCATCCGGCCCGCATGGGCCAAGAGCGCCAGCGTCAGCGCGAAAAGAAAAAGGCCGCCCAGGCTTCGGCGCAGAAACCGCATTCCCGTCTCCATCTGCCCGAGGGGAACCGAAGGCCGGGCAATGTTTCTTGCCGCAGATTAGCCCGCATTCCCAGACGGGACCAACCACCTGTCGGGTTTGTGACGGGATCGGGGTGCCGAAGAAAAGCGCCGCGCCCCCTACCCCGGGGCCGGTGCCACGCTAGGCTTCACGTCGTACTCACGACGGCGCGAGCTCCGGGCGCCGGCAATTCGGGGAGAGACAGGGATGAGCATGTCACGTCGCAGCCTGTTGCAGATGGTCGGCCTCGCCGCCGGGACCACTGCGATGTATCAGGCGATGACCACGCTGGGCTACGCGCAGCCGTCGAACTACACCGGCCCGATCAGGCTCGAGGGCGACCCGCAGGGCGCCAAGGTTCTGATCCTGGGCGCAGGGCTGGCGGGCATGACCGCCGCGCTCGAGATGCGCGCCGCGGGCTACGAGGTCGAGATCATCGAATACCGCGAGAAGGCGGGCGGCCGCTGCTGGACGCTGCGCGGCGGTGATACCTATACCGAGCTGGGCGGCGCCACGCAGGAGGTGCAGTTCGCCGAAGGCAACTATCTCAACCCCGGCCCCTGGCGCATTCCGCATCACCACTACGCGGTGCTCGACTACTGCAAGCGGCTCGGGGTGAAGCTCGAACCCTTCATCCAGAAGAACTACAACGCCTATCTGCACCGCTCGGAGGCCTTCGACGGCAAGCCGCAGCGCTTCCGCGAGATCGCCACCGATTACCGCGGCCAGATCTCCGAGCTTCTGGCCAAGGCGACCGACCAGGGCGCGCTCGACGAGGAGGTCACCGAGGAGGACAAGCAGAAGCTGCTCGACAGCCTCGTCGAATACGGCATGCTCGACGAGAATTACCGCTACGTGAAGAGCGACCACACCTCGGAATATCGCGGCTTCGAGACATGGCCCGGCGGCGGGTTGAACGCGGCGCCCGAGCCCTCCGAGCCGATCTCGCTCGACCAAATCCTGCAATCGGATCTCTGGACCTGGCTGGTCGAGGCCGAGACCACGCATCACCAATCGACCATGTTCCAGCCCACAGGCGGCATGGACATGATCGCCCGAGGCTTCGAACGCGAGGTGGGCGACCTGATCACCTACAACGCCAAGGTGCTTTCGATGATCGAGGACGAAAACGGCGTCACGGTCGAATACGAGGATCTCGAAGGCGGCGGCACGCAGACCCGCTCCGGCGATTACTGCATCTGCACCATCCCCTTCTCGATCCTGAGCCAGATCGAGCACAACCTGTCGGGCGACAAGGCGGCGGTGATCGACAGCATGTACTACGCGGGCTCGGCCAAGTTCGGGCTCGAGTTCAAGCGCCGCTTCTGGGAGCAGGACGAGCATATCTATGGCGGGATCAGCTACACCGACCTGCCGATCGCGCTGATCTCCTACCCGCCCTACGACTTCTTCAGCGACGGGCCAGGCGTGCTCCTGGGCGGCTATGCCTGGGGGGCGACGGCCTACCAGTTCAACGCCATGCAGCCCGATGAGCGCACCAAGTGGGCGGTGGAATACGGCAGCCGCATTCACCCGCAATACACCGAAGAGTTCTCGAACGGCGTCTCGGTGGTCTGGCACAAGGTGCCGTGGGTGCTGGGCTGCTACGGCATCTGGCAGGACCGCGAGGGCGATTACGAGACCGCCGCGCGGATCGACGGCCGCGTCGCTCTGGCGGGCGAGCACATCTCCTACCTGCCGGGCTGGCAGGAGGGCGCGATCCTCTCCGCGCTCGACGCGGTCGAGCGGCTGCACGCGCAGGTCACCACCTCCAACGCGGGAGACACGCAATGAAACCGCTTTCCCTGATGCTGATCCTCTCGGGCTTCGCGATCGGCGCGGCGCTGCCGCTCGTGGCGCAGGATCGGCCCAAGCCCGACGCCGCGACGGGCGAGATCGCGCGATCGGGCCAGCGCGAGGATTTCCGCACCTTCGAGGCCGAGGATGGCGATCTCGCCTATTTCGCCGATGCGGCCCGGCTGACCCAGGAGGGCGGCGAGGCGATCTATGACGCCGTCTGCGCGGGCTGCCACATGCCCGAAGGCGAGGGCGCGGTGGGTGCGGGCATGTATCCGGCGCTGGCCAACAACGAGATGCTCGAATTTCCCGAATACCCGATCTACGTGATCGTGCATGGGCAAAAGGCGATGCCGCCGCTCGGCAGCATCCTGTCGGACGAGCAGGTGGCCGAGGTGACGAACTACATCCGCTCGCATTTCGGCAATGACTATGTCGAGGGCGAAGACGGCATCGCGGCGACGCCCGAGGATGTGGCGGGGGTGCGGCCATGATCGCGCGCGGCCTGATCGCGGCGGGGCTCGGCCTTGCCTTCGCCGCCCCGCTTTCGGCGCAGGAGCTCACGCGGCACCCGCTGCCCGACAGCGATTTCCCGATCTCCATGGCGGTGGAGCTGCCCGCCGATGCCGAGCTGGTCTATCTCAGCGGCACCGTGCCGAGCGTGACGAACGAGGAAGCCGAGCAGGGCAGCCGCGACGCTTACGGCGATACCGAGACGCAGACCGTCTCGGTGCTGGAGACCATCGAGGCCAATCTCGAACGGCTCGACCTTTCGATGTCGGACGTGGTGAAGATGACGACCTTCCTCGTCGCGCCCGAAGAGGGCGGGGTGATGGATTTCTCGGGCTTCATGGCGGGCTATACCCAGTTCTTCGGCACCGAAGACCAGCCCAACCTGCCGGTGCGCTCGGTGGTCGAGGTCGCGGGGCTGGCAAGCCCGGCCTGGCTGGTCGAGATCGAGGTGATCGCGGTCCGGCCCTGAGGCACGGCCACCTGCCCGATCGCGGCGGCGATCTCGCCCCCGGCGGGGGGCGCGGCCCGGATGTTCGATCATCCGGGCCGGCTCGAATGGCGGGGGACAGCCAGCCCCGGGGCTGCGCGCCGCGCCTGCCGCGCCCGGGCCAAGAAAACATTGCGCCATCAAGGTCGAAGTGCTGTGATCCTCGCGATCCGGGGCGCCGTTGAGGAGCGGTTGCCGCGGACTGTCCTTGGGAGGAGACCACTCGACATGCACAAGCACCCGACGATACTCGGCGCGGCGACGCTCGCCGCCATCGCCTTTTCGGCCCATGCGGCGACGGCGCAGGACGACTGCCCCGAGCGCGGCGCGCTCGATCCGATGTATTGCGACGCCGACGGGGATCTGGTCGCCGATGCGCCGACCGACGAAAGCGCGCTGAAAGACCCCGACACGCTGGTCTTTGCCTATACGCCGGTCGAAGACCCGGCGATCTACGAGGATATCTGGGACCCCTTCATCACCCATCTCGAGGAGGTGACGGGCAAGGACGTGCAGTTCTTCGCGGTGCAGTCGAACTCGGCCGAGGTCGAGGCGATGCGCTCGGGCCGCCTGCACATCGCGGGCTTCTCGACCGGGCCGACCCCCTATGCGGTGAACCTCGCGGGCGCGGTGCCCTTCGCGATCATGGGCTCGGATGACGGGCAGTTCGGCTACAAGCTGCAGCTCTACACCCAGGCCGACAGCGACATCCAGGAGCCCGCGGATCTCGCTGGCAAGCGGATCGCGCACACCTCGCCCACCTCGAATTCGGGCAACCTCGCGCCGCGCGCGCTCTTCCCCGATCTCGGCGTGGTGCCGGACGAGGATTACGAGGTGACCTATTCGGGCAGCCACGACCAGTCGATGCTCGGCGTGGTCGCGGGCGATTACGACGCGGCCCCGGTGGCCTCCGAGGTGGTCGACCGCATGGCCGAGCGCGGCCTCTACGACCCCGAGGAGGTGCGCATCGTCTGGGAGAGCGACCCCTTCCCGACCACCTCCTACACCTATGCGCACGACCTCGCGCCGGAGCTGAAGGAGAAGATCGAAGAGGCCTTCTTCAGCTATGATTTTTCGGGCACGGCGCTTGGCGAGGAGTTCACCGGCGTCAGCAAGTTCATCCCCATCACCTACAAGGACCAATGGGCGGTGATCCGGCAGATCCAGGCCGCGAACGGCGTCGAATACACCCCCGAGGGTCTCGCGGCCGAGTGAGCCGCATGACCCCGGCCCCCATGGCGGGGCCGGGGTTCGCAAGGAGAACAAGATGCTGAAGATCAGCGACCTGGTGAAGCGCTATGGCGGCGGTGAACCGGTCTTGAAGAATCTCGACCTCACCATCGAGGGCGAGAGCGTGGTGTCGATCATCGGCTCCTCCGGCGCGGGCAAATCGACGCTGCTGCGCTGCATCAACCGGCTGGTCGAGCCGACATCGGGCTCGATCACGCTCAACGACACCGAACTCACCCGCCTGCGCGGCGCCGAGCTGCGCCGGGCGCGGCGCAAGATCGGCATGGTGTTCCAGGGCTTCAACCTCGTCGACCGGCTCACCGTCATGGAAAACGTGCAGTCGGGGCGTCTGGGCTATATCTCGACCTGGGCGGCGCTGATGCGGCGCTACCCCAAGGAGGACATCCGCCGCGCCTTCGAGCTGATGGAGCGCGTGGGCATCGCGCATTACGCCGACAAGCGCGCCGACGAGCTGTCGGGCGGCGAGCGGCAGCGCGTCGGCGTGGTCCGCGCGCTGATGCAGAAGCCCGAGATCCTGCTCGCCGACGAGCCGACCGCCTCGCTCGACCCGAAGACCTCCGAGCAGATCATGGGGCTGTTGCGCGACCTCTCGCGCGAGCTGAAGCTGCCGGTTCTGATCAACATCCACAACGTCCACGAGGCCAAGGAGTATACCGACCGCATCGTCGGCATGCGCTATGGACGGATCATTTTCGACGATCTGCCCGCCGCTCTCGATCAGGAGGCGATGGACCGGATCTATTCGGGCAGCCCCGCCGCCGACCGCGCCGGCGGTCTGAAGGAGGCGTCATGAGCACCGACCCGATCGACGGGCCGGACGTCCCCGCAGGGGCCGCGGGCGGTGCCACCTCGGGCGCTGTCGCCACCCGCGACCACTGGCGCAAGAAGAGCTTCATCGCCAACCCGGTCGCCCGCTGGCTCGTCTATGGCGGGGTGATCCTCTATGTCGTCTGGACGCTCGGCACCCTGCCGATCGACTGGGCCCGCGTGGCCGAGGGGGTCGAACGGGCGGGCCGGATCTTCGGCGGGGCGTTTCCGCCGAGCTTCGAGCGCTCGGGGCTTTTGATCGACGGCTTTCTCGAAAGCCTGAAGATCGCCATCCTCGCCACCTTCGGCGGCGTTCTGCTGTCGATCCCCATTGCCTTCATGGCGGCGCGCAACGTCGTGCCTCGGGCCGTGTTCTACGTGGGCCGCGCCATCATCATCGTCGCGCGCAGCTTCCACCCCGTCATCGTCGCGATCATCTTCGTCAAGGCGGTGGGCTTCGGGCCGCTGGCGGGCGTGCTGACGCTGATCGTCTATTCCATCGGCTTCGTCGCCAAGATGCTGGCCGAGCGGATCGAGGAGATCGATTTCGGGCAGGTCGAGGCGATGAAGGCGGCGGGCGCGCCCTATCTTTCGACCCTGATCTACGCCGTTGTGCCGCAGATCATGCCGCGTCAGGTCGGGCTCACCATCTACCAGCTCGACAGCAACCTGCGCGCCTCCGCCGTCGTGGGCATCGTCGGCGCGGGCGGCATCGGCTCGACGCTGGCCAACGCCTTTGGCCGCTATGATTACGACTTCGCGCTCGCCATCACCATGGTGATCGTCGGCGCGATCCTTCTGTCCGAGGCCGTGTCGGGCCAGATCAGGAAACGCCTATGACCCTCTCGGATCTCCGCCGCGACGACTGGAGCCGCTTCTCGCTCAAGCAGCGTCTGCAACGCTACGGGGTGCTGGCGCTGACGCTTCTGGCCATCGGCTGGGCCGTCTCCTCGATCGAGGTGATCTGGGCTTGGGTCTGGGACGCGCCCGAGCAGATGGGCGACCTGTTCGGCCGGATGATCCCGCCCGATCCGTCGAACCTCTCGGCGATCCTGCGCGTGCTGTGGGAGACGGTGAACATCGCCACCATCGCCACCGCCTTTGCCGTGATCCTGTCGCTGCCGGTCGCATGGCTCGCGGCGCAGAACACCACGCCCAACCGCGCGACGCTCTGGGTCGGGCGCTTCATCCTCGTGTCGTCGCGCTCGATCAACACGATCATCTGGGCGCTTCTCTTCGTCGCCATCTTCGGCCCCGGCATCGTGGCGGGGATCGTGGCGATCATGTTCCGCTCGATCGGCTTTGTCGGCAAGCTGCTCGGCGAGGCGATCGAGGAGATCGACAAGCGCCCCGTGGAGGCGCTGGAGGCCACCGGCGCCTCGCGCTTCAAGGTGATCGCCTATGCCATCGTGCCGCAGGTCATGCCGACCTTCTGGGCGGTGTCGATCCTGCGCTGGGACATCAATTTGCGCGAATCCACCGTGCTCGGCCTCGTCGGCGCGGGCGGGATCGGCATCATCCTTCAGGGCGCGATCGACACCTTCAACTGGCGCGAGGCGGCGACGGTGCTGCTGGCGATCCTCGGGCTGGTGATCCTGGGCGAGATCGTCTCGGCCTGGCTGCGGCGGCGGATCCTGTGAGCGCACCGCCCCCCGGCGGGCGCACGGCCTTCGACGCCTATCTGGCGATCCGCCACCGCCTGCCCGACGCGCCGCCCGGCGCGGGCTTCGGACGCGCTCCCGATCTCGGCGCCATCGCCGATCCCTTCGACGTGATCCTGTTCGATGCCTACGGCGTGCTCAATGTGGGCGAGACGCCGATCCTCGGCGCGGCCAGGCGCATCGCCGCGCTGCGCGAGAGGGGCAAGCGGGTGATGGTGGTGTCGAACTCGGCCGGCTACCCCAAGCAGGTGATGATGCGCCGCTGGGAGCGGCTCGGCTTCGATTTCACGCCGGGCGAGGTGGTGACCAGCCGCGAAGCCCTGCTCGCCCGGCTCGCCCGGGCACCGCGCCGCCGCTGGGGCGTGATGCTCGGCCCCGGCCACGGGCTGCGCGAATTCGAGGAGATCGACGCGCATCTGTTGCTCGACGACGCGGCGGCCTATGAGGCGGCGGAGGGTTTTCTGCTCGTCGGCTCGGATGGCTGGAGCGTGGAACGGCAGCGCCTGCTCACGGCCAGCCTGCGGGCGCGCCCGCGCCCCGTTCTGGTCGGCAACCCCGACCTCGTCGCCCCGCGCGAGACGGGGCTGTCGCTGGAGCCGGGCCATTTCGCCCATGCGATGGCCGATGCCGGTCTTTGCACGCCCGAGTTCTGCGGCAAGCCGTTCCGCGCGATCTTCGATCTGGCGCTGTCGCGGCTCGAGCCTGCGCCCGAGCCCGAGCGGGTGCTGATGGTGGGCGACACGCTGCACACCGACATTCTCGGCGCGCGCGCCATGGGCTTTGCCTCGGCGCTGGTGACCGATCACGGGCCATTGGCAGGCGCGGACATCGTCGCCGCGATCGACCGTTCGGGCATCATGCCCGATTTCGTCATTCCGCATATCTGAAGCGGGGGGCCGCGCGGCCCCCCTGCCCGGCTCAGAGCCCCATGCAGTTGGCGTAGTAGGTCACAGTGGCGGGCCAGTCCGAGAACACCCCCACGACGCCCACATCCTGCGCCAGCGCGTCGAGCATGGCATAGGTGTCGCCGTCATCGTCGATCGCCTGCTCGACCGACTGGAAATACCAGCCGCCGCCGGAGGCCAGCGGGCCGGAGCGCTCCAGCGTCCATGTGATGATGTCGAGCCCGGCGGCCTCGGCCTCCTCGGCATAGGCCGATGGCACGATCTCGCCCGCCTCGTTCGTCGTCACCAGCATCCACATTGGCGGCGCGATGTAGTTCACGCCCATATCGGCGAGCTCTTGCATGCTCGGCTTGAAGGTGGCGGGGTCCATCGGGTCGATCAGCCCCTCGTCGTCATCCTCCGCCTCGTAGCGATCATCGAGATAGACCGCCTGCGCGCCGAATTCGGGCTCGTTCTCGATCCAGTA
>NZ_KZ304981.1 GCF_002723615.1 Limimaricola cinnabarinus
CGCCCTCGGCGCCGCGCCCGCCCTCGCGCCCCGCGCGTGCCGCGCCCGAGCCCGAACCGGCCCCCGAACCGGCCCCCGTGACCGAGCCGGAAACGCAGACCGCCTCCTCGCGGGATGCCGAGCCCGAGACGCCGCCCGCCGCCGACACCAGCGACGCCGTGGCCGACGCGCTCGCCGCCGCTCTGGCGAGCACGCCCGCGCCCGCCGCCAACCCCGGCCCGCCGATGACCGGGGCCGAGCAGTCGGCCTTCCGCGTCGCGGTGCAGGAATGCTGGAACGTCGATGTGGGCTCGGAGGCCGCGCGGGTGACGCTCACCGTCGCCTTCGATCTCGACCCGCAGGGCCGGGTGCAGGGCGATATCCGCCGTGTCGGCGGGCAGGGCGGCAGCGAGGCGGCGATCGAGGCGGCGTTCCAATCCGCGCGCCGCGCCATCCTGCGCTGCCAGCGCGACGGCTACGTGCTTCCGGCCGAGAAATACGAGCAGTGGAAGGAGGTCGAGATGACCTTCGATCCCTCCGGCATGAGGATGCGCTGATGCAATGCCGCCACGCTGGCCGCTTCATGCGCGAAAGCTTTGAACCCGCGCCCCCGACGGGGCGTTGCCCAACCCTAGGCTGCTGCGCAAAAGGGGCTGCGAATCCCCGCGGTATGACGGAACGAGGACAAAGATGCTGACCAGAACCATCGCGCTTCTGCTGGCGCCGCTCGTCGCGGCGACGGCCATTCCGGCACCCGCGCTCGCGCAGGACGGCCCCTTGCGGATCACCATCTCCGAAGGCGTGATCGAGCCCTTGCCCTTCGCCGTGCCGGGCTTTCAGGCCGAAACGGCGGGCGCCGAGCAGATCGCCGCCGACATCACCCGCGTGGTGGCGCAGGACCTGACCGGCACCGGGCTCTTCCGCGAGATCCCGGCCGCCTCCTTCATCTCCACGCCTGCGAGCTTCGCCAGCCCCGTCGCCTATCCCGACTGGCGCGCGATCAACGCGCAGGCGCTGATCACCGGCGCGGTGGCGGTCAATGGCGACCAGCTCACCGTCAAGTTCCGCCTCTACGACGTTTTCACCGGCGCCGAGCTGGGCGAGGGGCTGCAATTCACCGGCACCACGGGGGGCTGGCGGCGCATGGGTCACAAGGTGGCCGACGCGGTCTATTCCCGCATCACCGGCGAGAGCGGCTATTTCGACAGCCGCGTCGTCTTCGTCTCGGAATCCGGCCCCAAAGACAACCGCGCCCGCCGCCTCGCGATCATGGATTACGATGGCGAGAACCGGCAGTTCCTGACCGACAGCAACTCCCTCGTGCTGGCGCCGCGCTTTTCGCCGGGTGGCGACCGCGTGCTCTATACCAGCTACGAGAGCGGCTTTCCGCGGATCAGCCTGCTCGACGTGGCCAGCGTCGGGCGGCGGCAGATCACCACCGTCGAGGGCGAGATGGCCTTCTCCCCGCGCTTCTCCAAGGATGGCGGCGCGGTGATCTACTCGGTCTCCACCGGCGGCAACACCGACATCTACCGCACCGACCTGAATTCGGGCGCGCATACGCGGCTGACCTCGGCCCCCTCGATCGAGACCTCGCCCTCGCTTTCGCCCGATGGCAGCCAGATCGTGTTCGAGAGCGACCGCTCGGGCACGCAGCAGCTCTACATCATGTCCGCCTCGGGCGGCGAGCCGCGCCGCATCTCCTTCGGCGAAGGGCGCTACGGCTCGCCCGTCTGGAGCCCGCGCGGCGATCTCATCGCCTTCACCAAGCAGAATGCGGGCCGCTTCCATATCGGCGTGATGCGCACCGACGGCTCCGAGGAGCGGCTGCTGACCTCCTCCTTTCTCGACGAAAGCCCGACCTGGGCGCCCAATGGCCGGGTGCTGATGTTCACCCGCGAGACGCAGGGCGCCTCGGGCGGGCCGCAGCTTCATTCGGTCGACATCTCGGGGCGCAACCTCAAGCCGGTGCCGACGGGCGGCTTCTCCTCGGACGCCTCCTGGGGTCCGCTGCAACGATGAGGGCGGCGTTTGCACGCCGCCGGTCGCGTGCTAGGCATTCGGTCGAACACTCCTTCAGGGGCAGGATTTCCAACATGAACAAGTATCTCACCGCTTCCATCCTCGTCGGCGCTCTGGCGCTCTCGGCCTGCACCCGCCCCGACCGCTTCGGCGGCGGTGCGGACGGGCTGGGCGCGGACATCGCCGGGGCGGGCGCGGGCTTCGACCAGTCGGGCGCGATCGGCCAGAGCGGCCTGGGCAACCCCGACAGCCCCGAATACTTCGCCGAAGCCATCGGCGACCGGGTGCTGTTCCGGGTCGACCAGTCGACGCTGACCCCGGAAGCGATGGCGACGCTCGACGGCCAGGCGCAGTGGCTGATGACCAATTCCGACTATCTCGCCGTGATCGAGGGCCATGCCGACGAGCAGGGCACGCGCGAATACAACGTCGCACTCGGCGCGCGGCGGGCCAATGCGGCGCGCGAATACCTGATCTCGCGCGGCGTGCCGTCCTCGCGGCTGCGCACCATCTCCTATGGCAAGGAGCGGCCCATCGCGACCTGCTCGGATGCGAGCTGCTACGCGCAGAACCGCCGCGCCGTCACCGTCATCGCCGCCGGGGCGCTGAGCTGATGCGCGCGTCCCTGAGCCGTCTGGCGCTTCTGTGCGCCCTCGCGGCCCCGGTCGCCGGGGCGGCGCAGGGGCAGGACCAGACCCTCGCCGATATCCGGCAGGAGCTGTCGGTGCTCTACGGCGACATCCAGTCGCTCAAGAGCGAGCTGAACACCACCGATGCCGCCCCGCAGGCCGTGGGCGGCAATTCGGCGCTCGAGCGGCTCAACGCCATCGAGGCGCAGCTGCAGGGTCTGACCTCGAAGACCGAGGAGCTGGAGTTCCGCATCAACCGGATCACCACCGACGGCACCAACCGGGTCGGCGATCTGGAATTCCGCATCTGCGAGCTGGATGAGAACTGCGACATCAGCCAGCTCGGCGACACGCCGAGCCTGGGCGGCGTCGACAGCGCCGCCAACGTGCCGACCCCCGCCGCCCCGGTCTCGTCCGGCACCGGCCCCGCGCTCGCCGTCGGCGAAAGGGCGGATTTCGAGCGGGCGTCGGAGGCGCTCGCGCAGGGTGACTTTCGCCGCGCCGCGGACCAGTTCTCGGCCCATGTCCAGACCTATCCCGGCGGCGCGTTGAGCTCGGAGGCGCTGTTCAGGAAGGGCGAGGCCCTGACTGAACTCGGCGAAAGCGCCGAGGCGGCGCGCGCCTATCTCGACAGCTTCTCGGGCGATCCCGACGGCAAGGTCGCGGCACAGGCGCTTTACAAGCTCGGCCGCTCGCTTTCCGCGCTGGGTCAGGTGCCCGACGCCTGCGTGACGCTGGGCGAGGTCACGACGCGCTTTCCGGGCGATCCGGCCGCGAGCGAGGCGCAGGCCGCGATGCAGGAGCTATCGTGCCAGTGACGGCGACGGGGTGAGCGCCACGGACGATATTCTCGCCGCCGCTTTCCGATGCCTCGAGGCCGAGCCTTCCTTGCGGGGGCTCGGTCTTGCCGTGTCGGGCGGCGGGGATTCCATGGCGCTGTTGCACGCGATGGCAGGGCCGGCGCGCGAACGCGGCATCGCCATCCGCGTGGCCACGGTCGATCACGGTCTGCGCGACGGCGCGCGGGCCGAGGCCGAGCGGGTGGCGCGCGACTGCGCCGCGCTCGGCCTGCCGCACGAGATCCTCGACTGGACCGGCTGGGAAGGGCGCGGCAACCTGCAGGACGCCGCCCGCCAAGCGCGCCGCGCGCTCCTGGCGGAGTGGGCCGGGCGGCACGGGCTGGAGGCCGTGGCGCTGGGCCATACGCTCGACGATCAGGCCGAGACGGTGCTGATGCGGCTCGCGCGCGGCTCGGGGGTCGACGGGCTGTCGGCCATGTCCGCCCTCCGGCGCGAGGACGGGATCGCATGGCTGCGCCCCTTTCTCGGCCTGCGCCGCGAGACGCTGCGCGCATGGCTTTCAGAGCGAAACCTTGGCTGGGACGAAGACCCCTCGAACGCCGATCCGCGCTTTCAGCGGGTCCGGGCGCGGACGGCGTTGCAGGAGCTGGCGCCTCTCGGCATCGCGGCGCAGGGGCTGGCCGACACCGCGCAGCGCATGACGATGGCGCGGGAGGCACTGGAGGCGCTGGCCGCCGATCTGTCGGGCCGGGCGCTGCGGCTGCGGGCAGGCGCGGTGGAGATCGACGCAGCCCTGCTGGCGCGCGCGCCCGAGGAAACCCGGCTCAGGCTCGTTTCCGCCGCGATCGGCTGGATCGCCGGGCGCGCCTACAGGCCCCGGCTGGCCAGCCTTCAGGCCGGGCTGCAGGGCGCGGGGCAGGGGCGCTGGCGCAGCCTCTCGGGCGTGATGCTGGCCGAGCGCGGCGGCCGGCTCTGGCTGTGCCGCGAGCCGGGGCGCGCGGGCGGGCCGGTGGCCGCGGACGCGCTTTGGGATGGCAGGTGGCGGCTCGACCCGCCACCTGCCGAGGCCGAGGCCGGGGGGCTGCGGCTGGGCGCGCTCGGTGCCGCCGGGCTGGCCGGTCTGCCCGGCTGGCGCGACACCGGCCTGCCGCGTCAGGCGCTTCTGGCGAGCCCGGCCCTGTGGCGCGATGATGCGCTTCTCGCCGCGCCCTGCGTCGATCCGGCGGGGCCGTTCGCCGCGCGGATTGTCGCGGAGTTCCCTTATCCGACGCTTCCGCATTGAAGATGGCGCTGCAATCTCTATTTTGAAGTCGTGGCCCGTGCCTTCCCCTGTGCGCGGCCAAACCTATTTTCGGAGGAAATCCCTTGGGCAACGCGCGCAACATCGCCTTCTGGGTCGTGCTCTTCTTGCTGATCCTGGCGCTGTTCAATCTGTTCAGCGGCGGGCAGTCCACGCTCCAGTCGAATTCCCGCAACTATTCCGACTTCGTCGAGGCGGTCGAAACCGGCAATGTCTCGCAGGTCACGCTGGACGGCGAGGAGGTGCGCTATCGCGGCACCGACGGGCGCGACTACGTCACCATCAAGCCCGAGGACGCCGAGGTCACGCAGCTTCTGATCGAGCGCGACATTCCCATCACCGCGCGCAGCCAGGAGCAGTCGGGCTTCACCACCTTCCTGCTGTCGCTGCTGCCCTTCCTGCTGCTGATCGGTGTCTGGATCTATTTCATGAACCGGATGCAGGGCGGCGGCAAAGGCGGGGCCATGGGCTTTGGCAAGAGCCGCGCCAAGCTGCTCACCGAAAAGCATGGCAGGGTGACCTTCGACGACGTCGCCGGCATCGACGAGGCCAAGGACGAGCTCGAGGAGATCGTCGAGTTCCTGCGCAACCCGCAGAAGTTCTCGCGCCTTGGCGGCAAGATCCCGAAAGGCGCGCTGCTCGTCGGCCCTCCGGGCACCGGTAAGACGCTTCTCGCGCGCGCCATCGCGGGCGAGGCGGGCGTGCCCTTCTTCACCATCTCGGGCTCCGACTTCGTCGAGATGTTCGTCGGCGTCGGCGCGTCCCGCGTGCGCGACATGTTCGAGCAGGCCAAGAAGAACGCGCCCTGCATCGTCTTCATCGACGAGATCGACGCGGTGGGCCGGTCGCGCGGCGTGGGCTATGGCGGCGGCAATGACGAGCGCGAGCAGACGCTGAACCAGCTTCTCGTCGAGATGGACGGCTTCGAGGCCAATGAGGGCATCATCATCGTCGCGGCCACCAACCGCCCCGACGTGCTCGACCCCGCGCTCCTGCGTCCGGGCCGCTTCGACCGCCAGGTGCAGGTGCCCAACCCCGACATCAAGGGCCGCGAGAAGATCCTCGGCGTGCATGCGCGCAAGGTGCCGCTCGGCCCGGATGTCGATCTGCGCATCATCGCGCGCGGCACGCCCGGCTTTTCGGGCGCGGATCTGGCGAACCTCGTCAACGAGGCGGCGCTGATGGCCGCCCGCGTCGGCCGCCGCTTCGTCACCATGATCGATTTCGAAAGCGCCAAGGACAAGGTGATGATGGGCTCGGAGCGCCGCTCCATGGTCATGACCGAGGACGAGAAGAAGCTGACCGCCTATCACGAGGCCGGTCACGCCATCGTCGGCCTCAACGTCCCGCAGCACGACCCGATCCACAAGGCGACGATCATCCCGCGCGGCCGGGCACTCGGCCTCGTCCTCTCGCTGCCCGAGCGCGACCAGCTTTCGGTGACCTACACCAAGTACACCTCCAAGATCGCCATGGCGATGGGCGGCAAGGTGGCCGAGGAGCTGATCTTCGGGCGAGAGAACGTCACCTCGGGCGCCACCTCGGACATCCAGCAGGTCACCAAGATCGCCCGCGCGATGGTCACGCAGTTCGGCTTTTCCGACAAGATCGGCCATATCGACTATGCCAACGAGCAGCAGAGCTATCTCGGCTCCTACTCGGGCGGGGCGAGCCATTCGGCCGAAACCCAGAAGGTCATCGACGAGGAGGTCCGCCGGATCATCGACGAGGGCTACGAGACCGCCAAGCGCATCCTGACCGAGCGGCGCGAGGATCTGGAGCGGCTGGCGCAGGGCCTTCTGGAATATGAGACGCTGACCGGCAACGAGATCACCCGCGTGATCGCCGGCGAGCCGCTCAACCGCGGCGATGATGACGACAGCCAGAAGCCCGAGCAGGGCGGCGGCGCTTCGGTCACCGCGATCCCCAAGACGCGCAAGCCGAAGCCCACCGATGGCGGGGTTCCCGAGCCCAGCGCCTGACCCAAGGCCCATGCGAGAGAATGAAGCCCCGGCACCGCAAGGCGCCGGGGCTTTGCTCTTGAGGCGGATGGGCCGGGCTGGCAAAACCCGTTGAGATCGCCACAGGAGACGCCATGCCCGCACTCGCTCCCACCGAATTCGAGGGCCGCGTCGTCTGGCTCGGCCGGGTGCCGCACCGCGAGGCAGCACCCATCGCCTGCGATCCGCTCGATGAGATGACGCTCGGCTTCGGCGGGCTGGAGGGCGAGGTTCACGCCGGGCTGACCCGCCCCTCCTGCTCGCGCGTCACCGCACAGCACCCCAAGGGCACCGAGATCGCCAATACCCGGCAGCTCAGCCTCGTGGGCGCCGAGGAGCTGGCCCGGATCGCCGCCGCGCTGGGGCTCGAAGAGATCGATCCCGCATGGCTCGGCGCGTCGGTGGTGATCGCGGGCCTGCCGGATTTCAGCCACCTGCCGCCCTCGGCGCGGCTGCAGGGGCCGGATGGCTGCACCCTCGTGATCGACATGCAGAACCGGCCCTGCCAGTTTCCGGCGATGACGATCGAGGCCGCGCATCCCGGCCATGGCAAGGCGTTCAAGGCGGCGGCGAAGGGGCTGCGCGGGGTTACCGCCTGGGTCGAACGGCCCGGCACCTTGCGGCGCGGCGATACGCTTGGGCTGCACCTGCCCGAGCAGAGAGCGTGGCGTCCGCAGGGCGGGGGCGACGCATAAGCGCGCCGAAAGGTCGCCGGAGCACGGGACAAACCCGCCCCGCGCGCAAGGCTGAAGCAGGAACGGGGAGGCTGTAGAGCATGGCACAGAAGACCGATATCGAGATCGCCCGCGCGGCGGACAAGCTGCCGATCCGTGAGATCGGCGCGCGGCTGGGGATCGGGGAGGCCGACCTGCTGCCCTATGGCCACGACAAGGCCAAGATCTCCCAGCCCTTCATCGACGGGCTGAAGGGCCGCCCCGACGGCAAGCTGATCCTTGTCACCGCGATCAACCCGACGCCCGCGGGCGAGGGCAAGACCACCACCACCGTGGGCTTGGGTGACGCGATCAACCGCATCGGTCGCCGCGCGGCGGTCTGCATCCGCGAAGCCTCATTGGGCCCCAATTTCGGCATGAAGGGCGGCGCGGCGGGCGGCGGCTATGCGCAGATCGTGCCGATGGAGGAGATGAACCTCCATTTCACCGGCGATTTCCACGCCATCACCAGCGCGCACAACCTGCTCGCCGCGATGATCGACAACCATGTCTACTGGGGCAACGACCTCGAGATCGACACGCGCCGCATCGTCTGGCGGCGGGTGATGGACATGAACGACCGGGCGCTGCGCCAGATCACGGCGTCCTTGGGCGGGGTGATGAACGGCTTTCCGCGCGAGGCGGGCTTCGACATCACCGTGGCCTCCGAGGTCATGGCGATCCTCTGCCTCGCCACCGACCTGAACGACCTGCAAAAGCGGCTGGGCGACATGATCGTGGCCTACCGGCGCGACAAGACGCCGGTCTTCGCGCGCGATCTCGGCGCCGACGGGGCGATGACGGTGCTGCTGCGCGACGCGATGCAGCCCAACCTCGTGCAGACATTGGAGAACAACCCCGCCTTCGTGCATGGCGGGCCCTTTGCCAATATCGCGCATGGCTGCAACTCGGTGATCGCCACGACCACCGCGCTCAAGCTTGCCGATTTCGTGGTGACCGAGGCGGGCTTCGGCGCCGATCTCGGGGCGGAGAAGTTCTTCGACATCAAGTGCCGCAAGGCCGGCCTGCACCCCGACGCGGTGGTGCTGGTGGCGACGATCCGGGCGCTCAAGATGAATGGCGGCACGGCCAAGGACGCGCTTGGTACGCCCGACCCGGAGGCGGTGGCGCGCGGCTGCGCCAATCTCGGGCGGCATCTGTCGAACCTCAAGGGCTTCGGCGTGCCCGTCGTCGTCGCCATCAACCATTTCGCGGGCGACAGCGAGGCCGAGATCGCCGCCGTCACGGATTACGTGCATGAGCACGGCGCGGAGGCGGTGCTGTGCCGCCACTGGGCCGAGGGCGGCAAGGGAGCCGAGGCGCTGGCCGAAAAGGTCGTGGCGCTGGCCGAAAGCGGGGCATCCGCGTTTGCTCCGCTCTATGAGGACGAGATGGGCCTGTTCGACAAGATCGACACCATCGCCCGGCGCATCTACCACGCCGATCAGGCCATCGCCGACGCCAAGATCCGCGACCAGCTCCATGCCTGGGAGGCGCAGGGCTACGGGCATTTGCCGGTCTGCATGGCCAAGACGCAGTATTCCTTCACCACCGATCCCACCTTGCGCGGCGCGCCGACCGGCCATGACGTGCCTGTGCGCGAGGTGCGGCTTTCGGCCGGGGCGGGCTTCGTCGTGGCGATCTGCGGCGAGATCATGACCATGCCGGGCCTGCCGAGCCGCCCGGCGGCTGAGAAGATCCGCCTGAGCGAGGCGGGCCATGTCGAAGGTCTGTTCTAGACCGCCAAGCTGTGGGACAAGGCCTTCGAACGAGCTTTCGGAGGGTTTCGAATGACGGCAGCGGCCGAGATTGGCGACATGGCGGCGCTCAGGCGCGAGATCGACGCGATCGACGCGGAACTGGTGCGGCTCATGGCGCGCCGCTCCAGCATGATCGAGCGGGCGATCGAGCTGAAACCGGGCGAAGGCCTGCCCGCCCGGATCGAGACGCGGGTGCAGGACGTGCTCGACAAGGTCGCGGCCCGCGCCCATGCCGAGGGGCTCGACACCGGCCTCGCGGAGCGGCTGTGGCGCGAGATGATGGAGCATTTCATCGCGCGCGAGGAAGAGGTCCTGGGCAAGGGAGACGCGACATGAGCGCTACCATCATCGACGGCAAGGCGTTTTCCGCCGACATTCGCGGCCGGGTGGCCGAACAGGTCGCGGCGCTGAAGGCGGCGCATGGCATCACCCCCGGCCTCGCCGTGGTGCTGGTGGGCTCCGACGCCGCCTCGGAGGTCTATGTGAAGTCCAAGGGCCGCAAGACGGTCGAGGTGGGCATGGAAAGCTTCGAGCATCGCCTGCCCGAGGAGACGACCGAGGCCGATCTCGTGGCGCTGGTCGAAAAGCTCAACGCCGACCCCAAGGTGCATGGCATCCTCGTGCAGCTGCCGCTGCCCGGCCACATGAATTCCGACGCGGTGATCAACACCATCGACCCGGCCAAGGACGTGGACGGCTTCCACATCTCCAATGTGGGTCTTCTGGGCACCGGGCAGAAGGCGATGGTGCCCTGCACGCCGCTGGGCTGCCTGATGATGCTGCGCGACCAGCTGGGCGACATGTCGGGCAAGGAAGCGGTGGTGATCGGCCGTTCCAACATCGTCGGCAAACCGATGGCGCATCTGCTGCTGGGCGAAAGCTGCACGGTCAGCATCGCGCATAGCCGCACCAAGGACATTGCCGATGTGGTGCGCCGCGCCGACATCGTGGTCGCCGCCGTGGGCCGGCCCGGCATGGTCAAGGGCGACTGGATCAAGCCCGGCGCCACGGTGATCGACGTGGGCATCAACCGGATCGACGCGGGCGAGGGCAAGACGCGGCTCGTGGGCGACGTGGAGTTCGAAAGCGCCAAGGAGGTCGCGGGCGCGATCACGCCGGTGCCCGGCGGGGTCGGACCGATGACCATCGCCTGCCTGCTGGCCAACACGCTGACCGCCGCCTGCCGGGCCAACGGGTTGCCCGAGCCCGAAGGGCTCACGGTCTGAACCCGCCCGAAGGGCTTACGGTCTGAATCCGCCCGAAGGGCTCACCGTCTGAGCTAGAACCGCCTCCGCCCCCGCCCCGCGCCCCGCGCGGGGTAGGGGACGAGCAGCGGTTTCGCTCCCGTCAGCACCGCGAAGGCCGGGCTGCCGATCAGCGCGCGCAGCTCGGGCGCGGTCGCGGGCATGCCGCCGGTATAGGCGCCGTAAGCGGGCAGGATCATCCGCGCGGCGTCGAAGAGCAGGCAGGGCCTCGTACCGCCGCAGCCGGGCAGGCCGAGCTTGGGATGATAATGCCCCGACAGCTCGCCCGAAGCCCCCGGCTCCGCGATATGGCGGAAGGTGAGGGGGCCGAGCGTCAGCTCGGCATGATGCTCGCCCGGCAGCCCCGCCGGGCCGGGGTCATGGTTGCCCTCGACCCAGTGCCAGACCCGGGGCTCGATCAGCGAGAGGAGATGCGCGCGGTCCTCCGGGTCGAGGCTCCGCGCGGCATCGAGATCGTCGAAGCTGTCGCCCAGACACAGCACGCCGCCCGCGCTCGTGGCGGCGAGGTCCGCCTCCAGCCGTTCCAGCGTCGCGCGGGTCTCGTAGGGTGGCAGCATCGTGCCGCGGCGGCGCGCGATGCGCTCGGACTTGCCCAGATGCAGGTCCGACACGATCAGCAGGTCGCGCGCGGGCCAGAACAGCGCGCCGGAGCCCAGCGCGCAGAGCGTCTCGCCCCGAAAGGGAATCTCGATGGTGTTCATGGAACGCCCCCATGCCCGCGCCGGGCGGCGCGTGCAAGCGGGGCGCCCCTCACACCCCCGCGACGGTGGGCGCGCCGAAGGCCGCGAGGCCGGACTCCTTGAGAAGCCGCGCCGCCTCCTCCTCGGCCAGCCGCTCGCGGCCCGCCCCCGCCACCGGCACCCGGTCGCGCTCCAGCAGCATCGCGGCGGCGAGTGGGGTGGGGCGCGCGGCGCGGACGAGATCGACCCGGCCCCTCGTGCGCTCCAGCATCTCCTCGACCCGTGCGAAATCCACGAGGCCGCGCATCGCCTGCTCGCGGGTGACGCGCAGGATCAGGTGCTCGGGGTCGTATTTCGCCAGCGTGTCGTAGAGGATGTCCGACGAAAACGTCGCCTGCTTGCCGGTCTTGCGGACCTGCGGCAGGTTCTTCTCGATCAGCCCGGCGATGCTCGCCACGCCCCGGAATGTCCGTTTCATCACCGCGTTCGAGGTGAGCCAGCCCTCCAGCCCCTCGCGCAGATCGTCTGCCTCGAACAGCGGCGCAGGGTCGATCAGCTCGTCGAGCCCCCAGACCAGCGTCGCGTAATCGGTGCCGACGAAGCCTAGCGGGTTCAGCCCCAGCGTCTCCATCCGGCGGGTCAGCAGGAGGCCCAGCGTCTGCTGCGCGTGACGGCCCGCGAAGGTGTGAAAGCAGGCGTGGTGCCGCCCGTCATGCGGGAAGGTCTCGACGAGGATGCGGCCATGCTGCGGCATCTGCGACACCTCGCGCTGCAGATGCAGCCAGTCGCGCGTGTGGCGCGGCAACTCGGGCCAGTCGGGGCGCTGCAGATCGTCGAGGATGCGATGCGCGAGCTGGGCCGAGGTGGGCATCTTGGCCCCCGCATAGGTGGCGATGCGCGGCTCGCGGTCGGCGCGGCGGGTGACCTCGACGGTCATCTCGCGCAAGGTCTCGTAGCGCACGACCTGCCCGCCGATGAGGAAGGTGTCTCCGGGCGTCAGCGAGGAGGCGAAGCCCTCTTCGACCTCGCCCAGGGGCCGCCCGCCGCGCCCGCGCATCCGCACCTTCAGCATGTCGGCATCCTGGATCGTGCCGATGTTCATGCGGATGCGCAGGGCGCTGCGCGGATCGCGCAGCTGCCACAGCCCGTCGGGGCGCCTGAGCAGCCGCTTCCACTTGTCATAGGCCCTGAGCGCGTAGCCGCCCGTGGCCACAAAATCGAGGCAGTCGTCGAACTGCGCCCGGCTGATCCCGGCATAGGCGCCTACGGTCTTCGTTTCGGCGAAGAGCGCGTCCACGTCGAACGGCCCGGCGCAGGCGGTGATCATGATGTGCTGGCACAGCACGTCGAGCGGGCCGGGCCCGTGCGGGCTGCCGTCGAGCTCATGCGCCTTGACCGCCTCCAGCGCCGCCATGCATTCGACCACCTCGAAGCGGTTGGCGGGCACCAAGAGCGCCTTGGAGGGCGCGTTGTAGCGGTGGTTCGCGCGGCCGATGCGCTGGACGAGGCGCTTGACGTTCTTGGGCGCGCCGATCTGGATCACGAGATCCACGTCGCCCCAGTCGATGCCGAGATCGAGGCTACCGGTGCAGACGATGGCCTTGAGCTCGCCCGCCACCATCGCCGCCTCGACATTGGCGCGCACCTGCCGGCTCAGGCTGCCATGGTGGATGCCGATCGGCAGGTCGTCCTCATTGGCGAGCCAGAGCTTGTGAAAGAAGATCTCGGCCTGCGCGCGGGTGTTGTGGAAGATCAGCGTGGTCTTGTGCTTCTTCACCTCGTCGAGCACCTCGCGCACCGCGTAGCCGCCGCCCGCGCCCGCCCATGGGGGCGGGGCCTTGGTGTGCAGCATCGAGATGTCGGGGTCGGGGCCGGGATCGGCCTCGATGATCTCGCAAGGTTCGGGGTGCTTCGCGAGCAGCGAGGCCAGCGCGGCGGGGTCCTCGACCGTGGCCGACAGGCCGACCCGGCGCAGGCCGGGGGCGAGGGTCTCCAAGCGCCCCAGCGACAGCATCAGCTGATCGCCGCGCTTGCCCTCCATCAGCGCGTGGATCTCGTCCACCACCACCCGCTTGAGCCCCGCGAAGATGCGCGGCGCATCCTCGTAGGAGATCATCAGCGCGAGGCTCTCGGGCGTGGTCAGCAGGATATGCGGCGGATCGGCGCGCTGGCGCTTCTTGGCGGTCTGTCTGGTGTCGCCGGTGCGGTCCTCGACCCGGACGGGGAGGTCCATCTCTTCGATCGGGATCATCAGGTTGCGTCTGATGTCGGTCGCGAGCGCCTTCAGCGGCGAAATGTAGAGCGTGTGCAGCCCCTGATGCGGCGTTTCGGTCAGCTCGGCGAGGGTCGGCAGGAAACCGGCAAGCGTCTTGCCGCCCCCGGTGGGCGCGATCAGCATGAGCGCGGCGGCGCCGGCGCGGTCGAGCATCTCGCGCTGGTGCGGGTGGATGCTCCAGCCGCGCGAGGCGAACCAGTCTTCGAAGGAGGGGGGCAGGGCGGTCATCCCCCTGATCTAGGGCGCAGCCCCCCCGCTTTCAAAGCTCCGAGAGCCGCCGCGCCAGTTCGTCGCGCAGCGTCACGATCCGCGCGTCGATCGCGGCCTCGGTCTGCGTGGTCCCCGTTTCGGACCAATGCGAGAACCGGTCGAGCAGCGGCAGCAGCGTGTCGATCTCCTCGCGCGTCCAGTCCGAGAGAAACCCGCCCAGAAGCAGGAACTTGTAGCGCCGCACCGCCTCGACGATGGCGAGGCCCGACGCGGTCAGCGCCACGATGGTGCGCCGCGCATCGGCCTGGCTCGCCGCGCGCTCGGCAAAGCCGCGCGCGATCAGGTCCGAGACGATCCGGCTGGCGCGCGAGGGGTCGATGTTGAGCCGCTGCGCCACGGTCGAGACCATGGTTTCGCCCTCGGGGTCGTCGCCGAACTCGTTGGCGGGCGCGTGGATCGCGATCATCACGTCGAGCTGCGCCAGATCGAGCGGCAGGCCGAGCTCCGCCAGGGCCCGATGCCCCAGCTCGCGCGTGCGCACCCGCCTGCGCCAGCGTTGCAGCACCGCGTCGAAGGCCAGCGCCGCGCGCGTCACCTCCGGGTCGATCCCGGCCCGCGCCATGTCTCCGATCAGCTCCTCGTCGCGTTCGGCCATTCCTTGCCTTCCCTTGTTGCATGTCATTGACATGCATGTGCCGGCGACACATATCTGGCGTCACCGCATCCCCATCAAGAGCCCCGTCCGCCGTTTTGGCGGTCCGTGATCTCTTGCGCCCTGATAACCCGGAGTTTCGCATGACTGCCACACCCGATGCCATGGAGCACCCCGCAAGCCCCGGCGATGCGCGGCTGCGCATGGCGATCTGGGCGGTGGCGGTGACGCTGTTCGTCGCCTCGACCGGGCAGACCATCGTCTCGACCGCGCTGCCGGTGATCACCGCCGATCTCGGGGGCTTGGACCGGATGAGCTGGGTGGTGACGGCCTATCTTCTGGCCTCGACCGTGGGCGCGCCGGTCTTTGGCAAGTTGGGCGACCTGTTCGGCCGCAAGGCGGTGCTGCAAGGCGGGCTCGGGGTGTTCACGCTGGGCGCGCTGATCTGCGGTGTGGCACCTTCGATGGAGGTGCTGATCGCGGGCCGGGCGGTGCAGGGGCTCGGCGGCGGCGGGCTGATCGTGGTGTCGATGGCGGTGGTGGCGGATCTTCTGCCCCCGCGCGAGCGCAGCCGCGTGCAGGGCGCGCTGGGCGGGGTCTTCGGCCTGTCGACCGTGATCGGCCCGCTGGTCGGCGGCTTTCTGGTGCAGAGCCTCGGCTGGCACTGGATCTTCTTTGCCAACCTGCCGGTGGTGGCGCTGGCATGGGTGGTGCTGCAATCGGCGCTGGAGCGGCACACGCCAGACGCGCGGCCGCGCATCGACGTGGCGGGCGCGGCGCTCCTGGCGGCATCGCTTTCGGGGCTGGTGCTGGTGTCGAGCCTGGGCGGCACGGCGCTGGATTGGAGCGCGCCCGTGATGCTGGCGCTGATCGGCGCGACGCTCGTCGCGCTGGCGGGGTTTCTCGTGGTCGAGAGCCGGGCCGAGGAGCCGGTGCTGCCGCTGTCGCTGTTCCGGCTCAACGCGGTCTGGGTGGTCAATGCTTCGGGGCTGCTCGTGGGCATGGCGATGTTCGGCACGATCACCTTCCTGCCGCTCTATTTGCAGGTGGTGCAGGGGCTGTCGCCGGTGCTGTCGGGGATGCTTTTGCTGCCGATGATGGCCGGTCTGATCGGCGCCTCGGTCGTCTCTGGCCGGGTGATGGGGCGCACCGGGCGCTACAAGCTGATGCCGGTGCTCTCCACCGCGCTTCTGGCCTTTGCCATGCTCGGCCTGTCGCGGCTCGGGGCGGATACGCCGCTCTGGCTGGTGGTGGCGCTGATGACGGCCACCGGGCTCGGGATCGGGCCGATGATGAGCGTCGGCGTGGCGGCGATCCAGAACGCGGTGCCGCGCGCGATGCTGGGCGTCGGCACGGCGAGCGCCAACATGTTCCGGCTGATCGGCGGCTCCCTGGGCACCTCGATCTTCGGCGCGGTGTTCGGCGCCGGGCTGGCGCACAACCTCGCCGGCCGGATCGAGGGCGCCGATCTCGGCGCGATCAGCCGCGAGACGGTGATGGCGCTCGACCCCGCCACGCGCGAAAGCGTGCTTTCGGGCTTTGCCGCCGCGCTCGGGCCGATCTTCCTGCTGGCGGCGGGCATCGCCGCGCTGGCCTTCGCGGTCACGCTGCTCTTGCGCGAGGTGCCGCTGGGCGAGGGCTGATCAGCGGGTGACGCTGCCCTCGCGCACGAACATGTTGTCCCAGGCCCGGTCGATCAGCTCTGGCGTCATCTGGTAGGGGATGCCCTCGAACTCGCAGATCGAGATGATCTGGTCGATCAGGAAGACCGGCTGGTAATTGGCATAGACGTTGTCGATCGAGGGATACTTGACCTTCAGCAGGTGGATCAGCGCCGCCTGGTCGAGCGGCATCTTCTTCTTGCGCGCCACGAGCGCGAAGATCTTGAGGAAATCCTCCTGGCTCGGCCCGTCGATGCGGATCTTGTAGAAGATCCGCCGCAGCGCCGCCTGGTCGAAGATCTCGGCGGGGTGGAAGTTGGTCGAGAAGATCACCAGCGTGTCGAAGGGCACCTCGAACTTCTCGCCCGATTGCAGCGCGAGGATGTCGCGCCCTTCCTCGAGCGGCACGATCCAGCGGTTCACCAGCTTTTGCGGCGGCTCGGCCTGGCGGCCGAGATCGTCGACGATGAAGATCCCGCCCGTCGCCTTGAGCTGCAAGGGCGCCTGATAGGTGCGCGAGACCGGGTTGTAGACCAGATCGAGCATGTCGAGCGACAGCTCGCCGCCGGTGACGACCGTGGGCCGCTCGCAGCACAGGTAGCGCGCATCGAAACGATTGCCGGTGCGGCGCAGGGCGCTGGTCGCCTCGGGGGCCTCGTTGATGCTGGTGTGGATGACCGGGTCGTAGACGGTGATGACCTGGCCGCCATATTCGATCGCGCAGGGCACGTAGACCCTGTCGCCGAAAGCGTCGCGGATGCCGTTCGAGATCGAGGATTTGCCGTTGCCGGGGGGGCCGTACATCAGGATCGAGCGGCCCGCGCCGATCGCGGGGCCGAGCTGGCCGATCAGCGCGGGCGGCAGCACGAGATGGCCCATCGCCGCGTGCAGCCTGTCGCGGGTCATGGCCATGTTGCGCACCGATTGCCGCGCCACCTGCATCCGGTAGTCCGAGAGAGGCACCGGCATGGCGCCGAAATACTCCGATTGCGCCAGGGCGTCGAGCGCCCGCGCCCGGCCCGCATCGGTCAGCTGGTAGGGCATTTCCGAGGCGCCGCCCGTGGCGTTCAGCGTGCCCATCGCCTCGATCAGCTTCTGGCCGCGCAGCAGGTCGACGAGATCCTGCGTCACGTTGACGGGCAGCCGGAGCGCGGCGGCGATCTCGCTGACGAGGCGGGCGTTCATCCTAAAGATCGTCTTGAGCGCGATGTCGCGCATCATCACCGGCGGCAGGCCGACGGCGTCGAGGCTCCTGGGCGATTGCGGCGCGCCCGTGCCGATCGGCTGCATGTTCATCCCTGACCTCCCATGCGGCGTGCATGCCGCGCAAGACTGGCGCGCCATTGTGGCATGAGAAGGGAGAGCGAAGGGCTCTAGTTGGTCGCGCCGCCATCGAGCGCGCGCAGCGCGCGCGCGGCTTCCTCGAAATGCTGCGGGTGGGTGTCGACCGCGTCGCGCAGGAGATCCCGCCCGATCGCCACGTCGTTCTGCTTGATCGCGGCAAGCGCCAGCGTGTGCAGAAGCTGCGCGCGCTCGGTCTGGTCGAGCGGGATCGCGGGCAGCTTGTAGTTGCGCTGCGCGCCGCGGGCGAGGACGAGGTTGTTCTTGGCGGTGAACAGCCCCGGCTCCTGGCGCAGCGCATCGGTGAAGAGCCGCTCCGCCCCGGCATAATCGCCGCGGGTGAGCTTGGAATAGCCCCAGTTGTTGAGCGCGCCGGCCGGGGTGGTGGTCAGCCCGACGGCGGTTTCGTAGAAGCTGTCGGCGCGGCTCCATTCCTCGTTGCTGTCGGCGACCATCGCCTCGAGCCGGTAGCGCTGGAAGGTCTCATGGGTGGGCGGCACCGCGTCGAGCACCTGTTCGGCGGCGTCCCAGTCATTGGTGCGGATCAGCGCATCGGCCAGCTCGACGCTGTCGGCGGGCCGGGCCTCGGGATGCGCCGTCACCTCGCGCCAGGCCGCGACCCCCTCGCGCGCCTGACCGGCGCGCACCAGCGAGGTGGCGAGACCGCGCCGGGGCGCGATGGCCGCGGGCTCCTGGGCCGCGAGGCGGCGGAAATAGGCGATGCTCTCGGCGGGGTCGGCCACGGTGAGCATGATCTCGTTGAGATCGGCGTCGCGCGCCTCGCGCAGATCGCCGACGGCGCGCGCCACCTCGCCATCGGGCGCGCCGCAACCGGCCAGGCCGAGCGCCAGAAGCGCGGCACAAGAGCGAATGGTAAGGCGCATGGGGCGTCCTTTGCTGCTCGTCATCCTCACAGGGCGGTCAGAACGGCGAATTCGCTCGCCCCGCGCCGCACCAGTTGAAACTCTCCGGTTTCCCGCGGCTCAGCATAGAACGCGTCGTCGCGCTTGGCGAGGGCGCGGCGCAGGTTGTCGCGGACCATGTCGTCGCCGCCATCCACGAGGCCGAAGGCCCGGCGAAAGCTCTCGGCCGCCTCGGCGGGGCGGCCGGTCTCCATCAGCACCACGCCGAGATTGTTCCAGGCCGGCGCGAAGCCCGCATCGCGCGCCACGGCCCGGCGCAGGAGCCGCTCGGCCTGGCCGAGCCGTCCGAGCCGGAGATTGGCCGAGCCCATGGCCGAGAGCGTGTCGACATCGAGCCCGCGCGCCGCCGCGGCGCGGCCATAGGCCGCGAGCGCCAGCTCGGCCTCGCCCGCCGCCATCAGCCGGTGGCCCACGATCAGCCCGTCGACATCCGGCGCGCCCGAGGGGCCCGGCGCATAGACCCCGCCCGCAGGCGCCGAAAGGCCGCCCGGCGGGGCGCAGGCGGCCAAAACGAGAAGCAAGGGGAGCAGAAGGACCGGCAGAACGGCGGATGTCATGAAGGTCAGTTCCCGGCGGCCCCGCCGCCAATGGTCATGTAGATGTCGTAGAGCGACGGCCCGATCAGGATGATGAGCAGCGGCGGCACCGTCAACATCATCGTCGCCAGCGTCATCTTGGTGGGCAGGGTGTTGGCCTTTTCCTCGGCCCGCATCACCCGCTTGTCGCGCATCTCGGCCGAGAACACCCGCAGCGCCTCGGCGATCGAGGTGCCGAATTGCTGGCTTTGCACCAGCACCGTGACGAAGCTCGAGATATCGGTCACGCCGCAGCGCTCGGACAGGTCGCGCAGCACCTGCGTCTTGTCCTTGCCCGCCTTCATCTCATGCGCCACCTGGCTGTATTCGAAGGCAAGGTCGGGATAGCCCGCGCGCAGCTCGTGGCTGACCCGGATGACCGACTGGTCGAGCGACTGGCCCGCCTCGACGCAGACGAGCATCATATCGAGGCTGTCGGGAAAGCCGTCGGTGATGTTCTGGCGGCGCGTCTCGCGGCGGCGGGTGACCCAGTATTTCGGAGCCATGTAGCCGATCGCGCCGGGCAGCAGCGTTGACAAAAGCAGCTCCTGCGTCGTGGCGCTGCCCTGGCTCAGCGCGTAGATCAGGCCGCCGACGAGGCCGCCGAGGCCCAGCGCGAACTGGCTGAAGTGATAGATCCGCACCGCGGCGCGGGTGCGGTAGCCCGCCTGGATGAGCCGCAGCCGGGCGGCCGAGAATTCCTCGGCGTTCTGCGGTTCGAGAAAGCTGGCATAGCGTTCGAGCTTGTCGGCGCCCGAGGCGCTGCGCAGCCGGTCGGGGCGTTCGGCCGCCGCGGCCTCGGGCCGCGCGTTCGCCGCGCGCAGCCGGTCGAGCGGATCGGCGCGGCGCCGCAGCAGCATCGGCAGCGCGACGATGACCATCACCAGCCCGAGAAAGGCGACCGCGAGGAGGGGCCCCGCGGGGCCGAGAAGGGCCACGAGCCGGGCCTCGATCTGCTGGAGCAGGAGCATGTCTCAGACCTTGATGTTGACGAGGGCGCGCATGACGAAGACGTTGACCAGCAGGAAGCCCGCCACCACGAAGCAGGCCGGGATGAAGACCGGCGTCTGGCTCACCTCGGCATAGTAGTCGGGCTCCATCAGGTTGATCCCCGCCAGCGCCGCGAGCGGAAAGCCCGACAGGAAGGTGCCCGACCATTTCGCCTCGGCGGTGATCGCCTTGACCCTGCGGAACAGCCGGAAGCGCGCGCGCACCACCTTGGCCAGCCCGTCGAGGATCTCGGCGAGATTGCCGCCCGCCTGGCGCTGGATCGTCACCGCGACGGCGAGAAAGCGCAGATCCTGCATGTCGAGCCGCTCGGCCATGGCCTTGAGGCTGTCGCTGACGTCGCGGCCATAGGCGGCCTCGTCGGCGATGAGGCCCATCTCGGTGCCCAGCGGATCGGGCACCTCCTTGGCGACGATGCCGATCGCGGAGGAAAAGGGATGGCCGACCTTCAGCGAGCGCACCATCAGCTCGATCGCCTCGGGCAGCTGCGCTTCGATCAGGCCGATGCGGGTCTTGGCCTTGTTGCTGACCCACAGATAGACGCTGCCGATGCCCATCGCGGCGGCCACGGCGATGCGGATCGCCGGGCCCGCGCCCGTGCCCATGGTAAGGCCGACATAGGCGACGAGGCCGAGCCCGGCCATTAGCAGCACCAGCTGGCGCGGGGTGAAGGCGATGTTGGCCAGCTGCGCCTTGTGCGCCAGCAGCGAATAGACCGGCACGCGCCGCGCGCGCATGTGCTGCGACATCTCCTTGCGCAGCTGTTCGAGCACCTCCTCGCGCCGACCGCCCTTCTCCAGCAGGGTCAGCCGCCGGTTGACCCGGTTGTTGAGGCTGATCGAGCGGCCGAAGACGGTGAGATACACCCCCTCGACCAGCACCAGCACGGCAACGAAGACAAGTCCGTAGATGATCGGCTCGGCGCTCAGGCTCATGATCTCACTCCGCCGCCATGGGTTCGAACACCGAGGCCGGCAAATCGTAGCCCCACAGCCGGAACCGCTCGGAGAAGTGGCTGCGCACGCCGGTCGCGGTGAAATGGCCGATGATCTTGTTGTCCGGGGTCAGCCCGACCCGGCGGTAGCGGAACACCTCCTGCATGGAGATCACGTCGCCCTCCATGCCGGTGACCTCGGTGATCGAGGTCATCCGGCGCGAGCCGTCCTGCAGGCGCGAGGCCTGCACGATCAGGTTCACGGCGCTGGCGATCTGGCTGCGCACCGCCTTGATCGGCATCTCGATGCCCGCCATGGCGATCATGTTCTCCAGCCGCGAGATGCCGTCGCGCGCGGAGTTGGCGTGGATCGTGGTCATCGAGCCGTCATGGCCGGTGTTCATTGCCTGCAGCATGTCGATCACCTCCTCGCCGCGCGTCTCGCCGACGATGATCCGGTCGGGCCGCATCCGAAGCGCGTTCTTGAGACAGTCGCGCTGGCTCACCGCGCCGCGGCCCTCGACATTGGCGGGGCGGCTTTCCATCCGGCCCACATGGGTCTGCTGGAGCTGCAATTCGGCGGTGTCCTCGATCGTCAGGATGCGCTCGTTGTCGTCGATGAAGCTCGACAGCGCGTTGAGCGTCGTGGTCTTGCCCGAGCCGGTGCCGCCCGAGACGATGATGTTGAGCCGCGTCGCCACCGCCGCCTGCAGATAGGCCGCCATCTCCTCGGTCATCGCGCCGAAGCGCACGAGATCGTCGATGCCGAGCTTGTCCTTCTTGAACTTGCGGATCGAGACGAGGGAGCCGTCGACCGCGATCGGCCCGACCATGGCGTTGAAGCGCGAGCCATCCGCGAGGCGGGCATCGACATAAGGGTTCGATTCATCGACCCTGCGGCCCACGGCGGAGACGATCTTGTCGATGATCCGCAGCAGGTGGCGCTCGTCCTTGAAGGTGATGTCGGTGAGCTGGAGCCTGCCGTCGCGCTCGACGAAGATCTGGTGCGGGCCGTTGACCAGAATGTCGTTGACCGTGTCGTCCTTGAGCAGGGTTTCGAGCGGCCCGAGCCCGGTGACCTCGAAATAGAGATCCTGCGTCAGGCTCTGGCGCTCCTCGCGGTTGAGCGCCACGCCCATCTCGTCGAGCGTCTCGGTGGCGATGGCGTTGATCTCGGCGCGCAGGTCCTGCTCGCTGGCCTTTTCGAGCGCGGAAAGGTTCAGCGTGTCGAGCAGCGCCTTGTGCACCTCGAGCTTGATCTCGGCGAGGCGCTCCTTGCGGCGGCGCTCCTTGTCGGCGGGGGCGGCTTCGGCGGCGGGACCGGCGCGGCGGGCCGGTGGCGGCAGCG
>NZ_KZ304982.1 GCF_002723615.1 Limimaricola cinnabarinus
CGCGACCGCGCGCGGCTGGCCGCGCGTCTGGCCCGCCATGCCTGCCCTGTCGGGCCGGAGGCCGCGCGGGCGGCCGCGGATGAGGGGGCGGCCCAGCAGGCGGGCGGGCCGCAGGCCGGGCCGCGAATGCCGCAGATCGCCGGTTTCGCCGCCGTTGCGCTGGCGCTCGCCGCCATCGCGACACTGATGGCGGGCCGGATGCTGCGCCGCGCCAAGCGCCGGGGCAAGCGCCACGCCGTCAACCTCCCCGCCCGGATCCGCAGCGGCACCGCCGAAACCGAAACCCGGCTGGTCGATATCAGCCAGCAGGGCGCCAAGCTGCGCCTCGATGCGGGGTTCGAGCCCGCCGGGCTCAGGGGGGTGACGATCCTGCTGGGCGACCGGCGCATCGGCGCGACCGCGCGCTGGCGCAACAAGCACTATCTGGGCGTGCAGTTCCTGCGCCCCCTGCCAGAGGATGCGGTGGCCCCGATCCTCACCCAGACCGACCCGGAGGCGGGCGAGGCCCAGCCCGGCTGAAAGGGGACCGGATGAAGGGAGGGGTCGGATGAAGGGCGGGGAATCGAACGGGGCCGGAAAACGAAAACGGCACCCCGAGGGGTGCCGTTTCGCGTCCTGATCCGAAGATCGGACCGTCTAGATCACTGCGCTTCCTTGATGAAGCGGACCGCGTCGCCGAAGGTCTGGATGGTCTCGGCGGCATCGTCGGGGATCTCGATCCCGAACTCTTCCTCGAAGGCCATGACCAGCTCGACGGTGTCGAGGCTGTCGGCGCCCAGATCGTCGATGAACGAGGCGTTCTCGACGACCTTGTCCTCTTCGACACCCAGATGCTCAACAACGATCTTGCGCACGCGGTCGGCGACGTCGCTCATAACAGTTCCTCACGTCTTTCCGGCCCCTGTCGGGCCTTTTCACTGCTTGCCCCAGAGGGCGGCTTGATGTGCCCGCTCGGGCCGCTGACCGACAGGCGCCAAAAGCGCCATGATCGGCAAATCACGGGGTCATGTAGCAGAGATTCCGGAAGGCGCAAACGCTTTCGCCCCTTTCCCTGCACGGAACGCCCTGTCAGAGCATCGCCATGCCGCCATTGACATGCAGCGTCGCCCCGGTGACGTAGCCGGCCTCGGCGCTGGAGAGGTAGAGCACCGCCGAGGCGATCTCCTCGGGCGTGCCCATCCGGCCCGCCGGGATCTGCCCCAGGATGCCCGATTTCTGCTCCTCGTTGAGCTTGTCGGTCATCGCCGTCTCGATGAAGCCCGGGGCCACGCAGTTCACGGTGATGCCGCGCCCCGCCACCTCGTGGGCGATGGATTTCGACATGCCGACCAGCCCCGCCTTGGCGGCGGCGTAGTTGGCCTGGCCGGGATTGCCGGTGGCGCCGACGATCGAGGTGATGTTGACGATCCGGCCCCAGCGCGCCTTCATCATCGGCCGCACCACGCCCTTGCACAGCCGCATGGTCGAGGTGAGGTTGACCTCGAGCACCTGCGCCCAGTCCTCCTCGGACATGCGCATGAAGAGGTTGTCGCGGGTGATGCCGGCATTGTTGACGAGGATGTCGAGCCCGCCCATCGCCTCGATCGCCTGTTTGGGCAGGGCGTTCACCGCCTCGGCGTCGCTGAGGTTGCACGGCAGCACATGGGCGCGCTCGCCCAAGGATGCGGCCAGCTCCTCGAGCGGCGCGGTGCGGGTGCCAGACAGCCCCACCGTCGCGCCCGCGCCGTGCAGCGCGGTGGCGATGGCGCCGCCGATGCCGCCAGAGGCGCCGGTGACGAGGGCGCGTTTCCCGGTCAGATCGAACATGTGTGGTCTCCTGCGTAATCCGTTGGCCAAGGGTCTAGCAGCCGGGGCGCGCCCGGGCCATGCCCCGCGCGCATCATTGCGCGCAAGGCTTGGTCCGGGTCAGGGGCCGGTTCAGCCCTTGGCCGCCGCGACCTCTTCGGGCGTGCCGATGGTGCGGGTGGCGGTGCCCTTGGCGATGCGGCGGATCATGCCGGTGAGCGCCTTGCCCGCGCCGATCTCCCAGAACTCGGTGACGCCCTCGCCCGCCATGTACTCCACGCTTTCGCGCCAGCGCACCGCGCCGGTGACCTGATCGACCAGCAGGCTGCGGATCGCCGCCGGGTCGCTGACCGCGGCGGCGCGCACATTGGCCACCACCGGCACCGCCGGTTCGCGGATCTCGACCCCTTCGAGCGCCTCGGCCATGGCGCGCGCGGCCGGCGCCATCAGCGCGCAATGAAACGGAGCGCTGACCGGCAGGAGGATCGCGCGCTTGGCGCCCTTCGCCTTGGCGATGTCGAGCGCCCGCTCGACCGCGGCGCGGCTGCCCGAGATCACCACCTGGGAGGGGTCGTTGTCATTGGCGGCCTGGCAGGTCTCGCCCTGCGCCGCCTCCTCGGCCACGGCGCGCGCGCCCGCGAGATCGAGGCCCAGAAGCGCGGCCATCGCGCCCTCGCCCACCGGCACCGCGGCTTGCATCGCCTCGCCGCGCAGGCGCAAAAGCCGCGCCGTGTCGTCGAGCCGGAGCGATCCGGCGGCGCAGAGCGCGGAGTATTCGCCCAAGGAGTGACCGGCCACGAAGGCCGCGTCGGTGACGGCGACGCCTTCGGATTTCAGCGCCTCCATGGCGGCGATCGAGGTGGCCATCAACGCCGGCTGGGCGTTGCGGGTGAGGGTCAGCTCGTCGATCTCGCCCTCGAAGATCAGGCCGGAGAGTTTTTCGCCGAGCGCGGCGTCGACCTCGTCGAACACCGCGCGGGCCGCGGGATAGGCCTCGGCCAGCGCCCGGCCCATGCCGATGGTCTGCGATCCCTGCCCCGGAAAAACGAATGCGCGCATGGCCCTGCTCCCTTGTGATGCGGTGCGTCGGGCTCTCGCATAGCGGCTCGGATGCGCCGCGACAAGAAAGCCTCAGCCCGCGCGGCGAAACAGCGGCACGCCGCGCCGGGCCGAAAGGCCGAGATCGGCCTCGATGCGCTGCGCCAGCGCGGAGATGACATGCAGCTCGCCCTGCGCCACGCGGATCGAGAGATTCTCGCCCGACAGGCGCAGCTCGGCGCGCAGCGTCATGCGGCGCGGATCGCGGTGATCGCGGATCTCGGTGGCGCGGAACTCGTCGAAGCGCCAGCTCGCCACCTGCTCGATGCGCCCGCCGGGGCGGCGCAGCACCTCGCGCACCAGCTGCCGCTCGGTGTCGAAATGCAATTCGCTGCGGCTGCCCAGCCCGGCGAGGCAGACGAGCCCGCCGCCCAGCACCACCGCCACCGCCAGCTTGATCCAGAGCGCCGCGTCGCCCGGCGCGCCCAGCGGCGACAGCCAGATCGCCCCGGCCGCCGCCGTCACGCCGAAGGCGAAGGCCCAGACCGCCAGCAGCCCCAGCGCCAGAGCCCGCCCCCCGCCGAGCCACAGCCGAGAACCAGGGGGGCGCGCGCGCTGCGGGTGCTGAGGATTGCGGTCATCTCGACGATCTCCGGCCTGTACATTTGGATAGGTCCAATCCTTCGCAGGGATATGGGCAGGATTGTGACCGACTGCGGGCCTCATGCCGTCTTTCACGACGTTGGGGCGTTTTTTCGTGTCGCTGCGTCGCTCGGCTTGCGGCGCGGCGCGATCTCTGTATAAGGCCGCATCCTTCCGCGCTATCGCATGAACCGCGCAGCCTCTCGTGAACGGGGAGCGGAAGGCCAAGGCCCCGTTCTATGAAATGCGCCCGGAAACCGAACTGGAGAACGCATGCCGCTTTACGAGCATGTCTTCATCGCGCGTCAGGACCTGTCCAACGCGCAGGCCGAAAGCCTGGTCGAGCATTTCTCGACCGTCCTCGCCGACAATGGCGGCAAGGTGCTCGAGAACGAGTACTGGGGCGTCAAGACGATGGCCTACAAGATCAACAAGAACCGCAAGGGCCACTATGCCTTCCTGCGTTCGGACGCGCCGTCGCCCGCCGTGCAGGAAATGGAGCGCCTGATGCGCCTGCATGACGACGTGATGCGCGTTCTGACCATCAAGGTCGACGAGCATCAGGAGGGCCCCTCGGTCCAGATGCAGAAGCGCGAAGAGCGCGGCGACCGCCGCGAGCGTCGCTGATCGCCTCCAGGAAAGGATAAGAGAATGGCCACCAAACCGTTTTTCCGTCGCCGCAAGACCGACCCCTTCGAGGGCGAGAACGCGCCGAAGATCGACTACAAGGACACGCGTCTGCTGCAGCGCTACATCTCCGAGCGCGGCAAGATCGTGCCCTCGCGCATCACCGCCGTCGGCTCCAAGAACCAGCGCAAGCTCGCCCAGGCGATCAAGCGCGCGCGGTTCCTGGCGCTGCTGCCCTACGCCGTGAAATAAGGAGACCGACAAATGGACGTGATCCTTCTGGAACGTGTGGCCAAGCTTGGCCAGATGGGCGAAATCGTGAAGGTCAAGGACGGCTACGCCCGTAACTTCCTTCTGCCGCAGGGCAAGGCGCTGCGCGCCAACGACACCAACAAGGCCCGCTTCGAGGACCAGAAAGCCCAGCTCGAGGCGCAGAACCTCGAGTCGCGCAAAGAGGCCGAGAAGATGGCCGAGAAGCTCGACGGGCAGCAGTTCGTCGTGATCCGCTCGGCCTCCGATGGCGGCGCGCTCTACGGCTCGGTCACCACCCGTGACGTTGCCGAAGCCGCCACCGCCGACGGCTTCACCGTCGACCGCAAGCAGGTCGTGCTGCGCGGTGCGATCAAGGAGCTGGGTCTCTACGAGGTGACCGTGGTGCTGCACCCCGAGGTGGACGCCACCATCGAGGTCAACGTCGCCCGCTCGCCCGAAGAGGCCGAGCTGCAGGCGTCGGGCAAGTCGATCCAGGACCTGGCCGCGGAAGAGGAAGCCGCAGCCGAGTTCGAGATCCAGGGCCTGTTCGACGACATCGGCGGCGCCGCCAGCGACGACGAGGGCCAGGAAAGCTGATCCCGGCTTTCAGGGTTTCGACAACGGCAAAGGGCCGCATCGCAGGATGCGGCCCTTTTTCGTGCGGTGCGGGGCTTCGTGCCCCAAGGCCGGGAGCGATCGCGCCCCCGGCCCCGCCATGCCGCGGCGTTAGCCGCCCAGCAGCTTCGACAGCCGCGCCCGCGCGTCGTCATTGAGCCACTGCGACCAGGTCTCCTTGTTGTTTTGCAGGAAGTAGACGGCGGTCTCCTCGGTGCTGGCCCGGGTCTCGCCCTTCCAGGCCAGGAGCGCGCTCATCTCGTCGGTGTCGAAGCTGATATTGCTCAGCAGCTCGGCCACCTCGGGGTTCTTTTCCACGAAGTCGGTCGTGGCGACCGTGTAGACGAAGCTCGGCGGATAGGCGCTGGGCCGGGGGTTGGCGACGTCGGCGTCGAGATTGGCCTCATGCGCCTCGATGTCCACCGGGCCGATATCGACCTTGGTCATGTCGAAGCGCCCCATGATCGCCGTCGGCTCCCAGTAGTAGCCGAACCACGGCTCGCGCGCCTCGTAGGCCGCGCTCAGCGACGCGGCGAGGGTTTCGCCGCCGCCATGGTCGAACACCTCGATCCCGGCCTCCTCGAGCCCGTAGGCGCGGGCGATGTTGCGGTTGATGATGCTGCACACCCAGCCGCCATCGGGGCAGTTGTTGAACCGGTTGCCGACCAGCTCGGGGTTCTCGAGGATGCCCTGGATGGTGGTCAGCTCGGGGTGCTCCTCGGCGAGATAGGTCGGAATCCACCACGCCTCGACCCCGCCCGGATCGAGCACCTTGGTCAGGTCGGTGATCACCCCGTCGGCCTTCAGCTTGTCATAGGCTTCGCCGGCGGAGTTGACCCAAAGCTCGGTGACGATGTCGGGCTCGCCGTTCTCGGCCAGCGAGGCCAGCGCCGGAATGGTGTCGGAGGGCACGCGCGTCACGTCGCAGCCATAGCCCTGCTCCATCAGGAACGAGGCGATCTCGGTGGTGATGATGGCCGAGGCGAAGGTCATCTCGGTGATGCTCACCTCGCCGCACTCTTCGGCGGCGGCAAAGCCGGGGGCGGCGGTGGTGGCGGTGGCGAGGGCCGCGATCGAAGCCATGCGCTTCATCATGATGAAGTCTCTCCTGGTTGCGTATCTTGCTCTTGTGACCGCTACATAACGCATGACCGCGCCAGTTGGAATGAAACCTTCGAAAGACCGCCCCCCGCCGCTCGCGCCTGCGCCTCAGCCCCGGCGCGGCAAGTCCCGCGCCGGGTTGCCCCCCACCGTCGCCCCCGCCGCCACGTCGCGCGTCACCACCGCGCCCGCGCCGATGATCGCGTCGTCACCCACGCTCACGCCGGGCATCAGAAGCGCGCCGCCGCCGATCCAGACATTGGCGCCGATGCGGATCGGCCGCCCGAATTCCAGCCCCTCGCGCCGCGCCTCCGCCCCCCTCGGATGGTCGGGCGTCAGGATCTGCACGCCGGGGCCGATCTGGGTCAGATCGCCGATCGAGATTTCGACCACGTCGAGCAGCACGCAGTTGAAGTTGAGAAACACGCCCGCGCCGAGCCGGATGTTCATGCCGTAATCGCAAAAGAACGGCGGCCGGATCACCGCGCCCTCGCCCACATGCGCCATGATCTGCGCGAGCTTGGCGTGCCGCTCGGCCACCGGGGCTGTCGACATGGCGTTGTATTCGGCCATCCAGGCCTTGGCCCGCCAGGCCAGCGCCTGAAGCTCCGCATCGCCGGCGCGGTAAAGCTCGCCCGCCAGCATCTTCTCTTTCTCGCTGCGCATCTGTCCTCCCCCTTGGCCCTGCGCCATTGAGCGCAGCGCGGGCGCTGCGCGTCCAGCCGCTTTCCGTGACGGCAGCGCGCGAAAGGTCATTGGGTTGTGACATGGAGCCGTTAATCTGCCTCGCATGACACGGGGGGCGGAACGACCCCCGCCACCAGGGAGACCACCAATGGCACTGATCCTGAACCGCCGCGGCTTTCTTGCCGGAAGCTCGGCCATGATCGCGCTGCACCCCTTTTCGGTGCGCGCGCAGTCCAACCAGGCGCATCTGCGCATCATGGAGACGACGGACATCCATGTTCACGTCTATCCGTACGACTATTACGCCGACAAGCAGATCGACACGGTCGGCCTTGCCCGCACCGCCAGCCTGATCGAGGACATCCGCGCCGAGGCGACGAACTCGGTGCTGTTCGACAATGGCGACTTCCTGCAGGGCAACCCGATGGGCGACTACATCGCCTATGAGCGCGGCATGCCCGAGGGCGCGATGCACCCGGTGATCGAGGCGATGAACACGCTTGGCTTCGACGCCTCGACGCTCGGCAATCACGAGTTCAACTACGGGCTGGAGTTCCTGATGAACTCGGTCTCGGGCGCGGCCTTCCCGATCGTCTCCTCGAACGTGGCGACCAAGGCGGGCGAGACCATCACCGAGGACGAGACGCTGGTGCCGCCCTACACCATCCTCGACCGCGAGATCACCGATGGCGCGGGCGAGACGCACCAGATCAGGATCGGCGTGATCGGCTTCGTGCCGCCGCAGATCATGAACTGGGACCGCAAGCATCTCGAAGGCCGCGTCGTGCCGCGCGACATCGTGCGGGCCGCCGAGGCCTATGTCCCGAAGATGAAGGAGGAAGGCGCGCAGATCGTCGTGGCGCTGGCCCATAGCGGCATCGGCCCGGTGGAGCACACCGAAGGCATGGAGAACGCCGCCATTCCGCTGGCGGGCGTCGAGGGGATCGACGTGGTGCTCACCGGCCACAGCCACCTCGTCTTCCCCGGTCCCGATTACGAAGACCATGCGGGCGTCGATGTCGAGGCCGGCACGATCGGCGGCAAACCGGGCGTGATGGCGGGCTTCTGGGGCTCCCATATGGGCCTTGTCGATCTGATGCTGGAGCGCGACGGCGAGGGCTGGCGCGTGGCGGGATCGGAGGTCGAGGCGCGTCCGATCTACGAGCGCGGCGAAGACCGCTCGATCACGCCGCTGGTCGAGAGCTTCGAGCCGGTGCTGGAGTCGGTCGCCGAGGAGCACCAGGAGACGCTCGACTACGTGCGCCGCGCCGTGGGCAAGACCGACGCGCCGCTGCACAGCTACTTCGCGCTGGTGGCCGACGACCCTTCGGTGCAGATCGTCTCGAACGCCCAGCGCTGGTATATCGAGCAGATGCTGGCGGGCACCGAGCATGAGGGCCTGCCGATCCTGTCGGCGGCGGCACCGTTCAAGGCGGGTGGCCGCGGCGGGCCGGATTATTACACCGACGTGCCGACAGGCGACGTGGCGATCAAGAACGTGGCCGATCTCTACCTCTATCCCAACACGGTGCGCGCGGTGCGGGTGACCGGGGCTGAGGTCAAGAACTGGCTGGAGCGTTCGGCGGGGATGTTCAACCAGATCGAGAAGGGCGAGGAGGATCAGGTCCTTCTGAACGACAGCTTCCCCTCCTACAATTTCGACGTGATCGACGGGGTGACCTACGAGATCGACCTCTCGGAGCCGGCGATGTTCGACCGCGAGGGCGCGGTGGTGAACCCCGACACCAACCGCATCAAGAACCTGCAATTCGAAGGCCAGCCGATCGACCCGGAGCAGGAGTTCATCATCGCCACCAACAACTACCGCGCCACGGGCGGCGGCTCCTTCCCCGGCGCGGACGGCTCGACCATCGTGTTCGAGGCGCCCGACACCAACCGCGACGTGATCGTGCGCTACATCGTCGAGCAGGGCACGATCAGCCCCTCGGCGGATGCCAACTGGCATTTCACGCCGATGGACGGCACCACCGTGCTGTTCGACACCGGCCCGTCGGCGGCCAATTACCTCAACGATGTCAGGGGCGTGCAGATCGCGCCCGCGGGCGACGGGCCGGATGGCTTCGCCCGCTTCGTGATCCGGCTCTGAGGAAAGGGGCGCGGGGGGGATATCCCCCGCGCCGCATCTCAGGCGAAAAGCGCCTTCGCCTCATGCGCGCGCAAGGTGGGCCGGGCCGAGGGGCCCCAATTGTCGGGCATGGCCCGCAGCCCCGGGCAGGTGTCGAGCAGCCGCGCGCGCGAGGCATCGTCGAGCCCGAGTATGCCGCGCAGCCCGGGCTGGAAGCTTTCGGTCGCGGCCCCCTCGGCCATGACGATCTCATGCGCGTCGAAGAGCAGGTGCACATAGGTCACCTCGCCGCCCTCCTCCACCGTCACGTCGCGCCCGTCGACGAGATGGCGCGCGGCGATCAGCACCTCCTCCTCGCCGAAGAGAAGCTGCGCGCGGTAGCCCTCGAACAGCATCCGGTGCTGCGGCGAAACCAGAAGATCGCGCTCCAGCCCCGGCAGCACGCCCGGGCGCAGCCGGATCGGCGCGCAATTGCCCGTCGCGGCGGTGCGGCGGCTGCCGGTCCAGCGCAGCGGCCGCGGCCCGTGATCGCGGGTCAGCACCAGATCGCCCACCGCCAGATCCCCGGCCCGGCGCGGCCCGAAGGGGGTGGCGATGCGGGTGTCGGCGGTAAAGCAGATCACCCGCTCCATCTGGCTGAACCGCATGGTCGAGCCATTGTCCATCAGCACCGAGCCCGACCAGCCATCGGGGCCCTTGGTCATGTCGAGCGTCTCCAGCCGCGAGGTCGAGCGCAGGTCGAGCGTGTCGAAGCCCTTGCCGCCGGTGACGGTGGTGTCGGGCGTGTCGGTCTCGCCCTCGTCGTCGAAGAGGAACAGGTCGTCGCCCGCGCCGCCCTCCGCCGTGTCGCCATGCGCGATATGGATGCGGTCGTCGCCCGCGCCGCCCTCGATCCGGTCGCTGCCGCGCCCGCCGGTGATCGTGTCGTGGCCCGCATCGCCGTGCAGCGCATCGTCGCCCGCGCCGCCGGTGAGGCTGTCATCGCCGCCGCCGCCCGAGAGCGTGGTGCCCGAGCGGGAGGCCCCGGCATCCATGCGGTCGGCCTGCGCGCTGCCCTCGATCGCCTCGATGTTCTTGAAGCGCGCCCCATCCGTGCCGGAGACGAGGCGGCCCGCCTCGTCGCCGCTATAGGTGACGTCGATCCCCGAGGAGAGCGCGCCCGCGTCGATCACGTCGCGATCACCGCCGCCGGCATCCTCGCCGCCGTCGATGCTGTCCTCGCCGAAGCCGTCGGCCAGCGCGAAGCGGTCCGAGCCCTGCCCGCCGAAAAGCGCGTCATTGCCCGCATCGCCATGCAGCGCATCGTCGCCCGCATCGCCGTGCAGCGCATCGTCGCCCGCGCCGCCGAACAGCGTGTCGTCACCCGCGCCGCCATGCGCCTCGTCGTCGCCCGCCCCGGCCATGATCAGGTCGTCATCGCCGCCGGGGATGGCGATGGAATCACCGCCATCGACCCGCTCGCCCTCGGGGTCGCCCATGTAGCCCGCGTCGATCAGATCGTCGCCGGCGCTGCCGTCGATCGTGCCGTCGGGCCGGGGGATGCCCATGGCGGCCAGCGCGGCGGGGCCAAGGACCGCCGCCGGGGCCACCCCGACGAGGGTCAGCGTCTCGCCGTTCGGAAAGGCCAGCCGCGCATTGCCCGCGCCGTCATCGCTCACCGTCACGTCGTCGGTGTTGATCCTGAAGCCATCGGCATCGGTCATGTCCGAGACGTCGATCAGGTCCTTGGCGGTGTAGCTGCCATCGGCCTCCTGCGTGGGCGCCTCGAAGCCGATCACCCGGTCGTCGCCCGAGCCATCGGCGAGACGCAGCGTCTCGGTGCCCGCGCCGAGGCGGAGATTTTCGATCTCGCCATAGGTCCAGGTGCCGGTGCCGTCGGTGATGCTGCCGCTTTCGGCATCGGCATCCGACAGGTCGAGCCTGTAGTCGCGCACCGGGCTCGAATGGGTGGCGCCATGGGCGAAGCGGTGCGAGGCGCCGAGGTCGATGGTGTCGCCCGCCACCTCGCCGGTCTCGCCGCCGAGGATGGTCGCGTCGTCGAAATCGGCGCTGGGCATGAAGAGATCGTCGCCGCCGCCGCCATGGGCGGTGTCGTGCGAGGCGATGCCGTCATCGGTCATCCCGCCGGTGGCGATCACGTCGTCGCCCTCGCCGCCGCTGATCCTGTCGCTGCCATGGCCGCCGGCGATCTCGTCATCGCCCGCGCCGCCCTCGATCGCGTCGTCGCCGGCCTCGCCATAGAGCAGGTCGTCGCCCGCACCGCCCCGGACCGTGTCGTTGCCCGCGCCGGCATCGACCCAGTCGGTGGCGGCCCCCATCATGATGGTGTCATGGCCGTCTTCGCCGAGGATGATGTTGCGGCTGGCGGTTTCGGTGTCGGCGCGGTCGTCGACGACGTCGTCGCCCGCCCCGCCGAACACCGTGTCCGAACCGGCGCCGGTCTCGATATGGTCGTTGCCCGCGCCGCCATAGATCCGGTCGTTCCCGGCATCGCCATGAATGGTATCGTCGCCCGCCTCGCCATGAAGCGTGTCCTTGCCCGCGCCGCCATGGATGGTGTCGTGGCCGGTGCCACCCGAGACCCTGTCATCGGCCGCCCCGGCCCAGACCTCATCATTGCCCGCCCCGGCGGCGATGATGTCCTCGTCGCCCGTGGTCGAGCCGTAGACGGCGTCGTCGGAATCGACGCGGTCGCCATCCTCATCGGCCCAGCCGGGCGTCATCACGTCATCGCCCGAGGTGCCGTGGACGATGCCGTCCGACGAGGGAATGCCCATCGCGATCAGCGCGCGCGGGCTGTCGATCTCGCCGGCGGGAACCCCGACGAGGCGCAGGCTCTCGCCATTGGGAAAGCTCAGGATCGAATCCGCGGCATCGTCGGGCGCGGCGATGACCGTGACATCCCAGATGTTGACCGCCTGGCCTTTGGCGTCGTGCAGCCCCGAGACGTCGACCCGATCGCGCCCGGTCCAGCTGCCATCGGCATTCTCGACCGGGGCCTCGAAGTTGAACACGACATCGTCGCCGCCGCCATCGGACAGGACCACCGTGTCGGTCTCGCCGGGCCGGGGCCCGAGATCGACCCTGTCGTCGCCCGATCCGCCATCGAGCCGGTCCTCGCCCGCCCCTCCGAGCAGCTTGTCATCGCCCGCGCCGCCGAAGATCGCGTCGGCGCCGGTGCCGCCGTCGATATGGTCCTCGCCCGCGCCGCCCGAAAGGCTGTCATCGCCCGCGCCGCCGGTGATCCTGTCGTCGCCCGCGCCACCCTCGATGCGGTCCTCGCCCGCGCCGCCCGAAAGGCTGTCCGCGCCCGAACCGCCCCTGATCTTGTCGTCGCCCCCCCGCCCCGAGACCGCCATGCCGGAGGAGACGGCGGAGGCGTCGATGCTGTCGGACTGCTCGCTGGCCTCGATCCGCTCGATCTCCTCGAAGCGCGCGGTGCTGCCGCCCTGTCGGATGGCGCCGGTTTCGGCGGCCTTGTAGGTGATCTCGACGCCGCGGCTCAGCCCGGTGAGGTCGATCCGGTCGGTGTCGGTGTCGAACCGGCTGGTGCCGCCATCGATGACGTCATTGCCGAAATCATCCTCGAAGACGAAGAGATCGTCGCCCTCGTCGCCCTGCAGCGTGTCGGCGCCGCGACCGCCATGGATGGTGTCGTTGCCCGCCCCGCCCGCGACGTGATCGTCGCCATCGCCGCCATGGAGGCGGTCCGCGCCGCCATTGCCGCGAAGGGTGTCGTCGCCCGCCCCGCCATGAAGAACGTCATCGCCATCGCCGCCGGTGAGCCTGTCATCGCCGCGGCCGCCATGAGAGGTGTGGCTTCCCCCGCCCTGGGCGATCTTGTCATCGCCCGCGCCGCCATAGACCGTCGCGCCCTCCCTGTCGGTTTCCTCAAGGTGGTCATCGCCCGCGAAATCGTCATAGGAGACCTCTCCCGCCGTCGCATCCTCGCGGGCGATGACGGTGAGATGGGTTCCGGGGGCGGGCGGCGGGTCCTGGAAGACGTAGAAGTCCTCGCCCGTGCCCTCCACCTCGAGCTCGTACATGATGTATTGATGGCCCGCCTCGTCCTGAAGCGTGTAGACCTCGTCGAGATAGACATGGCCCGATCCCGCATGCGCGTCGCCGCGCCGGATCGACACGGTCTGGCTGCGGTCGTCGCTCACCCCCCCGGAGACGGTGTCGCCCGACATGCGGCCGTCATCGTCTTCGACCCGGAAGCGATGCGTCGTGGCGCCCGGAACGGTGAAGCTTTGCCCGGTATTGATGGCGTGCGTGCTTACCAGATCCTGTTCGGTGAAGCCCGAGAAGAGATAGATCGCCATGTGTGAGCTCCCGCCGCTGATCGTCGCGGCCAATGGACCGCCCGATTGCGGAGGCAGTAAGGCAAACTCTGGACCGAGCGGGGAAGATCGCCTCAACGGCGCGGCAAGCGGCGCGCGCCAGACCCACAGCCCCCAGAACGCCAGCGCCAGCCACGGCCCGAAGGCGGTGCGCCGCCCCCGCGCCGCGCCAGCGCCGTGCAGATCCCGTATCGCGCGTCGGGCCACCGACAGCCTCCGGTTTGCCCGGGGGCTGCTTGGCCTCGACCGCCCCGGACAATGGAAAGGCCACGAGACGGCGGCCCTGCATTCGCCGCTTCGCTGCTTGAAAACGCGAGCGTCCGAAACCGGTGTATCCGGCCGAGCGCCCCTGGCTGAAAGGCAAGCTGCGGTCGATGACGGCACAGAAGTTCATCGAGGCAGGAATAGCGTCCATTCCTCGACAAGGCGCGGAGGAGACGAGCCGCTCCGCTCTCCATGCACTTGCTCTCCGAAGCGCGCGATCCGTTCGGCCGGGAGCCGGCCCGGCCTGTGGAGCATGACCGACGTCCTTTACGGGGCGCATGGCGCGGCGGGGCCGCCTGCGCGTGGTCTTCGACGCGCTGGCAGAGGGGTTCGGGGCCTGAGACCGGCTGTCGGGCCCCTGCCCCCCTCCGCCGGGGCCGCCTTGCAGGGTCGTCAGCAGAGTGACCGCCCGGAGAGATCCGGCACGCTCATGCCGCCGCGCGAAAGGCTGCCTCGCCCACCGGCCGGGCCGCCCAGGCCCCGTCTTCGTAGCGGCGCAGGCCAGCCCCGGCGCTGTCCAGCGCCAGCAGCGTCAGCCAGCCATTGTCGAACAGCGCCCGCACCTCCGGCCGACGGTCGAGCACGCGCGAGATCATCTCTTCCGGCGCCTCCACCGCCACCACCAGCCGGCTCGGCACATGCCGCGGCGCTTCGCCGTCATGCACCGATTGCCATGGCAGGCCCACGCGCAGCGGCCCGCCATTGCCTTCCAGCACCCCGATGCCGCCGACGACGTTGTGCAAAAGCTTGTTGCCCGCGCCGAAGGTCTCGGGCGCGACGGCCGAGCCGTGGTATTGCAGGGCGATCCAGCTGGCGACGACGACCGGCGCGCTGAGGATCAGCTCCAGCGTCGCGGCGTCCTCGTCCCGGTGCCAGTCGTAATCGTGCAAAAAGACCGCGCCGCCGAGATCACGCCCGGCGGTCCGCGCCCGCGGCGCGGCGACGAAGCCGCGGCAACCGGCAAGCCCCCATTCCGGCCGCACCTCAGACCAGTCCTGGCCCCGATGGGCCAGAGCCGCTTCCGACCCGCGCGGCAGGCTCTGCGCGCGCTCCGTCCGGCTCATGAGCCCCGCCTTGGAAAGGGCGGTGCGCAGACGCTCGGCCTCGGCCCGGTGGCTCTCGGGCAGCGTCTCGTCGAACAGGCGGACCGTGTCGGACACCGTGTCGTGCAGACCGGCGAGGAAGCGCGTCCCCTCGGGGATCGCGATCCCCTTTGCCCGCAACCCGGCCCGCACATCGGGCTCGTTCAGCAGCCCCGCCAGAAGCCGGGCGTTGACGTCACCGGCATGGCCGCCGCAGGCGCCGCATTGCAGCGCGCTGGCATGGGGGGCGTTGGTGACCGTCGCGCCGTGCCCGCAGACCAGCACCAGAGGGGCGAAACCCTCGGTGAGCGACATCGCCCGCAGCACGGCTTCGGCCGCCGCGATCCGTTCGCCCGGCGGCAGGTCGAGCATGGGCGCCGGATCGCTCCGCGACGGCGTCTTGAGGCCGAGACCGTCGCGCAGCAGCTTGCCGACATAGAGCGGCCCCGCCGCCTCGACGAAGGCGAAGGCCGAGACCGCCGCGCGCTTGAACCGGCCCCAGGCGCGGCTGGTCCGCAGCCGGACGCGTTCCTCCGCATCGCGGCCAGGCTCGCCTGCCGCGCGGGTCTCGATTCCGGGGCTCAGCAGCACCGGGGCGCGCGCCTCGACGATGTCCGAGGCGTGGCCGCGATGGCCGATGGGAAGGCCGAAGAACCCGGCGAAGCCGATGGTGCGGATCAGCGGATCGGAGGCCTCGAGCGCGCGGCGCAGGCGCTCGGAGCGCACGTCGATGCAGAACGCCGCCTGGATCGCCGGGGGCGTATCGGCATCCGTCCCTGCCTTTTGCGCGAGCTGGGCCGAAAGCCGCCGCTCCGCGCTGCGGTCATGGGCGTCCTGAAGCGCGGCATCGAGCGCCGTCTCCCGGTCGATCTCGACCGGCAGCGCGCACTCCGCGCGCGCGCGCTCCCATGCTTGCGCGGGGGCCTTGCCCGTCTCCAGAAGCGCCACTTCCCATGTCAGCCGGATCGTCAGAAGCTCGAACAGCGTGCTGTCGCGGCCGCCGTCGCGCTCCGCGGTCCAGCCGAGATGGCGGGCATATTGCGCCCAGCCGGAAAGGGTCACCAGCAGCCGGTGGAAGTAGAGCGGTGCGGCCTCAGTTGTCAGGCCAAGGGCCGCGCAGCTTTGGGCAAAGGCCGCGCGCGGATCGGCGGGCATGGCCGCCACCCGCGCCGCGAAGCCCGGCAGGCCCGCGATCTCCGGCGTCAGGTCGCGGCTGGCGAAGCCGCGCCATGCGGCCCAGGCGCCGCTGACGGGCGCCGGCCAGAAAGCCTGTCCGCGGTCGAACTGCCCCGCGGCCCAGAGGCCGATCCGCTCCTCCACCAGCGCGGGCCAGTCGATGCCGTCGGCCCTCTGCGCGAGATCGGCCAGCGTGGCCAGCACCGCAGGCGCGGGCGCGTCAAAGGTCGCGGCGCGGCGCAGATCCTGCGGCGCGAGCCCCTGCGCCGTGGCGGCCGCGGCGATGTCCTTTGCCGCGATATCGCCCGTCTCGATCATCGCGGCCACCGCCTCGCGCGGCAGGAACATGCGGCCCCCGCCGAGCCGGGCCAGCCGGGCGGCCGCGAGGCTGCGATCCTCGCCCGCCTGCCCCAGCCAGGGGTTGACCGCGACGGTGGCGTCGAGCGGAAAGGCCGGCGGGATCTGCTGCATGGCCTCTTCCGCTAGGGCGAAGAGTTCGAGGGTCTGGCCGGGCCAGCTCATTTGCGCGTTCATTGCGTCGCTCCGGTGTGGGAGGTCCAGCGGCCCGACAGCCGCTCGAGGATGGCGTTGATGTAGAGGCCGTTCATCAAATGCACCCGAAGCCCGGCGGCGACGGGATGCCCCGCCCAGAGCGGGAAGGTCGTCTGCGCCACGGCGGCGACGGCAAAGCTCGCCAGCGCGAGGGCGATCGTCGCCCAGATCAGCCCGTCGGGCGACGGCGGGGCCGGCAGGGTGCCGACGGCGGCCCAGCTCGCCCCCTGTTGCAGGGCGAAATAGGCGATTGTCGCCAAAACCGAGAGCCCGACCGTCCGCCAGGCCAGCGCGCGGGGCGCCTGGTCCGCCAGCCCTTGGGCGATCAGATAGACCACGCCGAAGATCAGGATCGCGCCCAGGGCCACGGTCTGCGGCGGCTTGGACAGGATGCCGAAACCCAGCCCGACGAGGAGGTAGAGCGCGAGGGCGAGGCCGAAGGCCCGCGCCACGGAGGCAAGGCCGGGCACCGCGACCGGCCCGGGCCGGCGGGTGGCCGAAACCTCGTTCACCGCTCCGCCGGAGGCGAGGAAGGCATGCGCCTTGTAGAGCGAATGCGCCACGATGTGCAGCAGCGCCAGCGGGAACAGCGCCAGCCCGCATTGCAGCACCATGAACCCCATCTGCGCGCAGGTGGACCACGCCAAGGAGGTCTTCACCGCCGGCTGCGTCAGCGCCACCGCGGCACCGATGAGGGCGCTGAACCCGCCCACCAGCGCCAGCACCGCCAACACCCCCGGCGCCGCGACCAGCACATCGGCAAAGCGGATCAGCACGAAGCCGCCCGCATTCACCACCCCCGCATGCAGCAGGGCCGAGACGGGGGTGGGCGCTTCCATCACCTCGGTCAGCCAGCCATGGGTCGGCACCAGCGCCGATTTGAAGATCGCCGCGATCGCGATCAGCAGCGCCGCCAGCCACAAGAGCGACGGCCCCTCGCCCGCCTGCGCCGCGGCATTGATCGCGGCGATGTCGGAGGTGCCGTAGCCCGCGACGAGGATGCCGCCGGCGATCAGCAGCGCGGCGCTCGCCACGATCCCGCTCAGCGCCTTCTTCCGCGCCGCCCGACGCGCCCGCGGCCGCTCGGGGTAGAACAGGAGCAGCTGATGCAGGGTAAAGCCGGTGGCGACCCAGCCCAGAACCAGCTGCACGATATTGCCCGCCCCGACCAGGAGCAGCACGCAGGCGATTGTCGCGGCCATCCAGCCCATGAAGGCCGGCTGACGCGCCTCACCGTCGAGCGCCACGCGCGAAAAGCGCAACACCGCCCAGCCGACGAAGGCGACCGTCAGCGTCATCGCCACGCTGACGATATCGCTGCGCACCGAGAGGCCGATCGAGGCGATGCCGAACAGCGGGCTCGTCGACGGCCCCGCCACGGCGAGCTGAATGGCGGCGAGTGCGGCCACCGCCAGCGCGGCGAGCGCTGCGATCTCGGGCAGGCGAAGACGCCAGCTGCCGCGGGCGGGTGGGAAAAGCCGCATCGCGAGGGCCGCGGCGGCCAAGACGAGCGGGGGCATCAGGAGCAGGGAACTCATCGAAATCCTCCGGGGGTGGAATTTCGACCCACGTAAAGCCGGAGCGGCCTGAATAAAAATTCATTGTCTGGATCAGATCGTTCGGTTTAATAGAACGCCATGCGGCTCAACTATCACCATCTGCGCTATTTTCAGGAGGTTGCCCGCGAGGGGAACCTGACCCGCGCGGCGGCCCGGCTGAACCTGTCGCAATCGGCGCTCTCGACGCAGATCCGCCAGCTGGAGGAGCGGTTGGGCCATGCGCTGTTCGAGCGCACCGGCCGGGCGATGCTGCTGACCGAGGCGGGGCGGATCGCGCTCGACCATGCCGAGCGCATCTTCGCCGTCGGCGACGACCTCGTGGCCACGCTCAGCGAGGGCGGCGCGGCGCAGGCGCCGCTGCGGGTCGGCGCGCTGTCGACGCTGTCGCGCAATTTCCAGCTTCGCTTTTTGCGCCCGGCGCTGGCCTCCGATGCCGAGCTGGTCCTGTCCTCGGGCGGCAGCCTGTCGCTGCTGCGCGCGCTGGAGGATCTCGCGCTCGACGTGGTGCTGCTGACCGACCCGCCGCCGCGCGACAATTTTCCGACCCTCGTCGCGCATCGGATCGCCGAGCAGTCGGTCGGCATCCATGGCACCTCTCACCGCCTTTCGCATGGCACGCTGGCGGAGCTTCTGGCATCCGAGCCGGTCATCCTGCCGACCGAAAGCTCGATCCGCACCGGCTTCGACAGCCTCGTCGCCCGGCTGGGCGTCACGCCGCGGATCGCCGCGATCGTGGACGACATGGCGATGGTCAGGCTTCTGGCGCGCAGCGATCTCGGACTCGCGATCACCCCGGCCGTCGTGCTCGCGGACGAGCTGGCGCAGGGCTTGCTCGCAAGCGCGCCGTTCCCGCTCGACATCGTCGAAAGCTTCTACGCCGTCACCGCGCAGCGAACCTTTCCGCATCCGCTGCTGGAAAGGCTCATTGGGCCGCTTGCGGACCATAGGGATGGTTGATGCTTGCGCGCTGCGTTGAAGCTGCGAAGTTGGGTGCGCGAGCAGGCGTCGCCCCTGCGCCGGGGCTGTCGCCCGTCGAGACCTGAAACGCTCCACTGGAGCGTTTCCGAGCCGGTCTCGACCCTTCAGGTTATGAGCCTGACGAGCGCGCTGGCGATGGGGGTATTGGTTGCGGGAGCAGGATTTGAACCTGCGCCGGGGCTTTGCCCGTCGAGACCTGAAACGCTCCACCGGAGCGTTTCCGAGACGGTCTCGACCCTTCAGGTTATGAGCCTGACGAGCGCAATGGCGATGTGGGGTTTGGTTGCGGGAGCCCGGATTGGACTTTGGCGAAAACCACGGTTTTCGCTCCCGTCCTCCGGTAGGCGATGCTGCGGAGCCCGCTTGTATGCGGCCCCCGCCCGCAGATGGGTGCCGATCAGTTCGTCGGCCCCGCTTCGCGCAGCGTGCCATCGTCAGTCTTGCCATGCTCTTTCTGAAGCTTGATCTGCTCCATCCTTTCTGCTTCCTCGGCGGCGGCCTCCTCTTCATCGGCCTCAATATGCATCTCGTGGACGATCTCGGGGCGGAGCGGATGCGACGCGATCCGGCGCCGGTTGGCAGCCGTCGCCAGGCGCTCCAGGGCGAAGAAGAACGGCGCCAGCGCATCCTCGTCAAGCGCGGCAATGAAGTCGGGGATCGTGGTATTGATTGCCTTGGCGCGAAGGCGCGCCTCGTTGTTGGCCTTCTCTACCTTCTTCTTTGCCGAGCGCTGCATGATGGCCGCGATGCGCAGTGCGGCGGCCTCGTCGGGGATATCCTCGATTTGCATGCGCTTCTTGCGCGAGGTCTTCGAGGTGGCGAGTTTGGGGTCGAGAAACTTGGTCATGGTGTCGTCCTTTGATACGATCAGTGGGCCCCGATCCGACCCCGCATCAGGCGGCATCCTCTCGGGCTGGACGGTAGATTGCTCTGATGGATTTCGAGGAAGAGCGATTTTCGGAAGTTTTTTCGCACGCAAACGGTAAGTATCTGAATCAATTGATTACTTTTCCTCACACCCGTGGCTTCCTGGGCTCTGCCCGGCGGAAATTTCGTTCGGAGATGCCGCTTGGCCCCGCCCTTCCAGACGCCGCAAAATGCTCGGGATCGTGCGCCGGATCTTGGCGATGACGGAGCGCTTGTCGGGAGGCAGATGACGCGTCGCTTCGACTATCTTCTCGTCGGCCTCGGCGATCTCGGCAACTGCCTCGGCTACGCCGCGCTGCGCCACAGCCTCCGCTTCTGCGCGAGCATCGCCGAACATGCGTTGCCAAGCCTTGGCAAACACGCTGGCAGCTCGGGCAAAGCCGGTCGGTGAGCGTTCGCGCAATGCATCAAGCGACGGGCTCGAAGGGTCTGCCTGGGTAGGCGGCGGCGCCTCCTTCAGCGATGGTCCCTCGCTCTCAGAGTCAGCGACGAGCCCTCCGGCTGCGATCCCTTCCGCAACAGCCAGAACCGTTTCGGCTTCAGCTTCACGGGCCTCCACATGGGCCGTGCGCTCAGCCAGGGCCTTCTTCTCGGCGAGGATGCGCTGCTCTTGCTCGGCTCGCCATTTCCAGGTCTTCGCGTGGTATCGACGCTTTGGCGGTGTCGTCCCGTTGTCCCGAGCCTGCTTGATGGCAGCTGTCCGCCTCTCACCCCGAACGAGGCCGAGGTCGGCGAACCACTGCCCAACGCTGTCCTGCGCAGCCTCGTAGTCTTCGATCATCGGGTGGATCGACGGTTGCAGCATCCAACGCGTCGCCGAGGCCGTTGGCGTCTTGGCTTTCGGCTTGGCGATCTCCACCTTCGCTCGCGGCATGATCACGGCGTGGATGTGATAGGCGGCCTCGTCCCGGTCAGCGCGCGCATGGATCACATCATCGCCAAAATGCTCCTTCAGCCACGCCACGGCATATTCACCGAACGCCTTCTCCCTCTGGTTCTCGCTCTCACCGAAGAAGATCGACAGATCACCCGCGAACCAGTCTTTGTTTGCAGTCAGGATGACCTCACGCATTGGGCCATGGCGCGTCGGACGCCAAGGTTGCTTAGGCCCCTCGATGAGACGGCGCTCGATGTCCTTGCGCCGCTTCCGCTTCTCAAGTGCTCCGAGTTCGGCAGCGAAGTTCTTGGCAGCCATGCCGCGGATCTCGTCCAAGGCCCGAGCAGCCCAGTTGTCATCGCCGATCAGCAGAGGGTCGTTGAGTGGCGTGCGTGAGCGGTCGACATGGTTTAGGTCGCCGCCCTTCCGAAGCCGATGGGCCTCGTATCCTGCAAGGTGATGCGGGTAGAGTCCCTCGAACCGCAATACGATTGGAAAACATGTCTCAGCCTGCAAAGATTTCATCCTGACCTCCTTCGAAGAGGTCAGGACTTGGGCATTCTCTCGCAGAACAAAAAACTATTTAATTACAGAAGTTTGATGCGGCTACTAACCGAGGATAACAATTATACTATTCTAAGCAACCTCTCAGCGGGATCCTTAATATCTTTATCTGAACTCCATCTCGACGACGCATGTTGAGCTAGCGCACTGAGATCATGCTTCTGAGTTACGCTGACAGCCCCACCATTAGATAAATAGCCGATAGCCCCACGGATGGCCGCCGAGTAAGGGTGCTGCGTAGTCCGACCATTCTTTTGTTCAAGTGCGATAGCCTTGAGCAAAACTTCCACCCCTTCCGAAAAAGCGTGAGAACCCGTCGCAGCCATACTTTCGGCAACGGACATCAATACAGTCCCTAAAGTAGTGAGGCCGAAAGGATGCTCCTCAATTGCAACAGAGTAACGAGCTCTCTGCAAAGATTCTTCAAGATACTCCTTGCCCCGCGAACTCTCCGGATCTCTTCTCCATTTCTCAAGCATAAGCAGAGCAGCTTGTTCCCAAAACCTGGAATTCCAGCGCCAAACCTCACGAGATTTATCATAGAACTCCTCAGCCTCCCCCCCGAGAAACTTCTCAACAATATCGTCGAAGTCGAACAATCTACCAGCCAGCCTTGCGTCAGGAGTTCGCGCTCTAATAGTTTTTCTATTAACGAACGGCGCGAGCCCAAAGGATAGGTTAATAAATGCCTCTTTGACCAAGTTAGG
>NZ_KZ304983.1 GCF_002723615.1 Limimaricola cinnabarinus
GTAAGCCTGGAAATCACCGAAATACTTGGTGATCGCCGCGGTCAGGGTGGTCTTGCCGTGGTCCACGTGACCGATGGTCCCGATGTTCACGTGCGGTTTGGTGCGTTCGAATTTAGCCTTTGCCATCTGCGCTGGCGCCTCGCGTGTTCGGGGGCCTTCGTCCGGCCCGGTTCGACATCGCGGGCGATGTATTTGCAATCGACGGGGAAATCAAGCGGCAAGAGGCGCGCGGCCCCATCCGGCCGCGCGCCTCCCCTGCCCCGAGACCGATCCGCGGATCAGTTGAAGCGGTTGTCGCGCGGGAAGCCGCGCGGCGCCATGCGCCCGGCGGTGGCGCGCTTGGCGGTCCAGTCGGCGAGGTCGGTCTGGGTCCGGGTGCGGCCCGCCGGGTCCTTCCAGACGAGCCCCGCCTCCATCTCGAAGGTGGTGGCGTCGGACAGGCCGCCATCCTTGTATTTCTGCAGCCGCACGCCCTTGCCGCGGGTCATCTCGGGCAGCTCCTCGATCGGGAAGACGAGCACCTTGCGGTTGTCGCCCACCACCGCCACCGCGTCGCCCGTGACCGGCTTGCAGATCTTGGCCACGACGTCGCCCTTGACGTTGAGCGCCTGCTTGCCGGCGCGGGTCTGGGCCAGCACCTCGTCCTCGTTGACGATGAAGCCGTCGCCCGCCGAGGAAGCGACCAGCAGCCGCCGCTCGGGACGGTGCAGGTGCAGCGCCACGATCTGCGCCTCGTTGGGCAGATCGACCATGAGGCGCAGCGGCTCGCCCATGCCGCGCCCGCCGGGCAGGCTGGTGGCGGAGATGGTGTAGAAGCGCCCGTTCGAGCCGAAGACCAGAAGCCGGTCGGTCGTCTCGGCGTGCAGGATGAAGCGGCCCTTGTCGCCATCCTTGAACTTCAGCTCGCTGTCGAGCGCGATGTGGCCCTTCATCGCCCGGATCCAGCCCATCTCGGAGCAGACGATGGTGATCGGCTCGCGCTCGATCATCGCCTCGATCGGCACGTCGGGGATCTCGGTGCCCTCGGCAAAGCCGGTGCGGCGCTGGCCGCCGGGCGAGGAATGCCCCATCAGCTTGCGCGTCTCGCGCAGCTGCTCGGAGATCGACTTCCACTGCAGATCCTCGGAGGCGAGCAGGTCCTCGAGCCCGGCGCGCTCCTGCATCAGCGCGTCCTGCTCCTTCAGAAGCTCCAGCTCTTCGAGACGGCGCAGGGAGCGCAGCCGCATGTTGAGGATCGCCTCGGCCTGCACCTCGGTGAGCCCACCGCCGCCCAGCGCCTCGCTCAGGGGCGAGCGGTAGTCGCGCTCGCTCACCGCGCGGATATGGTCGCGGTCCCAATCCTCGGCCATCAGCGCCTGCTTGGGCTGATCGTCGTAGCGGATGATGTCGATCACGCGGTCGAGGTTGAGAAAGGCGGTGATGAAGCCTTCGAGCACCTCGAGCCGGTGGTCGATCTTTTCCAGCCGGTGCCGCGAGCGGCGCGCCAGCACCTCGCGGCGATGGTCGAGAAAGGCGCGCAGCACCTCCTTCAGCGAGCAGACCTTGGGCGTCAGCCCGTCGATCAGCACGTTCATGTTGAGACCGAAGCGAATCTCGAGATCGCTGTTCTTGAACAACATCCCCATCATCATCTCGGGCTCGACCGATCTGGCGCGCGGCTCGAGCACGATGCGCACATCCTCGGCGCTTTCGTCGCGCACATCGGCCAGAAGCGGGATCTTGCGGGTCTGGATCAGCTCGGCCAGCCGCTCGATCAGCTTCGACTTCTGCACCTGGTAGGGGATCTCGGTGACCACCACCTGCCACTGGCCGCGGCCCAGCTCCTCGACCGCCCAGCGCGCGCGCAGGCGGAACGAGCCGCGCCCGGTGCGGTAGGCCTGAAGTATGTTCTCGCGCGGCTCGACCAGAACGCCGCCCGTCGGGAAATCGGGGCCCGGCACGAGGTCGACCAGCTTCTCGTCCGAGACGCCCGGCGTCCTGATCATGTAGAGGCAGGCCTCGATCAGCTCGTGCAGGTTGTGCGGCGGGATGTTGGTCGCCATGCCGACGGCGATGCCCGATGAGCCGTTGGCGAGCAGGTTCGGGAAGGCGGCGGGCATCACCACGGGCTCGGTCAGCGTGCCGTCGTAATTGGCGCGGAAATCGACCGCGTTCTCGGTCAGCCCTTCCATCAGCGCCTCGGCGGCGGCGGTCAGGCGGGCCTCGGTGTAGCGGGCGGCGGCGGGGTTGTCGCCGTCGATATTGCCGAAATTGCCCTGCCCGTCGACGAGCGGGTAGCGCACCGCGAAATCCTGCGCGAGGCGGGCCATCGCGTCGTAGATCGCGGCGTCGCCATGCGGGTGGTAGTTGCCCATCACGTCGCCCGAGATCTTGGCCGATTTGCGAAAACCCCCGGTGGAGGAGAGCTTCAGCTCGCGCATGGCATAGAGGATGCGGCGATGCACGGGTTTGAGCCCGTCGCGCGCATCGGGCAGCGCCCGGTTCATGATCGTGGAGAGCGCGTAGTTCAGATAGCGCTCGCCTAGGGCGCGGCGCAGCGGCTCGCTCGGGTCCTGCTCCGGCAGGGCCGGGAGGGCGTCGTCAAGGGGGTCTGGCATGAAAAGCTTCCTATCGACGGGAACCATCGGCGTAAAGTCGCGGTTGGGTGAGCAACGGGTCAGCAAGAACCTGCACAGCGGCGCGCGTCACGCGGCAGTGACCGGCTCCGGCAGGGATGAGCAGAACAAGAGGTTGTCATGAAACACGTTTTCGGTATCGGTGCCACCTTCCTGCTGCTGGGTGTGGGCTATTACGAAATGTCCGGCGGCGCCGATTTCCAACCGCAGACGATGATCGGCGCGGTGCAGGCCGGCACCCCCTCCCCCGAGACGATCGCGCAACATGACATCGAGCGCGCCGAGTCGGGCATTCCCGTCACCGCGATGCGCGAATTCCCCGAGAATGTCGAGCTGATCTCGGCCTCCTTCATGCCCAGGTCGCCCGAACCCGCCGTCACGCAGGAGGCCGCCACGCCGGCGATCGCCGATGCCGAAGCGGCGTTCGACCTGCGCCAGGTCAGCGGCGACTGGGTCAACATGCGCCAGGGCCCCGGCACCGGTCATGCCGTGCTCGACACGCTGCCGCGCGGCACCAAGGCCAGGCTGATCGAAAGCGCGGATGGCTGGGCCCGGATCGAGATCACCACCACCGGCGAGACCGGCTGGATGTCCGAACGCCTGCTGGCCCCCGTCGAAAGCTGACCCTCCTTCCGACCTGCCGAAAAAGGCGCCCTCTTCCCGGGGGGCGCCTTTTTCGTTGCGCGGATGCGCCGCGCGGGCCATGAGCGGGGCATGACCTCAGAGCGCACCCTTCTCGTCACCGGCTCCTCCTCCGGCATCGGCCTCACCGCCGCGCGGCAGATGCGCGCGCGCGGCTGGCGCGTCTTCGCCTCCTGCCGGGCCGAGGCCGATTGCGAGAGGCTGCGGGCCGAGGGCTTCGAGGCGCCGCGGCTCGATTATGCCGACCCCGGCAGCGTTTCCTCTGCGCTGGCGCAGGTCCTCGACGCCACCGGCGGGCGGCTCGATGCGCTTTACAACAACGGCGCCTTCGCCTGCCCCGGCGCGGTCGAGGATCTGCCGCGCGAGGCGCTGCGCGAGATCTTCGAGGCCAATCTCTTCGGCTGGCACGACCTGACGCGACAGGCGATCCCGGTGATGCGGGCGCAAGGGCATGGGCGGATCGTCAACTGCTCCTCGGTGCTGGGGCTGGTGGGGGTGAAGTGGCGCGGCGCCTATGTCGCGACCAAGTTCGCGCTGGAGGGGCTGACGGACGTGCTGCGGCTCGAGATGGCGGGGACCGGCATCCATGTCAGCCTGATCGAGCCCGGCCCCGTCACCTCGCGCATCCGCGCCAATTCGATCCCGCATTTCGAGCGCTGGATCGACTGGAAGGGCTCGGCCCGGCGCGCGGAATACGAGGGCCTGTTGCACCGGCTCTACGGCGAGCGCGGCCCCGACCGGTTCGAGCTGCCGCCCGAGGCGGTGGCGGAGCGGCTTGCGCATGCGCTGGAGGCCCCGCGCCCGCAGGCGCGCTACTACGTCACCGCGCCGACCTATCTTTCGGGCACGCTGCGGCGGCTCCTGCCCACCCGGGCGCTCGACTGGGTGGTTTCGCGCGGCTGACCCCCGCGACACCGCGTCCGCTTTGCCCCGGCGGCCCGGGACCCTAGATCAGGGGCAACCGCGAAAGGCCCGACATGCTGCAAGATCCGCTTCTCATTCTCGTCCTCGTCGCCGTGGGGATCGTCGCCGCCATCCTGATGTTCGGGGTCGGCACCTTCGGCAGGGGCGGCGAGTTCAACCGCAAGCACGCCAACCGCCTCATGCGCTGGCGCATCGGCGCGCAGTTCGTGGCGGTGCTGCTGATCCTGCTCTACATCTTTCTCAGGGGGCTGAACTGATGGTCGTGCTCAACCGCATCTACACCCGCACCGGCGACAAGGGCGACACCGCGCTTGGCGATGGCAGCCGCCGGGCCAAGGACGATCTGCGGATCGAGGCTTATGGCACGGTCGACGAGACCAACGCCGCGACGGGGCTGGCGCGGCTGCATGCATCGGGCGAGATGGAGGCGGCGCTGGGCCGGATTCAGAACGACCTGTTCGACCTGGGCGCCGATCTGTGCCGCCCCGCGCCCGAGCGCGACGGCGAGGCCCCCTACCCGGTGCTGCGCATGGTGGCCGAGCAGACCGAGCGGCTGGAGCGCGAGATCGACGCGATGAACGAGAGCCTCGCGCCGCTCAGGAGCTTCGTGCTGCCCGGTGGCTCGGCGCTGGCGGCGCATCTGCATCTGTGCCGCACCGTTTCGCGCCGGGCCGAGCGGCTGGCCGTGGCGCTGGGCCGCGCCGAGGCGGTGAACGAGCATGCCACGCGCTATCTCAACCGGCTGTCGGACTGGTTCTTCGTCGCCTCGCGCGCGGCCAATGCCGATGGCGCGGGCGACGTGCTGTGGCAGCCCGGCGCCAACCGCTGACAAGCCCGGCTTAACCCTGCGCCCCGATTTCGCGCCGGGAAGGGGCCGCGCCATGCTACACGGTCTCCTGCCCTCGCGGAGATCGCCATGCTTGCTCTCATCGGATTGATCGGCCTCGCCATGACCGGCGCGGCCCTGCTGCCCACGACCCAGATCGAGGAGCCGCCCGATCCGGCCGAGGACGAGGCCGAGGCGCGCGACCCCGCGCCCGACATGCTGCCGCTCGACGGCGCGCCGGGCTTCGATGCCGCCGATGCCGGAACGCCTTTGCCTGGAGAGGCCCCGGCCAACGCCCTACACGAGGGCGCCACCGGGGCGGCGGAGCCGCAGCGCCTTTCGGCGGAGGGCACCGCGCGGCCCGACGTGATCTTCGGCACCCCCGGATCGGACGACATCGACGCCGGGGCGGGCCATGACCATGTCGATCTGCGCGATGGCGACGACCGGGCCCATGGCGGCGCGGGCGCGGACGAGATGCATGGCGGCCGGGGCGATGACGCGCTTTGGGGCGATGAGGACGAGGACGCGCTCTGGGGCCATGTGGGCGACGACATGATATGGGGCGGGGCCGGGGATGACAGGCTCTCTGGCGGCGACGGCGCCGACCTGCTGCGCGGCGACGCGGGCGAGGATGCGCTGGCGGGGGATCTGGGCGATGACGATCTCGACGGCGGCGCGGGGCGCGACGTGTTGCATGGCGGCGCGGGCGACGATCTTCTGTCGGGTGCGGGCGACGGCGCGGCCGACTGGCTCAATGGCGGCGACGGCGCCGACGAGATCCATGCCGGGGCGGGCGACACGGCGCATGGCGGCACGGGGGGCGATCTCTTCGCGCTGCGCAGCGCGCAGGCGGGCGAAGCGGCGGTGATCGTCGATTTCGACGCGGCGCAGGACCAGGTCATGGTGCTGCATCCGCCCGGCCTCGTGCCCGAGCTGACGGCCGAAGCCGTGCCAGAGGGGCTCTTGCTGCGCGCGGACGGCGCGGCGCTGGTGCGGCTCGACGGCGTCTCGGCGCTGGCGCCCGGCGCGGTGGTCTTCCTGACCGACAGCGCCGCCTGAGGCCGCACGCCGCCGCACGGCCCCCCCGCGCAACGGGCTTTCCTTTTCGGCCATTTTCCCTTATGGGCACGCAACCGCCGTTCCGTTTCGGAAGGGCGGTTGCTCCATGGGCCCTGCTGGACGACATCCCGGCTTGCGCCATCACCCTCATCCTAAAAAGGAGACCCCGATGTCGATCACCGTGGAAGACAAGGCCAAGGTCGTCAGCGAATTCGCCACCAAGGAGGGCGACACCGGTTCGCCCGAGGTGCAGGTCGCGATCCTGACCTCGCGCATCGCGACCCTGACCGAGCACTTCAAGACCCACAAGAAGGACAACCACGGCCGCCGTGGCCTTCTCAAGATGGTGGCTCGCCGCCGCAAGCTTCTCGACTACGTCAAGAACAAGGACGTCGAGCGCTACCGGGCCCTGATCGGCCGCCTCGGCATCCGCCGCTAAGGTTTTTGGGACCGCGCCTTCGGACGCGGTCCCTTCTCTATCCGGGATGGCGCGGACCGGGCTCGCCCCGCGCCACGGACCAAGAAGAGCCAGGGGCATCCGGCCCCTCCGCAACCCGCCCCCAGGGATTGTTCACGCATTAGGGGGGCACAAGGGCCCGAAGGTCGGGCCAGAATGGAAAAGACGATGTTTCACGATGTGAAAAAATCGATCCAGTGGGGCGAAGAGACGCTGACGCTGGAAACCGGCAAGGTCGCGCGTCAGGCCGACGGCTCGGTCATCGCCACGCTGGGCGAGACCTCGGTGATGGCCAACGTCACCTTCGCCAAGGCGCCGAAGCCCGGTCAGGACTTCTTTCCCCTGACCGTCCACTACCAGGAAAAATACTACGCCGCCGGCAAGATCCCGGGCGGCTTCTTCAAGCGCGAGGCGCGCCCGACCGAGAAGGAGACGCTGACCGCGCGCCTGATCGACCGGCCGATCCGCCCGCTCTTCGTGCCGGGCTTCAAGAACGAAGTGCTGGTGATGTGCACCGTGCTCAGCCACGACCTCGTCAACGATCCCGACATCGTGGCGATGATCGCGGCCTCCGCCGCGCTGACCATCTCGGGCGCGCCCTTCATGGGCCCGATCGCGGGTGCGCGCGTGGGCTATGTCGATGGCGACTACGTGCTGAACCCGACCGTCGACGACATGCAGAACCTGCGCGCCAACCCCGAGCAGCGCCTCGATCTCGTGGTCGCGGGCACCAAGGACGCGGTCATGATGGTCGAGTCCGAGGCCTATGAGCTGACCGAGGACGAGATGCTCGGCGCCGTGACCTTTGCGCATGAGCAGATCCAGCCGGTGATCGACCTGATCATCGACCTGGCCGAAGAGACCGCCAAGGAGCCCTTCGACTTCACCCCGCCGGACTACTCGGAGCTGTTCGAGGCCGTGAAAGCCGCCGGTGAAGACAAGATGCGCGCCGCCTTCGCGATCACCGACAAGCAGGAGCGCACCGCCGCCGTGGCGAATGCCCGCGAGGAGATCAAGGCGCAGCTTTCGGAAGAGCAGCTCGAGGACGCCAATCTCGGCTCCGCGATGAAGAAGCTCGAATCGACCGTGCTGCGCGGCGACGTGGTGAAGAAGGGCAACCGCATCGACGGGCGCAACCTCGACACCGTGCGCGACATCGTGGCCGAAACCGGCATGCTGCCGCGCACCCATGGCTCGGCGCTGTTCACCCGCGGCGAGACGCAGGCGTTGGTGGTCACCACGCTCGGGACCGGCGATGACGAGCAGTTCATCGACGCGCTGCACGGCAACTTCAAATCGAACTTCCTGCTGCACTACAACTTCCCCCCCTACTCGGTGGGCGAAGTGGGCCGCGTGGGCTCTCCGGGCCGCCGCGAGATCGGCCATGGCAAGCTCGCCTGGCGCGCGCTGCAGGCGGTGCTCCCGGCGCCGACCGACTTCCCCTACACCATCCGCCTCGTCTCGGAGATCACCGAATCGAACGGCTCCTCCTCCATGGCTTCGGTCTGCGGCGGGTCGCTGGCGATGATGGATGCGGGCGTGCCGCTCAAGGGCGCGGTCGCGGGCGTGGCCATGGGCCTCGTGCTGGAGGATGACGGCTCCTACGCGGTGCTGACCGACATCCTTGGCGACGAGGACCACCTCGGCGACATGGACTTCAAGGTCGCCGGCACCGAAGAGGGCATCACCTCGCTGCAGATGGACATCAAGGTCGCGGGCATCACGCCCGAGATCATGAAGAAGGCGCTGGCGCAGGCCAAGCAGGGCCGTCTGCACATCCTTGGCGAGATGAACAAGGCGCTTTCGGGTGCTGCGGACTTCTCGGTCCACGCCCCGCGCATCGAGACGATGCAGATCCCGACCGACAAGATCCGCGAAGTGATCGGCTCGGGCGGCAAGGTGATCCGCGAGATCGTCGAGGTCTCGGGCGCCAAGGTCGACATCAACGATGACGGCGTGATCAAGATCGCCTCCGCCAATGGCGAGGCCATCCAGAAGGCCTATGACATGATCTACTCGATCGTGGCCGAGCCCGAGGAAGGCAAGATCTACAAGGGCACGGTCGTCAAGCTCGTCGATTTCGGCGCCTTCGTGAACTTCTTCGGCAAGCGCGACGGCCTCGTGCATGTCAGCCAGATCGAGAACCGCCGCCTGAACCATCCTTCGGACGTGCTGAAGGAAGGCCAGGAGGTCTGGGTCAAGCTCTTGGGCTTCGACGATCGCGGCAAGGTGCGCCTGTCGATGAAGGTCGTCGACCAGGAGACCGGCGAAGAGGCCAAGGCCGACGCGCAGGCCGAGTGAGGCCACGCATCACGCATGACCAGGAAAAGGGGCCTTCGGGCCCCTTTTTCGTGGCCGCTGCAATGCGGCGAAAGAGACACACGGAATTGTGACCAATCCGTGGCCATACGACTTCGGGTTGAACGCGGCATGGCCGTTTCGGCAGATGCGCCTGCAATCAACAAGGACCGCAGATGACCCGTAGCCTCCCCCTCGCCGCCGCCCTTTTCCTGTCCGCCGCCGCTGCGCAGGCGCAATCCGTCGAAGGCGCCTCCGCCGGCTTCGGCATCTCGACTTTCGGCCTTTACGGCTCCGCCGCCTATGAGGTGATGCCGAAACTGCGCCTGCGCGGCGTCCTGACCGGCATCCCGGATTTCGAGTTCGAAGGCGACGAGGATGACTTCGGCACCGACATCACCGCCGATGGCAGCCTTGGCGGGATCGCGGCGCTGGCCGATTACTACCCCCGCAATGGCGGCTTCCGGGTCTCGGGCGGTCTCTTCTTTGCCGACAGCACCCTCAACGGCAGCGGCACCGGCTTCGAGGCGGATGACGGCGAGACCTATGACGACGCCCGGATCGACGCCTCGATGCGCTTCGAGAACGAAGTCGCGCCGATGCTGAGCATCGGTTATGTCAGCGGCGGCGCGCGCGGCTGGGGCTTCGAAAGCGAGCTGGGCCTGATCGGCATCGGCGGCGTCGAGGTCACGCTCGACGGCAGCAGCGGCGACGATTCGGTGGATGCCGAGTTCGAGCAGGACCTGCAGGACATGGAAGACGACGCCAACGAGATGGGCGGCGATCTCGTGGTCTATCCCTGGCTCTCGCTCGGCGTCAGCTACCGCTTCTGAGCCGCATCGAGGCTTTCGTTTCGCGAGGGGCGTGGCGGCAACGCCGCGTCCCCTTTCCCGAACTCCTCCCCCTGCCCGCCCCGATCCGTGCTATCTTTTCGTATCGAGCAACGCCAAAGGGCCGCAGAGCCCGGCATGGAGGCAGGCATGGAACTGACGAGACGCGGCATGATCGCCGCTGCTGCGGCCACGGTCGCAACCGGGCCGGTGCTGGCGGCCCCTCCCCGCGTGGTCAAGATCCCGCGCGACTGGCTCCCCACCGAGATCAATGTCAACGAAGCGCTGGCACCGGGCCAGATCCATGTGCGCATCGCCCAGAACCGGCTCTACTGGACCCTGGGCCATGGCCGGGCGATCCGCTATGTCGTGGCGCTGGGCGCGGCGGGGCGCAATTTCGCGGGCACGGCGCAGGTGGCGCGCAAGGCCGAATGGCCGGCCTGGACCCCGACGGCCAACATGATCCGCCACGAACCAGACATCTACGGCCCCTATGCGGGCGGCCTGCCGGGCGGGCATGCGCGCAACCCGCTGGGGTCGCGCGCGCTCTACCTCTACCGCCAGGGCCGCGACACGCTCTACCGCATCCACGGCACGCCGCAGCCCTGGACCATGGGGCGCAAGTTCTCATCGGGCTGCGTGCGGCTGATCAACGAGCATGTCGAGGATCTCTACGACCGGGTGCCGCTCGGCACGACCGTCGTGGTCGCCTGAGGCGTATGGGGCGCCCCCAAGGGCACCCCACACGGCCTTACTGCGGCGCCTTGGTCAGGCGCAGATAGGGCAGCACCGTCTCGAACTCGCCGAACTTGGCCTTGGCCTCCTCGTCCGACAGCGCCGGCGGGATCACCACGTCCTGCCCCACCTGCCAGTCGGCCGGCGTTGCCACGCCCTTGCCGGTCGAGAGCTGCAGCGCGTCGAGCGCGCGCAGCACCTCGCCGAAATTGCGGCCCACCGTCATCGGGTAGGTCAGCGACAGCTTGAGCTGCTTGTCGGGGCCGATGATGAACACCGCCCGCACCGTGGCGCTGTCATTGGGGGTGCGCCCGTCGGGCAGGTAGGCCTCGGCGGGCAGCATGTCGAAGGCCTTGGACAGCTCGAGCCCGTCATCGGCGACGATGGGAAACTGCGGCGCGGCGCCGCCCGCCTTCTCGATGTCGGCCTTCCAGCGCTTGTGCTCCTCGACCCCGTCGACCGAAACGCCGAGCACCTTGGTGCCGCGCTTGTCCCATTCGGACTGAAGCCGGGCCACGGCGCCGAACTCGGTGGTGCAGACGGGGGTGAAATCCTTGGGGTGGCTGAAGATGATCGCCCAGCCCTCGCCGACCCAGTCATGCAGGGCAAAGCTGCCCTGGTCGGTGGTCACGGTCAGGTTCGGGATCTCGTCATTGATGCGCAGGGCCATGTTCGCCTCCAAGTTCACTGTCAGACCCGGTCTACATAGGAGCCCGTAGCGCCGCCCGCCATAGCTTGCAGGCGGCAATCGCCGGTGCCACTCTGCGCGGCGATACCGGAGGAGATATCCATGATCGAGAAACGCGAGTTCTACATCGATGGCCAGTGGCGCGCCCCGGACGCAGCCCGTGATTGCGAGGTGATCGACCCTTCGACCGAAGAGCCCTGCGCCGTCATCTCGCTCGGGGGCCAGGCCGACACCGACGCCGCCGTCGCCGCCGCGCTGCGCGCGGGCCCCGGCTGGCGCGCCACCCCGCCCGCAGAGCGCCGCGCCGTGGTCGAGCGCATTCTCGAGCAATACGAGGCCCGCAAGGAAGACCTCGCCCAGGCGATCAGCCTCGAGATGGGCGCGCCGATCGATCTGGCGCGCAAGTCGCAGGCCGCCGCGCTCAAGGGCCACACCAGGAACTTCCTGCGCGCCTTCGATCAGCTCGAATGGCTGCGCCCCTTGGGCGATCACGCCCCCGACACGATGATCTCGCTGGAGCCGATCGGCGTGGTCGGGCTGATCACGCCGTGGAACTGGCCGATGAACCAGGTCTCGCTCAAGGTGATCCCGGCGCTTCTGGCGGGCTGCACCATCGTGCTCAAGCCCTCCGAGGAGGCGCCGCTGTCCTCGATCGTCTTTGCGGAGATGCTGGATGCGGCGGGCGTGCCGGCGGGGGTGTTCAACCTCGTCAATGGCGACGGCGCGGGCGTGGGCACGCAGCTGTCGACGCATGAGGACGTGCAGATGATCTCCTTCACCGGCTCGACCCGCGCGGGCCGCGCCATCTCCAAGGCCGCGGCCGAGACGCTCAAGCGCGTGACGCTGGAGCTGGGCGGCAAGGGCGCGAACCTCGTCTTTGCCGATGCGGGCGAGGAAGCGGTCAAGCGCGGCGTGCAGCACTGCATGCAGAACACCGGGCAGTCCTGCAACGCGCCGACGCGGATGCTTGTCGAGCGCGGCTTTTACGACGAGGCGGTCGAGATCGCGGCGCGCACCGCGCAGGAGACCGCCGTGGGCCCCGCGAGCCAGGAGGGCCGCCATATCGGCCCCTTGGTCAACAGGACCCAGTGGGAGAAGGTGCAAGGGCTGATCGAGACCGGCATCAGCGAGGGCGCGCGGCTCGTCGCGGGCGGGCCGGGCCTGCCCGAAGGGGTCAATCGCGGCTTCTTCGTGCGGCCCACGGTGTTCGCCGATGTCAGCCGCGACATGACCATCGCAAAGGAGGAGATCTTCGGCCCCGTCCTGTCGATCATGCCCTTCGAGGACGAGGCGGAGGCGATCGAGATCGCCAATGACACGCCCTATGGCCTCACCAACTACGTGCAGAGCGCCGATCCGGCGCGGCGCAACCGGCTCGCGCTCGCCCTGCGCTCGGGCATGGTCGAGATGAACGGCCGCCCGCGCGGCGCGGGCGCGCCCTTTGGCGGCGTCGGCCAGTCGGGCCGCGCGCGCGAAGGCGGCATCTGGGGGGTCGAGGAGTTCCTCGAGGTGAAGGCGATCTCGGGCTGGGGCCTCGACGCGGCGGAGTGATCCTGCCGGGCGCGCCATGGCTAGCGCGCCTTTCCCTCCCTTCCCCTCGCCGTGCCCGTGGCCTGCGCATCCGCGCACCATTCCGGCGCTCCGGGCGGGGATGGTGCATGATCCCGCTCGGCCTATCTTTGCTCCGACATCAAAGGAGCCACGCCATGCTGACCCAGATCCGCGGCCTTCACCACGTCACCTCGATGGCGTCGGGGGCCCGTGCCAACAACGCCTTCTTCACCGAAACGCTCGGCCTGCGCCGGGTCAAGAAGACGGTGAATTTCGATGCGCCGGACGTCTATCACCTCTATTACGGCGACGAGATCGGCACGCCGGGCACGGTGATGACCTATTTCCCCTTTCCCGATGCCGCACGCGGTCGCCGCGGCGCGGGCGAGGTGGCGCTGACCTCCTTTTCCGTGCCCGAGGGCAGCCTCGACGCCTGGCAGGCCCGGCTCGAGGCGCACGGAGTACCGAACATCGCCCGCGACACCGCCTTCGGCGCGGCGCGGCTGCTGTTCGACGGGCCGGATGGCGAGCGGCTGGCGCTGGTCGAGACGGCGCAGGACGACCGCGCGCCATGGACCGGCGGCGGCGTGGAGGCGGAGATCGCGATCCGCGGCTTTCACTCGGTCGAGATGCTGCTGCGCGATGCGGGGCCGACGGCCGAGCTTCTGGAGTTCATGGGCTATCGCGAGACCGCGCGCGAGGGCGCGGTGACGCGCTACGAGATCGAGGGCGGCAACCCGGCGCGCGCCATCGACATCCGCACCGATCCGGCCGCGCCGCGCGCGCAGCAGGGCGCGGGCTCGGTGCATCACATCGCCTTTTCGGTGGAGAGCCGCGCGGTGCAGGCCGAGGCGGCCGAAAAGCTGGCGCAGGCGGGTTGGCCCACCACGCCGCAGATCGACCGCGACTATTTTCACGCCATCTACTTCCGCAGCCCCGGCGGCGTGCTGTTCGAGGTGGCGACCGACGAGCCCGGCTTTGATCGCGACGAGGAGCGCGCGCATCTGGGCGAGGCGCTGAAGCTGCCGCGCCAGCACGAGCATCTGCGCGCCGAGTTGGAGCGCAGCCTGGAGCCGCTCGAAGGCTGAATCGCGCCCCCTGCGCCCAGAATGGCGCCTAGAACGGCGCCTTGGCCCTGAAGCGCACGCCGCGCCCGCCATCGGGGTGGCGGAATTGCAGCGTCTCGGAATGCAGCATCAGCCGGGGATGATCGTCGCGCGCCGCGCCTTCGGCATAGAAGGGATCGCCGAGGATCGGGTGCCCCAGCGCCAGCATGTGCACGCGCAGCTGGTGGCTGCGGCCCGTTTTCGGGCTGAGCCGCACCCGGCTTTCCGTCTCGTTCGCGCGCAGCACGCGCCAGTCGGTCACCGCCTGCCGCCCGTTCTCGTGATCGACCCTTTGGCGCGGACGGTTGGGCCAATCGACGGCGAGCGGCAGGTCGACCGTGCCGCTTTCGGGCGCGAGACGGCCCTCCACCCGCGCGACATAGGTCTTCTTGGTCTGGCGCTTTTCGAATTGCAGGCCGAGATGGCGCTGGGCATGGGGGGTGAGCGCGAAGACCATGACGCCCGAGGTGTCGCGGTCGAGCCGGTGCACCAGCAGCGCGGTCGGAAACGCCTCCTGCACCCGGCTCAGCAGGCAATCGGCCAGATGCGCACCCTTGCCCGGCACCGAAAGCAGCCCCGCCGGCTTGTCGACGATCAGCAGCTCGTGATCCTCATGCACCACGACGAGCGGCCCCATGGGCGGGTCGTAGGCGCTGCCGAAATCGGGGCTGGGCGGGGTGTCAGGCGTCTGGCTCATCGGGCAGCGGTGCCACCACCCAGATCACCGTGCAAGGGGTATCGTGCGGATTGAGCCATGACAGCGGCTCGCCCCGGCACCAGAAGCTGCTGCCGGGACGGACCACGTGATGCCGCCCGCCGATCCAGATCTCGAATTCCCCTTCCAGCACCAGCCCCATTTCGAGCCGCCCCTCCCCGCTCGACTGGCGCGAGGCCGAGCGCGCGCCCAAGGTGGAGCGGTAGAACTCGATCCCGTCCATCACCGGCACCAGCAGGTCGTCGAGCGCGCCGGTATTGTCGGCCTCGATCACCCGCCGCTGCGCGGCGTCCAGCACGTCGCGCGCCGTCTTGTCGAGCTGCGGCTGATGGCGGAACAGCTCGGATATGGGCATGTCGAAGGCGCGGGCGAAACCGGCCAGATCCTCGTAATCAGGCTGGGACCGGCCCCGCTCCACCTGGCTGACCCAGCCGATGGAGCGCTGCATCAGCGCCGCCAGATCCGCGATTCTCAGGCCCCGCGACATTCGCAAGCGGCGCAGATCCCGTCCCAGATCGCCCCCTTCGGGCGAAGCTTCACTCATAAACCCTGTCCTTTAGTACAGGCAACACGCGGCTTGTCCTGCAATTCGCGTCGGGCCGCAAACCCTTTCAGACTCCTTTCGTTCGAAGATGCGCGGAAAACACGGATGCGAGCAGCGCTTCGAGGCGCGTGGCGTCCTGCGCCTTAAAGGCGGCGGGGCGGTCGCTGTCTATGTCGAGCACGGCGAAGACCTCGCCTCGGGCGTCCTTGAGGGGAATCACCAGCTCCGAGCGGGTCGAGGCGGCGCAGGCGATATGGCCCGGAAACGCCTCGACATCGGCGACGAGCTGGGTCGTGCCGCTGCGCGCCGCCGCGCCGCAGACGCCGCGGTCGAAGGGGATGACGAGGCAGCCATGCCCGCCCTGATAGGGGCCGATCTTGAGAAGGCCGGGTTCGGTCACCCGGTAGAAGCCGGTCCAGTCGAAGCGCTCATCGGCATGGTGCAGCTCGCAGGCCAGCGTCGCCATCAGCGCGATCTCGTCGGTCTCGCCCTCGGTCAGCGCAAGGATGCGGTCGCGCAGCTCCTCGAACGGCATGGTCATCGTCATCGGCAGGCTCCGTGGCTGGTCAATGCAGCACTCTGCACCGCCCGTCTCACCACGCGCAAGTCATCGCCGCATGGGATCAGTTCAGATCAACCTGCAGCGGGTAATGCCCGTCCTCGAAGGGGCCGAACAGATCGTCGAGATCGGGGTGATCGACCGGCTCGCCGGAATAATCGGCCACGAGGTTCTGCTCGGAGACATAGGCGACATAGTAGCTCTGGGCGTTCTCGGCCAGCAGGTGGTAATAGGGCTGTCCCTTGGCCGGGCGGCTGTCCTCGGGAATGGCGAGGTACCATTCCTCCGAGTTCGAGAAGATCGCGTCCACGTCGAAGACAACGCCGCGGAACGGATGCTTGCGGTGGCGCACCACCTGCCCGAGGGCATATTTCGCGCGAGACTTCAGCATGGCAGACCATCCTTTCCACCAGTATTACCCGCAAAGCCCCTCACAGGTCCATGCGAGGTGGTCAAGTGGGGGAGAAACAGTCCGTGAACCTGATCCTGACAGTGCTCGAGATCACCGCGCCGGTCTTTGCGCTGGCCTGCATCGGCTTTGTCTGGGTGCGGCTGGGGCTGGCCTATGACGTGCCCTTCGTCAGCCGCATGGCGATGACGATCTCGGTGCCCTGCCTGATCTTCGTGGCCCTGATGCAGACCGAGATCGACCCCGCGGCGCTGGCGACGCTCTCGCTCGCCTCCGCGGCGAGCTACGCGCTTTTGGCGGCGCTGCTGGCGCTGCTGCTGGCGCTGTTGCGGCTCGACATGCCGACCTATCTCGCGCCGCTGATCTTCGGCAATACCGGCAATGTCGGCCTGCCGCTGGCGCTGTTCGCCTTCGGCCAGGAGGGGCTGGGCTACGCGGTGGTGGTCTTTGCGGTGATGGCGATCGGCTCCTTCACCTTCGGGATCTGGCTGGTGGCGGGGCGCGGCTCTCTGGGCCGGGTGCTGCGCGAGCCGCTGGTCTGGAGCACGGTTCTGGGCGCGCTGTTCCTGTGGCGCGGCTGGCAGACGCCTAAGGTGGTGACCAACACGCTCGATCTGGTGGGGCAGATGGCGATCCCGCTGATGCTGATCACGCTCGGCGTGGCGGTGGCGCGGCTCAGGCCCGGCACGCTGGCGCTTTCGACCGGGCTGTCGGCGGTCAAGATCGCGCTTTGCGCCGCGGTGGCGGCGGGCTTCGGGCTGTGGTTCGGCCTGCCGCCCGTGGCCTTCGCGGTGCTGGTGCTGCAGATCTCGACCCCGGTCGCGGTGACCTCCTATCTTCTGGCCGAGAAATACGGCTCGGACGCGCAGGCGGTGGCGGGGCTCGTGGTCAGCTCGACCCTGCTTTCCGTGGCCGCCTTGCCGCTCATCCTTGCAATCGTGATCGCCTGAGCCGCCTTGGCCTGTTTCGCGGCGACCGAGCTTCGGCTAGGCTCACAAAAAAACGAGCAGTTGCGAGGGGCAGATGAGCAGACTCTTTCGCGCCATGATTCTGTTGGCCGTCCTGGCCGGATGCGGACCGCGCGATTTCGCCGCCCCGCGCGAGCTGGACGACGCCTGCAGCATCGTGCGCCAACATCCCGACTATCTCCGCGCCTTCAAGGCGACCGAGCGCAAATGGGGCGTGCCGGTCCCGGTGCAGATGGCGATCATCTACCAGGAGAGCAAATTCATCGGCAACGCGCGCACGCCGTTCCAATGGAAGCTCGGGGTGATTCCCGTAGGCCGGCAATCCTCGGCCTATGGCTACAGCCAGGCGCTCGACGGCACCTGGGACGAATATCTCGAACAGGAAGGCGGCTGGCGCCACAAGCGCGACAACATCCGTCACGCGACCAACTTCATGGGCTGGTACATGAACGGCACCAAGCGCGAGCTGGGCATCCCGCTTTACGACACGCGCAACCAGTATCTCGCCTATCACGACGGGCGCGCGGGCTACCGGCGCGGCACCTGGAAATCCAAAAGCTGGCTGATCAACGTCTCGGATTCGCTGGCGCGGCGCACCCTGCTCTACGACAGCCAGCTGCGCGCCTGCGGCAAGCGCTGAGAATGACGCGGCGATCGGGCGGTGCGGGCTTGCCAGCCCTGCCCGATCGCAGGACACTGCAGCGCCTTCACATCGATCGCGCAGGACGCAGGCCCGCGTGGCCCGCCCCTCCCGATCCCGGGAGTTAACGAATGCGATACGTCAAGAACTGGGCCGCCCTCGATTCGGGCCTGTCGCAGAAACCCTGGTTCGCCCCGCGCGCGGCGACCACGGTGGTCACCTACAGCTTCCATACCGAGCGCAACCTGCCCGCCCCCTCCGAGCTGTTCTACCAATCGGACCGGACCAAGGTGCTGACCGGACATCAGCAGGACCTCGTGCGCGGCGCGATGGACCGCTTCGAGGCGCTGGGCAACCTCGTCTTCGTCGAGACCGCGCGCGATGCCGCGATCAACATCCTCGGCGTCGAAGGCTCGGATTGGGGCGGCTGGTCGAGCTATCCGACCTATCGCGGGACGCTGGTGCTCGAAAGCATGTCCATGGGCACGATCCTGCACGAGATCGGCCATTCGCTCGGCTTCAAGCATCCCTTCGAGGACGAGGTGCGACTGCGCCCCGAACTCGACACCAAGGACATGACGATCATGTCCTATACCGGCTTTTCCGACATGCTGGGCCCGCTCGACGAGGTGGCGCTGCGCAAGTTCTATGGCCGGCCCGGCCAGACCGAGGAGTGGGAGATCGAGAGCCAGGGGCGGCGTGTCGTCATCCTCGGCGGGCGGGACGAGGATTCCATCCTCGGCGCGCGGAGCCGCAACGAGCTTCACGGCAAGGGCGGCGACGACCGATTGTTCGGCCATACCGAGCGCGACCGGCTGCATGGCGGCGCGGGCGACGACCGGCTCAAGGGCATGGAGGGGCGCGACGTGCTTTCGGGCGGCAAGGGGGACGACACGCTGTTCGGCATGTCCGGCAATGACAGGCTGACCGGCGGGCGGGGCGAGGATCTCTTCGTGTTCCGCCAGGGCGAGGGCACCGACAGGATCACCGATTTCAAGCCCGGCGCGGACCGGATCGAGATCCGCAACGGCGCCTCGGAGATCGACGATCTGTCGATGCGCCAGCGCGGCGAGGATGTCGTGATCCGCTTCGGCGACGGCCCCTACTGGAAGACCCGCATCATCGTCGAGGACAGCACGCTCGAAGAGATGCGCCAGGAAGACGTCTTCCTCTTCTGAACTCAGGCAATGACGCGGGGGGCGGCCTTTCCGGCCGCCCCCCGCGCGATGGCCGACGCCGGGCCGGGCGCGCGCCCGGCCCCGGGCGTCACCACTTGGCCATTTCGGAGCGGATGTTGAACTTCGCATCCGAGATGCCCGCCCCGGGGCGCAGATCGTTGAGCACCACGGTGGTCTTCTGCCCGGCATTGTCGGTGACGACCCATTGGCGCAGTTCGACCGGGTCGGCGGTGAAGACCATCTGGATCGAGCCCATCTCGGGCCGCGCCGGGTCCTGCGCGGTCACGGTGGTCTTGGTGCCGTCGGAGGTATGGCCCGTCACCATCCCGGCCCGGCCGAGATTGACGTTGCGCTCGAGGATGATGCTGAGCGGCGTCTGGTTGAGCGGATAGCGCTCGGGCCCGGTGTTGGAGCGCGCGTCGAACACCGCGACCTGCCCGCCACCGGCGATCATCATCGAGCGGTCGCCCGCATATTCGAAGCGGATCCGGCCTGGGCGCTTGATGTACATTTGCCCGGTCTGGATCGAGCCGTCGCCGTTGATCTGGGTGAAGCCGGAGGTCGCCGACTGGAGGCCGTTGAGATAGCCCGAGATCTCGCCCAGCGAAAGCTGACGGGCAAGCGCCGGCCCGGCGGCGACCGTCAGGGCGGCGGCGGCGGCGAGCGAGGCGAGGAAGCTGCGTCGGATCATGGTCATGGCTGGCGTGGTCCTTCATGTCGTGGCCCCCGTCGGATCGTCGGGGGGCGTCTTGGTCCTCGATATAGGGCCGGTCTGCCCGATTGTCCGGCGCTAGGCGATATCGCGCGGCCCGCCAGAGGATGACCGGCCATGAAAAAGGCCCCCTCCCCGGCGGGGTAGGGGGCCTAAGCCTTTGTTATCATTATGCCCGATCGCCGCTCACGGGGGGCTCGCGCCGATGTCAGTGCGCTTCGGGCACCAGCACCTCGCGCTTGCCGACATGGTTCGCGGCCGAGACCACGCCCTGATCCTCCATCTGCTCCACCAGCCGCGCCGCCTTGTTGTAGCCGATGGCGAGCTTGCGCTGGATGTAGGAGGTCGAGCATTTGCGGTCGCGCGCGACGATCTGCACCGCCTGATCGTAGAGCGCGTCCTCGCTGTCGGAGGCGGAGGTCGAGGAGCCGCCGCCGGCGAGGCCCAGCACCGCGTCGATGTCCGAGGACTTCTCCTCGTCCGGGCCCTCGACCACGCCGCCCACGTAGTCGGGCGGGCCGAAGCCCTTGAGGTAGGTCACGATCTCCTCGACCTCCTCGTCCGAGCAGAAGGGCCCGTGCACGCGGGTGATGCGCGAGCCGCCCGCCATGTAGAGCATGTCGCCCATGCCCAGGAGCTGCTCGGCGCCTTGTTCGCCAAGGATGGTGCGGCTGTCGATCTTCGAGGTGACCGAGAAGGAGATCCGGGTCGGGAAGTTGGCCTTGATCGTGCCGGTGATGACATCGACCGAGGGCCGCTGCGTCGCCATGATGAGGTGGATGCCCGACGCACGGGCCATCTGCGCGAGGCGCTGGATGCAGGCCTCGATCTCCTTGCCCGCGACCATCATCAGGTCGGCCATCTCGTCGACGATGACGACGATATAGGGCAGCACCTCGGGCTGGAACTCGTCGGTCTCGAAGATCGGGTCGCCCGTCTCCTCGTCGAAGCCGGTCTGCACGGTGCGCGAGAACATCTCGCCCTTGGACAGCGCGTCGCGCACCCGGCCATTGTAGCCGTCGATGTTGCGCACGCCCATCTTCGACATCTTGCGATAGCGCTCCTCCATCTCGCCCACGACCCATTTCAGGGCCACGACCGCCTTCTTGGGGTCGGTCACCACGGGCGAGAGGAGATGCGGGATGCCGTCATAGACGCTGAGTTCCAGCATCTTGGGGTCGATCATGATGAGCCGGCATTCCTCGGGCGAGAGCTTGTAGAGCAGCGACAGGATCATCGTGTTGATCGCCACCGACTTGCCCGAGCCGGTGGTGCCCGCGATCAGCAGATGCGGCATCTTGGCGAGGTTGGCGATGATCGGCTCGCCGCCGATATCCTTGCCGAGCGCCAGCGGCAGCTTCATCTGGTTGTCGCCGTAATCGCGCGCGGTGAGGATCTCGCGCAGCGCCACCATCTCGCGCCGGGCATTGGGCAGCTCGATGCCGATGACCGAGCGGCCCGGCACGGTCGAAACCCGCGCCGAGAGCGCCGACATGGAGCGCGCGATGTCGTCGGCGAGGCCGATCACGCGGCTCGCCTTGAGGCCCGGCGCGGGCTCCAGCTCGTACATGGTGACGACGGGGCCGGGGCGGACCGAGACGATCTCGCCCTTGACGCCGTAATCCTCGAGCACGCCTTCGAGCGTGCGGGCGTTTTCCTCGAGCTGCGCGTCGGGAAGGTGGTGCCTCTCGATCGCCGCCGGGTCCATCAGCAGATCGAGCGGCGGGTATTCATAATCGGGATAGGCCGCCTGCGGCGTGGCGGGCTGGCTCGGCGGCGGCACCGGGGCGGGCTGCGGCGCGGCGCGGGCGATCTCGGCGGCGGGGGCCACCGGCTGCGCCGGCGCGCGG
>NZ_KZ304984.1 GCF_002723615.1 Limimaricola cinnabarinus
CGCGGAGCTGCTGCGGCTTTGCGCCGGTCATCCGCTGCAGAGCCATGCGGCGGCGGACGGCTTCATGGCCGCCTTCGAGCTCTTGCAGCACGAGGCCCTGGGCAGCGAGGCCGTGCTGGACCTCGTGGCGGCGTGCAGGCAGGCGCCTGTGTCGTCCAAGCCCGTCGTTCCGGACGGGGATCAGGCAACTCCGGGGATCGCTGCACCGACGAATGCGGTGCGAGAGGCCGACGACGAGAAGCTCGCCGATATCCTCGCCCGACAGCCATCGTCGGCTCCCTCTCCCGGACCATGCTGACAGTCACGCGGCGGGAGATCGACAGCCTCGCTCGGCGCCATAGCCACGCCGCTTTGCTTGCTTTTCGGGTGAGCCCTCGCCCACCGTCCACTCTCTGCCACCCAGGCCTTCTCGGCTGAAGAGAAGGAACCAGGATGACGGCCCTCACCTGGAGAGCTGGGGCACGAAGGCCGATGTTCAGGCCGGGCAAGACACCCCGCCCCCCGTTCCAGGGAACGCGCGGTCCGGGAGGGGGCTCGAGAGCCTTCTCCTGAAGGAGCCCGGCCATTCCGCCAGGAAACCATGAGGTTTTCGCGGCGCCCGTCTCGGGACGTGCGCAACGCCGCGCTGGGACTCTTGGGAGGGTGGGAGCGAAGTCCGCCCCCGGAGTCCTGCCTCTGACGGCACATGTTGAAAAACCCCGGCGGAAACCTGAGAGGCCTTGCACGTGAATGGCGGCGCGTCCCGAAGAGGTCTTCGGGGCTTCAGATCGGTTTCATTTGGCTTGAGAGCCATCTGGCGAAATCAGCCTCGCTGAGCTGCCCCGAGGCTAGATCCTCCATCATCTGGACGCCTTCGACCGGGGGAGGCCGAAAGGCGAAGCCGTTGAGCCGCAGGAACGTGAGGGCCGTCACAAAGCCCGTGCGCTTGTTTCCGTCCACGAATGCATGAGCCTTGGAGATGCCAAAAGCATAGGCCGCTGCGATATCCGCGAGGCTGGCGTCAGTATATGCGGCGAGGTTCATCGCACGGGCGCAGCCCATCTCCAGAAGAGCACGGTCACGCATGCCGGAAGCACCGCCGTGGCGGGCTATCTGTCGATCATGAATGGCGAGGACGGCGGCGAGGGGAACCCAGATTGGCTCCGTCATGCGAGGGCTTGCAGCAGATCGCGGTTCTCATCCATCACGATTTCCGCAGCGGCGAGAGCGGCCGCGATCGCTGGATCATGCGGCGTAACCTTCAGGCTGCCATCATCGCCGCGCACCACGAAAAGCGTATCACCCTCTTTGGCGTCGAGGATCGTCAGCATTTCGGTCGTCAGCGTCATGACCGCGGAGTTGCCCACTTTCCGGATCTTGGTCTCGATCATGCCACGCTCCCTTGGATATATGGAAGTATATACGCCATCCTTCGCGTCCAGCAACCCTCTCGACATTTACTGTCAGGGCTGGCCCCAGTGTCCTGTTCTCACCACAGGTCGCCCAGGGCGCCGATACTTGCGGCCATCCAGCGCAGGACCTGCTGGTCGAACGCCGCGCCCGAGGCGCGCAGCAGCAGGGCGATCAGCAGCCGCGGGATCTGCGCTAACAGAAACGCCGCTGCTCGGGTGCCGAGGCGGCCGAGGAGGGAGGCCAAGCGGAACGGACCGGGGCGCTTGGGGTCAGACTGCGGCGCCGGCTGCGGGGCGGGATCGAACGACATGGGGCTCTCCATCACGGGATCGACGGTCGTGCCTTCGTCCCCCAGGCCGATTGGCCGTGTGTGCCACGCGCCAGGTGGACGGGCGGCCGATGTGGAAGGAGACCGTCATAAGATGAAGAACCAGTTTCGTTACCCTGCTACGATTGATAGGGGGCGGGCATGTGCCGACCCTACCTGCATCATCCTGCAACACCGGACATCTGTCAATATTTTCGTAACAAGGTGCTGAAATGGACGTGATGCAATGCCGGGCCGCCCGCGCCATGCTCTCGCTCGGGGTGCGGGAGCTGGCGGCGCTGGCCGGGGTCTCGCCCGACACCGTGGCGCGCCTCGAGCGCGGCGCGACGCTCAAGCCGGCGACCGTCGAACGGATACAGGCGGCGCTCGAGGCGCGGGGCATCGTCTTCCTTGATCCCGGCGATCGGGCGCCGGGGTCCGGACTGAGCCTCGATGCCCCGTCCGGCCAAGGGCGCGCTGTGGACTGAACGCCTGCCGATGACGCGGCACCGGGGATCCAGGTCGGGCCACGCGCCCCGTGGCACCGTCTGCCTCCCCGGGGCATCCCGCTCTGCCCCGCGTCCATCGGCCGAACAGGCTATGCTGGCCAGACGGCATCGGCGCCTTATCTCGACCAGTGGGTGGGGGTAGTGGGCTGTCTCGTCACGCCGGGACGACGGCTCGTACCAGGTGAGACGTGTTCATGATGACAGATCCCGGGCTGCGGCCCCTGTCCCTCTTCTTCATCGCGGCAGGCTGCGGCGTGCTGCTGGCGCTGCTCGTCAGCCTCGCCGCCGATCCCGGCCGACAGGTCGTGGCATCCGGTGCGCCAGGGTCTGAGCCGGCATCGCACCTCCTTGAGACGGCAGGGGCCGGAAGCGGCCGCGTCGGACGCGAACCATAGGCATTGTCCTCGCCCGCGCTTCGCAGGCTTCCAGCCCCTTGAGGGGGCGGCATCCCGTCCCCCCCTGCACGGCTTGCCGCCCCCGTCGCCGGTGACCGGGTTTCGATGGGCCGTGATCCCGCCGCTCGGGCGTCCCCGCCGCAGGATGCGCGGCAGGGACCGGGCCCGTTCAGGCGCCAAGAGCGGGAGAATGCGCCCTTACGGCAGCTTATCGGGCTGCAGCCAGTAGACCCGGGCGGTTCCCGCATGGCCCGGCAGCCGCCTGTTCTTCTTCAGGCGGCCGTTCTCTCCGGGGATCAGCGCCCCGCATTTAAGGGCCACCCGCGCCACGAACTCGGCATCGCGATCGGCGCAAACCTGCGTGCGCCAGGCTTCCGGGGTGACGAAATAGGTGATGCCGTCATCCTCCTCGTTCTCCAGCCTGTAGCCACACCGATCGCGCACGATCTGTGAGGAAGCACTGGAGAGGGGATCGTCTTCCCCCGCCGGGCCGTAGGGCGCTTGCCGCTCGAGGCTCTCGAACCGCGATGCGCCGTGGAGTTCGAAGAAGGCCTTCAGGGTGCGGATGGCGTCCAGCTCTTCCGCGGACTTCGTAGTGTCGCGCCCCGCCTTCCAGGCCGCGAAACAGGTGGCGGCGGCCTCGAAGGCAGACGCTTCCCTGTCCCAGGGCAGGACCCCCCACCGACAGGCCAGGGCCCCGGCCGCGGCGATGACCGCGAACTGCCGGGCGACCCGCTGCACCTGCGGATCATCCTCGGGCGTGGTGATCTGCGCGATGAATGCCTTGATCATCTCGCGCGCGGTGGCTTCGTGGGCCTCCGGGTTGACGAGGAACTCCTCCACGAAGGCCGGTCCCGCCCGGCCGTAGTGGCGATCGGTCTCGTCGAGCAGGTAGCCCGTGAAGGCCCGCTCGTCCGCGAACCCGGAAAGGTCCTCGAAGCTGGTCTCGTCGTCGATCAGCATGGGGAGATCGACCATCCGGACGGTGGTGCCGGCCTGCACGCCACTGCGCCTGAAGGTCGCGCTGGACGCGATGCGGGCCGCAATGGGATCCTCGCCCGAGGACAGCACCAGCGTGCGCCACCGGGCGGTCGGCTGCACCCGGCCGGTCGTGGTGGCGCGCGCCTTTCCCTGCCCGCTGGCCAGCATGTAGCAGATCTCGCCGAGTCGGTCGGTCGGCGCCAGCCCGATCTCGTCGATGCACAGCAGCGTGTCGTTGTGGTTGACCGCGGTGCCCTCGAGCGCGCTGTCGGTGGTCCGCCAGGACTGCGCGAACCCGAGCTCGCCCCCGCCGCCCCAGACCGATCCCGCCAACCGCAGCATGGTGGACTTGCCCCGGGAGGATTTGGCGTGGAAATGCAGCCCACCGCCGGGCTCGCCCAACCGGGTCAGAAGCGGTCCCGCGAAGGCCGCCGAGAGCGCAAGCGCCGCACGCGAATTGGCCTCGACGCGGCGCGCCAACCGCTGCCAGCCCCTCAGGGTACCGTCCTGACGGAAGAGGTGCTCGCGCCCCTCCATGTCCAGCATGACCGATGCCGCGCCCTCGGTCTCCTCGGGCAGCAGGAGCTCGGGCAGCAGGAACTGGTTGCCGACCCAGCCGGGGCGCGTGACCACCTGGACGGTGCGTGACGTCGAGGAGGACTGGATGTACTCCCCCATGGCCTGGCGGCCGGCACGGTCCTGAGCGCAGCGCAGCCCTTGGCGCATCAGCAACTCGCGCATCTGCCGCCCATCATCGGCGAGCATGCTGGAGGGCACGATGACCGGCACCCACTTTTCGGCCGGGTTCAGGAGCGCCACCAGGTATCCCCAGCCCGCGCCGCCCTTGTCGGTGCGGGTGCGGCCAATGACGACGAGGGGCGAGCAGACGAAGAGCCGGCCCTTGACCCGGCTGTTGCGGTTGGGCGCATCATCGAGCTGGTAGACGCCCTGCGTGGAGAGGCTGAAACCCTCCGGCAGGGCCTGGATGTCCGGGTGGTTTTTATTCAGCCAAGCCCAGACCGGGTCCATGGCATCCGCCTTTTCTGCGGAGGGCAGGACATCGCCGGCGACGGGCAGCGCCTCGCGCTCAGGCTGTACGGGGGCGGCAGGCGCCGCTGCCGCAGCAGGGGTCGACAGGATCGGCGCATCCTCGACGGTCTGTGCGGTCTCCGCGGTGATCGGGGTCATCTCGGTCATCCGATCACCTCCGTCTTGCTTGCCGGACGGCCACGGCCACCCGAACGGGAGGGCGCGGCCTGCGTCCGGGTACGGCCCCTGTCCGGGCCAAAGAAGGCGTTGGGATGTCTCATGTGGACATGCTCCATTGTTCACGGACGCGAGGGTCCGCGGGATTAAGTTCATGAGACCTGAGAACAGAAGACCTGGGGTCGGGTGGATGGGATGTGGCGTCGTGCCACCCGGGGTGTCTTCCGCCGCTAAGTCCCGGCGTGAGACCAAAATCTCATGACGGCCCCGGCCCATGCAACGGCATTTCCGCACGTTGGCGTGCAACCATGTGGAAAACCTCCCCAGAAGGACCGAAACCCTAACAATTGTTAAGGTCCTGGCCGAGTCCGGCGGACCTCCTCACGCGGGCTCTTGGCTCTCAGGCCCTCGACCCGCCCATCTCGATGAGCATTCTTGGTGGCCATAGGTGACCCATTGTCGTCGCGGCCTCCAGCCTTCCTGCAAAGTCGAAGGCGCTTGGCCGGTGTTCCCATGTTCCCTTGTTCCCTCAAGAAGTATGACTTCAGAACGAGGTCGCAGGGGGCAGCTCTATAGCGTAACGAAGGGAGGGCCTTTCGGACGGGGAACGGGGGATCAGGGGAACCGAAGAGGGAAAGGACCCGATGTCGGTCCAGGGAGCTCGCAGCGTCGGGCACGTCCTCATGTGCGAGAATGGGGTTGGCTAATGACCGGTCGGACAATGGGGTGCGAGCAGCCGCGTGTCGATCATGCGCGACGCCGGTGTCGCTTGCCGGCGGCGCCATTTCTGCCGGCATTGCTGGACGCACTGCCCCCTCAGGACCCGCCGGGACGAATCCCCCTGATCCGGATCAGTTTCCGGGGGCGGGTCGACGGGAACGATGTCAGGCGCGGCCTTTCGGGCCGCATGACAGATTGCTTCGAGTGCGTTCCGCTCATTGCAGAGCGGCGGATCGACTGGCCCCGGTTGGAGGGGCGAACGCGAGCGTCGCGTTGCCCCGTCTGCCGGGGCCAGGCTCGCCCGACGCCAATCGCTGGCTTGATAGCAGATCCCGCCCGGGGCGCGCGCCTGCCGTCAGCTCGTCCAGTGCCGCCCGGGGAACGCCCAGTAGCACGCCGCAAGCGGTACCACCCGGGCTTCCTTCCGGTCCAGCGGGCAGCCGACGATCACGTTGCCCTCAAGGTCGAGCGCGTAGATCTCCTCTCCGGTGCAGTCTGCCGGCAGTTCGACCGAAGGGAGATCGGCGAGGTCGACGTAGTCATGGACGCTGCCCTCCACGATCCGGCAGAGCGCGGCCATCTCCAGCAGCCATTCGAGCAGGACCTGCGCCTCCTGCCGATCCCAGTTCCTGACCTCTTTGGACAGTTCCTCCAGCTGCAGCCAGCCAGCCTTCAGCTCGTGCTGCCTCGGCGTCCAGAACAGGGGCGTGTTCCGAGCGCGGGCAGTCTCCACGAGTTTCCGAGCCAGCTCCGCCTCCTCGGTCGCGATCGCCAGCAACTGCGGGGCCTCATCGCCTCCCGCCTGCGCCTCACGCAGCGCCAGAACGATCGTTTCAGCCTGGATGCGATGCAGGAGAGCAGCCTCGAGGACATCGGCATGCGACAGGCAAAGGTGCCACAGCACCCGTCCATCGGCCTCGAAGTCGAGATAGTCCGGATCCATGCGCACCGCACGGCGGACGATCGCCTCGTTTGCCGTCTCGAGCAGGCGCAGCAGTCCGATGTCGGCATCGAACTCCACGCGCGAGGCCGGGCCCGCCAGGCGGAACCGGGCCGCCCGGTCTTTGAGGCGCTTCAAGGCACTGGTCATGCCCGCGAGGGGGCCCGCCTGGGGAGCGGGGGAAGTCTGGTTTTCAATCATTCGAGCAACTTTCTATGTTCGCGAAATCTTGCCCCCGGGGGGGACGCTATGAGAGGGTGCGAACAGAAGACCTGGGGGAGCCGGGTGGGGTGATTGGCGTCGTGCCGCCCGGCTCCATCATTCATCCGACCGCATCTGGTCTCGGCCTCAAAATCCCATGCGTGCCCTGCTCACGACAACAGAGATCTGAGGCAGCGCTCGACGAAGATGTGGACAACCGGCCAAGACGCAGCTTGGAACGGCATGAAATCCCAAGCCTGTTAGTGTCTTGCCTGTATCTCCCAAGACTGGTCCGAGGGGCGGCTTGCGCTGATATACCCTTGCCCCGCCCTTTCTTCAGGCTCCCACAGGACTTGGATCTTCGGCGGTTCCAAATCCCGATTGAAGCTCTGGGCAGGTGCTGTGCGACGAAGCGTTCCCGGGTTCCCCCGTTCCCTCCGGCAGAGGGCAAGTCTACCGCCTCGCCTTGCCATCTCCCTGCTGCACCTCGCCGCGCCCTAAGACCCTTGCTTCAAGAGGGATCAGGGGAACATGGGAACGGGAAGGTCTAGGCGCCAGCTTGCCTCGGGGATGCTCGGCCCCGCCTGACATCGACTTGTCGCGGGTCTACTCATGACGGGGGGAGTCTTTGTGTCGAACGCCGAGGAGAAGCGCATCCGCGCGTCCGAGGGCGACATCGAGATCCGCGAAAATACGCTCCATCGTCCTCTGGTCCGCCTGCCGTCCTTCAGGATTGCGCTGCCGGGATGTTCCCTTGACCTCAGTCCGAGGAACTTGTGTCCGCCCTTCCTCCTCGCCCCGCGTGCCGGGCGCGCCGCGACACGCGCCCCGAGGCGTGGCGCCGCCCAGATCCGTGCCGTTTGGCGGCCAGTGATCTCCTGCATGAGACCGAGGTTCGTCATTTCACCCAGCAGGGTCAGCGCGGTGCGGATCGACACGCCGATCGTCTCGGCCAGCAGAGCCGAGCTCAGCACCGACGCGGTGCCGAAGGCCTGCACCGCATCGGCCATGCGCGAGCGGCCGCCCCTGCCCGCGCCGCAGCCAGTCGCGGACAGCGCAAAGCAGCCGACCTTCGCCTCGGAGAGCCGTGCGAGATTGGCGCCGAGGGTCATGAGCCCCGCCTCGCTGCCCGGCGGCCATGGCAGGAAGCTCCGGTGACTCAGCGCCAGCGCCGGCGGCGAGACCCACTGCGCCTCGACCCGGCCTGACAGGCCGCGCAACACGTCCTCGACGATCGGGCTGGCACGCTGCGACAGCGCGGGCGTAGCCGGCCATCGCCCGGGCCGCGCTCAGGATCGGCATGTCGCCGGCCCCTAGTCCTGCGAAGATACCCTTGATCTCGGCGTCCTCGAGCCGCTGGTCTTCAGGCTTATCTTTCGGGTCCATGCCAAGCCCCATGCCGGTGCCTGCTGCGCTCTTGAAGCGTCGCATGGTCTGGATCGGCCGCGCCAGAGGATGGCCCGGTGCCTTCAGCAGACGGATCAGGCTCAGCGCCAGCTCCGCGCCGGTCGGATCCGCATCTTGGCTTCCATTCTACGCAATGAGTGGCAACAAGTCGCCTTCAGAGATCCGGATGCCTTTCAGTCCCGCGCTCGCCATGGCTTCGGCCAGCGCAATCTCCGAGCGTCACAGGTTGCCGACCTTCGGCTCGGCCCGGGCCATGGCTTCCAGACGCGCGGCCAGAACTTCGGCCCGCATGAAGGTCGAGACGATGCTTCCCGCTGTCTCGGTGGCGTCGAAGGACATCAAGCAAATCCCTGCTTTACTATATACTTCTTAATTTAGTTGATGATAGATCGACTTATTTTCAGCCAACTTAGTGGATTGTAGGGATGCTTCACCCGACTACCTGAAAGCGCCGCCGAAGGGAGGATCCCATCCAATCTGGAAAGGCACGACAGGAGGAGGGGAAGTCTCATCTTCGTTCTGCGCGCTTCTAGAAAAGGGGATTAGGGCCCTTGGTCTTCCCTTCCCTGTCGCCCCCGCACAGGCTGCGCGCCTCTTGCCAGTGTTTTCAAACGACCGTATCCACACGTTATCCCATATTGAAAATGGGTGCCTATGGCCCTTATCGGCTACGCCCGTATATCAACCGACCCTCAGAACACAGCCGCGCAGTGCCGTGCTGAAGGCCGCGGGCTGTGTCGAGATCCCCGAGGAGTTCACCTCGGGCGCCATGCGGGTTCGGCCGGTACTGGGCAAGCTGATCGCGCGCCTCGGGCGCGGCGATGTGTTGGTCGTCGTGCGCATCGACCGTCTGGCGTGCTCGCTGTCGCATCTGCTCGGCGTGATCAAGACGCTGGGGACCAAGGGCGCGCCTCTCCAGTCGCTGAACGATCCAATCGACGCCACCCCGCCACAGGGCAAATTCACGCTGAAGTTCCTCGGCGCCACCGCCGAGTTCGAGCGAGTGCTGATCCGGGAGCGCATCATGACAGGGAAGCTAAAGTGGGGCCAAGAGGCCGGCCAGAACAGCTGCCTTTCGCCTCGATCGACCGAAGGGCTCAGCGCTTCGAATGGGTCCCGTCCGACAGGATCACCTCATCCATCGGCACGTCCCATGGCATCGGATAGATGCTCGGCAAATCGCAGCCTGCGAAACCCAAACCGACAATCCGTGGCTGCGGATGAAGCCGCGCCAATGTCCGGTCATAATAGCCGCCACCATTGCCGAGCCGGTAAAGATCCCGGTCGATGCCAACGAGGGGCGCGATGACGATATCCGGCACCCGGGCCCCGCCATTCACCGGCACGGGAATGTTCCAGATGCCACGGGTCATAGGGCAGCCGGGCGACCAGGCGCAGAATTCGAGCGGCAAGGTTTTGTCGACGACGACCGGAAGCAAGATCCCCGCGCCGGCCGCATGGGCCTTGGCCATCCATGGCCGCAGATCCGGCTCCCCGCGGATCGGCCAGTAGGCCGCGATGGTAACTCCAGGTTTCGGCGCGACGATCCTGTCGAGACCCTCGATCAGGCCCGCCGTCGCCCTTTCGCGCTCATGCGAAGGCATGGTGCGGGCCGCGAGAAGCCGCGCTCGCTCGGCGCGTCTGAACCGCGCCACGTCCCGCGCCGTCCCGGCATCGACCGGATGCCCGTCGACGAGCAGATGGGCATAGCAGGGCGAGGAACCTCCACCAGTGTCGTCTTCCATTCAGGATCACCCCGTTGCGGTCCATGCGGTCCGAACAGCCTACCGCAGCACGGGCAAAGGCAATAGGAAGCCCTGCCAGTTAATCGCGGCGCGTCTCAGGCGGCTGCGCGCTCCCCTGCCCCGCGTAGCAGCAGCCGAATGATGTCGGAGCGGGTCAGGATGCCGACCAGCCGCTCCTCTCGCACCACCGGGATGACCTCGCTGCCCTGCCCCGTGAGCCGGTGCAGCAGCGCGCCGACCGGCATGTCGTGCGGTACCGCCCGCGCGGCGGGCTGCATCACCTCCGATACACTATGGCGCGATGGTCGGGATTTGAAGGTCAGCGAGCGCCCTTGGGGCGCCACGGCATCGAGCAGGTCGGCCTGCAGCACGATACCGCGCAACGTCATGTCGTCTTCAACGACGGGAAGGCTCTTGATGGCGTGGCGGCGAAACAGCCGCGCGGCTGCCGGCAGCGGAGTGTCGGGCCGCACGGTGATCAGCCCGGTGGTCATGATGTCGGCGCAGGTCGTGCCGTCGAACCGATGTCGGGCTGCCTCCGCCTGCGCCCCCGCCAGCATGCGGCCGAGATCCACCACCCCGAGGTTGGCCGATTGGTTGAATCGGTCGAGCAGCGCACCGAGCTGCGCCTCCGACAGGCCGAGCCGCGGAGCGGGATCCTCCGCCCTTTCCGGTTGGCGGAAGGGATACACCCGCCCCGTGACGCGGTTGTAGAGCACAGCGACGAGCACCAGCGCGGCTGTGGTCAGCCCCACAGGCATGAGCGCGAAGAGCGGCCCCGTCTCCAGCGCCGGTCCCGGCTCGAGCGCAGTCAGCAGCGCGACGGCGCCACCGGGCGGGTGCAGCGCCCGCAAGAGCATCATCACGCTGATCGCCGCCCCGACGGCCGCGGCGACTGACCAAGGAGCAGGAACGAGTTGGACTGTCGCCAGTGCGACGAGCGCCGCCGACACATTGCCGACCACCGCCGACCATGGCTGTGCCAGCGGCGAGTTCGGAACGCAGAAGACCAGCACGGCCGTCGCTCCCAAAGGTGCGACGAGGTGGAGCGAGGAGGCACCGAGTCGGGCCGCTACCGCCACGCCGAGAGCGCATAGCCCGATCCCCAGAAACGCGCCCAGACCTGCACGCAGGGCCTCGGTCCCATGGAACGCTGGAAGCGCCGAGTAGAGATGATGCCATGCCCGCATCCGAACCTCCTGCACTGCCCGAAGACCGGGCAACTGCGACGCCCTATGCCTTAGACGCAGGCGATGAGGAAACGCCCGCGGGACGGGAAAAGGAGATCGTTCTTCCCACGGTATGGATGGGAGAACATGCATGCCAGACAGGGTCTTGAAGCCGCCTTCAAATCCGCGTCGGCGTAGAGCGCCGATCATGGTTGATCTCATAGTGCCTCTGCTGAACGGACGGGCCGCCCATCGACGGGGGTCATCGCCTAAACCGGCCAAGAAACCGAGCTACCGCTCACTCCCATGATCATGAATCGCAGGACACGCCGCGATGTGAGCCGGAACGGTCGGCACCCTCGCCACCGACTTCGGTACATCGGTCATCAGGCCCTCAGCTCTTGCCGTCTCTGGTATCCCAGTGAAGTGAGGCGCCTTCAGCCAAGCCGATCAGAGCGACCCCGATCGGAGTTAGGACCGAAATCCGGCTACACGCGATGTCGGCCTTCTCGGGAAAGACGGGCGTTACGGTCTTTTCCTGGCCTGTCGTCTCATCGCGATAGGTGACTGCACGGCCGATCGCCACCATGTTCGAGGGAAGCTTCGCCGCCGGGACGATACGGGCTCGATCGATCTCGCCAAGCAATCAGTCGGCAAGGTCCGGAGAAGACCCCGTGAGCGCCCTACCCTGAGCCCACCAAGGCGTCGCGGTTCAAGTATCGCTCGCCTCCTGTCCCTTTTCGGCTGGCGCGGGCCCCGTCCTGCGGACCCGGCACCAGACGGCGTCGTGGTCGGAGAGGGGCGTGCCGTCGGGCGAGATGGAGGGCAGGATCTCCTGCCCGAGCGCGGTCAGGCCGCGGCTGGCGAACCAGTCGAGCTTCATCTTGCGGTCGGGGTGCGGGGTGATGAGGCTGGGGCGCGTCGTCGGGCCTTCGGCGTTGGGGGCCCAGCTGTAGCCGCGCGCCTCGGCCAGTGGAAAGAGAGCCTCCTTGCGCCAGTCGAACTCCGGCGGCACATGGTTGCCGGTATTGAGGTCTCCGCCGATGAGGACGGGCAGATCCGGCGCGAAGCGGTCGATGCCGTCGAGCAGGACCCGCATCTGCCGGGCGCGATGGTCCGATCCGGCGTTGCTTTCGAGATGGGTCGAGACGACGCAGAGCGGGCCGCCTTGCGTCTCGATGACCGCCGCGAGGGCCATGCGCCCGCCCAGGCGCGGCTGCTGCGGGTCCGCGCCCGCCTCCTCGGCGTACCAGTGGCCGTGATCGTCCAGCCGGATCAGCGTGACCCGGCTGAAGGGAGCCTTGGACAGGATCGCGTTCCCGTGCCAACCCAGGGCGTTGAAATCATCTTCGCAAAAGCGCCGCTCGGTCGGGCCGCCGAGATCCATCTCGTGGAACTCGACGCCGTAGGCATAGCTCATGCCGAGCGCCTCGGCCATGGCGGCGGCGGTGTGGCGCTGCCCGGTGCGGGCCATGCCGTTGTCCATCTCGGACAGAAGCACGATCTGCGGCGCATGCTCCGACAGCCGGGCGGCGCTGGCCTCAGGGAACAGGCCGCGTTCGAGGTTCCAGGCCACCACGGAGAGGCTCTCGGGCAAGGGATCGGCCGCAGCGCGCCCCCCGGTCTCGACCATCCGCATCGCCGGCACCCGTGTCAGCATCGCCCGGTGCGCGGCGGTCGTGCGCGGCCCGGCGAGAAGCCGCTCGCGCAGCACGGCGGTGACCGGCGGCAATCTGTCGGTGACGGTGATGTCGGAGAGGTCGTGCCCCGGCAGCAGGCCGCTCACAGCCGCATTCCCGTCTCGCGATCAAACAGGGCGAGCGCCTCGAAAGGCAGGTCGATCCGGTGGCTGCCGGTGGTCGCATCGGACTCCTTGAGCGCATGCGCCGTGAAGGGCTGCCCGGACAGCTTGCCATGCAGCAGCCGGTGCGCGCCCAGCTCCTCGACCAGCGCCACGTCGAAGGTCGCGCTGCCGCGGCCGAGACGGACATCCTCGGGGCGGATGCCGAGCGTGATCGGCCCGCTCCGGCCGCCGGGCGCGTCCATCACGGCGGTGCCGTCGGGCAGGCGCACGGCGCCCGTCTCGAAGGCCGCCTCGATCAGGTTCATCGGCGGCGCGCCCATGAAGCTCGCCACGAAGGTGGAGGCCGGGGAATGATAGATCTCGGCCGGGGTGCCGATCTGCTCGATCACCCCGCCGTTCAGCACGATGATCCGATCGGCCATGGTCATCGCCTCGACCTGGTCATGGGTGACGTAGATCGAGGTCACGCCGAGCCGGCGCTGGAGCGCCTTGATCTCGATCCGCATCTGGTTGCGCAGCTTGGCGTCGAGGTTCGACAACGGCTCGTCGAAGAGAAACAGCGCCGGGTCGCGCACGATGGCGCGGCCCATGGCGACCCGCTGGCGCTGCCCGCCCGAAAGCTGCGCGGGCTTGCGGTCGAGGTGGTCGGTCAGGTTCAGCATCCTGGCGGCCTCTTCCACCTTGGCGGCGATCCGGTCCCTTGGCGTTCCCCGGTTCGCGAGGCCGTAGGCGATGTTGCGGCGCACGGTCATGTGCGGGTAGAGCGCGTAGTTCTGAAACACCATGGCGATGTCGCGATCCGCCGGGCCCACGCTGTTCACCTCGCGCCCGTCGATTGTGAGCGTCCCCCCGGTGATGTCCTCCAGCCCCGCGATCATCCGCAATAGCGTGGACTTGCCGCAGCCCGACGGGCCGACGAGCACCAGGAATTCGCCATCCTCGATCTGGAACGAGGTGGGCCGCACCGCCTCGAAGCCGTTGGGGTAGACCTTGTGAACGCGGTCCAATGTGACTCTTGCCATCTTTGTCGATCCTTACTTGTCGGACTCGGTGAGGCCCTTCACGAACCACCGCTGGAAGAAGACGACGACCAGCACAGGCGGCAGCACCGCCAGGATCGCCAGTATGTTGGAGCGGCCGTATTCGGGGATGTGCCCGCCTTCGAGACCTTGCGTGATCTGCTTGATCCCCTGGACGAGGGTGAACTTGCCCTCCTCGGTGGAGACCATCACCGGCCAGAGGTACTGGTTCCAGCCGAAGACGAACATGATGATGAACATCGCCGCGATCATCGTCCGCGACAGCGGCACCAGGATGTCGATGAAGAATTTCACCGGTCCCGCGCCGTCGATCTTGGCCGCCTCCAGAAGCTCTTCGGGCACGGACATGAAGAATTGCCGGAAGAAGAAGGTCGCCGTGGCCGAGGCGATCAGCGGCACGATCAGCCCGGTCCAGCTGTTGAGCAGGCCCAGCTTCTGGGTGATCTCGTAGGAGGGGACGATCCGCACCTCGAGCGGCAGCAGCAGCGTGGTGAAGATCAGCCAGAAGGCCAGCGTGGCGAAGCGCAGGCGGAAATAGACGATGGCATAGGCGGCCATCATGGAGATGACGATCTTGCCGAGGGCGAAGCCGAGGCCCAGGATCATCGAGTTGCGGAACATGTTGAGCCCCGTCGTCTCGCCCGAAAAGCTCATGCTCTCGGTCAGCGCCTTTTCGAGGTTCGGCCAGAACCGGTCGCCGATCTCGAAGGAGGGGCCGGTCCGCATGATCTGCGCGTCGGGGATCGTGCTCATCTGGACCAGCATCAGGAGCGGCGCCAGCATGAAGAGGGCGCCGGCGATCAGCACGGCATGGTTGCCCACCGCGCCCCAGCGCAGCGGTCGGCGGTGACGCCGCGCCGGGGCCACCGGACGGGCGGCCCGGGCCTGCTCCGGCGGCAGGAGGATGGTGTGGGAAAGCTCGGCCATGATGCGCCTCAGGTGTAATGGATGCGCCGCTCGACGAGGCGGAACTGGAAGACGGTGAGCGCCAGCACCAGCACCATCAGCACGACCGATTGGGCGGAAGAGCCGCCGATGTCCTGCCCGCGGAAGCCGTCGAGATAGACCTGGTAGACGAGCGTCACCGGCTGGTCGCCCGGGTTGTTGCGCAGAATGGTGTCGATCATCCCGAAGGTGTCGAAGAGCGAATAGGTGATGTTGATGATGAGCAAAAAGAACCCGGTCGGCGCCAGCAGCGGGAAGGTGACGGTCCAGAACCGGGAGATGCCCGAGCGGTTGTCGATCAGCGCCGCCTCGCGCACGGCGCGCGGGATCGACTGCAGCCCCGACAGGAAAAAGATGAAGTTGACCGGCACCTGCTTCCAGACGCTCGCCACGATCATCGCGAAGGCGGTGTCGAAATATTCGAGCCGGACCCGGAGCAGCCAGCCGAACTGGGCGAAGGCCTCGGTCAGCGGGCCCCAGCGCTGGTTGAAGAGGATGAGGGCGATGAAGCCCGCCACCGGCGGCGCCACCGCATAGACCCACATCAACAGCGTCCGGTAGGTCCTGGCGCCGCGCAGCACCGTGTCGGCCTTGACCGCCAGAAGCAGCGCGATGGCCAGCGAGAAGAAGGTCACGAGAAAGGAAAACCACAGCGTGAACCAGGCGTTCTTCATGTATTGGGGGCTGTCCCACAGCCGGGTGTAGTTCTGCAGCCCCACGAAGGTCTCGCCGAAGCCGAAGGGGTCTTCGAGGAAGAAGGAGGATCGCAGGGCCTGCCAGGCGGGCCAGTAGAAGAACAGGCAGATGATCGACAGTTGCGGCAGGAGCAACAGGATCGGCAGCCAGGGATTGTCGAAGCCGGCGCGTTTCATCGAAGGGTCCTTGAACGGGGGGGCGGCCGCCCGGGGCGGCCGCCTTGGGTCTCGTGCCCGCAGGCTCAGTTGATGGCGGTCTGCGCGAAGCGGGCCAGCAGCGCGTTGCCTTCCGCCTCGATCGTGGCCAGGGCGTCCTCGATGCTGGTCTCGCCGTTGAGGAAGCGCGACAGCTCGCGGTTCTCGACGTCACGGATCTGCACGTAGAAACCCATCCGGTAGCCGGCGGTGTTCTCGCCCGCGGGCAGCATCAGCTGCTTGATGCCGGTCTCGGCGGCCGGGAACCGGTCGTAATGGCCGTCTTCCTTGGCCATCTCGTAGGCGGCGTTGGTGATCGGCACGTAGCCGGTCTCGCGGTGCCACATGTACTGGATTTCCGGCGAGGTCAGGTATTCGAGGAATGCGGCCGTGGCGGCATCCTCCTCGGCCGGGTGACCGGACATCGCAAAGAGCGAGGCGCCGCCGATGAAGGTCTGGTAGCCCTCCCGGGTGATCTCTTCCCAGTAGGGCAGGTAGGTGGAGGCCCACTCAAACGGCAGGTCCATGGCGGCCAAGCCGCCGAAATCTCCCGAGGAGCCGATATACATGGCGGCCGATCCGTCGAGGAAATACGCCTTGTTGTCGTCCCAGGAGGTGCCGTGGAAGCCGAAGAGCCCGGCGTCGAGCCATTCCTTCACCTTGGTGAAGTGCATCGCCATCTCGGGCGAGTTGATCAGGATCTCGGTGCCCGCGGCGCCGTCGTAACCGTTGTCGTTGGTCGCGAAGGGCAGGTTGTGGCGCGAGTGGAAATTCTCGACGAATTCCCAGGGCAGATGCGTCTGGACCAGCGGGGTGTAGCCGGCCTCGAGGATCGCGGGGGCGATCTCGGCAAATTCCTCGTAGGTGGCGGGCGGCTCGACACCGGCCTCGGCCAGCGCGTCGGCATTGTAGTACAGCACCGGCGAGGAGGAGTTGAACGGCATGCCGATCATCTTGCCGTCGCTGTCGGCATAGAAGTAGCGGACGCCGGCGATGTAATCCTCGATGTCGAAGGCGTGGCCGTTGGCTTCGAGCAGGTCCTGCACCGGGACGGCCGCGCCCTGTGCGCCGATCACGGTGGCCGCGCCGGCGTCGAAGACCTGCACGATGTTGGGCTGCTCGCCGGCGCGGAAGGCGGCGATCGCACCGGTCAGGGTTTCCTCGTAGGAGCCCTTGAAGACCGGGGTGAGGCTGTAGTCGTCCTGGCTCTCGTTGAAGCCTTCGGCGATCTGGTTGACGACCTCGCCGAGATGCCCGCCCATGCCATGCCACCAGGTGATTTCGGTCTGGGCATGGGCCGCGTTGGCCATCAGACCGAGCGAGGCGATCGCCGTCGTGATTAGGGTAGGTTTCATGTCGTTCCCTCTGGTCCCGGACGCGGCACGGCGCGCCCCCTGTCTGCAATCATCGAGACGGCGGCGGCCGCCGCTCGCGATCCCGTCGCACGTACAGGACGTGCACCCGGAACCGCTTAGGGCCGGGTCGTGATGCTTTGGCGAAAGTTTTCTTTAAATTTTGTGACATGTTACGCTACAGGGGGGCATCTCGGTGATGACCAAGGGCAAGCAGCCACCGGCGCAGCGATGTTGCGCAGATCGGCTTCGGGCCGGCCGCCTGACGAACGCCCCCTCCCCCGCGCGGGTCGGGCCGAGGCCTTCGAGGCGCAGCCTCGGCATCTGCATCACGGCGCAGGACGGCATCCTTGCCGTCCTGCACGGGCAACCACTTCTCGGGCGGAAGCGGCCAAGCGCGGGGTCCGAACCGGCGCGCGGGGCATGGGATGAAACCGGTGGCCCGCGCGCCTTTTCTCGGCGCGACGGCTTGCCGCGGGCCGTTTCGGGGTCTTTCATGGCGAGGATCAAAGGAGGACAGCACGATGAGACACTCGAAGTTCCTGGCCACGATCCCGTTCCTGCTGGCCGCCGGGCCGCTGGTGGCGCAGCAGGCCGCCGATGCCATCACCACCGAGGGCACCTCCTCGGGCGAGATCGCCGGGCTGTCCGAGGCCGCGCGCGCCGCCATGCAGGCCAAGGCGGCAGGCCAGCCGGTGGAGGCCGAAAACTGGATGGTCGCCGCCGCCAACCCGCTCGCGGTCGAGGCCGGGGCGGATGTGCTGCGCAATGGTGGCTCGGCCGCCGATGCGATGGTGGCGGTGCAGGCGGTGCTGGGCCTCGTGGAGCCGCAAAGCTCGGGCCTGGGCGGCGGCGCCTTCCTCGTGTGGTACGACGCCGAGACGGGCGAGCTGACCACGCTCGACGGCCGCGAGACCGCGCCGCTGGCCGCGACGCCGACGCTGTTCCAGGACGAGACCGGCGAGCCGCTGCAGTTCTTCGACGCGGTGGTGGGCGGCCTCTCGGTCGGCACGCCGGGCACGCCGCGGCTCATGGAGGCCGCGCATGAGAAATGGGGCACCTCCGACTGGGCGGGGCTGTTCGAGGCGGCCATCTCCCATGCCGAGGACGGCTTCGAGGTCTCGCCGCGCCTTGCTACGCTGGTCGCCGGCGATGCCGATCGGCTGAAGCGCTTCCCGGCCACGGCGGAATATTTCTTTCCCGGCGGCACCGCCATCGCCGAGGGCGACATGCTCAGAAACCCCGATTATGCCGAGGTTCTGCGCGCCATTGCGGAGGGCGGGGCGGACACCTTCTACGAGGGCGGGATCGCCGCCGACATCGTGGCGACCGTGCAGGGCGCCGAGGGCAATCCGGGCGTCTTGTCCGAGCGCGACCTCGAGCTCTACGACGTGGTCGAGCGCGCGCCGGTCTGCGCCGAATACCGCGACTACGAGGTCTGCGGCATGGGGCCGCCGTCGTCGGGCGCGCTCACCGTGGGGCAGATCCTCGGCATGCTGGAGACCTACGATTTGGGCGGCATGGGTCCCGACAGCGCCGAGGCATGGCGGCTGATCGGCGACGCCTCCCGCCTCGCCTTCGCCGATCGCGGCCGCTACATGGCCGACAGCGATTATGTCCCGATGCCGACCCAAGGCCTCGTCGATCCGGCCTATCTCGCCGAGCGGGCGACGCTGCTGTCGGGCGACGACGCGCTGCCCGAGGTCTCGCCCGGGAGCCCCGAATGGCAGCACGCGATGCTCTGGGGCGACGACGCCTCGATCGAGCTGCCCTCGACCAGCCACATCTCCATCGTCGATGCGGATGGCAACGCGCTGTCGATGACCACGACGATCGAGAACGGCTTCGGCTCGCGGCTCTTCGTGCGCGGCTTTCTTCTGAACAACGAGCTCACGGATTTCAGCTTTGCCACGCATGACGAGGGGCGGCCCATCGCCAACCGGGTCGAGCCGGGCAAGCGGCCGCGCTCCTCGATGTCGCCGACCATCGTGATGCAGGGCGACGCGCCGGCGCTGGTGATCGGCTCGCCCGGCGGCAGCCGGATCATCGGCTATGTCGCGCAGGCCATCGTCAACTGGGCCGATTGGGGCATGGACGTGCAGCAGGCGCTGGCCGCGCCGCATCTCGTGAACCGCTTCGGCACCTTCGACCTGGAGGCCGGGACCGAGGCCGAGGCGCTCGAGGCACCGCTTCAGGAGATCGGCTTCGAGACCAATATCCGCGACCTGACCTCGGGTCTGCATGCGATCGAGATCGGCGAGACGCTCAAGGGCGGGGCCGATCCGCGGCGCGAGGGCATCGCCCTGGGCGAGTGAGCCGCGCTTGATAGGTGTCCTGCCCGCCGGGCAGGATGGTTTCGGGCGGGGCGGTCGCAGGACCGCCCCGCCGATCTCAGGCGAGCGCCGCCCGGCGGCGATCGAAATAGGCGTTGGTCACCCGCACCACGACCGGCGACAGCAGCAGCAGCGACACGAGGTTGGGGAACGCCATGAAGGCGTTGAGCGTGTCGGCCACCAGCCAGACGAAATCGAGCTGCGTCACCGCGCCGATCAGCACGAAGCCGGTCCAGAGCAGCCGGTAGGGGATCTGCACCCCGGTCCCGCCGAGGTATTCCCAGCATTTCTCGCCGAAATAGGCCCAGCCGAGGATCGTCGTGAAGGCGAAGATCGCCAGCGCGATCGCGAGGAAATACTCGGGTCGTTTGCGGGAGAGTGTGAAATCCTACGCTAAGCTGACAGCGGTCGTTCGTGCAGCGCGCGGCGAAGGTCGGCTTC
>NZ_KZ304985.1 GCF_002723615.1 Limimaricola cinnabarinus
TCTAATGCCGACACGATCGCCCTCCTCCTGCCGCGCAGTATCCGTAAGCCGAGCCAGCAGAACCGGCTCGACCCCATGTTCCACCTGATCCACGACGAGGACATCGTCGGCCTGATTACCGGCGCAGATGGCAAGGAGAGCAACGCACCCTGCACCTTCCAGATCTGGCAGCGCCGCGCCACGCCTCGGCCCAGGATCGTTCCGCCGAAGTCGCACCCTGACTTCGTCTTCAGCGGCCGCTCTGACGCCGATCTCGCAGTGCAACGGGTTGGCGCGAATGCCGGTCGGATCAAGCCGGTCGCGGAGGCCGGCAGCGTCGCCTCGCATTACTTCCTGAAGGCCGCGGACGGCCGCGCGGACGAGCTGCGTGCCCGCCTTGCCGCGATCGACTTCGATCCCCTGCGCCACCAGGTGGCCGGCATTCCGTCGATCTCCAAGGGGGATCTCGTGGCGCTCTATGAAGCCGCTCGCATTGCTGCAGGCGAGGCACCTGCCATCACCGAGGGCGTCCCTGCAAGCGCGCCTCCGGCAGCGCCACGCCCTCCCATGTCCGATCTGCCCTTCGCCGGGATGCGTCTCTTCATGCAGTTCGTCGATGGTGGCGGCGATGGGGATTTCGAGACCAGGGCGGCGGGTCCGCTTCGTCGTGATGAGTTCCTGGTCCGGATTCCGGAAATGGGCGCCATCTAACAGGCCTCCGCGGAAGCGCCGCCGCGCCTTCGATGCGCCTGGTCTCTCCGAAAACGTCGGAGCAGCAGTTCGAGACGATGCTGCTCCGGAACCAAGTGCTTTCCGTTCGGCAGTGAACCTGCCGATAACCCTCTTCGCGCTCTTTTTGCCGAGCTCGGTGGGGTGCCTTGGCATGAGCGTACCACCCCGGCCGGCGATGCCGAAGCGCCACCAGTTCGCCCTGGGAACGCGGACTTACGCGTCCCGGGCGATTGTCTTTATCGTGGCGTGGTATTTCTCGAGGGCCGCAGTGTCCCGGAAATCCGTTCGGTAGGCCTGCTGCATCCAGCGCGACGAGTGGCCGAGGAGCGCCTGAACCGCCCAAGCGGCGTCGGGGGCCTGGGTCCTGACCAGATCGGTGACGAGACTGCGCACGAGGTGGCCGGAGATCCCGAACTCTTCCTGCAAAAGCACGGCCGGGTGGTATGTCGACAGGGCCCCCTCCTCGAGGCCGAGCAGGTTGGCACCGTCGAGCTCGCGCAGCCGGTCGACCATCTGCCACCCGGGGCGGTCTGCCATGACATGGGCATCGATAATTCGGGAGGTGACCGGCCAATAGGAACCGAGTGCCTTCTTGCCGCGGGTCTTGGCCTGACGAAACTCAGCCGTCCAGTCGCCTTCCGGGGTCCGGGCGATCTCCCGGCCGATCCGGAAGGTGGAAAGGTCTCCCTGACGGTCGACGCCGTTGAGCAGCAGAGCGAAGACCACGGCCTTTCGCCGGAGCCGGCACGCGGCCGCGCCATGTGCCGGCAGATCGGCGGCCTCTTCGAGGCAGCGATGTGCGGCATGGAGGAGATCGGCCAGACCATGCTGGTCCAGGAACCTGCGGATCTTTGCATGTTTGCCCGGCGTCTCGTCCGTGGCTTCCGAGACAAGCGCGGTGTGGATCTCGGTAAAACGCCCTTCGACCTTTGCAGTGAAGAGCGCCCCGCGACGGGCAAACAGGATGACACGCTGAAAGTAGTCGGCCGCGCTGCGCATGGTGATCGGCCCTCTGCCCTCCTCGGCACGGAACAGAAAGCGCAGGAAGGCTTCGGCCAGATCGGCGCTGAACGCCTCCGGCAAGGCGACCCCCTGCTCCGCCGCCCAGACGCGTGCCGCCGCGCAAAGCCCGACGGCCTGGACGACATTTGCTCGGCCCTTGGCCGCGAGCGGCCTGTAGCGTCGGCCGTTGCGGCGCACCCGTTGATCGAGAAGCGGTTCGACCGCGGCCCAATCGATCGGCCAATTCGCCGGCTCGAGCGCGATCCGCTGTGAAACCCGAGGACGGGCTTCCTTCGCGTTATAGCGCGCGTTCAACCAGCGGTCCCAGTCCTGGCGAAGCGGCCGCGCCGGTGCCAGGGGCACCCCGGGATCGAAAGCCGCGAGCGCGTTCATCAGGGTGATGAGGCCGGTGCGGCTCGTGGTCACCGCCGCGAAATCCTCGAGCCGCACCTGCTGCGGTGCGCGGCGGGTCTTCAGCATGTGTCCATAGAAGCGCTCGAGCGCAGCCGGGCCACCCCGGGACGTGAAGCGCCCGTCGACGGCGGCGGCCGCGGCCAGTGCAGCGACATCCCGCGGCACGTTCGGCATGCGCGCGATGAGTGTCGCAACCCTGGCATCGCGCGAGTGACGGCGTGTCGGCATCAGGCCACTCCTTTCAGGTTGAGTGTGGGGTCGAGTTCGGTAAGCACCTCGGCGAAGAGATCCATGGCGGCGCGGCCCTCGCCACGGGCATAGAAGGTCTCGACGGTGCGCAGGCTGTCGGCGAGCAGCGCGGCCACGACGGCGTAATCCCCGGGGTTCTTTGCGAGGTAGAGGGTGGCTGCGACGTGGCGCATCATATGCGGTGTGAGACCAGTGAGCCCGAGCCGCGCCATGCCGCGGTTCCAGGCTTTGTTGATGAGCTGCCGGCTGACCGCCCCCGGTCCCGAGAGTGCGGGAAAGAGGTGATGGTTCGCGCAATGGCGCGGCGCTCCATTGGCATCGTCGCATGTCCTGGCCTGTCCCGCCCCGATGTCTGACATGTCTGCCGCAGCGGCGTCTTTGACGGTGGCCCGGTCACGCCAGGCCGGGCGCCCCTCGTCGATCCAGGCGGAGATCACCGCCCACAGCCAGTCGGGAATCCGCCCTTCGAGCGGCTTGCGGTTTTTTACCCGGCCCCGGCCGATATCGAGCCATGCCGAGGCCCGTTCCCGCCGGGGCGGCACGAGTTCGGGCATGTCACCCTCGGAGAGCATTTCGTGGACGTTGCGGGTCCGGAGCGGGCGCGCGAGCTGGATCGCGAGCATGGTCGCGGCCATGAAAAGATGCAGCGCCTCGGTGCGCTGGTGCGTGGTGAGGTTCTTTCGGCCCAGCAGCCGTCTTGCTTCGGCGAGCAACACGCGCGGACCCGTAACGATAGCGCGCACAACGGCGGGGTCCCGATCCACGAGCTTGACGAATGCCTCCCGGGACGCCGACATCTCGCGTGTGGCATCGGACTCCTCGCCGAGGTCGAGCCGCATGTCCTCGATCGCCCACACCAACGCCTCCCCGGCCCCGTTCCGCTCGGCGATCGTGCCGAGATCCGAAAGCCAGGTGGTGAGCGACGTGGTCTTCTTCGCGTCCTTGAGGCTTATCGCCGTTGCGCTTCGATCGAGGAACCGTTCGACCGCCGCTTCGACGTTGTCCTCGGTGAGCAGATCCATAATCGACGCGAGGCCGAGAACCGGCTCCCGCTCTGGGAAGGCGTGCCGCGCCAGCCAGGAGAGGGCCCTGCGGAACGCCTTGGCACGAGCATCCTTGTTGCGGATCGGGCGCTTCCGACCGCCCGTTTCCCGGCGCCGATTGGCCACTGGATCCGATCCGAGCCGGCCCCCGAACTGATCAGGGCGCCGCGGCGCCCGGAGAGCCCGCGAAATCACGCGTTCCAGATCGGCCTGAAACTCTGCGGTGCAGCGTGTCCAATCCATCGCGGGATCGCGCTGCGTGGGCAACGGTCCGATCGGCCGCGCCGGGAGGAGCGAGGCGATGGCAGAATGGGTGCCGCGCTCCGCGATTAACCGGTTGAAGAACCGGATCGATCGTCGGTAGCTGTCGACCTTATTCGGAGGGATATGGGCCAGCGCCGCAACGGCACCGGCGGTGTCGATACTCATCGGAGGGACCCTGCCCAGTCGCGCGCGCAGGTTCTCGATGGAGAGCGAGGCCTTGTTGGGCAGGAGGGCTTTCCCTTGGGCATCGTAGGTGTTCTCCGCGGCCGCGACATACCGGGCGACCCGCTCCCATGTGGCCGCGGCATCGGCACAGGCCGCGGCCGTCCGGGGCGTGGCCCGTTCGCGGGCCCGGCGGATGGCGGCAGAGACGCGACCTACGAAACCATCGAACGCCCGCTGTCGGGCCTCCGGGGTCCGAGCCCGGGTAAATTCTCCCGCCCAGACGATCTCTGCCGCCAGCTGTTCCCATTCCACCACGTCTGCCGAGATTTGTGACAGGCGTCGGCCTGTCAGGCGTTCGATCCGGCCGAACGACGACTCGTAGGCCTTGGCCGAGCTTTCGCTGTAGAGTTCGGGAAGGAGCAAATAGACGTCGAGCAGCGTCTCGATACGAAGGGTGCGTTCAGTCACGGGTTTGTCCTTTCATCGGGGCGAAAGCCCGTTCATGCATAGGCAGATGAACGGGACGCCCACGCAGATTTGGGCCATAAACCTTGTGGGGCGTTCTGTTCGAACGTCCGTAAAATACGGTTTTTCAAGGGGACTCCGTTCAAGACGGTGCAGACGGGCGCGTGCACGCGGCATCATGTCCATGTCGCCATCCACCGATCGACCTCGGCGGGCACGAAGCGAAAGCTGAGACCCACGCGTCGGGCGGAGAGGGAGCCGCATTTCGCCTTTCTCAAGATTGTGTCGCGGCTCATTTCGGCGCGGCGGGCCACCTCCTCCGGGGTCATGAGATCGGCCATGTAGGCTGTCTCGAACCCCTTCGGGGGCAGACCTCCCTCGAAACGGAACACCGCTGGCCAGAGATACCGGACATGGCGACCATCGCGGATCGGGACGAGCAGGCCGTCAGCTTCGGCCCGCCAGAAGAAGCTGTCCGATCCGTGCCGCCAACGCGCGATCAGCCGCGCGCGGCTGAGAAGCTGCTCCATGCCGCACCCGGCTGTTTTGTCGGGGATGGTCTTTTTATTTTTGGTCACCGGTAGGTCTCCGTCGTGGTGTCGCACGGGACCTCGGATCAGCCGCGCAAGCGCGGAAAAGATTCTGCGAATTTTCTACTCAAGCGTGACGGCGCTGGTTCTTGCGACCGTGGGCATTGTCCCCGGTCATGATGTCAGGGAGGCCCGGTCTCCTGGCCTTGAGGCGTTACACGGGGCCCCTTCGGCGAAGCTGCATAAGGTGTGTTCGTGTCGTGAAATACGTAGGCAACGTCGTCATCGACCTGCTCTCGTTCGTGGGTCTCAACCCGGACCAGCATGAGCGACACCCCTCCGATAGCTGGCTAAACCCGCGCATCGTGCGCCGAACAGGCCTTCATGCTTCGACGGCCTTACGCTCACCAGAGGTGGTATGGTGGCAGCGTTATCTGGACATGAGGTGCTCTCAACCACCCCGACCGTTCAGTCTTTCAGGGCCGTCGATCACGCTGGCTGGCGGAACCGCATGGCTGCGCAGACCGCCGGTTCCTGATGTCCGCAGGCCTGCCCAAAGACGCGTCTGAACGGAATTCGTCCTCCACCGACGATGCCTCCTCTTCAATGTTGAAAAGAGATCGGGATGCGCCGCGAATTTCTGTCCGGCACCGGCGCGTTGTGGCTGCCTCGTTGGTGCATTCGTCGTGCTTGTGCACCATAGCCACGGTGATTTCAGGTGCAGCTGACATTTGTGGATGGTGGCCAGAAGACGCTGCCAGCACCAGCGGCGCCACGTGATGACCATGCGATGTGGGGTTTCGCGAACACCAAGCGCCGCCCAGACATCGCTCTGCGGCGCGGCAGGGCATACACGATGTTTTCGGCTTGCCGAGATCGCGGCTCTCACGATCGCCCATGGCGCATGGAACGCCGGCAGCCCTTGCGACGTTCCGGAGCTTTTCGAAGACCCCCACCGGTTTGCGAAGTCCCGCGCGCCGACGGTGTTGGTCGGCGTGTCATTTCGCACCCGCCTGCCCGGGCTGGCAGCCCTTGTTCCGGATCATGCGGTCCAGCAAAGCGCGCAGCCCCGTGTTCTCCCCTGCACCACTGGGCCATTTCCCATGCCCGGCAGAGCAGAACCTGGCCGCGGCCGAAGCTCCGGGCCGTGCACGTTGGTGAGCACATCTGCCGTGGTCATCGTCCTCTCCATTAGGACGAGGCCGCCGCGGCCCCTGACACGGAGGGCGCCGCGACGGCGATCGCCAAGACAATTCACCTGCGTTGCTGGGCTCGAAAACCCCGGAGGAGATCAATTGGTGGAGGTCGTGCTTCAAGCGGACCAGTAGCACACCACGGGGTCCGAAGCCGTGACAGCCTCGTGCAGCCTTTCAAGAATCCGTCGGTAGGCCGCCCGGAGTTCCGAGGTGTCATGATCGTATTCATGGCTCCAACAAATCCGTTCGAACTCCGCCTCCGAAAGCGCAGCTTCCGCGCGCGCGACCTCTGTGTCATCGGTGTCCCACTGGCAGGCCACCGCTTCGACCATCCAGTCTTCGATCTGGAAATCGGTACTGTCGTCCTCGGACGGGGGGAGGTCCAATTCAAAGAAGCTGTTGGCGAACTGGCTATGATTGCGCAAGTAGGCGATCTCGGTTTGTGCGCGACGTTTGACGAAGCCCATATCAAGACCCATGGGTCTGTCCTTTCAGTTTTCAATGTCGTGAACGGAAGGGATCCGCCGCGACAGCGGATCCGTTGACGTGCCCCGATGGCATGCTCCCGGCCGGGGGGAACTGACCCGGCAAACGGGATCTGGGTCCATGGCGGAAAGCCGGAAACAAACCGCCTGAAATCACGCGGGCATTCAGTGTCGCGCCAGGGCCTGCAGCAAGAGGAAAGCCCGCAAAGGCAGACAGCCTCGCCCTCCAGGACAACCGCTCCCACTGACTAGTAGATGTCTGCAATTCATTTTGGGCGGCTGGACGAGCAGGCTGCCCTTCGGAGGGTCCAGGTCCGTAGCTCCTTCGCCCTATTCCCTGTGTTCACCGGGCTCGGGCGGCAGGAGGCCTTTTCGGACCTGCAGGGCATATGTTGAACCGCCCTATCTGAAGAGGAAGCAGGGGCAGAGTCTCCCCAAACACCGATCGTGTCTCACCGACCGGTATAAGCGCCGGCTTTTGGGGAGGTCCGGTTTGGTCATTGAGCCAGCGAAAGCCTTTTCACCCCACGCCCGTCCAACGTCGTTGAGAGCGTCCTCTAAAATATCCGCGGGCCAGCCGGGGGCTCATGGACCTGCTGGTGCAAGCCGATGTCACCAGATTGGCCCGGCACACCGGTGGCGCCTCCTGCATGCCCGTCCGGTCCATCTCACGCGTAGCCCTCCTGAGCAATCCGGGTGACGTAGGAGGCTACTGCCTCGACGCGATCCTCCCGCAGCAGGTCCGCCGCGGTTCGGCCACCGAAGGACGCGAGGGGCCATGTCGAAACCCCAGCATAGGCTTCAGAAAATGAGCCAGCCCATGGGACGACCTGCACGAGGACTTCAATCAGATCCCTGAGTCTGCGCTGCGTTTCCGGCGTTTCCAGCCGTGCACGCTCACTCAGCGCTTCCTCCGGCTGGTCGAGAACGAGCGCGAGTTCGGCCCTGCTCAGGCCGAGCACTTCGAGACGGTCATCGATGTCAACCTTGCCATTGGGCCGTATCAGATCTTGCGCGCTCGGGAACGGGGGGAACGGGTCAGCCATGCCGAGAAGCATAGGCTCGTTTTGCGGCATGCGCAGCCAGCTGCAGAAATCAGCTGATACCACCTTGTCTCGGCCGAGCATGGCTCCGTCAGGCAGACAGGCCATGCCGCACAGGCTGCGACCGCATAAAAATCTTCTCCCCAATTCAAGTCATTGAAATCTAATAGCTAATTAGGAACAAACCCGCTTCTGGGTTTGGGCTCTCGGATCAATTTCCCCCTCGCAGACAACGAGGGACACGATCCATGACCACCAAGAGCAAACCCGCCGGCACCTCCTACGTTTCCACCGCCGCGGAGATGAGCCAGTATTACACCAACACGCAGCTTGCGGCTGCCTACGTGGAGCGGGTTCTGGCGCGCTACGTCGCCAACCCTTTCGACACCATCATCGAACCCTCCGCCGGCACCGGCGCCTTTTCACGCCATCTCGGGCCCAACTGCATCGCGCTCGACCTCGATCCGAAGGCGCCGGGCATCATCGATGCCGACTTCCTGAGCTGGTCGCCCACGGGCCCCCTGGGCCGCACCCTGATCATCGGCAATCCACCCTTCCGCAACAATACGGCACTCGCTTTTCTGAACCATGCAGCCAGCCTCGCCGACGTCGTCGCACTCATCCTGCCAGCGTCGTTTTGCAAGATGACCATGCAGAACCGCGTCGACACGCGCCTGCACCTCGTGCACGAGGAGGAGGTGCCGCAGGATGCCTTCATCTACGAAGGCAAGACCGTTCATGTCCCTTGTGTGCTGCAGATCTGGGAGCGCCGCTCGGAACCACGCCAGTTGCATGCGCTCGAGACTGAGCATCCGCATTTCGAACGCTGCAGCCAAGCCGAAGCGGATCTCGTGATCCGGCGCGTGGGCGCGCATGCCGGTCAGCTGAAGCCGGTCGACCAGAACTGGAGCCCGCAGTCCAACATCTTTCTGCGGGCCACCGGCTGCAACCCGAAGGCGCTGGAGGAGCGTTTCGCGCGTCTCGATATGTCGAAGCATGCCCGCAACGGCGCCGGCGGCGGTTCGATCAACATGAGCGAGATCATCGAACTTTACGTAGCGGCTTTGGCCGAGGAAGCTCGGACCGTAACTGCTGACCCCGCAGTGTCGATGCCGCGGCAGATCGCACAGGAGGTGCCCGCCGCCCCTGAAACACAGTCGGTCGATGAGGCTGACAGGGCCGCGCAGCAGGCAACGCCCGGCGCGCCGGCACATTGTGAGCCCAACGACGGCGTGACTGCGACTGCGGCTGGGGGGAAGCGCAACATGCCCGAAGCCGACGCCGCTGTGCTGTTCGACCGGGTGGTCATTGATGACATTGCCGGAGGTGCACCGACCCGGGAGGCCATCGCGCGTTTCAATTCAGCCGCGGCGGAAGCACAGTCCATCACGATCACGGTGCCGCTCAGCTTCCGGAAGACGAGCGTGCAGAACCAGCTCGACTCGGCCTTCCACCTTGTCGATGACATCGAGGCCACGGTGCAGATGGTGGGATCCAACGGTCGGCCGCGCGAGCGGCGCTGCGCGATCCAGATCTGGGAGCGTCGCGCCAAGCCGCGACCACGGCCTGCACTGGAAACGCGGCATCCTGACTACGAGTTCTGCAGCCGGGCCGAGGCCGACTTTGCGATCCAGCGCGTGGGTGGACGTGCCGGTCGGCTGAAGATGCTCGATGACGCCGGGAGCGCGCAGTCCCATCTGTTCCTGCGTGCCATGGCCTGCAGCCCAGCTGAGCTGTGGGCCCGCTTCGACGTCATCGATTTCGATATGGTGCGGCACAACACCGCCGCCGTGCCGTCGATCGCGAAGTCGGAACTCGTGGCCCTGTATGACGCCAGCCGCAGGCTTTGCCATACCGCAGATGACCAGGTCAGGACGCGCGAGACCTGCTCCTGCGGCGCCGAGGAGGTGGCGAGTGGTTGAAAACAAGGTCAGGGAGATTGAGACGAATGTGGAGGCTGTTCTCAGCCTCCGCACTACCGCTTCTCAGTGTCAATTACTTCACCAAGAATGATGCCGACCGTTCTTCAGTAATACCCCGATATGAACCTCTGTGGGTTATCGTAGAAGGCTTCGATCTCGACCTCACAAAAGACCCTTCTCAGAGCCCGGACAATTCCGCGAGGGGGGCCGCCCCGGGTGACGAACCTGATGGTTCCCGTGTCTTTTTTGTGATGAACCTTTGCATGAATAGCATTGCTTTCAGATCCCCAGAAGGTCGCCGCCCATTCTGCATGAGTTTGATATGGCTGACTGTCGAATTCAGCCGCCTCCTCTGCCGTGAAAGGGCGCTCTTCGATGACGCCTGACAGTTCGTCGCGACGTTTATACGAGTTAGCATGGACGACATGCTGCCCGTCGACAACGAATGTCACGTATTTCCGTTCGTTGAGGTGACTCAGGATATCGGGAGACCGAATGATGTAATCAAAATCGACGGGTCCGTTCGGGCCGGAAAGATACTGGTAGAAGGCGTGGATATCCATGGTATTCTTGAATGAGACGTCCAGCCGGTTATTGTATGTGAGCATGATGAATTTGTTTCCTTGCAGCATTCAGCCGATCTGGCGGCTTGGTTTCAGGCGTCATTGCCTGGCAAGGAGAAGATTGGTCGTTCGCTCGAAGCGAAAAACTTTTTTGGGGGTTTGCGGCTCTACAAAGGAAATGCTTCCCGATCTTCCGAACCGAGCTGTCTGTCCCACCAAGTATGTTTTCCGAGATAGGTGCCTTGGCCCGGGCGTTCCGAGGAAAATTCCCGTTTCCAACGCAGGCTGACGTCAAGCGAAACCGGACGTGTCATAGCCAAGCTCTTACCCCCTCCTCATGTTTCAGGGGCGTTCGCAAGGCATGTCGATGTCAGCCGCCGCCTTGGTTTGCTGCCTTACGCGTAACCGCTGAGGGCAATGCGGGAAACATAGAACCTGATGGCTTCGGCGCGTCCTTCTCGGACCAGATCCGCCGCGGTCCGGCCACCGAAAGATGGCAGGGGCTGCGTCGAGAACCAAGCGAACGCCCGGGAGAGGGATCCGGCCCACGGCGTGACCCGCACGAGGATCTCAACCAAATCCCGAAGTCTTTGTTGCGAGACCTCCGACGACAGACGCTGGGCCGTGGACAAGGACCCCGGCGACATGCCGAGCACGCATGCAAGTTCGGTCCTGGTCAGGTGCAGCGCTTCGAGGAGCGCGTCGAGCGCCACCGTGCCATCTGACAGGGTCAGGTCCTGCGAGGTCGGGCTTGGATGAGATGCGATAGCCATTCTGCCAGTATAGCGTCTGTCCCCCGACAGACGAAGTCGGCCTGCATGAAACGCGGACGGGAACTGGAGGCTGTCTTGGAACGGACAGAAAGCCTGCACACCCTTACATCACGTTTGGCATATTTGCATTTATCTACAAGTTTGCTGTATAGCATTAAAACTACAAGAATGGCATATAAGTAGATGCTACAAGCATGACATGTGGGGCAGGCATGGACGCGAGTATATTCCGGAACGTGAAAACCTTGGGCCATCAGCTCCGTCAGGCGCGCAAGGCGAAGGGATGGTCGCAGGGCGATCTGGCCCGGCAGGCCGGCACGGACCCGCGCCAGATCTCGCGGATCGAGACGGCCGCCCATGAACCCAAGCTGAGCCTTCTTCTCGCCGTGGTGGCGGCGCTCGAGCTGGACCTCGGCCTCGTGCCCCGGCGAGGGGCCTCCCCCCAAGCGGCGCGGCCCAGGCCCGAGGATATCTTTTGATGGGGCGCAGATCGCTCACCCACACGCTCGACGTCTATCTCAACGGGCGGCTCGCAGGATATTATGGTTATCGCTCCTCCGCCGGCGCGAGCTTTCGCTACGACGAGGCCTGGCTGGGATGGGAGTTCCGCTTTCCGATCTCGCGGTCCCTGCCCTTGGTGTCTTCGACCCAGAACGGGGACCACGTGGATGCGGTCTTCGAGAACCTGCTTCCCGATGTTCCTGAACTGCGACGGGTGATCGCGGAGCGCACGGAAGCGCGCAGCGATCGCACCCACGACCTCCTCGCCGCGATCGGCCAGGATTGCGTGGGGGCAATGCAGTTCCTGCCCCATGGGGTGACGCCGGCCGACCCGTTCCGGATCGAGGGCACGCCGCAATCCGAGGCCCAGATCGCGGAAACCCTCAGATCGCTCAGCACGACGCCGCTCGGTATAAATCCGGAAGAGCCCTTCCGGATCTCGCTCGCAGGCGCGCAGGAAAAGACCGCATACCTCAAGCATGATGGTGCCTGGCTAAGGCCGACCGGGCTGACCCCCACGACGCATATCTTCAAAAGACCCATGGGCGTGGTCGGCGGCGGTCTCGACCTTACCAAGAGTGTCGAGAACGAGTTCTTCTGCCTGCGTCTCGCGCGGGAAATGGGGCTCGAGGCGACCCAGGCTGAGATCCACCACTTCGAGGAGCAGATCACGCTCGTGGTCGAGCGGTTCGATCGGCGACCGCGGCGGGCGGGCGGGCTGGTGCGCGTCCCTCAGGAGGATTTCCTTCAGGCCATGGGCCGCTTTTCCGGGCAGAAGTATCAGCAGCATGGCGGCCCTTCGATGAGGGAGTGCTTCGCGCTGCTGCGGCAGTCCGACGATCCGATCGCGGACCAGGCCGCATTCCTGAAGGCGCAGCTCTTCAACTGGATGATCGCCGGGATCGACGGGCATGCAAAGAACTTCTCCATCTTCCTCGAGGGCGATGGATTCCGGCTGACCCCGCTTTACGACATCATGAGCGCGGCGCCGCAGCAGCTTCGCTCGACGTTCCGGCATAAGGATCTGCAACTGGCCATGTCGGTGGGCCGGCGCGGTCATTACCGACTGGATCGGATCGTGCCGCGTCATTTCGACGAGACGGCCCGCAAGGCCGGCGTGCCCCTGGAGGCCCGGCTGCGCGCCTTCAAGGCGCTTGCGGCGGCGGCGCCCGGTGCGCTCTCCCGCGCGTCGGAAGGGTTGCCAGAAGGCTATCCCGTCGAGATCGCGGAGCAGATCGTGGCCTATGCCACGGATCGCCTGCGCCTGCTGAGGGACTATGCCGATGGGCTGCAGTAGATCCGCGGCAAGGGCGGCAAAATGAGGGGCGGAAGCGCCCGTCACTGATTTGCGCACCAGCGCCAGGGAGGCCTCCTGTCCCGATGCGGCCGATTGTATCGCGCAGACTGGCCACTTCCTTCATCGCAGCAACCGACCTTCTCAACACGACGCTCAGAAGAGCTTGTCAGCGCAATCCGTCGCCTTGGATATCGTGCGTCCGACGCCGTTGCGTTGCATGGGAAACCGGGCCTCTCCGCGGAACGAGAAGACCTCTCTCGAGATCAGGAGCTTCGATCTCAACGCCGTCCGGGGCGCAATGGGTCTTCATGCAGGTCTGCGCATTCAGGCCGAGTTGAACACGGCCAGACGAAATAGGTGCACAGGCTGGCCGGCTCCAGGGGCAGGCCAGCCCGCCTCGATCTCAAGGCCCACCGGAAGCGGCGGGGTCATCCGAGGTGATCCTCGCGTGGTCACCGAGACGACCTGACCGCCGCAAGTCTTTCCGGTGAGAGGCCCGGCCGAGTCAGGGTCAGAACGCGCGTGCGGCCTCGCGTTCGGCCGTCAGGCGGTCGGCATAGCGTTCCTGACAGTCACGAAAGTGCTTGTAGGCTTCTGACACGCGACGCAGTTCGTTGAGGCGCGGCTCCCAGGCCAGATCGTCATACCGCGTATCCTCCTGCATCGCGCGGTCACCATAACCCGGGCGTTCGATGTTGAGCGCGCGACGCAGCGCGTCGCCCATGGCCGCCACGCCGTCGAGGTCGACCCCCTTGATCAACTGACCCTCATCGAGCTGGTTGAACGTGGCGGTCCAGGAGGGGCGTGTGGTCCTGTGGGCTTCGATCCCGGCGTCGCGCCAGAGGCGCGCGAAGACGCGACCGCTGCGGATGGCATGAAAGGCGAGGTCTTCGAGGGAGTTGGATGTCGTCATCGGTCACGTCCTTGTCTTGGAAAAGATCGAAGGTCCCGAGATCGACAGCCATGCAACCGCGTGCCGCTCTCCAGCGGATCAAACCGATAGAAGCAGAACGTAGTCCGCTGTTCGTCTCGGGCCTTCGTCAAGACAGGCCCGAGACGACCGGCGGACTATGAGTGGGCATCATGAAATTGGGGGCATTTCTCGAGCGTCGTGGCAATCGCACATGCGCTCAATCAGGAGATCGCCGCGAGCGCGTTTCGTGCGCTCCCGCCGGACAGCCGCGGGATCGTCGGGCCCATCAGCACAACCCAGTCGAACTTTGCGAAGCAATTCAGCGGTGAAGGTTCTCCCGTCTTCCCCTCCCTCCAGAGAGAGGGCGGAGGAACAGGAGGACGTTTAGGCCTTCAGCAGCAAGGTCACCCTGTTACTATCCTGATCGACTTTCTCACTGCCGTCCTGGGGCTCACGCCCATCCTGTCTTTCCCAGCCCATTTCAAAGTCCGAGGTCGATCTCGGGATCCACCGTGCCGCGAGCTTTCTTGAAGGCGACTGGAAACCGATCGTGCGCCTCATGGCGGCGGAAATTGCCGTTCTCAGATGGCCGCCCCCTGAACCGTCGAAGCCCGGTCAGGATACCTCCCAGACGTCTCCGGCGGATAAAGGTGACGACAGGACCGCCCTTGGCGTGGAGATCGATGCGAGCGCCGGCTCTGAGCCCGAGCTTACGGACGAAGGCGGCGGGGATCCTGACGGCGAGCACATTGCCCCATTTGCAGATCCTTGGCATGTTGTCCGCCCTTCCTCGGCGTGATCCGGTCTCTCATGCTATCATGCAACATCGAATGCAGGAGAGCCCATGACCACCTTCGAGATCATCCTCTCTGTCGCCTCCGTCGTCGTCGCCATCGGGGTGAGCCTTTGGATGCGGCACCTCGGAAACACCGCCGGACGGGATCGGCCAAGGGATCCAGAGCGCCTCCAGCGCTTTCTCGACTCCGCGCCATACGAGAACCTCGACAAGGTCATGCGGCCGGGCTGGCGCGACCGCGATTGAATGGGGGCGACAATTCAGCTCGGACTTCCTCTTGGCGCCTCGCGGCTTCGCGGTGGCATCCCTGTGCAAAGCGTGACCGATCGATGGGGTGAGGCCAGTGCCGCCAATGGAGGCAAACGCCATCCGGCGAAGCTCCACCCCGTCTGCCTGGAAGCCGGTCACGACCTGTCCTTCCGGCGTCTCTGCCCGGTGTCGGACGACGACCAGTTCTGTCCGGGCCGACACCGACGGCGCCTCCCGTGCTCCATTGTCGGCGCCCGATCGCTCCCCCTGGATTCTGGCGAGGTTCTCGGCGCCTGTCGTGCGCGTGGGCGTGTTTGGAGACGACTGACCAGTTGTCCGGGTAACTCCCTCTCCCTCCCCGAGCCTTCGGCAGAGCAAAGCTCCTTGTAGTGGGCACGAACCTGTCTCACCAAGATGCTCTCGGGCTTCCCGCATGTTTGACGTCTCTGCCTCGGCCTTCTGCCGGCGATACCAGGTGGCCCGCGAAATCCCCTGCGCCTCCCACGGCTTCGTGCGGGATGTTGCGTTCGAAGCGAGATAGCGCGCGCGTGTCACGGCTCCGGAGTTCGATCGGCGCATCCGCTGCTTGTCGGCTTTCCGACGCTTGCGTTCGGTGAGCGAGAAGATCTGCCGCAGGCCGAGCGCACGCGCGATCTCGTCCGAGACGCAGAGCAGGTCGGCAAGCGTCTCGCCGGCATAATGATAGCGGCCGTCCGACATCGGTGATCCGCTTCGGGGAAGCGCTGCCCTTTCCGCGGCATGCTTGGCGATGGCGCCCACCTCGTTGGTGGAGAGCCCCGGGGTCGCGATGCTCGCCATCGCATGGGTTCGCGCGTCGACATCCCCGGGGTTCTCTTGATGCGTCAGGCAGGTGGCCCACAGGTGCAGCCATGTGTTCCGGTGGCCGACCGGCACACGACCGCCCCAGGCATCCAGCAGGCGCTCCAAGTCTTCCTGAATTGCGACGAAGCGCTGGCCGGGGCTCAGCCTGGACCGGCGCGACCCGCCCTGCCCCGAAGACGCCTTCTGTCTCTTTCGGGCCTGCAGTTCCCGGCGGGTCGGTCGACCGGAGGCGATGTAGATCCGGTCCGCAAAATCTTCGAAGGAATGGCGTTGCAGGCTTCCGCCAAGGATTTCGACCGTGCGGCCACTCTTGAGGTTGATCGAGCCCGGAATTCGGAACACCCGGGCGGTGTCGCAGCAGCGAGGGTCCGCGCCATAACGCCTATACAGGCCGATGAGCGCCTTCTGCGCCGCGCTCCAGCGCCGCCTGGCCCTCGGGGGCAGGTCATTGATCAACCAGATGGCCGCAAGCCCGCGCCCCGTGAAGTTCACGAAGGACGGGACCGGCAGACCGCGGCGCTCGACGTCGCGGGTGAACGCCTGCGCCCATGCCGCCGGATCCGAGGCGAGGGTCCGAGGCGCGAGGTCGACGTCGAGGTCAAGGTAAAGGGCATTCAGGGCGGCCAGCCGCCGGTCCCGACGCGGGCCATGAAACCGGTTCAGGGTGATGTAGGCGGCTGTGTCAACGCAGCACTCGGCGATCCAGGGCGCCTCATAGGTCCGGTAAATTCTGCTGTGCATCCGCATTCCGGTTACGGCCGTCATGATCGTCGGCTTTCCGATCGCAGTGATCGGATGGAGCAGCTTCACGTAGTCTGCCGTGGTCAGCTGCTGCGCCACCGGCTGGGCGTCGAGGAGATGAGCGGGATCCAGATGTTCCATGCCCGGGAACTGGGTTCATGGCACGGGCTTGAGAAATGTCCGTCAAGAAACGCTGCGCCGTGGATGGCCGCAGTATTTCGACGGTTCGGTTTCCCGGGCCAGGGTGCGCGAATAGGGTCGGTTCCGCCGGACTGGTAGGTTGGGCGGACAGCGTCGTTCGCTGCGGGTGCGAAAAGCGGTCTGTCGAGAGACGCAAAGCTGACCCCTCAACTGAAACCGTCTCATACCTTCATTTTTGTCCCTCCCCGACTGCGCCCGTCATTCTTCCCCTGCGCGCGTTGCGATGGAGGATCTCGACAACGACGTTGTCCTTAGCCGCCCTGCTTCAGGAGGAACGCCTTCCGCGCGTCCGAAAACTTCGATGCCTTCATGGCTTCGCTCCTCGTCTCAGCCGGGTATAGCCCAAAACTCCAGTTTCAGATGGTCGCGTTTTCAGGGGGCAGAGCACTCTGTCTCGACGAGGCCGACGCGGCCGCACTTGATGAGAGTCGGCGAGGCGGTCGACGGTTCTCGAAGAATTTTCCGCATGATGAAGTTGGTGAGGTCGCAAAGAATGCGCTCGCCATCATTCTGACCGAGAACGCGCCGAACCTGGCGGTCGGATTGATTAGCTCGAAGAGCGCCACGTCGACCTTCGAAACCCGCGTGGTGTTCGATCATGTGAAGCCGGTTGTCGGACCACGCTATGATAGCCTTCTCAACGCTATTGACGCTCCTTCCCTGCGTCAAAGGCGCGATGGCATGCGGGCTCTCGAGCCTGGGCTCCATAGTTTCTCGCCCAAGTTGGGCTTGGCGTTCCTCACGCAGCTCGCCGCGTCCGAGGAGGCCATTGGCGCTCTCAGGAGCATCGCGACGCTCGTACAAAGGCCGAGGCGGATCACCGATGCCCGCGCGCTACAGGACGACGCGGTCCGCTTGGCCATCAAGGCCTTTGGTGGCTCGGACGAAGCATCGCATCTTGCGCTGAACGAGGGGGGCGCGACGGCCCTCGGCACTGTGCGACTGCTCGAAGATGCCGTAATAGAGCACGATGCGCGTTTTATCTCAGGCCTTCGGCTCGCCGACAGCGACCTGACTGGGCGTGCGAGGTTTGAGGGGCGGGATCGCACCCTTGAGGTTCTGACCGCAAACAAGAGGCCGCTCGAAGAGCTGTTCGGGGTCGATCTGATCTATCTGAACCGTCGGCGCGGCTCGATCGTCATGGTGCAGTACAAGATGCTCGAGCGAGGGAAATCGCGGAAGCGATCCGTGAAGTCCGGGTCGTCCACCGTCGAGGTCGATGACGGCCATGATTGGCTGCTGCGGGTCGATGAGCAGCTCGAGGATGAGATTGCGCGGATGAAGCGCTTTGATCGTGATATGTCGCCAAGTGGGTCCTACCGTTTGAACGCCGGCGCCTTCTTTTTGAAGTTCATGCGCCGGAACGCCGAGGCCAAGTCTGCTGGTTTTTTGATCAGTCTCGACCATTTCGAGGGGCTACGTGCCGAAAACAAGCTCGTGGGTCCGAGGGGCGGCATGCGCCTCAGCTACCGCGAACTCGACGGCCACTATTTGCGGTCAGGAGGGTTCGCCGAACTTGTGCAGTCCGGCTATGTCGGAACGCGCGATGCGACGACCGCGCATCTGCAAGCCCTCGTCGAGCGCACTCTATCCGGCGGACATGCCGCTGTCGTGGCGATCGAGTCCGCGCTGACGTCACCTGCTTAGCATAACATTCGCGGGTATTCCGGGTCGCTGCCACCTTCGCGTCGCTCGCATACTGTGAACCAGCATCGAAAACTGGCGCCGTAGCGGCGTGATCGGCGTTCGAGAATGACCGTTTCCCTCCGTCATTGAGAGCTGCCCATTCACCGGGCATCCGCTCTATCCCGCATAGCTGACGGCCGCGAGATGACCAATGCTGTGCGCAGCCGCCGATAACCGCTCTCAGGACGCCGCGGCGCAGCCCTGGCGGGGCCTGCAAAGGTCCGGAATGGGCCGGGAGAAGTCTTGGGAGGGAAGGGCGGACATTCGCCGCGCATCTTTCAGGCGTCCGATCATGAGAACGCAGTCAGTTCATAGTTCGGCCATGCCCGAACTCGGCGACTTAGGAATGTCCCCCAGCTGCTCCCACGTGATCCGTTAACGCTCTGGTTGCGGTTGCAGGCAACTGAGACGATCCTTCTGCATCTCCGGACTTGGTCTGGGACGGATTTACTGGGGTAACACAAACGAAACAGGTACTTCTGTAGGTCGGCTCTCGGCAAGCGCGAGTTTGACAAACCGGAAGTTGTAATCTTACCAAGATCCATAGGTTGTCTGGAACGCCGGTTTATGAAGCTCAAAGATGTTATTCGGCTCGAGAAAACGGTTGTCAGCTATGGTCAATGGTCAAATGGCGAGATTGATCGCGCTTCATGGCCTCTGCGACGCAAGAAGCTGAAACTTTCGCCGGACTGGCAATGGCGTGTTATATCCCTTCGTTCCGGTGAGCGTGAGTTCCGTGTTCTGTTGCAGTTGAATCCGCTGCTTGAAAGCTTCTACGCGATGCTTGGGGAGGTCCGCGGCGATCAGTTGGCAGTGTTGTGTAGTCATGATCTTCACACATCGCACTCAAACTGGCACTGCCACGTTGCGACGGGAGACATCGATAGAGTGCTTCCAGGGGTGACCCGA
>NZ_KZ304986.1:0-12935 GCF_002723615.1 Limimaricola cinnabarinus
GCTCGTTGACCAGCGCAGCCGCCGTGATGAAGCTCACCGACAGCCCTTTCTGGCAGGCGGCCAGCCCCAGCCCGAGGGCCACATGGGTCTTGCCGGTTCCACTGGGCCCCAAGGCAATGACATTCTCGCGCCGGTCGATCCATTCGCCTCGGGCGAGGTCCAACACCTGCATCTTGTTCAGCTTGGGGATCGCCTTGAAATCGAAGCTGTCGAGGCTCTTGGTCGCCGGGAACTTCGCGGCCTTGATGCGGCGCTCGACCATCCTGCGCTCGCGGTCGATCAGCTCCAGCTCGACCAGGCGGGCCAAGAACTGGACATGGTCCAGCCCCTCGATGGCGCACTGGCGGCCGAGCTTCTCATGTTCCCGCAGGAAGGTGGGCAGCTTCAGCGTCTTCAGATGATCCGCGAGCAGGATCTTCGGCGAGTCGATCATGCCGCATCTCCCGACAGGAGCGACATGTAGCTGGCCACCTTCGTGGACGCGACATGAGCGCGCGGCAGATAGGGATAGACATCGAGGTCCAGCTTCGGCGGCCGTTTCTCGACCTGGCAGAGAACGAGATGCTTCACGGCATCGAAGCCGACCGCGCCCAAGTGCAGGGCTTTCTTCACGGCGGCGTGGAGATCGTCGATGTCGAAGGTCTCCAGCAGGCGCAGGACTTGCACATACTCCCGCCGTCCCGCCTTGGTCATTCGCGCCTCCATCAGGCGTCGCAGGGTCGCGAACGCCGGCGGCAGGTCCCATTCGGCCAAGGGGGCCGCCTGGTCCAGGGCGTTGATCTTGCGCTCGATCAGCGGAAGGTAGTGGACCGGGTCGAAGACCATGTCCTCGCGGCCGTAGCAGCGGGGATGGCGTGCGATGACCTGACCGCCGCAACCGATCATGACCGCATCGACATACCCCCTGATCCAGACATCGCGGTGGCCATAGGCGACCGGCACCGAGTAATCGTTGGTCCTGTAGCGCACCAGGGCTTGGGAGCTGACCCGTCCGGTGGCCTGATCGCAGGCATCGAACGGCGCGGCCGGCAGGTCGGCCATCGCTGCCAGATCCCGCGCGAGCCGCTCTCCGATGGTCTCGGACTGGCCGCGCAGGACATCAGCCTGGCGCTTGCGGCACTGTCCCTCCAGATAGGCGTTGAACGCGTCCCAGCTTGCGAACCGCGGGATCGGCACCATGAAGTTGCGGCGCGAGTAGCCGACCAGACCCTCCGCGTTGCCGTTCGCCATTGGGCTCGAACCAATGGCGCCTTCAATGGCTCACTCGTTGCCCTTGCCGGGCCGGCCGTAGCGGTCGCGGAACAGGTAGTGCGACAGAAACCCGCTGAAGAGCGTGGCGCGCTTGCGCGTTCCGTCCGGCAGGATCTTCGCCACCAGGCAGCGGTCGTTGTCGTAGAGGACCGAGGCGGGCACCTTGCCGAAGAATGCAAAGGCATGAACGTGGCCATCGACCCAGGCTTCCGCTGTCGCCGCCTCGAGAGGAAGCTTGGTTCTATGACAGGAACGACAAAACGGTTTGGTTCGTTAAGTGACCCATCCGTGGCGTCTCTTCCCTATCAGTGTGGTGAGGCGCAGCGTAGTGCGTTGATTTAACAGCGGTATACTCCGGTATTTTTGGAGGTATACCGGTATAGATGGGCGCATACCGATAAATACTGACCGGCTGCCTGGCTGACTGCGGACGGACTGCCGCGCCAGCGCGGATCGCTCGTTTCCGGGTTGCTGCGATTGAACGCATCTTCTTCGCAGACACCTACTCCCCTGGCTGGTGACTGGCCCTACCTCTGGCTCGACGCCACCTACCTGAAGGTGCGTCAGGGCGGACGGATCGTCTCGGCTGCGGCCATAATCGCCGTGGCCGTGAACACGGATGGGCGCCGTGAAATCATCGGTCTCAGCATTGGTCCCTCGGAAGCCGAGACCTTCTGGACCGACTTCCTGCACACCCTAAGAGCGCTTCTCTTACCTTAGGCACGAGTATCCCGATCCCCCATTACGGGACTACTGGATGCCTCCCGACAAATCTTCCTTGGCATGTTTAGGCGGGCGAGCGGTGTGCCGCAGCTTTCTTGTCGATCAGGCTTCGATCTAGGCGATCGGGCACAATCTTCTAAGTGCGAACAGACACAGGCTGCGAGGAGATTTCGATGTTGGGAAACGCGATCGGATACGAGCGAGAGGGCGACACGCTCATCGTCAGGCTCCCCTATGCCAAGAAGGGCTGGTTTCGCCGCAAGTTCAAAACAGCGAAGTGGAATCCGGAACGCAGGGCCTGGGTTCTCCACAAGAACCTGAGGAAGAAGCTCGACGCTGCGATCATCGAAGACAAGAACGCACCGACTGGCTCCTTTGGCGTCAGCAACGGATCTGCTCCCTCTGCCGTGCTCAGGAGCTGGGATGCCGAGGCAGAGAACGATTGGATTGACGACAACGGCGATCATCACCTCGCCAACTATGACCGCGATGGCCTGGCCTACTATGCGAACCGCGCCGACGCGCCCGAGTTCGGCGCTAAGCCAGCGCCCTCCAAGCCTGCCGCACCCGAGATCAAACCGAACGCACCCAAGAGAGGCCCGAACGCGGTCAGGAAGTATATGCTCCTCATCGCCAAAGACATTGGAGTGAATGTCGAACGCCAGCTGCCCGAGGCAAAGCTCAAGCCAGGCCGCTACGAGAGCTTCTATGGTGCCGGAGCCTCCTATGTGCGGGGCTTTGTCGAGGCGCTCGACAAGGTGCAGAAGCATGGCAGTCATTTCCCAGACAAGCGCGCGCAGGCGTATCTCGACTACCGCGCTGACCTGGACGCTCTGCGTGAAGCCTATCCGGGCTGGATGGGATCCTGATCGGGTTCCTGACTGACTGTCTGATTGGATGCGGACCGTTTGTGGGTCAGCAGGGAAACGTTTTCGTCAGCGCTCGATGGACGATGGCAGGGGAATGCTCATGCCAAAATTCGGGGTGGGCTCTTAGAAATTTGAGAGCGATAGCCTGCAACTGACCACCCGTTGCGTCTCGTGGAGTGCATGCCTTTAGAATTTCGTGGCCGATTATGTGAAGGTTTTCGACGTCAGCGCCCATCGCCATGGCACCAGCGTCGACCCCATACCGCATGCCTGAGGTCGTCCCGATAATCAGCGCCGTGCACACCAAGTTATCCGTCTGAGATTCACTGTTGCAAAGTTCGACCAACGACCCGCCGGGAGCGCCCTGTGCGTGGGTGCCTGATGCGTAGGCGGAGGCGAGGGAGACTGCGAGCAAAGCGGTTCTGACAGGCAAAGTTCACTCAATCTCAGCTTATGGGAGCGGCACCATGCACCAGCGGCATGGACCGCGATCGCCAAACCAGCTGCGACCGACCATGACCATAGGGAACGTCTCTTGGGGTGAGAACTCGACTCCTCATTCTCTCATAGCGGGAATCTGTGCCCAACTTGACATGACAATGCAAATGCATTATCTACCTGGTGTCGAAACGGCCAACCTGCTCAGGAGTCTGCTGTGACCGCGCTCGCTCATGATGTCTCGAAGCTCACCGATCGCTATCAGACGACCGTGCCAAGCGGCGTGCGCAAGCAGCTGCACTTGGACAAGGGTGATACAATTCGCTACTGCACCGAGCCGAACGGCCGTGTCTATATCGAGCCTGTGCATGCCGAAGAAGAAGATCCCGCGCTTGGTGCATTCCTCGACTTCATCGCAGCTGACATCACAGCGCATCCGGAACGTCTTCAGGCGTTCGAGGGTGCCTTGCATGACCGCTTGAAGGCACTGGTCAGAGAGGTCGAAATCGATCTCGGTGAGCCACTGTCGCCTGAGGACGAATGACTGGCGGTGCTGCGCCCGCCGAAGCGCCGCTCGTCATCAACGGATGGTCGATCTATGCGCACCCAGTCTTCCTTGAACAGCTGGAAGCGCTGATCGCTGAGGTCGAAGGCCGTAAGGCGCGCGACCCTCAGAACTGGCACAGGAAGAACTGCACGAAGCGATTGGCTGCAATTCTCAAGCTGGTGACCGAGGCGATACCAGCTGATCCGGGCGCCCGAGACTTCCGGCAGGGCAACACACTTGGCGATCACCGCCGGCACTGGTTCCGAGCAAAGTTCTTCCAGCAGTATCGGTTGTTCTACCGGTTCAGCAGTGAGGCAAAGATCATCGTGCTTGCGTGGGTAAACGACGAGAAGACCTTGCGCGCCTATGGCAGCAAAACCGATGCCTATGCGACCTTCACCGGGATGTTGAACGACGGCAACCCGCCAGAAGATTTCGACGCGTTGATGAAAGCGGCCATGGGTGCGGCGGAGCGGTTCGAGAGAGGCCTCGGGGCCGAGCCTGGCCGCTGAGGAGGGCGTCGGGGAGAGCTCCTATGTTCTGCCCCCAATGGAGTGCTCCGCCCACTGAGATAGATTTATCTCGTCAGGAGGAGGACTACAGGATGGTTGGAAAGCGCGAAAAGCCCGAGGACATCGTGCTGAAGCTGCGGCAGATCGAGGTGCTGCACGGGCAAGGCATGCCGGTCGCCGATGCGGTGCGCCAGGTCGGGATCACGCAGCAGAGCTACTACAGATGGCGCCGGCAATATGGCGGCATGAGCCGGAGCCAGCTGAAGCGGTTGAAGGAGCTCGAGAAAGAGAACCAACGGCTCAGGCGGGCGGTCTCCGATTTGACGCTCGACAAGCTCATCCTGGCCGAGGCGGCGCAGGGAAACTTCTAAGCCCCTCGCGCCGACGCCAATGCATCGACCATGTGCGGCAGGAGCTGGGGGTGTCCGAGCGCCGCGCCTGCCGCACGCTGGGCCAGCACCGCTCCACGCAGAGAAAGGTGCCACGCGGCCGACCGGACGAAGCGCGCCTGACGGCGGACATCATCGAGTTGGCGCGCCAGTATGGCCGCTACGGATACCGTCCCATCACGGCGCTGCTGAAGCAGTCTGGCTGGCAGGTGAACCTCAAGCGGGTCGAGCGCATCTGGAAACGCGAGGGGCTGAAGGTCCCCCAGAAGCAGAAGAAACGAAGCCGGCTGTGGCTGAACGATGGCTCGTGCGTTCGTCTGCGACCGGAGCGGCCCCACCATGTGTGGTCCTACGACTTCGTCCAGGACCGGACGCATGACGGCCAGGCTTACCGCATCCTCAATATCATCGATGAGTTTACGAAGGAGGCGCTGATGATCCGTGTCGATCGAAAGCTCAACTCCACCGACGTGGTGGATGCGTTGACGGACCTGTTCATCCTGCGCGGGCCGCCTGAGTTCATTCGCTCCGACAATGGACCTGAATTCGTAGCCACGAAGGTGCGAGACTGGATCGAAGCCGTGGGTGCCAAGACCGCCTTCATCGAACCCGGATCACCTTGGGAGAACGGTTACTGCGAGAGCTTCAATGCCCGCTTTCGCAACGAGCTGCTCGACGGGGAGATCTTCTACACGCTGCGCGAGGCCCAGATCCTGATCGAGCGATGGCGGAGGCACTACAACACCGTCCGGCCCCACAGCGCCCTTGGCTATCGCCCGCCGGCGCCGGAAAGCATCGTGTCCATCGACCGGAGGCCCACCATGCATTAACAATTAACCTGGAGCACTCAGTTGGGGCAGCTCAAGCTGACGACGGTTGGAACCGCCTCGAGGCGGTGAAGGCGGCGGTCAAGAAGGAGCTGAAGCAGGAGTTTGCCATCAACCATTCCACCCTCGAGTTCGAACATGTCCGTAATGCGCACACAAATGCAGAGCTGTTCGGTCACCAAGAGGCGGACAGAAATGGAAAAGATCATGTTCACGAAAGCTCTGAATGACGATGATATGCCATCGCAAGCGCCTGCGAAGAGAAGCTCGGAGCGGCTGCGCTTCAGGAAGACATGAAGATGAACCCGGCTCACCGCAACGACTTCTCCCCGCTTCGCACTGACCGGCACTCTAAGACAATTGCAACGTGGGAGCCGGACATTGGATAACCTCACCCGCCCTGAGACGAGACGGTTCGACAGTTAGAAGCCATTGGCGGCAACGGTGGGGGCGGTCTCGGAAAGCCTAGCACGCCTCGGCGTGTTGCGGTCATGAGCGGGTCAGGAACTAGCACAGGTGCAGGAAGTAGGGGTCAAAAGAATCGTGCTACATACAACAGCGTCGAGCGGACGCTCGGAGCTCCTTACACTTGATAGCGGATGGAAGACGTGCCTGCCTCTATTCTTCATCGCCGCCGCGCCTCCACTTCAAGCCCATACCGATGGGACGCCTCTGGCGCCGCATGCTCTCTGGACGGCTTGGTCTCTGCAACCTTCCGTCATTCTGCCGGTCGCGATCGCCGTGGCCGTGTATACGAGAGGCGTTCATCTGGCTTGGAAAAAGGCCGGGCGGAATCGTGGAGTCCCTGTCTGGCGCGTGTGCTCGTTCTTCCTGGGCATCATGGGCCTAATCGCGGCCCTAGTGTGGCCTTTGGATGCTTTGGGCGAGAACCTCTTCGCTGCTCATATGGGCCAACATATCGTGCTGATGGGTCTGGCGGCTCCATTTCTTGTCCTCGGTCTACCCATTCCCACCACAATGCGCGCGCTGCCGAGGAGCTGGCAGAGGAAACTCGCGCTCCTCGCTGCATCCAATTCGTGGCGAAGGAGCTGGAGTTGGGCGACTGCAATCAGCGTTGCAACCGTTCTGCAGCTGGTCGTGTTCCTGATCTGGCATATCCCGTCGGCGATTGCGCTCTCGCTGAATGACGGCGTCGTACATTCAACCATGCATGCATCGCTCTTCGTTTCCGCCTTACTCTTCTGGACCGCGATCTGCCAGATGCGCGGCCAAGAATTCGGAGCTGGTATGATTGCGCTCGTGATCACCTTCAAATTTTCACTGATCGTCGGCGCCCTGCTGGCCTTCGCTCCGACGGCATTTTACGCAAGCTACGGTGCCCGTCCTGCCGCATGGGGCTTTTCGCTGCTCGAAGACCAGCAGCTTGCTGGGCTTCTTATGATGACGGCCGGAGCGATGATGTATCTCATGGCCATGGTCGCCCTCGTCGCTGTATGGTTCGGCAAAATGGAGAAGACGCATCCGGCGAACGGGCGAGCGACCGTGCGGGGCACAGAAGGGCGTTAGCGAATGAACAGGCATAGCGTCGCGAGTATGTTGCTCATCGTTCTCCTTCTTTCCGCCTGCGAAGGCCCGCAATCAACCTTCGACACAGCCGGCGTCGAGGCGGAGCGGGTGCTGTCACTCTTCTGGATCATGCTGGCCGGCGCTGTCGCAATCTGGATCGTCGTGATCGGGATCAGCTACTATGCGACCAAGGCCACGCCCGGGCAGCATAGCGAAAAGAGCGGCCTGCGCCTCATCATCTGGGGTGGGTGCATCTTTCCTACCGTCGTTCTGGCGGGGTTGCTGTTCTGGGGCCTCAAGATGATGCCCGAATTGCGCCGCCCCGCCGACGGCCCGACCATCGCGGTCTCGGGCGAGCGGTTCTGGTGGCGCATTGCCTACGGTGTCGAGGGCGATCCCGGTGTGGTGCGCAACCTTCCGCAGGGCGGGATCCCCAGCGCCAACGAGATCTGGATACCGGTGGATCAGCGCACCGAGATTCTCCTCAGCAGCCCGGATGTGATCCACTCCTTTTGGGTACCGCCGCTTGCCGGAAAGATGGATGCGATACCCGGCCGGGTAAACCGGCTGATACTCGAACCGACCGAGCTCGGCGTCTTCAATGGCGCCTGCGCAGAGTTCTGCGGCACGGCTCACGCGCAGATGGAATTTCGCGTGGTCGTCGTGACCAACGCCGACTTCGAAGCGTATGTCAGGGCGCAGGCCGAGCCTGCAGCGGTCGCTGACAGCCCGGGTCTCGATCTCTTCATGCAGAACGGCTGTGCGGCGTGCCATTCGGTTCGGGGAACGCCGGCCGACGGGGACGTGGGCCCCGACTTAACGCACCTGGCCAGCCGGCGCACCATCGCGGCAGGCCTTCTCCCGGCCACGGAGGAGAACATTGCCGCATTCATCGCTTCCCCTGACCACCTCAAGCCGGGGGTCGAGATGCCGGCATTCGGCGTATTGCCGGACGGGGAAATTGCCCGCATCGCGAAATGGTTGGGGTCCCTCGAATGACTGACGGCACCATCGAAACTCCGGCCGAGCCGGACCAGGAGGACGAGGAGGTCCGCCGGGGCCAGGAAGAGCGGCTTCGGAAAGTCTGGGCGGCGCCGAAGGGGTGGCGCTATTGGTCGGCGGTCAACAACACCGAAATCGGTGTCTGGTACACGGCAGCGGCTTTCGGCTTCATGCTGTTCGCCGGTGTTCTCGCGCTGATGGTGCGGGTGCAGCTTGCCGTTCCAGAAAACGATTTCCTGTCGGCCACTCTCTACAACCAGGTCTTCACCCTGCACGGCACGGCGATGATGTTCCTCTTCGCCGTGCCGATCTTCGAAGCTGTCGCGATCATTCTCCTGCCGCAGATGTTGGGAGCGCGAGACCTTCCGTTCCCGCGTCTGTCCGCCTTTGGGTTCTGGTGCTTCCTAATCGGCGGCGTCTTCGTCTGCGGCTCGATCTTCTTCGGCGCGGCGCCGAACGCCGGCTGGTTCATGTATCCGCCGCTGACCACGAACGAGCAGTACACCCCGGGCTATGGGCCGGACATCTGGCTGCTGGGCCTGTCCTTCATCGAGGTCGCCTCGATCGCCGCGGCGGTCGAGCTGATCGTCGGAACGCTGAAATGCCGTCCTCCGGGAATGCGGCTGAACCTCATGCCGCTGTATGCCTGGTACGTTCTGGTAGTCGCGGGAATGATCCTGTTCGCGTTCCCGCCTCTGATTGCCGGCGACATCCTGTTCGAACTCGAGCGGATGTTCGATTGGCCGTTCTTCGACCCGAGCCGCGGCGGCGATCCGGTCCTCTGGCAGCACCTGTTCTGGATTTTCGGCCATCCGGAGGTCTACATCGTGTTCCTGCCGGCCATCGCGCTGGTCGCGATGATCGTGCCCACTTTCGCACAGCGTCCGATCCTCGGCTATTCGTGGATCGTGCTCGCGGCGGTGGGGACCGGGTTCATCTCCTTCGGGCTCTGGGTGCACCACATGTACACCACGGGCCTGCCTTCGATCTCGCTCGGTTTCTTCTCGGCTGCTTCGGAGGCGGTGGCGATACCGACAGGCGTGCAGATCTTCGTGTTTCTGGCCACCCTTCTCACCGGCCGCGTGATCTACTCGGTACCGATGCTCTTCGTCTCGGGGGCCCTTGCTACGTTCGTGATCGGCGGGCTCACCGGTGTCATGGTCGCGCTGGTCCCCTTCGACTGGCAGGCGCACGATACCTACTTCATCGTCGCCCACCTTCACTATGTGCTGATCGGCGGGATGCTGTTTCCGTTGGCGGCGGGGATCTATTACTATTGGCCGATAGTCGGCAGTCGGCGTCTCTCCGACAAGCTCGGAAGAGTGGCGTTCTGGCTCATGTTCGTGGGCTTCAACGTCGCATTCCTGCCGATGCATTACTCCGGATTGGCCGGCATGGCGCGCCGCGTCTGGACCTACTCCGAGGAGCTGGGCGTCGGGACCGCCAACCTCGTCTCCAGCATCGGCGCCTTCGTCTTCGCCAGCGGTTTCCTCGTGATCGTCTGGGACGTGCTGCGTCCGCGCGGCAACGCGCCTTACGCGAAGCGGAATCCTTGGAACGCTGGAACCCTCGAATGGCTGACCGAGATGCCTGGCGAGGACTGGGGTGTGCGGTCGGTCCCCATTATCACCTCGCGCTATCCTCTCTGGGAGCAGCCGAACTTCATAGACGATGTCGACAAGGGACGGTTCTACCTGCCTGACGCCCAGGAGATGAAGCGCGAAACTCTGATTACCTCGGTGCTCGACGGCGAGCCGCTGCAATGCCTGCGGGTGCCGGGTCCCAGCTTTATGCCGATGATTGCCGCGGTCTTCACCGGCGCCGTGTTCATCTTCGCAACATTCCACTGGTGGGCCGCCACGATTATCTCAATGGGGCTCGCGGCCGTCTCGATCATCGTCTGGCTCTGGCGCGGCACCGCGCAGATTCCAGAGAAGACGGAGAAAGACGTCGGGCTCGGCCTCACGCTTCCGCTCTACAAGTCGGGGCCGCAATCGATCGGCTGGTGGGCGATGTTCATCACGATGACCGGCGATGCGACCGCTTTCATCGGCCTGATCTTCGGATACTATTATTTTTTCACGATCCACATCGATTTTCCTCCGTCGGCAGAGGTCGGCCCGGGCATCTTGTGGCCGAGCGTCTCGCTGTTTCTGTTTGCGACGACATGGGGCGCGAGCCTGCTCGCGCGCAGGCTCAATCGTGCCGGACGAGTCGGTGTGGCCCGCGCGCTGATGGCGAGCGGCGCCATTCTGTCTTTCGGAGCCAGCGCGGCGTTGCTCTGGGGTCCCTTCGTGACCGGTTTGAATCCGACAGTCCATGTCTATCCGGCGACGGTCTGGGTTCTGGCGATCTGGACGGCTGTTCACGGCGTCGTGGGAAGCCTGATGCTCGCATATTGCCTGGCCCGGTCCCTGACCGGGCGGCTGACGCCCGAGCACGACATGGATCTGTGGAATGTCGTGCTATACTGGCACTTCATGGCCGCTACTGTGGTGTTGACCGTTGCAACGATCGCTTTCTTCCCGATGCTGGCGTGAGGCGGAAATGCAGGTTTTCGGAAAGACGCAGGACAATCTCTGGACCTTGATCGCCGCACCGATTGTCTGGGGATTCCACTTTCTGTTCAGCTACTTTCTCGCCGCCTATCGTTGCGCCCCTAACGCCGATCCCTTCAAGGAGATCGTCAGCACGCGGGTGGCGGTCATCGTCGTTACGGTGGTCTCACTCGGGCTGATCGCGCTCATTCTACGCCGAGCGTTCCGCGAGTGGCGCGCCGACGGCGGCGGCTTCCGGAATGACCAGTATACGGTGAGGGCGCGGGAGAGGTTCCTCGAGTTCTCGACCCTGCTCTTGGCCGCTCTTTCGTTCGTGGCCGTGATCTTCGAAACGATGCCGGTCCTGTTGATCTGGGACTGCCGATGAAGCTTGTCCGGCGAAGCTCGCGGAATCTCTCCCAATTGCCAGCGAGTCTGAGTGTTGGATTGTCACTGGCACCGTCATGAAGCGGGGAGCGTTTACAATGCGACTGAAGGTCGTCCTGACTTGGAAGAGGGTGGCGGGGCTGGCGGTTATCGGTATCGCTGGCGCGCTTCTTGTCGGTTGGTCGGGGCTGGTCTCGATTGCTGCTTCGTCGGGGCACTTTGCTGTGACGAGATGGTACCTTGGCTGGACCATGGAGAACGCCGTCGAGACGCAGTCGATGCTGATTGTGAAGCCCAAGGATCTCAATCTCGACGATCCGGCGCTCGTGCGTCGCTCTGCCGGCCACTATGCGACGGGCTGCGCCGCGTGTCATGGCGCGCCGGGCGTGCCGCAATCCCCGGTCGTGAAAGAGATGACCCCCGCTCCTCCGCGCCTAGAGGAAAAGGTGAACGAGTGGAGCGACGAGGAACTGTTCTGGATGGTCAAGAACGGGATCAAGTATTCCGGCATGCCGGCCTGGCCGGCGCAAGAGCGGGATGACGAGGTATGGGCCCAGGTGGCGTTCCTGCGTGCCCTCCCCGAAATGACACGCACCGAATACGCCGAACTCGCCTTGGGCGGAGGGCTCGCGGATAACGACCTCGAACCAGGTGGCGAGACCACCGCGGCTCTCGACGGGATCTTCGAAAACGCCCTCGCGGATTGTGTGCGTTGCCACGGACGCGACGGCTTGGGCCGCGGGGAAGGCGACGCCGAGGACGCCTTTCCGATCATTGCCGGTCAGCCCGCACCATATCTCTACGCGACGTTGCGTGCCTTTGCGCTCGGGCGGCGGGACAGCGGATTCATGGAGCCGCCCGCGAGCCGCTATCCATCGGAGGTCCTAGAGGAACTCGCGCGCTATTTCGCAGATCAGCCTGTGCCTCTGGAGAGAGCGGGCGATGCTGCGGTTCTCGGCCCGGAAGCGGAGGTTCCGAATCTGGCCGTAGATCCGGTCGACGACGCTCCAGTCGTGGATGCAGGGCTCGCCAGCGATGCGATGGAAACCTTTCTCATGCCACTGGATACGCCTCAGGATGAGGCCGGGGTCCTGGAGGGCGCAGGCGATCTTGCCTATGCCGAGATCCCGCTGACGGCGAGTGCAGGACCGCCCTCGACCCGCGAGGACGTCCTCGAACTGGGGCAGCGCATCGCCGTTGAAGGGTTTGGACAGCGCAAGGTTCCCGCCTGCCAGAGTTGTCATAGTCCGGCGGGCCGGGAAAGGAATCCGCTTTATCCGTATCTGGCTGGTCAGCCTGAATGGTATCTCAGCAAGCATCTGCGGCTTTGGAAGGAAAGCCGCCGCGGCGGAACGCGCTTCGCCCATGTTATGGACGAGATTGCCCGGAATCTGACGGAGGAGCAGATCGAGGCGGTCTCGGCGTGGTATTCCAGCCTCGCGAAAGCGAAGCCCTAGCAGATACCCTTGCGCCTGCCCGCCACGCGGGGTGCGCGACAGGCGCGGTTGGCTGACCCCAAGCAAAGGGTCAGCGACAAGAAGTTCGCAATCGATCACAAGCCAATACTGTCAAAAGCTTCTTGCACTACGGGCGGCAACCACAGAAGAGACTACCATCACCAAGCTGCCTGATCCATCCGGATTTTCCCCGGACCTGTTGGCTGTCACCGAGAACTGACCCAGTGAGAACGGCGGTGAGAAAGTCGGCCGCGGTAGCGGCGGGGTGAGCCTGCTGCGGGCGGCGTAAAAGTCGTCCACCTTTACCCTTTCTGGAGGCAGGGAGGGCGGGAGGATTTTCACCGTGGACTTGTATCGCAAGGTTCGACTGGCCTGTGCCGAGGGGATGAGCCAGCGGAAGGCGGCGCGTCATTTCAACATCTCGCGCGACAGCGTAGCCAAGATGATGGCGTTCTCTGCTCCGCCCGGC
>NZ_KZ304986.1:13751-15542 GCF_002723615.1 Limimaricola cinnabarinus
TACCGCCGCACGGCGCCCGTGAAGCGGCCGAAGCTGGATGCCTATACGGGGATCATCGACGGCTGGCTGGAGGGGGATCGCGCGGTTCATCGCAAGCAGCGGCACACGGCCAAGCGGGTATTCGAGCGGCTTCGTGACGAGCATGGTTTCCGCGGCGGCTACACGATCGTGAAGGATTACATGCGGGCGCGCGAACGGCGCGGCCGCGAGATGTTCGTGCCGCTGGCGCATCCGCCCGGTCATGCCCAGGCCGACTTCGGCGAGGCGGTGGTCGTCATCGGCGGGATCGAACAGAAGGCGCATTTCTTCGTCATGGACTTGCCGCACAGCGATGCCTGTTTCGTGCGGGCTTACCCGGCGGCGACAGCGGAAGCCTGGGTCGACGGCCACGTCCATGCCTTTGCATTCTTCGGCAAGGTGCCCGCCTCGGTCCTCTACGACAACGACCGCTGCCTGGTTGCGAAGATCCTGCCGGACGGAACGCGCAAGCGTGCCACGCTCTTCAGCGGGTTTCTGTCGCACTACCTGCTTCGCGACCGCTACGGCCGTCCAGGCAAGGGAAACGATAAGGGCAACGCAGAGGGCCTGGTCGGCTACTCCCGCCGCAACTTCATGGTGCCGCTCCCGCGGTTCGCGAGCTGGGACGCGTTCAATGCCTACATGGCGGGGCAATGCCGCAAGCGCCAGGCTGATGTCCTACGCGGCCAATCAGAGACCATTGGAGAGCGGCTGGCGCGGGATCTGGCAGCGATGGCCGGCCTGCCGACCGCGCCGTTCGATGCCTGCGATCAGGCCACCGGGCGGGTCAGCTCCCAAGCCCTGGTGCGCTACAGGACCAACGATTACTCGGTGCCGGTCGCTTATGGCCACCGCGACGTCTGGATCAGGGGGTATGTCGACGCGGTCGTGATCGGCTGCGGCGGCCAAGTCATCGCGCGCCACCCCCGCTGCTACGACCGCGAGGACATGGTCTTCGACCCGGTCCATTACCTCCCGCTGATCGAGCGCAAGATCAACGCCTTGGACCAAGCAGCCCCCTTGGCCGAATGGGACCTGCCGTCGGAGTTCGCGACCCTGCGCCGCCTGATGGAAGCGCGAATGACCAAGGCAGGACGGCGGGAGTATGTGCAGGTCCTGCGCCTGCTGGAGACCTTCGACATCGACGATCTCCACGCCGCCGTGAGGAAGGCGCTGCACTTGGGCGCGGTCGGCTTCGATGCCGTAAAGCATCTCGTTCTCTGCCAGGTCGAAAAACGGCCGCCGAAGCTGGACCTCGACGTCTACCCCTATCTGCCGCGCGCGACTGTCGGGACCACGAAGGCCGCCAGCTACATGGCGCTCCTGTCGGGGGATGCGGCATGATCGACACCCCGAAGATCCTGCTCGCGGATCATCTGAAGACGCTGAAGCTGCCCACCTTCCTGCGGGAATACGAGAAGCTCGGCCGCCAATGCGCCATCGAGGGGCTGGACCATGTTCAGTTCCTGGCCCGCCTGGTCGAGCTGGAGCTGATCGACCGCGAGCGCAGGATGGTCGAGCGCCGCATCAAGGCCGCGAAGTTCCCGGCGGCCAAGAGCCTCGACAGCTTCGATTTCAAGGCGATCCCCAAGCTGAACAAGATGCAGGTGCTGGAGCTCGCCCGGGGCGAATGGATCGACCGGCGCGAGAATGTCATTGCCTTGGGGCCCAGTGGAACCGGCAAGACGCATGTCGCCCTCGGGCTGGGGCTGGCCGCCTGCCAGAAAGGGCTGTCGGTGAGCTTCATCACGGCCGCCGCGTTGGTCAGCGAGT
>NZ_KZ304986.1:16274-18138 GCF_002723615.1 Limimaricola cinnabarinus
ACGAAAGGCCGCAGCCCCCACCTGATCCTCGCCGGATGAATTGGCCTCGCGGGCCAATGCGCCATGCCACGCCCCAGCTACGGGGCAAGCGGGCGCGGCATGGCGCTTGCCGCCGCGCCGCTGGCCTGGTTTTGCGCCGCCGCGTGGCCGATTTTTGGTCCGCCGTTGACACCCAGAGGCGCATGGCACCGATCTATGAACGGGCGCGCCGCCTGTCTACTGCCCGAAGGGGAAATTCGCTCACGAAACCGTCACCTTGCGGATCGTCGCCGAGGCGCGCGCGAAGCGGGAACGCGGCTATGGGTCTGTTCGTTGTCATCCCGCACTCAACAGAGGAGCGAAATATGCAAGTCCAGGACATCATGACCAGCGATCCCGTCTGTTGCGGCGGGAACACCACCATTCAGGAGGCCGCAAAGCTGATGGCCGAACACTCCATCGGGGCGCTTCCGGTGCTCAACGACGCGGGCGAGCCGATGGGCATCGTGACGGATCGCGACATCTGCTGCGGCGGCGTAGCCGAAGGCAAGTCCGGGGATACGGCCGTCTCCGAGGTCATGTCGACGGATGTGCTGACCACCTCGCCGGAGGAGGACGTCTCCTCCTGCTGCAACAAGATGGAAGAGCGCCAGGTGCGCCGCGCCGTCGTGACCGATGGCGAAGGCAAGTGCTGCGGGATGGTGGCGCAGGCCGACGTGGCGCGTGAGGCGCAGGGCGCGGAAACCGCGGATCTCGTCCAGAAGGTCTCGCAGCCGGAAGGCCGTTCGGGCTGCTGCTGACAAGACGGGCGGAGCGCCGCGAGGTGCTCCGCCTCTTTTTTCCGTCTCGGCGGCGATGTCTGGACCCGTCGTCCATGCCGGAGGTTGAGGGGGTCGAAGGCCTTACGAGTATCGGTGCGGCTACAGCACAGGAGACATAGATGATGGACGGCGGAATGATGTTCGGCATGGGGATCTGGTGGCTGGTGATCCTTGTGCTGGTGATCCTCGCGATCTTGGCGCTGGTGAAGTATCTGCGCAAATAGGTGAGGAATGACGGAGACACCGGACAAACCCGTCGTTCTCGTCACCGGCTCCAGCGGCTATCTTGGCGGAGCGGTCGTGCGACGCCTGCATCAGAGTTACCGCGTTGTCGGGCTTGATCGCCATTCGCCACCACACCCGCCTCACCAAGCGGAATGTGTCTGTTTCGATATCACCGATCAGCAAAGCGTAGACAAAGCTCTGGCGAGGGTGCGGCTTGCCTATGGCGATCGCATTGCCGTGTGTATTCATCTCGCGGCCTATTTCGATCTGACGGGTGAGGACAGCCCCGCATATGACGCCGTGACGGTGGAGGGGACGAAGCGGCTGCTGAAGGGATTGCAGGAGTTCCAGCTCGAGCAGTTCGTCTTTGCCTCCACCATGCTCGCGCATGCGCCGACTTCGCCGGGGCAGCCAATCGATGAAGACGTGCCGTTCGATACGAAGCTTCCCTACCGTGCCTCGAAGGTGCGCACCGAGGCGATGTTGAGACAGGAGAAGGGCGAAGAAAAGCTTGTCCTGATGCGCCCTGCCGGCATCTACGACGACCAGGGGCATTCCACGTTCCTGGCTCACCAGATCGCGCGCATTTACGAGAAGCGCTTCAGCGGCAAAGTCTACCCGGGCGATCTGTCACGCGGACAGGCCTTTCTGCATCTCGAAGACCTGCTGGATGCGATCGAACGCATCGTGGATCGTCGGATGGATCTCCCGGATGTGCTTCCGGTTCTGTTGGGCGAAGCCGAACCCATTCCCTTCGGAGAGTTGCAGCGCCTGATCGGGCACGAGTTGCATGGAGAGGATTGGATCACCTGGAACATCCCGCCGAAACTCGCCAAGAC
>NZ_KZ304987.1:0-15188 GCF_002723615.1 Limimaricola cinnabarinus
CACCAAGACCAGCGAGAAGCGCATCAAGCGCGACGGTCCCGTCAGGCCGTATCAGGTCCTGCGCGGTCATCATGACTGCTGCTTCTCGTCATCGCGCCAACCCGGCTTCATGACCTTGTCGAGATTCTCGTAGGGCGCGTTCTCGATGAAGCGACGCAGGCGCTCGGGGTCATAGGGCCGATCCCGTCCAGCAGTATTGCCGAGATGTCGCATGTAGAGGCTTACGCCGATCGCCACGACAACCGAAGCGATCGACAGGATGATTTCGAATGTGGTCATCGCAAGCTCCTGCGTAGAATGTCTCGCATCATAGGGGAATGTCAGCAAATCGTGTTGTTAAGACATGGCTTTCGATGACCTGAGGAGGCGGCACTCATCAGATAGCGGCAACGGCTGTCCACAGAGTGCAAGTATCGTCATTCCGGAATGACGTCGCGCAGCGAGGCCGGTATGTCGCGCGCGCCGTGCAGCACGCGCCAGAGATCCACGACGTCGTCTTCCTCGCTGTAGAATGCCAAGTAGCCGAAGCCCTTCACTGGCCACACCCTCAGACCGGGCCGACCGAGATCCCAGCCGAACCGAGGTGATCCGGATGCTGGGTGCGTCGAGATGTGCAGGCAGGCCGCCTCGAAGGCATCGATGAAGCGCATGGCCGTTTCGTAACCCGCCTCGCGGGCGAGGTAGTCGACTGCTGCTTCGATATCGTGACTGGCGGCCAGTCGTGGGACGACTGGCTTAGCATGATCCGTCAAGCTGTCTCGCCGGCCGCCAGAGATGCCCTGGCCCTGAGGGCCTTGAAAGTCTTCTCGGTGATGGGCTCGCCTTGCGCGCTTGCGCGCCCCTCATCGAGCAGAGCTCGCAACGCCTGCCGGTCCAGATCCCGGCGGATTAGATCACGCACATACTCACTGGATGTGCCGTAGCCGCGCGCTACCGTCTGAGCGTCCACTGCGGAGCGCATGTCATCGGGCAATGAGATGTTCATAGTGGCCATCCTCATAAGATGAGCACTATGGCAATTTTTGTCAATGCGAGTCAGGCCTTGATCGCCAATGTCCCAAGCGAGGGGTCGCGCTGATTTCTGATGACCACCAACACGATTTGCTGACATTCCCCATCATAGCATAGGGCGAGCGTAGAGCCTCTACAGGGTCCCGGAGGCGCGCCGGTTTACACTTCTATGTATATTCAGGGATTATACAGTCTCTTGTATAAGGACGCCTCGAGATGCCTGAATCTTACCACTCCCGTCCTCAGCCAGTCCGTTATCCTACTGAACTGGGCCAGGCTCTGCGAACGGTCCGCAAGGCCAAGGGAATGACGCAAGCCGAGCTGGGAGCCCTGTCCGGTATTCGAGCGCACCACATCTCGATGATCGAAACCGGCACGACGAAGCCGACCGCATCGACCATCTTCGAGCTGCTCGCGGCCTTGGATCTCGATTGCGTGCTGACACAGCGCGGCCACCCGTTGGGTGGCCCACCCTTGTCGATCGAAGGCATCTTCACGGAGGATGATGACGACTTCCCAACGTCCTTCAGAAAAGCCCGCGGCACGGTTGATCCCGACATCGATTTGTAGCCCTGACGCACGAGCAACACCGTCACCCGATGGCGGAGCTCTCCGCGAGTAGAGCGCGCATCCGCTCCGCGCCCCTCCACGGGTTCCCGTGGCTCCTTGAAGCAGCGTCGTTACGCCGGATCGTCAGCGAGATCCGGGATCGGCGCGGATCAATACCTCGGGCCGCCACGGTATCCGCAACCACGTCAGCGAGCCCCGGCGTGTTGGCGACGAGCGAGATGACCCGCTCGCGCATCGCCTCGTCCGCGAGGTGCGCGGGTGTAGCGACGACTGTAACCCGCCCCTCGGCTATCTCCATCATCTCGGCCGGGAGCCACATCTCGGCCGTCTCGCGCGCGAACTGGTAAACGCCATCAGGCACACCGATCTCGATCGCCAGCGATCGGCCATCGTCGAGGTGAAAGTCATTTTTACCTGGCGCCACCGTCATGCCTCCACCCCTAAGGCCGCGACGCGTGTGTCAGGGGCGATGCCAGCCTCGGCGAGATGCTCAGGGTCGGTGTCGTAGGTCAGTTCGCTCAGCAGCTCCGCAACGTGCTGGATTCGAGCCTCGAGCACGGGGTTTGCCGCGGTCGGCACCGCCACCAGGATCTCGTAGGCGTCATCGAGACGGGCGCTGAGGTTGTCGTAGGTCATCGCCGTGGCCGAAACCTGCAGGTAGCGAACGTCCCGCTCGTAGGCCTGTATCTCGCAGTGGATCAGATACTCGGCCTGATAGGCGGTGCAATGCGCGAGGTCGTCGTCGTGGGCAGCCAGCAGGTCCCCCGCCATCTCGAATACGTCTTCCCAGTGGCGCAGGGTCTCGATGTGCACCACCGCGCTACCGCGCAGGAACTCGGACATGGAGAGTTGCACCCTGGCAGCATGCTCGTCGTGGCCGTGACGGATCAGCGCCTGGATCGTCGCTCGCACGGCGTCGGCGAGGCGACCGGCATCGGCGGGGCGCAGGGTGGTTCGGGCAGTCTCGGTCAGTTTCGTCAAATTCTTGGCTCCTTATTGGTATGAACCAAGTCGGTTCGATCAGCGCTACCAGAAATCCGATCTGGGTATGATAGTTTATTATCTATCAAATATCTCGATGTGTGCCTCTGCCGCGCGTCATCTGGGCAGGTATGCGGTCAGCACGTGCTCGTCCTCGACCCCGGCACTCCCCAGGCCCACGGCTGCCACCTGCCCCACCTCGCGATACTCGACCGCGTATTTGGAGCGCCGCGGGCGCGGCGCCTCAGTAGTCACGTGCACGCCGGCCGGAGCCCCGACGACAAGGATCGTCGCCACGCGCACCTGGCGCCGATAACCAGAGGCATCCAGCAGCCGGAGGCGATGCGCGACCCCACTGCGAGCGCGGAAGATCAGGCCCTCCGGGCCAACGGCACGCCCAGTCTCGTCGCGGTGCAGCCAATGGGTTTTTCCGTCGATCTCGATCGTTTGCCTGGGCTCCTTGCCGCCGATCATGTCGAGGAGTTTGTCGACCGTGATCGGCCCGCCGCGGTATGCATCGGTCTCCGTATGGACGATATCCGAGACAGGATGGCACATGACATCGTCATCCTGGAGCAATGGCGCCCGGTGACCAAGCGCACCGGGCGCATACCGCATCACAGGACTTACGGCGCGCGATCCCCGGCCCGATGTCCTCGGCTTGCCATCCTCGATGACACCCGTAACGTCGGCGTAATACTCCCGCGCCTGCAGCATATCCCCCATGTCCGGGATCTCGGAGTTGCGTGCCAGGATGACACGGCGACGACAAGGCAGCGTCTCTCCGTAGTGCTTCCTCGGGGGGGCCAACTCGTAGAGCTCCGCGTCGCGGAACGCCGCTGCCCAAGCCTGCTCCGCCTGGACCATCACTCGATACGCGTATGCCGCTTCGTTGCTCAGGGCCATAGCTCTTACTCTGATAGGTCATTAGCTATCATCTTTTGACGATACCGCTCGGTCAAGGCAGCTGTGCCGGCTTCTGTGTCGATTGATCCCATCCGGCACAGGACGGTCTTCTGATGCAGCATGCCAGGCGGTATATAGCCGGTATTCTGTGCACTATACCGGCTCCAAATGATAGATGTTAAACTATCATTTGAGAGGTGCTGCGCCTGTCCGCGATCCGCCTGTCGGCCGAATATCCGACTATCGAACCAGAATCTTTCTCGGTCCGGACCACCGGACTCATCTCCTGTCCACACGCAGGAGACGACCATGACCACCGCGGATATCGATGAACTCAATGCCGCGCTCCGCAGAGGCGCCCCGCTGACCACCGAGCAGCTGGCTTGGCATCTCCAGATCGATCCCAAGCATGCCCCACGGATAGAGCCTGCCTTCGGCCTCGAGCCCGAAGGCAGGCTCTATCCGTGGGTCAATATCTGGCGCGCCATCCACGCGACCGAGGGCGTCCAGCTGGCCCAGCACCTGCAGGACCTGAAGGCCAAGTATTCAGGCTCGGTGATCCTGTGCGGGATCGAGGACCTCGAGGCCGAGTTCCGCATGCCGCTGATCGACTTCGCCGCCATGTCCGAAAAGCGGGGCCGGAAACACAACACATTGTCGAAGGTTCTGCGCGAGGGTCGCGAGACCCTGCCGTTCCCGATAATCGACATGGGACCGCGCACCCGCCACTTCCGAGCGCTCGAGGTCCGGCTCTGGGTCCGGGAGAGGATCTGCCTCGAACTCCCCAAGCCGCCCAGCTGGGCGACAACAACGAGCGTCGAGAGTTCGAGTGTTGATGATGAGGGCACCTCAGACGCGGCCGATCCAACCATGGCCGAAAACACCCCCGCCGCGGTCGATCCGGCAAAAAAAGCCATTTTCGGAGGGTTTGGGGGCGATAGCCGGAACCTCCCGACATAGCCGGAAAAAAGTCATACACCCGCGCGTTTGCGGAAGCGCTCAGGCATAACCATGGAGGCTTAGGCATACGCCTAAGCAGGTGCTTATGTCTGACTACGAGATCATCACTGATGGCGGCCGCAGGTGCCGCTGGTCTTTCCGATGAGAGGCCGGCCGAGTAGGATCAGAACGCGCGAGCAGCCTCGCGTTCGGCCGTCAGGCGGTCGGCATAGCGTTCCTGACAGTCACGAAAGTGCTTGTAGGCTTCTGCCACGCGACGCAGTTCGTTGAGGCGCGGCTCCCACACCAGGTCATCATACCGCGTATCCTCCTGCATCGCGCGGTCACCATAGCCCGGGCGTTCGATGTTGAGCGCGCGACGCAGCGCGTCGCCCATGGCCGCCACGCCGTCGAGGTCAGGCCCCTTGATCAACTGACCCTCCTCGAGCTGGTTGAACGTGGCGGTCCAGGAGGGGCGTGTAACCCTGTGGGCTTCGATCCCTGCGCCGTGCCAGAGGCGCGCGAAGACGCGACCGCTGCGGATGGCATGAAAGGCGAGGTCTTCGAGGGAGTTGGATGTCGTCATCAGTCACGTCCTTGTCTTATGGAAAAGATCGAAGGTCCCGAGGTCGACAGCCTTGCAACCGCGTGCAGCTCTTCAGCGGATCAAACCGATAGAAGCAGAACATAGTCCGCTGTTTGTCTCGGGCCTTCATCAGGACAGGCCCGAGACAAACAGCGGACTATGAATGTGCATCATGAAATTGGGGGCATTTCTCGAGTGGCGAAGCAATCGCACATGCGCTCAGTCAGGAGATCGCCGCGAGCGCGTTTCGTGCATTCCGACCGGACTGCCGCGGGATCGTCGGGCCCATCGGCACAACCCCGTCGAACTTTGCGAAGCAATTCAGCGGTGAAGGTTCTCCCGTCTTCCCCTCCCTCCAGAGAGAGGGCGGAGGAACAGGAGGACGTTCAGGCCCTCCGCAGTCAGGTCACCTTGTTGCTATCCTGATCGACTTTCTCACTGCCGTCCTGGGGCTCACGCCCATCCTGTTTTCCCAGCCCGTATCAAAGTCCGAGGTCGATTTCGGGATCCACCGTGCCGCGAGCTTTCTCGAAGGCGACTGGAAACCGATCGGGCGCCTCAAGGCGGGGGAAACGGCCGTCTTTGGGTGGCCGCCCCCTGAACCGACGAAGTCCGGCCAAGATACCGCCAAGGCGTCTTCGGCGGATAAAGGTAACGACAGGACCGCCTTGGGCGTGGAGATCGACGCGATCGCCGGCTCTGAGCCCGAGCTTACGGACGAAGGCGGCGGGGATTCTGACGGCGAGCACATTGCCCCATTTGCAGATCCTCGGCACGTTACCTGCCCCTCCTCGGCGTGATCCGGACTCTCATGCTATCATGCAACATCGAATGCAGAAGAGCCCATGACCACCTTCGAGATCATTCTGTCTGTCGCCTCCGTCGTCGTCGCCATCGGGGTGAACCTCTGGATGCGTCACCTCGGGAACACCGCCGGACGGGATCGGCCGAGGGATCCCGAGCGCCTCCAGCGCTTTCTCGACACCGCGCCATACGAAAACCTCGACAAGGTCATGCGGCCGGGCTGGCGCGACCGCGATTGAATGGGGGCGACAGTTCGGTTCAGGTTTCCGCCTGGCTTCACTCGGCTCTGTGGCGGCATCCCTGTGCAAGGCGAAGCCGATCGATGAGGCGGGGTCAACGTCGTCGACGGCGTCGAACGCCATTTCACGCAGCACCACCTCGTCTGCCTGGAGGCCTGTCACGGCCTGTCCTTCCGGCGTCTCTGCTCGGTGTCGGATGACGACCAGTTCTGCCCGGGCCGCCAACGAGAGCGCTTCCTGGCCTCTCCTGTCTGCGCCCGATCGCTCCCCCTGACTTCTGATGAGGTTCTCGGCGCCTGTCGTGCGCGTGGGCGTGTTTGGAGAGGGCTGAGCAGTTGTCCGGGTGACTCCCTCTCCCTCCCCGAGCCTTCGGCTGAGCGAAGCTCCTTGTAGTGGGCACGAACCTGTCTCACCCAGATGCTCCTGGGGCTCCCGCATGTTTGACGTCTCTGCACCGACCTTTTGCCGGCGATACCAGGTGGCCCGCGAAATCCCCTGCGCCTCCCACGGCTTCGTGCGGGATATCGCGTTCGCAGCGAGATAGCTCGCGCGTGTCACGGCTCCGGAGGCCGCTCGGCGCATTCGTTGCCTTCCGGCTTTCCGACGCTTGCGTTCCATCATGGAGAAGATCTGCCGCAGGCCGAGCGCACGCGCCATCTCGTCCGAGACGCAGAGCAGGTCGGCAAGCGTGGCGCCGGCATAATGATAGCGGCCGTCCGACATCGGTGATCCGCTTCGGAGAAGCGCTGCCCTTTCCGCGGCATGCTTGGCGATGGCGCCCACCTCGTTGGTGGAGAGGCCCGGGGTCGCGATGCTCGCCATCGCATGGGTTCGCGCGTCGATATCCCCGGGGTTCTCTTGATGCGTCAGGCAGGTGGCCCACAGGTGCAGCCATGTGTTCCGGTGGCCGACCGGCACACGACCGCCCCAGGCATCCAGCAGGCACTCCAAGTCTTCCTGGATCGCGACGAAGCGTTGACCGGGGCTCAGCCTGGACCGGCGCGACCCGCCCTTCCCCGAGGACGCCTTCTGTCTCTTTCGGGCCTGCAGTTCCCGGCGGGTCGGTCGACCGGAGGCGATGTAGATCCGGTCCGCAAGATCTTCGAAGGAATGGCGCTGCAGGCTTCCGCCAAGGATCTCGACCGTGCGGCCGCTCTTGAGGTTGATCGAGCCCGGAATTCGAAACACCCGGGCGGTGTCGCAGCAGCGAGGATCCGCGCCGTGGCTGCGATACAGGCCGATGAGCGCCTTCTGCGCGGCGCTCCAGCGCCGTCTGGCCCTCGGGGGCAAATCGTTGATCAACCAGATGGCCGCAAGCCCGCGCCCCGTGAAGTTCACGAAGGACGGGGCCGGCAGACCGCGGCGCTCGACATCGCGGGTGAACGCCTGCGCCCAGGCTGCCGGATCCGAGGCGAGGGCCCGGGGTGCGAGGTCGACGTCGAGGTCCAGGTAAAGAGCATTCAGGGCGGCCAGTCGCCGGTCCCGACGCGGGCCATGAAAGCGGTTCAGGGTAATGTAGGCGGCTGTGTCAACGCAGCACTCGGCGATCCAGGGCGCCTCATAGGTTCGGTAAATTCTGCTGTGCATCCGCATGCCAGCTACGGACGTCATGATCGTCGGCTTTCCGATCGCAGCGATCGGATGGAGCAGCTGCACGTAGTCTGCCGTGGTCAGCTGCTGCGCCACCGGCTTGGCGTCGAGGAGATGAGTGGGATCCAGATGTTCCATGCCGGGGAACTGGGTCCATGGCACGGGCTCGAGAAATATCTGTCAAGAAACGCTGCGCCGTGCCGCGTGGCCGGATGCCAAGGCGACAGCGGCCACTGGTTCCAGACGCAAACTGTTGCGAATTTCCAGATAGCTCTGGCTGCAGGCAGCCAGTCAGACAGCCATCGACTTCGACGTGCGCCTTACCTTCGGCAACTCATCATCCCGCTGCCAGATTTTGCTTCTCGTTCTGGGTAGGGAACCCATCTCAAATTGGTAAGCGGAATAGGTGTCGCCCAGACCGGCACCGAGCCTGCCCTCGATCGAAAACCAGCCCCGCCTACGTGCGGGCTGGTTCTCTCAAGAGGGCGGCTCCCATCAATGAAAAACAAAGAGCAGGATACACTATGACCGACCTCACGCTTTACGAACTGCAGATCACCTACTTCGGATCGGGTCCGGCGATCCAGCATGCCCGCGGCAAGGATGAACTGCGCAAGCTCGTGCGCTCGAACCTGATCTCAGACCTTGAGGTCGAGGAAGGTGACGAGGACGACGTCGAGGAGCTGATGGTCGAGGACATCAACGACGGAGCGTATATCGAGTTTCGTATAGAAGACGGTTGGATCGAATACAGGGTGAAGGCTGCCGAGATGGCAGCCCCCGCTGCCTGAGCCTTCATGGATGTGATTGGGCGGGCCTTCGGGTCCGCCCTTTTCCTGTTCAGAACTCAGGTATCGGAAGCCTGTTGAGCCAGTGGCTCGCAGCCGAAGTTGAAGGCGAAGATCTCGTCACCGCCTACAACCTTATGCCCGCCGCCCATCACCGTGACGCGCTCGCCACCCCCTTCGACGGACAGCGAGGACGATCCCGAAGGATCGCTTGGCTAACTCTCCAGACTCTTCGCCCTACGGCCTCATATCCACCCTTCCGGTTGGACTTGGCGTCCCGAGTGGCCCGCGGCTATTTCAGGAGATCAGTCCGCAGTAGTGCGATCAGCTCGCGCAGTTTGGTGTCGGTGGAAGACGTCGCCTACCAGATCTACGGCCTCCGCATTCCGGCCTTCAAGCGAAGCCCTGCCCGTTTCGTTTTCCTGCCAGACGAAGGCATGGCCTTCTTTCAGCAATGCTGCGTGGGAAGGGCCCCCCGGGATCATGTCCTGCTCTCAGAGTCTGGCAAGATCTGGCGACGCCAGCACGCTGGACCATTTCGGCTCGCTGCCGCCCGAGCCGGCCTGCCCTCCACCTTCGTCTTTCATGGTCTGCGGCATACCTATGCGCCAGCGACCTCATCTGCCACGGCGTGCCGCTGGAAGTCGTGGCGCGCCAGCTTGGTCACGCCGATACGCGAACGGTCGCGTCGACCTACGGGCATCTCGCCGAGCGATACCGGGAGGAGATGATCCGCAGCAGGTTCTCGGCGCTGGTCGCTGATCCCGTTGGGGGCAGGTCAACTCGGTAGCAACAGATGGCTCAATCCGAAGTGCTTGTCCTGAAGGCGATCAGCCGCGCCGCTCCAAACTGGGCGCCTGCCAACGACGGTATGGCCTTAACTGCGCGACCCTACTTCGTTCCCAAGAGGTGCGGCAATTCCCCCCTACACAACCGGAGCGAGCTATGCGCACATGGGCGCATCTGCTCTCGAGAAGGTGCCGCATGAGTTTTCTTCGCGCAATCGCGATCTCCGCTGCCATAGCCATTCCCACGCTCGGCGCAGCCGATCCGGTGAAGATGTCGACCTCGGCGATCTGCCATTGTCCCGGCGGCGCCTACTACGCGCGGACAAAGAACTTCCGTCCCTACCCCTCCATACAGGCTTGCCTCGAGGCAGGCGGACGACACCCCAAGAAGGGCCAAGGCGCCTGCGAGCTCGCGTCCTCTGCGCCCGCTCTCAGCCAGCCAACTGCCAACGCCGTCATCGTCTCGGCTGGAAACGGCAGCTACGACCGGGATCTGTTCGGCGGCTGGGCTGATGACGATGGTGACTGCCAAAATACCAGGCATGAACTCTTGGCCGAGCTGTCGACCGGGCCGATCCGCTACTCAGGCGACGGCTGCCGTGTCGAGCGAGGTCGCTGGAACGACCCGTATTCGGGGCAGATCCATCTCGACGCCGCGACGCTCGATGTCGATCACCTCGTGCCGCTGGCTTACGCTTGGGCCCATGGGGCCGACACATGGGCGGAGGAAAAGCGGCGTCGGTTCGCGAACGACCCGGTGAACCTGTTCGCCGTCGAGGCATCGGCGAACCGGCAGAAGGGGGCATCGGGTCCGCTCGATTGGCTACCGGAGGATGCGGGCTTCCACTGTCAGTATCTTCTCCGCTTTACCCGGGTGTCGGAATCCTATGGACTTACGTTCTCTCCGTCGGAGGCCGACGCTATTTATGGGATCGTTCAAGAGAAGTGCGGGAGCTGAATAACCTCCAATGCAGCCCAAAAAGACAGACATAATGGGCGGGAGGCGGACGTTCGCTACGTGTGAGAGCTCATAAGAGCACCTCTTCATTAGCAAACGTCCAAGATGGTTGTCTTGATACTGGCAGGTTTGAAAAGAGAGCCCTTCAGGCGTGTCAAAGTTTGTGGGAAAACTCTGGTGGAGCTTCATCTTTACGATGCTTTCTGCCATATTTCATCAGTTTAGAACATTGGAGTGCGTATCTTGCCGTTGGCCCAATCTAAGCGCTCGTCGGGCGAATGCGATCTGAGTGAGTGGTCTATCGAATCGCATAAACGAGAACTGCTATTAGCGCTTTTGGCCTATCTATACTTACAGCAAGAAATGAATGCTGAACGCGTCGTCGCAGCTCTTGACCCACGGGCGCGATCATCGACAAAGAGAGCACTTCCGAATGCGATAAATAAACTCATAGCCCCCAAACCAGGGGACCTCGAACTGATGGAACACGGCGATGAAGATGAGCAAGAGAAAGCCAGAAATCGCATACAAGTTTCTATTGAGCACCGAGACGGCCATCTTTTTCAGTATTTGTCATGGGTAGCCGCTCGGCTGGCGAGTCCGACAAGTATACTAACCCCGCCACATGTGCGCCAAGCAGACAAGGGATTTGATGGCTTCATAATCGATCTGGATGACGCACAGAAAAAAGTGGTGAGAGTTGTTCTGTGTGAGGACAAAGCATCACAAGCCCCACGTTCCCTGATCACAAGGAGCGTCTGGAAGGAGATCAGCGCTATTTGCGAAGGTGATCGTGAAGACGAGGTGCACTCTTCGCTTAATACTCTTCTCAAAGCTGTTCCAGGACTTTCAGAAGAAGAATTGGAGGACGCAGTTGATACGATATTTTGGGAGAAGATTAGGCACTTCCGTGTCTCGGTAGCCACTGGAGAAGATCAGCGAGGGAATAGTGATTTTGCTCTACTCTTTTCCGGCTTTGAAGATGTTGCATTGGGGCCACTTGAAAGCAGAGTTGGAGGCATCCTTCCCTTTGCTGACGTCAGAGCTGGCCTCGCTGAGTTGGCTCAAGATTTGATCAGGAAGTTGCAAGAAATCGGATCGGTAACAGGGGATAGCGATGTTTGACGAAAGTTCCCGGCAGCTGATCCGTTCCGCGCCAAGTTTGCCAGGCCTTGATGCCAACGTGCTTGATGAACTGCTCACGGAAGCTCATATCGAAATTGCTACGATCCGAATAGAATTTACTGGAGAAGATGAGATTCGGCGGAATATTCTCCTTGATAGAGTTCGTCGTTTAGCTGCCACCTTTGAAGCATATGTGGCATTCGGCTTGCAGCCAGAGCGGACAAAAGCGGCAGCGTTTGTAGCAGCGAGCGCACATCAGCTCATAGCTGGCGCAACAAACGGCCAAACAGACGGCCCAACACTACTCTCCAGCGACGCGATATCGTCTTCCATTTCGAGCACACTGCTTTTTCTGATCGCAGATCGCGCGGCGGATGCAGCGGAATCTGCTTCCAAACTCATTGCAGTAGGTGAAGATCATGCAATTCGGCGGGCGTTGATAATCTCGATACGGGAACTTGCGAAAGGTGAACTCTCCAGAATCGCTGAACGAGACTTGGAGGTAGAATGGATTGCAGCGGACGACGCCAGGCAGCACGCAGCAAATCTTTTGTTTCGCGAGTGTGCTTACTGCGTTCAAGGTCTCGCTGTAGAAGCCTTGGGTAGAACAGAGTTTCCAGAAGACTTGGAACAGAAGTTGACTCGGGTCATTTCTCTCGCACAACCACACAGCACTGAACTGCCGGAGGGGATGTATGGCCTGATGCACGAGCAATATGCGGGACCACATCACGTTGCTACCCTTTTATTGCGATTATTGCCGAGGGTCAGGCAATCCATGCTTGTGCGCACGCCGACTCCCGCAGGGGCCAATCCAATCACTTGGAAAGAATGGTTGCTGCCTCAAGCTGAAAAAAGGCCATTCCTTTGGACTAACCACTTGCACGCAATCGCGACGGGATACCTTGACCGTGGTTCCTCAATGGTGATGACTACTCCTACTGGCTCAGGGAAGACCACGTTATCGGTTTTGAAAATTGCTGCCGTTTTGTGCGCCGACAAGAGTGTTGTTTACCTCGCGCCGACTCACGCGCTTGTGGATCAGGTGGAATATGACTTATCGGGTGAAGTGGGAGGCATCAAACCTGAAAGCGTCGAAGATACATTGTTGGAGGAGATTGGAGATCGTCTCCCGCAACTCTCCGTCATGACCCCAGAAAGATGTCTCGCACTATTAGGGTCCGCTCCTGAGATTTTCGAGAATGTTGGCTTGCTTGTTTTTGATGAATTTCACTTAATCAGCGCAGACAATTTGGCGTCGCCAAAAATCAACTCTCGTGCAATCGATGCTATGTTGGCACTGTTGAGCTTCATCAGCTACCGACAGAATTCTGACCTTCTTCTACTTTCCGCAATGGTCGCAAATGGCGAGGAAATTGCCGCTTGGCTTAGCTCGACCACCGGATCGACAGTCCACTGCTTCGATGACCCTTGGAAGCCGACACGTCAGCTACGCTCATGTGTAATATATGACGACGCCGAAGTCCGAAGTTCGGCGAACGAAACCGCAAAGCGTCCTACACAAAGAGAGAGGAACTTGATTCCAGTTAAACCTTACGGCTTGTTTTCTCTCTTGTCTGGCTGGCATCCAAAGCGGCCGGAGAAACTCGCGGTGCGTAGATTAACGGCAGCAGCGCCGCCCTTGAAACGCAAGTCGAACGGACGTCACACGTCCAATCGAAATTATGTCGCAGCGCAACTGGCTGCTAATTATGCGGCGCAAGGCAAGCGCGTTGTTGTTTTCTGCGCCGACGCGAGAGCATGCGGCAGTATTGCCGATTCCGTAAATGACCAAATGGAGACTGCTGATATTGCATTGAGCATCGATCAACAAGGGATGCGAGAATCGATACTGAAAGATGTCGGCACTTTAGAGGCAGCCTATGAACCCACCGGGTTACGCGCGGGTGTCCATCATGGTGACTTGATACCTTCGGAACGGAGGTTGATGGAAGCCGTCTTTCGCACCGGCCGCGCCTCGACTGGGCCAAGTCTGGGATTAGAGGTGATTGCTGCAACTTCCACTATCGCTCAAGGTCTCAACTTACCTTGCGACGTGGTCATTCTGGCAGGAACTGATCGAAGCGCTCAAGATGACCCAGGTGGAAACCCGAGAAAGGACCTGCTTCCCCATGAGATTTTGAATGCTTTGGGCCGAGCTGGCCGGGCAGCCTATTCCGCAACGGGGCTCTCTATTGTTGTGCCAGCCAATCCAATCCGAGTCAATATCTCGAAATTTTCCTTTGGTCAGAAGCAAAATCCGTTGAATATTGTCTTTTCCGATAAAGATGCGTGCCAGAACATTGTCGATCCAGTCGAATTACTACTTGATACTGTAGAGGCAACAGCCAGTTCTGACCCCAAAACTCAGGCAATGATAAGGCGCCTCTCCTCGGTCACGATTGATGGTCAATCAGGCTTTGATGACATCGCGGGAAGATCGTTCGGGTATTTTGTGCGCAAGTCGCAAGATGCGGCCTCTGCCGATTCGTGGCTCCAGTCTCGGCGGACGGCGCTCACCGCAGCGACAGCAATGTTGCAGGACCCTCCTGTGCTTCCTTGGCAGCAGTCATTGGCGGTTCGGAATGGTGTTCCGCCTGAGCTGATTGTTCGCATTGTCAGCCAGATGAGGGCTGCTCCAGTCGACAAAGCCGAAACGGTCGCCTGGGTTACTTGGCTTCTGGATGTGTGTGTAACATCTTCCGCAGACTTAAAGCTACTCGTTCGAGAAGCATCTCTAAAGACCGTATTTGGGCGTGCTTATACAAATCAGGTGGACGAGGATGTAGGCTCGCTAATCATCTTAGATGCTTTGAAAGCATTGATTGGGATGTGGTGTAGTGGCAAAACTCTCGTCGAGATAGAGACTTGGCTCCTTGCTTTCGTCCGCGAACATGAACAACCCGTTATACAGCAAGCTTCCATTCAGCAGCACGCGAACCGTGCTCGACGTTTCTCTATCAGGATACTTCCTGACATTGGGTTTATATGCGGAATACTAAGCCAAATTGTGAATGCAATGGAACTTGAGACTGGGATTGCGCCAAATCCTGTAATCGTAATGCTTCAACAGATGGTCAAGGCTGGAGACTTTAATCGGCACCATTATTGCCTTCGAATGGAGACGAACAGCACTACACGTGTGGGTTCATATGAGGAGTTCCGAACGATCTCGGACGGATTTTCGGCGGACTCCAGTGCTGAACTTGAAACCGTCCTAAATGAGGTTAGGCAAGCTTTAGCCATTAGAAGCTTTTTATCTATTGGCGACCTTTGACTGGCCTGTAAATGGAGGCAAGCTCTTGTGAAGCTGCGCCGCAGCGAATGACGCTATCAGCAGCTGCCGGTTTGGGCCGTCAAACCCGCCGATACCAGTGCTCGGCTGGCGATTGGTTGTGGTGTGAATACTCGACGTCTTCGAACTCCCCACCTGCTACCGCTCTACGGAACTGAGTTCCGAGTGCCTTTCGCTGACCAGAGCTGCCGTATTTCTCGAACTCCTCACTTCCACCAAAAAGCGTTCGAAGTGAAAATTGTTGGCCTGCTTGTAGGGTCCCGACCTTTCGCCGTATGTCATCGTGCAACTCGTCGAGTATCGCCATCGTCTCAACTTCCTCGGTAGTCCTGATTGCTATAGAGTGAATGTCCGCAATGCGAAACCGCGTAGCAGCGTCCTAAGGGCTGGCCAATGGCCGCTTCTCTAATTGGGCGTGTGGGTCAAGCTCCTCTTCCTTACATCCTGGGATCGATGTCGCTCATCCGGGTCACGCTTCTCTTCGCAGTCTGGTCGCTCGAGCGCCGCTGCAAGCATTCGTCGGATCGGCAGTGGAGAGCCTTGCTTTGAGACGCGCTTTGTTGGCGCAGCAGACATTTTCGGCTTCATCCACGAACCTCGTCCGGTGA
>NZ_KZ304987.1:15982-17130 GCF_002723615.1 Limimaricola cinnabarinus
GGACGATCCCGTCGGTCCATCGAGAGGGTGTCAGATCATGTTGCAGCCTCCTCGACGGTCGGACGGAACTGGGTCCCATCGATCCAGAGGCGATGGAGGATGACCGCAAGCTTGCGAGCCACGGCGACGACAGCGCGGCGCCGGCCCTTGGTGCGCATCAGGCGCATGCCCCATGACTTGATCCGGGAACCGGCCATGGTCCGCATGAGGAGCGCATTGGCGGCCGCATAGAGCGTCGATCGGACGTCGCGATCACCAGCCTTCGAGATGCGGCCCGGGTTGTCTGTTTCTCCGGACTGATATCGCCTCGGCGTCAATCCGAAGTGTGCGGCAACGGTCCGCGACTTCCTGAACCGTGCCGGATCGTCGACCGCCGCCTTGAACGTCAGAGCCGCGATCGGCCCGACCCCGGGCACCGTCATCATTCGCAGGCAGACCTCCTCGCGGCTCGCCGCCCGCTTCACCCGGCGGTCCAGTTCAAGGAACTGGTCGTAGAGCGCCCGGCGGGCGTCGAGCAAAGGCAGCATCGCATGGGCCAGGACCTCGTCCATCTCCACAAGGCCGCGTGCGATCTCGTCGAAGCGCCCGTGGCTGACGCTGGACGGCAGGCGGATGCCGAAGATCTTCAGCAGCCCCCGGACCTCGTTTGCAAGGTCGATGGTCTTGGAGAGCAACGCGCGCCGCGTGCTCAGGAGGGCGCGGACACCGTGCGACTCCCGGCTCTTCATATGGACCGGGCTGAACCAGCCGGTCCGCAGGACCTGGGCGATGCCTCGCGCGTCGTTGCGATCCGTCTTGTTGCGCATGGCCGAGAGGGCCGCATTGACCTGCCGCGCTTCCATGCAGACAACATCGAAACCCCGGTCCCGAAGTCCGAAGTAGAGGTGCTGGCTCATCGTCCCCGCTTCGAAACCGACCCTGGCCACCGGATTGGGGAAATCCGCCAAGGCGTCGGCAATCGCTTCAATTTCACAGGGCAGCTCACGCTCGAGGCGGACCGATCCCTTCTCGTCGACGATGCACAGCGCGCAGCTGCGCAGCGACACGTCCAGTCCAGCATAGTAATCCATCAGTCACTCCCTTCATTCGGATCTTTCGATCCTAACGGGAGCTCAACCTCGCCGGTGAGGCAGCCCAATTACCGATGC
>NZ_KZ304988.1 GCF_002723615.1 Limimaricola cinnabarinus
GAAGCTAAAGATATTCGTCTCAGAAATCGAGGAGGGACTTATAGGAGACGCTGATGGGGTCACACCGGTATTGTATCTTTAGGCTGTGCCCCTGTGGCACACTCCGTGCCTCTGCCTCCTAACGCATCTACTCTAGTCCAGACGCCTCTATCTGCGTTGTCGCTGTATTCTTTGAATCGGGGGTCTGGGGGCACCCCAGCACCCGGATGACCAAGTTCAATTACAGCGAGAACGCCAAGAGGCTTTAGTTCTTCTAAAGTAGAAGATTGACAGGAAACCGACATGAAGTTCGCCGCCGTTACAGCCATCACCGCAACGCTTGCTGCAAGTGAAGCTTCATCCGAAGCGCCGAAACAAGTGAGCTTCATCGTCTGCCATGCTAATCAGGACGGAGAAATCTTCGTCATGGCCGAGACGAGCGGCTCCCTTCCGGAGTTTCCAAGTCACCCCGACTTCAAGGTCTTCGAGCAACGCGACAGCTTGATCCTGATCGATCCCAAGGGCCCCATCTACCAGATCGGATACGAGAGCCTCATGATGCACGACGGTACGGCCTACCCAATGAAATGCGAGGACAAAACCGAAGAGCTCTCAGCCGGTGCCGAGATGCTCATGCCGCAGATCGGCGCGGAGAAAGAAACCAAAACAATGAAAGAGGTGAGAGCCGCGAAGAAGGAGACCAGGGAGCTTGAGTACGAACTGGTCATGGCGCAGGGGAAAGTTCGTCGGCTCGAAAATGAGATCACAACGCTCCGTAAAGAGCTGGATGGTGTACACGCCCTACGCCGCCGGTCCGCCCATCTCGCCGATCAATTGCCGGAAACAAGCAGCTTGGCGCATTGGCTGCAGAACGAAGACGAGAACTAGGCGTCCATACTCGTGAACGACGCTAAACAGGGTTGATGACGCCCTGTCCATGACGGACAGTGACCAACATGACCGCGACCACTGACCAGATCCTGAGCCCCCAGGCTGCCGCCAAGCGTGTCGGCTGTGGGCGGTCGTCTATAGTTCGGGCTCTGCAAAACCGTGAACTACCAGCAGAACGTGGCAATGATCGCCGTTGGCGGATCCGTATTGGCGACCTCGAACGTTGGGCAGCTGCCCGCTCGGTCACTGTTCAGGTCAGTCCTGACCACCGACCGGACACTGTCCGGAAGCCTGACCGGTCAGACGAGCTGGACAGGCTGCGAGCGGAGCGAGACGCTGCGCTGCATGAAGCCTCTGAGCTTCGCTCAGAACTCGATAAAGCACTCAAGGAGGCCACTGACGCTCAGAAGGCCGCAGCTGAGCTGCGCGGCGAGCTGACCGGCCTGCGTGGTCATGTAGTCAGTGTAGAGCTCGACCGTGACCGCTGGTACGCCAAGGCAAACGCCCGCCCCCTCAGCCTAATGGAGCGAATATGGGGCTCCCGCACTGACCGTGCGGGAGCGTAGCTCAGGGATAGAGCGCTCACCTTATAAGTGAGTGGCCGCGGGTTCGAACCCCGCCGTTCCCACCATCACTCAAACCCTCGCAGCAAGTCGTCTCGCTCTGGATCCGGTAGAGCCTCGACACGCGGCCGCAGCCGCTGCCACCAGTCGGCCAGCCGCTCGACCGTCGGCACGATCGCCCGCCAGATAGGCCGAACGACCTCGGCATCGCGAACCTGCCAGCTACCACCCTCAGTGCGACGCACATCGCCTGTGATGACACCTACAACAGCCCTAGCAGCGGCCTCTGAGGCCGCTCTCACAGTCTCGTCGATCGCGGCCTCCCGGCGATCCAGATCAGCCGCGCGCTCGTTGAGCTGAGCCTCCCGCCGGTCGGATTCGGCTCGCTGCTGCTCAAGCGCCATCCCTGTTTGCAGAATATCGCTGGACACCTCATCGCGGGTCCGCTCGAGCTCATCGAGCTCGCGCTGCCTAGCCTCAAGACGTCGCCGATAGGTCTCGAGCCGTTTTTGCTCTTTCTCCGTCAGCTGGGCCACGCGCCCCTCCAGCGTCATCACCCGCGCCTGCATCTCATCGACACGGGCCTGAGCAGCCGCGAGCTCGATCGGAAGATCGGCGTGCAGCTGGCGAACAGAGCGATTGTAGATCGCTGCCGCCGGTTCACCGCGAGCGATCCGGTCCGATTTTCGAACACCCCGCACGATGCCGGGCGCAAACTCTCGGATCACTTCGGCCGCGATGTCCTGAAGGCGCGAGCCCTTCATGATCCTCGACATCGGTGTCCCGTCGGTGCTCCGGCAGTCCCAGACGACGTGCGCATGAGGCGCAGTCTCATCGCCGTGGACAACAAGAGCTCGAACAGACGTATCGCACTCCTGAGCAATGCGCTCGGCGACCGCGAGATACGCAGCGTCCTGCTGCTCAGGCGTCAGCTGCTCGAAGATCTTCTGAGCAGCCTTGCCGAACGTAATGGTACCAGTGGTCGCAATAGCTGCATTCGACCGAGCCGCACGCTTCGGCCTGGTAAGTGCGCGAAGCTCATCCGCCCGAGCCTGCATCACCATTGGTCGAGGAGGCTCGATCACCACCCGATTCAAGTGAACACGATCCTGATCGACGTAGTCAGGGGGCCGACCGATCCTCAGATCGTGGCGGCGCTGACCGTCGTACTTGGAGCGTGAGCGATGATGAACGCGGATCGAAATCGCAGCGGAAGCGGGAGGAGATGCATGATGTTCCATGCCTTCGACGGTCCGCGAGATCGGTGAAAATCCGAAACGGGCGAAGCTTCGCTTCTTAACCTACTAGCCGTAACTTCCCTGCGGTCCGTTACGGCTATCCGGCGAAGGGGTGCTCCGCCCCCTTTCGAAACCCCAGGCGAGAGGCGCGTCGCCCTCTCGACACCCGACCAGGCGCTACGCCCTGGACCCGTCCTCCACCTCCTGTCGATCGGGCGGAGGTCGCACAGCTGCTAGAGCCTGCCTAGTGAGGCTGCCCCCCTTGAGGGCTCGCCAAGCTGGCGGGTTCCAGAACGGATGATCCCGCTTAGGCGGCGGCTCGTAGTCGATCACTTCGCCATCATCGGCCTCAGGATCATCCTGCGCCAACACCCGCTCAACACCGCTTGCACCATCGGCCTCAGCCGCGGCGAGCAGCTCGGCCCGCAAGTGCCGGACCTTGCGCCACTCTGACGGCGACCAGCTCGCAACCTCCTCGTCCTGATCCTCCGTGAACGCTTCACCCTCGGCCGCTTTCTCGTCCTCGATCTCACCGATCCCGACTGCCGACTTCAGCCCGTTGGACCAGACGATCTGACGTCGGCCATGCATGGCATTCGCATACTCACGCCATAGCACCCGGGATGGCTCATCACCTTCCGCAGCATCCCGCAGGATCTGGAAGGGCGACCGCCCTCCACGCCGCCCGCGCTTATTGCGGCCTTGCGTCATCTCCGCAGCCATGCCCCAACCAGGCACCCCCTTGGGTTCAGGTTCAGCAGGCTTCCCGTCACCTTCAACGCCGGCTTCACCGTCGCGGCCATGCTTCGACACGTAGGCGGCGACCCGAGCCGCCCCTCGCAGATCGAACGCACGACGAGCTGTGCCGGTCAGGCCCTCAGCCCGCAGGCATTCCAGCCAGACCTGCCGAAGCGGCTCCAGAAGCTCCCTCGCCTCGTTCTCATTCGCCACATCGAGGGCGAGGAGAACGTGGTAGTGCGGATGCCAGCCGTTCTCACCATGCGTCGCCTCACGCACGCTCACCGAACCGACGATCTGACCTGCCTCTCGTAGGCGCTTCCAGACCGCCCGGCGCTGCAGCCGACGTTTCGCCTCCGCCAGAGCCTCCACCAGAGGATCCAGCGCACGGCCGCGATGCCGGGCCGTCAGCGTCATCAGCATCGTCACATGACCCTGTTCGCGCGCCCAGTCCTCCAGCGCCTGCAGCTCCCGGCGACGGACCTCCGAGATTCGAGCCGAACAAACCGGGCAGATCCAGACGCTGCCGCAGGTCTGCACGCCGACGAAACGCGCCCCGCAACTGCCCCCCTCGCTCGGCCTACGAACGAGGTCCACGCTCTTCGAGTAGTGCGTCCAGAGGCAGTGCGCGACCCGCATCGTCGGCGTGATTTCTGCCGCGACCCGCTGCAGTTTCATGCGACCTGCGCGGCGCTCATTTCGCCCTTGTTTATCAGGGCTTTTCGCTCCTTCGGCCCCGTCTTGCGTGAACGTATCTCGCAGGGTGCCAAGGGCGTCGGCTGCGCCGTCGCCTACGCCTCCTGACGGAGTCGAAGAACACCCCTGCGGGGTGGAAGCTTCGCTGATCAACTTATTCTGGAATGACAAAGCCGCACCCTCGTAGGGCGGCGGCCGGCTTGTCTGTTTTGTGCGTTAGCACTATAATATTTCCCAGTCATCGGGCGTTATACGCCCGGTTGTTTTCTGGGGCTTTGCTCGCAGTCCGACCGCCAAGTTAGAGCTGCGGGCCTCGCCCGGTGACCCCAAAAGGCCCGCCTCAGGCGGGCCTTTCGGTCTTCTGACCATCCATGATCTTCACTATGCGGTCAAACAGACCGAGCCCTTTCAATGGCCTAAAGCACCTCAAAGGTGTGGATAATGCCTCAAGAAGGAGAGTCGCTCGACGGGATCGCAACGAGATAGCGGCAGTTGTTGACGATGTTCTCAGCGTAATCGCCGTACTTCTGAATCAAGGACCGCCGGTTCCCCTTATCCCAGTCAGCAATCTGCCTCGAACACTCGTTACGCCGAAGTTCGTTGTCGAAGCTGCGCTGACGACGCTCGTATTCCGCTTCTTTAGCCGCCTGTTCAGAAGCTCGCTGAGCTGCTTGCCACTCTGACCAGCCATACCATCCACCCCCCGCGATGATGACTAAACACGCGGCTGCAACCAAAAGCTTCATAACGACCTACCTTTCATCTTATGAGAGATAAGCCCGTTGCGGCTTGTCATCGCAAGTCAGAGCGTAGCTCTTGGCATACCGGGGCTGGCGCTCGGGGTCGGCCAGCACCCCCATGCGAAAATTTTCTGCGAAAATTTTTTCCCGTCGGACTTCTCGCGATGCAGTCTACGCCTGCATCGCGCCCCCTTCGGGGGACGAAGCCCGCCGGCGCATGGGGCCCCTGAGTGCTGGCCTTGACGTGGGGAAGTTCCGCGGCGTCTCACGACGCCATGCCCCCCGCAGCTGCGCTGCGCCGGGCATGGGTCATGGTCTTGCGGCCCTTCCCCACGTCAACCCACTCGCCCCAGCCCCTGTGGAGCACCCTTGCCTCTACGACCTGACGCATCTGCTCTGGTCCCGACGCTGCTACCTACACTGTCCGTATGCTCTTTGAATCGGGGGTCTGGGGGGCACCCCCAGCATCCAGGGCGTAGCCCTGGCTCAGCGCGCCGCTCAGCGGGCGCGCTAAACGGGGTTGATGAGAAGATGACCATCATGGACAGTGACCAGCATGACCACGGCCAATGACCACATCCTTAGCCCTCAGGCCGCCGCTGACCACATCGGCTGCGGCCGCAGCTCGATCATGCGGGCTCTACAGAACCGTGAATTGTTGGCGGAACGTGGCAACGACCGTCGTTGGCGGATCCGTGTCGCTGACCTCGACCGCTGGGCATCTGACCGCGCGGTCACTGTCCAGGTCAGCCCTGGCCACCGACCGGACATTGACCGGACACCTGACCGGACAGACGAGCTGGACAAGCTGAGAGAAGAGCGAGACGCCGCGCTATGCGAGGTCGCTAAGCTCCGCTCGGAGCGCGAGGAAGCTCTGCAACAAGCAGCTGAAGCCCGCGAGGCCGCGGCCGAGCTGCGTGGCGAGCTGACCAGTTTGCGCGGTCATGTGATCAGCGTCGAGCTCGACCGCGACCGCTGGTACGCCAAGGCCAACCTCAGCCTAATAGAGCGAATATGGGGCTCCCGCACCGACCGTGCGGGAGCGTAGCTCAGGGGTAGAGCGCTCACCTTATAAGTGAGTGGTCGCGGGTTCGAACCCCGCCGTTCCCACCATCACTCAAACCCTCGCAGCAGGTCGTCTCGCTCCGGATCCGGTAGAGCCTCGACACGCGGCCGCAGCCGCTGCCACCAATCGGCCAGACGCTCGACCGTTGGCGCGATCGCCCGCCAGATAGGCCGAACGACCTCAGCATCGCGAACCTGCCAGCCACCACCCTCAGTGCGACGCACGTCGCCTGTGATGACACCTACAACGGCCTTAGCAGCGGCCTCTGAGGCCGCTCTCACAGTCTCGTCGATCGCGGCCTCCCGGCGATCCAGATCAGCCGCGCGCTCGTTGAGCTGAGCCTCACGCCGGTCGGCTTCGGCTCGCTGCTCCTCAAGCGCCATCCCTGTTTGCAGAATATCGCTCGACACCTCATCGCGGGTCCGCTCGAGCTCATCGAGCTCGCGCTGCCTATCCGCGCGACGCTTCTGGTAGGTCGCGAGCCGCTTCAACTCCCTCTCCGTCAACTCGGCCTTACGAGCTTCCAGCTGAATGACACGCCCCTCCATCTCATCGACGCGGGCCCGAGCCGCCGCAATCTCAGCTGGAAGATCAGCATGAAGCTGACGGACCGAGCGATTGTAGATTGCTGCCGCCGGTTCACCGCGAGCGATCCGTGCGCTCTTGCGAACGCCCCGCACGATGCCGGGCGCGTGCTCTGCGATCACCTCCGCCGCGATGTCCTGCAACTTACTGCCCTTCATCACCTTGGACATCAGCACCCCTTCGGTGCTCCGGCAGTCCCAGACAACGTGCGCGTGAGGCGCGGTCTCGTCGCCATGGACGACGAGACTGCGGACAGACGTGTCGTACTCCTGAGCGACGCGCTCAGCCACCGCGAGATACGCGGCGTCCTGCTGCTCAGGCGTCAGCTGCTGGAATAGGGTCTGTGCAGCCGCTCCGAACGCGATGATCCCCGTCGTCGCCACAGCCGCGCTCGACCGCGCCTTCCGCTGCGGTCCGGTCAGGGCCCGCAGCTCGTCGGCCCTCGCTCTCATCACAGCCGGACGGGGAGGCTCGATCAGCACGCGATTCAGGTGCGTGCGATCTTGATCGACGTAATCGGGAGCTTGCCCGATCCGCAGATCGTGGCGTCGCTGGCCGTCGTACTTGGAGCGCGAGACATGAGCGACCCGGATCGAGATCGCGGCGGAAGCGGGAGGAGGCGCATGATGTTCCATGCCGCTGACGGTCTGCGAGATCGGCGAAAATCCGAAACAGGGCGAAGACCCGTCTTCTTAACCTACTAGCCGTAACTGCGACCCTGCGGGATCTGGTTACGGCGAGTAGGCGAAGGGGCCCGCTCCGCGCCCCTTTCGAAACCCCCGGGCGAGAGGCGCGTCGCCCTCTCGAGACCCGACCAGGCACTACGTCCTGGACCCGTCCTCTACCTCCCGTCGATCAGGCGGAGGTTGCACAGCTGCTAGAGCCTGCCTAGTGAGGCTACCCTCTTTGAGGGCTTGCTAAGCTGGTGGGTTCCAGAACGGATGATCCCGCTTAGGCGGCCGCTCATAGTCAATCACTTCGCCATCATCGGCCTCAGCCGCGGCGAGCAGCTCGCAACCTCCTCGTTCTGATCCTTCGTGAACGCTTCACCCTCGGCCGCTTTCTCGTCCTCGATCTCTCCGAGCCCGACTGCCGACTTCAGCCCATTGGACCAGACGATCTGACGTCGGCCATGCATGGCATTCGCATACTCACGCCATAGCACCCGGGATGGCTCATCACCTTCCGCAGCATCCCGCAGGATCTAGAAGGGCGACCGCCTCCACGCCGCCCACGCTTGTTACGAGCTTGAGTCATCTCCGCAGCCATGCCCCAACCAGGCACCGGCTTGGGTTCAGGTTCAGCAGGCTTCCCATCACCTTCGACGCCAGCTTCGCCGTCGTGACCTGGTCTTGCCCCCGTTTCACCGGACACTCAGGCGGTTGCGGTTTGAGCTGCGATGAATTCGCGGGGCGAGCGCATCTTCAGCCCTGAGTGCGGGTGAATGGTGTTGTAGTCCTCGAACCACCCGGCAAGCAACTCCAGGACGGTGACGGCATCCGGCAGAGGCGTGACGTGGACGTAGTCGCGCTTCAGCGTCTTCACAAAGCTCTCCGCGATGCCATTGCTCTGCGGGCTCTTCACCGGCGTGTAGCGGGGCTTCAGGCCCAGTTGCCGGGCGAAGATGCGGGTGTCCTTGGCGACGTAGGGCGAGCTGTTGTCGCTGAGCATCTCGACGGGATGCGGCGCTCGGTAGCTGCCGAAGCGGGCCTCGACGGCCTCCAGCATCATGTCGCGGATGTCCGAGCCGCCGATGCCGGCGTTCACCACGGCCCGCCAGGCAATGATCTCCCGGTCATGCGCGGCGATGATGAAGGCTCCTCGGACGACATCGCCGTTCCAGCAGGTGAACTCGAAGCCGTCCGAGCACCAGCGGATGTTCGAGCGCAGGGTGATGACCTTGCCCTCATGCGTCTGCTCTGGCCGCTCGGTGTATCTGCGCGCCAGCAGGAGGTCGTGCGCCTGCATGATGCAGTAAACCCGTTTGTGGTTCACTGGTGCCGCGCCTTCGGCCCTGAGCCGTCGGTTCAGAACCGCCGCAATGCGCCTGTAGCCGTAGGTCGGCCGCGCCGCCACGAGCGCCGAGACCAGCGGAAGCACCACCGCGTCTTGCGCTTTGTGATAGCGCCGACGCGGCTTCGCGCTCCCGTTCAGCCGGGCATTCAAGTTCGAGCGGGAGACGCCCAGCGTCTCGGCCACGGCCTTCATCGGGAACCGCCCTTCAGCTGCGACTGCGCGAGCCAGGTCGGTTTTTTTGGCGCGACTTGTCCAAGGCTTCCTTGAGGATCTCGACCTCGAGCGTCTTGCGCCCGAGCTGCCGTTCCAACTCGCGGATGCGCTCTTCCATCTGTCGGACGGCGCGGTTGCTGGTGACGTTGTCATCTCCGGACGCAGCCACGGCTCCCCCATCCAGCATCAGGCGCCGCCAACGATACAACAGGTTTGCCGCCACGCCATTGCGGCGCGCGACCACCGAGATGCTGGCGCCATCCTCCAGGGTCTCCTCGACGATCCGAAGCTTTTCGGCCGAGGACCAGCGGCGTCTGCGGCCGCCGTCAGTGATGATCTCGTAGTCAGACATAAACACGTGCTTAGGCATATGCCTAAGCCTCCATGGTTATGCCTGAGTGTCCGGTCGAAACGGGGGCCAGTTCATGACCATGCTTCGACACGTAGGCAGTGACCCGAGCCGGCCCTCGCAGATCGAACCGAGGAGGCTAATCTCGATTCCTGGGTAGGTTCGCGTGATGCTTCTGGTAATGGTGGGGTGGTTGCGATCAGTGATGCACCCACTGATCCCCCCTGATCAGGTATCACACGAGAACGTCGAGCTTCGCATAGAGGTCAACACCTTGCGGGCCGAAGCCAAGCTGCTGCGTGAGCAACTCGAGGACGTGAAGGCCGACCGTGACCAGTGGCGCCAGGTGGCCCAGCGCAAGCTGCGCTGGTGGCCGTTCTGACGAACTAGCCGTCGCCCGTGACCGGCGCGAGGGCGGCGTCGATCCCGTCCGGGTCGTCGGCTTCGGGTTCAGGAAGGACCGAAGGCTCCGGTTCCTCGGCAGGATCGTCTGACGGCGGGGCCGGAGGCGGTGTGATCCGCGAAAGGGCGTCTCCGAACCCCGCGAGCGAAAGCGGGATCGCGAAGTCTCCGCTGCTTGGGTTGGAAACGGTGATCGACGCCTCGCTCCCGCCCTGCAGCGCGTCCATCAGCCCTGCAGGCACGGCGGCGTCTACGAGGCAGCCCTGCTTTGTGCACCGGTCGATGGGAAGCAGGAAGCCACGATCGGCCACCGAAATCACCGCCCCCTCGGCGAGATCGATGCCAAGGGGTAGCGCAATCTGCATCGACAGCACCCCGTCGGCCCCGTAGGCCATGGTCGTAACCATGGCGATGGCGGTGCCGCCGTTGATGAGGATGCGCTGATAGATCTGGCACTGCTCGGAACTGAGGGCCTCATCGAAGCACTCGACGACCCAGTCGCCGATCTCTACCCGGGACAGAGGCTCGGGGTAGTCCGGCTTCTCCTGCGCGGCGGCCAGACCGGCGGCCGCGGAGAGCAGCGCGGCGAAAATCGGTCCCGCGGGCGGTATCGGCTTCATGGTTTCACCCTCCTGCCTTCGGCCTGACCCCCAGGCACCTAGCTCGGATCAACGGCGGGGCGCACGTTTGCCACGTTCCGCCGGGCCGCGAACTCCCGATCATACTTGGCAAGGACACGCTGTCCGGCGGCATGGTCCTGGAACCGCCAGATGCCCTTCCGGGCGCCGTCCACGATCAGGTTCAACACCGCGAGCTCGATTGCCTGCCGCACCGCCAGCCCGGTCGGCTCGTTGCGCGAGAAGCCGGTCTCACTTTCTAGGATTTCGTCGGTGGCGATGAACTTGAACACGCCGCCTCGGACCAAGGTCGAGTAGATTGTCTTTTCGGCGGTGGTCGAGACAAGAACTTCCCCGTTGGCGACGCTGACGGCTCTGAGGGCGACTGTGACGTCGTCGCGGCGGTACTCCGTCGAGGCACCCACCCCCAGCAGGCGCGCGCCCGCGCCCGAGGTCATGATGTTCGACTCGTAGTTTGTCACCCCACCCGCGAGGATGATCCCGGCGAAACGCAGGGGCGGCAGGGTGGATTGCGTTGCCAGCCCGTAGGATTGCGTCGTCTGGTCGATCAGGTTGCGCTCAGCCAGGAGGTTCTGGACGCTGGCCCGCTCGATCACGTTGAACCAGTGCGACCCTCCGACCTTCGTCAGCACGTCTATCAAGATCGCCTCGTTGCCTTGGCTTACGGCCTTCGAGAAGGTGGAGAACGCGTCGTTGGGCTCCTGCTGGCCGGTCTTGTCCTCGTAGTCGTAGACAGCGATGTCGACCGGTTGCGCGGGCGGCGGAAGCGCGGCGAGCTGGAGCCCGACCCCCGTGATCGGCGTGAGTTCCGGCGGCTCGGACAGGTCGTCGGCGTAATTGGTCAGCTCCGCGCATCCCGACAGCGCGGTCAAGGCCGCCGTGAACAGGACGCCCCGAAGGCGCGAAACGGCTGCGTTCATACTCGTCCTTTGTCCCTGCGGCGATCGTTGCGCCGGATGCCCCGGTTGCCCCGGGACGCGCTGTCGTTAGTTCCCGACCGTCATCTGCGGCGCGGGCGCGGGTGCGGGTGTGCCGGTGCCCCCGCCGAGGTCGATGGTGATGGGCGGGAACGAGATGGACGGCGGGCCGCCCCCGCCTCCGCCCCCGCCGTTATCAACAAACTGATTCTGGATCTGTGCCAGCGGCAGCAGGTAGTCGATGTTGTTCGAAAAGCCCCCGAATCCGGGGTTGATCGGCTTGTAGATCAGTTTCCCCGCCAGGGCGGGCACGGGCGCGATCGCCAGGGCGAAAGCGGTGAACAGGCGAAGCATCATGGATGAGCACTCCCGTGCCGGGTTAGTTCACGTAGATCACGGCGCCGGGTGGAGCGTTCTGAATCACCACGCCGCCATTCGCGTCGCTTCCGGCCTGACCATACACCAGTCGCGCCCCGGTCGAGTTTACCAATGCTACCGAGGATCGGAGGTTGTTGCCGAACTGCAACGTCGAGATCGCGTTGGACGTGCCGCCGAAGATGCCAGCGGTCGCGGAATTGCCGCGCCCCACCTGAAGTTGCGCGATCACGCTGCCCGGAGAGTCGACGATCACCGCGGCCGCCACGTTGTCGATGCCGAACTGCGCCAAGCCCGCTTGGGCGCCGTTGCTGCCAGTGATCAGCGTTACCGCGTCGTTACGCAGGCCCTTCTGGGCGATCGCCGTGCTGCTGCCGGCGGACAGGTCGGGCCGTTCTCTCGCGATGACGGGGACGCCGAACTGATCGCGAACGGCGACCACCTGCTCGAGCGAGACCTGGTTGTCGACCTGGAAGGACATTTGCTGCGCGGATGTTTCCGCTGGCGGCAGCAGCAGCAGCGCGAACGCCAGCAAGGCAAGGGAAGCACGCGGTCGGGGCATTGTCTTCTCCTCGATCTCTTTACGCTAGGGCGCTATTCTACCTTGTGCCGTGGCAATCAATGAAGCGATTTTCTACCTCCAGCCGCAGTCGCGCTTCCGGGCGATCCGAGCCGCTCATGACGGTGCGGGCCAGCGTGACTTCCCCGCCCTCATCGATCCGGAAGGTTCCACCCTGCGACGAAACGGAACTGTTGCCGCCCCCCGTCATGCGCACGGACAGCCGGTAGGTGCCTTCGGTGCCCGGCGGCCCATGAGCGATGGCCGCAATCTCGGTCAGGAGTCCGATGGGGCGCAGGTCGAGCTCACAGCGCAGGTCGTCCAAGGCCGCGGTAACGGCGAGCGGGATCGGAAGGAGAAGGACGGCGAGCATGGCAGACCTCTCTGGGGATGTCGGCCGGGGCCGAAAACGGTGTCGGAGGCGCGAACGCCTCCGACGGTGCCTTCGGGCGGGGTGCCTGGCAAGGGTCGGGGCAACCAACCACACCGGTCCCACCCGTTGGGGGGCTACAAGCGATCACGGGCGGCTGTCTTGGTAGTTGATCGCTTTGTTGGTGAGGCCAGCCTGCACGATCGCGCTCGAGTTGCTGTTGCCAGCCTGAACGCTCGCTGCGGCGTTGCCTTCGGACACCGGAATAGATGAGGGGAAAGGCGTTCCGGTGATGGTCGCGCCGGGTACATCGACAAGGCCAGCCGAGAACGTGCCGCCGCCCAGCGGCGCGGTGACCGAGCTGCTTAGGCCTCCGCCCTGCGAGATGAACGAACCGTTATCATTGCCGCTCTGCACGGACGCAGCCGTGTTGCGCGCGCCGTCCTGAATCACGGCCGAGAAGTTAGTGTTGCCGAACTGAGCGCTGGCCATGATGTTGTCGGGGCCGCCGCTCTGGAACGCGTATGAAGTGTTCCAATCACCAAAGGTTGCCGAGGCGGCAGCGTGGTCTTCGCCGTCCTGGGCGAGCACGGTCGTGTTGTTATCGCCCACCTGCGAGAAGGCTGCTTCGTGCGCGCCGTCTCCTGTTTGAGAAACAACGCCGGTGTTATCATCCCCGATCTGCATCAGGGCGCTTTCGTTGTTCAAACCCACCTGATTGTTGATCGAGATGTTGTCGTTGCCGAGCTGGAACTGGACCGACGCGTTTTCGGACTGGGCGTTCTGATCGATGGTCGCCTGGTTGGGGCCACCTACCCCGTCGCCCTGAGCGGCAGCTGCAACACTGTCTCCAACTTCCGCCTTGGCTTCGGGATTGGCATCGCCGCCATCAAAGATTTCCGCCACAGCGGCTTCGCCCAACGTTTGGGCCTCCGCTTTCTCGTCGCCCTCAGTCGCGGTAGAGATGTTGTTTTGAGGGCTGCCATTCGCGTCGTTGCTCGGCGTAGCACTCTGCGCCGCGGCGAACCCGGTGAAGGCGAACACGGCGACGGTGGAAAGTAGAAGGGTCTTCATCATCAATCTCCCTGCTGCGCCCAACGGCACTGGCAGAAGGCCGCACCCCCGGTTGAGCGCCTTCACACCGTGCTGGAGTGGGGGAGGCCGCGAAAATTGACAGGACAGATTAGGCCGACGGCGCCCTCTAACGCGAATTGACTAGCAATGGTGTTGCATGGGAGCGGACCGCCCCCTTTCCCCTTGCAACAGAAGGGTCAGGGCGGCAGCGTCGGAATGCTGGACGCCAGCGCATCCTAGATCGACGAAGGACCCGTCATGCCATTTGGAAGATACATCTCGGCGATCGCAGTGCTAACCGTACTCGCGCCAGATGCCCCCGCCGCGGCGCAGCACGTCTACCTAACGCAGGCCGACCGGGGCATCGCCCGGATCACTGTCCCGCAAGCCCCGCCTGGCGCCCGCCGCCCGCTCGTTCAGCAACCCGCGTCCCAGCCCTTCCAGAACCGGCAACCCTCTGTCGTCCGGCGCACCCCGCCGCCCGTGGATGCCCAGGCCGAGGGCCGCGTCGAGCGCGTCGCTTCCGCTCCCGGTCGGCGTGACGTGATCTTCGATCTGAACGATTTGCGGACGGACCTGGCAAGCCTCCCCAACGTGCGCGAGGGCATCCGCATCCCCGGCGACGCACCCTAACCGCCGGCCTCTGCCACAAAAATGCCCTTAAGTTGATAGACCCATTGCGCGAATCACCGGTTACGCGACATTATGTGTCCCAGGACGTAATTTTTTGTTTGTGTATTTGTGGTTGGGCGTCCGGGCAAAAGCCGTCCGGGACCTGCTGCCTCGATCGACCGGATATGGCCGATCCGCAGTTGGTGAAGTGCCCCGGGGGGTATCGACATGTCCGGAAGTTTTGATGCGCGCACGTTGTGGGCGGTCCTATCTTGGCGTTCCTGGGACAGGATGGCCTTGGCGAAGCTGGTCGAGGAGGCTGGATTCGAGGTCTCCGTTTCCACAGTTCCATCGGCTGCCGCCTTGGACCGTTTGGCCCAGTCCGAAGCGAACACCCATGTTATTCTCGCGGTCGGGCCGGAGGACTTAGAGAGCCGCGGCATTGCCGCCTTGATCGCAAGGTGCGGGACCAAGACGGTCGTTGTGTTCGCGCGCAACGGCTGCGGGGACCAACTGCCCAAGCCGTTGCCGCGCAACGTCGTGGGCGTGTTGACCGATGCCATGGAGGAGACCATCGCGGCCGCCATGCTGACCGTCGCGGCTTCGGGCCTTCGGGTGGTCGCCGACCCCGACGCACCGGCCGACCGGGACGGTGGCCCAAAGGACGGGGTGCAAACGCTCACGAGCCGTGAAAGAGAGATCTCGCACGAGATCTGCCGCGGCGTCTCTAACAAGGAGATCGCGCGCAAGCTCGGTATCGCAGTCAACACCGTGAATGTTCACGCGACCTCTATCCGGCGCAAGCTCGGGGTGCGCAACCGAACGCAGGTCGCCATGTATTTCTCGAAGGCGAGCGGAGTCGCGCTCGGCGCAGTGGCGGCAGACGCGGACCGGATCCCAGCAGTCAGTCGGCTGCTGGCAACCTACCCATCAGCGCCCTGGCCTCCGCATAGTCACTGACCGCCTGTAATGAAGACCGGAGCGGACGCTCAATGCTGTCGGTGGCGGCATGAAGCTTCGTGTTCATCTCATCGTTCGTCCACCCGAGCAGTCTATCTGGCCCCCAACCGCAGGTTGGAGCTTGTGCGGTGCGCCTGAAGGTAGGTCGCGCCGATTGTGATCGTCTTCCGTTCCGTTCGGAGCTTGAATTGCAACCTTCGTCTGCAATCAATGGGTTCTGAGCCTAATCAGGGGGTATAGAGATGCCACCCATTGCTTGGGAAAGTTGTGTCGCCAGTGCTTCGCGTTGCCGATTTTCCTGCTCGATGATCCGCTCGGCCGCGCCCTGACGCCGAACCTTCCGTCCAACCCGCGAGCGCTCGAGCTCCTTCATGGCTTCCACGACCTCGTCCTGACCCTTCTGCCCCCAGCTCAGCGTGATCCCAACCACTTTTCGACCCTGCTTCTGCGGCACATAGGAAGCCCGAAAGCCGGCCAGGTGATTGATCTCCTCGATGGCAGGGTCGAGCGCCCGCAGACGCAGGTTCTTCCACGCTGTTAGCTTCTCACTCGGCACGCCAAGGATCTGCCGCAAGTCCTCGACCGAGAAATCCTCGTGGGTCTTCCTAAGCCCAGCGCGCAGGCTCAGGACGGTGTAGAGGCGCAAAGAATACTTGCTCTCGAAGGCCAGCACCGCGCGGCGCGATATGATCGCCCAGTGGGTGCTGTTGGCGATGGCCTGCCGCAGCACGGGGCTGAAGGCGAACCTGATCTCCGCCTGGGCCTGCGTCTCCTCCTCGCGCTCGACATCGGCGAAGAACGGCCCGGACTTGGTGAACCGGCGTCCATGCTCGTCTGTGAGCTTGAGTTTGATGGTAGTGGAGTGAAGCTCGTCGATCAGCGTCTCCAGCTCCCCCACGGAGACATGAAAGCTTTCGTTGAGTGCAGCTAGGGGGAAGCGGTGCTGCTTGTCCTCGGCCACGTCCACCCCCGCGACCTTCACCAGCAGGTGGAACAGCTTGGCGCTCCTGAGCGACATCCGCCCACCCATAGGGAACCGGAGATCGACCATTTCGCCGGCCTCCACGATCGCGTCGGGGTCATCCTGCTTGCTGGCGATGGCATTGAGGGTCGTCGCGGGCCGTTTGCTCATAAGCTACGGCTAGCGGCCCGATGTAGCCATGTCTACGACTATGGCCCGCAATTTGTAGCCGTAAGCCCGTGATTTGTAGCCGTAGACCCGCAATTTGTAGCCGTAGGCCCGTGATTTGTAGCCGTTATCCAAGCAAGACCTTGATATATAAAGATTTCTGTCGCCCTGAAATAGAAATAGAAATATAGAAAAGGCTACCCTGTGGATAACTCTACCAGCTACCTTCGATCTCCTGACTGTCGATCTTAAGATCGGCGAGGATGCGATAGACAGACGCACGACTGATCCCAAGCTTTCGAGCAATCTGGGTCGCGCCCATACCTTCACTCTGCAGTTGTCGCACCTGACCCGTCTTGGCGCGGGCTGTAGGCTTGCGGCCCTTGTATTTTCCAGCAGCCCGCGCCTTGGCGATCCCCTCACGCTGGCGCTCGAGCATGATCTCACGCTCGAACTGGGCGATGCTGCCCACCAGGTTGAAGATCAGCTTGCCGGTAGGTGTGCTGGTGTCGACGCCCATGTCCAGCACCTTGAGACTGACCCCCTTGGCCTCGAGCTCTCCGAGAAGATCGTGCAGGTGGCCTGTAGAGCGCGCCAGACGGTCGAGTTTGGTCACCACCAGGGTGTCCCCCTCGCGTAGGTAACGAAGCGCCTCAGCGAGCTTCTCTCGAGCTGGGAGGTCTACTGACGAGACGCGCTCCTCGAAGACCCTAGTACATCCCGCCCCTTCAAGCGTCTTGAGCTGTCCCTCGAGCCCGGCGTCCTGCGCCACGGTGCTGACTCTCGCATACCCTACCAACTGCCCGCTCATGACCGCCCTCCTGTCTCTTACACCTTTTA
>NZ_KZ304989.1:0-10153 GCF_002723615.1 Limimaricola cinnabarinus
GCCCGCCGGGCGCGGCCGCGCGCCCAGCGCCGACACCGCGCCGCTGCAACGGCCCCGCACGGACGCGGCGATCGCGCCGCCCGCCACGGAGATCGCCCGGCTCGATCCGCCCCGGCTCGATCTCGGGGCAGAGGAGCCGGTGCTGCCGGGCCCGCCCTCGCGGGTGATCGAGATCCCGGCCGAGGAGGCCGACATCACCGTCGCGACCGAACCGCCCCCCGCGCCTTCGGCCGAGCCGCGGGTGGTGGTCGATGAAGGCGCGCCCGAAGCGGGCGACGAAAGCGTCGCCATGTCCCCGCCGGGGGCGGCCGTGCCGTCCGCGACCGAAGCCGGTGAGACAGAGGAGACGGGCGAGGCGCTGGCACGGGCCTCCCGCGCTGCCGACGGGACGCCGCTGCGCGTGCCCTTGCCGCGGGCGCGCCCCGCGGCGCTGCCGGACGAGCCGGGCACCATCACCGTTCTGCCCGAATCCGAAGCCCCGGCGCTGCCGGGCCAGCCCGCCGGGCTCGACGAGGATGCCGTCGCGGTGCGCCGGGCCGGGGCATCCGGCGAGGCACAGGAGGAGGCGCAGGGGGAGGCGCGGGCCGCGCCCGAGCCGACCCCCGAGTTCGACGAGGACGCGCCGGCGCTGCTGCGCTTCGCGGCGGCCGATACGGCCGAAGGTGGCATGCCGCGTCTTTCGGTGGTGCTGATCGACGATGGCGAGATCGACGAGCCGGTCGCCGCCGCCTCCAGCATCCCCTTTCCCGTCACCATCGCGATCGACCCCGAACTGCCGCAGGCGCGCGACCGCGCCGCGCGCTGGCGCGCCGCGGGCTACGAGATCGCCGCCATGGCGCGGCTGCCGGGCAATGCCGGGCCTTCGGATGTCGAGGCGGCCTATGATGCCGCCTTCGAGACGCTGCCCGAAACCGTGGCGCTGCTCGATGCGGGCGGCGCGGGGCTCACCGCCGACAAGGCGGTGACGGCGCAGGCGCTGGAGCGGCTGGCGCAGGACGGGCGCGGCCTCGCGGCACTGTCCGAAGGGCTGGCCACGCCGCTGCGCCAGGCGGCCGGGCAGGGTGTCCCGGCGGTCGAGATCTACCGCGATCTGGGCCAGGTCGGACAGGACGACCGGGTCATCCGGCGCTTTCTCGACCAGGCCGCCTTTCGCGCGCGCCAGCAAGGCGCGGTGGCGCTGATGGGGCGGCTCAATCCCGAGACGATCACCGCGCTGACGCTCTGGGGCAACCGCACGGACCGCGAGGGCGTCGCCCCCGCGCCGCTCAGCGCGCTGCTGCAGATGCAGGGCACGGGTCTGGCGAAGTAACCGGTGATGTCGGCAGAGGCGGGTGCGCGCCTGCGCACAGGCCCGGTGATTTGACGGCGGCAGGGCAGGGCGGCAATCGGGGGGCAATCGCCCCTTTCAGATCGGACCCTCGCAGATGACCACCCAGACCCCCGACTCCCGGCTTGCCAGCCGCGCGCCCGAGATGCTCAGCGTGCTGCGCATCGTCAGCGCGCTGATCTTCCTGCTGCATGGCAGCCAGAAGCTCTTCGCCTTTCCGCCGACCGATCAGCAGCCGCCGCTGGCCTCGCTGATGGGCGTGGGCGGCGTGCTGGAGCTCATTGGCGGGCTGCTGCTGCTTGCCGGGCTCTTCACCCGCCCCGTGGCCTTCGTGCTGTCGGGCATGATGGCGGTGGCCTACTGGATGTTCCACGCGCCGGGCAGCCTCTATCCGACGCTCAATGGCGGCGATGCGGCGATCCTCTACTGCTTCGTGTTTCTCTACATCTTCGTGGCAGGCCCCGGGCCGTGGAGCCTTGATGCGGCGCTGCGCCGCCGCTGAAGGCCGGATGCGAAAAGGGCGGGGTGATCCCCGCCCTTCATGTTCTCAGCCATTGCCCTCGGGGCGGAACATCGCGGCATCCGCCGCCGCCCGCCTGAGCGCGTTCGACTTGTGCACCGTCTCCATGTATTCGGCTTGCGCGTCGCTGTCATGGACGACGCCGCCACCGGCCTGGATGTAGAGCTTGCGGTCCTGCACCACCGCCGTTCGGAGCGCGATGCACATGTCCATGTCGCCATTGGCGCTGAAATAGCCAAGACCGCCGCCATAGACGCCGCGCTTTTCGGGCTCCAGCTCGTCGATGATCTCCATCGCCCGCACCTTGGGCGCGCCCGAGACGGTGCCCGCCGGAAGCCCCGCCAAGAGCGCCGAGAGCGCGTCCTGATCCTCGCGCAGCTCGCCCACCACGTTCGAGACGATGTGCATGACGTGGGAATAGCGCTCGATGATGAACTTCTCGGTCGGGCGCACCGTGCCCGGTTTCGCCACCCGGCCCACATCGTTGCGCCCCAGATCCAGAAGCATCAGGTGCTCGGAGAGCTCCTTGGCGTCGGCCAGAAGGCTCTCCTCATGCGCGCGGTCCTCCTCGGGCGTGGCGCCGCGGGGCCGGGTTCCGGCGATGGGGCGGATCGTCACCTCGCCGCCCATCACCCGCACGAGGATCTCGGGGGACGCGCCGACGATCTGATAGCCGCCGAAATTGAAGTAGAACATGAAGGGCGAGGGGTTGGTGCGCCGCAGGCTGCGGTAGAGCGCGAAGGGCGGCTCCGGGAAATCCTGTGTCCAGCGCTGGGCCGGGACGACCTGAAAGATGTCGCCCGCGCGGATGTAGTCCTTGGCCTTGGCCACGGCGGCGAGATAGCCCTCATGGCTGAAGTTCGAGACCGGCTCGGACAGGGCGCCGGGGGCCTGCAGCGCCCGCGCCTCGCGCGGCACGGGGCGGTCGAGCGCGCGCATCGCCTCGGTGACCCGCTCCCCGGCCTGGGCAAAGGCGGCGCGGGCCGACTGGCCCTGACCCTGCCAGACCGGCGCCACGAGGATCACCTCGCCCTTCACCCCGTCGAGCACCGCCACCACGGTGGGGCGCATCATCACCGCGTCGGGCAGGCCGAGCGGGTCGGGGTTCACGTCGGGCAGACGCTCGACAAGCCGGATCATGTCGTAGCCCAGATAGCCGAAGAGCCCGGCGGAGGCGGCGGGCAGGTCTTCGGGCAGGTCGATCCGGCTTTCGGCGAGGATCGCGCGCAGCGCGTCGAGCGGGTGGCCCGGCATCTCCTCATAGGCCTCGTCGTCGTAGCGCGCCGCGCGGTTGACCCGGCTCGTCTCGCCGCGGCATTCCCAGATCAGGTCGGGGTTCATGCCGATGATCGAGTAGCGTCCGCGTGCCTCGCCGCCGGTCACGCTTTCGAGGATGAAGGCGTGGCGGCCGGCATTGGCGAGCTTGAGCATCAGCGAAACCGGCGTGTCGAGATCGGCGGCGAGCCGGGTCCAGACGATCTGGTTCGCGCCCCCTTCGAAGCCTTGGCGGAACGTCTCGAAATCGGGGCTGAGCATGGCGTCTTACCTGAAGGAGGAGTGGACCGCCTGAACGGCGGCATCGTCGATGCGGATCTCGGTGCGCGACTGCACGGCATTGGCATAGGCGGCGTAGATGTCCTGCGCGAGACCGGTGCCGATCCGCTGCTCGATCGCCTGCCGCTCGGCGGCGACGCCCGCATCGTCCTCGGCCGGGGGATGGGCGGCGTCGAGCCGGACCACGGCGGTGTAGCCTTCGCCCGAAATCACACGGGTCTCGCCTTCCTCCATCTCGAAGACCGCGCGCACGAAGCCCGGGCCGGTGCCCTCGACAAAGGCGCGGCGGGTGAGGTTGCGCGCCTCGCGCGGCGCGAGCCCCGCGGCCTCGAAGCCGTCACCCGCCGCGATGCGCGCGGCCAGCGCCTCGGCCTTCTCGGCGCGCATCCGCGCGCTGGTCTCGGCCATCACGTCGGCGATCACCTCGTCGCGCACCTCGTCGAGCGGGCGCAGCGCGGGCGGGGTGACGCCGTCGAGCCGCAGGGCGAAGACGCCGCCATCCTCGAAGGCCAGAAGCTCGGGGAAATCGCCCTCCTGCACGCGGGCGGCCGCCTCGCGGAAGGGGGCGTAATCGGCGATGCCGCCGGTCGTGCCCTCGCTCCAATCGACCGAGCCCAGCTCCATGCCGACGCGCTCGGCCAGATCCTCGAGCGCGGCGCCGCCGGCGATCAGGTCGGTGATCTCCTCCGAGCGGCGCTCGATCTCGCGGCGGGCGCGGGCGCGGGCCAGCTCGTCGCGCAGGTCGGGCGCGGCTTCCTCGAAGGAGACCTCCTCGGCGGCGAGCACGGCGTTGACGCGAAACAGCGCCGGGCCGAGGCCGGTCTCGACCGGGCCGACCACGTCGCCGGCTTGGGCCGCGAAGACCGGCCCGGCGGCTGCGTCGAGATCGCCCTCGGCCACGTCGCCCAGATCGACCGCTTCGAGCGTCAGGCCGCGCGCCTCCACGAGATCCTCGAAGCGCGCCTCGCCCGCCTCGAGCCGGGCCAGCGCCTGCGCCGCGGCCTCATCGCTCGGATAGACGAGACGCTCGACCAGGCGGCGCTCTTCCTGCACGTATTCGGAGATGCGCTGCTCGTAGAGGTCGCGCACCTCCTCCTCGGAGATCTCGATCTCGTCGGCCACCGCCTCGGGGCGCAGCCAGGCATAGCTGATCTCGCGGGTCTCGGGCGCGGTATAGGCTTCGGGCGCGGCCTCGTAGCGGGCGGCGATCTCGGCCTCGCTCGGGGCGGGGATCTCGGCATCGAGCAGGATCTCGGGCAGGATCACCCGCGGGCGGCCATCATCGGGCAGGGCGGCGGGGGCGGCGGCGAGCGTGACCGGCGCCCAGGTGATGTCGCGGCGCGACATCATGAAATCGATCATCGCCTCGACATGGGTGTCGGAGGCGGTCACGCCGCCGACCACGGCCCCTTGCAGCAGCGCGCGGGCCTCGCCCTCGCGCAGGCTTTCCTCGAACTCGGCGACGCTGAACCCGTTGCGCGACAGCGCATCACGATAGGCGGCGCGGTCGAAGCTGCCGTTCAGCCCCTGGAAGGCGGGAATGGCGAGCACCTGCTCGCTCACCGCCGCATCGCCGACCGAGAGGCCGAGCGCATCGGCCTCGGCATCGAGCACCCGCTCGGTGACGAGCTGGCCCAGCACCGCGCGGTCGAGCCCCATCTGTTGCGCCTGCGCCATGCTGATGGCCGAGCCGGTCTGGCTTTCGAGCGCCCGGATGCGGCTTTGCAGCGCGTTGGCGTAGCTCTGGATTTCCAGATCCTTGTCGCCGACCGTGCCCAGCCGGGTCGCGTTGCCGGTGAGGCCGGTCGCCCCGAAGCCGATCAGGCCCACGAAGAGCAGGATCAGGATGATCCAGACGAATACGCGGTTGCCCTTGCTCGATGCCATTGCGGTCTCCCTGTCGCGCCCCAGCGGCGTGTGCCGTTGAATAGGCAAGCGGGCGGGGCCGTGCAAGCGGATGGGGCGGGCTCAGCGCGCGGGCAGCGCCGCGAGACGGGTTTCCAGCTGATTGATGCCGCCTGCGTCGACATTGGCGAAGGCGATGCGCAGCTGGCGGCGGCCCGCCTCGCTGTTCTCGGGCGTGAACATCGTGCCGGGCAGCAGGAGCACGCCCGCCTCATGCACGAGCCGCTGCGCCAGCGCGTCCGAGGCCTCTTCGAAGGGGTGTTCGATCCAGCCGAAATAGGCGCCGCAGCCCATCAGCCGCCAGCCATGCCCTTCGAGCCGCGCGAAGCTCGCCTCCATCGCCCGGCGCCGCGCGATGATCTCGGCCCGCTCGCCCGAGAGCCAGTCGCCCAGATTGCGCATCCCCCACAGCGCCGCCTTCTGGCCGAGGCTGGTGGGGCAGATCGTCACCGTGTCGAGAAACCGCTCCATCTGCGCGATCCGCGCGGGCGAGGCGGTGACCGCGCCGACGCGGTGGCCGGTCAGGCGATAGGCCTTGGAAAAGGAATAGAGCTGCACCAGCACGTCGTCCCAGTCGGGATCGGCGAAGAGGTCGTGCGCCGGGCCTTCGCGGCTGTCGAAATCGCGGTAGGTCTCGTCGAGGATCAGCGCGAGGCCGCGGGCGCGGCACAGGTCGCGGAAGGCGGCGAGCAGCGCGGCGGGGTATTCGACGCCGCCGGGGTTGTTGGGGCTGACCAGCACGATGGCGCGGGTGGCGGGGGTGATGAGCGCGGCGGCGGCCTCCGGGTCGGGCAGCAGGGCCGGGCCGGTGTCGAGCGGCACGGTCCGCACGCCGGCCATGTCGTTCCACATCCGGTGGTTGAAGTACCACGGGGCGGGCAGGATCACCTCCGCGCCTTCGCCGCACAGCGCCGCGATGGCGGCGCAATAGGCCTGGTTGCAGCCCGAGGTGACGGCGACCTGTTCGGGCGAGACCGGCCCGCCATGATCGCGCGCCCATGTCGCCGCGATCTCGGCGCGCAGCTCGGGCAGGCCCAGCACCGGGCCATAGAGATGGGCGCTGGCATCCTGCATCACGATCTCGGCCATGGCGCGGCGCAGCGGCTCGGGGGGCGGATCGACCGGGGCGGCCTGGCTCACGTTCAGCAGCGGGCGATGGGGCGGAAACGACACCCCCTCGATCCAGCGGCGGGCCTCCATCACCGGCGGCGGAAAGGTCGATGCGGTGCGCGTGTCGCTCATGGGGGCTCCCTCGGTTGTCCCGGGCGACGCTAGCCAGCGCAGGGGGCGGGCGCAATCACGACCGGCCCGAAACGCGAAAGGCCCCGCCGGTGGGGCGGGGCCTTGCAGGAAAGGGCGCGGCTCAGTCCTTGCCGCGATAGGGCTCGACATATTGCAGCGCCATGTCCCACGGAAAGAAGATCCAGGTGTCCTGGCTCACCTCGGTGACATAGGTGTCAACCTGTTTGTTGCCCATCGGCTTGGCATAGACGGTGGCGAAATGCGCCTTGGGGTAGAGCTTGCGCACCAGCTCCAGCGTCCGGCCGGTATCGACCAGGTCGTCGATCACGAGCACGCCCTCGCCATCGCCCATCATCTCGGCGTCGGGGGCCTTGAGCACCTTGGCGCTGGCCTGGTTCTGGTGCTCGTAGGATTTGACCGAGATCGTGTCGACCGTGCGGATGCCCAGCTCGCGCGCGGCGATCATCGCCGGGGCCATGCCGCCGCGGGTGATCGCGACCACGGCCTTCCAGGCGCCGTCCTCGCCGGGTCCGCGCCCGTCGAGGCGCCAGGCGAGGGCGCGGCTGTCACGGTGCAGCTGGTCCCAGCTGACGTGGAAGCCCTTTTCATGCGGCAAACGGTCGGTCATCGCTCTTCAGCCTTTCGTGATGTCGGGCGCGTCGGGGTTCTTCATGCCGATCACGTGGTAGCCCGCGTCGACATGGTGGACCTCGCCGGTAACGGCCGAGCCCAGATCGGACAAGAGGTAGAGCGCGGAATTTCCGACCTCCTCCTGCGTGACCGTACGGCGCAGGGGCGAATTATACTCGTTCCACTTCATGATGTAACGAAAATCGCCGATGCCCGAGGCCGCGAGCGTCTTGATCGTGCCGGCCGAGATGGCGTTGACGCGGATCCGGTCGCGGCCCAGGTCTTCGGCGAGATACTGCACGCTCGCCTCCAGCGCCGCCTTGGCCACGCCCATGACGTTGTAATGCGGCATGACCTTTTCGGCGCCGTAATAGGTCAGAGTCAGGCAGGAGCCGCCCTCGGTCATCATCGGCGCGGCGCGCTTGACGACGCTGGTGAAGGACCACACCGAGATGTCCATCGACATCAGGAAGTTCTGCTTGGAGGTCTCGACATAGCGGCCGCGCAGCTCGGACTTGTCGGAAAAGCCGATGGCGTGGACGATGAAGTCGATCTTGCCCCATTGTTTCTGCAACTCGGTGAAGAGCGCGTCGATGCTCTCCTCGTCGCCGACGTCGCAGGGCAGCACGATGTCCGAGCCGACCTCGGCCGCCAGCGGGCCGACGCGCTTCTTCAGGGCCTCGCCCTGGTAGGAGAATGCCAGCTCGGCGCCGGCGCCGGCGCAGGCCTTGGCGATGCCCCAGGCAATCGACTTGTCATTGGCGAGCCCCATGATGAGTCCGCGTTTTCCCGCCATCAACTGCGATGTCATGAATATTCCTCTTGCCGATCCGGCGCCGTTTCGATCCGGTGTAGGCGATAGGGAGAATGGCATCAAGGCCGGGGTGGACGCGAGGTCAGCGTTGCCTTGGACGAGCATGTGGCGTGGAAGGCGCATTTCGGTCTACACTGGAAGGGTACGAGTGAGCGAGTTGGTATGATGAACGACGACCGGGACATCTTCGCGGGCGAAGACCCGTTCGCGATCGCGCGGCGCTGGCTGGCCGAGGCCGAGGCGCTCGAGCCGTCGGACGCCAACGCGGCCGCGCTTTCCACCGTGGACGAGACCGGCCTGCCGGATGTGCGGGTGGTGCTGATCAAGCAGATCGAGGACAACGGCTTCGTCTTCTTCACCAATTACGAAAGCGCCAAGGCCCGGCAGATCGAGGCCACGGGAGCCGCGGCGCTGGTGTTTCACTGGAAATCCCTGCGCCGGCAGATCCGGGTCCGCGGCCGGGTCGAGCGCGAGGACGGGCCGCAGGCCGACGCCTATTACCGCTCGCGCGCGCTGACCAGCCGGATCGGGGCCTGGGCCTCGCCGCAAAGCCGCCCCATCGCCTCGCGCGCGGTGCTGGAGGCCGAGATGGCGCGGCTGCGGGCCGAACTCGGCGAAGATCCGCCGCGCCCGCCCTTCTGGGGCGGCTACCGGATCCGGCCGGTCGAGATGGAGTTCTGGGCGGACGGGGCGCACCGGCTTCACGATCGCTACAAATGGACGCGACGCGGCGTCTCCGGGCCCTTCGATGTGTTACGGTTGGGACCGTGATTTCACGCTGCATGAAATTCGGGGCTGGACGCGGCATGGCGACTGTGGTGCACAGGCAAAAAATGGTCGGGTCGACCGACAGCCGCTGGAGGCGGAAATGAACGAGATGCTGGACAAGCAGGCCGAGGACCGCTTCGAGCTCGCGGGTCATGTGAAATGGTTCGATCCGGCGAAGGGGTTCGGATTCATCGTGCCCGACGAGGGCGGCGCGGATATCCTGCTGCACGCCAACGTGCTGCGCAATTACGGGCAGAATTCGGTCGCCGATGGCGCGCGCATCCGGATCGAGGCGCAGCGCACCGAGCGGGGCACGCAGGCCGTGACGATCCTGTCGCTCGATCCGCCGCCGACCGCCGCATCGGTGCCGCTGGCCGATTTCGCCGAGTTCGACCCCGACTATCTCGCCAGCCGCCCGCTCGAACCGGCCCGGATCAAGTGGTTCGACAAGGCCAAGGGATTCGGCTTTGCCAACCAGTTCGGCGCGCCGGACGACATCTTCCTGCATGTCGAGGTGCTGCGCAGCTCGGGCCTGTCGGATCTCGAACCGGGCGAGGCGGTGGCGCTGCGGGTGATCCAGGGCCGCCGCGGCCGCATGGCGACCGAGATCCTGCCCTGGGACGCCGCCTTGCGCGAGCCTTCGGCCGATGAGAGCGGACGCGACCCGGAAGGCGGCCAATGAAGACCGCGCTGCTGGCGGCGCTCCTCGCCGCGCTGCCGCTCGCGGCGTTCGGTGCCGAATGTGCGCCCGACCGGGTGACCGTGGCGGGCGATTGGGGGCAGGCGGGCTTTGCGGTCGAGCTGGCCGACGACGCCGCCGAACGGGCCCTGGGGCTGATGCACCGCGAGGAGATGCCGCGCATGGCGGGGATGCTCTTCGTCTATGACGAACCCGGCCCCGTCTCCTTCTGGATGCGCAACACGCTCATTCCGCTCGACATCATCTTCGCCCGCGCCGACGGCACGATCGGCCGCGTGCATTCCCGCGCCCGCCCGCTCGACGAAACACCGATTCCCGGCGGCGACGACATCCAGTACGTGCTGGAGATCAATGGCGGCATGGCCGCGCGGCTGGGCATCTCCGAAGGCGACACGCTGCGCCACCCCGCGATCGGTTCGGACGAGGTGCCGGCGGCAGATCCCTGCGACTGAGACGGGTGCTTGCGCCCGGCCGCGGCTCGGCCTAGAAGGGCGGCGGTTCGGGGCGTAGCGCAGCCTGGTAGCGCATCTGTTTTGGGAACAGAGGGTCGCAGGTTCGAATCCTGCCGCCCCGACCAATCCTCCGGTTTCATGATCCCACGACCGCCTCCGGGGCGGATCGCGCGCCTTGCGGGGCGCGTGTCCCATGCGTGTTTCTGTCGCCCCCGTGCCTTGGCCGGCGCCTTGCGGGGCA
>NZ_KZ304989.1:10928-12048 GCF_002723615.1 Limimaricola cinnabarinus
GGGGGCAACTGTGTCGTTTCTTAGAGGCGAATGGGCTGTTTGTTTCGGATCATGGCGTTGAGGATGACGAGGAGCTGACGGGCAACGGCAATGAGAACTGTTTTGGGGGCTTTGCCGGCAGCCTTCATTCGATCTCGCATGGCAATCAAGAGCGGCACGCGGCGGGACGCGCTCAAGGCCGCGATGTAGAGAGCCTCGCGGACTTTGCGTCGTCCTCCCCATATACGTCGTGTGCCGCGCCATGTGCCGCTCTCGCGGGCATGTGGAGCGAGCCCGGCGAGAGAGGCGATCCGACGCCGACAGAGCGTGCCGAGTTCGGGCAGTTCGCCGAGAAGCGTTGCCAGCACCGTCGGTCCAATCCCAGGCACGGCGCGAAGCAACTCCGCATGCTCGGTAAGTTCGGGGCTGTCTCCGATCAGAGCCGCAATCTTGCGATCCATGATGACAATGCGGCGGTCGAGCAGCGCGATCATCGTCTCGATCTCGCGCAGGATTGCTGGCTGGCCGGCGCTGTGGCGACGCACCTTTTCGGCTTTCCGCATTTCGACCAACTGCCTGCGGCGACGAAGGAAATCAGAAAGTCGGGCCCGATCCGGATGAGGCGGCGCGGTAACCTCGAGAGGCAAGAGGCGCCCCATATCAGCCAGTATGCGCGCATCGACCCGATCCGTTTTGGCCAACACGCCCGTCGCGCGGGCGAACTCTCGGGCTTGGCGCGGATTGACCCGTGCGAAGCGAAGGCCCCGGTCGCAGAGTGCCTTGATCAAAAGAGTGTCGCAGCCGCTGGTGGCCTCGAAGACGACTAGAGAGTTTGCAGGCAAGGACGCGGTCCAGCGGGTAATGCTGTTCGGATTGTTATCGATCCTCACCACCACCTTGGTCGGCAGGGCGTGCGTATCGATCCAGCCGCGGGCAAGGTCGCAGCCGATGACGGTCTGTGGCATGGTAAAAGCTCCTGTCCATGTCATGCGGGATCGGAGTCAGCCGTCCCAAGCAACTGTTCAGGTTGATCGCGACGCGGAAGGGACCCTTGCTCCCACACGGGCTCTCGACCCTGGGGGGGGACGGGCTCCCTTCCGCACCGCCATTCTACTCCATTCGCAACAGACAGGGGGGGGGG
>NZ_KZ304989.1:12839-14008 GCF_002723615.1 Limimaricola cinnabarinus
ATTCGCTTTGGCCGCGCTGGCGCAGCGCGCAGCCCCCATCACCGCCCGTTCCGCCCTGGAAAGGGCCTGTTGCCCTGCCGACACGCCCTTTCGTGGACAAGTCGGGCCGTGCCTGTGCACCCCCTGTGGACAAACCGGATGCGCGCCTCCTGCAAGCCGCGACCGACGCCCGACCTTGCGCCGATCGCCTTTTGAAGCCGCATGAGCGCGCGGCTTTTCCGCTGCGCCGGGCCTGTGGAAAACCCTGTGGGCAAGGCGCGAATTGCGGTGGGCGGAATCCGCCCCGCCGGGCGGGCCTGCGGGATTCGTCGCGCGCCCCTCGCGCCGCGCGTTGACCCTGCCCGCCGGGCTGCACAGGGTCGCGCGACCGGGGGGTCCCCCGGGGCGCGATGACACGGGAACAGGCCATGCAGATCGAACGGGGCTACACCATCGCCGGGCGCGACCCGCTGGCCGGCCTGGCCATGCGGCGCGTGACGCTGGGCGACGGGCGCGGCGGCCATGTGCCGCACGACTGGCCGAGCCGCGCCGCGCGCGGTCTCGCCGCGCAGGCCGCGCCCGGCGCGGCCCCGCTCGATCTGCGCCGTGCCGCCGAACGGCTCACCGATGCGCTGCGCGCCCGCGCCGAGGCGCGCGGCTTTCTCGGCGAAGAGGCCAGCGCGCGGGCCTGGACCGACGAGATGCGCCACATGCTCGCGGAGCGGATCGCCGTCGCGGCCCCCGGCATGTGGTCCGGCGGCGCGGCGACACCGGATGAGGCGCTGCCGCTCGTGGTCGAGGCCGGGGCCGCCACGCCCGATGAGCTGTCGCGGCTCGCCCAAGCCATGCGCGACGGTGCGCCGCTCGAGCTGCGGTTTGCCGCCGCTCCGGCTGCGCCGCGCGTCGTGCTCGATCTTGGGCGCTTCGTCGTGAATGGCGAAGTGGCGGCCGGGGCGCTGATCCGGGCGGTGCGGGTCTGGGTGCTGGCGCTGGCGGTCGAGGACCGGCCCGGCGCGCTCGGGCTGGCCGGTTTCGGCACGGCGCTGATGCGGCTCGGTCTCGATCCCGCCGGGCGCGAGGGGCGGCTGATGGCCGCCGCGCTGGCCGCGCTGGCCGAGGCCGCGCGCCTGTCCGCCGCGTCCGAGCTGGGGCTCTCGGCCCACGCCCCGCGCGGGGCGGCGGGGCTGGAG
>NZ_KZ304990.1 GCF_002723615.1 Limimaricola cinnabarinus
TTAGAGGCGGCAGCGTTGAAAAACGCCACGGCAGACGTGCCGTTCCTGCCGGGCTCCGCGCTACCGACCACCAAGGCACGGCCGAAGTCGCCGTCGGACATCGAGGCCGCGAAATTCGCGACGCAGAGGCCGGCGGGGCGCGAGACCATATCCATGGCGATCCGATTGCGCAGGCTGGTCGACAGCGCGCCGGGTCCTGCGGCGGGATCGATGATCGTGTCGAACGCCTCGAGCGGACAGATCGCCTCGAGACGCCGCAGGCAGCTTTCCGCAATGCTGGCGGCGGTGTCGAAGAAGGGGCGGGTGATGGGGGTCGTGGTCATGCTGTGTCTCCGGTTGCGATGACCGGGAAATTGGTCTCCTTCCGAAATCGCAAAATCCGCAGGTGAAGGTTTGAATCTTAATAAAACATACATTTAGGACGACCAGTGCATTTTTCTGAAAGGTCTTTGTAGCCGAACAGCAGAGTGTTGGGAGTGGCGGGGAGGCGCGCAAGGTCACTGATGTCCGGTCGGGCGCGACGGGTGCCGCCCGACCGGACATCAGCGCTCTCGCGAGCCAGCGGGACGGGCGGAGATAAATTCTCCGAAGGATCCTGCCCCATGCATTCGACGCTTCCTGCCTGCCAGTCATCGCAACCGGACTGGAGATCGACGCTGCGCGCCGGCGATATCGTCGCCTACCGTTTTCCGCATGAACGCGACGGCGATGAGCCACCGAAGGTGCGCCCTACGCTCGTGCTCGCCACCCATGTCGAGAACGGTCAGCGCATTGCGACGCTCGCCTATGGCACCTCGAGCGGCCGGCCCCGTGCGCCTCGCCTGCTGGTGCCGGTAACTGACCCGGACGAGCTGGCCTGCGCTTCGCTGCGCAAGCCGACCGTCTTCGATGCGGCGCGACGGCTGAGCGTGGCGCTCGACGACCCTGCGTTCGAGCCCCACCCCGTTTTGAATACTGCCGTCATCGGACAGCTTACCGGGGCCGCCGCGGCACGGCTCGCGCTTGTCCAGAGGCACGTCACGCGCGGATCTGATCGGCGGCCGCCTTGGGGTCGGGCGCGCCCCACCTGCGCGCCGGTCCCCATCAACCATTGCCGCAACCGGCCCCTGCTGTCCTGCAAGCCGCCCGACCGGCGAGACATCAACCTCCAGTCGGAAGGGTAGCGCCGCGTCCGTCGCGCGACCGCGGTCATCCAACACTCGGATCCCTGAACAAGGGGCAACTTCGGCCATCGGCTTCTGCGGGAGCTCACCGGAGTGAGAGCCCCCGCAGCATCCGATGCGTCCCAAGTCATCCGGAAAAGAGCCTCGAGACCTCCACCGCCAATCCGTTGCTGCCCTCCCATCTGGACGGGGCCGCCTTGTCGCCCGCGGCGTGCCGCCGGGCCCCACATCTCAAGGAAAGATTTCATGTTCGACACGTTCATCCCCCCTTCCGCTCTGCACCGGTTCGCCTGGCAATACGACGTCGCGCTCCAGAACGCGGCCTGGTGCCTCGGCGGTCAACCGTGGCTTCTGCGTGCGCAGCGCCTGCTCGACGATCTCCGTCAACCGGTGCCGCTGACGCGCAGGACCGCGCGCGATGCAAAGGCCCTGCTCGGCTTGCTTCGCCTCGAGCATGTGCATGACGACGGCCGCATCGAAGCAGAATGCTTCGCGGCGATCGATCCGACTTCGCCGCATGTCGAGGATATCTGCCTGCTTTCCGAAGCCCTGAAGGACGCGCTCTGCGCGGCGCAGTCGCAGCAGGAGACGGAGGCTTACCATGTGTGAGCGGTGTCATGGGAGCGACAGCCTCGTAGTGCGGATCAACCATGCCCTGGATGCCGCAGAAGCCACCGAGGCCGCTTTTGCAAAGGCCGAGAAGGCGCAGAGCCTGTCGCTCTCGCAGCAGCGCCAAGCCGCGATGCTGCGCCGGGAGCTGGCGCAGACCACGATCTTCTCGGCGCTCGACGTCGAAGCGTCCCGCACTTTCGCGGGCGACCTCGATGCAGCCATCCGCCAAGGCACGAAGCGGCATTACATCGCCGATGAGCATGCGGTCTCGGGGGGCTACGAGCAGCAAGTTTCGAACGAGGCCGCGATGGCGCTGATCGCCCTGCAGTCAGCGCTGAAGCTTCTCGTCGAACGGATCGACGCGGTGCGCAACCGGCTGCGCGCAGAGCAGATCGCGGCAGAGCTTCGAGGGTGAAAGGGCAGGGGCCGAGCACAAAGCCTCGGCCCGTGGCTGCATATGGGGAAAGCTCGGGCAGCCAGGTCGCTGCCAACATCTCCGTTTTCTCTTTTGATCGACGGACACGATTTTAAGTCAAGAGACCCGGAAAAATCACGGAAATGTTATAGTTCGTGATGAGTTTGCGAGGTGCCGAAAAAATCCCGACAATGGTGGTCGTTTCGAGCGGAATTCCCCTTGTTTCATTGGGCAACCATAAGCGCTTACGGGAAGCTGCGATGAGGAGCCCTCTGGTTTGAATCCCCCCGTGACAAAAGGGTTTTTTCTTAGCTAGTAACGTGCCGTGTCGCGAAGCACACCGACGACCACTAACGGCTCGGACGCTTAGCAAGCACGAATGGCATAAGGGCCTTGGCCGCCTTCGCGCCATGTCAAGACAAGAACAAAACAAGGAGCAGATACGGGCAAAAGAAAACCCTTCGAAACCGAGGCTCCAAAGGGCTTTCAAGTTCTCTAGCACAGGCTTGCTACCCGGTTTGAATCCTCGTTTCAACACCGTTTTGCGGCTCTGCCGTTTCACGGTGCAGGTCGTCCTTTGCCTTCTGAAATACGAATGATGCATCGAACTTACCTACCGGGCGCCCCGGCAGATCGGCAGGGCATGCCTGCCCGGCCTTTCAGCCCGGACGTTCCCTCATATTTGGATGTCCCCCCTTGGGGGATCGGGCTCACCCCTTCCACCCTCTACTGAAGCCCGCGGGGCTCGACCCTGTTCAAGACCCGATCGTCGGCATGACGCAAGCAGCGTGATGCCGCGCAATGCAAGGCATGCCTTGCGCCGGGGTGGCGCAGGACAAGCGGGTCAGATCGGAATTCTCAATCAAACCAAATCTCGCTCTGCCGTGACCGGCGGAGCGGTCCCTATCGGCATGCCAAGGAGACCACCATGCCCAACTATTGCGACAACCGCATCACTGTCACCGGCGAAGAAGAAGACATGGCCGAGTTCTACGAACTCGTGCAGTCCGACGCCTCCATGTTCGCCTTTGAGAAGGTCGTTCCGGAGCCAGCCTTCTTCGACCTGATGAAATCGGGAAAAATGGACTTTGTCGTCGATGGCGAAGTCCAGACCCATGGCCACTGGATCGAAGGAGAAGGTCTGGACGGAGAGAAGGTGGCCCGTCCGCTGTCGGAAGCGGAACTGGCCCAATTCAAGGGACTGGCTCGGCTTGATCCCGATTGCTGGCGTGACGCGCATTGGGGCACGAAATGGGGGGCGATCGACGTCTTCGAGGACACCGACGAGGAGACGGCGACCTATAGCTTCACCACGGCCTGGAGCCCGCCCCACGGAATCATCGAGGCGCTGCGGGAGAAGTTTCCCGATCTCGACATCGTCGCCTTCTTCGATTGCGAGGAAGATCAGGAAGCTGGCTACTACTAAACCAGCTGAATTGCTCTCTCGGCCGGGGACTGCGCACAGCAGTCCCCGGCTCCCCGATAACTTAAAACGTTCCCTGGAAGGTAAGCTCTTTCCGCGCCGTCGCAGAGGTTGCGGCTTGGCGCATGCACATCTCTCGCGACTGTCTGCACGAAACACCTCACTGACACCCCCAGCCTTCGCGGGGCCAAGCGCGCCTGGCTCTCCGAAGGGACGTTGGCGGAGGCTCCAGCTGTGCAAGGCACGATCATCCAACGTCTGACCAACTCCATTTTTCGCCTTTGGCAGACGGACCCAGATACTGAGAACACCAAAATCGACCAACCCAAAGGATCCACGATGCTGACCGTCACCCCCGCCTTCGCCTTCGTCCTGCCCCCGCGACCCACGTTTCCCACGCGTGTTCTTTCGCGCCTGCGTTCTTTGAAGACTGCCGCAAAGGATGAGCTTCTTGCGATCAGCCTCGCGCACGGCGTCGGGAAGCAATATCGCACCGGCTCGGCGTCCGAATATTCGTATGCCGTTGTGGCGAATGGAGATGGTCGGACCTGCGATGCGACCGTTTTCAACATGACGCCCGAGGCTCATGACACCGTCAAGGCCCTCACGGACAGCTGGCTTTCGGTGCATACCCCCGCGCGCTCCTACCTCGCCCTTCTCGGCAGGGCCGAGGGCAAATGCGAAACATTGCACTTCGAGAAGTTTACCGTCGTGATCGGCTCTGTTTTCGACCAGAAAAACGATACGGAAACGGTGAGCGATATCCGGGCGATCATTCACGCCGAGAAGTCGCTGGAAACGGCGCGACAGACAATTTCGGAAATGAAGGCGTATTTCTTGTTCATGCGAGAATTCAGCTCGCCTCTGAAGGCGTCCCGGATCGAATTCCCCCAGCCGAAAGAGCTTCTTAATGCAAATGTGAAAGCCCAATATTCGGAGGGCCTGCAATAATGCGTGAGCCAGAAACAAGACCCTGCGGCCATATCATTTCTTTCAATCAAGAAGTTGCTCATGGTGAAGAGAAGTCATTTCAGGCACGCATTTTTCGTCCTATGAGCGCCCTGCAATGGAATTTGCCACAGATTGATGGCGCGCAGCCTGGAGATATCGTCGGAATGATGTCATGTCACACCGCCAGGTTCTTCGATTATGCCGGGCTCGAAAGGCATCTCGAAGGCTTCTTGGTCTCAGAGAAAGATGAAGTCGAATTTCGCTGCTATGCGGATCTTTCGAACGGAGGCTTGAAGGAACGTGCGGCGCAAATCGCTTTGGAACACCTTTATATGGCTGAGCACGTGCACGAGGACGTGGTTCGCTACAAAATGATCGCGAACACTGATTATGATGACTATCGTATGTGCGTCGTGATCTTCGGGAAAGCGCGCGTTCTGTTCGACATGGCGATGATCGATGATCCGGACAGTATTGGGGAGGATGCGGAGGATTGCCCTATGCCATGGTCCTGCATCATCGAGCTCTACGAGCTGGACGATGATACGCCTGTGATTCCGAAGGCCGAGCAGTATCTCGAAATCGTTCGGAGCGTTCTCCCGTTGCAGCAACGAGCGCTTTGGCCGTCATTGGACATCAAGGGCTAATCAGAAATTTGATGCCTTGCGGGCAATATGACTTGCAGAGCATCGAACCAAGATACGAATTTGGTTCAAATCTCGGCTGCGGCTGCGGCTGCGGCTGCAGATCGCAGCTGCTTCTTTACATAACGTTCATTACACGCAAAAATCGTGCGTGTGGGTGGATTCACGTTCGAAGTGCAACTTCTGTATGGAAACAGATGGTTACATGGAGAGCAATCGATGGGCACCTGCTACGCACATCTGGATCTCGAAGAGCGCCAGAAACTCGCGCGGTGGCGCGAGGCAAAATTGCCGATGAAAGAGATCGCACTGCGGCTCGGCCGCTCGCCTTCCACGCTTTACCGGGAGATGCGGCGCAATCGCTTCGTGGATGATGAGATACCCCATCTGAGCGGCTACTACGGCATGACCGCGCAACGAGCTTACGAGAGGCGACGTGCCATCCATCGCAAGCTGGTCCGGCACCCGGCCGTGAAGGCTGCCGTGGTCGACCGTCTCAAGGCCGGCTGGTCGCCCGAGCAGATTGCGGGTCGGATGAAGCTCGAGCGCCACGCCACGTCCGTCAGCCACGAGACCATCTACCGCTACGCCTATTCCGGAGATGGCCGATCCGAGGCGCTCTATCGTCATCTGCCGGAGCACCGCCGCCGTCGCCGGCCGCGCGGCACGCGCCGCCACCATGGTCGCAGATTCAGCAATGAACACAGCATTTCGCTGCGGCCCGTGGAGGTCTCCGAGCGCCAGCAGTTCGGCCATTGGGAGTGCGACCTGGTGATGTTTCGCAAGGGGTTCGGCAAGGCCAACGTGACCTCCCTGGTCGAGCGCGTCAGCCGCTTCACCGTCTTGGCTAAGAACGCCGACCGGACCTCCAAGCCCGTCATGGAGACCCTGATCTCCGGCCTGAAGGCCCTGCCCCAACCCGCCCGCCGCTCCATCACCTTCGACCGCGGCACCGAGTTCACCGCCTGGGCGCATCTCAAGGCCGGTCTCGGCGTGGCTCCCTGGTTCTACGACCCGCAATCGCCGTGGCAGAAAGGCACGGTCGAAAACACCAACAACCGACTCCGAAAATATCTCCCCCGCAAGACCGACCCCACGGCGATCACGGATCGATATCTGACTTCGATCTGCGATCGCCTCAACGCCACGCCTCGGAAGTGCTTAGGCTACCGGACCCCGGCCGAAGTCTTCCGGGAAAAGCTGATGGAGGCGATGCAGTCAGGCGAGTAGAATGAGCCTGCCGGAATTGCGCTTCAGCGTGAGCTCACAAGCGGCGCGTGCGCTACCTCCAGCCGTGACTCTTGTTTGAAACAATGTCCTATCAAGCAGGAGTTTTCCAGTATGGGACGTGTCTACGCGCAGCTGACGCTCGAGGAGTGCCGCAAGATCGAACGCTGACGCCATGCCAGGGTGTCCGTGAACGAGATGACACGGGTAGCTGCGCCGACATCGCTCGACCATTTTCCGCGAGCTCAGGCGCAATCACTTCTAGGACCCCTGCCTGCCGAAGGTCATGGGCTACTTCGCCATGGCCGCGCAGCTGAGAACCCGCGATCGGCGTGCCCGCCAGCGCAAGCTGATCCGGCATTCGCTTCACCGTGCTTCTGAAGAACGCCGACAAGCGGACCCGGCCCATCATGGACAAGGTCATCGCGGTCATCCGCGCCCTGCCCCTACCGGCGCGCCGACCGATGACCTTCGGCCGGGGCGCCGCGATCGTCTCCTGGCCCCACCCGCAGGCCAAGATCGGCACGAGCAGCTGGGTCTGCGACCACTCCGCACCTTGGCAGAAGGGCCCGGTCGAGAACACCAACCGTCGCGCCCGCCGCTGGCTGCCCAGAGACCGCGACATCGGCCAACTCTCGGACCACGACATCCGCGAGATCTGCGATCGGCTGAACGCCACGCCCCGCAAATGTCTCGGGTGGAAGACCCCCGCAGAGGTGTTCCGCGCCAAGATGCTGGAGAAGAGACCGTGAGCGCCCTACCCTGAGATCACTGCGGAGTCGCGGTTCAAGTATCGCTCACACGTCCTGTTCCGAAACAACGACCGTAGCTCGAAGCAGTTGATGAACCGCCTGAACACCCTGCTGTCGCTCCTGTCCCTGTCCGCACGGCGCTCGATCACCTTCGACCGGGGGTTCGAGTTCAACCGCTGGCGTGATCTGAGAACAGGAATGGGCCCCAAGGCGTGGTTCTGCGACCCGCAAGCACCTTGGCAGAAGGGCTCGGTCGAGAACCTCAAGAAGCGCGCCCGCCGCTACCTGCCCCGTGATACGGCTATCGCCGCACTGTCAGACCACGCGATGGCTGAGATCAGCGCCCAGCTGAACGCCACACCAAGGCGCTGCCTCGGCTACCGGACACCGGCCGAGGCCTTCGCCGAAGAACTCCGTCAGCTCGACCGGTCCTGAACCCGTGTCGCAACCAGCATTGAATCCACAGCGGTTGATCGGGAGCGTCCTACGTGGACCACGGTCTGCTCGGGACCAAGGTCAGGCGCTCGATCTCTGTGGGCTCAATGTGCGTGACCGGCTGCATCATTGCCGTGAGTGTCTTTCCCATCCATGTTGTGCGCTTGGTCGGAAGCGCTCCCCTCCCTTGGGAGCTCTTCGAGGCGCAGGGTTTCTGCGTGCAGGTAAGAGATAAGGTCCGCCGCATCCTTTTCACCGAGACCGAAACGTGGCATGCGAACCGTGGGATACTCTTGGTCGAGCTTAACCGCGATGGGATCGCCCTCAGCCAGCATCCGGTCCGGCGTCCTGATGTAGCGCATGAGCCAATCGTGATCTCGCCTGAGCGTTACGCCTTCGAGATCAGGGCCGACGCGCACCCCGGCACCGATCGAATGGCAGGCGGCGCAGCCCTTGCTGAACAGGCCTTCTCCGACCCGGCTCTTTTCGGCAAAGCTATCGAGCGTGGCGCCGTCGAGAACCTTTGCGGGAGTCCTTGGCGGTTCCCAGTCCGGGTCGAGCGCGAGGATGTCGGCGGTCGCGGCCGCTAGATTTCCCATCAGCGAGGTGCGGCGCCATTCGCCGGTCGCGACATTGCCGATCAGCATGTCGCTGCGGTGGTCGCTCAGCCGCGTGCTGCGTTCGCCGAGCTTGTAGCGCAACTCCTCGACCTCCTCCGGCTCGCCGGTGAGGAAATACCAGCCCTCGCCGGCACCAAAGGCCTCGGCATAGGCGGCCAGTTCCTCGGGCGTGTCGCGCTCGGGGGTGAGGGAGATCGAGATGATGACGATATCCTCGCCCACGCGCTCGCCGAGCCATTCATACACCTTGGCCATCCGCGCGGTGGCGAGGCCGCAGATATCGGGGCAGTCGAGGTAGAAGAAATTGACCACCGCGATCCTTCCATCGAGCAAGTCATCTACGAAGCGGAGCTCCTGGCCCTCCTGATCCAGTAGCGATGTATTCGGAAAGTAATCCAGACCCCAGCGTCCGGGTAGGGCCGAGGTGGCGGCGAGCGTGGTCGCGAGAGCGATCGCGCCGAAGAGTGAACGCCGACGTATCATCCCCGTCTCCGCGGCTTGTCGTCATCATCATCATCACCGACCATCGGGTTTCCGGTATACTCCTTCGAGAACGGGTTGCCCTCGGGCAGGATTTCGGGGTCCCGGTAGGTCACGCCGTATTTCGAGGGATCGGGCGTCGGGATCACGCTAACATGCTGTGACGACTGGTTCGGATCATTGGGATCGGTCAAGACGTCATAGCGTGCCAGCATGGCCCAGTCCTCGTGAACCGTGTTGTGACAATGCGTTACGTAGGCCCCGCCATATTCCCCGAAGGTGACCTGGACCCGGACCTGGCCACCTGCTCCGGTGCGCCAGACATCCTTGCGTGCGCCGCGCTCGAGACGTGAGAGCCGGCGTCCGTCGCGGTCGATGGTAACGCCTTCCTCGAAATGAAGGTGAACCGGATGATCCCAACCACCGCTGCTGTTCTCGATGATCCAGTGCTCGGTCACGCCCGGCTCCGGGACAAGCATGCTGACTCGGTTGGCATTGAGAAAATGGTTCGACTCGCCGTTGACCCGGATCGTCCAACCGAAGCCCTCGATGTTCCGATCGTCGCAGTCGGGGAAGCACTCACCCGTTTCCAAACCTTCCTCTCTATCCGTACCCTTAAATTCGAGATGACGGACGCGGACCGGATCGACGATCGGGATCTGTTCGGTAAGCTGCGACGGAACCCGGCTGTAATCAGGATCGGAAGCGTAATGCTTCTTGCCGGGATTATCGACCGAATCGACTTCGCCCACCACGCGGAATTCGAGGAAAGTGCCCACGCCGGGGTCGTCGGTGTCCTGATCGATCGCGTCCCGCCGCGACAGGTACTCCTTCGGCTTGCCGCCTTCCTCGTGCTCCGCGACGTTGAGCATCCGGATCCTGCTCCCGACCGGGAACTCGCTGAAATCGACCACCACGTCAAAGCGCTCGGCCGTGCCCATCGGATCGAGCAGGTTCACCGAGACCGGGTTGACCATCAGGTTGCCGTCGGTGGCGATCACCTTCATCGGCACCCAGCGGTTCCTGTCGTTGATCAGCCCGGGCCGAATGAAGCGCGACATGCAGGCATTGAGCAATCGGAAGCGGTATTTGCGCGGCAACACTTCGAAGAAAGGCTTGTAGGCGAAATTGACCAGCAGCAGGTCGCCGAGGAAACCTATGGTTTCGAAGATGTCGAAGAAATACTGTCCGTCCTCGTCCAGCGCCGCGTCCGAAATCATCAGATTGACGTCGAAGTCGATATTGCCCCAGTCGAGTTCGGTCCCACTCGGCAGCCTGTGATTGACCCCGTCATCGAGGGCCTCGTTGCCGCGATCGGGGCCGCTATAGTAATTCAGCGCGCCGAGATGGCCCTTGTAGACGTTCTCGGCGGTGAAGAAGAAGCGATGGTCGTGGAACCATAGCGAGCTTTGCAGCTCGCGGTGATCCCCCTTCACATAGGTCAGACCGCCGTATCCGTCGGGCCCGGAGGCACGCGGATCGCTGGCATCGGTGTTGATCATGTCGGCCCGCGCCAAGGTCGTCGACCAGTGATAATCGTAGAACTGCCCGGGGTAGAAATGGGCATTGGAGGCCCCGTCGCTGGCCGATGCGTTATGAGCGTTATGGTTATGCGTGGCCATGCTGATCGAGCCGAAGCCATTGTTCTTGCGGCGATCCTCGGGCAATGCATTGTAATGACGGAATATGACCGGCTCACCGTAACGCACTTTCAGCAGCGGCGGTGGAAGCACGGATTCCTCTTCGCGACCGGTATTGAAGGTCCAGACGCTGTCGCGGTCCTGCTCTGGAAAATTGGGGTGGAAGGAATAGCCGTTCTGCAGCCGGCCCAGCGTCATGATGAACGCCTTTTGCGGGAGGTATTCCCGCCATCTCTGATGGGCGAAATACTCGCCCGGCGGCCGGCCCTCCATCGGGCCACCCGAGAACCGCGGATTGCGGTAGTCGTCGCCCCCGGATTCGGTGAACTGGGTGTGGTAGGAAAGCCGTCTTGCCTCCGGCTCGTCCAGATAGCCGGGAAAGGCCAGATCGAGCTCGTAGCCGTTCGGCTTCTCCGTGAGCTTGTGCGGCTCCTCCAGCCGCAGGCGCGGCATCCGATAGGTGAAGGGCATGGCACCGAAAGTCGGGCTGCGCGGCACGCCGGTCGGCACCGAGGCATAAGCGCTTGTTGCGAAGGGACTGAGGCCGTTGATGGTCGCCAACGTGCCGAGGCCGGTGAATATACCCCACTTGAACAACTCGCGTCGGCTTACATGGCCCTGCGTAAGAGCCTTGACGATTTCGGCACGATTGTTGCGAGCGTTTTGCGCTTCCTTTTTGCGGCGGCGGGATGCGTGAGGCTTGAGATACATAAATCCCTCCCGTGGGCGCTCCGCAAATTGCGAAGCGCCGTGCGAATATTGCCTCTCCCTATGATTGGTTAATGAGAAGAAATTGTCTATCGACCGAACGTCTTAAACAGAATTAGGGGCTTGTGTCAATCGGCGCCCAATTTTGACCCCCTATCGGCATCGAAAACTCACCCCCCCCCCCGGAGCGCTTAGGAAGCTGGTCCGAGACGGCGTAGCTTCCAAACGGCGCAGCCGGTCGTGCCAGCAATCATCCGGGGCTCATGCTCGAGTTTTGAAGCGCCAGCTCTCATTGCCGGTCTCTACGATGTCGCAGTGATGGGTGAGCCGATCGAGCAGCGCCGTAGTCATCTTGGCGTCTCCGAAGACGCTCGGCCATTCGCCGAAATCAAGGTTCGTGGTCACGAGGATCGAGGTCCGCTCGTAAAGACGGCTGATCAGGTGGAAGAGCAGCTGCCCGCCGGTCTGGGCGAAGGGCAAATAACCGAGTTCATCGAGGATCACGAAGTCCAGGCGACAGAGCAGATCGGTGGTGCGGCCTTGGCGGTCGGCGCGGGCCTCGGCATCGAGTTTGTTCATGAGGTCTACAACGTTGAAGAACCGCCCGCGCTTGCCGCCTCGAATACAGGCCCGGGCGATGCCGACGGCAAGGTGCGATTTGCCGGTTCCAGTCCCGCCGATCAGCACGACGTTGCGCTGCTGCTCGAGGAAACCTCCACCCACCAGGTCGCGGACCAGCGTCTCGTTGACCGGTGTCTCCTCGAAGTCGAATTCGTCGACCTCCTTGGCCAGCGGCAGCTTGGCGATGGTCATCTGGTATTTGATCGAACGCGCCTGCTTCTCGCTGATCTCGGCGCTCAGAAGGTCGCCGACGATCTTCTGGGGCTCGTGTTGCCGCTTCACGGCGGTGGCGATGATCTCATCATAGGCCGCCTTCATTCCGTAGAGCTTGAGCTGGCCCATCATGTCCAGCACCTGCGATCTTTCCATGGTCCGGTCTCCTGAGGCTGTCATAGCGTCTGCAATCGGCGACCGGCTCGCAGGTCAGACGCAGTGCGTCCGGCGTCGCGATGGTCAGGGGCGGCGCGGGCTCGCGGCGGCGGGCGAGGATATTGAGAACGACGGCGGAGGAATGGACCCCTTCTCTCAGCGCCTCGGCGCAGGCCGCCTCCACTGCGTCCAAGCCGTCGGTCAGGACCGCGCTGAGGATCTCGACCATCTGGCGGTCTCCGTTCGGGACGCGGCCGAGCTTGCGCTGCACCCGCCGCATCGCCGCCGGCAGTTCCCAGTCCTTGAACGGCGCCCCGTTCCGGAGCGCGCCGGGCTTGCGAGTGAGCACCGGGACGTAATGCAGCGGGTTGTAGATGTCCTGGCCGCGACCGAAGGCGCGGGCATGCTCGCCGACGATCTTGCCGTCCTGCCAGATCTCGATCCGTTCGGCATAGGCGCGGATCTCGACGGCCCGACCGACCGCGCGGGCATCCACCGAGTAGCGGTTGCTGTCGAACCGCACGAGGCAAGTCTTTGACACCGAGGCCGGGACGGCGTGGAAGCCGTCGAACCGGCCAGCATAGGGCACAAGGCTCCGCCGCTCCTCCTCGAAGACTTCCCACGTTGTCCGCTCACGCAACTCGGGATGCGGGTGCCTCTTGGCCCAGGCGACACAGCGGTCCTCGAGCCAAGCGTTAAGCTCGGCGTAGCTCTTGAACCGCGGCCGCGGCACGAAGAACCGCCGGCGAACCACGCCGACCTGGTTCTCGACCTGGCCCTTCTCCCAGCCGGAAGCGGGCGTGCAGGCGACCGGATCAACGAGGTAGTGCCCGCACATCTGCTGGAAGCGGCGATTGTAAGCGCGGTCCCGGCCCACGAAGATCGCATCCACAGCGGTCTTCATGTTGTCGTAAATGCCCCGCGCGCAGGCTCCGCCGAAGAAGGCAAAGGCCTTGTCGTGCGCGTCAAAGACCATCTCCTGCGTCTCGCGGGGATAGGCGCGCACGAACAGCATCCGGCTGTAGCAGAGCCGGACATGCGCCACCTTCACCGTCGTGGTCACCCCGTCGATCAGGACAACCTCATGGCTCCAGTCGAACTGGTAAGCTTCACCAGGATCGAAGCTCAGTGGCACATAGGCGGCAGCCGAGGCTGCGCGCTCGGTCCTTGTCCATGACGAGGCATAGCGCCGGACGGCATCGTAGCCGCCCTCGTATCCAAGCGCCTGAAGCTCCTCGAAGATCCGGATGCGGGTGAGCCGGTCGCGCTTCTGCTTACGGGCGTTCTCCGCCAGCATCCGGTCGAGATCGACCTTCCAAGGCCCGATCTTGGGCTGCGGCTGGACGCCGCGCTCATAGCTGAACTCCGTCACCCCGGACCGGATCACCCTGCGCACCGTGTTCCGCGACAGGCGCAGTTCCCGGCAGATCTGCTTGATAGGCTTTTTGTCTTGGAAATATGCCCGACGGATCTTCGCGATAGTTTCCACGACCAACATCCTGCACCTGCCCCCGGTTGCCCCGGGAGCATCATCGCCACCGATGTAA
>NZ_KZ304991.1 GCF_002723615.1 Limimaricola cinnabarinus
TCTGGGCTGAATGTGCATCAAATTACCTCCATCCCGCAAAGACGTGGCTCAGACGCCCGGCCGCGCCACTTGTCGAGCAACGTCAGCAAATCGGAGCGCGAGAGCCACGCGTGGGGGCCGTCGGGCCAAAAGCGCATTATTGCCTTCCAGATCTCCTTATCATTGGTTCTGCGGCCGCGGTTCGGGCGGCGCAGCGAGAAAGGATTTACTCGCGGCGAGTGTAGCCTCGGGCCGGTCCCAGGCGGTATCGTGGCCCGCGTCTTCGATCACGTCCATCCGGGCATCCGGGAGCAGCCCTGCGTGCCGGGCCTGAAGCGGCGACCGGTCCAGTTGTTGCTGCCCCCAGCCAGGATCAGGACGGGCCGGGGAAGGCGAGGCCGTGCGTCATGGCGCCGAGCGCGGCCGCCGGGTCGCTCCAAAAGGTGTCGCTCGCGCGGCTGCCGAACCGCCAGGCGGGGGCGTCGTAGGGCTGCCCCGGGCGATGGTAGGGGTTCGCCGGATGTGGTCGGCAAAGGAATGAACGACGGCGCCGACAACACTATCCCTGGCGGCGTCCGCATCTCCCGTGACACCGCGGGCGCGGAAGCCGGCCAAGAGGCCGGCCCAGACCCCCCGCGGGTTGCGGGAGAGCGCGGCGCGCCGGGTCTCGAAGCCGGCAAGTCCTTCCGTATCAAGGAAGCTGGGCTTGATCAGAACGGCGCGGGAGATCGCCCCTGATCGGTGGCCAAAATAGGCGGTCGCCGGCATCGCGCCCCAGCAATGGCCGATCAGCACGACAGGGCCTTGGCCATGCGCCGCGATCAGTGCGTCAAGGTCGGCGAGGTGATCGCTCACGCCCAAACGATCCGGCGCCACCCGCTCCGACAAGCCCGCACCGCGCTGGTCGTAGAACAGGACACGGTGCGTCTCGTTCAGCCCCTAAAGCGCCAGCAGCGAGCGATGGTCGCCGCCGGGCCCGCCATGCAGAACGACGAAAAGCGGCGCACTTTTCGGGACGGCGACGCGGCCATGCAGCACGACACCCTCACCTTCGAGACGTGGCAGGGAGGGATCGCCGGTCACGGTGGCCGGCACCTCCGGGGACCCCCGCGTGATCCACAGGAGAATGGCGAAAGCCAAGGCGGAGAGACCGTGGAGGGCGGCGATCGGTGCAATCATGGGGCGCAGCATAGGGGTTGTCCCAACGTCATGTCTTAGGACAATCTGCCAGTGCCGGTTCGGCGGGGGCATGGCCGGGCGCATCGAGATCCTGATCCGAGGAGATTGCCGCATGTCCGATCAGACTATGGCCGCCGGTTTCGCGGCCGCGCTCCTTGACTATGCGGTGGCCGAAGGTGTGCCTCGAGACAGCTTGCTGGCGGCATCGAGGCTGACGGAGGACGATCTGGCGGATCAGGACACCCGCATCCCGGTTGCCTCCTACCGGACCCTCATCGCTACCGGGATCGAGGCGACGGGCGACACCTCGCTGCTCCTGCGACACGTGCTGGAGACCCGGCTGGAGATGATGTCGATCGTCGGCCAGATCGTGCATGCCTCCACCTCCTTCCCGCACAGTCTGGACCAGTTGAACCGCTATTCGCGCCTCATGGCCGACGTGCCGATCCCCGGGGGACGGGACCGGTTCGAACTGGTGCGGGACGCGGACGCGGTCTGGCTGGTGGACCACCGTCCCTGCGACGGCAGCTGGATGGCCACGGAGGCGAGCTTCGCGCGGTTCATCTCCGAGTTCCGCCGTTCCGCGCCGGAACACCCGTTCGAGCGGGCGCTGGAGGTGACCTATGCACCACCGCCGCATGCCAACCGCTACCCGGAGCTCTTCCGGGTGCCGGTCACGTTCCGCGCCGCGCGCAACGCGCTCCGGATCAATCCGGTCTGGCTCGACGAGGCGTTCGACGGCGGCAAGGACTACGTCTTCGGCATCTTCACGCGCCATGCGGACGCGCTGCTGGACGAGCTTGCGACCCGTGACACCATCCGGTCTGCCGTGGAGGCACGGATGCTTGCGGAGTTGCACGAGGGCACGCTTTCGATGGATCGCATCGCGCGCGATCTCGGCATGAGCCGGCAGACGCTCTACCGCCGACTGAAGGACGAAGGCGTCACCTTTGCGCAGGTCCATGACGACCTGCGTCGCCGAATGGCGATGGATTACCTGAGCGCAGGTAAGGTCTCTGTCGGGGAGACAGCCTACCTTCTGGGCTTTTCGGAAGCCTCGGCCTTCGTGCGGGCGTTCCGGCGCTGGACCGGCGCCAGCCCCACCGCGTGGCGCGGCGATTGATGCCGCAGGTCAAACCGCTGATCCCTGCGGTCATGCCGTCGAGCGGTGCGGGCGGGTAACTCCTCTCTCGACACCCCTGGTCGTCGAAGGAGACATGACATGAAACCGATGCTGATCGCCCCCATCTGCCTGACCGCCGTGCTGGCGGGCTGCGCCGAGATGGGCGCGGATGTGGACCCGATCCTGGACGGCGCGCCGCGCGCGCAGTTCCAGAGCGACCTCGCGGTCTGCCGAAGCCTTGCCCGGAGCCAGTCGCAGCTGGACCATGACATGATGGCCGCAGCCGTCATCGGCGCCGGGATTGGCGGCGTGCTGGGCGAGATCAATGAAGAGGGCGATGCGCTCGGCGGGGCCGTCATCGGCGCGCTGGCGGGCGCGGCGGCGGGCGCGTCCGAGGCCAGCGACACGCGAGAGGACGTCGTCCTGAACTGCCTGCGCGGCCGCGGCCATGCGGTCGTGAACTGAGGGAAGAAGCCATGCATGATGTCCGCACCCGAATGGAGGGCCTGCACCACCTGCTGACCGGGGGGACGGTCCACCCGACAGAGCGGCGCGCGTCTCCGCCCCGGCGCCTGTGGGGCGATCTCGGCCTACCCGAGGGGAGGCCGCACAGCTCGCGGCGATCCCGTCCGGCGCGCCTGCTGCGGTGGTGAGGGACCGGTCCATGAGCCAGATCCTCGCCTTTGCCTATGCCGGGCTGACCGCACTGCCCATGCTGATGCACCTGGGCGTCGCCGCCGGTGCCCCGCTCGGCCGCCTGACGGTCGGCGGCCGCTTTCCCGGCCGCCTGCCGTCGGCTTGGCGGGCGCTGGCGCTGGTCCAGGCCGCGCTGCTCGCCACCATGGCCGGGGCGGTGCTCGCCAGGGCCGGCATCGGCGCGGCGCCGCTGGCGCCTCTGTTCTGGCCCGCCCTCGCGCTCACACTGCTGTCGCTCGCCGCGAACGCCGCCAGCCCGTCGCGCCCGGAGCGCCTGCTCTGGACGCCGGTCCTCTTCCTCATGGCCGCCGCCGCGCTTGGCGTCGGCCTGTCATGAACACCGGAGACGATCCATGAACGTTCTCGTTGCCGGCGCGACCGGCTATCTCGGGCGCTTTCTGTGCGCCGAATACGCGCGGCGCGGCCACCATGTCACCGCGCTGGTCCGCGACGCCGCGCAGGCCGGGAGCTTGGCCGATCTCTCGGTCGAGGCCGAGGCCACCCGGCCCGAGACGCTCGAAGGGATCATGGATGGCGTGGATCTCATCGTCTCGTCGCTTGGCATCACCCGGCAGGCCGACGGGCTCGGCTACCGGGAGGTCGACTTCCAGGCCAACCTGAACCTGCTGCGCGAGGCCGAGGCCGCGGGCGTCGGACGCTTTGCCTACGTCCATGTGCTGAACGCCGATGCCATGACGGGCGTGCCGCTTGTCGATGCCAAGAGCGCCTTCGTGGACGCGCTCCATGCCTCCGACATGCCCGCGACCGTGATCGCGCCCACCGGCTACTTCTCGGATATGGGCGAGATCCTGACGATGGCGCGCAATGGCCGCGTCTGGCTGTTTGGGGGCGGGGCGCATCGCCTCAACCCCATTCATGGCGCCGATCTGGCGGTGGCCATCGCCGACGCGACCGACGCCGGGAGGGGCTGGGCCGAGATCGGCGGCCCCGACGTGATGACCCAAGGCGAGATCGCCTGCGCCGCCTTCGCCGCCCTCGGGATCAAGCCGCGCATCACCTATCTGCCGGACGCCCTGCGCCGGACCGGGCTCGCCGTCCTACCGCTCCTGCCGCGCCACGTGAGCGGCCCCGCGCGCTTCTTCCTGACCGCGCTCGGAATGGACATGGTCGCGCCCCGCTTCGGGACGCGGCGCCTCACCGAACACTTTGAAACCCTCGCCGCAGAAGCGGCTCGCCAACCGAAAGGACTCCGCTCATGACCCTCCGCATAGCCGGCGGCCTCGCCGCCCTGATCTGCGCCGCAACCTACCTCTTTGGCTTCGCTATGCTTGTCACCGTGCTCGCCCCGTTGGGCTTCGGTTCGGACGAGATCGACGTCGCTGCCGTCGTGGCCTTCATCGCCGAACGGCCGGGCGTGCTGATCGCCTGGAACACCCTGATCTACGTCGTGAACGCGCTTGCGCTCGCGGTTCTCGTCGTGGCGCTCTGCCGGCAGATCGCCAGTTCGCGGCCCGACGCCGCCGCCCTGACCGGGGCGATCGGGCTGATCTGGGCCACCCTTGTCCTCGGGGCCGGCATGATCGCAAATGTCGCCGTCGAACGGACACATGCGCTCGCCGCCGATCCGGCGGCCGCGGCCTCCCTCTGGCAGACGCTGCACGCGGTCGAACTGGGCCTCGGCGGCGGCAACGAGATCGCCGGCGGCGCATGGATCCTGGCGGTCAGCCTCGCCGGGATTGCGAGCGGTCTCCTCGGCCGCGTCACGGCCGGGATCGGCGCAATCAGCGGCTTCGCCGGGCTCGTGACCATCCTGCCGCCGCTCGGAGAGACCGCCGGCGCTGTCTTTGGCCTTGGCGCCATCGCGTGGTTCGTTGCCGTAGGTATCGTGCTTCTGCGGGGCGGCCGAACGACGTTCGTGAAGGGGGTCAGCGCATGACATCGCTTCGGACCCTGACCTTCGCTTGCGGCCGTATCTCCGGCCTTCGCTGAGCCGGGGAACCCGCCTTTACTGTCAAACGGCAGGGCTGGTCATCAGGTCGCTACCGGGTGGACCTGAACTGCGAACCCCTCGTCCGGCGCAGGTGGCACGAAATGGCGTGAGATCTGCCGGAACTGCGCCTCGGTCACGGCGAAGAGATGCAGGCCCGCGTCGTTCCGGGCCCTCAGCCGCGCGAGGCAGACCTCTTCGGGCACGTCAAGCAGGTGAAGCACATGCGCGGCCTCCGTTTCGTCGAGAAGGCCGCGCATCCAGGACCGCGCCCCGGTGGTGTTCGCTTGGAAGTCGAGGACCACCGAGACGCCCGCGTTCAGGAGGTCCGTGACATGCGGGCCGACGATACCGCGCAACAGACCGGCGCAGCGGACGTAATCGTCGATCGACCTCAATTCCTTGCCGTAGAGGCCCGAGAGCCAGTGGTCCTCGCGGATGACCACGGTCCCGGGGCGGCGACCGAGCTCGGTGGCGAGCGTGGACTTGCCTGAAGCGATCCGACCGCAGAGCAGGTGAAGGGTCGTTTGCCCGGCCATGTCTGGTCCCCTTTTACGTTATGCAGGCTGCGACTGGGCCTTGTTGCACGAAGCCTGCCCGGGATTCACATTGAGTGTCCTACGGCGTAGCTGGGTGGCATGCCCAAGTCTGCACCCACCCGCTACCGCACCCGGAACTGGTCCGCCTATAACGCGGCGCTGCGTGAGCGTGGATCGCTGACCGTCTGGTTCGACCCGTCGACACCCTGGCACGCGACGTCATCGGGTAAGCGCGGCGGCCAGCTGATCTACAGCGACGCCGCGATCCAAGCCTGTCTGACGATCAAGGTTCTGTTCGGCCTGCCGCTTCGCCAGACGACTGGCTTCGTGGCAAGCCTGCTGAAGCTCGCAAAGCTCGATTGGCCGGTCCCGGACTTCTCGACGCTCTGTCGGCGGCAGAAGACGCTGGCTGTGCAATTGCCCTACCGTAGCAGCAACGGTCCGCTGCATCTGCTCATCGACAGCACGGGTATCAAAGTCCGCGGCGAAGGCGAATGGCATACGCGCAAGCACGGTGGTTCGCGCAGGCGGGTTTGGCGCAAGGTCCATCTGGCCATGGACGAGGCGACCTTGGAGGTGCGAGCTGTCGAGATCACCGGCAGCGGCGTGGGCGATGCGCCTGTGTTGCCTGATCTACTCGCCCAGATCCCCGAGGGCGAAGCGATCGCCTCGGTCACGGCTGACGGCGCCTACGACACTCGCGGCTGCCGCGACGCCATCGCGAACCGGGGCGCGGACGCGGTCATACCGCCCAGGCGCAACGCCAAGCCGTGGAAGAAGGATAGCCCCGGAGCGGCAGACAGGAACGAGGCCTTGCGCGCCATCAAGCATCTCGGCAGGGCTATTTGGCGGCACTGGACCGGTTATCATCGCCGAAGCCGCGCCGAGACCAAGATGAACTGTATGAAGCTGCTCGGCCAGAAACTGATGGCTCGAGACTTCGATCGCCAGACCGCCGAGCTTCAGGTCCGCATCGCGATCTTAAACCGCTTCACCGCACTCGGCATTCCCGTCACAGAACCCGTCGTCTAAGCCGCTCGGGGTAAGGGGAAACTCAGCCTTCAGGTATTCCGTGCAACAGAGCCATATGAAGCAACCTTTGATTGTCAAAAATTGGGCGCAGAAACCGTGATAGTGGCTGGTTGTAGCGGTCAAGGAAGGGAAGGGCGGGAAGCCGACCTTCGCCGCAGTCCGCGCCGAAGTCCGCTCAGCGGACGAAGCGGCCGATGCCCGGCTATGGGTGAAGGTCGACTTTGGATAGCCGTGTCCAGTTAAAGCCCATAAAAAGGACCAGTATCACAGCTAATGTTGTCGAAACGGATTTGAGTATTGTGGCCGAACTGGCAGCATAGACCAATGGAACAGAAGCCTCTGGCCAGCTCCAGATCATCGCTATGATACCAAGGTTCTCGACATAATCGAACAGGGCGCCAACAACCGAAAAGGCGATGCCAAAGCGGGCAAGTTTCCTGTTTGGCATACGTTGTCCAAGCCAGCAGATCGCGGCAACCATAGTCAGTGCCAGCATTGCTGGATAAATGGTGTCCAAAGCGATCTGGCGACTGAGGTAATAACCGCGCCCGTCCACTCCCAGCGCGTCAAGAAGCGCCGTTGCCTCAGTCGGGCCATAGCCGGACGGACGCATGTCGAAGGGGACCTGTCCCGAAACCGATTCGATATGAGCAAGGGTGACACTTATCATCAGCATATAGATAGACACAGCTATCAAACCTGAACCAACTGCAATCATTCCAATGTGCTTTGACCGAATTATGTTCGTCATTTTTTAAATTCCCTGACCTGTGCTATACATGCCCGCAGAGGGTTTCGCCCGCATTATCATTTGATAAGGCACACGAAGATGGATTTGCGGACTTTCCTGATGCAATCATCTGACCTGCCAGACATGGCTTGCTCGGATGATTTTTCATCTGCTTGGAAACGGCAGCGTTTGATAAAAGGGGCGCACCTAACCCGCCAGGAACAATCCGCAACAGATGAATTTATACTTTTGGAGGGGTGCTTGGCGAGTAGTATCTGCGACCAGGACGGCAAAGAGATTTGCGTTAGTTTCTATGTCGGTCCCTGTGTTGTAACGCCAAATATTGCTCGAACACGCAACGGCTTGTCGCTTGTATCCATTGTGGCAATGACCGATTCCGCGCTGGCACGGATTGACAGTGAAGTGCTTTCAAATTGGATGATTTTGGCTGAACCGGTCCGCAATTGGGCCAACGGCATTCTGCGGGAAGCATTGAGCCGGAAGGTGGATCGAGAGTGGTGTCTCGCCGCTCTTAGCGGGGCTGAGCGGCTTACTTGGTTTCGCCGGGCATATCCCGGCTATGAAGACATCTTTCCCCATAGGTTGATTGCGTCCTATTTGGGCGTCACGCCCGTCACAATGAGCCGCCTGCGCACGAGCAATAAAATCCGATAGGAAGCTGCCATTCGTGCGACACGCAGCATCGGTCGAACCGGGCTCGAAGCTGCTTTTCGCCGCGAGTTGTATGAACGTCTGATCTATTCTGGCCAGGCCGCACGCCCAAATACGCCACCTAACGCTATAGAAAGGAAGCCAAATAACGGTGAAAGTCACAGAGGTCGGCAGAAGCAGGGCCTTCCAATAACCCCATCCAGAACTACGAGAGTTGTTGAAGGGTTTTGGAGGCAGGGCGCTCAGAGGCATCTGGCCCCTACAGCCCGGCCGCCTTGGTCAGGTTCACCCGGAACCGGTCCCGGCGGCGCTGGTAGCGGCGGGTCATCTCGGCCGAGGCATGGCCGAGCTGCTTCTGAACATGGCGCTCATCGATTTCGGCCGAAGAGGCCAGTCCGGCGCGCAGCGAATGGCCGGAGAACAGCGCGCGGCGCTCGGCCTCTGGCAGGTCGGAGCGCAACCCGGCCGCCAGCGCGGTGCGCTGGACCAGCCGCGCCACGTGGCGGTCGTTCAGGCGGCGCGGCAGCGTCCGGCTGCCGTCGCGGCTGACGGCGGTGAAGAGCGGCCCGAAATCGATCTTCGCGAAGTGCAGCCAGCGCTCCAGCGCCCGGACCGGACAGGTGGCCTCGCTCGAACCGCGCGCAATCTCGACCGCGCGCCAACCGGTCTTGCCGCGCAGCGTGACGAGCGCGCCGGCCTCCAGGATCTCGACCCAGCCGGTGCCGTCCATGGTGTCGTCCTTGGCCCGATCAAGCCCAACCAGCTCGGAGCGCCGCAGCGCGCCCGCGAAGCCCACCAGCAGCATCGCGCGGTCGCGCAACCCGCGCAGGTCGTGCGGCAGCGTCGCGAGCATTGCCCGCAGCTCATCGGGTCCGATCGCCTCCTTCTGTATCGGTGGCCGGGCATGGCGGCGGCGGATGCCGGCGAGGACGGAGGAGATGTGCCGGTCGCGGCGGTCGAGCCGGAAGCCGCGCTGCGCATAGCCCCAGGAGAGCCCGGCGAGGCGGCGCTCGATCGAGGCCACCGATAACGCGCGGGCCTTGCCCACAGGCGCCGCGAGATCGGTGACATAGAGCCCGACCAGCTCAGGCGACGGGGGCAGGGGATCGGCACCCTTCATCCGGCACCAACGGGCGAAGGCGGTCCAGTCGCGCGCGTAGGCGCGCCGAGTGTTCTCGGCGACGGCGTGGTCGGCATAGCCGCGGGCGGTGTCGACCAGACGGTCGAGCCGACCGGAGCCCGCGACGTGGTCGGGTAAGGCAATTTGGGTGGGGATTTCGGGCGTGTCCGGCATGCCGATGAACGTATCACAATTATGTCCGATAAGGCAAGATTATCGGACATGATGAGCGGCGGCAAAGCGCGGCGGTTGTAGCGTCATAAAGTGGACAAAAGCGCCGTGAAACGGTAGCGCTCGGTGCATGTCCGTGCTCCCAACTTTCGATCGCTCCGCACCCTCTTGGCCTGCCTCGCCAGGCTGGGCCGTTGCAGGCCGCGCCGCCGATATCGAGGACGCGGCTTTCCGCGCCGGCGCCGCGCTGGCGCATCTGCAAGGCGTGATGGCCCAGCCGGGTTTGCCTCTGACGCTGTGGCGCGACCGGCTGACGCTCGACGCCGCGGCGGCAACTGTGAGGTTTTCGGGGCGAGCAGAGTGTTTGGCAGAGCTGCGCGACGCGCTGCATTTGGCGCGTCCCGGCGATCCACCCGGTCCCGCAGGGGAGATCGGCCAGACCTGGCGCCGCGCGGTGACGCGGCCGCTGACCGCGCGCGGCCTGGCGCTTCTCCCCGGCGTCGCGCCAGAGCTGGTCCGGCGCGAACTGGCGCGGACCGGGGCCCCCATCGCGCGGGCCGCGGCCACGCTGGAGACGGTGCTCAGGGAGGCCCCCCGCGCCGAGACGGCGGCGCTGGTCCTCGCCGAGGCGGCGTTGGCCAAGGCGCTCGGCTGGGACCGGATCGTGCCACTGCTGGCCAATGGCCTCGCGCCGCGAGACCTGCGGCGCGATGGGGACGATCTGCGGCTGGCCTGCCACCAAGCCGTGGCCCGAGCCGCCGCCCGGGCGGCCGGTCTGGCACAGGATCTGGCCAGTCGCGCCGCGTGGCTGCACGCCGTGGCGCCGAAGTTGCGCGCCAAGGGCGCTGATGCGGCGATCGAGCTATTTCTCACGCAGGACGCGTTAGCGCCGGCTGCGCTGACCCATCTGATGTCGGACCGCGCTGCGCGGCGGCTCTGCGACCGGCTGGTTTTGCTGGGTGCGCTGCGCGAGCTGACCGGGCGCGACAGCTTTCGGCTCTACGGGCTTTGACCATGGAAATGATCGACCGCGAACTGGCCGATCTGCCGCCCGAGCTGCGCTGGCGCAAATGGATGCGCCGGATCGAGGCGGTGCTGTTCGCAAGCCCCAGGCCGGTGCCGCGCGCCGATCTCGCGCGGGTCGTGGGGCAGGGGGCGGCGCTGGATCTGTTGCTTGACGATCTCGCCGCGGAACTGGCCGACCGGCCCTACGAGGTGGTGCGGGTCGGCGAGGGGTGGTTGCTGCGCACCCGGCCCGCCTATGGGGCGGTGATCCGCGCCGCCGCCAATGTCGGAGACCGGAAGATCGACCTGTCCGAGCGCGATCTCGCGGTGCTCGCTGCGATCGCCTACCACCAGCCGGTCACCCGTGACGGGCTGGCCGAGATCTTCGGGCGTGAGATCTCCCGTGATCTGATCGGGCGGTTGGCCGCACGAGAGCTGATCGCGCCGGGGCCGCGCGCGCCGCGGCGGGGCGCGCCCTACACCTACGTCACCACGCCAAACTTCCTCGTAGCTTTCGGGCTGGCGGACCTGCGCGACCTGCCCGATGCCGAGCAGCTGCGTGATGCGGGGCTGGCGGGATCGTAGACAGCTACGACGTCGACCCCGTTTGCAGAATTATGGCTGCCAGGATTTTTCGTTCCGGGCGCGCGACCCATCTCCCAGTCACACCCAGTGATGACAAGGAGATTTACGATGCAAGACTATGCGGAGCGCATGACCACATTCGTCAGCGAGCAGTTCGCCTATGACCACTTGCCATTGCGCCTTCAAGGCGTTGCCAAGCCGTTCTACGATCTCGCTCTCACCCTTGTCGGCCAAGCTCGTGCAGGTCACGTCCGCGACACCGACGCGCTCGAAGATTCGATTGCCAGGCTGGCAGGTAGTCGCACCTTGGCCATCATCTCGGTTGATAAGCCGCTGCCGCACATGCGGACAGCAAGCTAAGATAGCACTACACAGGCCTTGAACTCCGCCGTTCTTGGACGGCCAGCTGCGAGGGGCATCGGACCGCGCCCAAGACCGCTTGATGTGATCGACGGCACTGCTGTGCGCGCTGCCTCTATTGAAGGGGAAACGAAAAGGCCGGGCATTGCCGCTTGGGGGTTGTCATGTGACCGGCGGCCAGGTGGAGCCGAGGATCCACCCTTCGACCTGTCCCGTCATGGCGACCGGTTCGGGCGCAGGCGCTGCGAAGGCGCCTGACAGATCACCGCTGCGATCGGCCTCCTGGAGCCATCGCGCGATGGCATAGGCGTCATGCTGGTCGGGCGTGCGCGCGTCTCTTGGATAGTTTGCGCTCCAGAGCCGCGGATACGCCTCGACGACAACCGAGGCCCCCGGGGCCGGCGTCCAGCCGTCAAACGGCCAGAAGTGAAGCCCTGGCCTCGTCCTGCGCAACGCGCGAAGCCAGGGGAGTCCGGAGTGGGTGGACTTCGCGACGGAACCCTGCACGTCGAAATGAAACACCGACTTCGCCGATCCGGTGGCCTCCTCGGTCAGGCGGCGCCAGGTTCGCTCGCCAGTCCGAGCCGCCCCGTTCCCGAGGTGGCCATACCGCACGAAATCCACATAGGTGTGCGGCTCGTCCGTCGGCCAATGCGCGCAGAAGTCGTCCAGAAAGCTCGGCCAGTCCGGCGCCAGGCGGTGACGCTCGAAGTAGCGCATCGGGAAGGAGAACGCATGGTCGATACCAACGATCGTCGGCACGTGGCCGTCCAACTCCTGCATCAGCCATTCCGCCAACCCGCGCCGGGTCCAGTATTTCCTGAGTCCCGCCGGCGGCAAGACTTCCTGTGCGATCTCGTCGTTGAGAGTTCGATAAACTCGCAATCCTCGGAGGCTCGCCTCTGCGGTCTCGGCCCCGGAATAATCGATGCCGATGGTGCGGGCGAAGCTGCGCAGCGTATCTGTCACTGGAAGCTCGCCCGAAAGCTCGTGGCGGTCAGCGAGACGTGCGCGTCGAGAGGGGGGCGCAGCTCGAACGCCTTTGGCGCGCGAGCGAATTCGTAGAGCCGAAAGAGATGCCAATCATCGCGGCGCTCATTCGCGACCTCGAGCTCGTTGTGCGAGATGTGGAAGGGGGTGCGCTCCCATCCATTGGTCGTCTTCACTTCGATGAGACGCTCCCGGCCTTCAGGCGTGAAGCTGGCGATATCGTAGCCGGCGCCATCGCCGTCTTCCTTCGAGACCCAGCGGACCCGACGCGCCAGATCTTCGCGGCCGCTTTGCCGCAGGACATCAACTTCACGGCGAAACACCCGCTCTTCGCCGGCTTGGCCCAGAACGCGATTGCGCTCATCCCGGCCGGCCACGTCGAAACGACGTGCGATACGCTGCGTCTGCTCGAGACTTTCCGAGGGCGGTGCGTTGCGCAAAGTCGGCGCGACCCCAATGTGGAGCATGGCGGTCTCCGTCATCTGCGGGAGGGCCTTGCGATGCAGGGCTGCTTCCCATTCCGGGTGCCGCGCGAGCCATCGGGACGCGGCCTTGGCGAGCGACATCTGGACACTGAACCGGGGCAGGTAGCCCTTGATGATCGGCAGCCCTAACCCGAGGCAGGCGGCGGACACGTTGCACAGCTTGAACTCGATCGAACCACGGCTCCGACCGATCTGCTCCTGCAAGGACCTGTTCTGGGCTGCCTTGTTGTAAGATCGCCCGGACAGTTCATCGCTGAGCATCGCAAAGTAAGCCTCCACAATGGCGTCGTTCTCGATGTCTGACCAGTCGCTCGGGTTCATGCCGCCAAGCTAAGGTGGGGCGGGTCGGGTGTCATCAGGCTTCGAAGTTCCGAGGATCGCCTCGGGCACGAAGCCAATCGAGAGGGTTTCCCAAAAATTCTGTCGCTCTCGGCCCAAA
>NZ_KZ304992.1 GCF_002723615.1 Limimaricola cinnabarinus
GTAAGCATCCGGCGGCGGCCGCGGCGAGGTCAGCAGGCGTGGCCCCGGTCCATTTCGATGAGCTCTCGCAGGTTTCCGATCCCGAACGGAGAGAATGCGATCATGCTGTCGTCGCCAGGGCCGTAGACCCAGATCACGCCATCTTCGGGTTCCATATCGATGGCGAGATCGAAGATCCGATCGACGGTTTCGCCCAGTTCGGCAGCAACGCGGTCGATGGTTTTGACGTAATGGAGCTTGTTCAAATGCATGGTCACGCCGCCTTGGCCAGGGGCTGGGACTTCCAGTTCCAGGGCAGCAGTTCCGGCACGCGTGAGACCGGCATGTTGGGCAGTCGGGCGAGAACATCAGCGAGCCAGGCCTGCGGGTCGATGTCGTTCATTTTGGCCGTGACAATGAGGGTATACATGGCGGCGGCGCGCTCACCGCCGCGCTCGGAGCCGGCGAAGAGCCACGACTTACGACCCAAGGCCACGCCGCGCAGGGCGCGTTCGGCGGCATTGTTCGTCAGGCAGATGCGCCCGTCATCAAGGAATGCCGTGAAGGCCTGCCATCGACCTTCCTTCTCGAACATGTAGTTGATCGCCTTGGCCACATTGTTGTGCCGGGACAGTTTCGCGCGCTCTGCCAGCAGCCAGTCATGGAAGCTGTCCACCAGGGGGCGGGACAGCTGCTGGCGGGCGGCAAGGCGGGCCTCGGCATCCAGCCCGTTGATCTCGCGGTCGATGTCGAAGATGGCGTCGATCCGTTTCACCGCTTCGAGCGCCACCGGCGAGATCTGGTGCGCTGGCTTGCCCTTGCGGACGTTCCCGGCAATATCCGCCAGTTCAAAGAACTTCCGGCGGGCATGTGCCCAGCACAGCGCGCTGGCCACGGGGCCCGCATCGCGGTCGGCGCGATAGAGATCATTGTATCCGCCATAGGCGTCGGCTTGCAGGACCCCCTGCCATCCGGCGAGGTGCTGATTGGGATTGATTGCCGCGCGATCGCGGGAGAAACGGAAGAATGCGGCCGGTGGCGCTCCCCCATTCCAGGGCCGGTCATCGCGCACATAGGTCCACAGCCGAGCCTTCTTCGCACCGCCCCGCGCCAGAAGCGGCACCGTGGTGTCGTCGCCATGCAGGCGGTGAGCGGCCCGCACATAGTCCTCGATCAGGGCATGGATGGGCTCCAACGCGACAGTGGCGTGCCCGACCAGGTCTGCCAGGGTCGACAGGCTCAACTCGACGCCTTCACGGGCGAAGCGTTCGGCCTGCCGGTTCAGTGGCTGGTGCTGGCCATATTTCTCGAAGACGAGCATGGCGATCAAGCTGGGCCCGGCCCATCCACGAGGGATTGTATGGAACGGGGCTGGCGGCTGGCTGATCTTCTCGCAGGCCCGGCAGGTGAACTTCTCGCGCACCGTCTGGATCACCTTCCACCGGCGCGGGATCACCTCCAGGGTCTCGGTGACATCCTCGCCCATCTTCACGATCCGATCCGAGCCACAGCAGGTGCAGGCATCAGGCGCCTCGACGACAACCCGCTCACGCGGCAGGTGATCGGGGAATGGTTTGCGCACAGGGTGGCGGCGCGTGAAGGCGCGCACCGTGGTGGCCTTGCCGGCCACCTGTTCGGCGGCCAGGCCATCCTCGGTTGCCGCCGTTTCCAGCTCTTCAAGCTGCAGTTCCAGCTGATCGATCAGCCGGGTGCGCCGTTCCGACGAGATGCCGTATTTGTCGCGGCGCAGCTTGGCGATCTCAAGCTTGAGTTCCTGGATCATCGCTTCCGAGCAGGACACGACCGCACGGGTCTGTGCCAGCTCGCTTTCAGCAACCTCTGCGCGAGCCTCGGCGACGGCCAGGGCAGCGCGTAATCTCGCAAGCTCGGAAGCGGTGTTCGACATGGCGGATGTCTATCATCCGAGCTCGCGAGGCACCAATAAAAAGAAGACCTTTCACCCTAATTTATCCTGCCTTTGCAGGGCGTTGCGTCCAGCGTGGATTGCGCCAATCGATCCCCTCGAGAAGATAACCCAACTGCGCTGCAGAGATCTGCACCGCCTCGCCAGACCGGCTCACCGGCCAGATGAACTTGCCCGCCTCCAGGCGTTTCAAATAGAGCGACATGCCCACGCCATCATGCCACAGGATCTTCACCAGGTCGCCCTTGCGGCCCCGGAAACAGAAGATCTCCCCGGCATGCGGGTCACGGCCAAGCCCCTCCTGCACCTGCAGAGCCAGCGTGTTCATGCCTCGCCGCATGTCGGTCACTCCGCCCGCGATCCAGACCTTAACACCCGCTGGAAACGCGATCATACGCGCTCCACCAGATGGATGAGCCGGACCAACTTCTCCGGTTCCAGCTCGGTCGGCACGATAAGTCGACGGCCATTTGGTAGTGCGATCTCGACTTGGGTATCTCGCGCAGGCTCAAAGGGATCAACCTGACCCGGCCGCGAGCCCGGGCTGTCCTGCGTTACGCTAACCGGCGAAAAGGCTGCAGATCGGGATGCGCCAAGTTCGCCGTTCCGGTATTCACGGCGCCAGATCGTCAGCAGCGAGCGGCAAACGCCATGCCGCCGGGCCGTGGCAGCACATTGCCGATGGCCAATAAAGCTTTCCTCGACAATCCGGACCTTGTCCTCGTCCGACCAGTGCCGGCGGCGGGAACCGTCGGCGGCGGCAAGAACTTCGATTTGCGGGCGGTTGTTAAAGTCGGACATAACGTCGGACTTATCATCGGATCGTAGCCGCGATCAGACGGCCGCCGCCGGAGCCTTACGGATCGTCCTCACCGGACGAGGTTCGTGGATGAAGCCGAAAATGTCTGCTGCGCCAACAAAGCGCGTCTCAAAGCAAGGCTCTCCACTGCCGATCCGACGAATGCTTGCAGCGGCGCTCGAGCGACCAGACTGCGAAGAGAAGCGTGACCCGGATGAGCGACATCGATCCCAGGATGCAAGGAAGAGGAGCTTGACCCACACGCCCAATTAGAGAAGCCGACATTCGCAGGCTGCCCTGTGCCGCGGCACAGGGCAGCCTGAAGCGGCCGTTGGCGGGGCCGCGCAGCAACGCCTGCCATATCAAAGGCGGCTCAGCGGACCTTCCTGCCGTTCGCTGCACTTGCTCAATCTCCGCTGCGCCTGCGAAGGCACATGGAGGGAAGAGCGGGGAGCCGACCTTCAGACCGAGGACGGCTTTGCCAGCCTTTCCGCCGTTCACTGAAAGCGCTCCGATTTATGCTGTGGCTTCGGCGGCGTCCGAAAAAAGGGCGTGAAAGCGAACTTCTCCTCAGTTCGGCCTGCGACTTGCAGTGTGTGGATACCATACACCCCTACAGCCAGCGGGGGTGAAGGTTGCGGAAATGCAACCTTGAGGAGTTAAAGGCGCGCCACGACTGAAACTCATGGCGGTTCACCGAACATCCTCATAAACCGCAAATATAAACTGTTTAGTTTAGGGAATTCATTATGAACAAACTTGTGTATGGAAGCCTGTTCGCTATGCTCGCGTCGCCAGCTCTTGCTGGCAGCCTTGCACCCGTGATCGAGCAGCCGGTTTTCGGGGCGGCGCCCGCACCGGTCGTGGCTCCTGCGATGAGTTGGGCCGGTGCTTATGCCGGTGCCTCGCTCGGCTACGGTGAGTTGGGGGTTGATGCGGATCTTGAAGACCTCGCCGCAGACCTTCTGGACGATGTCGATATCAATGATTTGCCGTCGCTAAGCCTTACCGAAGCCGATGTCGCCTACGGCGCACATCTCGGCTACAACTGGCAGCGTCAGCGTGTCGTTTACGGCCTCGAGTTGGCCGTCCTTGGCAGCGAAACCGAACTCGAAATCGCCGTCGACGGTGAGGATGTCGGGGTCGAGTTGGACTATGCCGCTCGCCTGATGGGTAAGGTCGGCTATCAATTCGCGGAGGCGTTGGTCTACGGCACCGCTGGCATGGCCTATGCCGAGTTCAGCGGCACTGGTGACGCTTCTGGCGAGACCGAAGAAGAGACCGGCTACGCCTACGGCATTGGCATGGACTACATGCTGACCCAGAACGTGTCGCTCGGCGCCGAATATGTGCGCCACCGCTTTGAGGATGTCGCCGACATCGATGATGTGGATGGTGAGTTCTCAACCACCTCCGTGCGCATGTCCTATCACTTCTAATCGAATAGCGTCGGGGCAGACCTCCCTCGGCACCGGCGCTCTCCCAGATAGCATTCCTGGGAACAACCGGCCTCTTCGGGGCCGGTTTTTTCGTGCAAAATTTTCTGCAAGCTGTGTTCGGTGCGCTCTTCACCCTTTTCGCTGCTCCCTATGAACTGTTTTGGCCCGGCACCTTCGTCGAGCCGACAATTTTTGGCTCGGATCTGCGGTTAGCTGGAGGTTTTACCAAAATCCGCGAAGGGCCGATCGTGACAGGGCGCCCATGCTGCAAGTGCGAAGACTGCTGCCACCAATGACACATGTTGCACATATCAGTGAGGGGGATTCACCGAGCGCGTCCTGAAAGTTAGGTGGAGGGCATGCCGAAGCCTTCCCCGACCCGCTACCGCACGACGAACTGGGCAGACTACAACGCGGCGCTGCGCAAGCGGGGGTCGCTGTCGGTCTGGTTCGATCCCGAGATGGTCTGGCATGCGAAGAAGTCCGGCAAGCGCGGACGGCCCGAAACCTTTTCGAACGCTGCGGTCCAGACATGCCTCACCCTAAAAGTGCTCTTCGGTCTTCCGCTTCGGCAGACGGTCGGGCTGGTTGAAAGCCTGATCCAGATGGCAGGGCTCGACTGGCCGGTTCCGGACTATTCGACGCTGTGCCGGCGGCAGGCGCGGATCGCGGTGCAGGTCCCGTATCGCGCATCAGGACAGCCGCTGAACCTGCTCGTCGACAGCACCGGCATCAAGTTCCGCGGTGATGGCGAGTGGCAGGCCCGCAAGCATGGCCCGTCACGCCGGAGGCAATGGCGGAAGGTTCATATTGCCATGGACGCGGGCACCGGGGATGTGCGCGCGGTCGAGTTCACCTCGAGCCGCCAAGGCGACAGCCCGCTGCTGCCGGAGCTTCTGGCGCAGATCCCGCCGGAAGAGACGATCGGCGCGGTCACCGCAGATGGTGCCTATGATCCGCGCCGATGCCATGGCGCGATCATCGACCGAGGCGCGGATGCCGTCATACCGATCCGGCGCAATGGCCGCGCCTGGAAAGAAGACTGTCCCGCTGCTGCCGCGCGAAATGAGATCCTGCGGGCAACCCAGCGTTTGGGCCGGACGCTCTGGAAGAAGTGGACCGGCTACCACGTCCGAAGTCGGGTCGAGGCTCTGATGAACTGCCTGAAGCTCTTCGGCGAGCGGATCATGTCACGAGACCCCGACCGCCAGACCGCCGAAATCCAGATCCGCATCGCCATCATGAACCGCTACTCGGCCCTCGGGCGGGCCGAGATCGAAGCCGTCCGCTGAAGAAAGGCGGGAAAGGGTCCAATCATGCCCGGGGCTGCTTTATACAACATCGCCCCACCAATGCGGTCAGATTGGGCTCAGAGCTGTCGTTTGCTGCGGCAAGCACAAAGGTCCCATTGAACCCGCGTGCAGCATGGCGCCATCTCCTATGGGTGAGCCTGCGGAAACAGCTGAATGCGCCACCGCGGAGGTGTCTCCACCTCGAAAGCGCTCGCCCGACCGAACGGTCTTGTAGCCGCCCCTATTCTCGCAGCGCTGCCTGTTCCCGCTCCATGGCGGCGTGGAACGCCGGGCGATCAGCGCAGCGCCTGATCCAGGCTCGGATGGCGGGTTGCTCCGGCATGGCATCGGAAAGCCATTGGAACGGGCTCGACAGCAGCAGGTCGACCGCAGAGTACTCCTCGCCGAGAAGATAGGGCTGGCCGTCCAGCGCCTCGGCAAGCCGGGCAAAGACGGTCTCCAGATCGCGGAACGTCGCGCGCAGGGCGGGATGATCGATCTTCGCCCAGTCGAGAACCAGCACGGGCTCCATCACGCCCTGGTAATAGAACAGCCAGCTCAGGAACGCCCCGCGCTGCGGGTGCTCGATGGGCCGACCGAGCCCCGCCTCGGGAAACTTGTCCGTCAGATAGGCGACGATGGCTCCGCGCTCGCGAACATGATCCTTGCCGTCGGTCAGATAGGGCACCTTGCCCTCGGGATGCGGATTGCGCGGGTCCGGACCGCCGCTGCCATCCTGACGCGCGACTGAGACGTCGATCACGTCGATATGTTCGGCGATGCCCATCTCCTCGATCAGCACGAGGATGGACGTCGAGCGGGACTGTGGGGCGTGATAAAGCGTCGGCATGGGAGGCTCCTGATTGGATGTGATGCCTTGTCATACGCTCCGACTGCTGACAGTTTGCGTCAGCATGGCCCGGACCGACCGCCTCATGCGCTTGATGGATGCGCTGCGCCGCCTGCCACCCCCGGTCACCGCCGCGCGGCTGGCGGCGGGAACGGGCGTCTCGCGACGACAACTCTACCGCGACATCGCAACGCTGCGCGCGGGCGGCGCCCTGATCGATGGCGAGGCCGGGGTCGGCTACCGGCTGACCGAGGACCCCGCCCTGCCGCCGCAAAGCTTCTCGCGGCTGGAGATCGAGGCACTGGTCCTCGCCGTGGGAGAGCTGCGCCAAACAGGCGACGCGGCGCTGGAGGACGCGGGCCGTTCGGCGCTTGTCCGGATCATCGCGACGCTGGCCGACGATCAATCGCGCCAGGCCATGCACACCGTCCTCCGCAGCTTTCGCCCACCGCCTGCGCGCGTAAAGCTCCCCGTGGACATGTCACTCCTGCGGCGCGCCTGCTGGGAGGAGCTGGCGCTCGACGTCTCGTATCGCGACCTCAAGGGCCGGGTCACGAAGCGCGAGGTCTGGCCCCTCGGGATCAGCTACTCGGAGGGCACACTGATGGTGGTGGTCTGGTGCTGCCTGCGGCAGGATTGGCGCGTCTTCCACGCCTCCGGGATCGAGAACGCCCGCCTCAACGGACGCAGCTTCAGGCCCCGGCGCGTGCCTTTGCTGCGCGACTACGCAGCGCGGCGGGCCGCCTCAGGCTCCCCTGCGAAAACCTAAACGCGACCTTGCCGTTTTCCCCGGGACAGACCTTTCGCAAAAGAGCCGGAGAGGCGATGGTATCACCCCTCTGTTTTCCCTCCCGTGTCAGAAAGCAAACCCTCTCACTGTCCGGACGGCAAAGCCCCGGCAGCGGCGGGCTCGCCGGATCGGACTGAGGCGCCGTTGCGTCCGGTGATGGCAGGAGCCTCGTGGATCAGCGCCGGGTCGGTCAGTGCTGTCACCATGAAAAGCGCAAAATCGGTGCGCCGTGTCAGATTGCTCGCGAGGAGCGGATCGCCCACGTGCCGGGCCCAGATCGGCAGACCCTCGCTCGGCCCCTCCTCGAGGTCCGAGCCGCGCACCACCGTCCAGTCGCGGTTCGAGGCAAAGACGAGATCCGTCGCGCGGACCTGATCGTCGAGATCGACAAGGCGCAGCGCCCTGAGGATCGGGGTGCCGAACCTGACAATTGCGCGGATCTTCCAGCCGTAGCGATCCTTCCCGTCGCGGCTGATGTGCCAGCCGCAGGAGAACACCAGACGGGCATGGGGCGGGGCGAGCTCGAGCACGGCGCGCGCGGTGCCCGAGGCGTAGTCTTGCACGCCCCAAGGCGCGAGGACCACCAGCACGCCGTCGCAGCCCTGCGTGGCCTTTGCGATCACCGCGCGGTCATCGGTCCGGCCGGGATGCACGCTGATGCGGCCCTTGAACCGCTCGAGCTTGCCAACGCTCTTGGGTCGGCAGACGCCGGTAACCTCGTAGCCGAGGGCCAACGCGTGTTCGGTCATGTACTGCCCGAGCTTGCCGGAAATGCCGACGATGCAGATGCGTTTCATGGGGGAGTCTCCTTGCGATATGGGGTCAGGCCGAAATGGGATGCGACGCGCGGGCCGCGCAACAGCAGCCACAGCGCAAAGCCGATCTCGGCCAGCGTCACAACGAGCAGCAGCGCGATCTTAAGCGCCTCCAGCGCCGCGGCCTCGGGGAGTGCAAACATCTGCACGCTGTCGACGAGGTAGCCCGTGCCACCGACGATCAGGCCAAATCCCAAGACCCGTGGATAGAGCCCCGAGCGCAAAACCAGCGTGCCCAGAAGGATCAGGTGCAGGCAGAAGAAGACCTGCCAGCTCCAGACGCCCGCGTCGTGGACATGGCGCAGCAGGCCGGCCAGCTCGATGCGTTGCGCTGTGCTGAAGCTGTCGAGCGGCACCCGGCCATCGGCCAAGGCCAGCGATCCGGCATGAAAGAACAGCATCGCCGCCATCACCGCAACCATCATCAGCCGCGCATAGGAAGCGGCAAGCGACAGCGTCGCGTTCACCGGGCGAAACATGAAGTAGAGCATGACCGAGACGAGCACCTCGGCGGTCATCATCACCACGTCGCCCACGAGGCCCGCGTGAAACAGGCCGCGTCTGTCGGCGATGTTGGCGAAGGTCGCGGCGGGGTCGCCCGTGACGTTCAGCGCGCCCGGCACGTAGAGGATCGAAAAGCCCCCGGCAAAGGCGATGACGAGGTAAAGCGCGCCGGTCAGGCGGGCATAAGCTCGGGAGGATGGATCGTGAAAAGAGAGCATGAGAGCACCTCCTGGCGATGGCTGCGGACTGCTCCCATCCTACGCCCACCTGCCCTCGCAGAGAATTGACCGGTCTTGCCGAGCTGATATGCAGATCCGCATGGATTGGCGCAGCGTCACCTTCGATTGGAACCGGGCCCGGGCCTTTCTCGTCACGGCCGAGGAAGGCTCGCTCTCGGCGGCTGCCCGCGCTTTGAAGCTGGCGCAGCCAACACTTGGTCGGCAGGTCGAGGCGCTGGAGGCCGAGCTTGGCGTGGCGCTGTTCGAGCGGTCCGGCCGGGGCCTGCGCCTGACGCCATCGGGACACGAGCTTCTCGAACACGCCCGTCTCATGGGGGAAGGCGCTCGTGCCCTGTCGCTTGCCGCATGGGGCCAGACCGAGGCGCTGGAGGGCGAGGTGGCGATCTCGGCCTCGGATGCCTATGCCAGCTACCTGCTGCCGCCGATCCTCGAACGGCTGCACGCCGCCGAGCCAAGAATCCGCATCGAGATCGTCGTCTCGAATGACCTGTCGGACCTGTCGCGCCGCGAGGCCGACATCGCGGTGCGCAACGTCAGACCCACCGAACCCGACCTCGTCGCGCGCAAGGTCCGCGACGCGATGGCGCGGCTCTATGCGACACCTGCCTATCTCGACAGGCTCGGGCGGCCCGGTTCGGCGGCAGGATACAGTGCCGCCGATTTTATCGAGATCGACGCGAACAACAGCCTCATGCACCTGCTCAACGCGAAGGGCCTTTCGCTCGATCAGGCCAATTTTCCCTATCGCTGCCGCAACTTCACGGTGATGTGGGAGATGGTGCGCAAGGGGATGGGGATCGGCATCCTCGACGATCGCATCGGCGATGCTGACGAGATAGTCGAGCGCGCCGTGCCGGGGTTTGAGCCGATCGCATTCCCGATCTGGCTCGTCGCGCATCGCGATATCGCGCGGTCTCGCCGTTTAAGGGTGGTCTTCGATGCGCTGGCGGACGGCTTCAGCGTCTGAGGCTGGCTGTCAGGTATCGCTCCGAGCCGTGCAGCCGGATCTCGATCTCCCCGGGCGAAGTTGGCGCGACGAAGTGGTCGGCATTCTGCCGGAACTGCGCGTCCGAGACAGTGGAGGGATGATCGCCTCGCACATTGCGGTCGCGCAGTCGCGCGAGGCAGAATGCGTCCTGGACATCGAGCAGGTGCAGCATGTGGGAAGCTCATGTGAGAACGGCGGTGAGAAAGTCGGCCACGGTAGCGGCAGGATGGGCATCCACACATGTCCGGGGGAATGTTGCACAAAGCAGCCCCGGGCATGACTGCCCCCTTTCCCGCCTTTCTTCAGCGGACGGCTTCGATCTCGGCCCTGCCGAGGGCCGAGAAGCGGTTCATGATGGCGATGCGGATCTGGATTTCGGCGGTCTGGCGATCGGGGTCTCGTGACATGATCCTCTCGCCGAAGAGCTTCAGGCAGTTCATCACAGCCTCGACCCGACTTCGAACGTGATAGCCGGCCCACTTTTTCCAGAGCGTCCGGCCCAAGCGCCGGGTTGCCCGCAGGATCTCGTTTCGCGCGGCAGCAGAAGGGCAGTCCTCTTTCCAGGCACGGCCATTGCGGCGAATGGTATGACAGCATCAGCGCCTCGATCGATGATCGCGCCATGGCATCGTCGTGTATCGTAAGCGCCGTCTGCGGTGACCGTGCCGATCGCCTCCTCCGGCGGGATCTGCGCCAGCAGATCCGGCAGCAGAGGGCTGTCGCCTTGACGGCTCGAGGTGAACTCGACCGCGCGCACATCCCCGGTGCCCGCGTCCATGGCGAGATGGACTTTTCTCCATTGCCTCCGACGTGACGGGCCATGCTTGCGGGCCTGCCACTCACCATCACCCCGGAACTTGATGCCGGTGCTGTCGACGAGCAGATTCAGCGGCTGTCCTGACGCGCGATACGGGACCTGCACCGCAATCCGCGCCTGCCGGCGGCACAGCGTCGAATAGTCCGAAACCGGCCAGTCGAGCCCCGCCATCTGGATCAGGCTTTCAACCAGGCCGACCGTCTGCCGAAGCGGAAGACCGAAGAGCACTTTCAGGGTGAGGCATGTCTGGATCGCAGCGTCCGAGAAGATCTCAGGTCGGCCACGCTTGCCGGTCTTGCCGGCGTGCCAGACCATCTCAGGATCGAACCAGACCGACAGCGAGCCCCGCTTGCGCAGCGCTGCATTGTAGTCGGACCAGTTCGTCGTGCGGTAGCGGGTCGGGGAAGGCTTCGGCATGCACCCGAGCTAACCGTCAGGACCCGCTCAGTGAATCCCCCTCACCGATATTTGCAACATGTGTAACCGCCCCAAGCGCAAGAGGTGTTTTCAGAGCTGATCTTGGCGCGTCGTCGGGTGCTGACATGTGTCCGGCCTCTGATGCGGCCCTACATGCCGCCGGCCCTTATGGTGTTCGCAGGTCGGGTCCAAATCAACGCCGCGTGCTCGATGGCACTTTGTTGCACACTGGTTTTCCCAATCCCGTCTCACGACCGTTGCGCCATACAACTCCTTGCCCTCTTTCGCTCCGACGCCCTCGCGGCCGACGCTGGCTTACGCCATCGCGACCGGAGACTTGTAGACGCCGCCCTTGGCCATCAAGGCCCAGACGATCCGCGCCATCTTGTTGGCCAGTGCCACCCGCACCAACATTGGTGGCTTGCGCGACAGCAGGCCGCCCAGCCAGGTGCCCGGCTGCGCCTCCTTGTGAACGTGTCGTTTGCTGACGACGCTGTTGGCACCAATGATCAGCAGGCGTCGCAAGGATCGCTCGCCCATCTTCGTGGTGGCACCAAGTCGCTGCTTGCCGCCCGTTGAATTCTGTCGCGGCACCAGGCCGAGCCAGGCGGCAAAGTCCCGACCTCTTCGGAACGTCTCCGGCGGGGGCGCCAAAACCGCAATCGCCGTAGCGATCAGCGGGCCGATGCCTGGGACCGTCATCAGCCGTCGCGCGACGTCGTTCTCCTTGGCGCGACGGGCAATCTCGGCATCGAGCTTTCCGATCTGGGCGTTGAGCTGCGCCAGCGTTCCGACCAAGACTTCCAAGGTGCCTCGTGCGTCGTCGGGTAGGCCGCTGCCCCGATCCTCCACCAGCGCCACCAGGCGCGCAGCATTCGCCGCCCCTTGCGGCACGACCGCCCCGAACTCGGCCAAGTGGCCGCGCAAAGCGTTGATCGCCTGGGTGCGCTGTCGGACCAGAAGCTCCCGGACACGGAAGACCATGGCAGCCCCCTGGGTCGCTTCGCTCTTCACCGGCACGAAGCGCATCGACGGACGCTGCGCCGCCTCGCAGATCGCCTCGGCATCAGCGGCATCATTCTTTTGCCGCTTGACGAAGGGTTTCACATAGGCCGGCGGGATCAGCCGCACCTCATGGCCCAGTTTGCCGATTTCGCGGCCCCAGAAGTGAGCGCCGCCACAGGCCTCCATGGCGACGACACACGGTGGCACTTGGTTGAAATAAGCAAGGGCCTGATCCCGGCGCAGCTTCTTGCGAATGACCGCATGGCCTGAGCTATCAGCTCCATGCACCTGAAACACGTTCTTCGCCAGATCCAGA
>NZ_KZ304993.1 GCF_002723615.1 Limimaricola cinnabarinus
ATGAGTGCATCGACCCATTCCACTCACCGCCCTTGACTGAGCTGCTGCACGCCCCTGCCCGCTCCGAGCCGCGCTGCGGCCAGCGCGCTCAGGCCGACCATCGCGGCTGCCGTGCCGAGACAGGCCGGCAGCCCGCCGAGCTGGTAAGTCAGCCCCGACAAAAGCGTGCCGAGCAGCCGGCCGGCAGCGTTCGACATGTAGTAGAAACCGACATCCATGGTCACCCGCTCAGAGGTTGAGAATGCAAGGATCAGATAGGAGTGCAGTGAGGAGTTCACCGCAAAGATCGCGCCGAACAGCAACAGCCCCGCGACCACGCTCAGTGTGAGCCAGCCCGCCGGCGCCCCGGCGATCCAGACCAGCCCGGCCAGCGCGGCGGGCACGACGAACAGCGCCAGCGCCCAACGGCGCGCCTCGCCCACCAGCTCCGGCTCGGGCCGCTCCGCGGCGCGCAGGAGCCGTGGGGCCCAAGCCTGCACCGCGCCGTAGAGGATGGTCCAGATGGCCATGAAACTACCGATCATGAAGAAGGCCATGCGGTTGCTCGCCTCCGAGCCATCGGACAGCACTGCGTAGAAATAGATCGGAATGCCGACCACGAACCAGACGTCGCGCGCACCGAACAGGAACAGCCGCGCCACCGAAAGCCAGTTGATGTTACGGTCCTTGGAGAAGACCTCCCGGAACTTCGCGCCCTTGCGGCCTTGCGGCAAACCCCGCGGCATGCGCAGCAGGATGACGACAAGGATCACCGCGAGGGCTGCGGCCATCGCCAGCACCGATGGTACGAAGCCCACGAGCCCCAAGAGCGCTGCGCCGAGCAGGAAGCCCAGCCCCTTCACCGCGTTCTTCGAGCCGGTCAGCACCGCGACCCAGCGAAACAAGCCGCCCTGCCCCTTTGGCGCGAGGATCTTGACCGCGCTCTTGGCGCTCATCTTCGAGAGGTCCTTGGCGACGCCGGACGCCCCTTGCACCGCCATCACGTAGGCGACCGAGGCCCAAAGCCCCCAGCTGGGGTCGAGCGCCGCAAGCGCCAGAAGCGCCGCGACCTGAAGGCCGAGCCCGGCATAAAGCGTCGACGTCAGCCCGAAGCGCGCCGCGATCCAGCCGGCCGAGAGGTTGGTAACCACGCCCGCGATCTCGTAGAGCAGGAACAGGTAGGCCAGCTGCACCGGCGAGAAGCCGATCGTGTGGAAATGTAGCAGTACCAGCATCCTGAGCGCGCCGTCGGTGAGCATAAAGGCCCAGTAGGCGGCGGTGACCGCGATGTAGGCGGAGAGCCCCTCTGGCCGGGCGGTCACAACCGTCCCCCAACCATGCGCGCCACGTCGACAAGGCGATGTGCATAGCCCATCTCGTTGTCGTACCAGGCGTAGATCTTCACCTGCGTGCCGTTCACCACCATGGTCGAGGGCGCGTCGATGATCGATGAGCGCGTGTCGTTGACATAGTCGGCCGAGACGAGTGGGCGCGTCTCGTAGCCGAGGATGTCCCTCAGCGGTCCCTCGGAGGCCGCGCGCAGCAGGTCGTTCACCTCCTCCACGCTGGTCTCGCGCTCGACCTCGAACACGCAATCGGTAAGCGAGGCGTTCAGAAGCGGCACCCGGACGGCATGACCGTTCAACCGACCCTTCAACTCGGGATAGATCAGCGTGATCGCGGTGGCCGAGCCGGTGGTGGTGGGGATCAGCGAGTTGAGCGCCGAGCGGGCGCGGCGCAGGTCCTTGGCGGGCCGGTCGACGATGATCTGGGTGTTGGTGACGTCATGGATCGTAGTGATCGAACCATGGCGGATGCCCAGACCTTCATGGATCACCTTGACCACCGGGGCGAGGCAGTTGGTGGTGCAGCTCGCCGCCGTGACGATGTCATGCGCCTGCGGATGATAGGTCGCGTCGTTGACGCCGTAGACGATATTGGCAGTACGCCCATCCTTGACCGGTGCGCTGACCACGACCTTCTTCACACCCGCGGCAAAATAGGGCGCGAGCTTCGCCTCGGTCTTGAAGACGCCGGTGCAGTCGATCACCACGTCAACACCGTCGAGCGGCAGATCCTCAATGCGCCGCTCCGCATGCACCGGAAGGCGGGTGTCGTCGATGGTGATGCCGGTCTCGTCGGCAGAGAATGCAGCAGGCCAGCGGCCATGCACGCTGTCGAACTCGAGGAGGTGCGCATGCATCGCCGGATCGCCCACCGCGTCGTTGATCCAGACGATGTCGGCGCCGCTTTCGAGGAGGGGGCGCAGGGCGAGCTTTCCTATCCGGCCGAGGCCGTTCAGCGCGTAGGTGGTCATTGCGGGTCCTCTTGTGTCGAGAGATCGTCGACGGCGCGCTGGATGGCGAGCCGGTCGAGCGTTGTGAAATCGAATGTGGTAAAGAGTTCGATGCGGCGGCGCAGCGCGCCGTAAACTTGGTGATAGACAAGCCGCCGCTCGGGCTCGGTCCCGGTCACCTTGACCGGGTCGGGCTGGCCCCAATGCCCCGAGATCGGCTGGCCGGGCCAAGCCGGGCAATCCTCGTTGGCAGCGCGGTCGCAGACGGTGAAGATGAAATCGAGCGCAGGTGCCCCGGGCGCGCGAAACTCGTCGACGTTCTTGGCGCGCAGGCAGGAGGTGTCGTGGCCGTTCGCCGCCAGCACCTGCAAGGCCATCGGGTTCAGTTGAGACTGTGGCATGGTGCCGGCCGAGAAGGCGTGAAACCGATCGCCGCCGATGTCGCTCAGGATCGCCTCCGCGAAGATCGAACGGGCGGAATTGCCCGTGCAGACGAACAATACGTTGTACGGTCTATGGGTCATGAAGGGGCCTCCAGCGGTAGGCGAGCCATGAGGAGAAGAAGTGGGGCACAGCGCCGGGCGGCTGCGGCAGCAATCCTCGATCAGGTAGCCGAGCAGTCCGCCCGCCTGCTCCATGTCCGCGCGGTAAAGCAACGAGCGGCCCTGCCTGATCTGCGCGATCAGCCCAGCCTGCCTCAAATCCGACAGATACGAGGACAGCGTGTTGGCACGAGCCCCCAGCACCGCCGCGATCTCGCCCGCAGGCACCGCATCAGGATAGCGGCGCATGAGCATCCGGAACACCGCAAGGCGTCGCGGGTGGCCTAAGGCGGATAAGCGTTCGACGTGCGTTGATTCCATATTTCGAGAATATTGGAAATATAAGTGGGTGAGAAGCGGAAATTGGTCTCTTACGTTCGTTGATCGAGCATTCTATTCCCGCTCCGATGAAGCGTTGTGCCGATGCTGCCATGCTCATACGAGGCCCCGAAAGAAGTGGAGCGGAGCCGGGCATTCGGCGCGCTTTGTGGACTGTCCTCATCGATTACCCACGCACGGGAGGGCTTCAGCTCTGTCACCGCACCGACATGCGGCGTTGATACAAGCTGGCCTCAGCTGTCGCAGCGGGCGAGATGGAGATCAGCAGTGCGTCGCAGTCATATCGCAAGAGACATCAGCTACGCGGGTAGCGCGCAGGGCCGTGCGGGTCGCTTGGCAATCCGCACGCTGGAGCTTGCCGGCGGCCGCAATAAGTTGCTCCGCCGTGCGCATGGATACGACGCCGACTTGGCACCGGGCCGGGATATCTGGAGCGTCATGATGGCGCGTTTCGGTCTGAGCCTCGACGTGACCCAAGGCGCACTCGCAACGATCCCGGCCACTGGCCCCCTGCTTGTTGTGGCGAACCACCCTTACGGCATTCTCGACGGGTTGATCATGGGTCACCTGCTATCCAGCCGACGGGGAGCGGACTTCAGGATTCTGGCGCATCGCGTGTTCGGTGGCGCCCCCGAGATTGCCGAGGCGGTGCTGCCGGTCGATTTCGATGGGACCCGGGCGGCAGCCCAGCAAAACATCTCTACCCGTGCGAAAGCGCTGATGCAGTTGGCCGAAGGCGGTGCAATCGGCATTTTTCCAGGCGGCACCGTATCGACCTCGGCCAAGCCATTCTCGACGCCACTCGACCCCAGATGGCGAAACTTCACCGCCAAGATGGCGGCACGGCCTGATGTCACCGTCGTCCCTCTGTACTTTGAGGGTACGAACTCTCGCCTGTTCCAGCTTGCAAGCCATGTGAACTACACGCTGCGCATGGGCCTGATGCTGCGGGAATTTCGCGCTCGCACGAACAGCGTGGTTCGCGTCGCGATCGGCGATCCCATTTCCCGTGCGACACTGGATGCCCATCGCCATGATGCCACATCGCTGATGACGGTTCTGCGACAGTCGACCTATGCGCTTTCGAACCGCTCTGTGGCTGGTTACGGACACGAGTTCGAACGGCGATACAGCTCGGGCAACTCGGTGCGGTTGGGCGACGTTCAGCCCTCTGTGCCGCAGATCGGCGTCGCATGACTCCACCTCGCGCCCTGAGGGGCCTTCGATGCGGGCGAGAAACGCCCCCGGCGATCTGAACGTCCCGAGATGTGATCATGTGGGCTAACGCTGGAGCGACCAGACGTTTGATCAGGGGCGGCCCGTTGCCCGCACTTGGCTGATGTTGCCAGCAAGGAACGGCAGGCTTCGAATGCCGGCCTTCCTTAACCGTGGTCACCCCAAGGCGTACCCGGCCCCGCGCACGGTCCGCAACGGATCGTCGCCGCCATGAGCACGAAGCGCCTTGCGCAACCGCCCGATATGGACATCCACGGTGCGGGTGTCGACATAAACGTCGCGCCCCCAGACCCGGTCGAGCAGCTGCTCGCGACTCCAGACCCGCCCTGGCCTCTCGAGAAACGTCGCCAGAAGCCGAAACTCGGTCGGGCCGAGCTTCACGTTGTAGCCGTCGCGCCGTACTCGATGTGTCTCGGAATCGAGCGCGATCCCCTCGAAACTGAGCATCTGGCCGAGGCTGGCCGGGCGCGTGCGGCGCAGTTGCCCCTTCACACGGGCCATCAGCTCGGTAATGGAGTACGGCTTGACCACGTAATCGTCTGCCCCGGTCTCCAGGCCACGTACCCGGTCGACTTCCTCGGACCGTGCCGAAAGCATGATCACCGGCACGTCGCGGGTCTCGGGCCGGCTTTTGATCTGCCGGCAGACCTCGATCCCCGACACGCCCGGCAACATCCAGTCGAGCACCACGAGGTCTGGCGCCTCCTCGGCCACCAACAGCAGCGCCACGTCCCCGTCCTCAGCCTCGGAGATGCGGAAGCCCTCGGACTCGAGGTTGTAGGCCAGCACCGCGCGCTGCGACGGCTCGTCTTCAACGATCAGGATATGGGGCTGCAACTCGGGCATTTTCTTACTCCAGTTTGGAAAGATATGCGGTGGTGTCGCCCTTCGGGCGGTCCTCGTCGGGCATCTGCCCGGTGACGAGGTAGATCACCTGCTCGGCCATGTCGGTCACCAGATCGCCCATCCGCTCGATGTTCTTGGCGATGAAATGCAGATGCAGGCAGGCTGTGATGGCGCGCGGGTCTTCCATCATGTGGGTCAGGAATTCGCGGAACAGCGCGTTGTACATCTGGTCCACGTCCCGGTCGCGCAGCAGCACCTCCTGCGCCAAACCGTCGTCGTGGGTGACGAAGGCATCGAGCGTGTCGCGCAGCATGTTTTGGACCTCGCGGGCCATGCGCCTGAGTGCAGCGTCCGAGCCTTCGATCGGGCTCAACTCAGCCAGCATGCTGGTCCGCTTGGCCATGTTCTTCGCGTAGTCGCCGATGCGCTCGAGGCTTGTCGAAATCCTCAGGACCGCCAGCACCAGGCGCAGATCGCCCTCGCAGGGGGCGCAGAGCCGCACAATCCGCGGCAGGTCGCACTGGATGTGACGGCCGAGCGCGTCGATCGCCCTGTCGCCCTCCCGAACCACCGCTGCGGCTTCGAGATCCCGGGTCACAAGGCATTGAAGGCCGTCATAGATCGCGGCTTCGACCAGACCGCCCATCTTCAGGATCGACGCCTGGATCTGCTCCAGCTCGCTCTCGCGAGACTGGCAGCCATCTTGCATGAACCGCATCATTGAGTGCTCGACAGTGTTCGTCGCGACGGCAGGGGCCGCCGGCAAGCTGCAAGGAAACGTGTGTCGGGTGCTCCCTGTGTCGTGGCGGATCGGACCGGATAGACCAGTCCGCCTCGTTTCGCTTGCGACTGGAGGTGGTCTGATGTCGGGGGCGGCACCAGACCGCCCCCGACAAGTCGATTACATCGCGCTCATGGTCGTGCCGTTGGCGACTTTCTCTTGGGTCGCGGCGAGCTCGGGATCAGCGACGAGGCCGTAGGCCGACAGCGGGCCATCGGGGCCGGCGATTTCGTCGGAGACGAAGAACTCAGCATATTCCTGGAGACCCGGGATCACGCCGAGATGCGCCTTCTTGATGTAGAAGTAGAGCGGGCGCGACACAGGGTACTCGCCCGACGAAATGGTCTCGGTCGAAGGCTCGACGCCCGACATTGTCGCGACCTGAAGACTGTCCGTGTTGTTCTCGTAGAAGGACAGGCCGAACACGCCGATGCCGTTCGGGTTGGCCTCGATCCGCGCCAGCGTCTCGGTGTAGTCGCCGTCGATGTCGACCGACACGCCGTCGGTACGAGTGGCCATGCAGGCGCTCTCGGCGGCGTCCTCGTCCATGCCGGCATCCATCATCGCCTGCATTGCGCCGGTCTCCTCGCAGCCCGCGAGCAGCACCTTTTCCTCGAACACTTCGCGGGTGCCGTGCTTGGTGCCGGGGATAAAGGCCAGGATTTCCTGGTCGGGCAGATCGGCGTTGACGTCCGACCAGCTGGTGTTGGGGTTGGCGGTCATCTCGCCATCGACGGGGATCTCGGCGGCCAGCGCCTGGTACCAGTCGGCGGGGGTGAAGGCGAAGCTCTCGCCATCGATGTCGGAGGCGAAGACGATGCCGTCATAGCCGATCCGGACCTCGATGATCTCGTTCACGCCATTGGCGGCGCAGGCCTCGATCTCACCCTCGCGGATCGCGCGGGAGGCATTGGCGATGTCGATGCTGTTCTCGCCCACGCCCTCGCAGAAGCGCGCGAGACCAGCCGAGGAGCCGCCCGATTCCACGACCGGGGTCGGAAAGTCGAAGTTCTCGCCGAAGGCTTCGGCGACGATGGAGGCATAGGGCAGCACGGTCGAAGACCCGGCGACCTGGACGTTGTCGCGGCTTTGGGCCGTGGCGAAGCCCGCGGTGGCGGCGAGAATAGCCGCGGTCGAGGCGGTCATTTTGACGAAGGACATGGATCGCTCCTGTTGTTCATTCCCCCGAAGGTCCGGTTTGCGGGCCTTCGTTGCCGCCCGGATAGGCGGACCGGTCTGCATCTTCGTGACAGTCAGACGAAGCTTTCGTGACACCGCTCCGGCCCGTGGCGATTTGCTGGGCGGTTGATGCGACTGGCGATCCGCGCGCCCGCTCGATAGGGCGCGAGCTGTCCGGGTAGGCGCGTCGGTGCGGTGATCTCGCGTGCGGGAGCCTTTTCCTCGTGAAGGATCGACCGGAGGCGCGACCAGTCCAGCTCCCCAGACATAAGGGCGCGGTAGAAGCGGAACAGGCCGGGACGAAGGTAGGCAGCCCAATGGCAGATACGCCTTGCCGGCGGAGCTACCGTGTAGCCGGCGGCTTGCAGTGCCGCGAGGCTCGGGGCGTGATCGATCCGCAGCGTCACACCGGTCTCGCCGTCGAGCCCACGGTGGCCGATCATTCGGGTGCCGTGACCGGTTGGTCCGATCCCCAGCATAGCGATCAGGTCGAAGACGTCGTTCTCTCGCGTGGTGACGGTCAGGCAGCGTGAGCTCCGCCCGGCCGGGCTGTCGAGCGCCCGCTCCGCCGCTGCCGCGAACTCGGCTGGGGCGAGAAGCAGCGCAAGATCAAGCGCACCGGGTCTGGATTTTGACAGCCCGTCAAGGATCACTCGCGCGCCCAGCGAATGCCCGATGGCATGGACAGGGCGTCCCGGCGCGATCCGCCGGATCTGGGCCAGCAGATCCGCGAGAGCGCTACCGGCGCGGGCGGCTTCGGCATAGGCCGACCAAATAGTGCCGCGCGCAGACCAACCGAAAGAGATCGCCAAACCCTGATCCCGTGCGCCGCGGCCGAATCCGAGGTGACGGGGCCAGCTCACCATTCGGGGATAGAGATCGCGATGCCGCGGCGAGAGCGAGAACAGGGTCTCGTGCGGGCAATGCAGCGAATGGCCTGGCTGGTACTTGTAGCCATGCACCATCACCACCACGGCCCCCCTGCCCACGTCTGGGGCGAGTAGAGCGCGCGCGAGCACCGAGGACAGCGATGGTGACTTGGTATCGGCTGGGACCGGGATCTCGCCCCGGGCATCGATCCGCAGCAGGGACATGGGCAAGCTCCGACTGTTCACGATCCCGCAGTTACGGCAACGCCGTAATGGTTTGACGACCAAACCATTACGGCGCGATGAAACTCGTGAACTGCGCCTGAGGCCTATCGGCGGTCGATCAACAGGATCTTTTTGTGATCCATCTCGGGGTGTGGGGAAGCGCGTTGAACGATCTACGAACACGAATGGGCTTCCATATCAGCATCGCCGAAGGGCCGGACGCCCTGACACTGCTTGTCGAGGCAACCGATCGACGGAAGGCGTCCTGACCGCGCCGACGAAAAGCACAGACCGCGCCCGCTTGTCGGGACACGGCCCTTTATCCGCCGCGATCTGACGGCGAGGAGTGAACGTCCAAACAGGTTCAGCCAGGGTCAGTGCGCGGCAACTCGCTCCACCTGAGCCCGTCCAGTTCGTTTGCTGGGTGCGGCCCTCCCCAAAGGCGATCATGAGACAGCCTCTTGGTCAAAGCGGTGAGCGGGACGGCATCGCGCATTGCGGGTCTCCATCTTGCTGCCCCTCGAACCAAGCATGAGATCATGAAGAACCAAAGACACCCTATCAGATCCGTATCTTGGGGAAGCGTACACCAGCGGCAGCGCCATGACGCTCACCCGATGGCCTGCATCAAGACGCCCTCGCCTCCCTGCCTTGGTCATACCCAATAGTGTATATACATTTTGCTACTTTATGGTATCATGATGACACGATGGGAAGAGGTCACCATGTCCGGAGAGACGAAGTCGCGGAAGAAAAACAAGAAGGACAGCCAGTTGGTCATCAGGATCAGCAAGGCGGAGCGGGATCGCTTCACGTCGCTGTGCGATGCGATGGAGACCCGCGCATCCCGCGAAATCCGTCGTTTCATCTGCGATTTCCTCGAAGAGCATGAAGGCCAACCCTAATCACCTGAGACAAAGGAAAGCGCTTCATGGCCAAGAAATCCGAGATCAAATCGCTCAAGAAAGAAGTCAAGCTGCGCGAGGCGAAAGTCGAGCGCCAGGAGGCCAAGCTGAAGGCCGCAAAGAAGGCGCTTAAAAAAGCCGCCTGAAGTCGAGAGTGCGCTTTCAGAGAGAAAGGGCTGGCCGGCCGGCCAGCCCTTTTGTGTGTCCGGACCGTGAAACAGAAAGGCCTTCGACGATGAGACCTGTGACAGACATTCCTGGCGTTGGGCCAGCCTTGGCGATGCTCTTGCGCGAGCGAAGGATCACCAGCGTCGCGGAGTTTGCAGCCACGCCGCCTGCTGATCTGACGACGATCCGAGGAATCGGAGAACAACGGGTGGAAGCGCTTCTCGCCGCAGCACGCGCGCTGCTTTCGGAGCAACGCGCAGCATCAGCGGATACGAAGCTCGAAACCCGTGTGGAGCCGTTGCCGAATGACGTGACCTCAGCCGCCGTTGGCGGCCCAAAGGGGCCTGATCTGACCGAGGACAAAGTCGACAAGAAGGGTGCGGCCAAGGGAAAATCCAAAAAGGGTTCAGCATCAAAACCGAAAGGCAACGAACAAAAAAAGAAGGGGCAGAAAAAGAAGGAACAGAAAAAGAAGGAACAGAAAAAGAAACCTGACGCCAAAAAATTGAAGAACAGCATGGCCAAGACAAAAAAGAAAAAGACAGAGAAGTCAGTAAACTCTCTCAAGGCAAAAAAGAGCAAGGTTTTGAAGAAGCCCAAGAAAAAATGACGCCGTTGCCTCTGGTTGATCAGGAAACAACTGGACCGAGGCCCGGCGCGCCGCGGCGCCCCTGAGGCAGGCGCGCTGTCACTCAGAGTTCACCATGCTGGGTTAGGATGGTGGCGCGTAAACGTTTGCCAGAGAGGAACCCCCATGCTCGACAGCATCACGAGAACGCGTTGGGCCGTCGTCTACATCCCCTTGGAGGAGCTTGAACCGACAGCCAAGCTGGTCGATCTTGCTAACTTGGGAACAGACCAACCTGTGCGGGCGGATATTGCCCATACATTGATCACCGGACGTTGCCTATGCGAGGTACTTGCGATCTATCCAACCGAGGATCTGGATGAAGCGCTCGAGACCTATCGCGCCGCCAATGCCAGCAAGATCCCCGGGCTTTGAGGCGGGCACCCTCGACCGAATTGCCTGCCCCTGCACTGCCGCAACGAGAAACTGTAATCAGCTACAGCGGCCGAAGTACCAGCCTTGACCGCTTCCGCAGGACCAGCTGATAGCCCGAAGCAGGCGGGACGTCACATTAGAAAATACGTATTCTCAAGCACTTGGTTCACTGAGTTCCGTGCTGGCAGCTCGCTCCTCGATCCAGCTGCTAATCGCCGCGCACGATGCACCGTGACACGTGGCAATGGCCAGCTGGCCTCTGGCCTCCGCGAAATCCTTCATGGGGTGGCTTCGAGGGGCACCAGCGGGTTTGTACCACACCCATAGGACCCGTCCTGTGTCATCGACTTCAGCGATGTATTCCGGTGCCGTGCTCATGGTCGGCCTCGCTTAATTTCGAACGAGCGCCATTTTGGCACAAAACCATATTCCCGGAAACAGCGTACTAAGCTTGCAGACGACACGTCACGACCCGCAGCTTTGGCGGCACATCGTATCAGAAGCATTCCAATGGGCTCGGAGAATCTGAATGGCGCGGGTGCCAGGATGCAGACTTGATGCTGCCGGGCCGGAGAAGATCTTCCGGCCCGGCAACGATCAAACCACTGCTACATCGTTCCAATCGTCCAGAAGAAGGTTTCTCCCGAGCTGTCATCGACACCGTCATTGTCGGTCGAGACCCAAGCTATGCCATCCGCCGCGATGGCGAGGCCTTCCACTTTGTCCACGACATAAC
>NZ_KZ304994.1:0-620 GCF_002723615.1 Limimaricola cinnabarinus
TTCCCGGTGTCGGTCTGCGAGCGGTGTCCTGATGCGGTTTCGCGGGTTCGGCGGTTTCGCGGCCAGCACATTGGTCGCCGGTGCAGTTCTGTGGTCTTTCATGACGACCGACGTCGAGTTCTCGCGTCTCCTGTCGGCCGGGCCCCGGATCGCAGAATTTCTCGGCCGGATGTTTCCCCCTGATCCGACCGTGATGAGGGAGATCATGAAGGGCGGCGCCGAAACGCTCAGGATCGCGATCCTCGGCTCTCTGGGAGCGGTAGTCCTGTCGGCCCCGCTCGGCATTCTTGCGTCCGAAACGATGGTGTCTCCGCCGCTCTATCGAACGGTTCGAACGCTTCTCGCCTTCATCAGGGCGATACCTCTGATTCTTGTGGCGATGCTCATGGTTGGCGCCGTCGGCCTCGGCCCGCTGCCCGGCATCATCGCCGTTGCCTTTCATGCGACCGGAATGCTCGCCAAGTTCTATGCCGAAGCGATCGACGGTGTTTCCCGTGCGCCCATCGCGGCGCTCGAAAGCGCGGGCGCTGGACCGCTGGCGCGTCTTCGGCACGCGATCTGGCCCCAAATGGCGCCGGTTATTGCTCGTGACACGATTTTCCGGTTCGAGCTCAACCTCC
>NZ_KZ304994.1:1424-10088 GCF_002723615.1 Limimaricola cinnabarinus
ACCAAGCGCTTCCGCAAACGCGATGTCGGCCTCATTGGGATAGGAAATGCCGATGGAGAGGTGGAAGAGACTTTTCGGATTCCGCCGATCAATCAGATACGAACCCTCCGGCGTCCGTCCATCCCCCTCGAACTGCTTGTGGCCCTCGGGTGCGAAGCCCAAACCGATGGGGTAGGTCTTCAAGACACCATCCGCACCGTCAAGCACCAGCAAACGCTGCGCTTTGTAAATTCGCAACCGGGTTACAGCGGGTCCGTTATAAGACCGAAACTTTCGGGCACAGCCAGACAAAAAGGCGGCCAACCCGCCCAACAACAAGGCACGTCGCGGAAATCTGGTAGTTGCCACTGCTCGAGGCCTCTCATGCGAGGTCTATTTGACTTTCGGCACTACCTTACCAAATGCACTGGCTCAAGAGCTGTGGCTGACCTGCACCAATGAAGTGCCCGCCCACTGGGATAGATCTGTCTCGTTCCCGGCTTTACCCCTTCCTGATCCAAGCGCTATGCGACCTTGCGGGCTGGCTGGCTTCGCCCCTCAGAGACTGCCGTCGTTCAGGCGATCCCGGACGGTTCTCCGAGAGAGAGCGTAATAGACGGCAATATCCGCGACATTGAGAGTATAATCGTGCGTTGATTCTATGCACTTGCTCTGAAGAAATGCTTCCCAAAGCGCAGCCCGATCTTTTCTAAGGTTCTCCCTCGCATGTCTTTCGCGGAAGGAATCTGCACGGTTTCAGCCATGCAAGATAACGGACCGTCGGTCGTGGTGCCTACGCAGAATTATAGCTCGAGAATACCTCTGTGCTGCTGTCTTGCCGGATCAGGAAGACATCGTAGGCTTCACGCTCGTCCTCAGGCCCCATGCCGGGAGAGCCATAGGGCATGCCTGGCACAGCGAGGCCGATGGCATCTGGCCGCTCGGCCAGCAGACGGCGGATGTCGGCAGGCGGAACGTGACCTTCGATCATATACCCTTCGACTTCGCCCGTGTGACAAGAGTGCATCTCCTGCGGGATACCGTTACCCAGCTTGTGGCGCATCAAAAGTGTGCCGAAGCTCGTTTCCGTGATTACGGTGAAACCGGCGTTACCAAGGATCTCCACCCAAGCGGAGCAGCATCCGCAGTTTCTGTCCTTCACCACGTGAATCGCGGGCGCGCTGTCTTGAGCTGCGGCAGAGAAGGGCGTCGTAGCGGCGAGGCTCAGTAGGCGATGGCGGGACATGTGGGGCATCAAAGCGATCCTCCTGATTTCTCTATATCTGATCATTGACGGCAGGCGCGGCAACGCAACCGAACGCCGCCGAGGCGGTCGTGCGCTCGAACCGCTGGCTTTTGCCGTAACCATCGCACCGTCCATCACCGCTTCGGTGCCTGCCCGGCACAGTGCCGGTCGGGGGATAATAAAGCTTCAGCCGGAACCATTTCGGCACGCGCAAGGATAATCTGGCCGAGCGGATGGCTCTCGATGTCCGCTACCAGCGCCAATACATGTGCAATCGTTCCACGGCTACTTCGTGCGATCAGGAGGAGTTTCACCCTGGTTTGAGCGATAGTTTCCACACGCTTTGACGCCCTCGGCGACCACCTCGAGAAGCGCATCCACATCGCTCAAAAGGCTTGTTATGCGTGGACTTTTAATACGATAGCGCATGAAACGCCCATCGCGGTCGCTGGCAACGAGTCCGCAGTCCAACAGACATCGCAAATGGTTGGAAACGTTGGGCTGCGACAAGTCAGTGCGTCTCACGATTTCGTGCACAACCAACGGTCCCTCGCACAAGGCCTCCAGAATCGCCAAGCGGCTCGGGTCCGCAAATCCGCGAAACAGCTTCGCCCGCTGTTCAATGGTAGGGAGCACGATATTGCGGTCGGCGACAATTTGCGTCATATCACTCTCGGCTGATATTTTTCTCTACGAGCTACCTTAGCAGGAGTGTTGCGCCCATGGCTAACGCCGAAAGCACAGGATCGATGACAGATGTTCCATCCTTCCGTTACCGCGTTTCCGGTATGGATTGCGCCAAGGATGCCGCGCAGATCGAACGGGCGGCGCAGTCTGCCGGGGTTGCGCCCGGCGCAGTGAAAGTGTCGGCGGCGACGCACATCATGACCCTGAACGCCCCCGAGTCGCGGCTTCCAGAGATCGAAAAAGCCGTCGCGACGACCGGTTATGGCTTCGACCGGATCGAGGGCGGCGAAGATATCTCGTCAAATCCGGCACATCAGGACCCAGCCTATCGGCGCGCCCTTTGGATCGTTGTGATCCTGAACGTTGGATATGGAGTCCTCGAAATGATCGGCGGTTTCATTTCCGGATCGCAAGCCGTGAAGGCCGATGCGCTCGATTTCATCGGTGACGGCGCGATCACCTTCCTGGGCCTTCTGGCCATCAGCTGGAGTCTCGCTTGGCGGGCGCGCTCGGCACTGATCCAGGGGGTCTTTTTGGGCCTGCTCGGTCTTGGCGTCTTTGGCACAACTATCGTGCGGGTTTTCGAGCAGACGCCACCGGATGCGGGACTCATGGGCCTGCTCGGTATGATTGCCCTTGTCGTCAATGTTATCTCCGTTCTGCCCCTCCTCCGGTTCCGCAAGGGAGATGCGAACATGCGTGCCGTCTGGCTGTTCTCTCGCAACGACGCCATCGGCAATGCGGCGGTCGTTATCGCCGCCGGTCTCGTAGCGTGGCTGGGTAGTGCATGGCCCGACCTCATCGTCGCTTTCGGCATCGCCGGACTCTTTTTGCACTCATCTTGGGCAATCATTCGCGATGCGCGTGCCGATCTGAAAGCGACGGCATGAACATCCGCGTTCTGGGTGGGCTCTGCGCCATTGTGGCGTTCAGTCTCGATCAGGGCACCAAGGCACTTGCTCTGAACGCCCCAACCCTTGAGCGTGGGGTCGAGGTTCTGCCCTTCCTGAATCTCGTTCGAGTGCGCAACGAAGGGGTCAGCTTCGGCATGCTTGGCGGAATCGTGCCGTGGTGGGGTATCGTTCTTCTTGCGGTCGTAATCGTGGCATGGTTGCTGATCTGGCTGTGGCGCATGCCGGACAGACTGACAGCTGCCGCTCTTGGTCTGATTATCGGCGGCGCGGTCGGCAATATTCTCGACCGCTTGCGCTATCGGGCCGTCCCGGACTTTCTGGATTTCCATTACGGAACATACCATTGGCCATCTTTCAATCTTGCGGATGTGGCGATTTTCTGCGGCGCGACCCTGCTGTTCTGGGACAGCCTCCGCTCGGCGAAGAACAAGCCCGAACGATACCACCGCAAAGGCGGTTTTACGGGGAAATAATCAATGTCCAGCATTCCATCCGCAAAGCGCATCGACAGCACGCTCGCCCTGCTGCGCAACCCATATGGATTCATTCCGGACACATGCAGCGATCTTGAAAGCGACCTGTTTGAGACCCGCATCCTCTTTCAAAAGACAATCTGTATGACCGGTGCCGCGGCAGCAAAGATCTTCTATTCAGAAAATAGGCTCGTGCGCGCAGGCTCGATGCCGGGGCGTATCCAGAAAACTCTGCTCGGCGAAGCAGGCATCCAGGGGCTCGATGGCAAGGCCCACCATCATCGAAAACGGATGTTCATGTCGCTCATGGCGTCCGAGCGGATCGAAGCTCTCGAAAACACAACGCGGGACCTGTTGGACCGTTACGCACGGGACTGGGAAACGACGGACAAGGTCGTGCTTTACGACGAAGTGCGCGAAATCCTCACCAGAGCTGCCTGCGCCTGGTCAGGGGTGCCGCTTCCCGAAGAGGAGGTGGAGACGCGGACGGCGCAGATGACGGCGCTATTCCAAGACGCCGGGGCGGTCGGCTGGAAGCACTGGGGCGCGCGTCTGGCGCGGCATCGTGCGGAGCGTTGGGCGGCCGGGATTATCGAACGAGTGCGCGACGGAAGCCTTCAGCCGGGACAGGAAAGCGCCGCCCATGTCGTCGCGACTTGGCGCGACCTGAACGGGAAGCTGCTAACCCCCAAGGTGGCCGCCGTGGAACTACTGAACGTCGTGCGCCCAATCGTCGCCGTCTCGGTGTTCATCGTCCAAGCGGCGCATGCCCTGCATCGGCACTCCCACTGGCAGCAAAAGCTGAAGGATGACAAGGAACAGCTTGAGTATTTCGTGCAGGAGGTCCGCCGCTTGTATCCGTTCTTCCCTGCGGTCGCGGCGCGCGTGAAGAGCGATTTCGAGTGGCGCGGCTATCGCTTTTCGGAAGGGCACAGGGTTCTGCTCGATCTCTATGGCACGAATACCGACGCCCGTTCTTGGAACGCGCCGCAAGAGTTCCGGCCCGAGCGATTTAAGGACCGAGAGGAGAACCCCTACGACTTCATTTCTCAGGGCGGTGGCGATCATCACACGAACCACCGTTGTCCAGGCGAATGGATCGTGATCAGCCAGATGAAAGCGTTTTGCGACTATTTCGTGAACGCCATCGACTACGATGTCTTGGATCAGGATTTGGAGCTTGATACGGGAGAATTGCCTCCCCTGCCCAAGAGCCGGTTTATCCTGTGCAACATCAAGCTTCGCCAGTAGTCGCCGTTCGGACCAGGACTGTTGGCGCCTCGTAGGCTTCACCGCATAGCGTTTTAGCTATCATATCATGGCTCCGGGGTCATTTGGATCGACAGATTATGCATCTCTTGTGGCTTCGATCCGCTCCCAAGCGGGTCACTGCAAAGACCTTCACCAGCAACATAGTCAGTTTGGACGCGGAGCAGATTTGGGCATGACCAAGAAGTTCAGCTTTAGTTTGATCTCATAATCCGAGAAGATGTTCCTAAAACGGCCGTTTGTTGATCGAGCGCTTTGCCTCAAGGTCGGCAGGAGCAGGGCCTTCCGATAACCCCATCCAGAACTATGGGAGTTGTTGAAGGTTTTTGGAGGGAGGGCGCTCGGCGATGTCTGTATCCTACAGCCCGGCCGCCTTGGTCAGGTTCACCCGGAACCGATCGCGGCGGCGCTGGTAGCGCCGGGTCATCTCGGCCGAGGCATGGCCGAGCTGCTTCTGAACATGGCGCTCGTCAATTTCGGCCGACGAGGCCAGTCCGGCGCGCAGCGAATGGCCGGCGAACAGCGCGCGGCGCTCGGCTTCTGGCAGATCCGCCCGTAGCCCGGCCGCGAGCGCCGTGCGCTGCACCAGTCGCGCCACGTGGCGGTCGTTCAGCCGGCGCTCCAACGTCCGCTGTCCGTCACGGCTGACACCTGTGTAGATCGGGCCGAAATCGATCTTCGCGAAATGCAGCCAGCGTTCCAATGCATGCACCGGGCAAGTGGCCTCGCTGGAGCCGCGGGCGATCTCGACTGCGCGCCAGCCGGTCTTGCCGCGTAGCGTCACGAGCGCGCCGGCCTCCAGGATCTCGACCCAGCCCGTCCCCTCCATGGTGTCATCCTTGCCATGGTCGAGCCCGACGATCTCCGAGCGCCGCAGTGCCCCGGCAAAGCCGATAAGCAGCATCGCCCGGTCACGTAGCCCCCGAAGATCGTGCGGCAACGTCGCGAGCATTGCCCGCAGTTCATCGGGTCCGATCGCCTCCTTCTGCACCGGTGGCCGAGCATGGCGGCGGCGGATACCGGAGAGAATGGATGCGATGTGGCGGTCGCGACGGTCGAGCCGGAAGCCACGCTGCGTGTAGCCCCAAGAAAGACCGGCCAGCCGGCGCTCGATCGAAGCCACCGAGAGTGCGCGCGCCTTGCTCGACGGCGCGGCGAGGTCGGTGATGTAGAGGCCGATCAGTTCAGGGGAGGGCGGCAGCGGGTCAGTGCCGCGCAGCCGGCACCAGCGCGCAAAGGCGGCCCAGTCACGCGCGTAAGCGATGCGGGTGTTTTCGGAGACCGCGTGGTCGGCATAGCCGCGGGCGGTGTCAACGAGGCGATCGAGCGTGCCCGAGCCTGCGATCTGATCGGGCAGGGCGAGCGGCGTATCGGGGTTTTCGGGTGATCCGGTCATGCCGAGCGGTATATCATCGTTATGTCCGATAAGAGACGGGTTATCGGACAAAAAACGGGCTGAGGTCGGCTGGAGCAACGGACAGTCGGTTGCACATGCGAAGGGTGTTCTTCGAGTAACTTCACCGCTTTCTATTGTTACCGCAGGGTGCGCTTACTCGGTTCTTCCTTACTTGTGGAAAAATGCCAGCCCGCCAATCAACGTATTTTACTCCTTGGCATAGCCCGACGGGCGGTCTCGCGCGCAAGCTGCGGAATACCCAGCCGATCGCAGCCAAGGGTGGCCAGCTCATCATCTGAGAGCTGCGAAAGCTCCGACACGAGCCGATGATAGAGGCAGTGCCGTTCCGGCGAGAGAGTAAATTCACCGCGCAAAGCTGTGTGCGGCGTAAAAAGTTCGTTGCAGCGATCAGTCTTGGGACGATCCATGCCCTTCTCCTTACGCTTTTCTGCGGTGCAGCATTTAGGTCGGCGTTATGGAGGTGCAAGAGACCGTTTGTCGATCTCCACTTTGCCTGCCGATGGCCGTTAGCCCGGAAACCTCTGCGAGAGGGTGACCGGCCCATTCTGTTGGGACGGATGACGGGCGCTCACGACAAGCTGCTGTTACATTCCCATGACACGTAGGGCCCGACAAAAGGTCTGGGGGCTCACATGACGACACGGTTCTTTACGCTTACTTCCACGCTTGCGCTCTTTGCAGGGCCTGCTGCCGCGGATATGAATTTCAATCGCATCGCCAGTTTCGAGACGGTCCGCAACATGGCGCAGGGCGATGACAAGGCACGGGAGAGCTCGGCCGAGATCATCGCGGCCACTGAAGACGGCATGACGCTGGCCTATACCGACAGTCCCCTCGGCGTGGTCGGTTTGATCGACATCACCGACCCCGCCAATCCAGCTCCCAAAGGCAACATTTCCCTCGGTGGCGAACCCACGGCCATTGCCGTGGTCGGCACAACGGGCTTTGTCGGAGTGAACACCTCTGAAAGCTATTCCGAGCCGTCCGGGCATCTTGCGGTGATCGACCTCGAACGCGGCGAAGAGATGGCCAACTGCGATCTCGGTGGTCAGCCCGACAGTGTCGCGCTTTCGCCCGAGGGTGATTTCGCGGCGATCGCGATCGAGAACGAGCGCGATGAGGATGCGGGCGACGGGCGCACGGGTCAGATGCCTGCGGGCTTTCTCGTGATGCTGGACGTCACCGAGACCGGACTGGACTGCGACAGCCTGACCAAGGTGGATCTCACTGGTCTGGCTGAGGTCAGCCCAGAAGATCCCGAGCCGGAGTTCGTCGACATCAATCGCCTCGGTGAGACGGTCATGACCTTGCAGGAGAACAACCACATCGTGGTGGTAGGTGCCGATGGCGATATCATTTCGCATTTCGCGGCAGGCTCGGTCGATCTCGACGGCATCGATGCCTCCGATGACGGCAGGTTGCGCTTCGATGAAAGCCAAGCGGCTCGGCTGCGCGAGCCGGACGCGGTGAAATGGATCGACGATGACCATTTCGCCACGGCCAACGAGGGCGACATGGATGGTGGTTCACGCGGCTGGACCATCTTCTCGAAGACCGGCGACGTGGTCTTCGACTCCGGCGTAAGTTTCGAGCAAGCGCTGGTGCAGCTCGGCCACTACCCCGACAGCCGTTCCGACGCCAAGGGCGTCGAGCCCGAGTCCATCGAAACAGCGGTCATCGATGGGGTCCCTCTGGTCTTCGTCGGCTCCGAACGCGGCTCGGCAGTGGGCGTCTACGACGTGACCGATCTCGCAGCGCCGGTGCTCAAGCAGATCCTGCCCTCCGGCATCGGGCCGGAGGGTTATGTCGCGCTGCCTCAACGCAACTTGCTGATCTCGGCCAACGAGACGGACCTGATCGAGGATGGCGGTGCCCGCGCGCATGTCATGATATACGAGTACCAGGACGCTCCTGCGGTTTATCCCCAGCTTACTTCCGAAGGCGCGGCTGAACTGATCGGCTGGGGGGCGATCTCGGGCATGGTGGCGGACGAGGACGGCATCCTCTGGGCCGTCAATGATAGCTATTATGGCTCCCAGCCCTCCATCTTCCGGATCGACACAAAGGAAAACCCGGCCCGCATCACCGATGTGATCCGCGTTACCCACGAGAACGGCGACGCCGCACAGCAACTCGATCTCGAGGGCATCGCGCTTGATGGCGAGGGCGGTTTCTTCCTCGCGTCGGAAGGTCGGACCGACCAAGTGATCCCGCATGCGATCTACCATGTCGACGCCAAGGGCGTGATCGCTCGGGGCGATGGCGAGATCGGCCTGCCGAGTGAGCTGATGGCGTTCGAGGATCGCTTTGGCTTCGAAGGCATCACCCGGGTCGACGACAGACTCTGGGTGGCTGTGCAGCGCGAATGGGGTGACGATCCAGCAGGTTACGTCAAACTCATCTCCTATGATCTCGAAATCGGCGAATGGGGTGCCGTGCACTACCCGTTGGATGACACCGAGGCCGGCTGGGTTGGCCTGTCGGAGATCGTCGCCCATGGCGATCACGTCTACCTCATTGAACGTGACAACCAGATCGGCGCGGGTGCAGCGATCAAGAAGATCTACCGCGTGGCGCTTTCCGAGATGAGCCCTGCCGCTCTCGGCGGGCCGCTGCCGGTGGTGTCAAAGGAACTGGTTCGCGACCTTTTGCCGGATCTCCAAGGCTTTGGCGGTTATG
>NZ_KZ304995.1 GCF_002723615.1 Limimaricola cinnabarinus
GGGCGCGGGCAGCGTCAGCAGGGCAAAGAGCGCGATGATCCCCAAATAGGGCAGGGCCTGCATCGTGACGGCCCGGCGATCCACCTCCAGGAGATGCGCCCGCCGGTGTTCGGCGTGATTGTCATGCCCCTCAATGCGCTTCCTGCGCGTCGCGGCGTAGGCCGTCACCACCATCAGGGGAATGGCGAGCACGTTCGACCCCAGCAGCGCGCCCAGACCGATATCACCGACACCGCGCAGGGCGCTCGTGGTGTTGATGCCGATCTCAGGAGAGGCCGCGGCCAGGCCGACGAAGGCGCCGCCGGCGGCCACAGAGAAGCCCCACTGCTTGCGCAGCTTCTTCAGAGGCTCCGCCAGATGCTCCGCGCCCCAATGCGCGGCCCAGACGGCAGCCAACAGCACCGGTATCCAGATCAGAAGATTGCTACTCATACCATGTCCTGCGCTTCCCGGGAGGCAACGCCCTCGGGGCCGCGAACGGTTCCGCCGGTTCTGGATGTCTCTCGATCAGGACGGCCTACAGTGACGCTCCCCTTGTCCGGCCGAAAGAACAGCAACCGAAGCGCATTCAGAGTCACGAGGACGGTCGCGCCCGTATCGGCGAGAATGGCAATCCACAGACCGGTGACCCCGAGGATCGTGGTCACGAGAAAGACCAGCTTCAGGCCGAGAGCGATGACGATGTTCTGACGGATGTCTGCCATGGTGCCAATGCAGTCAGGCTGGACTTTGGCGAGGCGGTAAACAATTCAAGTGTCATCGGTCGCATGGGACATCCACACATGACGGACGTGACCCCGTGATCATTCTCTCATCCGCGATCAATCGTTCGGGTGAGCCTCTGCCGCGCCCGCCTTCGAACACTAGCCCAAGCCGCGCGTTGACACCGGCGGAATATACTTCGAGTGCATCGGATGGCGGAGATTAAATCTCGCCCATCTGCTCAAGTGGCAACAGGGCTTGTGCTGCGCGCCTTGTCTTCAACAACTGACCAAGCCTATCTTGCGTGTAAATGAAGCCGAGCGCGAAATAGGCTTCCGCAGCGGAGCCTGCGGAAATGTGCGGTATGGCTGAAGTATCCCGCAGGATATCGACCGGGCCTTCTATACCCTCAACGCTAAAGTCCTCCTCATACTTAGGAACGGAGGCGCGCAGCAGAAAGTAGGCGACACCGGAAACGACCAAGCCTGCTGCGCAAACCGCCAGGAACGAGCGAAATAATATGTTGAACAGTCGTCTCAATTCGTTGCCGGTGCCAAAGTAATCTCAGGACGTGATGCGCAAGAGAATCACCGAGGTGAAAAAAGCGATGAGACCAAAAGCAATACCGAAGCTTGTCGCGTATTGAAGTATATCCAGGCGGTTCCCTTCCCGCCGTCGCGCCAGATAGCCATCCCAGAGCGCCCCTCCGACAAAGCCTGCGAGCACCAGCATCACGATTCCTCCGATCTTGAGTATTTTGTATTCGAACGTCGTTTGGTCAATCTGACGGCAAAGATCAGGGCCCAGGCCGCACAGATGAGCGCCAGCGACGTCCAATCGCCGAAACGTGCGTAAGGCGTGGGCGCTAGCGCTGTCGGCAGGTTGGCATCTATGACCCCTGTTTGCCCGGTGTCGAGGCGCGCGACGATCTCTCCGTTGGCGTCGATGATCGCGGATATCCCGGTGTTGGCCGCGCGGACCACGGGAAGACCTTCCTCAACCGCGCGCATGCGTGCGGATGCAAGGTGTTGCTCGGGCCCGATGCTGGTTCCGAACCAGGCATCATTTGTGGCGTTGAATATCCAATCGGGACGGAAAAGATCATCGACCACATGGCCCGGAAAAATGATCTCGTAACAGATTGCCACCGCGACCGGAGGAGCACCCGGGATCGCCAGCGTGCGTGGCTCTGGTCCTGGCGTGAAATCGCCCAAACCTTCGGTCAGCCGCTCGATCGGCAGCCAGCCTCTCAGGGGCACATATTCCCCGAACGGAACAAGATGATGTTTTGCATATCCCGTCAGAATTTCGCCGCTGCTGTCATAGGCCTGAACCGTGTTGAAATATCGGGTTCCCCCATCGCCCTCTAGGCGGTCAGGCACACCTGTCAAAAGGATCCTGTCGTCTGGCAAAACCGTGGATAACCGCGTGCGCGCCGCAGCGTCCTCGTCCAAAAAACCGGGAAAGGCCGTTTCCGGCCACAGCAGCAGATCAAAACGTCCGGGTGGCGCGGACAAGCGCAGGTATTTTTCCAACGTGCTTTCTCGGCTGCCCGGCGCCCACTTCTCGACTTGAGGCACATTGCCTTGCACAACGCGCAAAGCAATGTCCGTCGGCGGCACGTCCTGCCTCAATCGAAGCACACCGCCACCCCCGAGACCCGTCACCGCAACGCCGAAGAGTGCGAGAACGAACGCGCGTTTTTTTGGCGCGTCCACAAGCAAAACACCCGGCAATATGCCGATGAAGACTGTGAGAAAGCTCAGACCGTAGCTTCCGACCCAAGCAGCGGGTTGGCGCAAGGCGGCATGATCGAGAAGGGCATAAGCGGCAAGGTTCCAGGGAAACCCCGTCAGGACATGACCACGCAGCCATTCTGCGGCAACCCAGCAGGTTGCAAGCAGAAGGCCTGCCGAAATGCCGCTGACAGTACGGCGCTGCATGATGGTGGCAAATAACATCGCCGCAATAGCCGGGAAAATGGCCAGTCCGGCGGACAGTCCCGCGACTGCCGGGATCGCGAGGGCACCGAAACGCTCGGTATCGACGTAAAAGCTCTCGGCGATCCAGGAAATTCCAAACCCGAACTGGCCCATTCCGAAGACCCAGCCGATGAAGAAGGCAGGCGTTGTCGAAACCTGCCGGAGCACGAGAAAGAGTGCTGAGAAGGCGACCGGAACAACGATGAGCCATGAGAACGGTGGAAGGGCCAGAACCGTCAGACCGCCCGCCGCAAAGCTAATCCCGGACCGCAGGGGAATGTAACGGCCCCGACCAGTCAGTGATGGCAAGCCCGTAATCATGGGCCATTCTGAAACTTGGCGCTCAACCAAAGCGCTATCAGCAGCAGGCCCACGCCGCCGACCACGAAAACATCCGCCATGTTGAAGGCGGGCCAATGCGTGGATCTGACGTAGAAATCGAGGAAGTCCGTCACACCCCGAAACTGGATGCGGTCCATAACGTTGCCGAGCGCGCCACCGATAATCGCACCATAGGCGATAGCCTCAACCGGGTTGGCAGTGCGCACCCACATGACCGTCAACCAGCCGCAGATAACGAGGGCCAACGCCGTAAGGCTCCACCATGGCGCTCCACCAAATAGTCCGAATGTTACGCCATCGTTGCGCAGGTAGATGAGATTGAATCCGGGAAAGACCGGAATTCCGGCGCTCAAATCTGCCGCATTGGCGACGACAATTGCTTTTGTCACCTGATCGACAATAAAAGCAGTTCCAGCCGCAATGAAACCTTGGAAAAGGGACTGTTTCATCTCATCATCCCAGCCATACATCGAGGAACAACATGATCACGAGGCCGACCGCGAGACCGAAAGTCGCCCTGTTTTGATGGCCGGAACGGTGGGTCTCCGGAATGATTTCGTGACTGATGACGTAGAGCATCGCCCCGGCAGCGAAGGCGAGGCCCCAAGGCAACAGCGGCTGCGAGATGCTGATGATGCCAGCGCCAAGAAGCCCGCCTACCGGCTCGACAAGACCTGTCAGGGCGGCAATCCCCCACGCGCGGCGCCTAGAATATCCTTCACCAAGCAATGAGACCGCTACGGCGAGACCCTCGGGAGCGTTTTGTAGCCCTATGCCGATCGCAAGCGGCAAGCCGCCAGAGAAACCGTCAGCGCCGAACCCGACACCAACGGCAAGACCTTCGGGAAAATTGTGGATCGTGATCGCGAAAATGAAGAGCCAGACACGGCGCAGCGAAGCAGCGTCGGGGCCTTCCCGCCCCGTCTTGAAATGTTCATGCGGCAGCCTTTCGTTCATCAGAGCGACCGCGCCCATGCCAAGCAGGATCGCAACACAAACGATGGCCGCGGGGAGTGCACCGTTGTCGAACTGTCCTTCGGCTGCGTCGAGAGCCGGGATGATCAGCGAGAAGAACGAGGCTGCGAGCATGACACCTGCGGCGAAGCCAAGCAGAAGATCGCGCGTGGCTCGGGAGGGGATGCGCCCAAAGAGAACGGGGACCGCCCCGACGGCTGTCAGCGATCCGGCGGCCAGGCTTCCAAGAAAGCCGAGGGCTATTGGGAAGGAAGTTTCCATGCGCTGAGGTCTCGTCGATACGTCAGTCAGAGGCCGAGTAACTGCTAAAGACCTCGGTCGACCCGTCGCCGCGGATCAGGAACACGTCATAGGCCTCGCGATCGTCTTCCGGTCCCATGCCGGGCGAGCCATAGGGCATCCCTGGCACCGCCAGCCCAACTGCATCCGGGCGCTCGTCCAACAGACGCTGGATGTCGGACGCCGGTACGTGGCCTTCGATCACGTAACCGTCGACCAAAGCCGTATGGCAGGACACCATGCGCTGCGGCACGCCATTGTCGACTTTGAAACGTACGAGAAGTCCCCCGAACATGTCCTCGCCCTTCGGCGCAAAGCCGTTTTCCTCAAGGTGCTTCATCCAGGACAGGCAACACCCGCAGCCGCTGGTTTTGCGGACATCGATCGGGATCGCCTCGGCGAAAGCTTGTGCCGCAGGCAGCAAAGCGAACGCGACCGCAAGGGCGGGAGCTAGTCGTTTCATAGAATAAAGCCTTTCGAGTTGTTGTTTGCATAAGTTCGCTGGTGAGACGTTCAGCCAAGAGCGGGCGCGCCTCACTCGGTCGCTCAAGTGCGGTCGTGTCGTCTGTCTCACGCTCGGCCGCCTCTGTAACCCGGTCGCCTGAAAGCGGGTCGGTGGGACGACCGTCCATGAACACTTCATAAGGCAGGTTGGGCCGGTTGCAGTTGCGGTCGCATCAACGCGACCGATCACATGGCCGGCCATCACGCGCTGCCCTTGTTCGTGATCGTCCGGCACCTCGCAGGGATGGGCAGGGCTTGTAAGCGCGTCGAAGCCATGCGCCATCCCAACCACCCGACCATACCCACCGCGACGGCCGATGAAGCGTTCCTGTCTTGCGCCTCGTGCCAAAGGAACCGCAGCAACTCGCCGCCGGAGAGTTCGCTTCGAAAATCCTCGTACCGCCCAGCATTCGCGCCAAGTCGCCCGAGAAGCGTGCAGGGGGGCTTGCCTTGTCAAGCGTATCGAGAGCAGAACTTTCGATCACTGCCTCGCTTGCGAAAATTACCATCTCGGGGTCTGGCCCCAATACGCCGATGACAAGATCCCTACCCAGGATCGTTTCGATCTGCACCCCGTCGTCGACGGCCAGTTCCACGCGCCTTGGGTTCCCCTCCGCTTTTGAGATCACGGCGACCGCATGCCATGGGCGCAATCGGCGGGGATCATATTCCACACCAAGTGCCAGGGCGATCTCTGCGCGGGCAGGTGCAGGAATGCCAGCGTCCGCTAGGACCACATCCAGTATCTCGCCCGACGCGATCTCATGCGTCCAAACGATTAAAGGCAGCTCTATCCCGGGCAACGAGGTTTCGGCGAAGGCAGGCTGCAATAGAGTGATAGGTCGAATTGGGCACCCCCCATCGGCTTGTGGTGCTTTAGGCAGCGTCACAACGTGGTCGACAAGTTGCGGTACCGAGAGCGGATCGGGGGTCCAAAGCGTTGTTTCGGCAATTGCTGGGGCATCGGTTCTTTCGACAGAACTCCAGAGATGGCGATGGTAGTCACCGAACATGCGCCTGCGACCGCCACGGTCCTCAAAACAGCTCGCTTCTTCATGTTGCCCCCGCTACGTCCTCTGGCAGTGCGCGCCGGATCTTCGGCACTGCGAATTCTCGTGGCTCGTGATAGTCGATCATGGTGACGTGCTCACCCTCGGCATCGAACAGGAACACGCTTGCCGTATGGTTCATTGTGTAACCCCCGCCCTTGGTTGGAACGCGCTCGTATAAGGCACGAAATCCTTCTGCAGCGCGGGCAATTTGGTCTTCCGGCCCCGTCCAGCCGCGGATGGCCGGATGAAAATAGCCGACGTATTCGGCCATGGCCTCGACCGTGTCCCGCTCCGGATCGACCGTGATGAAGGCCACGTTCATCTGCGCGGCCGCGTCTCCGAGATCGTCAAGCCAGCCGGAGATATCCGACAGAGTCGTTGGGCAGACGTCTGGACAGTAGGTGAACCCGAAGAACACCATGGTCGGGCGGCCGATCAGGGTGTCTGGGCCCACTTCATTGCCTTCATGATCGGTCAGACGGAAGTCCATTGCCGACAGGGCTAGGGGCCGTTGGCCAGCTGGTTTCGAGGCACCGGGTCCGTCCACGCGCCACCATCCGACACCAAGCATCAGTCCGAGAGCGCCTGCACCCGCTGCACCGTATCGAAGCAAATGCCGACGCTGCATCAGCCCTCCGGCCCGCGCGCGGCAATGTCCAGGATCGGGACGTCGACAGTCACTTCGTCGCCGTCCGAGAAGGTCAGTGTCAGCGGGAAAGTCTCGCCTTCGGTCATCGGGTTTTGCAAGTTCATCAGCATGACGTGTAGCCCGCCTGGCTCCAATGCTAGGCTTTCGCCCGCTTCAATCGTGATCTCTCCAGCAGGCGTCATTGAACTTACGCCATCGGCATTGGTTTTCGTCTCATGGATTTCGGGCATCATGGCCAAAGGTGTTGTAAGCCCGGTCAACGTGACCGCGTCTTCACCCGTGTTGCGCACGATCATATAGGCGGCACCCGGACGGCTCGCGCCGATGGAGGCGCGGGACCACGCGTTCTCGACATTCACATCTTCCGAGCCGGAAAATGCCGGGGCCGACAAGCCCGCGAGCATAAAAATAACGGCCAATCCCTTGACGTATGGTCGCTTTTTCATGACAATTCTTCCTGTATCTGTCCGCGCATCAACTTTGGCTGGCCGTAACTTCCGCAGCCACCAGTCGCCGCAGTTCGGCCTCACCGAACGGGTCTAGCGGCTTGGCGTTCACGAAGAACGTGGGCGTTTGCCGCACGCCAACCGTTTCGACATCAGCGCGGTCATGGTTGAGCACTGCCACGACACCGGGGGCCAGCATTTGTGTCCGGGCTGCTTCGACATCCAGACCTCCGCTTGCAGCAATCTCAAGGATCAAGCCAGGTGCAGGGGTCCCATGGGATGCCCACCGGGGCTGCTCTCGCAAGACCGCTTCGAGCACCGGTTCGAACACGTCCTGCATCCGCGCAGCTTCAAGCACACGGATCGCTTCCACCGAAGCTTCACCGTGAAAAGGCGTGTATCGGATCACGACACGCACCGCATCTCCGTGTTCAGCCATGATATCCTTGACTACGGGATGGAACGCGCGGCAGGCCTCGCAAGCTGGATCGAAGAATTCGACGATCGTGACCGGCGCGGTCTCAGGTCCGAGGATCGGGGAATAGGGCCGGATCAGCACGTCGTTCACCTCAGGTGCGAGGGGTCCTGCCTCGGCCACGGGTTGGGGACGGGTGGCATACCAGGCCGCGCCGCCGAAGCCTGCGGCACCAATGCCGAGAACGGACAAAAGGAGGCCGCGTCGATTCATGTTTGCTTTTCCTTGAGTGAAAGAGCTGATAGCAGCCCGATTAGCGCAAAGGCGACAAGCGCCATCAGTGGAATCGGTATGCCGAAGAGCAGCTGGTTATCGTCAGTGCAAGAGGGGCCGGTCGCCATGCAAGGCTGGATACGCTCGGGGATTAGGCCGACATAGAGGCCCATATGCCAAAACGCGACGGCGGCACCACCCAAGGCCAACGCGACTCCGTATCGGCCCACGCGCGGGTCCTGCCACCACAATCCGAGCCCCAGAACGATGGCCAAGGGGAACATGAAGGCTCGTTGGAACCAGCAGAGCACGCAAGGCGCTTGTCCGAGCACTTCGCCGACAAAGAGCACGGCGAGAGATGAGGTGAACGCAATGATCCACGCCAGGCCAAGAGCCGTTTCTCCGGAAAGTCGGGTCATGGCGATCAGATCCTCTTTCTCAGATCGGCAAGGATCTCTTCGGCCGGGGTGCCGTAGGACCAGGAGTCCACAAAGCCCGCCTGTGGATCAAAAAGGAACAGGTGAGATGTATGCCCCATTGTATAACCATCCGGCGCGCTGGCTTCCTCGATCCGCTCGAAATAAATTGGAAAGGTCTCGGCTGTCTCTGCGATCTGCTTTGATGTGCCTGTGAGCCCGATAATGCCCGAGTCAAAGCGCGGAACGAAGTCGGCGAGAGCCATTGGAGTATCCCGCTCGGGATCAATCGATATGAAGATCGGTTGCACTTTTTCGGCATCCTCGCCCAGACCATCCACGACGGCAGCTACTTCCGCGAGCGTCGTCGGACAGACATCGGGACAGTTGGCAAACCCGAAGAACACCAACATCCAGCGCCCCGCGAAATCCTCCTCGGTACGGATCATGCCTTGGTGATCAGTCAGCTCGAACTCCGCGACAAACGCTGGATCGTCAGTGTTCTGGGCGCGGTCGGCGCGGTAGTCCCACCACAGCAACAGCCAGATGAAAGCGAACACAGCCGCGCCCGCCAAGACCCATAATACCCGCCGAAGACCTGAAAGCTTCACGTCGCTCCGCCCATTGTCGATTCTAACTTTGCTGCGTGTTTAGCTCCTCTAGCCACTGTAGATTCAAGGGATATTTCACCGGAACTTGTGCGGCATAGCGCTTAACTCTACACACACTGTAGGTAAGGCGGAGAGGTGGATATGCTGGCGATCGGTTATCTGGCGAAGAAGACGGGCACGAAGGTGCAAACCATCCGCTATTACGAGCAGGTCGGCCTGATGCCCGAACCGGGGCGGACCGATGGTGGACAGCGCCGCTATGGAAATGCCGAGCTCGACCGCCTGTCTTTCATCCGTCATACCCGGCAGCTTGGCTTCTCGCTCGATGCGATCCGTGAACTGCTCGACCTCAGCGATCATCCCGCCCGGTCCTGCGAGGAGGCGGACGCCATTGCCCGGCGCCAGCTCAAGCAGGTCGAA
>NZ_KZ304996.1:0-7214 GCF_002723615.1 Limimaricola cinnabarinus
CGGTCACACGTGTCTTAGATCAGAGAGCCCCAGTCAGGCAGGCGGTCTCAATCGGCGGTTACAGTTTTTCTATGTTGCGACGCTGATAGTCAGGTGCAAGGGTGCGGGCGACAGGCATGATCGCCAAACGGCAGAAGAAGGACGGTAGATGAGAATTCGATCCGTATCGGTCCTAATGGCCGGTTTCGTACTCGGTGCATGTTCGGCAGTAGTGAATGACAGTTCTGATAGTCGACAGGACCAAGAGCTATCTGAAGCCGTAGCGGCCTTGGCGGCACCCGACCAAAACCTCGCATCGGCGCGGCTGCGGTCGAGTGACGGCTGCTACTGGTATCGCCATTCCGGCCCCGTCGAAACGACAGAATTGCCGCTTCGGACAGTCGATGGCCAGCACATTTGTGTGCAAACTACCACTTAGATGCTGACAAGGAAGCTGACGGCCATCTTCTGAAGACTACTGCAGGGTCGGGGCCGGAAATACCAATGCCATATTCCGCACGTCCCTCAACTTTGGGCAGTAACGCTTTCTTTGGCGGAATAGAGGAAGGCCGTCGAATTGATCTCGACTTCTGGATAAAGCTGGTTGATGTGCGCCATCACCATGCGCACACAGCCCGAACTAGCCCGTGAACCAATGGACCGCGGTGAGGGTGTACCGTGGATCCGTAGGTAAGTGTCCCGATCCCCCACATAAAGGTAGAGGGCGCGTGACCCCAAAGCATTGTTCGGTCCTGGTTCCATCCCTTCCGAGTACTGCGCATAGGTTTCGGGATCACGCTCAATCATGGACTGTGTCGGCGTCCAGTGAGGCCACTTGACCTTGCGCTTGATTGTATAAGTACCAGGCTCGTATAGGCCACCCCGTCCAATGGCTACGCCGTACCTCATGGCTGTTCCACCCTGTTCGATATGATAAAGATACCGCGCCACGGCATCGACATGAATGTCACCTGGCGTAAGGTCGGCATTGGCAACGACCCGCTGCGGCAGAAAACGCGAATGCAAGCCCCACGGATTGGAAGTCGCCGGATCGAAGTTTGGTGGTGTCACCTGTGCATCCCAAGCGGCCTTCTCGGCCTCTGTTGGCCATGTGTTTGCGAGAAGGGGGCTCGCTATAGGAGCAGAGAACAACATGGCCGTCGTCGAAATGAAGTGGCGTCTCGTAAGCATACTTTCTCCTGATCCAGGAAGGAGCCTAATGCCGAAGAAAAGCCGGCAGGTTACTACCCTCACATAGGACCTCTACCAACTTTAGCTTCAAGGTATTGCTGGGAAAATTCTTGATGAATTCGACGAGCATGTGGCTGCTCACGGTATGGAGGGGCGAGCCGTCCCGGGTTTGTCGGAGGCTCCAGCTGACCTGATGCTGTGGGCGGCCTCTGCACCACCGCAGCGTGCGATAATTTTGCCGATGAGCCAACTATAAGGAGCGCTTTCCTTACCCTTAACCGGAGCTACAACTCAGAGAGTGTTCTGAGCTGCCCGGATATAAATCATTGGATCTACAGCCTCGCCTTTCACCCGGATCTCATAGTGGAGATGGGGGCCGGTTGAGCGTCCAGAGCTTCCCATATCGCCAATTTGCTCTCCACGTGAGACTTTTTGTCCGACCTTGACGCGGATCTTATTCAGATGGGGATAACGTGTTTCGATTCCGAACTCGTGCTGAACCTTAATGATGCGGCCATAGCCACTCTGCCAACCGGCATATGTAACCACGCCGTCTGCAGTTGAGTAGATCGGTGTGCCGACAGGCCCAGCCATATCAAGGCCCTTGTGCATTCGACCCCAGCGCGGGCCAAAACCTGAAGTGTAGCGGAATGAAGCTTGCACAGGCATAGCGAAGGGAATGCGCTCGACAGCGAGCCGGTAGTGGTTGATGCGGTCGAGCTGGTCTAGAATTCGGTTCGCTCGCAGTGTTTCGTCTGCAAGATCTGCCGCTCCCATTGTTGACATCTGGATCTGCGTCAAGGACGCGCTTTTCTGGGAATGGTCCTGATGCACGTCGCGCATCAGCTGTTCGGGTTCGAGGTCTGCCGCGCGAAACATGTCATCGAGCGGCTCGACAGGCACCGTCAACGCATCCTCAAGCTGTCCGAGGATTTCGTTGTTCCGCTCTTTCATGAGACGCAGTTCTAGATCGAACTTTTCGGTAACCACGCTAGCGTCTATGGCCTCCGTTGCTATCTGGTCGCGTTCGGCAGCCGTTTCGGCGAGTGCATTCGCCAAGAGGTCAATGGCACCGATCGACGCATCGGAAGCCTGCACCACATCGCCGGCTTCGCTAGCCTGCAAAGTGGCCAGCCGCTCCTCAGCTTCCTTTCGGTCGGACATGGTTTTCCGCAAGGTTGCTTGCAGAGCTCTAAGCCCTGTGTCGAGTTCGCGGTGGCGTTCCGTAGAAGTCAGAAGTTCGCTCTGTAGTGCCGAGATCTGCTCAAGGGCGGCGACGAAGCGTTCTTGGGCCGCTACGGCTTCTTTTCGACGTAGGTCACGCTCATCGGACAATGCATTGAGACGGCCCTCATAGATATTCAAGTCACGTGCAGCTTGGTCTCGGTAGCTCCCGGCTCCGATCGAGTCGATGAGTAAGATCGCCGTCACGAGAATTGCCCAAGAAACGAACATCCCTCCTGCAGTCCAAGCCAGCAGTTGAGCCCTGACCCCCAGACGAACAAAGCGGGTATGGTTCTCTGACTTGATAAAGAGCCGCCGCTCCGGCACGCGACGTTCAAAAGCCGCATATACACGCTTCATCGGTTGCGACGTCAATGGCTCGCCCCAGCTTGCTGCGACCATGGATGGCCGTATCTCCGCGAGACTGAGTATCGGCGCCGCCAAGAAATCGCAACGAATTTGACAGCTGCCTTTGGCAGACCACTGCTGGTTTAGCCCCCATCGGCGTTATCTTGCCAGAAACCGTCCGTATGATCTCTTTGCGGAAAAGGGCTCATCCGATCTCGCGCCCTACAATATGCCATGCGAGTCAGACTGATCGGACTCGGCGGGACCCGGGTCGAGACTACAGACGAGGATCTCGGGCGCTTGGCGGCCTGATCCGGCCGCCCCGCTTTGATCTGAACACCACTGCGTTTGCCCAAAATGGGGATCGAGCACCATCTCTTTCTGGAGTGTTGTTGCCGCCAGCCCATCATTCCCACGGCGGAAGTCCACGAGCCGCATGGGGATCACGATCGGCAGGCGCTGATCCGGCAGGATTTCGACCGAGCCTCGCGCAGCGCCGCGGCAATCTCGGCGATTCGCGCCGTCGGCGTGGAAGGCATACCCGGATCACCACGCCCCATGGGTCTCGATCTCGATCCACTTAAAGGGCGCCGCCTCTGGTTCGGGGTGGGCCAAAGGGGGAGGCTTCACCCTCAAGCTCGCCCAGCATGATGCCCGCGAAAAGTTGGAGAATTGGCGCAGAGACTACAACGAGGTTCGGCCCCACAGCGCGATCGGATATAACGTCCCGATCTACATCCATAATCCCGGTGGCGCCACCAGCCTGTCACCGGAATGAAGGCCGAAAACTTCAGAACCCGGCGGTTCAAGGTTGGGTCCCAGAGCACAAACCCGCAAACTCTCGTAATGACCGAGGGACCGGCGGGGAGCAGCTCATCTTGCATATGGTCTCTCCCCCATTCTTGAGGCTCGGCACCAGCCAATCTGGCGCAACCCTCGAACGGAGAATGCCGTGGGAGAGGCCACTGACCCAGTCAGCTCACTGCCCGATCATGGGGTCTAAAGCCTTTTAGCGGCGTCGCTTTGCCCGATTCTTAGGCGTATATGTCGATGGGCGTCCCGATCCGCACCATGGCGTAGATTTCTTCGATTTGACGGTCCGACACCGCGATGCAGCCTGCCGTCCAGTCGCGCTTGTTCATGGGATCGATCCCGCGCCTTGGGCCGCCGTGAACAAAGATATCCCCTCCGGGAGATCGACCCTGCGCCTCCGCGAAAGCAATGTCTGCCTCATTCGGATAGGAAATGCCGATGGAGAGATGAAAGAGGCTGTTGGGGTTGCGCCGGTCAATTGTGTAGGAACCTTCAGGAGTGCGACCGTCTCCCTCGAATTGCTTGTGGCCTTCGGGCGCGAAGCCGAGACCGATGGGGTAACTTCGCACTATACCATCAGCACCGTCCAGGATCAGAAAGCGTTGCGCCTTGTACATCCGCAGCCGGATGACTTCGGCTCCATTGTCAGATCTGAATTTGCTGGCACAGCCCGACAGAACGGCGGTCAATCCGCCCGATAGAAAGGCTCGCCGCAGAATTCTGGTATTCATCACTACTCGACGCCTCATTTGCGAGGTCTGGTTCGGTTGGAACGCTACTCTACCAAAAACGCCGGATCAATGACCATGCGCCAGTGCACCTTTCGCCATCTGGTCGCCCACTCGTTCACCGCCCGATGGGCTTTCCTTGATCCGGTGGCCATTCAGAAGCCGCAGCGCATTGGCCACCACTAGCAGGGATACGCCCACATCGGCGGCGATCGCACCCCACATCGAGGCCATGCCAAATGCTGTCAATCCGACAAACAGGGCCTTGGCTGCCAGTGAGATGCCAATGTTCTGATGAATGATCGTCATGGTCCGACGCGAATGACCTATAAGCCATGGCACGCGATCGATATCGTCGGTCATCAGCGCGATGTCAGCCGTCTCGATGGCCGCATCCGATCCGACGGCACCCATCGCGATGGCATAATGTGCCCTTGCCATGGCCGGCGCATCGTTCACGCCATCGCCGATCATCGCCACCATGTCATGGTCTGCGACCAGTTCCTCGATAATCCTCACCTTGTCCTCTGGCAGCAGTTCGGCACGCACCTTGTCGATGCCGACCTCGGCAGCTACCGCGCGGGCGGTGCGTTCATTGTCCCCGGTCAGCATGACGATTGTCTTCACGCCCCTCGCGTGCAGTTCCGCCACGATGCGCTTGGCATCAGGTCTGATGCGGTCGCGCAATTCCAGAATGCCGGTCACGCCTGTTTCGTCCCCTATAGCAACGAGCGTGCTACCAGCCCCTTCGATCCGATCACGGAGATCTGCCGGAATGCAATTGCTGAATCCTTTCTCGCCGGCGAACCGGTCCGAGCCAAGCCAGATGGAGTGCCCGTCGGCGCGCCCTTCCAATCCTCGCCCCGGCACCGTTCGTGTCTGGTCCGCTGCCGACACGTCGATACCCTCGGATTCGGCGCGCGCAAGGATGGCACGGGCCAACGGGTGCGACGAACGCGCCTCCAGTGCCGCCGCTCGCTTCATCAGGTCATGCGCCGAGGCATCGCCCAAGGGGTAGACTGCTGCCACTTCGGGCTCGCCCATGGTGATCGTTCCGGTCTTGTCCATCGCGAGCGCCGTGGTGCGGCCCGGCGCTTCGACATAGGCGCCGCCCTTGATGAGCACCCCCGCTCGTGCCGCAGCGGTAAGCGCCGCCACGATGGAAACCGGCGTAGAAATGACCAGCGCGCAGGGACAGGCGATGACCAGAAGCACCAGCGCATTGTAGAACCAGTAGTCCCAGCCCCCCCCCAGGAGGATCGGTGGCAACAGCGCAATGGCGATCGCCAGCATCATGATAATGGGGGTGTAGATGCGTGCAAACTTTGCAACCCACTGTTCGACCGGCGCGCGGCGCGCGTGGGCATCGCCGACCATGCGGATGATTTTCGCCAGCACAGTGTCCGAGGCGGCCTTCGTCGCGCGAATGGTTAGCGTACCCTCACCGTTGATCGTGCCGGCATAAACCTCGTCGCCGCGCTCCTTGGGCACCAATGCGCTTTCCCCGGTGATCGGCGCCTGATCGACGGCCCCTGCCCCGTCCACGACTTCACCATCGAGGGGAATACGGTCGCCGCCGCGCACGATGAAGCGGTCGTTCACGGCGACCTCTGCCGCTGGAACATCCGTCTCGATGCCGTCCGGTCGGATCACCCGCGCCGAGGGCGGTGCTAGATCCAGCAGGGCCGACACCGCGTTGCGCGCGCGTCCGACGCTCCAGCTTTCGAGATAAAGAGAGAGAGAGAAGAAAAACGCGACCGTAGCAGCCTCAAAGAACTCACCGAGCCCGATGGCGCCGACCACGGCAACTACCATCAGCAAGTTCATGTCAGGAGAAAACCGTCGCGCAGAAGACCAAGCCTTGGGCGCAACCAGCCAGACCCCAAAGAGGATCGCAACAGCAAACAGCCCCGCTTCCACCAATGGCATCGTCATTTCACCATGCCCTGCGAACAGCCCAAGCGCGCCACCCATTCCGGTCTCAACGATGTGATAGAGAAAACCCGCCGCCCAACAGCTGCCACTCAGTGCGGTGAAGCGCTTCTGACGTACCAGATGCGCCGCCTGGTCCTTCGCTGCGTTGTCTGCATCCCACGGCTTGGCGCTCATCCCCGTGCTTGTGACGAGCTGCGCAACTTCGTCGTCCGAAATTCTGTCAGCGGTGTCGAGGATCGTCATTCGTCCGTTTATGACATCGAACGCCAGATGCTCAGTCCCGCCGACCTTCGGACCAACAACCCTGTTCAGGATCGCCACCTCTTCTGCACAGTCCAGACCAGAGACCTGGAAACTTCGTCCGTTCGAGGGAATGGGATGTGCCGATCCCGTGTTGGTGCGAACACCGCAACACGCACTACCCTCTCGATGAGAATGTTCATGTTCGCTTGAGTCGTCGTGGGCGCGATCATGGCGGTGGTCATCAGAAGACATGGATTGACCTCGGGATTCGTTCATTCCACATCAGAATAGCCCCTACAGCAACTAGAGCTTCAAGGGGTAAAACAGTATTTTCGCTCAGCAGGGAAACCGACCGGCGGCAACTTCAAACGCGCCGCTATCGTCAGATAATGGGGTTCACCTGCCAAAAGGGTGAAATGGATATGCTTCAACGGCCCGCGGTGATCATGGTAACAACACTGGCCCTTGCAGGTTGTGCTGCGCCTACGATGGAAGACAATGCTTAGTCCAAGATCGGCAGTGTTCCAGAAGCTGTCGCTGTCCTCGCCGCGCCTGACCAGAACCGCATCACGGCGCGCCTTCTTCCTGAAGATACTTGCTATTGGTATGAGCATAGTGGGCCGGAGAGAACGACCTTGGAGCCGTTGCGATCGACAAGCGGCAACCCCATCTGTGTCGCGCGCCAATCCTGATTGGCCCATCGGCATTTCCTATCCCAATGAGGCCGACATCGCGTTTGCGGAAGCGCTTGGC
>NZ_KZ304996.1:7996-8616 GCF_002723615.1 Limimaricola cinnabarinus
GCAGGTTGAGCTCGAACCGGAAAATCGTGTCACGAGCAATAACCGGCGCCATTTGGGGCCAGATCGCGTGCCGAAGACGCGCCAGCGGTCCAGCGCCCGCGCTTTCGAGCGCCGCGATGGGCGCACGGGAAACACCGTCAATCGCTTCGGCATAGAACTTGGCGAGCATTCCGGTCGCATGAAAGGCAACGGCGATGATGCCGGGCAGCGGGCCGAGGCCGACGGCACCAACCATGAGCATCGCCACAAGAATCAGAGGTATCGCCCTGATGAAGGCGAGAAGTGTTCGAACCGTTCGATAGAGCGGCGGAGACACCATCGTTTCGGACGCAAGAATACCGAGCGGGGCCGACAGGACCACCGCTCCCAGAGAGCCAAGGATCGCGATCCTGAGCGTTTCGGCGCCGCCCTTCATGATCTCCCTCATCACGGTCGGATCAGGGGGAAACATCCGGCCGAGAAATTCTGCGATCCGGGGCCCGGCCGACAGGAGACGCGAGAACTCGACGTCGGTCGTCATGAAAGACCACAGAATTGCACCGGCGACCAATGTGCTGGCCGCGAAACCGCCGAACCCGCGAAACCGCATCAGGACACCGCTCGCAGACCGACACCGGGCA
>NZ_KZ304997.1:0-6972 GCF_002723615.1 Limimaricola cinnabarinus
TCTTTAACGAGTGCTGGCCTGGCTCGACTCCCTCGGGGCCAGGCCGTTTCTCCCGCCCTGACACATCCAAGTCCGGCGACGCTCCTTCCTCGGCTAACCCGGTATTGCAGGTCCCAAGGCTTTGCTCTCCTGGGACCCTCCCCTCGCTCGATGCGCTTGCAACAGGCGACCGTTCGCCCCATCGCCTTTCTGCAATAGGTAGCTCCAGCGTGCTTGGGATCTCAAAATGTTCTGATTGTGGGTTGGCGTAGAGTTGTATTCGCTGTTCCCGAATGAACCAGCTGCCTCAGTCATCGGGTTTACCGAGCCGTCCTGCCCTGCTCGATCACTGCCTGTCGATCGATCTCGAGGTCAATCCGAGGACCGCGGAGGTCTTCGCCTTCGCAGCTGTGCGCCATGACGACCGACCGGCCATCCGCTGCGCGGCGGGACAGCTGCAAGCGGGGCTGGATCGTCTCGAGGCCGCGCTCGATGGCGTCGCCCACCCGATCGGGCACAACCTCCTGCAGCATGACCTGCCCCATCTCGCCGCGCTGAGGCTCCGCCTCTCCAGACTGATGCAAGCGCCGATCGACACGCTCTGGCTGAACCCTCTCGCCTTCCCCCGGAACCCCTATCACCATCTGGTCAAGCACTACCGGGACGGAAAGCTGCAGGCCGGCCACGTGAACGATCCTGAGCTCGATGCCAGGCTGGTGTTCCAAGTGCTGACGAACCAGCTCTCGGCACTCACCGAGCTGAACGCCGAGACCCCCGATGCCCTTGCCGCCTACCACTGGCTTTGCACAAGGCGGGACATGGCGGCCGGGTTCGACGCGGTCTTCCGGGAGGTGAGAGGCGCCGTGGTGCCCGCCGAAGACGAGGCTTTCGCTGCCATCCGGCGCCTCGTCGAAGGCAAGGTCTGCACCAAGAGGCTCGAGCAGGTTCTTGGCCGGCTCGCCACGCCCGAGCTCGGTTGGCCCATGGCCTACGCGTTGTCGTGGATCTCGGTCGCGGGCGGTGACTCCGTCATGCCGCCTTGGGTCAGGGCACAGTTCCGGGAAGCCGCGCTGATCGTGCGGCATCTGCGGGATACGTCTTGCAAGGAGAGCAGCTGCGGTTGGTGCGCCGAGAAGAACGATCCGGTTCGCGCCTTGCAGCGCTGGTTCGGCTTCGAAGCCTACAGGCCGCAGCCTGTCGACGAGGACGGGCGCTCGCTGCAGGAGCGGATCGTCGGCGAAGCGATGGGTGGGCAAAGCCTGCTTGGCATCCTGCCGACCGGTACCGGCAAGTCCGTCTGCTACCAGATCCCGGCCCTGTCGAAATTTGACAAGACCGGTGCGCTGTCGGTCGTCATCTCGCCGCTGGTGGCCCTGATGTCCGACCAAGTGCAAGGCATGGAGCGGGCCGGGATCTCTTCGGCGGTGACAATCAACGGCATGATGTCGATGCCCGAACGCCAGGATGCGCTCGAGAAGGTCCGCATGGGCGAGGCGTCGATCCTGATCATTTCGCCCGAGCAGCTGCGGAGCACCTCGATCCGCTCGATCCTGCAGCAGCGCGAGATCGGCCTTTGGGTCCTGGACGAGGCGCACTGCATTTCGAAATGGGGACATGATTTCCGCCCGGACTATCGCTACGTGGCGCGCTTCATCAAGGAGCATTCGGGAGACGGCCCCCCTGCCCCGGTCCTGTGCCTCACGGCCACCGCGAAGCCCGAGGTCGTGCGCGATATCCGCGAGCACTTCGAAACGCGCGTCGGCGTCGAGCTGATGCTTCTCGATGGTGGTGCCAGCCGGACCAACCTGACCTTCGAAGTGCGCCCCACCCGCAAGGAAACCAAGCTCTCCGACGTCTTCGAGGTGATCTCCGAGATGCTGCCCGCCGAAGGACGCTCCGGAGCGGTCGTCTACTGCGCCACGAGGTCCTCGACGACCCGTGTGGCGGACTTTCTGAAGGCCCAGGGGATCGCGGCCGAGCACTTCCATGCCGGCCTCAGCCCGGACGACAAGAAGGACGTGCAGGAACGCTTCCGGGTCGGCGAGCTGCGGGTCATCGCGGCCACGAACGCCTTCGGCATGGGGATCGACAAGCCCGACATTCGCCTCGTCGTGCATAGCGACATCCCCGGCTCGCTCGAGAACTACCTTCAGGAGGCCGGTCGGGCCGGCCGGGACCGGGCTGACGCGAACTGCGTGCTGCTCTATGCCAGCGACGACGTGGAGCGGCAGTTCCAGTTGTCCGCGCGTTCGCGACTGGCACGACACGAGATCGGTGCCATCCTGAAGGCGCTCCGCCGGATCGACGACCGCACCCGAAAGAGCGGCAAGGTCGTGGCCACCTCCGGCGAGATCGTTCGCGAGGAAAAGGACCGGGAGTTCGAACGCGACAGCGCGACCGACGACACCCGCGTGAAGACGGCGGTGTCCTGGCTCGAGGAAGCGACGCTGTTGTCTCGTGAGGAAAACCGAGTCCAGATCTATCCGTCCTCGCTGAAGGTGCGAACGCTCGACGAAGCCGAAGCCCGGTTGAGAGACGCGCAGATCACCGAGGCGCGACGGCAGGTGCTGATCTCCCTCGTTCGCCACCTGATGAGCGCCGCCGTGGACCGGGGCATCTCCACGGACGAGCTTTGCGGCGCGAGCGGGATCTCGCCCGGCCACCTCACCAAGGCCATGGCCGATCTCGAAGCGCTGGGGATCGCCCAGAACGATCTCGCGATCACGGTCTTCGTGCATGTCGGCGTCGAGGGGCACTCCGCATCGCGGCTGGCGACATCGTCCGAGCTGGAAGACGCGCTGATCGCCCAGCTCCGCGAGATGGCCCCCGACGCGGCGTCATCCGAGCCCCTGCCACTGCACCTGTCGGAAAGCTGTCAGGTCCTGCGCGACGCGGGTCACGGGGAGGCGCGTCCCGACATCATCGAAAAACTGCTCCGGGGCATGGCACGCGACGGGAGGGATCAGGACGGCGGGCGCGGCAATATCCGTCTGCGCAAGGCCTCGCGCAACACGCTCGGGATCACGTTGGAGCGGTCCTGGAGCGCCGTCGGCCGGACGGCCGAGCTGCGATGGAAGGCGGCCGCGATCCTGCTCGAATGGCTGACGGAGAAGGTGGCCAAGGGGGTGCGCGGCAAGGACATCCAGGTCGAGACCACGATCGGCGACCTGCTGGCCGCGCTGACGGCCGACATCGAGCTCAGGTCCAGCGGCATCAAGGACATGACCAAGCTGATGGAGCGGACCTTGCTGTGGCTGCACGAGCAAGGCGTCGTGACGCTGGGCAAGGGGCTGACGGTCTTCCGGCCGGCGATGACCGTGCACCTGAACCCCTCAGGGGGACGTTTCACCCAAGCCCACTTCCTGCCACTCGAGGAATACTATGCCGAGCAGACGGTCCAGACCCATGTGATGGCCGCCTATGCCGAGCGCGGGCTCGAGGCCATGGAGGAGGCGCAGCGACTTTCCGCGGACTACTTCGTTCTCGAGAAAGACAGCTTCCTGCGACGCTGGATGCCGGACCGGGGCCAGGAGATCCGAAGACAGACCACGAGTACTTCCTGGGCATCCATCGTCGATGCCTTGGCCAATCCGGTGCAGCAGGCGATCGTCACCGACACGCGTGAGCAGACCAACGTCCTTGTGCTCGCCGGTCCCGGTTCGGGCAAGACTCGCGTGCTGGTCCACCGCATCGCCTATCTGCTGCGCATGAAGCGCGAGGACGCGCGTGGCATCCTGGTGCTGACCTACAACCGCCACGCCGCAACGGAGATCCGGGCGCGGCTGCGTCATCTCGTCGGCGAGGATGCCAATGGCGTGACGGTCTCGACCTGCCACGCGCTCGCCATGCGACTGGTCGGCGCCAGCTTCGCGGGGCAGAAATCGGAGGGGCGGGACTTCGACGGCATCATCATGGACGCCGTGCGGCAGCTGAACGGCGAAGGCCTGAGCCGGGTCGAGGCCGAAGCGCAGCGCGATGCGCTCATCCAGGGCTACCGATGGATCCTCGTCGACGAATACCAGGACATCGGAGCGGAGGAATATGCACTGATTTCGGCCGTGGCCGGCCGGTCGCTCGAGGACCCGGATCTGCGGCTCAGCCTCTTCGCGGTCGGTGACGACGACCAGAACATCTACGCATTCGCCGGCGCCTCGATCGACTACATCCGCAAGTTCGAAGAGGACTACCGCGCGCGCCCCGAATTCCTGACGGAGAACTACCGCTCGACCCGCCACATCATCGAAGCGGCGAACGCGGTCATTCTGCCGGCCGCGGGCCGCATGAAGGCCGGGCACGACATCACCGTCAATCGCGACCGGCTGATGGAGCCCGCCGGTGGCCCCATGGCCCGGCATGATCCGGTGGCGCAGGGGCGCGTGCAGCTGCTGGATGCGCCTGCGGGCGACATCGCGCAGGCCATGGCCGCACTCGACGAGCTGATCCGGCTCTCGGCGCTCGACCCGGACTTTCGGTGGGACCGGTGCGCGATCATTGCCCGGGAATGGCGACGGCTCGAGCCCGTGCGCAGCTATGCCGAAAGCCGCGACATCCCGGTCGAGCTGGCCAACGAGCATCTGCCCAACATCTGGCGCCTGCGGGAGATGCAGACCCTGGTCTCGAGCCTGCGTGGTGCCCGAGGAGAGCTCATCACGATCGAGGGCCTGGTCGCGTTGCTGAACAGACAGCCCCCGAACCGCTGGACCGATCTCATCGCCGAAGGGATCGCCGCACTGGCGCGCGAGTTGGGGACCGGCGCAATGCCGGCCCTCGACATCGTCGAATGGCTGGCCGAATGGTCGCGGGACACCCGCGGCGAGCAACGAGGCCTTCTGCTTCTGACCGGCCACCGCGCGAAGGGGCTCGAGTTCGACCACGTGGTCCTCCTCGACGGCGGCTGGGAGCACAGATCCCGGGGCGAGGATGAGGAGGCACCGCGCCGCCTGTTCTATGTCAGCATGACGCGCGCCCGAAAGACGCTTGCCGCGACGACCGCCGGTACCCATCGATTTTTACAGGGCCGAGACGACATCGTCCTGCGCCGCCGGGTTTCCGTAGACCTGCGACATGCGGCCCCCGCACCGCGGCACTATCAACTGCCGAGCCTCGAAGTCGTCGACCTGTCCTATGCAGGGCGGTTGAGCCCGTCGCATGCCGCCCATGATGCCATCGCCTCGGCGCAGGTGGGCGATGAGCTTTGCCTCGCCGCCGAAGGCGATCGATGGATGCTGTATGATCGGAACAACCGGCCGCTCGGGCGCATGGCCAGATCGTGGCAGCCGCCAGAAGGTACGGTGTTTCTCAAGGGCACGGTCGGTGCCGTCGTTCGTTGGCGGAAGAGCGACAACGACGAGCACTACCAGCAATGGATCAAGCGCGAGGCGTGGGAGACGGTCCTGCCGGAGCTGGAATTTCGCGCAGGGCCGGTGTGACCTGAAGCCTGCATGCCGTCCGAGTCGGGAGTTGCGATGAAAAGCGCTGCCCGCAGCGGCTTGGTCATGTCCCGGGGTTCTCCAATCGCTTCCGTCAAGGCCGGGACCTCGAATGCTTCCGTGCTGCGTGTCGGGCTTTTCGGTTCACGTCGCGGTCGCTGCCTGAACACCGTATGTTTGCGCTCAGGGTCAGGTGGATCGATGTGGTGTGGGTTGCGAAACTCAACCTGAACCGAGGGATGACCCCATCACCAAACCCCTGATGGACCTGAGAGTGCTTATCGAAAGAGCGGGGACGCGGGTTTTCTTTGGAAGAGGATCGGCTTTGCGCCGCCCGGGCCGCCTCGGGCGCGTTCTCGAGCTGCCCCTGCCCCGTCCTGTACAGATCGCGGGCATGCTGCACCATCACCTGGGCCGCGACCTGGCCGATCTCGACCTGCTGCCGCTTGCCCGTCGGGCGACGGGGCTCTCGGCAGCCGACATCGCCGCGCTCATCCGGCAGGCGAGGTCCGCGGCGCGGGCGGACCGGCGAGCGATCGATGACAGGGATCTGCAGCGGGCGCTTGATGGCCTGCGGCCGCAGGGCTGCGCGCCGCATCGAAGGCGCATTGCGATCCACGAGGCGGGGCATGCGCTGGCGCATCATCTGCTCGGCATCACCCGCCCCACGGCAATGCGGCTGACGGTTGATGGCGGCATGGTCGAGGTCGAGCCGCTGATCGAGCCGCAGACGCTGGCGCAGTTCGAAGCCCGGCTGCAGACGCTGCTCGCGGGTCGGGCTGCCGAGCGGCTGCTCTTCGGCGACGTTTCGGCAGGGGCGGCGGCGGTGAAGAGAGCGACCTGGCCCTGGCGACGGAAACCGCGCTTCGGATCGAGACCGTGTTCGGCCTGGGCGGCCAGGGGCCGCTCTGGATCCCGACATCGGCCGCGCCTCTTTCGCTCGACCGCGCCCTTCGGCGCGGGTCCGGGAGCGGCTGGAGACGGTCGAGGCCGCGACCATATGCTTGCTCGAGCCGCATCTGGACCGGCTGCGGCACCTCGCCGAGAGGCTGATGATCGAGAAGGACATTGAGGGCGGGGCGCTGGAAATGCTGCTTGTTGCTGAGCCGACCGCCCCCCTGTTCCGGGAACGGGTGCTGCCAATCATGACCTGCTGACAGGATGGCCGCCCGGGGGTGTTTCCCCGGGCGGCCATCGTCTTGCACACCCAGTCCGGTCTCTTTCCATCAGTCGGTCCGCAGCGGCAGCCAGCAGAATTCTTGCCCCTCGCTGTCCAGCACACGGCTGTTGTCCGGACTGCCGGGACGGCAGTACGTGTCAAGCAGCGCGTCCATGTCGCCGTTCTTCGTGATGAGCCCGCTCCAGGCCCCGAAGTCCTGGCGGGCCAGGATCCCTTCCCACGAGGCGGCCATGGTCAGGCCGTGGGCGCGCCCCAGGTAGAACCCGGCAGCACCGCCGAGGCCGAGCATGATGGCCATGCCGAGGGCGATCCATGCGGCGCTGGCCCACAGAAGTCGCCGCTGGACCCGCTCCATGATCGCCATCAGGTGGCGCTCGGCCTCCT
>NZ_KZ304997.1:7720-8439 GCF_002723615.1 Limimaricola cinnabarinus
GTCGACCTTCACGGCCATGCTCTTGTCTCCTTCCTGTGTCATGCGGGCAGCCCCGCCAGATCCCGCAGGCCCTCGGGCATCTGCGCCTCGAACTGCTCGAGAAAGTTCAGCACCCGCTGCTGATCGGTCAGCTGCAGGCGCGGGTCGCGCACCGCCTGCCGCCAGGGGATCTGCAGGCGTTTGACCAGTTCGGCGGTGCGCGCCTCGATCGCCGGCAAGCTCATCTCGATTCCGCCCGCTTCCAGGAACCGTGCCCGCGTCCGGCCGCCGAACGGCACGCCCGCGGGGTCGCGATCTCCGAACCACACCGGAAAGTCGGCATCGCGCGGTGCGGCGCGGCGGTTGAGGATGGCCACGTGGCGGATGTCGAGCGCGCTGCCCCTGTAGGGGGCGCTCAGCTCCATATGGATCGCGATCGACTCCACGCTGCCCCGATCCGGCGTGATCATGTGGAAGAAGGCCAGCGTGATCTCCAGGCGCTCGGCCGTGCGCAGGAAGTTGTGCAGCCCGTCGCGGTCATCGAACAGGCGCTGCATATCCGCGAGCGAGCCGCCCGCCATGTCGTGCAGGATCAGCGGCTCGGGGCAGCCAAGCGAGTCGATCAGCGTGGTGCGGCTGTCGTCGCGGATGTTGTAGGCAATCACACCGGTAGCGGCCGACTGCGGATCGCGCAGGCGGCCCGTCTCGTCGCGCCCGGCATGCATCGCCGAGAGCGCCCC
>NZ_KZ304998.1 GCF_002723615.1 Limimaricola cinnabarinus
TCAAGCCGTTCGCTGCGATCTGCGCGAACGGCTGCTTCGACGCTGCGGCCGTTCACTGAACCGTCTGTGACAGGCTGCTGAACTTATTTGTGAAAAACGACACACAGCCCGGCCCCAGTTCGTTTTAGTGTCCGATAAGCCCCCTTATCGAACATGAGCGTGATAGGCTCTTCGGCATTCCAGACACGCCTGAAATCCCTGCCCCGATCTCGCTGCCTACCCACGTCGCGGGCTCCGGCCGGCTTGACCGCCTCGTCGGCACCGCCCGCGGCTACGCCGACCACGCGGTCTCCGAGAACACGCGTAGGGTCTTCGCCCTCTCGTATTGTTTAAGGTCCCTCCCCTTGCCCGAACCGGCGTGACTAAGGTTGTCCTTAGGCAGGGGCCCGCGCACTACGTGACTGTGATGCTCCATCGAAAATGCGGTGCAGTTCGATAATCCTATCCACCTCGCACGCCGATCCCAAGATAACCGGAACCCACTGATGTGGTCCTTCGGGCGCAATCTCGAGAAGTCGCGCCCGCCCAGTGCTGGCCATGCCCCTTGCCTGTTCGATCAGTAAACTCATCGGATTGGCCTCGTAAAGCAGGCGCAACTTGCCCCCACTCTCCCGAAGCGTTCGGTCGATGGGATAGAGGAACACACCGCCTAGAAGCAGGATGCGATGTACCTCGGCCACCATCGAGGCAAGCCACCGCATGTTGAAGCTGCGCTGGCGCATCCCATCGACGCCGGCGAGGCATTCCTCGACATAGGTCCGGACAGGGTCCTCCCACAGCGGTGACACTATAGCGCCCTCGGAGTCGCAAGGTTAAAGCGCGCCGCCACAATAAATCTACAATCAACCCCCTGATATTTATAAGAAATACAATTAAAGGATAGCGGTGCCAGCCAACCTTGCGCTGGGGATATCGGATTATACCGATCGGTATAATCGGTTAGCCATCTCGGTATCGCTGAATGAGATCCAACAGCTCTCGTTCGAAGTCCTCTTGCTTCACGGGTGGGATGGAGATGCCCTTAGCGGTGAGGCTGACCTTTTTACCGTTCCGCTCCAGCTTATATGTCCCCCCACCTGGGATCGTCTTCTGGGCGCGTTTCGCGGCGGTCCCCCTACCCTTCTCTCTCTTCTCGGCCAGCGCCATTTTCGCCTCAGCAAGCGTTTCCCTCTTGTCGAGGAATGGCGCGAGATCCCGGATCATGTCCATGCTCGCCTTCGGGCCGAACCAGTCGAGCGCCTTATCGGCGTTCTGGGCACACTTCACACCGACAGATACGAGCGGCTGCGCAACACCCAAGCGCTCTGCGATGTGCGCCTGGGTCGCATCCTCTTCGTGCTTCAGCCTGATCGCGATCTGCCCGATCGACAGGATGCGTTCAAACGGCGTCAGGTCTTGCCTAATGGCATTCTCGGAGTAGCGCTCCTCGAGGTCCGAGATGGTGAGGTCTTCGTGCCCGTCCAGTGCGCTTTTCATGTCAGGCGCGATGATGGCTTGCACCTCATCCACACCCAATTCCTGCAGCGCCCGGAGGCGACGCCGACCGGACAGAAGAAGGAACTGCGCAGCTCCATTGATGACGGTCGGGTTCTTGTGGTTAGGGCGCCAGTCCGGATTCATTGGGCGAACACGGATCGGCTGGGTCTGCCCGCGCGCAGCGATGTTCTCCTTTAGCAGCCTGAACTCCGAGTCCTCTACCCAGTTGCCTTTGCGGTCGCTGCCGAGGGCGTCCTCGATCTGCGAGGTCTTCATGACCACCGAGACCCTTCCGTCCATCACCTTCTTGAGGATGTCGTTGGTGGCATGGCCCATTTGGTGGCCAACCAGCCCGCCGCGCGGCTCCTCGTAGCTCTCGAAGGTTTGCGCCGTCGCTTGCGGCACTCCCCTCTCCTCGTCCGTCATCGGTGCCGAGTTCAGCTTCCTCTTCGCCATCACACCCACCTCTCAGCGATGAATTTCTCGGCGTGGCCGCGCGATGGAAGCGCCCCACCCCACACCAGTTTGGCCAGTGCATCGTTCACGGCATTCGCATTCTGAATAAATGCCTTCGCAGAAGGTCGTCTGCTTCGCGGAGGATCGTACTCGTAGATGGACTTGTATTCCTCAGCCGCGTTGGCGACGGCATCTGATCTCGAATACCAGACCTGAGACACGAGGCCCGGGTGGCGTCTATGAATGTCGACGATCTGATCGACGTCCTTCTCGTTGGCCTCTTGGATGATGGTCGGGAGCACGATGTGGTTTCCGCCACCGATCACTCGATCCTCGATCGCCATCTCGGAGAGGTAGACCTGCACGTTGTCGGCGTAGGTGCTGAGCGTTTTGAGGTCGAAACCTTTCATGGTCTGCGGCACGATCAGGTTGGTCGCGGCAACCAAGCCGTTGAGCTGCACAAGCGTGAAGGATGGCTGCTGGTCGATTACGATCACGTCGACCGTCTCGTGAAGGGCTTCCTGATACTTCTCGACATCGAAGCTTCCATCGGACTTGCGAAGCTCGGACCCCAGGGTATTCGGGCCATACGCGGCGTCCCAGCGAGCAATGGCATCCTTGAGGGCCGCATGCACGGGAGCGGTGCCGCCGGACTTCTGCGACAGCATGAGGAGCGCGAGATCAGCGTCCTGAATGTTTGCGCCGCCAGGAATGAGCCGGGTGCCCGGCCACTGGGTGGTCTGCCACATCCCATTCAGATCCTCGGCCGACTTCTCCACGATCTGGTGTGCATTGAACTGGTCGAGGTCGAGCCCCATGAACGATGCCACGGTATTGCGGTTTCGCTCGAAGAGCTTGGTCTGCTTGTCAGCGAAATAGAGCGACACAGTAGCCTGCGGATCGCAGTCGAGAATGCCTACGCGCAGACCGTAGTTCATGGCCACATACTGCGCGAAATGAGCAGCAGACAGGCTCTTCCCGGTGCCGCCTTTCTGGGCGGAGAAACTCACAACGGGGAGCGGATCACCCGGCTTGCGCCAGTGCAAGTACTCGTGCTTCCGGTGCGTGCGAGATTGAAGGTAGGCCCGCATCATCATGATCTCGGAGATCGAGTAGTGGGCTGTATGTCCACTTTGCCCGACGGTCTTCCGCCCCACAGGGAAGCTGTCATCGTCGCTTGTAGCTTGGTTGAGCACACGGATGGTGTAGGCATTCCCCAGCCCGAGAAGCTCTCCGACTTCGCGTGTGCTGAATGTCTTCTCAACACGCTTCTTCATCGTGTCGTCCTGACGAACCTGCCCGGCGATATCCCTCATGCCGTGGGCGAGGCGCTTGATAAAGTCGATCATCTGCGGCTTCGATGCGTCATTATACCGGTCGGTATAATCGGTCGTTTGCTTGTCTGCCTGCACTTTGCAGTCTCCTCGTTCTCTGCTCTCCGGCTCCTAAGCGGGATTATACCGATCGGTATAATCGGCTCCCTGGCCGTCTTGGTTTGTTTTATTCGGTAGGCTGACGGTCACCGTGTGGCAGTCTTCATCGCGGTCAGTTCGGTGTATTTCCTCAGGTGGTGTCTTAGCACCTTGAGCGTCGACGCCATAGTCGCAGGAGCTGCCGCACACGCTTCAGCAAGGTAGTTTCGGAAGAAGTGTGGCTCTGGCATCTTCCTCCAGAAGCCGACCCGCCATTTCCTCTTGATGGCCGCCGATAGGGCAGGGAGAACCGCTGCTGGCGCCGGGTTCTGGGACACTAACTCGACCTGCTCGTGCAGAGCCTCTCGGTTCTCCCTCACACCCAACGACCGCCAGATGCCCCGGAGCCTTCGTTCTATGTCCACATCGCTGATTGCTGTGTCTGCCTGAACCAGCGCGTAGTCGGCGAGGAGCTTCTCGGTCTTAGCAACCAGATCCCGCGAGGGCATGGAGTTGAAGTGCGTGCTCCATGACGCACCACGGGTCAGCTCGACCCATCTCTCCCGCAATTCTTCCACCACTGCACTGACGCAAGGATCCGGTTGCAGGGCAGGGGCCTCGTTCATCTCGACCAGCTGTGGCAGAGGCTGCGGTGCAGTAGTGTGGTTAGAATGGATATGGTTATTATATTCGCGTTCGGAGGACTGAACGCCGCATTCAGCTTCCTGAACGTCCGCAACCTGTTCATCGACCTTCTTCTGGCGCCGATCGGTTCCTGCCTTACGCAGAGCAGTGCGCCATTCTTTCCAGAAGGTCACGTTGTGACGCTGGTATCCATTGCCACCGAACAAGCCTCTCTTCGAGAACGAGGCAACCAGCCCCAGGGCGCGAAGCTCCTTGAGGTAGGCAGTGATGCTCGGCTTCGATCTCCCCATACGGGAGGCCAGCTCCTCGTGGGGAGTGTGGCAGTCACCGGTCTTGTGGTTCGCATACGAGCATAGGAGGGTGAGTAGGCGGAACGCACCACTGCTCATCTTGAGATCCATGATCTCGTTGGGCAGGGCAACGAAGCCTCTCCCCGGATTCATTGGGAAAGTCATTCTCAGGCACACTTTTCATGATCCCGCACGCCGAAGGGGCTTGCGGGAGGTGGGAAATGCCTGCTAGGAAGAGGGTGAATATAGGGTCTGTTTTCCTAGCAGACCGGGCGACTAAAGGGCTCAGAGAGGCGGCAACCTTTCTGGGCTCTCGTCTTGTCTGGGGGTTAGCTACTCATCTGCGGCCTCTTCGTGTGTGCATTTTGGGCCATCAATGCACAAGCACCTACCGAGACGCAACAACTAATCGAGAGAACTCCCGATCAAGGTGTAAATTGCACTTTGCAAAGGAGCTATTTTTCAAGGGTTTCGGCGTGATTTCGGCCCTGAACTTTTTTCGAGAGCCTTCTGAGAGCCCACGCTGAACGGGCAGTAGGCAGCACTAATATACACGCATTGCGTGAAACTGAGTGGATTTATAGAAGTACTTTCAAGGGCCTCACCCTCTGGTAGCCATTTTTGGTTCGCGTTCCACGAGAATCAGGCGGCCTCCGACTTGATCAGGGCAGCCTACCGAGGCTCAGAGCAGCCGATCAATCGACACGAAGATCTGCACGAGGATGAAGTGCGCCCTTTGGCTTGGACACGTCAGGCCGGCTGGTTTTACCAAGCTTGGGCGCCGAACTCGATCTTTGCAAACTCCAGCCATCTCTTCAGGGCTTGGACCGGGCAGGTCTGATCGCTGGAGCGGCGGGCGATCTCGATCTCGTGCCAGCCGGTCTTGCCGCGCAGCGTGACAAGAACGCCGGCCTCGAGAACCTTGATCCAGCCGCTGCCCTAGATGGTGTCGTCCTGGCCGTGATCCAGTCCGACGATTTCGGAGCGTCGCAGCACCCCGGCAAAGCTCACCAGCAGCATGGCCCGGTCGCGCAGCCCGCGCAGGTCGTGGCTGAGCGTCGCGAGCATGGCCAGAAGCTCGTCCGGCCTGATCGCCTCCATCTGTTCCAACGGTCGGGCATGGCGGCAGCAGATGCCGACGAGAACGCTCGAGATGTGCTGATCGCGCCGGTCGAGCCGAAAGTCGCGCTGCGCGTAGCCCCCAGACAGTCCGGCAAGACGGCGATCGATCCAGGCTACCGACAGCGGGCGTGCCTTACCCGAAGGCGCGGCGAGATCGGTGATGTAGAGCCCGACCAGTTCGGGCGACGGGGGCAGGGGGTTGGCGCCCTTCATTCGACACCAACGCGCGAAGGCCTCCAAGTTGCGCGTGTAGGCGGTTCGGGTGTTCTCGGCAATGGCGTGGTCGAGGTATTGGCGGGCGGTGTCGACCAAACGGTCGAGGCTGCCGGAGCCCGCGACGTAATCGGGCAGGACGAGCGGCGCGGGATGTTCGGGGTTTTCAGACGAATTCGATATGCCAAGCGACCGATCATCTTCATGTCCGATAAGGCAAGATTACCGGACATGCGAGACAACCGTACAGCGCGGCGGTTAAAATGCCATGGAATGGACAAAAGCGCCGCGACCCGGTAGCGCGAGAGGCATGTCCGTTCATCCGCATCCTCATCTTCCCGTACCCTCCTGGCCTGCTGCTCCGGGCTGGGCCGTCACGGGCCGTGCCGCCGATCCCGAGGAGGCCGCGTTCCGCGCCGGCGCCGCGCTGGCGCATCTGCAAGGCGCGATGGCCCAGCCGGGCTTGCCTCTGACGCTGTGGCGCGACCGGCTGGCGCTTGAGGCCGCGGCGGCAACTGTGAGGTGTTCGGGGCGCCCGGAGGGTCTGGCAGAGCTGCGCGACGCGCTTCATCTGGCGCGCCCCGGCGATCCGCTCGGGCCGGCGGGCGAGATCGGCCAGGCCTGGCGTCGCGCGGTGACGCGGCCGCTGACCGCGCGCGGCCTGGCGCCTCTCCCCGGCGTCGCACCGGAGCCGGTCAGGCGCGAGCTGGCGCGGAGCGGGGCCCCCATCGCGCGGGGCCGCGGCCACGCTTGAGACGGTGCTCAGGGAGGCCCCCCGGGCCGAGACGGCGGCGCTGATCCTCGCCGATGCCGCACTGGCCAAGGTACTTGGCTGGGATCGGATCGTGCCGCTGCTGGTGCTTGGCCTGGCACCGCGCGATCTGCGGCGCGATGGGGATCAGCTGCGGCTGGCCTGCCACCAGGCCGTGGCCCGCGCTGCGGCCCGGGCCGCCGGTCTGGCGCACGACCTGACCCGCCGCGCCGCGCGGCTGTACGCCGTGGCACCGAAGCTGCGGGCCAAGGGCGCCGATGCGGCGATCGAGCTGTTTCTCGCGCAGGACGCACTGACGCCTACAGCTTTGACCCATCTGATGTCGGACCGCGCCGCGCGGCGGCTCTGCGACCGGCTGGTTTTGCTGGGCGCGCTGCGCGAGCTGACCGGCCGCGACAGCTTCCGGCTCTACGGGCTTTGAGCATGGAGATGATCGACCGCGAGCTCACCGAGCTGCCGCGCGAGCTGCGCTGGCGCGAATGGATGCGGCGGATCGAGGCGGTGCTGTTCGCCAGCGCCCGGCCGGTGCCGCGCGCCGATCTGGCACGGGTCGTGGGGCAGGGGGTGGCGCTGGATCTGCTGATCGATGATCTCGCCGCGGAGCTGGCCGACCGACCCTACGAGATTGTGCGGGTCGGCGACGTCTGGATGCTGCGGACCCGGGCCGCCTACGGCGCGGTGATCCGTGTCGCCGCCAATGTCGGCGATCGGGAGATCAGCCTGTCCGAGCGTGACCTCGCGGTGCTTGCTGCCATCGCCTACCATCAACCGGTCACCCGCAACGGGCTCAGGGACATCTTCGGGTCCGAGATCTCCCGCGAGCTGATCGGCCGGCTGGCGGCGCGGGATCTGATCGCACCGGGGCCACGCGCGCCGCGGCGGGGCGCCCCCTACACCTACGTCACCACGCCGGGCTTCCTCGCCGCCTTCGGGCTCCAGGATCTGCGCGACCTGCCCGATGCCGAAGCGCTGCACGATGCGGGGCTGACGGGATCGTAGACAGCTACAACGTCACGTCTTCAAAATCTGACTGATCTTTGCAAGAACTTCATCCGCCCCGCCGGCCCAGTCTGCGATCTCGATGCCAGAGCTGTTCATGGCTCGACGACGCGTCTTAGGCTTTACCTTGCTTTGCATAAAGTCTTCGAAGACCACCACTGGTACTGTCTTCACCTCGTAGTCGTCTCTGAACACTTGCTCTGTCAGCAGTGCTTCAAGAACGTTCACCTCACTTGTCGCAGCGTAAACAGCCGCTTGAATCTTGGCGTCGCGGATAATGATATCAGCGGTATATTCCTTGTGATCCTTGGACAAAGCTTCTCGCTCGCCAACATGGAACTGTGAACCAAAGCGTTCCTTGATCGCCTCAGTAAGCTCTTCGCGGAAAGCGTTGCTGATCCTATCACGTGACAGAAATGCAAGGTCCTGAATGCGATTCAAGAACGACATGAACCTGACGGCTGCACTACCCAAGTCTGCTTCATCAGTCCAATCGCTTAGAAAGAGGGAATTCTCTTCATCGAATGCGATACCGTGCTCGGTTGCGAGCTGCCTCATCGCATCCATTTTCGTATCGGTTGTTAGGTCACCGGCAACGTCTTCAAGAAGGGCCAGCGTATCACCCCCATCACGCATGCGAACAAGGCCATCTGATCTCTCGCCGAACACGACCAACGGCTCACCATGAAGCCAGCTGAAGGGAGTCTTGATCGCATAGCCCAGGGGGATCTCTCGGACGGAGAGACCCTCACAAAAGGCAGCACAGATCTTCTTCTGCGCGTTCATACAATCATCTCTCCCTGAGCCGGAGCAGCAAAGCGGTATAGTTCCGAAGCAATCGTCACGGCACTATGGAGCGTAACGTCAAACTTCTCTGTGCACTCTCCAGTATAGCTCGGCCAGAAGCGAAACGTATCCCGATCTCGGGTCAG
>NZ_KZ304999.1 GCF_002723615.1 Limimaricola cinnabarinus
GATCCAGACCGATCGTGGTAACTTCCGACATGACCGTCCTCCAATGTGGATTGTTGCAAACCCACCTTGGCACACCGATGCCGTCGGGGGGCGGTCACATCATCAACGTCCTCGTGCTCCCATCATTCGTTCTGGCAGCTGGTCTCGCCCCACTTTGGAGAACCCCTCAGCCGCCGTTGACAGGTGCGGCCATTGATGCGTTCCGCAGCATCCGATGAAGAGGGCTCGAAGCTGCCCTTTGCCGCGAGTTGTATGAACGTCTACTCTAAGATTCTGGCCAAGTTGCACGCGCAAATACGCCACCTAACACTATCGAAAGGACGCCAAATAGCGGTGACGGTCACTTCAGGCGCGCAGGCCGTCGATCACCGGCTGACGTAGCGCCGCGGCGGCAGGTAGCAGCGCAGCGAGGCTGGCGAGGCTGATGAAGGCGGCAACAAGATAGATCTCGCTCCAGCCTATTGAGGCTACGACGGAGATGTTGGTCTGGGCGGTAATGAGGCGTGACAGCCCCGCAGCCGCGCCGTAGCCGACGCCGAGTCCCAGCGCGGCGCCCGCCAGCAATAGCGTCGTGCCGTAGCACCAGACCACGGCGAAGATGAAGCGCATTGGCGCTCCCAATGCTCTCAGCACCGCCATCTGCCGCCGGATCAGCCGCGACAGGATGAACAGCCCCAAGAGCACACTGGCGGCAACCAGTGCCTGCGATACCAGCGCCAAGATCGACATGGCCTGACGCACATCGCCCATGATCGCGTAGAGCTGTGCCAGAACGGTCCCCGGGAAAAAGGCCATCATGCCCGGATCAGCGTTGAATTCGCTGCGAAGCCCATAGGTTGCCGCAAGGCTTTCGGCGCGGACCATGATTGCCGGAGTGCCGGGGAAGTAGTCGAGATCGAACGGGGGGCCGAGCCGATCGGCGTTCGCGGTCGAATGGCCGTCGGCCAAGCCATGCACGCCCCAGACCGTCTCGACCGGCACGAGGATGGCGTGGTCCCAAGGCGTGCCGGAGCGCGGCAGGCGGCCAACCACCTCGAAGTGCTCTTCGCCATGCGCGCCTTCGTAACCGCCCGATTGAGACCGCGGCTTAGGCGTCGGGCGCCCATCTCCACGGGAGCAATTCGCCGAGCCGATTGATCTTGTGATCTTGGATGCGCTCGAGCACGTCGGCGAGCCAAGCCTGCGGGTCCAGCCCATTCATCTTCGCGGTCTCGATGAGTGTCATGGCGCGAGCAAGGGTTTCTCCGCCGCTATCCGAACCAGCAAAGAGCCAGTTCTTCCTTCCAATGCCGATCGGGCGCATGGCGCGCTCGGCTGGGTTGTTGTCGATGCCGATGCGTCCGTCCTCGAGAAACAGCTCGAAGGACGGCCAGCGGGACAGCCCGTAACGGAACGCCTTGGCGAGGTCGCCCTTGCCGGGAATACGAAGCAGCTGTGTTTCGGCCCACGCCTTGAAGGCATCGACCATGGGTTTGGAATGCCGCTGCCGCGCGGCCTTGCGCATCTCGGCGGACTGGCCGGCGATCTCTCGCTCGACGTCGTAAACCTTCCCGATCCGGTCGAGTGCCTCCCGCGCGATCTCGGACTTCGTGGTCTCCCAGACGTCGTGGAAGTCGCGTCGCAGGTGCGCCCAACAGGCGGCCTCGCGGAACTGGCTGCTGCCGTCCGCGCGTCGCTCGTAGAGCTGGCCGAAGCCCGCATAGGCATCCGCTTGAAGAATGCCAGCACTACCTTGGAGGTGCCGCCGGGGATGCTCGCCTTTCCGGTCCGGTGAGAAGCGGTAGACCACGCCGGGCGGAGCCGCGCCGGCCCAGGGTCTCTGGTCCGAGACATAGGCCCAGATCCGTCCCTGCTTGACCCCCTTGCCCAAGCCCCGGTCGCGGCGGGACCGGTCGAGGACGCGGATCGGCGTGTCGTCGGCGTGCAAGATCGGCGCGGCCATGACCTCGGCCTCAATCCGGTCGATGATCGGCTCGAGCACTTTCATGGCTCGGCCGCACCAGTCCAGCAGCGTGCTGTCGGGCACGTCCGCACCCATGCGGGCGTAGATCTCGTTCAGGCGATAGAGCGGCAGGTGGTCATCGAACTTGGAGACCAGAACATGCGCCAGCAGCCCCGGCCCCGCCATGCTGCCGGGGATCGGACGGCTCGGGGCGGCAGGCTGCACCATCTTCTCGCACCGGCGGCAGGATTTCTTCAGCCGCGCGATCTGGATCACCTTCATCTGCGCCGCGACCATATCGAGCAACTCGCTCACATCCTCGCCGACCACGCGGAGGTCGCCGCCGCAATCGGGACAGCAGGTGCCGGGGTCGAGCTCGCGACGTTCGCGGGGAGTGGCGTCGGACACCCGTGGCCTGCGACGGGGGCGCAGTTCAGCGGTCCCGGGATCAGCGGCCAGAGGTTCCTCGTCCTCTTCGTCGGCCGGCTCGCTGCGCTGCTCGGCGGCCGCGACCAGCAGGTCTTCCAGCGCGAGCTCGAGCTGGGCGATCTCTCGTTCGATCTTTTCCGAGGACTTGCCGAAAGCCTGCTTCTGGAGCCTGGCGATCCGCAAGCGCAGGGCTTGGACCAGCTGCTCATGGGCCTGAAGCGTGGCCGACATGCGCGCATTCTCCGCCTGAAGCGCGGCTATCATTGCCTTCAGGACGGCAGGGTCATCGGAGAGAATGTCGGCGTCTTCGGACATGCCGACAGATACCATGCGGCATTCGGAATGGCCAATGAAACAAGGGCTTTGAGCAGGACAAACTACCCGACGCGGGCCGGCGGCGCACCCCAGTCCGGACGCCGCCAATCGATGCCTTCCCACAGCATCGCCAGCTGCGCGGAGGTGAGCCGGGCAGCACCACCCTCGGCACCAGGCCAAGGAAAGCGGCCGCGTTCGAGCACCTTGTAGTAGAGGCAGAAACCTTGGCCATCCCAGTAGAGCAGCTTCAGACGATCGCCCCGGCGCCCTCGGAACGCGAAGACCGCGCCGCTTGCGGGCTTCTGGTGCAGGACATCCTGTGCGATCGCGGAGAGACCGGCGATGCCCTTCCTCATGTCGGTGGCGCCGCAGGCCAGATAGACCCGCACCCCCGTTCCGGGCCCGATCATGCCGCCTCCACGGCCCGGATCAACCGGGTCAGCGCGTCACCATCCATGCTGCTGTCGAACCTCAGGCACCGCCCGTTGCTCAGCCGCAGTTCGATCAGGACCGGCCGCGAGGGGGCGGATACGGGTGCGCAGGCAGGTTCCGGGGTCGCATCGAAGTCTACCGGAAGGAAGACAGTTCCGCGATCCGGCGACCATAGCCCTTTCTTCTTCAGATCCCGACGCCACCCATAGATCTGCGACCGGGTAAGCTCGTGGCGCTGCGCGACCTGCGTCACCGTCGCACCGCCAAAGCCGACCTCCGAGAGGATCTCGAGCTTCTCGTCATCGCTCCATCGACGGCGCCGCTCAACGCCCAGAACTTCGCCCAGCATGGCCCCTCCAGATAAGACACGTCGTTAACGACGCCGTTATGCACGTGTCTTAGATCAGAGAGCCCCAGTCAGGCAGGCGGTCTCAATCGGGCGGTTACCGCCTTCCTCGGCCTCCGCACCGACGCCATGTGCGGGTTCGAGTTCCGCGCCGATCGCGATTCCGGTTGCGGCTCCAACCAGAGCCTCACCACGCGCTTGCCACAGCCGACCCTCGATGTGACCGTCGCTCAAGTGGTTGGCGAAATCGGCTGTGGTCCCAATGACGGGCGCATCGCCGACGCTGTCGCCGAAGGCGATGGGCGCGGCGAAATCAACGCCGGGGTGCGAGGCCACCGCGTGAAACCGCGCGCCGTCGAGCAGGCTTACGTCGCTTGGTTCGAGGAACACACTGGCCAGCAACATGGTGATCTCGTTGCCCGGCGCCGCGACCACGAGGTCGAACTTGTCGGCGGCGCGCGCTGAGCCCTGTCGTAGGGCGCGCTCCTGTGCAACGAGGCCGATCCCCGTGCCGACCGAGACAGCAATCAGCAGGCCGAACAGCAGCGATGTGCCGCGAAAGCGCCAGAGCATCGCGCGCACCAATGGCCACGGGGCAAATCCGCGCAAGATGACGAACGCGAGAACGGCAATTGGCAGCAGCAGCGCAAGAAACATCAAGCTGTCCTGCGCCATGGCAGGCAGCCCATTCCAGAGGTCGTTCATCAGATCAGATCTCCGTCAACTGGCCATCGCTTAGCGTGATGACCCGGTCCATCCGCTCCAGCAGGGCGGGATCATGGCTCACTGTGACAAGGGTGCGGCCCGCCGTATCGGCATGGGCGACCAGATCGTCGGCCAGTGCGTCGGCGGCCTCACGGTGCAGGTTTGCGGTCGGTTCGTCGGCGAGCAGGATCTGCGCACCCCCTGCCAGCGCGCGTGCCACCGCAACTCGCTGGCGCTCGCCACCTGACAGGCTCGAAGTAGCGCGGTCACCCGCGTTGATGCCGAGGCGCGCGAGCAGAGCATTGCCCTCGTCGCGGATTGCCGATCGTTCCGCCTTGGGTCGAAACAGCGCGATGACGGATGCGTTGGCCGCCGCGTCGAGCTCGTCGAACAGTAGAAAGTCCTGGAATACGATACCCATGCTGCGGTTTCGAAACCGTGCACGCTCGCGAGAATTGAGCGTCGACAAATCGACCCCGGTCCAGGTAACCTGGCCCTCGATCCGATCAACCAGCCCTGCCATGGCAAAAAGCAGCGTCGATTTGCCGGCACCCGAAGGGCCCGTGATCCCGATTTTTGCGCCTGGCGCGATCTCCAAGTGCGGCACCGACAAAAGGAGGCGACCGCGGTTGCCCCGCACCATGAGCTTGCGGATCGCCAGCCCAAAGCCGGCACATGAGCCATCAGCCATAAGTGGCGTCCATCAGGCGGACTCGACTGAAGAAACCGGTCTCGGGGTCCTTGTAGTCACCGAGTTGGAGCACACCGCGTGTCTCAATTCCGACATTGAACGGGATCACGTCGACGATACGCTTGGTGTAGACCGCGAGGATGTCGTCGGGCCAGTCGGCCGAGCTCTCGCAGAATGGACAGGTGGCCATCGGACGCTTGGTTAGAACGAAGAACTTCGCTTCGGCCTTGAGTGGCGGCGCCATGAACCCCTCGAAACTGGCGCGCTTGCCCTCGAGCGACAGGGCCAGATCGGTCATCGACTGATCCTTGTTGTAAAGATCACGCAGCTTGATCGGCGCGGTCTGGGCGCGCAGCAGCCCGGGTGCGGCGAGCGTACCGAGGCCGGTCAGGAGAATGGTACGGCGATTGAGGCGCATGGGGTCTTCCCGTTGTTCAAACCGGTCATGCCAGTGCATTTCACCGGGACATGACGCGAATGGCAAGGGCCGCGGCATCGCCGCGGCCCCTCGTTAACGCCTGCGAGATCACTCGGCGGTGACGGCGTGGTTCATCACGTGAAAGATCACGTTCTGCTCGATGGTGCCGTCGAAGAGATGCGCGAACGGGCCCTTGGCGTAGACCGCGACATCCTCACCCGAGTGAGTCTCGGAGCTCATGGGGATCAGCGCCTGCTGAAGATAGTCCATGTCGGTGGCTTCCTCGTTGGTCAACTCGGGGCGCGAACCACTGTAGTCGTTGGATCCGTCCTGCTTCTTGAGGACCGAACCGGCGCCGTTGAGGTAGCCGATCACGGTATAAGGCTTGCCGTCATCTGCGAGGTTTGGCTCGTCGGAGTGCTTCACACCCTCATTGTCGATGTCGTAGCAGACGCCGAGGATGGGGTTGCCGCGGCCACAATAGCCGTTGAAGGCGATGGCATGCTCGTGGTCGGCCGTGACGATGATCAGCGTGTCCTCGTCATCGGTCATCTCGTCCGCCATGGCCACGGCCTCGGCAAAAGCGACGCCGTCGACCATTGTGCGATAGGCGTTGCCGTCATGATTGGCATGGTCGATCCGGCCGGCTTCGATTTCGAGGTAGAAGCCGTTTTCGTTGTTCTGAAGAGACTCGATCGCGAGCTTGGTCATTTCGGCCAAGCTCGGCTCGTCGGTCTCGGCGCGATCGGCCTCGTATTTCATGTGGCTGTCCTCGAACAGCGCCAGGATCGGTGCTGAGCCGTCAAGGGACAGGCCCTGCGCGGTTTCGGTGTTCCAAGCATACTGGGCGCCGAGGCCCTGCGCACGCTCCACCAGATTGGTGCCGTCGACACGGGCGCCGGTGCCGCCTTCCTCTGTGGCCACGGCTTCGGGCAAGAAGTGCCGCCGACCACCGCCCATGGCAACGTCGATGATGCCGGATTCCATGGCGTCGATCAGTTGGGTGGCAATGTCGCGCGAGCCTTCGCAGCCCTCGGGCACGGCGTCCTCCCAGTTGCGATAGGCGGTCTTGGCGTAGACGCCAGCCGGGGTGGCGTGGGTCAGCCGGGCGGTGGACACGATACCGACCGACTTGTCCATTTCGGTTACGATTTCGGCGAACGTGGTCAGCTCGTTGCCGGCCTCGGTGGTGCAGTCCTCGGTGACCGCGTTCTCGCTGAGGTTGATAAGGTTGAAGCGCTGCTTCACGCCCGTGTTCATCGCGCCCGCGGTCGGGGCAGAGTCGGGGGTCTGGGCGTTGATGTTGTAGGTCTTGACCAGCGCGAGGTTCGGGAAGGCTTCGTAGGGCAGGACATTCTCTTCGCCCAGTAGGCCTTTTTGCTGACCATCAAACAGGCGGGTGGCATAGTTGGTACCGACGCCGTTGCCGTCAGCGACGAGCAGAATGACGTTCTTGGCGCGCTTGACGATCGGCTGCTGGGCCAGTTTTTCCTCGATGGTCGCCTGGCCGTCGGTGAACCACTGGCTCTCGGCCTGCGGAAGATCCTGGGCCGAAACGGCGCCGGCGGTCATCAGCGCGATCATCGAAATGGAGAGGGTCGATTTTATCATTCTGTCCCGTTCGCTTTTGAGGGCGCTCATGGCCCATATTCTGCTGAACCGCGAAGTATAGGGATTCCGTGACAGGTGAATGACAGCAGAGGCTGCTCGCTTGGTGCCCCCAAGCTCTTCGTTTCAACACTGGTCGAGCCCAATCGCGCAGGTATGGAGGTTACCGCGCGTGCTGTATGGGTCGCTGGTTTGGAACCGCGGAAAGCAACTCGCTGACCATCAGTACCCTATCAAGGCCACCGAAGTTTTGAGCTACCAAGCTGAGGATGGGCGGTCCAGTTTGGCGATCTTCGACACCAATACGCCGCCGTTCTTCAACCCGCTGGAGCGCGATGATTTTCACGACGGCAGGCACTTGCAGCACCGTATCTTATGATCGAGCACGAAGGGCTCCATCATCGCGTGTGGCCGCCTTGAAGTGCAGATCCATGCGAATTCGGCCGGCCTCGTCTGGGGCATGGTAAGGCGCGACTTCCACAGCATTGGCGTCGGCCGGTTGCTTAGGCTCAGAAAGGCACAGGAACTCCCCGAGGTTGTATAAGAGGTCGTCGACACCAGCCAGCACACGAAGAGCTTCTATGAGAAACTGGGTTCACGACAGTGAACATCACAGCTGACGGCTATGAACCCGGCCTCGACCGCTATGACATGATGTTGCGAAGATTAAATTGGCCAGCCACCGGCTGGGAGCCGTTTAGACGCGCCCCGCTTTGTATGGTGGATAATGAGGTTGTATTTCACTCAAGGGACCACATTGCTCCAACTTGATGGGGCCAAATCAAACGCCGTGGTAGTGAGCATCGG
>NZ_KZ305000.1:0-4595 GCF_002723615.1 Limimaricola cinnabarinus
TTGCTCTGCCGGTCATCTACGGGCTTTACCTTGTCCTTCTGGTGGTCTGGGTGCAGCCCTTCGGCACGGGCGGATGAGGCATTCATCGTCGCAAAAAACGAGCGGAGCACCTCGCGGCGCTCCACCTGTCTCGTCAGTAGAAGCCCAAACGGTGTTCTTGACGAGATCCGCAATCTCCCCTCTTGGCACGTCTTCCTCTTGTCGCAGCAGGAGCAGACCTTGCGATCACCGCCCTGTGGCGCTGAAAAATTAGTCCCACACTCTGTGACCCGCAGAAGCCAGACAGGGACTGCGTTCCCCCACGTTACCTACCTTCACAACATCGACGAGATGTCGGACGCTCCAGTGGGATAGGCGAACATCGTGTCCTTGAGCTGGTCGGCCGTCAGCCCGTGCCGCACGGCAAGGGTAAAGACATTGATGACCTCATCGGCATGCGGTCCCAGCAGGTGCGCGCCCAGAATGCGCTCGCTGCCGTCCTCGACCAGAACCTTGTAGCCGGAGACGGATTCCGCCTGCTGGCGCGTCGAGAACCAGCCGGGTGTCCGGTCGCACTGCATGCGGAACTTCAACCCCTGCTCCCGGGCCTCGGCCTCGTCGAGCCCCACACGAGCAATCAGCGGCAGGGTGAAGGCGACCGAGGGCACGCCCTTGTAGTTCGGCGTGCTGTGATTGCCCTCAAGCAGGTTTGCCGCAACCACCTTTCCATCATGGTTGGACACGGGAGTCAGCGGCGGGCCCATCTGGGCCGTGTCGCCGGCGGCGTAAACGGCTGGGTTCGAGGTGCTTTGCAGGTATTCGTTGAGCGCCAGCTTGCCGTCATGCAGTTCGACGCCAGCCGCCTCAAGAGCAAGCGGCGCGAAATCGGGCTTGCGGCCAGCCGCGTGCACGACGAGATCCGCATCGAAGGTTCTCGATCCCCCTTCGCCGGTGGCGGTTACGCGAAAGGCATCCCCGGTCTTTTCGACGCGCTCGACCTCGGTGCCGGTATGCAGGGTGACGCCGATCTCTTCGTATTTCTCCATCAACCATCCGACCAGATCCGGATCGAACCCCGTCAGCATCCGATCCCCATGCTGGAGGATCGTCACCTCCGCCCCGGCCCGCGCCGCGATGTGGGAAAATTCCGCCGCGATATAGCCTCCACCGACCAGCACGATGCGGCGCGGCAGGCTCTCCATTTCGAGGAAGCGCTCATTGTCGATCAAATGCTCTTCACCGGGAATCCCCAGCTTCATCGCCTCAGAGCCGGTCGCCAGAACGATGTGCTTGGCCTCCAGGGTCTCGCCATCGACCTCCACCGCATTCGGACCGACAAAGCGGGCCCGCCCGTGGAAGGTCGCGATGCCGCTTTCGGAGAAGCTCTTCTCCTTCTTCTCCGGCACCGGGTCAGTGAAGCCGCGCTTGAATTCCAGCAATTCGCGCCAGTCGATCCGCACGTCGCCCTCGACCCCCTTGCCCTGCATTCGCCGGGCATGATCGGAGGCAGAGGTGCCACCGATCAGCATCTTCTTGGGATCGCAGCCGCGCAGGGCACAAGTGCCGCCATAGGGACGGAAATCAGTCACGGCCACGCTTCGGCCAGCGGCGCTGACACGCTTGGCCACGGTGGTCGCGGCGGTGCCGCTTCCGATGACGATGACGTCGTATGTCTTGCTCATTTCAAATCTCCTTTGATCGGGTTTTCCGACTGCCACGCGCGGCCAGCCAGCCCGCGAAAGCCCCGGCGCCGACAAGTCCAACAAGCATCGGGGCCATACGGACCATCATGCGGGCTTTCATTCGGGAGCTCGGCCCCATGGCGCATCTGTCGCAGCAGTAGTGGCGGCCTTGGTGCTCCACCCCGGGAGTGGGGAACCGGCTGCCGCAACGGGCACATTCCTCAATTTCATGAGAGCGGATCTCGCCGGATATCATTGCATCCAGCGGAACGCCCTGCTGTCCATTCGATGACACTTTCCGCTCTCCTGTTTCAGGTCGAGATCCAAGAGACCGGGTGGCGCGAGACAGCCCTGCGGCCTCGTTGCCTGAGTCAGGCTGAGCGCTTCGATCCCGCTCCGGTGCGGCGCGCGCTGTCCTGTCGGCGTGGGTCCCCAGAAGCGCGTCGCCGCCGCCAGTCTCGTAGAGATCGAGGTTGATGGCGCTGTTGGTCAGCGGCAGATGTGTGAAGGCCTGCGGGAAGTTTCCGAGGAAGGCATAGCGTCCAGCAGGCCGACTGCGCACCAAAGCGGACCGGGCAGAACCAGTCCATCGCACCGTCCCGGCCGACCAGGGCCGCGCCGTGGCAATCGCCGAGGAGAGCGTAGTCTCGCAACGGCAGGTATCCGGCATTGCGGGGAGCCATCAGCCGCCCTCGCGGAAGGCGGGGTAGAGCATCATGCCGCCATCCACGAAGAGCGTCGTCCCGACCACGTAGTCCGACGCGTCCGACGCGAGCCAGACCGCGGCCTCGGCCACATCCTCGGTTTCGCCAACCCGGCCATAAGGGATGAGTTTCAGAAGCTCCTTCCGGGCCTCCTCGTCCTCCCACGCGTCCCGATTGATGGCCGTCTTGATCGCCCCAGGCGCGATGGCGTTGACGCGGATCTTCTCGCAGGCCAGTTCCTGCGCCATCGTCTCCATCAGGAGCTTCACCCCGCCCTTGGCGGTGGCGTAGTTCGCATGGCCCGCCCAAGGTATGGCCTGGTGCACGGAGCTGGTGAAGATGATCTTTCCGAGCGCCGGAGACCGTTCCGGATCGAGACCCTGACAGCGGAAGCGTCGCACCGCCTCCTGAGCGCAGAGGAACTGGCCGGTCAGGTTGACGTCGAGGACCTGGCGCCAGTCTTCGAGGCTCAGTTCGGTGAAGGTGGCATCGCGCTGGATGCCGGCGTTCGACACGAGGATGTCCACCCCGCCGAACTGCTCATCGGCCGCTTCGAACAGTGTCCCGCAGCCCTCCGGCGTTGAGATGTCGGCCTGCACCGCCTCGGCGCGACCGCCGTTCCTGCGGATTTCACCGACGATGCGATCGGCCGCCTCCTCGTCGGAGCGGAAGTTGACGATGACCGAGGCGCCCGCCGCAGCGAAGGCCTGCGCAATCCCCTCGCCGATCCCGGAGCTTGCGCCAGTCACGATCGCGCGGGTGTTTTCGAGTGGCAACTGCTGCATGGTATCCTCGATCAGGCCAGGCGGTCAGGCCGCCGGGTTCGGTGAACAGCCTCACACGGACGCCCAGTGCGAGACGCGATGTCTTCCCTCGAGCCTCCTCGGCAACGCTCAAGGAACGTCAGGACCTCCTCCAACTCTGCATCAAACTACAGACACGCGATGCAGGTTCCACAGGAGCGGACACCGACAATCGGCACCTGCATATGGAGGGGTGATCCGGCCCACTGACGCAGGGCGGGCCGGACGAAAGGCCGATCTTACCCGGCACAGCAGCTCAGCATGGCCACGTCCTTGTCGAAGGTCTGCGCTGCGAGCTTCAGGCCCTCGACGGTCGTCAGATAGGGAAAGATCGTTTCGCCCAGTTCCTTGGTCGTCATGCCCGCCTTCAGCGCCATCACCAGCGTCTGGATGGTGTCGGACCCTTCGGGCGCCACGATCTGTCCACCGAGCAGCCGGTCTGTCTCCCGGTCGGCCACGAGCTTGATGAGCCCTCGCGTGTCGCGCGCTGCCTGGGCCCGGGGCACCTGGTCGAGCGACAGCACCGAGGTCTTCACATCGTGTCCCGCATCGCGCGCCTGTTGCTCGCTCAGACCGACTCCCGCCACCTGCGGATCGGTAAAGACCACCCAGGGCATCGTGCTGTTGTCATATCGCTCTTCGGCATCCGCCACGGCGTTGCGTGCCGCGATCTTGGCGCCGTAGGCTGCCATGTAGACGAACTGGTCGCGGTCGGTCACATCACCGGCGGCATAGATGCCAGGGCGCGAGGTCTGCATATCCTGTCCCACGACGATCCCGCCGCGACTGTCGGTCTGCACATCCGCCTCCTGGAGGCCGAGATCTTCGGAATTGGCACGCCGACCGGCTGTCACGACGATCCGCTCGGCGGTGACGTCCTTCGCAGTGCCCTCCTGCGTGATCCTCAAGGTGACGCCATCTTCCGACGCAGCAACGCTGTCATATTGCAGACCGGTCAGCAGCGTGATGCCCTCGGCTTCGAAAGCCTCGGTCAGGGCGTCGGACACCTCGGGCTCTGCGCCGGGCAGCAGGCGGGAGCGTGCCACGAGGGTTACCTTGACCCCCATCCGCGCCATCATCTGCGCCAGCTCCGCGCCGATATAGCCAGCCCCGACGAAGATCAGGCTCTCGGGCAGGGTCTCCAGCTCCAGAAGTGATTGGCTGTCGAGCGGTTCGACATCCTCAATCCCGCGGATCGCCGGGACAAGCGACCGGCTGCCCGTAGCGATCAGCGTTCTGGGCGCGGTAATCGTGCGATCTCCGACCTGAACACCGCCCTCGACCAACGTCGCGGGGCCTTCCTCGATGTAATCGACCCCCTCATAGTTGGGCAGCAGGTCAGCGTATTTCTTCTGGCGCAAAGTCGCGACAAGGTCGTCCTTGCCGGCGACGAGCCGGGACCAGTCATCGACCTGCGCAGCACCTGA
>NZ_KZ305000.1:5330-6550 GCF_002723615.1 Limimaricola cinnabarinus
CAGGCCGGGAAATCGCGCAGCCGCGCTCGCACCATGCAGCGCCTCGGCCGCACGGATCATGACCTTCGACGGCACACAGCCAAAGTTGACGCAAGTCCCTCCGATCGTCCCATGGCCCACGAGCGCGACGCGCTTGCCAGCCTCGGCGGCGGTGATCGAGGCGGAGAACCCGGCGGAACCGGCGCCCACGACAATGAGGTCGTATGCTTTGTTTTCGTTCGAGCAGCAGTCATTCATGGTTCAGGTCACTTTCGTCGTCGGATCGGTCTTCGGTTTGGCGAGGACCAGGTAGAGAATGGCGCCGATCGCCAGCAAAGGCTCGGCCATCGAGAACAGGCCCGTGAAAAGGCCGATGGGAGAACAGCAGGCAGCCGCCATCATGGTCGGACCTCCCTGGACTTGCGGTTGAGAAAGAGAGCGTAGGCACCGGTCAGCGCCGCGGCGAGGAGCGTGAGGGTCAGCGCCCCGCGAAACTCCAGAACGATGATCAAGACCGAGAGCAGCACCGCAATGAGCGCGGCCCAGATCTTGGGGGACGGCCCGGGCCGTCCGGCACGCAGCCACAAAGCCTGCGCGACCACCGCGAGGCTGACGAACAGCAGCGGGAACAGCGCGTAGTCGAGCCACCCCGTCACCGCCGACAGGCCTGCGCCAGCCAGCGCCAGGACAAGGAGTGGCGTGAAGCAGCATATCGCCGCGAATATTGCGCCGCCGAGGCCACCCTTCAGCAGGCGGTTCGCCTCGGCCTGGTCCGGCTGCTCTCTCGGTTGATCGAGATGATCGAGACCCCGCTTCACGAACCCTCGCCACTCACCGGGTCTTCCAGAAGCGCCGCCGGGTAGCCGTTCTCTTCGACCGCCGCGATGAGGGCGTCAGTGGAGGTGACTTCGTCGTCGAAACGGACCGTATAAAGCCCCTCGCTCGGGTCTTCGCCCTCGGCGAAGTCCTCGATCACCACGCTCTCTACGGATTTCAGCGAGTTGCCGACGATGAACGAGCACGAGGGACACGTCAGTCCCCCGACCTCGAGGCGGACGACCTGTTCGGCGGCAAAGGCGGGGGCGGCGAAAAGCGCGGACAGCGCCAGGGCGCCGGAAAGGATGTTTCTCATGTCAGTGTGCTTTCAGAACGAGAGGATGTAGGGGGAGGCGTAGGGAAACAGCATGGCAATGAGGATCACTGCCGCCGCTATCCAGAGAACGGAGCGCATCGCGGTGCGG
>NZ_KZ305001.1 GCF_002723615.1 Limimaricola cinnabarinus
CCCGGCAGGAGGCCCGGCGCCGGCGCCGGCGCGCCCAGCGGCGCGGCGCCCGCCGCGATGCTGTCGGCCAGCGCGGCCACGTCATTGGCCGACATCGGCTTGTCGGGGTCGAATTGCGGCATCGCCCCGGCCAGATCCTCGCCCGGGCGCAGCTCGCCCGCCTCGGCGGTGGGCTGCACCAGCAGGTCTTCTTCGGTCAGCCCCGGCCCCGGCGGCGCCAGCACCAGCCGCTCCTCGGGGCCCGCGGCCTCGCCCATGGCGGCGATGTCGTTGACGGCGAGCCCCTTGTGCAGGGCGATCTCGCCGCCCGGGTCCTCGGGGGCCTCGCGCATCGGGCCTTGCATGGCGCGCACCACCGGGATGCCGGTGACGTCGCGCACCCACAGCTTGTAGCCCCAGACGGCGATGCCCAGCACCAGCGCGAGCGAGACGATGGCGCCCGCGTAGCGGAACACCAGGGCCATGCCGGTCGCCAGGGGGCCGGGCCCCTGCGGGTCGCTCGGTTGTGCCATCTCAGCCTCTCTGCCGCTCGCTACGCCGGGTGAAGGGGGCGCGCGCCCCCTTCATGCCGTGCCGATGGGGTCGCGCCTCAGCGCATCTCCTCGACCGGGGTGACGCCAAGGATACCAAGCCCTTCCCCGATCACAACGCCGACCGCGCGCGCGAGCGAAATCTTGCCCTGCGTCGTGGCCGCATCGCCCTCTTGCAGGAATCGCAGCGAGGGCTCGTCATTGCCGCGGTTCCACAGCGCGTGGAGCGCCGAGGCCAGATCGTAGAGGTAGAAGGCGACGCGGTGCGGCTCGTGCCCCTTGGCGGCGATCTCGACAAGGCGCGGCCATTCGGCGAGGGCGCGCATCAGCGCCAGCTCCGCCTCGTGATCGAGCTTCGACAGATCCGCCTCGGCCAGCGTCGCGTCATCGACGGCGATGCCCATGGCCTCGGCCTTGCGCAGCACCGAGTTGATCCGCGCATTGGCGTATTGCACGTAGAAGACCGGGTTCTCGCGGCTTTGCTCCAGCACCTTGTCGAAGTCGAAATCGAGCGGCGCGTCGTTCTTGCGGGTCAGCATGTGAAAGCGCACCGCGTCCGGGCCGACCTGATCGACGAGATCGCGCAGCGTGACGAAATTGCCCGCGCGCTTGGACATCTTGAACGGCTCGCCGTTCTTCCACAGCTTGACCAGCTGCACCAGCTTCACGTCGAGCGGCACGCGACCCTCGGAGAGCGCCGAGACGGCGGCCTTCATCCTTTTGACATAGCCGCCGTGATCGGCGCCGAAGACGTCGATCAGCCGGGTGAAGCCGCGCTCCACCTTGTCGTAATGATAGGCGATGTCGGGCGCGAAATAGGTCCATGCCCCGTCCGACTTCATGATCGGGCGGTCGACATCGTCGCCATGCGCGGTGGAGCGGAACAGCGTCTGCTCGCGCGGCTCCCAATCCTCGGGCGTCTTGCCCTTGGGCGGCTCCAGCGTGCCGCGATAGATCAGGCCCTTGGCGTCGAGCGTCTTGATCGCATCCTCGATCCGCCCGGTGCCGTAGAGCGCCTTTTCGGAAAAGAACACGTCCATGGTGACGCCCAGCGCGGCGAGGTCGTCGCGGATCATCTCCATCATGGCTTCGGTGGCGATCTCGCGCGCCTCTTCGAGCCATTCGCTCTCGGGCGCGTCGAGCTTGCTCTCGCCCCAGCGCTCCTTCAGCTTTTCGCCCACCGGCACGAGGTAATCGCCCGGGTAGAGCCCCTCGCCGATCTGCGGCGCAAGCCCGCAGGCCTCGCGGTAGCGCTCGAAGGACGAGCGCGCCAGCACGTCGACCTGCGCGCCGCCGTCATTGACGTAGTATTCCTTGGTGACGTCATGGCCCGAATAATCGAGGAGCCGCGCCAGCGCGTCGCCGAACACCGCGCCGCGGGCATGGCCCACATGCATCGGCCCCGTCGGGTTGGCCGAGACGTATTCGACATTGACGCGCTCGCCCTGCCCCATCGCCGAGCGGCCAAAGCCCTTCTCGGTCAGCGCGGCGCGGATGATGCCCTGCCAGAGGCTCGGCGCGAGGCGGATGTTGATGAAGCCGGGCCCGGCCACCTCGGCGGTGGCGATGCGGTCATCGGCGGCCAGCCGCGCGGCCAGATCCTCGGCGATGTCGCGCGGCTTGCGGCCCGCGGGCTTGGCCAGCACCATCGCGGCATTGGTCGCCATGTCGCCATGCGCCGGATCGCGCGGCGGCTCCACCGTCACGGCGGCGGTCTTGAGGCCCTCGGGCAGCGCCCCGTCGCGGGTCATCGCGTCCAGCGTGTCGAGCACCAGCGCCCGGATGTCGGTGAAGAGGTTCATGCGCAGTCCTTTCGGCCTAGTCGTGCCGCGAGATCGGCCCGCGACCCTTTACCACGGCGGCGCCGCACGTCAACGCGCAGGCGCCGCCCCGGCCGATCCGAGACCGCGATCAGGCGGCGCGGGGCGGCTTGCCCCCGGGCTTTCCACCGGACTTTCCGCCGGACTTTCCGCCGGGCGGCCTGCTGCCCGGCTTCGGCCCCCAGGCCTTCACACCGGCCATGCTGCCGCTCTTGCCCGCCGGACGGCCGCTGCCCTTGCCGGGCTTGTTCTTTGCGGCCTGCTTGGCGATTTCGTGGCCCGCCTCGGGGTCGGTGCCCTTCTCCTCGCCGGGCGGCAGCATCGAGATGATCCGCACGCCGGGCGCGGGGCGGATGTCCTCGTCTTCGCGGATGAACTCGGTGGTGCCTTGCGGGCCGACGCGGGCGACGACCTTGGCATGGGGCCGCTTCTCGCGCCATTCCTCGAGCCCGTATTCCTCGGTCAGCCGCGTCACGCGAAAGCTCCAGCCCTCGCGCATCAGCTTTTGCAGCCCGGCATAGGTCTCTTCTGGCCCGAATTCGCGGCCCGTCAGGCTGCTCGACAGCGCGTGCCGCGCGCTTTCGTTCTTCTCCCGCATGATCTGGTAGACGTTGTCGCGGCCGAATTCGGGGCCGAGATCGGTGGCGACCAGCGTGTTGTAGGCGTCGTTCTCGGTGGCGGCGACGACGATGTCGTAGCTCACCAGCTCCAGCCAGTGCTCGGCCGATTCCGACAGGATGTCGCCCGAATAGGTGTCGAGCCCGACCGCCCGGGCGGGGCGCAGATTGATGTGGTTGGTATCGGCCATCAGCACCGGCACATCGACCTTCCTGAGCGCCTCGGCCAGCCCCAGCGTCCAGCGCGAGCCGCCGATCAGCAGCACGCCCGGCACCGCGCCGCCCGACAGCTTCAGCATCCGCGCGAAGGGCGCGAGGGTGAAGCCATGCACCACCACGGTGAAGGCCACGAGGACGAAGGCCAGCGGTGCGACCACGTCGCCATCGGGCACGCCGAGATCGGCGAGCCTTTCGCCGAAGAGGCCCGCCACCGCGACCAGCACCACGCCGCGCGGGCCGGTCAGCGCCACCAGAAGCTGCTCGCGCCACGGCACGCCCGCGCCCAGAAGCGACAGGTAGACGGTCAGCGGCCGCACCACCAGCACCACCGCCAGCACGAAGACCACCGCGCGCCAGTCGAGCGCGGCCAGCGTGTCGAACTCGATCGCCGCGGCCAGAAGGATGAACACGCCCGAGACCAGCAGGATCGTCGCGTGCTCCTTGAAGCGGCGCAGCTCGGCATAGGAGGGCAGATCGGCATTGGCGATGCCGATCCCCATCACCGTCACCGCCAGCAGGCCGCTTTCATGCAGCACCGTGTCGGAGACCGCGAAGACCGCGAGCAGCAGCGAGAACAGCACCGGCACCTTCATGTATTCCGGCACCCGCCCCTTGCGGAATCCCCAGGCGACCACCGCCGCGCCCGCCGCGCCCAGCGCCAGCGCCACGCCGATGCCGAGCGCCAGCTCCCACACGGCGCTGCCGACGGTGACGGCGGTGCGCATCACCAGCACCACCTCGAAGGCCAGCACTGCGGCGAGCGCGCCGATCGGGTCGTTGACGATTGCCTCCCATTGCAAGAGCGAGGCCGGACGCCGCGCCAGACGCGCGGTGCGCAAAAGCGGCGCGATCACGGTCGGCCCGGTGACGATCATGATGCCGCCGAACACCGCCGCGCTTTCCCAGCTCATCCCCGCGCCGTAGCGCAGCGCCAGCGCCGAGAAGAGCCAGCCCAGCGGCGCGCCGATGAAGACCAGCCGGCTTACCCCCTTGGCCTCGTCGCGCAAGCTGCGGAAGTTGAGCGTGAGCCCGCCCTCGAACAGGATGATCGCCACCGCGATCGAGATCATCGGCCGCACCAGCGGCCCGATGTCGCGCTCGGGCACGAACCAGCCCAGGCCCGGCCCGATGACGAGCCCCGCCGCCAGCATCAGCACGATCGCCGGCAGCCTGAGCCGCCAGGCCAGCCATTGCGAGCCGACCCCGATCACGCCCACCAGCGCGAAGGCCATGATCGGGCTCAGCGCTGCCGCCTGCCCCGTCGCCGTTTCAATCGCCACTCCAGGCCCCCGCCACGTTTGTCTTTTCCAGAATGTCCGAGCCGGTCAGCCGCGCATGCTCCTGCAGCGCGAAACGGTCGGTCATGCCGGCAATGTAGTCCGCCACGATCCGTGCCAAGGCGGTTTCGCCCTGCGCCTCGGCCACGTCCTTGCGCCACTGCTTGGGCAGATGCTCGGGATGGGCCATGAAAAGCGGAAAGAGATCGTGGATCACGCCGGTCACGCGCTCGCGCATGACCACCACCTCGGGGGCGCGGTACATGCGGTGAAAGAGAAACCTGCGCAGCACCTTCAGATCGCTCCAGAGACCGGGGGTGAAGCGGACCATCATCCGCCCCGCCTCGCGCACCTCGCGCGCCGATTTCGGATCGGCCTCGGCAAGATTGGCGCGCGCCACGCCGATCACGTCCTCGACCAGCACGCCGAAGAAGCGCCGGAGCGCCTCGTGGCGGCGGCGGTAATAATTCAGCCCCGGATATGCCCGGTCCACCTCGGCAAAGCAGGCGTCGAGGATCGGCAGCTCCGCGAGCTCGTCGGTCGAGAACAGCTCGGCCCTGAGCCCGTCATGCAGGTCGTGATGGGAATAGGCGATGTCGTCGGCCAGCGCCGCCACCTGCGCCTCGGCGCTGGCATGGGTGTGCAGCTCCAGATCGTGCAGCGCGTTGTAATCGGCGAGCGCGTAGGGGATCTCGCCCGTGACCGGACCATCGCCCCGGAGGGGCGTCACGGGACCATTGCCCCGGAGGGGCGTCACGGGACCATTATGCTTGGCGATCCCCTCCAGCGTCTCCCATGTCAGGTTCAGCCCGTCGAAATCGGCATAGTGCCGCTCCAGCGAGGTGACGATGCGGATCGCCTGCGCGTTGTGATCGAAGCCGCCATAAGGCGCCATCAGCGCGTCGAGCGCGTCCTCGCCGGTATGGCCGAAGGGCGGGTGGCCGAGATCGTGCGCCAGCGCCACCGCCTCGGTCAGCTCGGTGTTGAGCCCGAGCACGCCGGAAATGGTGCGCGCCACCTGCGCCACCTCGATCGAATGGGTGAGGCGGGTGCGGAAATAGTCGCCCTCATGCTCGATGAAGACCTGCGTCTTGTGCTTGAGGCGGCGGAACGCGCTCGCATGGATGATGCGGTCGCGGTCGCGCTGAAAGGGCGAGCGGAAGGCGCTCTCTTCCTCGGGGTGGAGCCTGCCGCGCGTGTCGCGCGGGTCGGAGGCATAGGGAGCCATCATGTCGTCCGCCAGCTTGTCGTCACTATTCACCTTACCTATATGGGTCGGAAGGCCGCCCGGACAGGAAATTCGCGAGAAGGACCGCGCCCGGCCCGGCACAATGACCCTGCCCCGAGATAGGTTCCGCCATGCTCACCCTGCCCCCCAAGGTCACCCCCCGCGCCTGGGAACGCCTCTCCGAGATCGGCGCCCAGGCGGAAGGAAAGGCGCTGCGCGTCGCGGTCGAGGGCGGCGGCTGCTCGGGCTTTCAATACGAGATCGCGCTCGACGAGCCCCGCGAGGACGACCTCGTGCTCGAAGGCGCGGGCGAGAAGGTCGTGGTCGACAGCGTCTCGCTGCCCTTCCTGGCCGATGCCACGATCGACTTCGCCGACGAGCTGATCGGCGCGCGCTTCGTGATCGAGAACCCCAATGCCAGCAGCTCCTGCGGCTGCGGCACCAGCTTCTCGATCTGAGCCTCTCCCGAAAGCCCCGCGCCGCTTGACGCGGCCCGGGCCGCGCCTACCCTCCGGGACTGACAGTTCCGGAACCCCGCCGCATGACAGACGACAAGACGCCCGCGCCTTCCGATCCCGGCCATGAGGCGAGCGACGCGGCGCCTTCGGCGTCCCGGCCCGCCCCGGGGCCGGACAGCCCGCCCGAGACCGATCTCGGTCAGGCGGCGCGCGCCTTCTGGGCGGCGCTGATGCGGGCGCTGGGCCGCGGCGGTCGCGGGATCGGCCGCGCGGCGGCGGGCGGGCTCGACCGGGGCGGCCGG
>NZ_KZ305002.1 GCF_002723615.1 Limimaricola cinnabarinus
CCTACATCCTCTCGAGAGGTAGCTTTTGATCTAAATGAGAGGTAGTATTCAAGATCGACCTCATCCATAGATGATCCGGATATGATTAGTGGGTCATTCCTTACAATTCCAGACAGGACAACCATCCATGGGTTCTCGCCCTTTATCATCCTCAAATACTGGTCCCTGCTGAATACATAACCCTTTTCTGGAGATTTCACGGTGCCATGCAAGTATACAAGCGGCAGCTCGGCGTTGGTTTGCAGATCGACAAATGGATCTGAAAAGTGTATGGGCTTCAGGCTTTGCCTTTTCGAGGAAGAAAGTTCGTTCTCCAGTGCATCATCCACATTGAACGTAAATATCCTTCTCCAGTTGAATTTCGAGATTGCTTTACACGTGTATCCCGGACTGCAATCTGACAGACGCTTTGTTATGAGACGTTCAACCTCATCCTCTGTAAGTGCTGAAAATACTCTCTGCAAATTGTGGCTTTTCGAAACACGAGTGGCATCGAGGAGCTCTTCTTTCAGCTTATCTGCTAAGGGTATATTTCCGAACCCATTTTTTGAGTCATGGCTGGCTCCTGCCCCGAGTAGTAGGGTATAGCTACCGGAGACCACTCCATTCAATAGCGCCTTTTCTTGATCATCCGAAATCTTTAAGAACGACAAATTCCACCCCTTCGCTTATATGCGGTCATTTCTTATTGCAGTTGAAAAGCATTATTGCTTCGTGCGGCTCATCGTCAACTTGCAACTATAGGGTGCATTTGGCAACTCTGATCAGCTGACTACTCACTAACCAGCTGGCACTCCGGCCCTTCGGGCCTGCGTTCCAGCTGTCGTTCGCCGGGGGCTGACGCCCCCGGACCCCGGCGCCGCTGATGCGCCGCTCGAGAGGCGCTCCGCCCTCCCGAACCCGCCCGGGGCCTTCAGCCGGACCAGAGCGCGCGCCGCCCCTCTGGACACCCAGGGCAGGGTCATCGTTCGCCACTCCCCCTGCACCCCCTGGCGTCTCCCGACGGGCTCGGGTCATCGTTCCGCACTCCCCCAAGACCCCCTGCTCCCGGAGGATGCCGCTCCGCGCTCGCCTCCGAACCTCCCCCACTCCCGGGAAGAGCGTTCCGCACCTCTTCCCGAACCCATCTTCGCTCGCCCTCCCGAAGGGATAAGAAGGGACGTCCCCCGCCGCATTGACCTATCACCTGATATGCTGATGATCTCACCCAGATTGAAAGCGATCATCCACGGGACGATTGACCGCTCTGAGCCCATTCTTACCGAGGGGGCGATGCGGCATCTCGCGCGCCAGTTCAGACAGCGCGACGGCAATGGCCCAAAGCTGCCATTCGCACGAAACGCATCAAGCAGCCGTTCACATCTCGCAGCGGCTGCGTTTCCTACTGCTATGAGCTCTTCGCCCCTCCTGCTGGTATGGTGCCCCAAATCGAAAACTGCTGATTTCCGATCAGGCGGCAATAGATGACGCAGCGTTATAGAGAACACTCATCTAACCATTCCCAGGTGCTTCAAAGCAGATTCGCACGGCAAAAGGCTCCGGGGAGGCCGAACGCATGAGCTGGAAAACACGGATCTCCAACTGCCCAGGCAGATCTCCAAGAAACATCCTGTCATTGCGGGCATCGTAGTAGCCGGGCGCAGAAATCGACACGTTTCGCCCGCCAACAAGCTCGATGCTCATGTTCTGGCCCCGCGGAACCCTGAGGTTGAAACAGGCGACGCCGTCGGCGGGGGCCAAACCTTTCAGGTCTCCCGTCGCAAAATCAGCTTTGAGCTCGACGGTTTGGCAACTTTGCGCTTGGGAGGATACAGGAACCATTGCTGCAAAGGCTGCGGCAGTTGCCAACGAAAGAATACTCGTGCGCATTGTAAACCTCCTAAATCAGGGATGGTGCCAGTTCGATAACTGCCTCAAGAAGGAGGCAAAGTCTCATATGAGTTCCCTTGGAAAGGGCCGACCGAGTCACCGCCGCGAGGGCAAGTGCGATAAGGATTTTCGGCCATCCAGATTTTTACCAATGGTCAGAAGTCTTGAGGTCCAGACAATTCGTTTTCCGAAGTATGCCATCATATCTGCTTCGGGCAAAATTCTTTGCGAGCATCTCGTTTAGTTACTGCAGCTACTGCCGAAAGTTTCATCCGCATAGCGGACCTCAGCATGGAGCGCAGCGAATGTTCGGCTCCCGCCCTTCCTCGGAAAGGTCCTCGCAGGTGCGGCGAACGGCAGGAAGGTCCGCACAGCTGACATTTGAAATCAGGTGCACCCCGGCTGATTCCGGCGAAAGGCTCAGCTGCTGAGGAGCGATCCCCCGAACGCAAGCTTCGGCACTTCATCGTATCCGGCAAGGTTCCCGCCCTCGCAGGCTCACCCCGAGAGGCCGGAAAGGGAGATTGGAAAGGGAGGGGCCAGCCCCTTCCGTCGTGCGCGCGTCTCGTGACGCGCACGACGAAAGGTCCCGGCCGATAGGAAGGGAGGGACATCGGGCGCGTCGGACATCCATCATACAAGGATACCGACAATGCACGATAGCATTCAGACCACTCTCTCGATGACGCCTGCCTGGCAAGACCTCATCACCCACGGCGACATCGTCTCGTTCCGCTTCCCCTTGGCCGAAGAAGGCCACACCGGGCGCCCGAAGGCGCGTCCCTGCCTCGTCCTCGACATCGAGGAGCATGGCGGCCAGCGCTACGCGCTGCTGGCCTACGGCACCACCTCCCGCCGCCGCTCCAACATCGGCTACGAGGTGCACGCCCGTCGTCCGGCCGAATACCTTTCGGCGGGCCTGAACGAACCGACCCGCTTCGTCGGCGCGCGCCGGCTGCTCGTGCCGCTGAAGCACAGCGGTTTCGCTGTGTGCCGAGCCACGGGCTCGGCGGTGCTCGGCCGCCTCGGCGGCGCTCCTTTCAACGCAATGAATGCCGTGCGTTGTCGGATTCACACCGAGTACGACATCGCGGCCGACCATCGTTCCCGGCGCGGCTCTCGGACAGGCGTTCTCCGCGCCCGCAGTTTCACCGTCGAGCGACGCACACCGCGCCGCGTGATCCTTTCCGGGAAGGAGGTGCAGCAATGAACGCCCTCCCGCCAAAGAACCTGATGGAGCAGCAGGTCGACCTCGTCCGTGCCGTTCTCGAGCGGCGGTCAGGCATGGCCCGGCACCTCACGGAGCGTGTGGTGCCGCATCTCGACCCGGATGCGCGACAGGTGGTCGAAGAGACCATCGAGTTCCTCGACGAGGAGACCGACATCGACGGGACCCTCTCCTATTACCTCGATGTCGCCATCGTGGAGGTCCGCAGCGGGATCACAGCCGGCACCTTCGAGGAGAAAGTCGCCATTCCGCGAGAGCGCCTGATCGGAGGGTCCGAGGCCTTCGACATCCACCGCCGGCTCTCGCCGGAGGCCGAGGCGCTCCAGGCCGCCCTGCCGCCGCTCGAGGAGCTGTATTACGCGGTCCGGAAGGCGGTCAACTTCGCCGACGCGATCAAGATGAGCCTTCGCATGTTCGACGAGGACTGACACGACGGCGCCCCTCTGGGCGCCGTCCCTTGAGAGACCGCGAGGTCCCGGCGCCGGGGTTGGATTCCCCGGCGTTCGGCGCGCCGGCGATGACCAACACTCCTTCGCTGCTACGAGGACGCCGGCGCGCCATCCATTCCATACCGAGGAGCCCCGATGAGACGCTCGTTTCGCTGTCTGCGCGCGCTGTGGCGCAGGCACCCTACCCTGCTCGTGCGTAGCGCGCTGATCCTGCTGCTGCTTGTCCATGCGGCGCTGCTGTTGAAGTGAGAGAGACGCGTCCGCGGGGCGACCCGCGGACGCTGATGGCCACCCCTCTCCACGAAGGCTCGGTTGGGCGTCCGCCATGTCGGTTGTTCAATGCCCGAACTGGAAAGGACTCCGCCGATGCCGCTCGACAAACTGATCGACCTCCTCGCAGAAGCCGCTGTCCGCAAGCTCTCGCAGGAGCGGGAGAAGCAGGAGGCGACACCTGACGCGGCACGCACAACCTACAAGACATGCCGCCTTTGGACATACCATCTCCGCAATCTTCGCGGATATATCGCCCAGGCGTGCCGTCGAGGCCGCAGCCCGGAAAGAAGACAACCATGAGCAAGTCACCCACCTCCCCCCTGCGTGTCGCCCTCTACGTCCGTTACTCGAGCGACATGCAAAACCCGATGTCGATCGACGACCAGTTTCGCGTCGTCGAGCGCCATGCCCGGCAGCAGGGTTGGGTGATCGTCGATCGGTTTGCCGACAGTGCCGTCAGCGGGACGGTGAGCCGGGCCCGACCCGAGTTCCAGCGCCTGTCGGAAGGGCTCGCCACCGGCGGCTTCGATATCGTGCTTGCGGAATCCCTCGACCGCATCTCCCGTGACGCCGAGCACATTGCGGGCTTCTACAAGAGCGCCCGCTTCCACGGCGTCGAGATCCACACCGCCGGGCGCGGCAAAGTCGATGCCATGACCCTCGGCCTCTCGTCGATGTTCGCCGCCATCTTTCTCGAAGAACTGGCGACGAAGACGCGTCGCGGCCTGGAGGGTCGCGTGGAAAAGGGACTCAGCGCCGGCGGACGCGTCTATGGCTATCGACCGGGCACCGACACCCGCGGGGCACCGGTGAAGGGCAAACGGAAGATCGACGACATCGAGGCAGCGGTCGTTCGGGGGATCTTTCGCGATTACTCCGCAGGCCTGTCGCCGATCGCGATCGCGAACCGCCTCAACGACGAGGGCATCCCCTCGCCCTCCGCCGACACGAACCGCCGATCGTCGGGCCGCTGGAAGCAGAACACGATCAACGGCAACCGCGTCCGCGGCACCGGCATCCTAAACAACGAGCTCTACATCGGCCGGCTGGTCTGGAACCGGCTCACCTATGTGAAGAACCCGCAAACCGAGCGTCGGGTGCCGCAGCTGAACCCCGAGAGCGAATGGCGGACATCCGAGGTCCCGGAGTTGCGCATCATCGATCAGGACCTCTGGGATGCCGTGAAGGCGCGTCAGGCAGCACAGAAGAAGCGCAGCTCGAAGATCAACGCGACGGACCGCAACAAGCTCTCGGCGGGACAAGTCTTGCGCCGTCGAAAGTATTTGCTGTCGGGTCTCCTGCACTGCGGGCTCTGCGGCGGCAAGATGACCGTCGCCGGGAGCAGCAAATACCGGACCTACTACTGCGCCAGCGCCAAGGAGATGGGCCCCAGTGTCTGCGAGGGCTTCCGCGGACTGCGCGAAAGCGTCGCCCTGCCCCTCGTCCTGTCGGGGCTGCACACCGAGCTTATGAAGCCCGCGGCCTATGACCGGTTCCGGGAACGGTTCCGGGAACGGCTGGTGGACAGTCAGGACGCCGCCGTGGATCGGCTCCAGGTGCATGATGCCCGGCAGGGGGAGCTGGAGACCAGCAAGCGCAACCTGCTGCGCGCCAACGAGATCGGCCAGGACCCGGCGCTGCTCGTCGAGCGGCTGAACAGTGTCGACCGGGAGCTGAAGGAGATGCAGGGCAAGCGGGCGGACCTGGTCGTGCCCGATGTCGAGCTGCCCAAGAACCTGCCCGAACTTTACCGGGCCATGGTCGCCGACCTGGCGGCGGCGCTGTCGGACGAGTCCGTCGCCGGGCGCGCGGCGGACGAGCTGCACGAGCTCGTCGACCGCGTGGTGGTGCACTGGGACGAGGCCGCCCGGGGGCACTGGCTGTCGATCGAGGGTAGCCTGCTGGAGATGCTACGCAAATCGGCGCCGAGCAAGCTCGACGCCGTGCGTGGCGATATTTTCGCTGAAGTTGGTTGCGGGAGCAGGATTTGAACCTGCGACCTTCAGGTTATGAGCCTGACGAGCTACCGGGCTGCTCCATCCCGCGACACTTTTGGCAGTTCCTCTTCAGGTTATGAGCCTGACGAGGCGTTTGTGTCAAGCAAACTCTCGAGGAGAGTTTGTAACAAACGCGGGCTGCTCCATCCCGCGCCATGTTGCGTGGCCTACCGCCTGGAGGGCTGCTTAGGGCCGCGTTTTGCATCGTTTTCGAGAGAATATTAATGTTCTTTACTAGGTCTGGCGGTGACTTACTCTCCCACGTCTTGAGACGCAGTACCATCAGCGCGACGGCACTTAACGGCCGAGTTCGGAATGGGATCGGGTGTTTTGCTCGTGCTATGGCCACCAGACCGAGTAAAGAACATC
>NZ_KZ305003.1:0-2670 GCF_002723615.1 Limimaricola cinnabarinus
TTGGCGTGTATGCTTTCGGATCCAGCCTTGCTGTTTCTGGATCGGATCAAGCCTATCGGACCATTAGTATCGGTCAACTGAACGCATTGCTGCGCTTACATCTCCGACCTATCGACGTGGTGGTCTACCACGGTCCTCGGGGATACCTTGTTTTGAGGGGGGCTTCCCGCTTAGATGCCTTCAGCGGTTATCCTGTCCGATCATAGCTACCCTGCACTGCCGTTGGCACGACAACAGGTCCACCAGTGGATCGTTCACCCCGGTCCTCTCGTACTAGGGGCAACTCCTCTCAAGTATCCTACACCCACGGAAGATAGGGACCGAACTGTCTCACGACGTTCTAAACCCAGCTCACGTACCTCTTTAAATGGCGAACAGCCATACCCTTGGGACCTGCTCCAGCCCCAGGATGAGATGAGCCGACATCGAGGTGCCAAACACTGCCGTCGATATGGACTCTTGGGCAGTATCAGCCTGTTATCCCCAGCGTACCTTTTATCCGTTGAGCGATGGCCCTTCCACTCGGGACCACCGGATCACTATGGCCGTCTTTCGACTCTGCTCGACTTGTCAGTCTTGCAGTCAGGCTGGCTTATGCCATTGCACTCGACGAACGATTTCCGACCGTTCTGAGCCAACCTTCGCGCGCCTCCGTTACTGTTTGGGAGGCGACCGCCCCAGTCAAACTACCCGCCACACAGGGTCCCGGAACCGGATGACGGTCCGCGGTTAGACATCAAGAGTGCGAAGGGTGGTATCTCAAGGAAGGCTCCACGGGAACTGGCGTTCCCGCTTCATTGCCTACCACCTATCCTGCACATCGCAGTCCTGATGCCAGTGTGAAGCTGTAGTAAAGGTGCATGGGGTCTTTCCGTCTAACCGCGGGAAGCCGGCATCTTGACCGGCAATTCAATTTCGCTGAGTCGATGTTGGAGACAGCGGGGAAGTCGTTACGCCATTCGTGCAGGTCGGAACTTACCCGACAAGGAATTTCGCTACCTTAGGACCGTTATAGTTACGGCCGCCGTTTACCGGGGCTTCAATTCAAGGCTTGCACCTCTCCTTTTAACCTTCCGGCACCGGGCAGGCGTCAGACCCTATACGTCGTCTTGCGACTTCGCAGAGCCCTGTGTTTTTAGTAAACAGTCGCCACCCCCTGGTTTGTGCCCCCGGCCCCCACTTGCGTGAAAACCGGGCCTCCTTCTCGCGAACTTACGGAGGTATTTTGCCGAGTTCCTTCAACATCGTTCTCTCAAGCGCCTTGGTATTCTCTACCAGTCCACCTGTGTCGGTTTAGGGTACGATCTCATGATGGAGCTATTTCCAGGGACCACCTGGCTGCCCAGCCAATCCGATAAGGCTGAACAACGTCCGTGATCCGTCACTTCCATCTGGCCCAGGAATATTAACCTGGTTCCCATCGACTACGCCTTTCGGCCTCGCCTTAGGGGTCGGCTTACCCTGCTCAGATTAACTTTAAGCAGGAACCCTTGGACTTTCGGCGACAGGGTCTCTCACCCTGTTTATCGCTACTCATGTCATCATTCTCGCTGGTGATCTCTCCACCGGATGGCTCACGCCCCGGCTTCACAGAAAACCCCGCGTGTCCAATAGCCCCGAAGGGCATAAGGACACATGGGATTATGTCACACCACGCTCTGCTACCATGCGCTATGCGCATCCTAAGCTTCGGCTCATGGCTTGAGCCCCGTTACATCTTCGCCGCAGGACAACTTGATTAGACCAGTGAGCTGTTACGCTATCTTTAAAGGATGGCTGCTTCTAAGCCAACCTCCTGGTTGTTTTGGTCGTCCCACCTGCTTTCCCACTTAGCCATGAATTAGGGGCCTTAGCTGTAGGTCAGGGTTGTTTCCCTCTCCACGACGGACGTTAGCACCCGCCGTGTGTCTGCCATCTAGTACTCCCGGGTATTCGGAGTTTGGTTAGGATCAGTAAGCCTGTGGGGCCCCATTACCCATCCAGTGCTCTACCCCCCGGGGTATTCGGATGACGCTCTACCTAAATAGATTTCGCAGAGAACCAGCTATCTCCGAGTTTGATTGGCCTTTCACCCCTAGGCACACCTCATCCCGACCTTTTTCAACAGGTGTGGGTTCGGACCTCCAGTGCGTGTTACCGCACCTTCATCCTGGACATGCCTAGATCACTCGGTTTCGGGTCTGATCCCACGAACTCATGCGCCCTATTAAGACTCGCTTTCGCTGCGCCTACACCTACCGGCTTAAGCTTGCTCGTGAGACCAAGTCGATGACCCATTATACAAAAGGTACGCCGTCACTTCTCAAGGAAGCTCCGACTGATTGTAGGCGTTCGGTTTCAGGTACTGTTTCACTCCCCTCGTCGGGGTGCTTTTCACCTTTCCCTCACGGTACTGGTTCGCTATCGGTCAGTAAGGAGTACTTAGCCTTCGAGGGTGGTCCCCCGATCTTCAGACAGGATTACACGTGTCCCGCCCTACTTGATACGTCCCGTCATGCTTCCCATACGGGGCTGTCACCCGCTCTGGCCGAGTTTTCCAACTCGTTCTGGTCACATTTCAGGCTCGGCTGGTCCGCGTTCGCTCGCCACTACTAGCGGAGTCTCTATTGATGTCCTTTCCTCCGGGTACTTAGATGTTTCAGTTCCCCGGGTTTGCTCTTTTAACCCTAT
>NZ_KZ305003.1:3374-3897 GCF_002723615.1 Limimaricola cinnabarinus
TTCTTCTGAACCGAAAGTCATACGTTTCCCGCCTTCCCCAGCCCATGCGAGGCATAGGGAAGACATAGGTTAGTGTACTTGACTTGGAACAAAACCATCTGCTCCGGGCGGTGCCCGGGGTGCGGCCTGACGCGGCCGAACCGATGGTTCTGATATATTCTCTCTAAACGATGTCAAAATCATGCGTCCGATTGGACGGCAAAACACTTAACAAGTGCTTTACGGTCAAATCGGGATGCTGGTGGGTCGAGGAGGATTTGAACCTCCGACCTCACGCTTATCAGGCGTGCGCTCTAACCAACTGAGCTACCGACCCATCTGGTGGAGCCTATCGGGATCGAACCGATGACCCTCTGCTTGCAAAGCAGATGCTCTCCCAGCTGAGCTAAGGCCCCGTTGGTCTGCCGCTCTGCGGCGACTACCAATGTCTGAAGAGATATGAGGACGGCCCGGCTCTATATATGCTGCTTTGATTGCAGCTGCTAAGTGTTCCATGACTTGAGCAAGCTCAAGTGACTAGGAA
>NZ_KZ305004.1 GCF_002723615.1 Limimaricola cinnabarinus
CGGCGCGGGCAGCGTCAGCAGGGCAAAGAGCGCGATGATCCCCAAATAGGGCAGGGCCTGCATCGTGACGGCCCGGCGATCCACCTCCAGGAGATGCGCCCGCCGGTGTTCGGCGTGATTGTCATGCCCCTCAATGCGCTTCCTGCGCGTTGCGGCGTAGGCCGTCACCACCATCAGGGGAATGGCGAGCACGTTCGACCCCAGCAGCGCGCCCAGACCGATATCACCGACACCGCGCAGGGCGCTCGTGGTGTTGATGCCGATCTCCGGAGAGGCCGCGGCGAGGCCAACGAAAGCGCCGCCGGCGGCCACAGAGAAGCCCCACTGCTTGCGCAGCTTCTTCAAAGGCTCCGCCAGATGCTCCGCGCCCCAATGCGCGGCCCAGACGGCAGCCAACAGCACCGGTATCCAGATCAGAAGATTGCTACTCATACCATGTCCTGCGCTTCCCGGGAGGCAACGCCCTCGGGGCCGCGAACGGTTCCGCCGGCTCTGGAGTTCTCCGGGCCGAAACGGCCTACAGTGACGCTCCCCTTGTCCGGCCGAAAGAACAGCAACCGAAGCGCATTCAAAGTCACGAGGACGGTCGCGCCCGTATCAGCGAGAATGGCGATCCACAGACCGGTGATCCCGAGGATCGTGGTCACGAGAAAGACCAGCTTCAGGCCGAGAGCGATGACGATGTTCTGACGGATGTTTGCCATGGTCGCGCGGGCGAGCCGGATCGTGCCTGCGACGTCTGTCACCCGGTTGCGCAGGATCGCGGCATCGGCAGTCTCGAGCGCCACGTCGGTGCCGGAGCCCATGGCCACGCCCACATGCGCGGCCGCGAGCGCTGGCGCATCGTTGATGCCGTCGCCAACCATCATCACTCGCGCCTCGGAGGTCAGGCCGTGAATGGCGGCGACCTTGTCCTCGGGCATGAGGCCGGCCTGATGTGCGATGCCGAGTTGGCCCGCGATGGCCTGTGCGGTGCGGGGATTGTCACCCGTGAGCATGACTGGCTCGATCCCGAGTGCTTGAAGTTCGGCAACCGCCCGCGCGGCATCGGGCCGCGGCTGGTCGCGCAAGGCAATGATCCCCAGCGGCGTCGTATCGCCAAGCACGAGCACCACCGTCTTGCCCTCGGCCTCAAGGGCCGAGACGCGGTCGCGCACCGCGTCGCTCATCGCGCCGCGCTCTTCGGCCAGCCGGGGCGAGCCGACCGAGATCGTCCTGCCGTCAATAACGGCCTCGGCGCCTCTGCCGGGAAGCGCCTTGGCGGCGCGGACTGGTGCGGCGTCGATGCCTCGCTCCTCGGCCATGGTGCAGATCGCCCGGCCGAGTGGATGGCTGGCCCCGCTTTCGACGCCGGCCGCGCGCGCCAGCAGCTCCGTCTCGCTTCCGGACAGGGCGATCACATCCGTCACGCGGGGCCGTCCTTGCGTGAGCGTGCCGGTCTTGTCGAAGGCGACATGCGTCGTGCGTGCCACCGCTTCGATCACGGCGCCGCCCTTCATCAACAGGCCCCGGCGGGCCCCGGTCGACAGGGCTGAGGATATCGAGGCCGGCACCGAGATCACCAGCGCGCAGGGACAGCCGATGAGCAAAAGGGCCAAGGCACGGTAGATCCAGTCCTGCCACGCCGCGCCGAAGGCGAGCGGTGGCACGAGGGCGACCAAAATGGCCGCGCCCACCACGGCGGGCATGTAGACCCGGCTGAAGCGGTCGATGAATCGCTCGGTCGGCGCCCGCGCGCTTTCGGCTTCCTCAACAAGACGCACGATGCGCGCGATGGTGTTGTCCTGGGCCGCCTTCGTCACCCGCACGCGCAAGGCGGCTTCGGTGTTGATCGACCCGGCAAAGACTTCCATGCCCGGCTCCTTGAGGCGCGGCACGCTCTCACCGGTCACGGGGCTTTCGTCGACACCCGAGGTCCCCTCGATCACCTCGCCGTCGCAGGGAACGCGGTCGCCTGGGCGGACCAGCACGGTCTGGCCCACCCGAAGCGCTTGCGCGGGCACCTCTCGGGTTCGTCCTCCGATCTCGAGCAGGGCCACTTTCGGCACGAGCCGCGACAGCGCGCGAATGCCTTCCCTTGCCTTGTTGGCGGAGAGACCTTCGAGCATCTCGCCCACCGCGAAGAGAAACACGACAAGCGCGGCCTCTTCCGCTTCGCCGATCACGAGAGCCCCCGTGGCGGCAATCGTCATGAGCATCTCGATGGTGAATGGCATGCCCGTCCGGAGCATGGCGATGGCCCGCCGCGCTACCGGTGCGAGACCAAGGAGCGTCGCGAGGACGAAAGCCCACTTGGAAATGTGGGTCGGCAGGAACAGGTGCAAGGCCGCGGCAACCGCCAGCAGCGCACCGGTGCCGATCACCAGACGCCCCTTCGACGTCTGATACCAGGATGCAGGGGCAGGCTCGGCCGGTTGCGCCCCGGTCTCGTCGCGGACGTCGTCCTCCTGCGTCGTGTCGGGAAACGCGCCATCCGGGAGGACGAAGCCGCCTTCGGGCCTCTCCGGCGCCGCGCCCTTTGGCGCGATGCCGAAGCCAATGGCCCGCACCGCCTTCTCGACTTGCGCTGGCAAGGTCTCTCCTTCGTCGAGGGTCAGGCGCAGCCGCTCTGTCATCAGGGCGACATCGACACCCGCCACGCCCGGAAGGCGTTCCACGGCTCCGCGCACCTTTGCGGCGCAGGAGCCGCAATCCATGCCCGTCACGCGCCACTCGTATTGCCGGATATTGCCGTCCGTCATGGCGTTCTCTCCACCGTGATTCCCGTTTGGTGTCCGACATACGACCTACAGCCGCTGTAGCTTCAAGCCCCATGGCGCGCTTCGTTCAGCCAAGCCAAACATCGAGGAAGAGCATGAGAACGAGTCCGATCGACAAGCCGAAAGTCGCCTTCTTCTGGTGCCCTCGGCGATGGGTCTCGGGAATGATCTCGTGGCTGATGACATAGATCATCGCGCCTGCCGCGAAGGCCAGGCCCCAGGGAAGAAGCGGCTGGGACAGCGAGACCACTCCCGCGCCGAGCGCGCCACCGATCGGCTCCACGAGGCCGGTCAGCGCGGCGATGGTCCAAGCCCGGCCCTTGTCATACCCTTCGCCGAGAAGAGAGACCGCCACGGCGAGTCCTTCGGGGGCGTTCTGAAGACCGATGCCCAAGGCGAGCGGCAGTCCACCCGAGAGACCGTCGGCCCCGAAGCCCACGCCGACCGCGAGGCCTTCCGGGACATTGTGGATCGTGATCGCGAAGATGAAGAGCCAGACCCGCCTGAGGGAGGCGGCCTCGGGACCCTCCCGTCCGCTGCTGAAATGTTCATGCGGCAGGCGCTCGTTCATCCATGCTACGGCGCCGATCCCCAGTAGGATCGCCACGCAGACGATAGCCGCCGGTGCCGCGCCGTTCTCGAAGCGGGACTCGGCTGCATCGAGCGCCGGAATGATCAGCGAGAAGAATGATGCCGCGAGCATGACGCCTGCGGCAAAGCCGAGTGCGAGATCGCGCGTGGCACGCGACGGGATCTGGCCAAGCAGCACGGGGCTCGCACCGACCGCAGTCATGGCACCGGCCAGAAGACTACCCACGAAACCGAGGGCGAGCGGGGACATCTGCTCCATCATCACGATCCTTTTGCGAGCGGGAATGGAGGCGGTCAGAGGCTGCCGGTCGCAACCTGTCCAGGCTCTTGCAACAGGCGGGCTTCGAGCCGAGAGCGCGCGTTCAGGAGGCGGGTCAGCGCCTCGTCGGCATCGGCGGCCAAATCGGTCGCTTGAGCCAGGCGCTCGTCCGACAGGGGATCTGTGGGACGGCCGTTCACACGCACCTCGTAGTGCAGGTTCGGACCGGTCGCCGTGCCGGTGGCCCCCACACGACCGATGGTATCGCCTGCGGCGACGCGCTGCCCTCGTGACAATCCGTCCGGCACTTCGCTGAGATGGGCATAGCGAGTCAGGGTGTCCGAGCCATGCGCGATCTCGACGACCCGGCCGTAGCCGCCGCGCCAGCCTACATAGGCGATGCGCCCGGGGGCCGTGGCATTCACGGGTATTCCCCGAGCAGCGGCGAAGTCGACGCCGGTGTGCATGCGCACATTGCCATAGACTGGATGGGTGCGCTTTCCGAAGACGGAGGAAAGCCGCGCACCCTGCACGGGCGGGGCGAAGACACGCAGCACCTCTCCATCAAGGTAAATGGTGGCACGGCCGCTTTCATCGTCGGGCCAGACCACCTCGTAGAGGGCGTCCCCGACATCCAGCGCCGCGAATGCCAGCCGGGGTTCGCCGATCACAGCGTCCTCCACCCTCATCTCTCGCCAGAGCAGGCGCAGGGTCTCGCCCCCACTGAGCTCACGACGGAAATCCACCGTGCCGCCGAGTATCTGCGCGAGATCGACGGCAAAACGTGCCGGGATGCCCGTCTCCGCAAGCGCCGAGGAAATCGAGGTCACGACCTTGGCTTGTCCGGCCACGATCTCGACCACGGGCTCAGGCGAGACGACACGGGTGGCCAGGCGGTCGCCAAAGGTTGTCTCGATACGGGTGCCGTCATCGACCTCCAACGTAACCCGCTGCGGGGCGCCGCGATCGGTCGTGATGACGGAAACCAGATGGCCGGGACGGAGCTTGCGCAGATCGTATTCGACGCCGATCGCGAGGGCGACTTCTGCCCGGTCCGCCGCCTCGAGGCCAGCGTCCATCAGAACCGTGTCCAGCGTCTCCCCCGCGGCAATCTCGCGCGACCATGCAGCACGTGACGGTGCCATCGCCGGCAGGGCGGTCTCGGCTACCAACACCTCGGGGAGAGCCAACGGCGTGGCGGTGGGCGCAACATCGTGCTCCGCAGAAACTTCGACCGGGAGGTCCTGAGCGAGTGACGGTGACGCGATGGGGGCAGGGGCCCATGCGCCGACCATCTTCAGGGCCGGCGGCACCGCTTCCGTCGGAACCAGGGTTGGGTAGACAAGAATACCTGCCGAAACACCGATCGCCGCAATCCCCGCGGCCCAGTAGCGCAACCTCATGCCGAACCCTTGTTTGCAGCGCTCAAGGCCTCGCGGGTCTTGATCGCGATGAACTGTCCCGGCTGGGGACGGTGGGCATAAGCGACGAGAGAATCCGTCGTCTCGGACAGGTCGTCATTCGCAAGATGGCTGGTCATGTGATGCCTTGTGTCTACGAAGGGCCAATGCTTGGTGCTTCCGGCCCCTTGGCGGCCGATTCCGAAGTTTTCAGCGCACTGCTAAAACCTCGAGCCACTGGAGGTTCAACCCCCATTCGCGTGAACACGGCAAAGCGGCCCGTGATCTCAGGACACCATCTTGCCAAACCGCCGCTCCAAACCTACGGAATGTGTAGGTTTGGAGGGCGAAGATGCTGACGATCGGTTATCTGGCGAAGAAGACGGGCACGAAGGTGCAGACCATCCGCTATTACGAGCAGGTCGGCCTGATGCCCGAACCGGGGCGGACCGATGGTGGACAGCGCCGCTATGGAAATGCCGAGCTCGACCGCCTGTCTTTCATCCGTCATGCTCGGCAGCTTGGCTTCTCGCTCGATGCGATCCGTGAACTGCTCGACCTCAGCGATCATCCCGCCCGGTCCTGCGAGGAGGCGGACGCTATTGCCCGGCGCCAGCTCAAGCAGGTCGAG
>NZ_KZ305005.1:0-719 GCF_002723615.1 Limimaricola cinnabarinus
GGCGCCCTCTCGGCGATGCATGCCGGGCGCGACGAGACGGGCCGCCTGCGCGATCCGCAGTCGGCCGCTACCGGCGTGATTGCCTACAACATCCGCGACGACAGCCGCACCACGCTGATCGACTCGCTGGGCTGCCCCGAGCCGCTGATCCTGCACGACTTGGCGGGCGGCTCGCTGGCGGACCTGCAGCGCCTGTTCGACGACCGCGACGGGCTGCACAACTTCCTGCGCACGGCCGAGCGGCTGGAGATCACGCTGGTGTTCTTCCACATGATCACGCCGGACCGGGGTAGCGTGGAGTCGCTCGCGATCCACATGGAGCTGAGCGCGCCCTACCGCAACAGCGCGCTCGACATCCGCCACGTGGCCATCCTCAACCGCCGCGCCGCCCCGCGCGATGCCGACTTTCCGGTGTGGTTCGGGGATCGCGACCCCGCGGGCGTGCCGTTCGGCGGCCGGACGCGGGCGCGGTTCCTGGAAGCGGGCGGAATCGAGATGAGCTTGCCGGCGATCGAGGCGCGCACCGCCGAACTGGTCAAACGCCTGCAGATCCCCTGGCGGCAGGCGGTGCGCGACCCGCGCCTGCAGCTGACCGATCAGCAGCGCGTACTGAACTTTCTCGAGCAGTTCGAGGCGCAGATGCCCGAGGGCCTGCGGGATCTGGCGGGGCTGCCCGCATGACACATGAAAGAGACAAGAGCATGGCCGTGAAGGTCGAG
>NZ_KZ305005.1:1655-5160 GCF_002723615.1 Limimaricola cinnabarinus
GGGAGGCTGAGCGCCACCTGATGGCGATCATGGACCGGGTCCAGCGGCGACTTCTGTGGGCCAGCGCCGCATGGATCGCCCTCGGCATGGCCGTCATGCTCGGCCTCGGCGGGGCCGCCGGGTTCTACTTGGGGCGCGCCCACGGCCTGACCATGGCCGCCTCGTGGGAGGGGATCCTGGCCCGCCAGGACTTCGGGGCTTGGAGCGGGCTCATCACGAAGAACGGCGACATGGACGCGCTGCTTGACACGTACTGCCGTCCCGGCAGTCCGGCCAACAGTCGTGTGCTGGACAGCGAGGGGCAAGAATTCTGCTGGCTGCCGCTGCGGACCGATTGACGGAGAAAGGCCGGACTGAGTGTGCAAGTTCACTTCGGCTTCCGGCGCCAGACAGCCATCAGCAATGCCTGCAAGACAACGTCGGTCGTTTGGCGGTTCTGCATCGACCAGCCGACCACGCGGCGTGAAAAGAGATCAATGACGACGGCCAGGTAGGCGAAGCCTTCCTGCGTCCGGATGTAAGTGATGTCGGTCACCCAAACCCGGTCTGGAGCTTCCACGTCGAACTGCCGATTCAGGGTGTTGTCGACGACGATCGACGGCTTGCCGCCATACTTGCCGGGGCGGCGCTTGTAGCCGATCTGCGCCTTGATGCCGGCCAGCTTGGTCAGGCGGGAGACGCGGTTCAAACAGACACTTTCGCCCTGCTCGAGAAGGTCGTCGTGCAGCTTGCGGTGCCCATAGACCTTGCCGCTCTCGACCCACGCCTCCTTCAAAAGCCCAGTCTGCCGCTCGTCCTCCCGAGCGCGTTTGCTCAACGGCGCCTTCAGCCACGCATAGAAGCCGCTCGGCTGGATGCGCAGGCACCGACACATCGCCCGGACGGAGAACTGACTGCGATGCTCGGCCACGAACGCGTATTTCACTTTGCATCCCTGGCGAAATACGCGGTGGCCTTTTTTAAGATATCGCGTTCCTCCGACACCCGCGCCAGCTCCTTCTTCAGGCGCCTGATCTCGGTGTCCTTCTCCGCCTCGCCTGATGAGGCCTTCGCGAACTTCTTTTTTCAGGCATAGAGCGAATACGGGCTGACCCCGAGCCGCTCCGACACTTCCCTGACCGGGTAGCCTCGCTCGGTGATCTGCGCGATCGCGTCCCGCTTGAACTCGTCGCTGAACTTGCTGCTGCTCATCATGGCCTCCTTGCCTCAAAATTAGCGAAGAAGGCGTCCACAGGACACGGGGCTATTCACCTCATACACAGAAGATCTGACACTCTCTCGAATGGCGCACCGCCCGTAATGCTGGTTCTCCCGACCCGGTCTCATGACCGTGTGCCCTTACGTTCCCTCGCTCCCTCTCACATCCTACGGCGACCCGGCGAAATCAGCCTATGTGGCTGCCACCGCCGGATCCCTATAGTCCTCTCCCTTCTGTAGTAGCGCCCAGGCCGTCCGCGCCATGCGATTGGCCAGCGCGACTGCTACGAGCATCCTCGGCTTGCGCGCCAACATCCGCGCGAGCCAGGAACCCTCGGGCCCCCCTTTGCGTGCGGCCCATCGCACGACGGCAACAGCGCCGATGATCAAGAGCCTGCGGATGTCGCGCTGTCCCATCTTCGACGTGCGGCCCAGCCGCTCCTTCCCACCACTTGAGTGCTGTCGCGGCGTGAGGCCTACCCAGGCCGCGAAGTCCCGTCCCTTCGAGAACGTCTCCATCGGCGGTGCGAATGTAGTGATCGCCGCAGCCGTCACCGCTCCCACGCCCGGGATTGTTGTCAACCGTCGCGCCGTCTCGTCGCCAGCTGCGCGCCTTCGCAATTGCGCATCGAGGTCCGCAATCTTCTCAGCCAACTCGGCGATTTGCTCCAGCAAGAGGCGAGCCAGATCGCGGACTGCGGCGGGCAGCACGCCCTCATCACCATCAATGATGGCTGCAAGGCGCCCGACATGCGCGGGGCCGGTGGGGACCACGATGCCTTGGTCGGCAAGATGCGCGCGCAGAGCATTGATGGTCTGCGTGCGCTGGCGAACGAGAAGATCCCGGGTCCGATAGACCATCGCAGCTGCCTGCTGAGCCTCGCTCTTCACAGCAACGAACCGCATGGTCGACCGCGACGCGGCCTCGGCGATCGCCTCGGCATCCGCCATGTCGTCTTCTGCCGCTTGACGAAGGGTTTCACATAGGCAAGAGGGATCAGCCGGACTTTGTGCCCGAGCTCGCCTATCGCTCGGCCCCAGTGATGGGCGCTGGCACATGCCTCCATCGCCACAATGCAAGGCGACTGCGCTGCGATGAACTTCAGTAGCTGCGCCCGCGACAGCTTGCGCCGGAACACGACCGCCCCATCCGCCCCGGCACCATGCGCTTGAAACACGTTCTTGGCCAGATCCAGGCCGATAATGCTAACCTCTTCCATGGACGCTCCCTCCTTAGCGGTGCTTCAACACCCGCTATCATGGCACATCGATGCCGCCGGGGGGCGTCCACCCCATCGGTTACCTTCTTCTCGCCCTTCGGCCACGCGGATTTCGGCCGCCCCGGCGTGCTGATCTTCTTCGTGATCAGCGGCTTCGTGATAATGCATGCCTGCCGCGACGAGCCGGTGCGCACCTTCGCGGTGCGCCGCATCATCCGGGTCGTGCCGCTCTACTGGCTGATGACTCAAGCCTTCTACGTGCTGATGCTGCGTAGCGATCTTGCCGCCGGCACGCCGCTGGCCCGGCTGCCGGAGCTTGTCGCCTCGCTGCTGTTCATCCCGCATTACCACCAGGGCGTGCCGACCGAGATCTGGCCGCTGCTGGTGCCCGGCTGGACCCTGAACTACGAGATGTTCTTCTTCGCGGTCTTCGGCATCGGCATCGCCTTCGGGCGGCCCGCGCACGTCGCCGGGGCGATCCTGCTGGCGCTGGTCGCCGCCGGTGTCCTCCTCGATCTGCAGGATGCGCGGTTGGTGACGAGATATGGGCAAAAGTTGGTGACGCTTGATCAGGCGGCGGCTTGAAGTTGGCGGAGCCCGTCGCGGAACTCAACCCCGTGGATGATCTCGGGCAGGCGGTTTTGGCCGTCGAGTCTGCGCCATTTCTTCTGCGCCGACATCATCAGCTTGAACGCCATGGCCAAGCCGGTCTTGCGGCTCAGGCACCCCTTGGTGCGTTTCGTGCGATGCCGGACCGTTGCGAAGGTGCTTTCGATCGGATTTGACGTCCGGATATGCTTCCAGTGCTCGGCTGGGAAGTCATAGAAAGTCAGCAGTGCGTCCCGGTCCTTGACCAGCTTGGCGACCGCCTTGCCCCATTTCACACCATAGGTTGCGACGAAGAAGTCGAAGGCGACGTTTGCTTCGACCTTTGTCTCGGCCTGCCAGATGTCGTGCAGATGGCCTTTGGCCCTGGCTTGCACGGATTTCGGCATCGCGTTCAGTACGTTCATGGTCTTGTGGACCCAGCAACGTTGCTCCCGCGTCATGGCGAACACTTCGCGCAGCGCGGTCCAGAAGCCCAGGGC
>NZ_KZ305006.1 GCF_002723615.1 Limimaricola cinnabarinus
TCATCTCGACCTGCCGGGCGGGCAACCGGTCGCCTCCTACGTGCTCGGACTCGCCTTCGGTTTCGGCTGGACACCGTGCATCGGGCCGATCCTCGGCGCCATCCTAACCGCCAGCGCGACAAGCGCGACGATTGGCGAGGGCGTCGCATTGCTTGCCTTCTACTCGGCCGGCCTTGGGATCCCGTTTCTGGTCGTCGCGGGGTTCACCGACAGTATTGCCGGCAGGCTGCGCGGCATCGGTCGTTGGGGTCGCCGCCTGCATCAGGCTGCGGGCGGCGTCATGATCCTGATGGGTTTGGCGATGATGACCGGGCGGTTGAGCGCACTGGCCTACTGGCTGCTGGACACCTTCCCTGTCCTTGCGCGGATCGGGTGAACAGATGCGACTGTACGAGAAACATATCCTCCCTCGGCTGACGCATCTGGCGATGGGCCAGGATCAACTTCTTCCCTACCGGCGCCGCGCCGCCTCCGGGCTGCATGGACGTGTGCTGGAGATCGGGATCGGCTCGGGCCTGAACCTTGCGCTCTACCCCGAGGCCGTGCGTCAGATCATCGGTGTTGACCCGTCGCCCGAACTCCTCTCTCGGGCCGCGCAAACCTCCCATGGCCTGATGCCCGCGGCCGAGATGATCGAGGGCGTGGCCGAAGCATTGCCGCTGGAGGATCGCAGCGTCGACTGCGTCGTCGCCACCTGGGCGCTCTGCAGCGTGTCGGAGCCGGAGAAGGCGCTCGCCGAGATCCGGCGCGTTCTCAAGCCGGACGGCATCTTCCGCTTCGTCGAGCATGGTTTGGCGCCGGAAGCCCGTGTCCGGCGCTGGCAGCGCTGGCTCACGCCTGCCTGGAAGCGTTGCGCCGGGAACTGTCACCTTGACCGCCCGACGAACGCCCTTGTCGAGAAGAGCGGGTTTCGGATCGAGCGGCTCGACACCGGCTACGCGACAGGTCCGAGGCCATTCGTATTCATGTATGAGGGGCAAGCTCGCCTCTACTAAGGAAGCTTGGAAAAAGAACAACATCGGCTTTCGATTCGTGGCGCAACACTAATGGCAAGGCAATCAATTCCCGCCTCGAACTTTTGCTGCAGGCTCCGCATTATGAGGTATTATGAGTAGTCAGAAAGATAACCGGCAGGCCAATCTGACGCGCGGCATCCGCGTCGAGATCGCCAGCCTCGTCTACAACATCATCGAGGTCGTCGTATCCGTCACCGTGGGACTTCTGACCGGCAGCGCGGCACTGGTAAGCTGGGGTCTCGACAGCACGGTCGAAGCCACCTCAGCCGCGACGCTGATCTGGCGCTTGAAGGGGGAGAAGGACGGTGCCGGCAAGCGCACGGTCCTGCACCGCAAGAAGGTCGCGCTCTACGTGGTTGCCTGTGCCTTCTGGATCGTCGTCGCGGCGATCCTCTACGAGGCGGTCTCCGCCTTCATTTCGCAGAAGGCGCCGGGCTTCAACTGGTGGGGTATCGCGATTCTGGGTGCTTCGCTCGTGGTCAACCCGTTCCTCGCCTGGGGCAAGTATCGCTATGGCAAACGGCTCGATGCGCCCGCCCTGAAGTACGATGCCAAGGACACCATGATCTGCCAGTATCAGACAATCGTGGTGTTGGCCGGGATCGGTCTGACGCAATGGATGGGCTGGTGGTGGGCCGACCCGGTCGCGGCGCTTCTGATCGTGCCCTACGTTGCGTGGGAAGCGTTTGAGGCCACCAAGGATGCGCGGTCGGTCGAGCCGGAGGAGGCCGACGCTACTGCCGACGCCTGACGTTGCGCATGATGAACCGGGATTTAGGCATGGGCGGCAGTTCTTCGGTTTCCAGATCCAGATCCTGATCTGGCACTTCGTAGTCGATGGCGTTCACGAAGAAACTGCAAAACGCCTTCATCTGGCTGATCGCGATCCACTCGCCCGGACAACGGTGGTTCCTGTGGTGATCACCACCGCCCTGCGGAATGAAGTCGTAGGGGGTGACCTCCCGATCGTGAAACCGCTCGGGCCGGAACTCTTGCGGCGCGTCCCACGAGCGAGCGTCGGTATTTGTGCCGTAGAGGTCGAGCAGAACCCTGTACCCTTTGGAAAAGCGATATCCGCGCCACTCGAAATCACTCTTCACCCGTGCCGCGACCGCGGGAAAGAACGGATACAGACGGCGGACCTCTTGCACGAAAGGTTCGAGCTGTCCCTCGTCGTCCTTCAGCTTTTGCCGCCACTCGGGATGCCGATGCAGGGCATGCGCCGCCTGGGCGATGAACGCAGAGACGGCGACGATCGGGCGTACTACGTTCAGAAGCTCCACGGCGGCAACCTTGGAGGTCAGCAGCTCCCCATTCAGATCGCGCCACGTCGCGACGACATGGGCGGCGCTTTCCTGTCCTGTCTGAAGGCTTCCGTCGCGCAGCCGTTCAATAATCCCGGCTGTCCAACGCTCTGCGCGATGCCGCGCCAGACGCGCACCCCAGTGCTTCCAGCCGACCGCCCCGGCGTCTTGGAAGAGCGCCGTCATCTGCGCCGTCCGCGTCTCGACCTCCGCTTCGGGAAGCGGCACGCCCGACCAGGCGCAGGCAGCTCTGGTGAGGATTTCGCGCACTTCGTCGTAGAGAACGACCTTCTCCGCCGCTTGCCAGTCCCGTGCGTAGCGGTCCAACAGGTCCCGCGTCGTGTTTTCGAGAGCTTCGATCCGCTCCGACGCCATGAGTGACATAAACATCCGCTTCCGATGACGGTGGGCCTCGCCATCGAGCCCCTGGATGCCCTTTTCGCCGAGCAGGGTTCTCTGGATACGCTTCGGCATCGAGCCTGCGCGCACGAGCCCATCCTCGGAATAGAAGACCTCCGCAGCTGCGGCACCAGTCATGCAGATCGTCTTTTGAAAGAGGATGCGGGTCTCGAACAGGTCGCCCTCAAGATCGCGGCATGTGTCCGGAATGAACTCATATGGGTTGCGCAGCAGGGCAAGCGTGCTGTCGATGCCCTTTGCGGATGGAATGCTGGACATCGATTATTTCCCCGTAACGTTTTCTTCTCGGTGGTTACGTTCGGGCTTGTTCTGCGCCGAGCGGAAGCTGTCCCAGAACAGCAGGGCCGCACCGCAGAAAATCGCCACATCCGCAAGATTGAAGGACGGCCAGTGGTATGTTCCGTAATGGAAATCCAGAAAATCCGGGACGGCCTGATAACGCAGCCGGTCGAGGACATTGCCGAGCGCGCCGCCGATGATCAGACCGAGAGCGGCAGCCGTCAGCCTGTCCGGCGCGCGCCACAACCAGATCAGCAGCCATGCCACGATCACGCCAGCAAGCGCGATGAGACCCCACCAAGGCACGATCCCGCCCAGCATACCGAAGCTGACTCCATCGTTCAGAACCCGCACGAGATTGAGAAAGGGTAGAACCTCGACGCCGCGCTCAAGCGCCGGTGTGTTCAGCGCAAGCGCCTTGGTACCCTGATCGAGGCCGAACGCCGCGATCGCGCAGAGCCCGCCCAGAACGCGGCTGTTCATGCCGCTGCCTTCAGATCGGCCCGCGCATCGCGGATGATTGCCCAAGACGAGTGCAGGAACAGTCCGGCGATGCCGAAGGCGACGATGAGGTCCGGCCAGGCGCTGCCCAGCCACGCCACGAGACCGGCGGCAACGACAACCGCCGCATTGCCGATGGCGTCGTTGCGCGAGAATAGCCAGACGGCCCGCATGTTCGCGTCGCCCTTGCGGAACCGCAGCAGCGGCAGAACGGAGATGACGTTGACGACAAGGGCGATCATGCCAAGCAGGCCCATTAGACCTGCATCCGGCGTCGTCCGTTCGAAGACTCGCACGATGGTCGTGCCGAGGACGCCAAGGCCGAGCAGGCCGAGGAAGATGCCTTGGATCAAGGCCGACCGTGCCCGCCAGGCGAGGCTCCAGCCGATGGCCAGCAGGCCAAGGAAGGTGATCGCGCCGTCGCCGATGAAATCGAGCGCATCGGCCTTCACGGCCTGTGACCCGGCGATGAACCCGCCGATCATTTCAACGACACCGTAACCCACGTTCAGGATCACGACGATCCAGAGCGCGCGTCGGTAGGCCGGATCCTGATGGGCGGGATTCGGCGGAATGTCTCCATCGCCTTCGATCCGGTCGAAGCCGTAGCCGGTCACCGCAACGGCCTTTTCGATGTCCGGCAGGCGCGCTTCGGGGGCGCTCAGTGTCATGATGTGCGTCGCCGCCGACACCTTCACATCGTCAGCCGCGACTCCGGCCGACTGCGCCGCCCGCTCGATCTGCGCGGCATCCTTCGCGCAGTCCATACCGGAAACCCGGTAACGGACGGGCGGAACATCTGCCGTCGGTCCGGCACTTTCGGTGTTGGCCATGGTCGCGCTATTCCTGCTAGAATGAATTGAAGGACAACGTATCAGCGAGGAGTGATATGGCCCAAATCGTCGATGACCGCAAGAGCGCGACCATCGAGCGACGGGCGAAGCTGTTCCGCGGCTTCGCGGACCCGAGCCGCCTGGCCATCCTCGGTGCACTTTGCAACGAGCCATTGGCCGTTCACGAGATCGTCGAGCGGACCGAACTATCGCAACCCAACGTCTCCAACCATCTGAGGTGCCTGCTGGACTGCGGGCTTGTCGCCAGCGACCGCGAAGGGCGCTTCATCCGTTACCGTATCAGCAACCCGCGCATCACGGTCCTTCTGAA
>NZ_KZ305007.1:0-1034 GCF_002723615.1 Limimaricola cinnabarinus
TTGAAGCCCTCATCGCGCAGGCTACGGAGCATCCCACGCGCCGCGATGATCTGCTGCAGACAGGAGGCGCGGGGCGGCACGGAATGCTCGGCCACGCGCTGCTCGAGGCGCTCGGCCAGGGTGGGAGGGGCGGGGTCGGACATGGGCTGATCCTGTTCTTTTTTGCTGCTTTCCCATTTTCATACAATGGCCCCGAAATTTCCGATCCATCGAAATTCCGGTTGTCCACATTTTTCCATAGTAGAAGACAAAACCTCCTCGCCGCCATCGGCCGGAATTCGACGCAGATCTGCATTAATGAATTATCGATTTAATAAATCAGCTGGCATTTCGAGCTGCTGTCCGCTCCGACCACGCGACGGGCGACCCCGCGTCAAAGCACAGGTTTTGCATCAATTTTCTTTTCTGATGATAGTCCTCGCATCAGCTCGATGCGACGTGCGTTCGTCTCGTCGCGAACACGCAGCAGGGGCCATGCGGGAGACGTCCTATTCGCCGCATGTCCACGCACCTCATGGCATTTCCGTTTTCCTGACACATTACGCATATCGGGGCCGGAGCTCAGTGACGGGGGGCTTGGTATTTTCATGGCCTGCGGAAAATATCGATGTCGAGGCCCTGCATCGACGGAGAATTCCATGCCCGTGACCCTCATCGCCGGATCGCGCCCCGCCACCCCCGCCCCTGGGTCCGGTCACGGCCGCATACCACTGCACCCTGCCAGCGTCGCGTCCGCAGGACGGCGCATTGCGACTGTCATCCCTTTGCATCGCTGGCGCATGGTTGGGGCCGGCCGTGGAGATCCGGAAGCGCCCTGTCCTCGGCCGGTCGTGGGAGGGGCGCGAGATGATCAGCTGCACCCGGATCTATAATGTCGCGTACTACCTCGCCTCTACTGAACTGGCGGGCCAGGAGGCGGCAGTAGGTCAGAAGGCGGTGGATCGGGCCCTGACCACGGTGCCGGAGGCCACGCGCCGTGACCGGCCGAATGCCGACCCCTGCGACGGCCCGGGCTGCTGGGTCGTGCTGCACCC
>NZ_KZ305007.1:1204-2240 GCF_002723615.1 Limimaricola cinnabarinus
CTGTAGCCCTTATCGCGCAGGCGACGGAGCATCCCACGCGCCGCGATGATCTGCTGCAGACAGGAGGCGCGGGGCGGCACGGAATGCTCGGCCACGCGCTGCTCGAGGCGCTCGGCCAGGGTGGGATGGGCGGGGTCGGACATGAGGTGATCCTGTTCTTTTTTGCTACTTCCCCATTTCCATACAATGGCCCCGAAATTTCCGATCCATCGAAATTCCGGTTGTCCACATTTTTCCATAGTAGAAGACAAAACCTTCTCGTCGCCATCGGCCGGAATTCAACGCAGGGCTGCATTAAATGATTATCTATTTGGTAAATAAGCTGGCATTTCGAGCTGCTGTCCGCTCCGACCACGCGACGGGCGACCCCGCGCCAAAGCGCAGTTTTTGCATCACTTTTCTTTTCTGATGATAGTCCTCGCATCAGCTCGATGCGTCGTGCGTTCGTCTCGTCTCGTACACGTCTCAGAGACCATGAGGGAGACCTTTCATTCGCCGCATGTCCACGCATCTCATGGCATTTCCGTTTCCCTGACACATTACGCATATCGGGTCCGGCGCACAGTGACGGGGGGCTTGGTATTTTCATGGCCTGCGGAAAATATCGATGTCGAGGCCCTGCATCGACGGAGAATTCCATGCCCGTGACCCTCATCGCCGGATCGCGCCCCGCCACCCCCCGCCCCTGGGTCCGGTCACGGCCGCATACCACTGCACCCTGCCAGCGTCGCGTCCGCAGGACGGCGCATTGCGACTGTTATCCCTTTGCATCGCTGGCGCATGGTTGGGGCCGGCCGTGGAGATCCGGAAGCGCCCTGTCCTCGGCCGGTTGTGGGAGGGGCGCGAGATGATCAGCTGCACCCGGATCTATAATGTCGCGTACTACCTCGCCTCTACTGAACTGGCGGACCAGGAGGCGGCAGCAGGTCAGAAGGCGGCGGATCGGGCCCCGACCACGATGACGGGAGCCGTGAGTCGCGACCGGCAGGATGCTGATCCCTGCGACGGGCCGGGCCGCTGGGTCGTGCTGCAGCCC
>NZ_KZ305007.1:3017-3916 GCF_002723615.1 Limimaricola cinnabarinus
GAACCCCCTACCCCGCTGCTGCTGATGCCGGGGGTGCCGAACATCCTCGACGGGCTGCGCTCCGGCGATCCGGTCGCGACCCGGGTTCTGCGCGATCTCGTGGCCGGGCGTGATCCGGCCACCGGGCGGATGGCGGCCCGACGGCGGCGCCCGGCGGCAGGCGCGCCGGTGCCGCCTTCGGGCGGCTACGACGTGCAGTTCAGCCTGCCCAAGAGCGTGAGCGTGCTCGGCCTCGTGGGGGACGTGGCCCGGCCGGGGCTGCTGGCGGCGATCCGCGCCATCCATGCGCAGGCGATATCGCGGGCGCTGCAATGGGCGTTCGACCTCGGTCTCATCGCCAGCCGCAGCCGGGGCCGCCATGTCCCGGTCCAGCGCGTGATCGGGGCCCGGTTCGATCACGCCGCCAGCCGGGCGGGGGATCCGCAGCTGCACAGCCATGTCGTGCTGTCCAAGACGGCCGTGGGCCGGGACGGACGGCTGCGCCAGCTCGACAACTACCTGCTTCTCACCCATGCGGGCGCGATCGCGGCGCTGGCGCGCTGCGAGGAGGTGTTCCTGCTGCACGAGCGGCTCGGGTTGCGGACCCGTCCTGCGGGGCGCAGCTACGAGATCGTCGGCGTGCCGGAGCCGTTGCTGCAGCTGTTCTCGAAACGCCGCCGGTCTATCGTCTCGCGGTTGGCGGCCACCGGGCGCGGCCCGGCGCAGGATCGGCGGGCCGCGCAGTTCGCTGCCTATGCCACCCGGCCGGGCAAGCGGCACGGTGCGCTGCGCGATGCGCAGGCGGACTGGACGGCGGAGGCCGAGGCGCAGGGTTGGTCGCCGGACGCCTTGCTGCAAAGCGTCGCGCAGGCGCAGGTGGCGCGCCCTCCGCGCCGAGAGACGGACGCCACCGCCCGGGC
>NZ_KZ305008.1 GCF_002723615.1 Limimaricola cinnabarinus
CAACGCATGGCCCGGCTCGAGGTGCTGCGGCTGGAGCTGGAACGCATGATCGAGGAATGCAGTGGCGGGCGAGCGGCGGATTGCCGCGTGCTCGAAGTGCTGCGCGATCACTCGGAATGCCTGACGGACCACGAGGGCATCGGCACTTGAACGCCGTCATCGCCTATCCGCTGGCCGCGATCGCCGAGATCGCGGGATGCTTTGCCGTCTGGGCCTGGTGGCGGCTTGGCGCCTCGCCGCTTTGGCTCTTACCCGGCATAGTCTCATTGGCACTGTTCGGATGGCTGCTCGCACAGGTCGAGACGTCCTCGGCGGGGCGTGCCTTCGCGGCCTATGGCGGTGTCTACATCGCCGCCTCGGTGCTCTGGATGTGGCTGGCCGAAGGACATCGTCCGGATCGGTGGGATCTTATCGGGACGATGGTGAGTCTGACGGGCGCAATGATCATTCTCGCGGCGCCACGCGGCACGTAAGCGGAAACGCTTGAAGCTACAGTCACTGTAGGGACTATCTCTCTTCCCGACGATTCGTGGAGAGAGTTCATGCAAACTTCCCCCTGCCTGACGGCAACCACCCCAATGTTGGATTTCAAGGTGCCAGCCATCGCCGCCCTGATCGAGGCGCGGGGCTGGTCACGTTTGCCGCGAGCTGATCGGATCGGCACCATCTACGATTTCGTGCGCGACGACATTCCCTTTGGCTACAACCGGGCGGATGACATCTCGGCCAGCGACGTGCTGCGGGACGGCTATGGTCAGTGCAACACCAAGGCCACCCTGTTGATGGCGCTCCTGCGCGGCGTGGGGGTGCCATGCAGGCTGCACGGGTTCACGATACACAAGGCGCTTCAGCGCGGCGTGGTGCCGGAGGCGGCCTATCCGTGGGCTCCGGCGGAAATCCTGCATTCCTGGGTCGAGGTCGAACTGGATGGTGATTGGCTGAACCTCGAAGGGTTCATTCTTGACAGCCCATATCTTCAAGCGATCCAAGCCGCTTTCCCGGGCCGGGAAAGTCTGTGCGGCTATGGTGTCGGCACGGATCGCCTTGACGCGCCGCAGGTCGGGTGGACCGGTGAGGATACCTACATCCAGAAGACCGGGATTGCCCGTGATCTCGGAACCTTCGCTTCACCCGACGATTTTCTCGAGAACCGAAAACAGGCGATCGGCCGCTTCAAGGAGCAGCTGTATCGCCATGCGATCCGCCATTGGATGAACGCGCGGGTGCGCAAGATCCGGAATGGTGATGTCCCTCCGGTGCCTGGACTGGATGCCCGGAGGAAAGGTCTACCGAAGGAGCATGGACATGCCGCATGACCACAGCCACGCGCATCTCGATCCCGAATCCGGGGATCGGCGCGTTTCCATAGCCATATGGGCCAATGCTCTGCTGACCGTGGCGCAGATCGTCGGCGGCATATTCGCGGGCAGCCTCGCGCTGATCGCGGACGCGCTGCACAACTTCTCGGACATGGCCTCGCTTGTCATCGCCTTCGTCGCCCGCAAGATCGCGCGTCGGCCCGCGGATTCGACGATGACCTTCGGCTATGGGCGGATCGAGATCGTGGCCGCCCTCATCAACTACACGACGCTCATTCTCGTCGGCTTCTACCTGATCTACGAAGGCGGCATGCGGATGATCGATCCTCCCGAGGTGCGCGGCTGGACGGTCGTCATCCTTGGCGGGATCGCTCTGGTCATCGATGCGCTGACCGCGGGCCTTACCTATTCGATGCAGAAGGGCAGCGTGAACATCCGGGCACTGTTTCTACACAATCTTTCGGATGCGCTCGCCTCGGTGGCTGTCATCATCGGTGGCACGCTGATCCTCCTATACGACCTACGCTGGGTCGATCCCGCCATCACCATCGGCATCGCGCTCTATATCCTTTACTTGGCACTGACCGAAATTAGCGGGCCAATCCGGACCCTGATGCTCGGCAGTCCGCCTGATATCGACAGTGACGCCGTTGTTCAGGCAATGCGGGACGCCGATGGCGTTCGGGATGTCCACCATGTGCATCTTTGGCAAATGCAGGAGCATGAGGTTGCTCTCGATTGCCACGTGGTGCTGGACGATCAGGGCTGGGCGCGCATCGAAAGCGTGAAAGCCGGCATCAAGTCCCGATTGAAGGACGGCTTCGGTATCGCCCATTCGAGTCTGGAGTTCGAGCACGAAGGAAATGCCCACCAGAACGCCGAGTTGTATGGGCACGGGTAGGCGAAGTCGGCCTGTCCTCGAAATGGGCCGCCCAGCTGCTGGTCGACCCGATGCTTCGGCTTCCAGAGACGCGCTTTTCAAGCGGCCTTGCCGCCGACCTGCTTGGCAAAGCAGTCCTCGTGGCCGCAACATTATCGCGGCATGAACCACGTCAGACTTCCGGGGGGCTGGTTTGCTTCAGCTACGCGGCCATGCTCGATGTTTCGAGAGCAGCGTAGTGTTCGCCTCCGCTGAAGGGACAATGCCGACAGGCTCGACCGGGCGGCGGTTGATGAGCCGGTCGACCCATTCAAGGATCGCGCATGTCATCTCTCCGGAGCTCCGCCACGATCCTTCGTAAGCAACGACTTTGGACTTGGAGAGCGCATGGATTTCTCAGTTCTCCGCAGACGTCCATTGGTCGCCGGCAAAAGTCGAAACCGCGAGGTCAATGCTTTTCATGAGCGCGCGTCACCACCGCCTCGAAGGCTTCCAGAGTGGTTTCGCTGACGTGGTGTTCGATCCCTTCGGCGTCCCGTTCCGCCGTTTCCTCATCGATCCCAAGGCTCAGGAGAAACGCCACCACGATACGGTGACGCCTACGGCAGGCCTCTGCCAGTTTCTGTCCCTCAGGGGTGAGAAAAATGGCTCTATACCTCTCGCGGGAAACGAGGCCTGCCTCCTTTAGTCTTGAGATGTTCTTGGTGACCGTGGGGGGTTTCACACCCAGGCGCTCGGCGATGTCCACCGGTCTCGCTTCGCCCTGAATCTCGATCAGCTCGGCGATCAATTCGACATAGTCTTCGGCCATTTCGCTCTCATGCGCCTGGCGCACGGTCGCGAAGCCTTCCGCCTGCGCCTTGGCATCCCTGTCGCTCGCGTCGGACGCCTCACGTCCATGTATCTGCAATTTCGTCATGCCAGGACATTGCCGCGATCTGGCGGGAATGACAACTTGTTAGCACTATCTATATATGTTAGCATCGGCTAACTTTTGAGACCGGAGAACGCTGTGACCTCGAGATTTCCTGCATTGTTGCTTGCCGCTTTTGCAGGGGCGCTTGCCCTCTCTGGCTCTGCTTTGGCGACTCCTGCCAAGGAAGCGCCCTGGCTTCCCGAAGCGGCCGCCTATCGGCTGACACTCTTCCTCGGAAATCTCGAGCCGTTGCCCTGGGACGACGTAGAGGCCGCTTGGTCTGAACCCCACCGCAACTCGGATTTCTCGTTCGGCGCGCTGGCGCGTCTGGATGAAGATAGCGACGTGAAGCCTGACACCCTCATGGATGCTATCTCGAGCGAGGACCGGCATGCGGTCTTCGCCGAGGCGACGCGATTGATCGCGCTTAGGCTCGAAGAAGAGCTGGATCGGGCCATTGCGGCCGAAAGCCCGGCGACCGCGCAGCGGGCCGTGCGCGAAGCCCGTGAACTTTACCGCGCCTTCGCGGACGGCATCGCCGCCGCCGATCCCGAAGCTTCGAGGCGTATCGGCCGCGCATGGCTGGAACTCGCCAGCAGCGCGGGTTCTCCCGGTCTCCTTGGCGCAGGCACGACACCTACCTCCACCGAGGCAATGGCAACCGCGCGCGCAGTCATCTCGGACTATCTCGCCGACAACTATCTCCTCGACACTTTCACGACGCGGCGGACGCTGAGCGCTCTACCGGAAACAGCGGTGCTG
>NZ_KZ305009.1 GCF_002723615.1 Limimaricola cinnabarinus
ACCCTGGGCTTCTGGACCGCGCTGCGCGAAGTGTTCGCCACGACGCGGGAGCAACGTTGCTTCTGTGGTTGCCGCCCGTCATGCAAGAGCTTTTGACCCTGTTGGCGTGTGATCGAGTGCGAACTTCTGTAAGGCCTTGATGTGCGGCGCTCTCAGAAGCCGCTGGCCGATATGGTGATCTGCGGAACGGGTCCAAATCTGGGTAGCGGGCTATCAGCCCCTACAACGCTTCTGGTTTTCCTATTCCCGATCTGTTCGATCGTTGCACCCATTCAGGTCGTCGGCTTCTCACACTCCCCTTGGCACCGACGCTGGGTGACTACGACATGATACTCATGTCATCGCCGCCAGCGCCGGATCTCTGTAATCCTCATTCTTCGTCAGCATCGCCCAGATTTGGCGCGCCATCTTGTTTGCCAGTGAAATCGCGACCAACATCTTCGGCTTCCGCATCAGCATCCTTGCGAGCCACGAGCCCTCCAGGATCGATCGGCGCCCGAGCCAGTTCAATCGCGACATTGCGCCGATGATCAGGAGCCGTCGGATGTCGTTCTGACCTGCTTTTGATATCCGCCCAAGACGCGACTTTCCGCCCGAAGAGTGCTGACGTGGCACGAGCCCCAACCAAGCCGCGAAATCCCGGCCACACTTGAACTGCGCCATGTCGAGCGCGAAGGCTTCGACCGCCAGCGCCGTCAGAGGCCCAACCCCTGGCATCGTCTGCAGTCGACGCGCCGTGTCCGTCTCGGCCGCGAGCGCCTTCAGCCTCTTGGTCTTCGCGTCGATCCTCGACGTCTTCTCGGCAATCTGCGCTAGCAAGTCCTGGCATTCTGCGATGATCAGCGACGGCAGGTCGGAGTTGGGATCATCCATCAGCCCCTCGATCCGCTTCAGATGGACAAGGCCGGTCGGAAATATATGGCCGTATTCGTAGAGCACGGCCCGCAACGCATTCACCAGTTCGGTCCGCTGATGGACCAAGCGCTCTCGACCTCGGAACATTACCGCCTTTGCCTGCTGCTCTGCCGTCTTGGGCGCGACAAACCGCATCTCTGGCTGGCGTGCCGCGATCACGATGGCCTCGGCATCAGCCGCATCGTTTTTCTGACGCTTGACGAAGGGCCGGACATACTGCGGCGCGATGAGTTTGACGTCATGGCCAAGCGCTTCCATCTCCCGCGTCCAGTAGCTGGCGCTGCCGCAAGCCTCGAGCACGACAATACAGGCGGGCTGCTCCGACATGAACCGCCGGAATTGTTCCCGTGTCAGCTTTTTCCAGAACTTCACCTGCCGGTCATAGATGCTCCGTGGAGCTGGAAAACGCGCTTTGCCAAGTCCACTCCGATCATCGTATCCTTCATCTCGTCGTCCTCCTCGCTGCGTGGCGTTGAACACCACGACCTTGGCACATTGCGATGCCGTCTGGGGAGGGCGGCAACCATCCCATCTGGGTCCACAAGACCATGAACGTGCTGAACGCGATGCCGAAATCCGTGCAAGCCAGGGCCAAAGGCCATCTGCACGACATCTGGCAGGCCGAGACAAAGGTCGAAGCAAACGTCGCCTTCGACTTCTTCGTCGCAACCTATGGTGTGAAATGGGGCAAGGCGGTCGCCAAGCTGGTCAAGGACCGGGACGCACTGCTGACTTTCTATGACTTCCCAGTCGAGCACTGGAAGCATATCTGGACGTCAAATCCGATCGAAAGCACCTTCGCAACGGTCCGGCATCGCACGAAACGCACCAAGGGGTGCCTGAGCCGCAAGACCGGCTTGGCCATGGCGTTCAAGCTGATGATGTCGGCGCAGAAGAAATGGCGCAGACTCGACGGCCAAAACCGCCTGCCCGAGATCATCCATGGGGTTGAGTTCCGCGACGGGCTCCGCCAACTTCAAGCCGCCGCCTGATCAAGCGTCACCAACTTTTGCCCATATCTCAGGTATAGAAGGCCACCGAATGTCCGACGTCCCTTCACTCGTCATCATCGGGGGGTCGAACTCCTTGTTGCGGAATGGTTGGGTGGACCAGCTGAAAAAGCTCCATCCCGAGCCGGAGCGGGTGGTCAATCTCAGTATCGGCGCGGCGACGACGGCGATGGGAATCTATCGGCTGCTCAGCAGCACGGACCTGCCGCCGAACCCGGTGATCATATGGGAATACGCGCTCAACGAGGCGAACTATTCGGCGCATCACCAGCCGGTCGGGGTCCTGCTCTATCACCTGCGCTGGCTGTTCGAGATCTGCGCCCGGCGCGGTTATCCCGTGTTGCCGGTATTACTGTACAACAAGGCCGAAGCCACCGACGAAGAGCTGCATCCCTATCGCGAGAAGCTGGCCAGCCTGCTGAAGCGCTACCAACTCAAGCCGGTGGACGCCAGGCGGTTCTGGCGCCTGCGCTTTGCCCACCTGACCCCGGACAGGCTCTACAAGGACAATCCGCATTACGCGACAGATACGCAGTTCCCCCGCGCGCTGGCGAAGCTTGTGCTTGCGCGGGCGGCGGGGGCCGTCATCCCCCGCGACACAAAGCCGGGCAACGGGCTGGCTGGACGCGACCTGCGCATCCTTGCTCCAAGTGACAGCGATGCTAGGGCCTTTTCCAACCGGATCCTCAGCTGCGATATCTTCCCGCTGACCCGGTCACGGGAAATTCAAATGCAAGGCCAGCTGCTCGCCTGCTTCCTGATCTCCTCTCCAAACGAGGCGGCGATCGTGTTCCGCTCGGCAAGGGGCAGGAGGGGGCCCTTCTCGGCGCAAATTGGGGCAAGCGAAAGCGGCCCCGCCCTGCAGCTGAAACACCTGCTGCTGTGGAATCCGCAAAACCCACCGTTGGAAGTCGATGGGTGCCTCACCATCACCCCTCGACAAAAGCCGCTCCGGGGCCCGATCGTTCAGCATACGATGGCCTGGAGGGGCCCGCCTAAAGGAGAGGCGGAGGCAGATCCTTCCCGGCAGGGAGGAGTGATCGGCCTGCTCGCGGAGGTCGGGATCTGATGGCCCCGGTCTCGGGACAGGAGCGGTCTCTCGGGCAGGGCAATCGCAGTTGGCCTCACGTCTCGGCTAAGCCATCGAGAAGCTTCCGAAGGAAGTCGTCATCCCAGCCTGCGCGCTTGAGTTTGATCGAGAGCGAGCCCTTGGAGGTGTCCCTGCGGACGACGTCGAGCGCGCGGCGACGCAGGACAGCGATGTTGCCGGGGCCGTTATCCTTCCGGTTGCGCGCGGCGTCTTCGCGGAACGACACGTCGAGCTGCCAGTGCAGAGCGTTCTCGATGGCCCAATGGGCGCGGACGGTTTCAATCAAGACGTCTGGCGTCGGCTTCCAAGACAGCGCGAAGTAGCGGGTTTCGGAGGTGATGCTCCCGTCGATTTCCCGGGTCGCTTCGATCCGGCCGAACGCCTTCAGCCCAGGAAAATCATGATGCTTGGCCAGCCCCTTGGCCGGAACGACCACCGCAGTGCGCCTCTCCGTCCGCCCATGACCGGTGTCTTCGACCTGGGCTGCCGGATGGGCCTTGTTCACTTTGCCGAAGCAGGCCCGGGCATCGGACAGGAGCGAGTCCTGATTGGCCTTCAGCGCCAAGCACCAGTCCCCGCCCTGCGCGTTGATCGCCGCAACCGTGCGGCGATTGCAGTGCAAGGCATCGGCGGTTACGACCTTCCCCTTCAGTGAGATCAGCCCGAGCACATCGAGAGCGGC
>NZ_KZ305010.1:0-1111 GCF_002723615.1 Limimaricola cinnabarinus
GTCGTCCTGCCAGTTGTCTACGCGCTCTATCTTGTCCTTCTGGTGGTCTGGGTGCAGCCCTTCGGCACGGGCGGATGAGGCATTCATCGTCGCACCGCACCGCTCAATGCAGCGGAACCGAGGTCCCGGAGTGCCCTGTCCTGGACGCCCTGTTGGACTGAGTGCCGGCTACTCCTGCCCGACCGCCTCGCGGAACAGGGCCGCCAATAGACGTAACGCCGACCCAAGGTGCTGAGATATCTGCCTCGTCAGCTCGACCGCATCTCGGTCCGGCGCAGGGATCGCCGCGAGTTTCAGACCACGTATCGGTCCCAGCTGCCGTAATGCTCCGCGCTACGTCGGCCCCGAGGCAGGCTGAGAACGATCAGTGCCAAGCCGGCCAGGATGCCAACGAGGCTTCCCGGGACCGTGCCGCCCCCCAGCAGCCAGGGCGCGATCACGAGCCACAGTCCGAACCCCAGGTTGAGAAAGCGCAGCGGGCGCGCGACCTCGGCCCATGCGATCACGGCGGTCGTCAGGACCAGCGCGCCTACCAGATGATCACTGCCCGCCAAGGGCATCTCGTTGCCGAAGATGGCGCGTGACAGCATCAGGAAGGCGCCGAGGGCGGCGCTGAGGCCAAGGGTCCATGGGACGGTGACACCGCGCGCGCTTTGCCGAAGCAGCTTCGTAGGCACGGCATCGAAGCTCATCGAACCTCCGCTTGTCGACCCCGGCAACGCATCGCCTCGGAAGAATGCGCGCCAGAATGGGCGGCCGCGCCGCGTATTCCAGATCATGAACTGGATCATTGCCACGATCTCGTCGAGCGAGAACGGGATCATGATCAGCATCGCCGCCGCCGCCAACAGGCAGATCGTGCAATAAGTGCCAATCGTGATCGGCTGAATGATGATGAAGTAGATGCTTACGATCCCCAATGGACCGACGACGATGCCGAAGAGCGCGACCATCCATGGCATCGTGCGCCACCGCTTTCGACTGCCCATCACCCCCATCAGGATCTCGAACATGTAGCTCATGGCGCCCAGCCCTCCGTCGGCCACCGGCCAAGCCTTGGAGACGTCGGAGGTGACGATATATTCGCTGCCGTTCAGAGCCGACGGAGAGG
>NZ_KZ305010.1:1830-2732 GCF_002723615.1 Limimaricola cinnabarinus
AGAAGAATGGCTCCCAGATGCCGTCGACATGACCCAACTGATAGGCAGACAGGATGCGCGACAGAAGAAAGCCCACCACTCCGAGCGCGATGATCGGCAGTCTTTGCACATAGGTGGACGGACAGTAGGTCCAGCCTGGCGGTATGTCGCCTTCATCCATCATGCCCTCGCGCGACATGCCGGGCATCATCGGGATCAGGATGGTCAGCGCGATGACGAGCGCGCCGATCAATGTGTCGTTCGCATAAACCGCCGGGTCCGGCGTCCAGAAAACCAAAGGCGCCGCCAACAGCCAGACCCCCAGCGCGGCGTTGGCCCATTGCGCCCAACCGTTGCCAGGCCGCATCGAGATCAGCGCCAGGGCAGTGATCGCCAGTCCTGTGAAAACGTCATTCCAGGCCGTCAACCAGCTGCGCGTTGCCGCGGCCCAAAGTCCACGATCTTCGGTGACACGCTGCACGGCGGCGCTGAACTCGGTTTGGTCGAAGGTGCCGAAAACGGAAGGCGCAGTGGCCAGCCAAAGACCCAGCCCGGCCACCAGCCAATGCACCCAGAGCATCTGGAAATGCATCATCCGCATGTGGTTGTCGTGCTCGCGCGCGGCCGAGTCCGCTTCGGCGGGGCTGTCGTCCTCGCCGTGCTGCTCGGCATTCGCCTGCACCACCTTGGTCGCGGAAACCCGCGCGGCATTCAGCCCGTTTTCCGAATACCAGTGATAGGGATCATCCTTCAGATTTCGCAGGATGCGCGGCATGTCTTCCCGCAGGCCGTGCTGCGGCTGCCAGCCCAACTGCTCCCGGGCGGTCGAAAGGTCCAGCTCGTAGTGATCGGAGGATATGTCCACCATCCAGGCTCGGATAAAGGCGTCCTCGCCGAAGATCCGGTTCTCACCCCAAGCGCCG
>NZ_KZ305011.1 GCF_002723615.1 Limimaricola cinnabarinus
ACTGGTTCGACGAGACGAAATCGCTTGGGCTGACCGAGGCGGATCGTGACGACCTCACGGCCTATCTGGAAGCTGTGGGCGCGGCGGATGAGCCTTATGAGGCCTTCGGCAGCGAAAACACAGCCTTCCGGCTGGCATTTTCCGAGCTCACGACGTTTGCCTCGACACTCGACACGCTGATCCCACAACGGGATGCGGAGCATATCCTGCTGCTGGTCGACACTGTCGCGGCGGATCTCGCGGCCGACGCCGGCACCATGTCAAACCTTGCCGCCCGCCCCGATGTCTACGCGCTGGCCAAGGGGCTGGAAGAAGTCGGCGCTGCGGTGCGCGACGAGGACTGGGCGGCCGCGGAAGCAAGCTGGAGCGCGTTCAAGTCCGACGCCAACGCGATTGACGAAAGGGCCTTCTGATGGCGACGAAACTGAACCGCAGAGCCGTTCTGGCCATGGCTGGAGCAAGCACAGTGCTTCTGGCGGCGCCCCTTGCGGCGCAAGATGATACGTTACGCCTTGCCTTCATTCCGCAGGAAAATCCCGACAAGCTGCTGGGGGATATCGAGGCCATCACAGGCTGGCTGTCCGAGCAGATCGGCGTGCCTGTCGAGGGCTTCGTCACCATCGACCATGCCGCCGCGGTCGAGGCGTTGAGGAACGGTGACGCGGATATCTCCTTCATGGGGGCGCTGCCCTTTGTTCTGGCCGAGGCCGAGATCGACGCGATCCCGCTCCTGTCCGAGGTCTACCGCGGTGATCCGAGTTACACCGGCCGCGTTTTCGTTCGCCGCGACGCCGGTATCCAGTCGCTCGCCGACCTGCGTGGTAGGGACATCGCCTTCGCCGATCCGATATCGGAGTCGGGCTATCTTTACCCGCTTGCCGAGTTCGAGCGCGCGGGGCTGATCGACCGCCCGGAGGCCGCCGACGCGTTCTTCGGACGGGTCTTCTTCGCGGGTGGCTATCAACAGGCAATGCAGGCGATGGCCGAAGGGCTGGTCGCGGCGGCAGGCGCCAGTCAGTATGCCGATCTCCTGCTCACGCCGGAGCAGCAGTCGCAGGTGACCTGGATCGCGGAGAGCGATGCCATTCCCAGCCACGTGGTGATCGCTCGGCCAGGGCTGGACGTTGGCCTGCGCACGCGGTTCGTCGATGCCATGATGATGCTGAACAAGCCAGAGCACCGCGACAAACTGCGCTTTCTTTATGGGCCAGATGGATACGTCAGAGCCGATCCCGCCGCCTACGAAGGTGTGCGCGACTTGGCAAGGCGATACGGACTATTGAAATGAGCCCGGCCGTGCAGATCGACGACCTGAGCTTTGCCCATCCGGGTTCGGATCTTCCGGCTCTGGAAAGGATTTCTCTGCTCGTTCCCACGGGGGAAAGCATCGCTCTGCTCGGTCCCTCTGGTGCGGGCAAGACGACGCTCCTGGCACTGCTCGACGGTAGGCTCCGGGGCTGGCAAGGGCGAACTTCGGTCTTGGGAGCGTCGCTCGATCCCGATCGACCGCCTCTGCGCGCGCGACGCCCTGACACAGGCTTCGTGTTCCAGGAATTCGCCCTGGTCGAACGGTCCACGGTCCTACGCAACGTTCTCAATGGCCGCTTGGGACGCATGTCGCCCTTGCGCGCCTTGATGGGATCGTCGACTTCGCATGATCTGGAAATTGCGCTGGCCGCGCTCGCCGACTGCGGCATCGCCGATCTCGCCGAGCGCAGAGTCGACAGTCTCAGCGGCGGACAGCGGCAGCGCGTTGCCATCGCACGCTGTCTGGCGCAGGAGCCGCGACTGATCCTTGCAGACGAGCCGGTAAGCAGTCTCGACCCCGCCCGGGCAGCCGAGATTCTGACGCTGCTGACAGGCGCGGCACGAGCGCGCGGCGCAACGGCGATGTTCTCGTCGCATCAGCCCGATCTGGCGCGGCGTTTCGCGCAACGCATCGTAGGTATAAGCGGTGGGCGGATCGTCTTCGATGTCCCGACCTCCGACCTGAGCGAGGAGGCGACTGCGAACCTATACCGGGACACAGAGCGGA
>NZ_KZ305012.1 GCF_002723615.1 Limimaricola cinnabarinus
CGCCGTGCGCTCGGCGCTCAAGGCGGTGGAACGGCTCCTGATCGAAGACCACGCCAACCACTGCATGGAGGCGGCGATCCTGTCGGGCGACGCCGATGAGCAGCGCTCCAAGTTCCGCGAGATGGTCGCCCTGCTCGAGAAGGCGCGGGATTGATCGGGAACGGATCTGCCCCGATCCTCATTGAGCCCGCATGATCCAGGCTATCTTGCTCTCGATCCTCGTCGTCGCGATCTGCACCGCGATCCATTACGGGACGCTGAAGACCGTGTCCGATGCGATCGCCCGCGGTGGCAACACAAAGCGTGGTCGCCACCTCGCGCTAACCGTCGGCGCGGTTACCACTGCGCATGTGATCGAAGCGCTGGTCTACACGGCGATCTTCCTATGGGCGGCGCGGGGGCTGGGGATTGGCGAACTGAACGTGCCGGGCCCTGAGACCAAGGACGTAGGCATCATGGATTATTTCTACTTCTCGTTGGTCAATTTCACCACGCTGGGGCGGGGCGACCTGAACCCGGACGGCCATCTGCGGTTCATCACCGGGATCGAGGCTTTCCATGGCTTCCTGATGATCACTGCGTCGGGTTCGTTCATGCTTCAGGTGATGGGCGGCAAGGTGCCCCTGACCGAGAGTGGCTGACTGGTTCGTGTGTGGCGCCGGAGCAGGTTCTTCCGGCATATCGATTTGAGTGATGAACCCACAGAGCCGGGCAGACTTTCAGTCATGGTAACCGGTCGAGCATTGAGGCGAATGGCATGCAAAGACGACAGTTTCTGACACGGGCCGCAGGTTTTGGAGCGGCAAGCGCTTGGCTTCCCGGATCGGCATGGGCGCATTCCAGCCAGGAATTGCCTGAGAAGTTCCTGCCGCGCGAAGTCGAGATCGCGGCGGGTATCGCCCCCGGGGAGATCCACGTGATGCCGGACGAGTTCGCGCTCTACTGGACGCTGCCGGAGGGCAGGGCCATCCGCTACAGCGTCGGCGTCGGGCGTAACGACCTTTATCATGCCGGACGCTATGTCGTGCAGGTGAAGAAAGAGTGGCCGAGCTGGAAGCCTACGCCGGCCATGGTGAAGCGGGAGCCCGAAAAATATGAGAAGTATGCGGAAGACGGGATGCCCGGTGGGCTCGACAATCCGCTCGGCGCGCGGGCGCTCTATCTCTTCGTCGACGGCCGCGACACCTATCTGCGCATCCATGGCACCAACCAGCCTTCGACCATTGGTCGAGCGGTCTCGAACGGCTGCGCGCGGCTCGTGAACGACCACATCATCGAGCTCTACGAGAAGGTCCCTCTGGGCACGAAGGTCTATCTCTACCCGAAGGCGGGCAACCCCTACAACCCGGACCAGCACGGCATGGACCACCACAGTTGAATAGGACGGCTTTCGTAGCCCTTGCCGACCATTGCAGCGATGTCGCACAGGATGATCTCGCGCAGCACGCGGTCGGTGTGGTGCCAAATGTGGCCGGGGGCGTCATGCCGCAGGACAGGCAGGGGCGGAACCCGCTGGCTTTCGTACGGTGGAGGGCGGTGCCGTTGTCGAGATAGCGCTGCGGCCCTTCCATGTCTGCGTTCCCGGCCATTAGCGGGGCCAGGCTTTGCCTCGCCCACCGGTTTCAACGATACCATTGCACCATGGACATCACCTTTCAGACGCTGCTGCCTGCCTTCGGTCTCGGGCTGCTCGGCTTCGTCGAGCCCTGCACACTCGGGGCGCATGTGCTGTTTCTCGAGGGGCAGCGACACCGCCCCGCTGCGCAGAGGATGAGTGCGGCACTGGTTTTCTTGATGGCGAGGATTGTCGTGATGGGCGGCTTCGGCGGTCTGGTCGTTCTGCTTGGACAGAGGCTTGTCGGAGTGCAGACGGGCATGTGGCTGGTCTTCGGGGCGGTGTACCTGAGCCTGGGCACCGCGATC
>NZ_KZ305013.1 GCF_002723615.1 Limimaricola cinnabarinus
AACTTCGACAGCTAACGCGCTAAGCGATTGATATCCTTCGCCCCGAATTGTGGGTTTTGCCACAACGTGGGGGCTCAGGCGGGCTTGGGGAGGCTCAATGCGTCGAATAGATCGAGTTGCTCAGGCTGGGTTCTTGATATCCCCTTGAATGTGCGTTCGCCGATATGGGCGGTATGTTTCTGGATGCGGGCGAGCAGATCGAGGGCCGTCCGCGGACTGGCAGCGTAGCCCTTGGCTTTCAGGCGCATGCGCATGACGCGGTAGAGCACGAGGGCCAGGAAGCAGATCATCGCATGGGCGCGGATGCGCTCCGGCAGGCGATGGTGAACCGGCGCAATCTCGATGTCGGACTTCAGGACGCGGAAGCCGCGCTCAATGTCGGCGAGGCTCTTGTAGCGGGCGACAGCCTCTGCCGCGCTGATGTCGGGGGCATTGGTCAACAGCACCAGCTTGCCGTCGAACAGCTCGGCCCCGGCGATCGTGGCCTCGTCGAGGGACCAACTGAACCGCTCGGCGGTGTAGTCGGCCTTGATGAAGCGGGTCAGCTCCGCCTCGGCCACGGCACGCGTGAACCGGCTGTAGGCGCCGCGATCAGAGGCGCGCCGTCCGCGGGCGCTCTGGCCTTCGTCCTGGGCATCGAGCTTGGCGACCAGCTTCTCGGCCATGATCTCGAGTTCGGCGATGCGCCTGCGCCGCTTGTCGGACTGCTCCTGCGCTCGCAGGGGATCATGCGCCACGATCAGACGGTGACCAGCGAAGCGGGTCTCCGCCAGACCGTCGTCATCGAAGGCCAGGCTGTGGAAGGTCTCAACCAGCTCTGCGTAGCGGCGCGCAGGAACCGCGAGGATGAACTCGAGCTTGCGGCCGCCCTGATCGGCCATCGCTGTCAGCTCGCCGATATTGTCGAGGCTGAGCAGGCCGCGGTCAGCCACGAGGATGACGCGCTGGATGGGGAAGCGCTTCAGGACGCTCGAGAGCATCCCCTGTAGGGTCTTGGTCTCGGCGACATTGCCCGGGTGGACCGTGTGCATGAGCGGCAGGCCTTCGGCGGCCTGCACGACGCCCAGCACGAACTGCCGCGCGATGCCGCCAGTCTCCTTGTTTCTGCCGAAGGCGCGCAGGTCATCCTCGACCGTCCCCTCGCCATGAATGCGCACCGTGGTCAGGTCATAGAAGACGACGGCGAGATCCTGGTCGACCAGCGGCCGGATATGCCGGGCCAAGGCCTCTTCAACTGCATCCGCATGATCGATGAGCGCGTCCATGGCGCGCAGCAGGTGCTGGTGGGTGACGGTCTCCGGCATCGCCGGCATCGCCACCGTCTCCAGCCAACGCAGGCATCCCAGCTTGCTGTCCGGGGCACAAAGGCGGTTGAATACCATGGCCCTGATCAGCGCTTCGGCATCGGTCTTGCGGCGCCCGGAGCGCAGAGCCCGGTTGAGCGCCTTGTCGAAGCCAAGGTCTTTCCACAGCTCATGCAACGCGAAGACGTCGCCATAGGCCTTTGCGCTCTCGGTGACGACCTCGGAGGCGGTGTTCTCCGCGCGCCCGAGAACCCTGTTCAGTCCATTTATCAGTGGATCGAGTTTTTGCGGCGTAAGCTCTTCGAGGCGTCCGAGGTTGGCGACAACGCGATGCCTGACTTTACCGGCGGCATCCCGGTGGCCTTCGACAAGCTGAAGGTAGCTGCGTCCGCCGGACCTGGTGATCTTGGTATACATGCCGCAACATGTATCAGGCGCGCCTCCGTCGCAGCAATACTAATGTCGCTCAGGCGTGCCACAACAAGATCGCGCCAGAACCAGCGTTCCATCCCTGCCAACCCCTTGATATTGTTGAAGCCCGGCAGTCAGAGAGCCACAAAATCGACCGTGAACTGTCGAAGTTGGGGG
>NZ_KZ305014.1 GCF_002723615.1 Limimaricola cinnabarinus
CTTCTCCTTCGGCTCTGAACGGCAGCGAATATATCGTCACCTCCGACGTCTCCAAGGCTTGGCCGGTGGCCGACGGGGGGCTGGGCGCCATGAGCTACATGTTCGAAATCCTGATGGGGGTGATGGGAAGTCGAAAGCGGTGGCGCACGATGCCATGGATGGTCGCGCTCTTCGGCATCGTCGTCGGTCCATTGGGGATCGTGAGCATCTACTTCATCATCATTCAGCCGATCACGATTGGCACCTATTGCACGATCTGCCTGTTGGCGGCGGCGGCGATGCTGATCATGATCCCGTTCTCGCTCGACGAGATCGTGGCAATGATCCAGTTCATGATCTGGAATACGCGGCGCGGCCGCCCATTCTGGCGTGCCTTCTTCCAAGGCGATGCGTTGCCGGGGTCGACAAGCGGAGGTTCGATGAGCTTCGATGCCGTGCCTACGAAGCTGCTTCGGCAAAGCGCGCGCGGTGTCACCGTCCCATGGACCCTTGGCCTCAGCGCCGCCCTCGGCGCCTTCTTGATGCTGTCACGCGCCATCTTCGGCAACGAGATGCCCTTGGCGGGCAGTGATCATCTGGTAGGCGCGCTGGTCCTGACGACCGCCGTGATCGCGTGGGCCGAGGTCGCGCGACCGCTGCGCTTCCTCAATCTGGGCTTCGGACTATGGCTCGTGATCGCGCCCTGGCTGCTGGGTGGCGGCACGGTCCCGGGAAGCCTCGTTGGCATCCTGGCCGGCTTGGCGCTGATCATTCTCAGCCTGCCTCGGGGTCGGCGTAGCGCGGAGCATTACGGCAGCTGGGACCGATACGTGGTCTGAAACTCGCGGCGATCCCTGCGCGCCGGACCGAGATGCGGTCGAGTTGACGAGGCGGATATCTCAGCGCTTGGGTCGGCGTTGAGTCTGTTGGCAGCCGTGTTTGTGAGGCGACCGCGCAGGAGTAACCGGCGCTCAGTCCAGCAGGGCGTCCAGCACGGGGCACTCCGGGACCTCGGTTCCGCTGCATTGCGCCACCGTGTCGCTCAATGCTCTTTCAATCCGTTGCAGATCGACGATCTTGTCCTGCACATCCTTGAGATGGGCCGAGGCGATCTCCTTCACCTCGGCACAAGTCTGGTTGTGGCTGTCGACGAGGCTGAGCAACCCTCTGATCTCCTCGAGAGAAAATCCGAGATCACGCGCGCGCATGACGAAGCGCAATCGGCGCACATGATCCTCACCGTAGCTGCGGTAGCCGTTCGGGTCCCGCGGCGGATCGGGCATGACGCCGACCGTCTCGTAGTAGCGAATGGTCTCAAGGTTGCATCCGGTGGCCCGGGCAAGGGCGGCTCGCTGCATCGGCTTCACGGAAGGGTGATCTTTTCCCATTCGGAAAGTCCTTGAGCCTGTATCTGCTACAGACCTTAGGCCTCCTTGCAGATGATCGCAAGGAGACCATGCATGGACACCACGGATTCTGCATTGCCGAGGGACGCGTCAGACGTCCCGGAAGGCCGCGGC
>NZ_KZ305015.1 GCF_002723615.1 Limimaricola cinnabarinus
AGATATGGGCAAAAGTTGGTGACGCTTGATCAGGCGGCCGCTTGAAGTTGGCGGAGCCCGTCGCGGAACTCAACCCCGTGGATGATCTCAGGCAGGCGGTTTTGGCCGTCAAGTCTGCGCCATTTCTTCTGCGCCGACATCATCAGCTTGAACGCCATGGCCAAGCCAGTTTTGCGGCTCAGGCACCCCTTGGTGCGTTTCGTGCGATGCCGGACCGTTGCGAAGGTGCTTTCGATCGGATTTGACGTCCGGATGTGCTTCCAGTGCTCGGCCGGGAAGTCATAGAAAGTCAGCAGTGAGTCCCGGTCCTTGACCAGCTTGGCGACCGCTTTGTCCCATTTCACACCATAGGTTTCGACGAAGAAATCGAAGGCGACGTTTGCTTCGGCCTTTGTCTCGGCCTGCCAGATGTCGTGCAGATGGCCTTTGGCCTTGGCTTGCACGGATTTCGGCATCGCGTTCAGCACGTTCATGGTCTTGTGGACCCAGCAACGCTGCTCCCGCGTCGTAGCGAACACTTCGCGCAGCGCAGTCCAGAAGCCCAGGGCGCCGTCGCCGATGGCCAACTTGGGGTCCTGTTTCAGGCCGCGCCGCTTGAGATCGAGCAGCAGCTCCCGCCAGCTTTGCGTGCTTTCGCGGAAGCCGTCGGTCATGGCCAGCAGCTCCTTGTGGCCATATTCATCGGCGCCCACGATCACCAGAACACACTGTTTCTCCTCAGCCATTCGCGGTTTGAAGTAAACTCCATCGGCCCAGATGTATAGAAACCGCCGCGAACCGAGGTCGCGTTTCTGCCAAGCCTCGTAGTCCTTCCACCAGTCGGCCTTCAGCCGCGTGATGGTCTTGGCGGACAGGCCTTTGGCATTCGGACCCAGCAGCGCCTCCAGTGCCTCCGTGAAATCGCCCGTGGAGACGCCCTTGAGGTAAAGCCACGGCAGCAGGTCTTCGACCGATTTCGCTTTCCGCAGATACCGTGGCAGGATGCTGGGCGTGAAGGTGATCCTGTCTTCGCCGGCACCCCGATCCCGCACGCGCGGCACCTTCACGGGCACCGGGCCAATGCCGGTCATCACCTCGCGTTCCGGCAGGTGACCATGCCGGACCAGGCGCGCCCGCCCATCCTCGAGCGTGTCCTTGGAAAACGCGGCCATGAGCGCAGCCAACTCGGCGTGGATCGCCTGCTCGATCAGCTTGCGCGCGCCCTCGCGAATGACATCGGTGAATGCGTCGGAGCCAAATCCCGATGGATCAGGCAGCTGGCTGATGGTATTCTCTTGCATGTGGCATATCCCTTTCTCGGCTGAGAACTGACGGCGTCTGAACACCGCCATGATATGCCGCCCCTCAGGGCATCACCAACTTTCGCGCGTTTCTCC
>NZ_KZ305016.1 GCF_002723615.1 Limimaricola cinnabarinus
CCCCCTGATGTTGCACAGTCGATGAAAATAACACATGCCGGTACAGTTCATGCAGTCGAGAACGGGCATCAAGTGATGAATGATACGGATCTAGCAACAGAATGGCGTGATCAATTAATTGACGAGATCAGAAAAGATTCGACCCTTGCAGATATCCGGGATGCCGAGGCACGACAGCGAAGCAGCATAGTATTTCGCGGCAATATCAAGGAGGTGAAAAGATATCTCTTTGCCGCACGAGGTACGAACCTGAATGGCCGCGTGGAGCAGCAGGGCAGGACTTATGTCGGGCGATATTGCGCTTTCGGGTCGGAGTTCACCACCATAAACGGAAACCACAGAACCGATACGGTGAACATGAATATAAGGCTGCAAAAGCAGCTTGGATTCAAGACGAACCACATAAGGGGACAGCCAAACTACGTGGGTCACAACGTTTGGGCGGGAACGGGGGTCACCCTTCTCAACGGTGCGGTCGTGGGAAGCGGGTCGGTCCTCGCTGCAGGATCGGTTATCACCAAGGATGTTCTGCCGTTTTCGATCGTTGGTGGTACTCCGGCAAAGTTCATCAAGTTTCGCTTCACCCAATCCGTCATCGAGCAGTTGCTCGCGATATCCTGGTGGAACTGGACGGTGGACCGAATGTCCCAAAATGCCGACTTCTTCAATGCATCCATAGGTCCGGATGCAGATATAAACCTGATGAAGCTTGTGAAAGACTGAGGATCGACAGAACCGGCCATCTCCGGGCTGCATGACCTGACCCGGAATTCTCTGATCGACGCTGCCGAAAGATCGCCTTGCGGTCAGACCATGCGGTGTTTGTCAAAGCAGGAGCCGATCCCAAACCGCCACAAGCTGCTGTCGTAAAGAGCGATGGCGGTGAGCGTTGTGGAAACCGTGCCCCGGTACATGGTCTTTGCCTTGTCGTGCAAGCCGCTTGCTCAGAAGGACGGGCGCAAGTATCCCGGCCCGGAAACACGCATGTCTCGCCAGAAAGCTTGCCCTCAAGTGCAGGCGCCTGAGGTATAGAGAGAAACGCGCGAAAGTTGGTGATGCCCTGAGGGGCGGCATATCATGGCGGTGTTCAGACGCCGTCAGTTCTCAGCCGAGAAAGGGATATGCCACATGCGAGAGAATACCATTGCACAGCTGCCTGATCCATCGGGATTTGGCTCCGACGCATTCACCGATGTCATCCGCGAGGGCGCGCGCAAGCTGATCGAGCAAGCTATCCACGCCGAGCTGGCTGCGCTCATGGCCGCGTTTTCCAAGGATACGCTCGAGGATGGGCGGGCGCGCTTGGTCCGTCATGGTCACCTGCCGGAACGCGAGGTGATGACCGGCATTGGCCCGGTGTCC
>NZ_KZ305017.1 GCF_002723615.1 Limimaricola cinnabarinus
TGTAGGTCCATCTATATTCGTTGATACATCTACTGATAGGCTGAGCGAGTCTTTTTGCCGGGATCATAATCTAATTCAATTTGTGGGATACTCAAGCGACTTTATGAGGTATCTCTCCGAAAAGATACCAAACCCACCTTTGGTAGAAGAAAGAATAGATGCTGGAATACGGGATCTACTGCCGAGTAGCGTAAGTCATACTGCTTCCCTGCAATTAGACGCAGACTTCGAGCTGGTTCCAAATTTTGATGTTTCGAAGGTTTCAAGTAATAAGTTCTATTATGGCCATCCTCCGCGATGGCGCGACCTTTCTGCGAATTTAGATATTTCAAGAAGGGAAGCTGCGCGCGCGATAAACGAAGTTAACGGTATCGCCGGGGGGAGGCGTATCATTGCAATGCTCGGGCCAACTGGCGTCGGGAAGACGACTGCTTTGAAGCGGACTGCATACAATCTGGCATCTCGCGGCAAGTATCATGTTCTATGGGCAAGTGAGATTGGGAGGCTTTCTCGCTCTACCGCAAGCACGATTGATTTAATTGAGGGGCCTATCATACTAATGGTTGATAATTTGGCCGATCATGCGCAGTCAATATCTGATGTGCTTGGCCTCGCGGAGCGTGATGACATCATCATTATCGGCGCCGAACGATCGTATCGGAAAAATTATCTCGACAAGATGTTGGGATCCGGTGGGTATGAGGAGATACGGTTTAGAGCCCTGAATCTCCATGAGATAGACAGTCTAATTGATAAAATGACTGAGCGTATGCTCGTGGGCTCCAATAAGGTGCTGTCCGGAAGTAAATCGTTCATTCGGTCTCTTCAGGGCGATCCTATTGCAGTGGCTACCTGCAGGGTGCTTAATGATTTCCGGCCCCTATCAAGAATCGTGCGTGGTTTAGTCGACGCCTCCACTGAAGATGAACTTATTGTATTTGCTATGGTCGGCGTATCAGAGTATTGCTTTAAAGGGGGGGTGCGTCGAGCAATCCTCGCAAGATTTTGCAAATCTTCAGCTATTCAAAATATGCTTGATAGGCGATCCGGTCTGGCATTGCGCTATGTTGATAGGAACAAGGAATTTCTGGCTACTGAGAATTCAACGCTCACCGACCAGATCCTAATATATCTTATCGTGCAGAAGCCTAAC